>NZ_JANHDM010000003.1 GCF_024494685.1 Halorubrum rubrum | reverse complement strand
GGCCCCGCTGTCCATCCTCGCGCGTGGTACCGCGAGTTCCGCGAACTCGTGTTGACCGCCGCAGTCTACAACCTCGAACAGGCGCTCAAACAGTGACCCCGACGCCGTCATCGGATTCAACAAAGCAGATGATTTGATTTGGAATCCAGAATCTCCTGCAGGTATGATATCCCCTCTTCTTGGATCCGCATCCTCAATCTTCGCGTCTAGTCCGCCATCTGACCTATTTATCTCCATTGGAACATGAGCAGACGATTGAATAACACTTGTTTCCGAGGCCTCTGCCCAGAGAAGATCACGAAAGAATTCAACGGCATCATAAGGATTCAAATATTTGATTTCAGAGTCGGTGAGTTCGAATCCCCTATACATTAGTTAGTAAAGCCCATGTGAACCATATAATTCTTGGCACACCAAGGGCCTTCAAAGAACCAATATTTGGTGGCGGTTTCCTAGGAAAGAGGTGACTGAAATTCACTAACCCAGATTCTCCAGTCTATCCAAAACTCCCCGGTTCTCCAGCTCTGCTAGGCGTTCCAAAATACTCCGTTTGTCTTCCTGCTTGGTTCGCTTTTCCAGTTCTAGCGGTCTTCCGCAGTTCCGGCATTCACTGTGTCCTGACTGATTCGATACGCTACAGAACGGACACTCTATTTCCTTTTCTTCGTCCTCGCTGTTTTCAAGGCCGTATTCTTCTCTGATTGCGCGGTTGACGTCGTCGTTGTTGAGGTGGACATAGACCTTTGCTCGGTCTGATCCGGGTACCCAGCCGGCGAACTTGTTCAGCTGTTCGTAGCCCATGAAGGTCGCAACTTCGGTCAGTCGTGTGTGGCGCAGGTTGTAGGGCTTGGTCTTGTTGTCGGGGATATCCGCCTTCTCGCAGGCGGCTTTGAAGCGTCGGTAGTAGCTGCTGTAGTTCATCCGATCCCGTAGATCAGCCTCATACTCGTGACCGGAGTCGTGCTTCTGCGGTATCTCTCCGCACTTTTTGCATTCCTGCTGTTCGTTCTTCACCCAGAGAGGTGCACTCCTGTCGTCGATACTGCCGAGCTCTCCTCCAAGCGGGTGCTGCTCCAGCCATTCTCCGACTGTTCTTCCTGATCGGATGAGCTGGTTGGTGCGGTCGGGAGTTCCCTTGAGTCCTTGCAGGTAGATGAAGTCGCCTTTTCCGTTGCTTGTGAAGTCGGCTATGTTCCGGGAGAGAAGTTCTCCAGGGCGTGCCGCCGACTCGTACAGTACTTTGGTGAAGGCCCGGTCGCGGACGTTTGAGAAGCTGCGGAACAACCGTTTCAGCTCGTCTTCTGTAAACAGGTCTTCGCGTTCAACTGAAGAACTCTCCTTGCCGACTTTGAAGAAACGGGTTTTCTCGGGTTGTTCGTGGCCTCCGTTCTGGATTCGGTAGAATTTCTTGACCGCTGTCTTGAACTTGACTTTGGTGGAGTCGGCGTAGTCGCTTCTGTTGACCCCAGCCATCAAGGATTTGAGTTCGCTCTTAGACGCTCCCTTCATACGAAAGTTGTCGGGAGCGAACTTCTGAAGCAGAGTTTTCCAGGACCATACGAGTCGATCTTGCTGTACCTCGCTGATTCCTTCCGCGGCGCAGTGATCCACGAACTCGTGGATCGCCTCTACGTTCTCAGGATCTAGCTGGTCTTCGAGATTTTGGAGTGTTCGGTTGACATCGACGTATTGGGTTGTAGACATAGAGCAGTTTTCACGTTTGCAGTGAGAAGGAGAACCGGGAGACACACGACTTCGAATGATCCTGAACACAAGGGTTCGAATGGATAACCACTGAACCCTGGGTAAAATGGCAGGACCCGCCTCTATATTAACGGTAGATATCTGTTCTTTGTCGTGCTTTCCTAGTCTCTTCTCTTCGTTTGTGTTTTCAAGTGAATATTGGCCTAGAAACTTTATAAGATTGAGTTATTGATCGGTAAATCTCTCCAGTGTATTTCTCTTTAGTATAGCCCAGAAGTTTGATGGCAAGAGAATCAGGGGAGCTACCACTATCACGAAAAGCAGGAAGCTTCCGATGTACAGCTTCTCTCCACTGTATTCCATTAGGCGAAATAGGACTGCAAGAGCTAGATATCCGACGTAGACCATGTATGCTATTCCTGGAAGAGCATCTCTCGAGGCTCGCTCGAAAAGGACTCGTAGCTTCTGATGTCGTTCTTTTGCTGCTTCAGCCTGTTCTCTTTCGGCGAACGATTGATTTACCCTCTCTATCTTATTGACTTCTTCATCCGAAAGATCGAGTATATCCTGTTCCTCCATTTTCCCAAGCTCTACTATTTTGTATGACTTCAATTGTTTTCAAATGATAGGAAATTCTGAGAACCATATCTAAACTATACTTTTCGACACGCCGAAATCGCCGAACTCCCTTACTAGTTCTTATTCTCTATTTTCAAAGATGCCGAAACAGTCGAAATGGCGGCTGAATCAACTCAAGGAGTCAAAAAGCGATTTTAAGCTGCTCTTGACGAATTTCTGTTCATTGATCTGGTGAGAATGATGCGGTTCTCATCGCTTCATCAATCTCCTGATTCGTTTGATCTACGTTTTTCCCCTCGGCCTCATTATCGAGGTACTGAATGATGGTCTGTCTAAGGAAACTGCGTGTGCGGTTGACGAATTCTCTTGGTCGGACTTCTTCACCACAGATCTCTTGCGGTCCTAATTCGCCACCTGTATGGACGACGCTACTTCGGGCATCATAGATCGCCCTGAAGAATCGATAAATGTATTCTCTGCTGTAGTCAGATCCTTCGTCAAGAAATAGAGCTGCTCTGAGGGGAAGTCTAAACCGATATGACTCACCATGGGTTACTTCTTTGAGTAGTGTAGATTCAAATCCTATCACACAGTCGATTAACTGATCTTCCTCTGTCTCCTTACTGAAAGTTTGATTAAACCGTCTTATTGCCGTGGATATATTCGAGTCACCACCTGGATCCAATCTCTGACTGTAGATGTTCCAGAATTGCTTGAAATCCTCCACTTCTGAATCTTCAAGCTGATAGCTACCGCCTGTTAGGTTAGAGGAATAGATCGGCCCACTTGAGCTTTTGACGTTAGTAATGTTTTCTCGAAAGTCTAACCAATTAGGCTCCCGCCGATAGTGTTTGTTTCGCCCCACAGCCTCTGTGTCTTCTTTGAAAAATCGTAGAGCGGTCAATACCCGGTCAATCGCCTTGTTTTCAAGACCTCCATGTCCACCTGTATCAGTTTGAACCTCAAATTTGAGTTTGTGCGACCAGAAGGAGACGCGATTCAATCCTGTCGATCCAAGTGAAAGTGCTCTTATCTCAAAGGTGTAGATGCCGCTCAACTCGCTAGATGTCAGAGGTGAAATCTCAATATGGCTTATTTCCCCGTGATGATCATCTCCTGTTTCCACATCAATATCTGAATCTAGTTCTACCCGGTGGTCAGGCCCATCAAAATTGAGCAGTGGAATAATAATCTCATACTGGTTCAATTCCTCATATTTTGGTTTAAAATAATTCTCAAAGGCAGCCTCAAACGCCCTCTCTGAGTAGGTAAAGCTTCCTCCGTAGTCCATCACCTGACAGGCCAGCATTAAGATCTCGTTTGTATACCAAGGAACAACTTGATCCTTATCGGGATTCTCTATCTCATCACCGTCATCATCTGATAGGGTGATTTCAAACCCATTACCTGAGTCATACAACCATTCACCCGCATCTCTGAGTATAGGAGTTTCCTTCTCTGCACCAATTCGATACTCAGTCATAACACGAGATGGAGAAGCTACAGTTTCTCTACGCGGCTGACCTGATTCATCCACTCTTCTTACAACCCTGCTAGGAATCTCTTCGTGTTCTGATCTCACCCTCTGGATGAAATCCTGAACTACTTCTCTCAAGCGAGATTTGACCGCGTCCTCGTTCCAATCCGTCACATAGTACAGAACGAGAATAAATTAGAAAAGAGTGCCGCCGCCAGCCGATAATTCAGCTCTGAATCAGTCCAGAAAAAATCCCCCAATCCCCTGAATCCAGCTCTGAATCAGTCTATAATGTCTATCGGCAGCCCAGAAAATCAGGTTTGAATCAGCCCTGAAGAACGAACGACTAACTCCCATAGTGTATTCTTGACTGGCGAGTGTTTAGGAGAGGCCGAGATCGTCGATATTTCAGCCCATTCGTTCGAGTGCTTCTTTCCGATCTTCTAGGGGTGCTTGGTCGTATTTCATGGTGGTTTGTTCTGATTTGTGTCTGAGTTGTGCTTGTGCGGCGGCGAGGCCTTCTTCTCGGGCCATATATGTCCCGACTGAGTGACGTATTGAGTACCAGGTTAGGTCTCGGTCTTCTTTGGGTAGGTCGGCGGTTTTGCAGACTCTTTCGAGGAGGTAATTGAGTGACTGGGTGCCGTAGGGGTTGTCGTTGCGGGTGAGCCAGAGCTTGTCTGTGTCCTCATACTTTGGGTACTGTTCTCTTTCCTCGATCCATTTTTTGAGTATATTGGTGGTGCGTTCGAGGAGGCTGACTGTCCAGTTCTCGGTGTTTTTAGAGGAGTCTTCTCGTGGTATACGGAGCAGTCCGTTTTCGAGGTCGACCCAGGAGGTGCGTGCTCGGCCGACTTCTACGGGGCGGAGTCCTGCGTCCATCGAGGTCCAAATGATGCTGGGTTCTTTCCAGCTGTTGGCTCGTTTCCAGTCGTCCATACCGATTTCTTCTTTGGGTTTGCCGAAACGTTGTGCGAGGTGGGCCTTCCACTTGTCTCGTTCTTCGGGAGTAACTGAGTTATAGTGGGGTACGCTTCCGTGTTCGAGGCTGGCTTCTCGGAGTTTTCTGCGTTCGTCTCGTGTGAGGAAGTCTCGTGGCTGGCTGGTTCCTTGGTACTGGTTGAAGTTGATGACAGGGTCCCAGTCGATGTCTTTGCCTTGGTGGAAGTTCTGCCATTTGAACAGCATCTTGATCGCTTTCTGGCAGCTGGCTTTGAATGTCTTTGAGTGCTCCTGATATGCCAAGTATTTCAGGTATTCGTCGGCGTGTTCCGTTGTTATTTCGAGTGTGTAGCCGTCTGTCTGGTTCTGCCAGATCCAGCGGTAGAATCTATCGAGTCGGTAGCTTCGTGCTCTGACTGTTTCGTGCGCGTAGCCTTCTGCTTTTTCTGTGTCTTTGCCGAGAGTGATCGCCCACTTGATCAGCTGTTTGCGATGGCTGCGATAGTCCAGTGACTGACGGTTATTCAGGTAATTTCGGGATTTTTCAGGTATGACAACGATATTTTCGACGTGCTCGGTCATTTAGCGACACCTCCACGTTAGAGATCTAATTAGATCGTCTGAAACTTTTTTATATGTTTTGAGCCTGGCACTTCTGGAAATCGCTGTACGGCGCGGAGGTGCGTTTTTGGCACCCGGCGTATGAGCCTGTGACATGGTTCTCCTTTCTTGTTTCAGAAGCCGGAAAACCGCCAGAAGACACCGGTCTGCGTATGCGCCGGCCGGGATTTGAACCCGGGCCATGAGCTTGGAAGGCTCAGGTCCTACCACTAGACCACCGGCGCGCGTTTTCGGGGATGCGGTGCTGGAATAAGGAACTTACCCTTTTGCTCGCCGCGGTCACCAACGTCGTCGTCGCCGCCACTCAGTCGTCGTCCGCGGCCGCCTCCGGCTCCGCCGACGGCGACTCCCGCGGCCCGCCGGCGTGCCCCTCGTGGGCGACCGCGGTCGCTAAGAGTTCCGGCGAGATGGCGGGCACCTCCTCGTCGCTCACGGGGCCGTCGCGCGCGATGGCCTCCGTCGAGCGCGGGAACTCGCGGATCTCCTTGTGGATGGCGAGGCCGGCCTTCGCGCCCTGGCCCATCGCCACCGGGATCTGGTTGTGGCCTGGCGTGACGTCGCCGACCGCGAAGACGCCGTCGACGCTCGTGCGTCCGTGGTCGTCGACGTCGATCCGCCCGTCGTCGGTCAGTTCGCAGCCGAGCGACTCCGCGAGGGCGGTGTTGTAGTCGGAGCCGTACATCGGGAAGCCGCCGCGGTACTCCCGTCGGGTGCCGTCCTCGAACTCCAGCGCCTCCAGCCAGCCGGAGTCCGGGTCGTTCTCGACGCCCGCGACCTCCTCGCGGACCACCTCGATCGGGTGGGCCTCGAGTTGGGCCGCGGTCTCGTCGCTCCAGGTCGGCTCCGCCCCGCGGGTCAGCAGGTCCACGTCGTCGGTGACGTTGAGCATGATCATCGCGACGTGGGCCGCCGCCTCGCCGTGACCCATCACGTACACCGGCTCGTCGACGAACATGTACGCGTCACAGTGGAGACAGTAGTGGAGCCCCTTCCCCGTTCGGGGCAGCGGCGGGTCGGGACGCTTATCGGAGAACCCGGTCGCGAGGACCACCCGCTCCGCGGTGAACTCGTCGTCGCCCGCGACGAGCCGGAACCGGCCGTCGTCGGTGCGCTCGACCGACTCGACGAAGCCGCGCACGAACTCGCCGCCGTAGGAGGCGACCTGCTCGCGGGCGGTCGCGAGGAACTCGTTGCCGGAGATCTCCTCGGTGACGCCGATCACGTTGTGGGTGTCGGCCATCATCGCCGCGCGGCCGCCGCCCCGATCGATCAGCACCGTCTCGTGGCCGAGCCGCGCGCCGTACAGCGCCGTCGTCAGCCCGGCCGGACCGCCGCCCACGACCGCGACGTCGTACGCGTTCTCGTCGGAAGCACTCATTATCGGTCGTACGGGCCGGACCGGGTTAAATGTCTATGGGGCGTGCGCGGCGGCCGGCCAGCCGCGTCGGCCGCGGGCGAACTGGAGCGTGAACGGTCGGAGGTAGCCGGGAGAGGTCAGGGTGTTTATACTCGCCGGACGCGTGCGTTCGCTCGTGTCGGGACGCCTCGCCGCCGCCGTCGTCCTCCTCCTCGTCGGCACCGTCGCCGACGTGGGGTCGACGTACCTCGCGATCTCGACGGGCGAGTTCGTGGAGGGGTCGCCCGTCGGCCGAACGTTCATCACGTGGCTCGGCCCGCTCCGCGGAATGCTCGTCACGAAGGCGCTCGGGATGGTCGTCATCGGGATCCCCGTCGCGGTCGCGGGCGGGAGCCGCCGGCTCGTCGCGGCGGTGATGTGCGCCGGCGTGGGAGCGATATCGCTTCTCGCGGCCGGGCGGAACCTGCTTCTCGTCGCGGGCTTTCTGGGCTGAAACGCTCACTCACCGCGATACAGCCGGTTTGCGGTCCGCTCCGGTAACCCCTCCCGCTCGACCGCCGCGGCGACGCGATCGACGTCGTACGCGACCCGCCTGAGGTCGACCTCGCCGGCGTCGGCGTCGAGCACCGCGTAGGCGGCGTCGGGATCGCCGTCGCGGGGCTGGCCGACGCTGCCGGGATTGACGACGAGCCTATCGTCGACCGACCGAGCCCCCTGGACGTGGGTGTGACCGAGGACGAGCCCGTCGAGGTCGGTCGCCTCCTCCTCGGCGAGCGTGTCGAGATGCCGGTCGAGCGCCGGGAACTCCTCGGGGTAGACGTACGCGTCCTCGCGTTCGGGCGCGGGATGCGAGTGGACGAGGTGATAGCGGCCGTCCGCGAACCGCGTCGCCCGCGGCAACTCGCGGAGCCATCCGAGTCCCTCCGCCGAGAGCTCCCGCTTCGCGTGTTCGAGCCCGGCCTCGGCCATCCGGTTGGCGCGGTATCTCTCCGGCGTCTCGACGGTGCGGTCGTGGTTGCCGCGGACCGTCGCGGCGGCGACCTCGCGGACGCGTTCGAGACACGCGGCGGGCCACGGGTTGTAGCCGACGACGTCGCCCGCACAGACGATGTCGTCCACTGCGGGCATGTCCTCGAGGACCGCCTCCAGCGCCGGCAGGTTCGCGTGGACGTCCGAGAGGAGTCCGACCTTCATCGCGTGACGGTTCGGGATCGAGGCCCGAATACCTTCGGCCGGCGAGCGCCGAAGACGGCGGGAACCGCCGACCGTCCGAGGGCTTATCATCGCGGGACCGAAGGGACCGCCAATGACACCGACCCCCCTCACCGCCGCGCTCGGCGCGCTGCTCGCGGCGGCGCTCCTCGGGCCGGCGTTCGACGGCCGATCGGTCGCGGTCGTCGTCGCGGCCGCCCTCCTCCCGACCCTCGACGCGGTCGCGAGCCTCGCGATACCGGGCGCGACGAACGCGCTGGCTCACAACGTCTGGATCCCGCTCGCGCTCGCGGGGCTCCTCTACTGGGACACGGCGCTCCGGGAGCGGTCCGCGCTCCGGGAGCGGTACGGCTGGCGGGGCGTGCGGGTCGGCTGGGTCGCGCTCGCCGGGTTCGCGGTCGCCGGCGTCGCCCCGGATCTCTTCGCCGAACCGGGCGTCAGCCTGCTGTACCCCGTCGAGAACGTCTACTACGTCGTCGACGGCCTTCTGCTGTTCTCGACGCAGGACGGCGTCGTCCAGACGTTCGTCTCGACGACCGCCGACGGGCCCGGTCTCCTCCCGTTCGAGAGCACGGGGACGACGGAGACGCGCGCCGTCTCCACGTGGGTGAACCCGGACGGTCGACCGGGTCTCGCGCTCGGGAGCGAGCGCGAGTTCGTCGTCGTCGACGCCGGCTGGCAGGCGGTCGTCCTCGCGAGCGCGGTCGCGTCGCTCGCGGTCCGGTTCCGACCGTGGACGCGAGCGGGGACCGAGACGGGACCGTCCGCCGACGAGGCGGGGGAGGCGAGCCGATAGATGGTTTCCTCGATCGTCCACGCCGGATTCGCGTTAGTGCTCGCGGCGGGATTGCTGAGAGGGTCGTACGACCGGCGGGCGCTCGCCGTCGTCCTCGCGGTCGTCCTCCTCCCCGAGGTCGACTCCCTTCTGGGACCGATCATGTCCGGCGCGCACCGAACCGTCGGGCACAACTTCGTGTTCCCGGCGATGGCCGCGCTCCTGATCTCCTACGACACCCGGATCCGCGAGCGGTCCCTCCTCCGCGAGCGCGTCGCCGACCGCGGCGTCCGGATCGCCTGGGTCGCGCTGTTCGTCCACGTCTTCGCGCACGTCGCGCTCGACTGGGCGCACCTCGAGGGCGTGAACGTCCTGTGGCCGCTCCACGACGCCTTCTTCAGCCTCGATGGCGAGCTGCTGTGGTCCTCGGCCGACGGCCTCGTCCAGACGTTCGTCGACATCGAGCTCGACCCGGAGACCGGCGACCGCCGGGTTGACGCCGGCAGCACGGGGACCACGCAATCGGTCCACGTGAACAACCCGATCGAGCCGGACGACCCGGAGACGCTCGCGGAGGCGGAGACGATCGACCGACGCTTTCCCGTCGCCGGACGCGGATGGCGGCTCTACCTCGTCGGGCTCGGTCTCTTCACGGTGCTCGCCCGGCGGCTCCAGGGCGACCCGACGGCCGTACGGGAGGACTGACCCGCCGTTCGGAGGCATCGAAACCGAACTCACAGACAGGCTCTTGACTCCGCAGGGCGTGTGTGTCGTATGTCGTTATCACCCGACGTGCTCGTGATCGGCGGCGGGGCGACAGGCGCCGGAACCGCTCGAGATCTCGCGATGCGAGGGCTGGACGTGACGCTGATCGATCGCGGTGGGCTCTGTAGCGGGACGTCCGGGCGTTCACACGGGTTGTTACACAGCGGCGCTCGCTACGCCGAGGCCGATCCCGACGGTGCGGCGGAGTGTTTGGAGGAGAACCGGATCCTCCGCCGGATCGCCGGGGCGTGTGTCGGCGAGACTGGCGGGCTCTTCGTCGGTCTCGCCGCCGACGACGAAGACTACTTCGAGGAGAAGTACGCGGCCTGTACGGAGGTCGGCATCCCCGCCGAGCGGATGGATCCGGACGTGGCGCGCGAGCTCGTCCCCGAGCTGGCCGAGGACACGGAGCGGGCGTTCCGCGTGCCCGACGGGGTCGTGTATCCCTCCCGGCTGGTCGCGGCGAACGCGCTCGCTGCCGAGGAGCACGGCGCGGACGTCCACCCGCACGCGCCGGCGGAATCGGTGACCGTCGAGGGCGGGTCGATAACCGCGGTCGACGTCGGCGGCGAAGTCGACGGGACGATTCGGCCGGAATACGTCGTGAACGCCGCCGGCGCGTGGGCGGGCGAAGTGGCGTCGATGGCCCGGCTCGACGTCGACATGCAACCAACGCGCGGCGTGATGGTCTCGGTCGAGTACGACGGGCTCGGGCCCGTGTTGAACCGCTGTCGTGACCCCGACGACGGCGACATCGTCGTGCCGCACGATTCGGAGGCCGTCCTCGGGACCACGAGCGTCCCCGTGAACGACCCGGACGACTACGAACAGGCGCGCTGGGAGATCGAGACGTCGATCGAGGAGTGTGCGGCGATGCTCCCGCCGGTCGCGGACGCGCCGGTCGTTCGCGAGTGGTGGGGGGTCCGCCCGTTGTACGCACCTGACGAGACCGAACGTGGCGGTCGGGGGATCTCTCGAGGGTTCTTCCGGCTCGACCACGCGCCTGACGGCGTCGACAACGCCGTCAGCGTCGTCGGCGGGAAGCTGACGACCTACCGGCTGATGGCCGAGGACACGGCCGACCTCGTCTGTGATCGACTCGGCGTCGACGCCGAGTGTCGGACCGCGGAACGGACCCTCCCTGCCGCGGCCGATCCCGATCGGCTCGACGAGGCGGTCGCTGCCTTCGACGGTCAGGGACCGACCGACGCGGACGTGGTCGAGACGGCCGACTGAGCGAGCCCCGTCCGAACGTTGGTCGTCGGATTCCACCGTGGCAGCCCGCGACTGCCACTTCTGGGCCGGAACGACGCCGGGCACGTTGCTCGGAAGAGAGCAGGCCGCGGATCCGGCGAACTCGGAAACGACGAATCGTGCGTTTCAAAGAAATCGTCCGTCGCGCCTCAGAAGAGGTAGAACAGCGGGAAGAGGAAGACCCAGACGATGTCGACGAAGTGCCAGTAGAGCCCGAAGTACTCGATCGGCCGATCGTCGTTCATGTACGCACCGTGGTACGCCCGGTAGAACAGGAACCCGGCGATCAGCAGGCCGCCGACCACGTGTACGCCGTGGAGCCCGGTCGTGACGTAGTAGATCGACGCCTGGATCGGCGGTCCGTGGGAGTTCTCCGCGATCGTGACGCCGACGTCGTAGATCTCGTGGTGCCACTCCCACATCTTGATCGCGAGGAACGTCAGCCCGAGGACGATCGTCGTTCCGAGCGACGCGAGCAGCCCCTTCCGGCTGTTGCGGTGGGCCGCGACGAGCGCGAGGATCACCGTGAACGAGGAGGTCAACAACACGAACGTGTTGACGAGCCCCGGCAGCGACTCGGTTAGCGGGGCCCACTCCTGCCAGCCGGCGTTGTACCGGATGAAGACGGCCGCGGAGATGAACGCGCCGAAGACGAGCACGTCGGATGCGAGGAAGAACCACATGCCCAGTTTCACCTTCTCGACGCCGTTGAACGGCCATCGTTCGGCGAACTCGGTGGGGGGCGCATAGAAGTCCTCCAGCCCCCACTTCACGCCGCTGTACACGACCCCGAGCAGTCCGATGACCGCCAACACCGGATACACCGGATTGCTGATCGTCACCGGCGTCGTCGCCAGCGAGTCGGCGGCCCCGATCGATATCGAGTCGTTGAACCCGGACAGTCCCAGGAACATGATTCCCGTCGCCAGCGAGAGCGAGAACGGCCAGATGCTCGCATGGCTGGGATGTTCGTCCCAGTGGGCGTACTCACGGATGTGGTCCGCGTGGTTGTCGCCGCCGTCGGTGGCGGCGTTTCCGTCCTCGTCCGCTCTCACCGCCGGACCGCCGTCGGGGACGTAGTCCTTGACGAACTCCAGCTTGCCGGAGGCGTAGGAGGGGCGGTTCGGCCAGTTCTCCAACGGCGGCGGCGACGACACCGCCCACTCGGCCGTACGCGAGTAGTCCCACGGGTTCTCACCCGCGTCGGGACCCGAGACGAACGACTTGGCGAGGTTGTAGAACATGATGAGGAACGAAAAGCCCAGTATGAAGGCCCCGACCGTTCCGACCTGGTGGAAGATCTGGAGTGCGGGGTCGTACTCGAACACCCGGCGGGGCGTCTCCCACGCGAGGAACATCGAGAAGTACACCGCGTTGAATCCGATGAAGAACGCGGCGAAGTGGAGCTTGCCGAGGAACTCGTCGTACATCTTCCCCGTCATTTTCGGGAACCAGTAGTAGATCGCTCCGACGAGCGCGGTCGCCCCGCCGAACATCACGTAGTGGAAGTGCGCGACCACCCAGTAGGTGCCGCGGAACTCGTAGTCGAGGACGATGGCACCGAGGAAGACGCCGGTGATGCCCCCGAGGATGAACAACAGCAGCGCGCCGAACGCGAAGAGGAACGGCGTCGTGAACTGGATGCGACCCTTCATCAGCGTGTAGATGAGCGAGAAGACGATCAGATCGAACGGAAGCGAGATACCGATAGTGGTCGCCATCATCAGCGTCTTGATCTCGAGGTTGATCGTCGTCAGGAACATGTGGTGCATCCACACGAGGAACGACTGGACGGCGATGAGACAGATGGCGATGATGACCCACTTCCGACCGACGATCCGGCGGCCGGAGAACGTCTGGAACAGCTCGAGCATGACCCCCAGGGCAGGGAAGAACACGATGTACACCTCGGGGTGCCCGAAGAACCACCAGAGGTGGCCCCACAGCAGGGACCCGCCCTCGGTCGCCGAGAAGTAGACGCTCCCGAGCACACGGTCCGATCCGAGGATCAGCAGCGCTCCGAGCAGCGCGGCGAAGGCGAAGAGCATCATCCAAACGGTCGCGAGGATCGACCACGTGAAGAGCGGCATGTCCATGATCCCCATCCCTTCCGCACGCGAGTGGTGGATGGAGGTGAGGAAGTTCACCGTCGACGCGGTCACTCCCACGATGAACATGGTGAGCGCGAGGATCGCTCCGGTCGAGCCGATGCTCGGCGTGTACATCGGAACGTTGAGCGGCGCGTACATGGTCCAGCCGGCGGTGAGCGTGCCGCCCTGGAAGAAGCTGATAGCGAGCAGGACCCCCGAGAAGAGGTACAGCCAGTAGGAGACGGCGTTCAGCCGCGGGAACGCGAGGTCATCGGCCCCGATCTGGAGCGGGACGACGTAGTTCCCGAACGCGAACGCGAACGGCGAGAGGAACCAGAACACCATTATCATCCCGTGAGCCGTGACGGCCTCGTTGTACGCCAACCCGGAGAGGATCTGACTGGTCGGATCCCACAGCTGGAGCCGGATCAGAAGCGCCAGAACGCCACCGAAAAGCAGGAAGAACAGCGCCGTGATCAGGTAGAGTATCCCGATGTCCTTGTGGTTCGTCGTGACGAGCCAGCGGCGGACGGAAGTGGTCGGCGGGAGCTCGCTCATGTGGAGACACCTCCGGCGGCCGAAGCCTTAAGATTCGGGGTGGCGAGGTCGCCCTCGACGCTCGAACTGTTCTCGGTCTCGGAGTCGTTGCCGGTGTCCGCGTACCACTCCTCCCACTCGTCCTGCGGGACGACCGTGATCTGTCCTTTCATCGCCGAGTGACCGGACCCGCAGAGTTCGAAACACTCCACGAGGTAGGTCGCCTCGCCGCCCTGTTCTTCCACTTCCTCTGAGCTCACGGAGAACCACGTCTCGCTGGTCTCGCCGGGGATGGCGTCGGATTTTATCCGTAAATCCGAGGACCCGAAGTTGTGCCACACGTCCCTCGAGGTTATCTTCAGGTCGATCCGCTGGTCCGCGGGGACGACAAGTTCGTTCTGCTGTGAGTGGTCGTTCGGGTAGATGTACTCCCAGCCGAACTGGTATCCCTCGACGGTGATCTCGATGTCGCCCTCGTCGCCCGTGTCGGGGCCGTCCTCGACGTACAGCAACAGCCCGTACGAGTACACGACGAGGCTGATGACGACGATCGCGCTCAGGCCGAACGAGAGGAAGAGCTTCTTCGCTTTCGGACCGCCCTGTCCCGTAGGAAGTTCGCCGACGACCGGTGCGTCGAAGTCTTCGTCGGGTTCACCGCCGTCGTCGCGATACTTGTAGACGTTCCACAACGTGTACGAGACCACGATGATACCGACGATCGTGCCCAGCGTGAGGAAGACGAAGAAGATCTCGTCGAACACCTCCGCTTGTGCCCGCCAGTCGGTCCCTTGTTGTAGGGTAATTGGGTCTATCATGTTCGTCTCTCAGCTCTTGTGATTCCCTTGGCGATGGCGCACTTAGCTCTTGTGTACGCCGGCGTCCGGGAGTGCCGTGGGGTCGCATACGAAGGCTATTTGTACACGCGTCCGGACCGAGTAGTAACGAGGAAACATGGTTTCGCTTACCCTCTTGAGTACGGCGTTGATGGGGCTGCTCGTTCTGGCCACGTTCGTCGCCGCCGCTCGGATCGGCGGGCAGCGCGCGCCGGGAGTAGACGAGTCGCAGGACACCTACACCGCGATCACCCGGACGCTCAGTGAGGTCGTGCGGACGCCGGCCGTGTGGTCGATCGCGTTCGTCGTCCTCGCGCTCGGCGTCGGCGCCCTCGTCGTTCTCTCGGTCGGAAACTTCGCGTTCGTCGAGGGGCTCTCCGGTTCGCTCCTCGGGGTCCTGTTCGCCGTCGTCGCGCTCCTGGTCACCGGATTCGTCTTTCTCGGGGCGTACTTCGGCGTGCGCGGTCGCGGTCTGGGGAACGCTCACGGCGTCGCCGCCGGGTCGTTCGCGGCCGGCCTGGTCTTTCTGGTGTTGATCACCGTCCAGCTGCTCGTCGGCGTCATCGGCTAGCGGGAGGAAAGACGGGTCCGGGACCGCCGACGTTTCGCGTCGCTCACGCGATCGATACGCCGTTGCGGGAGAGGTACGCGCTCGCGTCCTTTATTTCGGCGGGGCTTCCGATGATCCGACATCGGTCGTCGGACTCGACGATCGTCAGAGTGAACCGCTCGTCGAGTCCGTCACGGAGTCCATCGAGCGCGCAGGCGGGAACCAGTATCTGCGTGCTATCTCGGAACGTCGAGGCGTCGGGCATTCGACGTGTGCCGCGACGAGCGACCCCCGGATAACCGTGTCGAAATGTCTCCAGGACAACGTGTCGATCGCCACCGTCGTGAGTACGCCGAGCCCTCTCGCGGGATCGACGTCGTCGGTCGTGGTTTCGACGGTCGCGATGTCGCCGGGTATCGTTGCGGCGTCGACGACCGGCGTGACGAGTCGGCGTGACGGGTCGGCGTGGCGGTGGTCGTCGAATCCACCGAGGTCTTCGAGGGTGGTCTGGGGGCGGCAACCCGACGACTGCCGAAGGAACACTTTTAACGAGCCGACCGGCCGAGGTAGTACCGATGGGACTGGAAGCAGAGATAGAGGAACTCCGCGAGGAGATCGCCGAGACGCCCTACAACAAGTCCACGGAGGCACACATCGGGCGGCTGAAGGCGAAGCTCGCGGAGAAAAAGGAGAAACTGGAGAACCAGTCCTCCGCCGGCGGCGGCCACGGCTACGCCGTCGAGAAGCACGGCGACGCCACGGTCGCGCTCGTCGGGTTCCCGAGCGTGGGCAAGTCCACGCTGATCAACGCCCTCACCAACGCCGACAGCGAGGTCGGCTCCTACGAGTTCACGACGCTCGACGTCAACCCCGGCATGCTACAGTACCGCGGCGCGAACGTCCAGATACTCGACGTTCCGGGGCTGATCGAGGGCGCCGCGGGCGGCCGCGGCGGCGGCAAGGAGGTGCTGTCGGTCGTCCGGACGGCGGATCTGGTCGTGTTCATGCTCTCCGTGTTCGAGATCGAACAGTATGACCGGCTGAGCGAGGAGCTGTACGCCACCAACATCCGGATCGACGCGGAGCCGCCGAACATCAACATCCGGAAGACGCACAAGGACGGCATCGGCGTGACGATGAGCGACGAGGTGAGCCTCGAGGAGGACACCGTCAAGCAGGTGCTCCGCGAGTACGGCTACGTCAACGCCAAGGTGACGATCCCCCACGACCTCACGATCGACGAGCTCGTCGACGCCGTGATGGACAACCGCGTCTACCTCCCCTCGATGGTCGCGGTCAACAAGGCGGACCTCATCGACAAGAGCTACCTCCCGACCGTCGAGTCCGAACTGCGCGACCGCGGGCTCGATCCCGACGACGTGATCTTCATCTCCGCCGAGGAGGAGCGCGGGCTCGACGGGCTCAAAGAGCGGCTCTGGGAGGAGCTGGGGCTCATCCGGATCTACATGGACAAGCCGGGGCGCGGCGTCGACTACGAGGAGCCGCTCATCCTCTTTTCGGGCGACACCGTCGGCGACGCCTGCGAGAAGCTCGGCGGCGAACTCGACGAGCGGTTCAAGTTCGCGCGGGTGAGCGGTGAGAGCGCCAAACACGACGACCAGCAGGTCGGGAAGGGCCACGAGCTGGCCGACGAGGACGTGCTCCGGATCGTCGCACGGAAGTAGATTTTCACTAGGGAATTGACTCGATCTGAGTTCGACGGGGTCGACTAAACCCTTTTATAAACTCATCCGTACATATTTCCATGGAATGGTCCCCGAACAGGCGGTTACAGTTGTGGATCGTGCTTTCGTTGTCGGTGTTAGTCCTGACGACGCTCGCGGCCGCGCTTGCCGGCGGAATCGTCGTGGTTTTCGTCGCGATCACTCTGTGGGCCTTCGCCGGCAATGGAGCCGACCTCTTCGCCGGGGGCATACGTACTGTGTCGGTCGTCTCCGCATCGGGTCTCATCTTGAGCGTCCTGTTGTGGGGAGAACGTAACGCACCCGACCACGCGATCGCGATCACCGGTGCTCAGCGAGTGTCGGCGGAGGCGTATCCGGAGCTGTTTTCGACGGTTCGCAACATCGCACACCAGGTGGCCGTCCCGGTCCCCGCGATCTACGTGGCACCGACTGAGACGCCGATCTCGCTGACCACGGGGTTCACCGCCCGTACGTCTCGGTTAGTCGTCAGCGAGGGGCTGCTGGACGCGCTCGAGGGGTCGGAGCTACGCGCGGTCGTCGCGCACGAAGTTGCCCACGTCAAGAATCACGACGCGGCGGTCATGACTTCCGCAACCCAGCCGGTAGCCGCCGCCGAACGCGTCACAGAGCTACTTAGCGGTCCGACCGCCGGAATCAAACACGGCGTCGTCAGCCGTGCGGATCATACTGACGCCGTCCTCTCCGTCGGTCTCGCGCTCGTCTTTCCGCTCTGGATACTCTCTCGGGTACTGTCGTCCTCGTTCGCTCGGACTCGCGAGTTCGCCGCCGACCGCGGAGCGGTTGCGATCACCGGTGAGCCGGCGGCCCTCGCGTCGGCGCTCAAGACGATCGATCGCTCGCTCGACGAGCGCCCGACCACAGATTTCCGACGAACGTCTATCGCAGCGTTCGCGATCGTTGAGCCGGATGCGACTGATCCGGCAGGGCATCTCGGACCGTTTGCGAGATTCAACCGTCGACTGTTTTCGACACATCCACCGACGAGGGCACGAATAGAACGGCTCGAAGCGGATTACGAAGATCGCGTCCACTGAGATTCCCCTTATAAAGTCGCTCAGCAAAGCCGAATAACTGACAACGAGATCGGGGGCGAACACCGCCAAAGCCCCAGTCGCGAGGACTGCCCCGTTGAGTCCCGCCCCGCACAGCACGCACCTCACGCCTCCCCAGCCTCGCGGCCGACCGAAAGGCGCTTTTCGCGGGCCCGCGACCCACGAGCATGATCACGGTCGCTCTGGCGGGGAAGCCGAACGCGGGCAAGTCCACCTTCTTCACGGCCGCGACGATGGCCGACGTCGACGTCGCCAACTACCCGTTCACGACGATCGACGCCAACCGCGGGGTGACCGCGGTCCGCACCGAGTGCCCCTGTCTCGACCGCGAGGAGCGCTGCGGGAACGAGCGCTGTCACGACGGCACGCGGTACGTCCCGGTCGAACTCCTCGACGTGGCGGGGCTCGTCCCCGGCGCACACGAGGGGAAGGGACTGGGCAACCGGTTCCTCGACGAGCTGACGAACGCGGACGTCGTGTTGAACGTCGTCGACGCCTCCGGGGGCACGAACGCCGAGGGCGAGCCCGTCGAGGTCGGCAGCCACGACCCGGTCGCCGAGGTGGACTTCGTCGAGACGGAGATGGACCTCTGGCTCGCCGGCGTGATCGCGGACAACTGGGAGGGGATTGAGCGGGGCTCACGCGCGCCCGACTTCGACCTCGAGGCGTCGCTCACCGAGATGCTGACCGGGGTGGGCGCGACCGAGGCCGACGTGGCGGCGGTGCTCCGGAAGCTGGAGTACCCCGCCGACCCGCAACGCTGGAGCGACGCGGACCGCGAGGCGCTGGCCCGCGCGATCCGCCGGCGGACGAAACCCATGGTCGTCGTCGCGAACAAGGCCGACGTCGCGCCGCCCGAGAACCTCGAGCGGCTCCGCGAGGCGACCGACAAGCCGGTCGTCCCGGCGACCGCGGACGGCGAGCTCGCGCTCCGGCGGGCCGCCGAGGCGGGCGTCGTCTCCTATGACCCCGGCGACCCCGACTTCGAGGTCCTCGGCGACGTCTCCGACGAGCAGCGCGCCGGCCTCGACGCGATCCGCGAGGTGATGGAGCGGTTCGGCGGGACCGGAGTTCAGGCCGCGCTGAACGCGGCCGTCTACGACCTGCTCGACCGGATCACGGTCTACCCGGTTCAGGACGCGAGCAAGTGGACCGACGGGACGGGGAACGTCCTCCCCGACGCGTTCCTGCTGCCCGCGGGGGCCACCCCGCCGGACCTCGCGTACGCGGTCCACACCGACATCGGCGAGGGGTACCTCCACGCGGTCGACGCGCGCTCGAGCCGGCGGATCGGCGAGGACCACGTCCTCTCGGAGGGCGACGTGGTGAAGATCGTCTCGACGGCCGGACCGTGAGAGAACAGAGGGGAACGCGACCGCCGTCTACTCCGCGGAGATGACGTCGTCGATCCGGAGGAGCATCGTCGCCGCCTCGGTGGCGGAGTCGACCGCCTCGCGTTTCACCGCGGCGGGATCGACGATCCCCGCCTCGAGGGGGTCGCCGACGCGGACGGTCCGCCCGTCGGCGATGACGCCCGCCCGCCCCTCGCGGTCGTGGGTCGCCCGCAGGTCGACGAGGGTGTCGATCGGGTCCGCGCCGGCGTTCTCCGCGAGCGTGCGCGGGAGGGCGTCGACGGCGTCCGCGAACGCCTCGATGGCGAGCTGTTTGCGTCCCTCCACCGAGGCCGCCGCGCCGCGGAGGTGCGCCGCGATCGCGATCTCGCTCGCGCCCGCGCCGGGAACGATCCCGCTCTCGCGGGCGGCGACGACGGCGTCGACCGCGTCGTTCACCGCGCGCTCGAGCTCGTCGACGACGTGCTCGGTCGAGCCGTACACGAGCAGCGTCACCGCCCGGCTCGCGTCGCCGCCGCGGACGAAGACGCGATCGTCGTCGTCGCCCTCGCTCTCGACCGCGACCGACTCCGCGCGGCCGAGGTCGTCGGCCTCGATGTCCTCGAGGGTCCCGAGCCGCTTCGCGCCCGTCACGCGGGCGACGTCGGTGGCGTCGGAGGACTTCACGCTCTCGAACGCGAGGATCCCGGCGTCGGCGAGGTACCCGGCCACGCGGTCGTCGATCGCCTTCCGGCAGACGAGGACGTCGACGCCGGCCTCGGAGAGGGCGTCCGCGTAGCCGCGGAGCTCGTCGTCCTCCGCTTTCAGCGCCGCGTTGAGCCCGTCGACCGAGGTGATCGAGTACTCCGCGTCGACGTCGCCCTGCCGAACCTCGAGTTTCGTCTCGAGGACCGCCACGGAGGCGTCCTCGACCGTCCGGGGCATGCCGTCGTGAACGGGCTCCTCCTCGAGGACGACCCCGTCGACGAGTTCCGTCGCCGACGACCCCGCGCCGGTCCGCGGATGGACGTGGATCGAGTCTCGGTCGACGCTCTCGTCGATCCCGACCCGCTCGACTGCCTCGACGACGAGTTCGGCCAGGTCGCGGGCCGCGGTGTCGCCGGTGCCCTTGCCGGTCATCGACGACTCCGCGATCGACGCGAGGAGGTCGTCCACATCGGCGGCACCGACCAACTGCTCGTCGATCGCCTCGCCCGCCAGCCGGGCGGCCTCGGCGTATCCCTCGACGATCACGGTCGGGTGAAGGTCGTCCTCGAGCAAGTCCTCGGCCCGCGAGAGGAGTTCGCCGAGGAGCACGGCCGCGGTGGTGGTCCCGTCGCCCACCGACTCCTCTTGGGACTCCGCGACCTCGACTATCATCTGGGCCGCGGGGTGGTCGATGTCCATCTGATCGAGGATCGTCGCCCCGTCGTTCGTGACGACGACGGTGCCCGTCGAGTCGACGAGCATCTTGTCCATCCCGCGGGGCCCGAGCGTCGTGCGGACGGCCTCGGCGACGGCCTTCCCCGCCGCGATGTTGGACTCCTGGGCGGCGCGGCCGCGCGTTCGTTCGCTGTCCTCCGAGAGCACGTAGATGGGTTGTGTACGGGATGCCATACGTTGCGGATACTCGGTCAGCGGTTCTATATATACGTGTCGCTCCCGATCGACGGAGATCGACCGAAGGGAGCGGGTCGGTCGACGAGACGACCTCGCAGCGTCGACCGACAGGCACATGCGACGTGCGCGGGATACCCACGCGAATGCTGGGGTTGGAACACGACTTCCGGATCGTCGACATCCACGCCTCCCTCGATCCGGACGAGGCCTCCGTCGTCGCACACGGCCGGGACATCACGCCCGAGCGGCTCGAACGCGAGATGCACCAGGCGGGGATCGTTCGGGCGGTCGCGAGCCCCGGCCGACGCGCCCCCGGACGGAGCTACCTCCGCGCCAACAACGCCGTCGCGCGGCTCTCCGTCGACCGTCCGTTCGTCGCGTTCGCCCGGCTCAACGGCCCCCGCGATGCGGGGAGCGGTCCCCTCTCCACCGTCCGGAACCTCCGGGCCGAGCGCGACGACCACCACGCCCGCCCCGACGACGTCGAGCAGTACTCCTACGACGACCGGTTCCACGGGTTCACGCTCGTCCCGCCGCACGACGGGCTGCCGAACGCCGACGTGCTCGAGCGGCTGGAGGCTGCGGACCTCCCCGTGATCGTCCACGGCGGGAGGGAGTTCCCGCCCGACGCGGTGGAGCGCGAGCTGCTCGGCTACGACTTCCCCGTGGTGCTCGCCGGCTTCGGCGGCTACCCGCTCGACACCGAACTGATGAACCGGACGCTCGATCTCTTGGAGGACCACGACCGGCTCTACGTCGACACGAGCGCCGTGCGCTACCGCGAGATCCTCGAACGCGGGGTGTTGGAACACCCGGACCGCGTGGTGTTTGGCTCCGGCGCGCCCCACGTCCACCCGAACGTCGGGGTGATGGAGGTGTTGACCCTCGACGTCTCCGAGGACCTGATGCGCCGCGTCTTCGCGAAGAATCCGGTCAGACTCGTCCCCGCGCTCGCCGAGGGCGCGGACGTGTGAGGGCCGCGAGCGTCGCCTCCGAAGCGACGGCCACTTGGCGCGTCGCCGCCGATTCGACGACCATGAGCGATGTCGACGCCAACGCCGACGCCAGCGACGGCCCGGAAGCGGAGTCGGGTTCGACGGACCCGCGGGCGGATCCGACGGAACCGCGCGCAGAGAGCGACCCGCACGTCGAGGTCGTCCGCGCGCGCGGTCACGAGAACGTTACCGCCGAGCACGCGAGTACCTTCGAGTTCACGACCGACGAGTGGCTCACGCCCGCGGGCGACTGTATCCTCGGCGTCGCGGCCGACCGAACGCCGCGGGACTTCTCCGCGGGATTCCGCGAGGCGTGTCGAGACGCGGACGCGACGATCACGGCGACGATCACCGTCGAGGGCGACGGGGACGAGGGGACCCACACGGAGGCGATAGTCGGCCGGGGCGATCCGGGTCTCGCGCTCGTCGACGATCGGTCGATGGTCGGTCGGACGAGCGGATACACCGACGACGAGCGGACGATCCTGGTCGACGCCGACGCGGCCGCGGCCGATCTCGACCGCGACCTCGTGGCCGCGCTCGCCGACGGGGCGGACGTGGAGTTGCGGCTGGAAGTTCGGTGAGGGTCGGTGAGGGACGGACGAGATCTCCTTGGTCTCCGTCATGCTGCGTTCCCCCATTCACGCTCGCCCGGCGGCGTCGACCCGCCTTCGGGGTCCGCAAGAACTATGTTTTCAGATGGGACATCGACGACACCCGATTTTGCCGTTGGTGCGCCGAAGAGCGTTTCTACTGTGTGTTTATGAAAACTCGGTACGACGGAGGAGTCGGGATGGACTCGCGGGGATTTGAACCCCGGGCCTTCCCCGTGCCAGGGGGATGATCTACCACTGATCTACGAGCCCTCGTACGCATCCACCAGTTCCCCGTTGCGTATATTAAGGCCTTCGACTCGGGGACCGGCGCGAACGGCTCCCGCTCCGTCCCCCGGCTCAGATCCGGTCGGAGTCGACGTACACCGCGAGTTCGACGTCCCGCGTCGATCCCTCGAGATCTCGCACCGCCCGCTCGACCACGCGCTCGGCCTCCGACCTGATGAGCGGGATCGCCCTCTTCAGCACCCAGTCGAACGAGACGAGCCGCGGGAGGTCGAGCGTGCTCGGGCTCGCGGAGCTCGGATCGAACTCGACCTCGAGGGCGACCTCGCATTTCCGCTCGTCGTCCCCGAGCGGCGTCACCCGCCAACAGCCGCCCGCGTCGATGTCCTTCGTGATCTCCCAGTCGATCCGCTCGGGGGGGTCGACGCCGGTCACTTTCGAGTGGGCGGTGTAGGTGAGTTTCCACCACGCGAACGTGAGCGCGTAGCGGGTTCCGGGGCCGCCGTCGCCCGCGAGCGTCCGGACCTCCCGGAGGTACTCGGAGTAGTGTGCATATCCCTGAAAGTCCAACAGGAACTCGTACACGGCCTCCGGATCGGCGTACACCTCGGTGCGCACGACGAGTTCGTCCACGCCGGAGGGTTCTCCCGGCGCGTATTAAGCGGTCCGCCCGACGACTCCGAGGGTGAACGGGAGCAGGAGAAGCGCGCAGGGCGATGGAGGGCGAACGGGCGAGAGGCTTCGTTCTAGGTGAGTTTCACCAGATGTGAACTGAAACATTCGATCCTTGATGACTGCTAGTGGTACGGGTGTTTCGTGAGAGAACGAGGTGATGAGAACGGTGTCGTTGCTGGTACGGAGAACGTCTCCAAAGCCCCAGTCGTGAGGGCTCACGGCTTCGCCGTTCGCCAGTCGAGGGCTCCCTTCGGTCGCCCTCGCACGACTCGCGCGGCTTGCTGTCGTTCGAGACGGCGAAGCCGTCTCGTGATGACGAGAGAGCTCCGCTCTCTCGAACCACGGTCCTCAGTCGTTGCTGCGCCGTGCTTCGTCCTTCCGAGAGACTGCGTCTCTCGACTTCCCGCTCGCTACGCTCGCGGGAATCGCGACTGCCCCTTTGAGTCCCGCCTAACCGCTCCGCAACCGCACCTCACGCCTCCCCAGCCTCGCGGTTCGCACTCTCCGAGTGCTCACCGCGTCCCTCGCGGGCTCCTCGCGAGCCGATGGCTCGCTCGGAGGCGCGCCACCGCAATCGATCACTCCTTCGTCTGTACTGACGAAACCGTCGTGTGGTCTCGCCGGTCGCGCCTCTTTTATTAGTCGACGGATTACACTGGCCATGAGCACGGATCTGACGTTCAACGAGGACGGCGTCGACGTCGTCTACGAGGGGATCGAGTTCGAACTCGAGAAGGACTTGATCGAGGAGGCCACCGGCAAGGGGTACCGCGACGTGACCGACCACGAGATCGTACAGATCGTCGCCGAGGAACCGGAGATCGACGGCGAGCCGGTCCGGGTCGGCGACGTACTGTAGTCGTCGTCCGAGTCGTCCAAGTCGTCCGAGTCGCCCGAGTCGTCGCGGGCGCGATCGACGCGCTCGCCGCCGATTCGGCCGCGCTCGGGGCGCTCGCTCCGGCCGACGACCTCGACCCCTTCGCGCTGGCGTACGTGGTTCCCTTCGCGCTCGCCAAGGCCGTCGCCGACCGGTCGCGGCGGATCGCGTTCGACGAGGTCGATCCCGGCGGGCTCGCCGGCTGGTTCGCGCCCGAGGACTCGCGTCCCCGGTGGCAGCGGGAGCAGGAACGGGAGCGGTGAGGCGACCGGGGCGGGTCACCCTCGGTGGCCGGTGTGAGTCACCGATGGGCCCGTCCGGAAGCGCAACGCCGATACCGCGGGACCTCGAACCAAGGGGCATGTACGAGGCGGTCCACGCGTATCCCGACGGCGACGCCACCGTCGCGAGACAGGCCATGACGGCGGCGCGGTACGGCTACGACGGGATCGTCGTCCGGACGCGGGCCGCTCTGGAGCCGGGAGACGGAGGTGGTACCCGGACCGCCCCGGCGACCGACCCCGACGCGATCGCCGACGAGTACGGGGTCGACGTCGTCGACGCGGTCGAGATCGACGCCGACGGGCCGGCCGCGGCATCCGGCGCGGTCGGGAACCGGCGGTCCGACCGCGCCGTCGTCTGCGTCGTCGGAGGCGACGACCGGCTGAACCGGTACGCGGTCGAGGAGTCCCGCGTCGACGTGCTCGTGCGCCCGAACGCCGGATCGGGGGGGTTCAACCACGTCCTGGCGAGGGCCGCCCGCGACAACGGCGTCCACGTGGAGTTCGACCTCGGTCCGGTCCTCCGGGAGACGGGTGGGAACCGCGTTCGGGCGCTCGCCGACCTCCGAAAGCTCCGCGAGATCGTGACCGACTACGACGCCCCGCACGTCGTCAGCGCGAACGCCGCCTCCCACCTCGAACTGCGTGCCCCCCGCGAGCTCGTCGCCGTCGCCGAGGAGGCGGGGTTCGAGCCGGAGTGGGTCCGCGAGGGGCTTCGAGCGTGGGGGAAGATCGCGGAGCGGAACCGCGACCGGCTCTCCGGGGATTTCATAGAGCCGGGGGTTCGACGTGGACGGTATGAAACGGAGCGTTGAGGATCACGCCGCCCGCTTCTCGGAGAAGGCGGCCGAGTACGACGACTCGAAGAGCGACGAGTACCGCGCCTGTGCGGACCTCGTCGTCGACTACGCCGATCCCGGCCCCGACGACGTGGTGGCCGACCTCGGCGCGGGAACCGGCGCGATCTCGCTCGCGCTCGCGCCCGACGCGAAGGTCGTCCTCGCCCGGGACGTCAGCGAAGGGATGATGGAGGAGGGCCGCCGGAAGGCCTCGGAGGCGCGGATCACGAACGTCGAGTTCGCCTACGGCGAGTTCCGGGAGCCGAACCTCGACGGGCCGGACGGCCGGTCGGTGGATATCGTCACCTCGAACTTCGCGCTCCACCACCTCGCGGACGACGAGAAGCGCGAGGCGATCCGGGTCATGGCCGAGACGGGCGCGCGCCGGATCGTTCTCGGCGACGTGATGTTCTTCGAGGAGCCGGACCCCGACGAGCCGTACTACAGCCCCGAGGTCGACGACCCCGCGACCGTCGGGACGCTCGTCGAGGCGTTCACGTCGGTCGGCTTCGCGGTCGTCGCGGTCGAGCGCGTCCACGACCAGGTCGGCGTGATCGTCGCCGAGCGCATCGGTTCGGGCGACGAGGTGCCCGGTGCGGAGTGAGCGTCGGCTCCCACCATGAAACACCTCCCGAAACACCTCCGCCCGCGCTGGCGGTACCTCGCCGTCGGGATCGAGGCGTGGCCGGACGCGGCGATCGGCCGCCGCGCGTTCCAGCGTGCCCTCTGGTATAGCGCCGGCAACCTGCTCGGCGACGCGGGCAGCGCCGACGCCGGCCTGAAGCTGCTCTCCTTCTCGTTCTCGAGCGGCGCGGGCGAGGCGGTCGTCCGGGTCCGTCGCGGCCACGTCCCGGAGGCGCGGGCCGCGATCGGCTGCGTGAGCGAGGTCGACGGCGATCCCGTGGGGATCCGCGTTCGAGGGGTCTCCGGGACGGTCCGTGCCTGTGAAGAAAGATATATGGGTCGCGCGGCCGCCAGTTCGACACAGCGAGACGTCGCGTTCGAGGATGCCGAGCGGTCCGCGGTCGTGCGTGGTGACGCGCGCGACGTGCGGACCGAGTCGGGGTACGTCGGCGCGGCGGCGTTCGACATCGAGTGATATCATGCAGGGCCAATCCCAACAACAGGCGTACGACCGAGGAATCACCATCTTCTCTCCCGACGGCAGGCTCTATCAGGTCGAGTACGCACGGGAGGCGGTCAAACGCGGGACGGCGAGCGTCGGCATCCGCGCCGAGGACGGCGTCGTCCTCGCGGCCGACAAGCGCGCCCGCTCCCCGCTCATGGAGCCCGCGAGCATCGAGAAGCTCCACAAGGCCGACGACCACGTGGGCGTCGCCAGCGCGGGCCACGTCGCGGACGCCCGCCAGCTCATCGACTTCGCGCGCCGGCAGGCGCAGGTGAACCGCCTGCGCTACGGCGAGGCGATGGGGATCGAGACGCTGACGAAGACGATCACGGACCACATCCAGCAGTACACCCAGATCGGCGGCGCGCGCCCCTTCGGCGTCGCGCTCATCGTCGGCGGGATCGAGAACGGCGAGCCCCGCCTCTTCGAGACCGACCCCTCCGGGACGCCCTACGAGTGGCAGGCGCTCTCCATCGGCTCCGACCGAAGCGACCTCCGGGACTACCTCGAGTCGGAGTACGAGGAGGGAATCTCCACGGACGAGGCGGTCGGGCTCGCGCTCGACACCCTCGCGCAGACCAACGACGAGGGACTCACCCCCGAGGGCGTCGGCGTCGCGACGATCACCGTCGACGACGCGCAGTACGCCGAGGTCCCCGCCGACGATCTCGAGGCGGTCCTCGCCGAACGCGGCCTGCTCGCGACCGACGACGAGGAGGACGCTGACGAGAACGACGAGTCGGCGGGCGCGGACGAGGAGTAACGCGCTCTCTCCGCCCCACCCCGAAACCGATTTCTACCGGAACGCGAACCGATCACCATGAGCGATGGCGACGCCGGCGGGGCCGGGCTCCCGGATCGGCAGCAGTGGACGGAACCGACGCTCCCGGCCGGCTACGAACTACGGGCGACGACGCCCTCGGTCGACGCGTTCGTCCGGCTCCGCCGGGAGGCCGGCATGAGCGACCGGTCGCGCGAGGCGGTCGAGCGAGGGCTTCCGAACACGACGTACGGCGTTCACGTGGTCCGGAGCGGGACTCGATCGGGAGCGGAAACGACGGTCGGAATGGCGCGGATCGTCGGCGACGGCGGGTCGATATTCCACCTCTCCGATATGGCCGTCGCGGAGCCCCACCAGGGTCGGGGGATCGGAACGGCGATGATGGACGCGCTCGTCGCGTGGCTCCGCGAGAACGCGCCCGACGGGGCGTACGTCGACCTCCTCGCCGACGTCGACGGCTTCTACGAGCGGTGGGGGTTCGAGCGCACCGCGCCCTCCTCGAGGGCGATGGGGATCCGCACCGAGGAGCTGTAGGCCGCCTTCGGTGCGGAGCGTGCTCGGTCCGGGTCGCCTTCGGTTCGGATCGCTTCCGATCCGGGTCGGGAGAGTTATGCCGGCGGGGGCCGACCGACGACGCGTGCAGAAGACGGTACTCATCACCGGGTGTTCCTCGGGCATCGGCCGCGCGACCGCGCACGCCTTCAACGACGAGGGGTGGACGGTGTACGCCACCGCGCGGAACCCCGCCGACATCGAGACGCTCGGCGAGGCGGGCTGTACGCTGGCGACGCTCGACGTCACCGACCAGGAGGACGTCGACCGCGTCGTCGACCGAATCTTGGACGAGGAGGGGGCGATCGACGCGCTCGTCAACAACGCCGGCTACGGACAGTACGGGCCGATCGAGGACGTCCCGGCCGAGAAGGTCCACGAGCAGTTCGACGTCAACGTGTACGGCCCCCACCGCCTGACTCGGGCCGTGCTGCCGGCGATGCGCCGCGAGCGAGACGGGACGATCGTGAACGTCTCCTCCGTGGCGGGGCGGGTGTCGTTCCCCGGTGGGGGCGTTTACGCCGGATCGAAGTTCGCGCTCGAGGCGATGTCGGACGCGCTGCGCAACGAGGTCCGCGAGTTCGGCGTCGACGTCGTCGTCGTCGAGCCCGGATCGGTCCGGACGGCGTTCTGGGACCGGGCGTCGCGGGAGGTCGAACTCGAGGGCGTCGAGCGGTCAGGGGCCTACGAGGACGTCTACGCGCTCTTCGAGGACCTGAGACTGGTCGGCGGTGACGGGCCGGGCGCGGTCGAGCCGTCGGTCGTCGCCGCGGAGGTCCTCAACGCGGCGAGCGCGACGAAGCCGCCTGCCCGCGTCCAGCCGGGGACGGCCGGCCGCCTCGGGGTGCTCGCCCGACTCCTCCCCGACGCGCTGCGCGACGGGGCGTTCGATCTGATCCGGAAGTTCACGTCGTAGCCGGAGCCGTCCGGTCGCCGGGGGCGACGCTCCCGCCCCGTCAGTCGCCGGCGTCGATCGCGAACGGGCTCTCCCCCTCGCGCCACGCCCAGCCGGGGAGCCGCGTCTGAAAGCCCGCGGCGAGCGCGGCGTCGAGGTCGTCCGCGCCCGCGGTGCCCGCGCCGGCCGCGTCCCCCTCGGCCGTGGCGTCCCGGTCGACGTGGACGTCCGCGAAGTGGAACGTCGCCTGCGCGAGGAGCGAGAGCGGCTGTCCGCCGGCGATCGTCGCCGCCAGCTCCCGGCCGAGAACCTCGTCGACGACGAATCCGGGGTAGTCGCCGGCGACGTCGAGGCCGCGGAGGAGCGCCGCGTACCCCGCGACGTTGACCCCGACCTCGCCGTCCGCGAAGACCGCGTCGACCTCGCGCCGGTAGGTCTCCTCGTCGACGCGGTCGACCTCGGTTCCGAACAGCGTCCCGAGCCGGTCGCGGGTGTCGTTGAGGATCGGGACGACGACGGGGGCGCGGTCGCGGACGCGGGCGTGTTCCTCGCGAACGGTCTCGGGGGTGACGCGCATGGGCGGACCACGCCGGCGAGCGGTATCCGTTTTGCGAAGTCTTTTATAACGAAGGGAGTCTACTCCGAGGCAAGCGGGTTTTCGCTGGCTGTTCCCGCAACGGTACATACGGACAGTACTTCCACTATGCCTACCCCGTCACGGTCGAGCGCGAAGGCGACGTGCCGCGTATCGGTACCGGTCCGACCCGACGGCGGCGGCGATCTACGGCCCGCGGTGAGCTATGAGCCAAGTCGATAAGCAACTCGAGAACCTGAAGTCGACGATAGAACAGGAGGTCCCGAACGACGTGAGCGTCACGGACGTCAAATACGAGGGGCCGGAACTGGTCGTGTACACCCGCGACCCCAAGCGGTTCGCGGGCGACGGCGACCTGATCCGGCGACTCGCCTCGAAGCTCCGCAAGCGGATCACGGTCCGTCCGGACCCGTCGGTGCTCTCTCCGCCGAAGCAGGCGGAAGGGGAGGTCAGAGACGTCATCCCCGAGGACGCGGGCGTGACCGACCTCGACTTCCACGAGGACACCGGCGAGGTGGTGATCGAGGCCGAAAAGCCCGGCATGGTGATCGGCCGACGCGGCTCCACGCTGCGGGAGATCACCCAGGAGATCGGCTGGACCCCGGAGGTCGTGCGGACGCCGCCGATCGAGTCCTCGACCGTCTCGAACGTCCGCAACTTCCTGAAGAACGAGCGCGAGGAGCGCCGCGACATCTTAGAGCGCGTCGGCAGGCAGATCCACCGCGAGGAGATGTCCGACGACGAGTGGGTGCGGATCACGACGCTCGGCTGCTGTCGCGAGGTCGGCCGCGCCGCATTCATCCTCTCGACGCCCGAGACGCGTATCCTGATCGACTGCGGGGACAAACCCGGCGCGGAGGGCGAGGTACCGTACCTCCAGGTGCCGGAGGCGCTCGGTGCGGGCGCACACACGCTCGACGCGGTGGTGTTGACCCACGCTCACCTCGACCACTCCGCGCTGTTGCCCCTCCTCTTCAAGTACGGCTACGACGGACCGGTGTACACCACCGAGCCGACGCGCGACCTGATGGGCCTGCTCCAGCTCGACTACCTCGACGTGGCGGCCAAGGAGGGACGCACGCCGCCGTACGAGTCCGCGCAGGTCCGCGAGACGATCAAACACACGATCCCGCTGGAGTTCGGTGACGTGACGGACATCGCGCCCGACGTCAAGCTCACCTTCCACAACGCGGGGCACATCCTCGGCAGCGCGGTGACGCACTTCCACATCGGCGACGGCCTCTACAACGTCGCCTTCTCCGGGGACATCCACTACGAGGACACCCGGCTGTTCAACGGCGCGGTCAACGACTTCCCTCGCGTCGAGACGCTGGTGTTGGAGTCCACCTACGGCGGGCGCAACGACTACCAGACCGACCAGGAGGACTCCGAGAAGGCGCTCAAACGCGTCATCAACGAGACGTACGAGCAGGGGGGAAAGGTCGTCATCCCGGCGTTCGCGGTCGGCCGGTCACAGGAGATCATGCTCGTGTTGGAGGAGGCGATGCGCGAGGGCGAGATCCCGGAGATGCCCGTCCACCTCGACGGGATGATCTGGGAGGCGACCGCCATCCACACGACCTACCCCGAGTACCTCCGCGACGACCTGCGAAACCGCATCTTCCACGAGGACGAGAACCCCTTCCTCGCCGAGGAGTTCAACCATATCGACGGCGGCGAGGACGAGCGACAGGACGTCGCCGACGGCGAGGAGTGTATCATCCTCTCGACGTCGGGGATGATCGAGGGCGGGCCGATAATGTCGTGGCTCCGCCACATCGGCCCGGACCCGGACTCGAGGCTCATGTTCGTCGGCTATCAGGCGCAGGGGACGCTCGGCCGCCGGATCCAGAACGGCTGGGACGAGATCCCCGTCTCCGACTGGGGCAACGGCGGCCGCGGCGACACCCTCTCGCTGGAGATGGGCGTCGAGACCGTCGACGGCTTCTCCGGTCACGCCGACCGGCAGGGGCTGGAGAACTTCGTGAAGACGATGAATCCCCGCCCGGAGAAGGTGCTGTGCGTCCACGGCGACGAGCAGTCCGTCCAGGACCTCTCCTCGGCGCTGTATCACGACTACAACATGCGGACGTTCGCGCCGAAGAACCTGGAGACGTTCCGGTTCAAGTGAGCGGACGGGCGATATCGGCTCTCGGTTCCCGTCGCCGCGGCTGACCTTTTAAGACCCGCCGCGGCGATGCCGATCCATGCGCATCGCGCTCATCGCTCACGACGAACTCAAAGACGAGATGGTCGCGTTCGTGGAGACCCACGCGGACGTGCTGGGCGAACACGAACTGGTCACGACGGGCACCACCGGGAAGCGGATCGCCGAGGAGACCGGACTGCCGGTGAATCGGCAGGCCTCCGGGCCGCTCGGCGGCGACCTCCAGATCGGGGCGATGGTGGCGAACGGCGCGATAGACGGGCTGGTCTTCCTGCGGGACCCGCTCACCGCGCAGCCGCACGAGCCGGACATCTCCGCGCTGTTACGCGTCTGTGACGTGAAGGACGTGCCGGTGGCGACGAACCTCGCGTCGGCGGAACTGCTCGTTCGGGGGCTCCTCCTCGGGGAACGCCCGATCGCCGAGGAACTCCTCGACGAGGAGTCGCCGCTTCGGGACGACGGATCTCGGGAGTGATAACCGGGCGGGCGAGGTTTATGTCCGGGGCGTCGTAGTCGCGGTCGATGGGGACCGATCCCGACCGAGCGACCACGAACGGACCCGCCGCCGCGGGACCGGCGGACCCTCCCGCGACGCGGGCGTCCCTGGCCGTCCTCCTCGCGTGCCTCGTCGCGGTCGCGGTCGTCCCCGGCGGGGTCGTCGGAGCCGTCGGCACGGCCGATGGACCGGTCGCGGGAGAGGGCGCGAATTCGTCCGAAGGGGCCGCCGAGCGCGAGGTCGGGCCGCTGACCGAGTGTTTCGCCGGCGAGGGGTACCCGCTGGCGATCGGCGATCCGCCGGCGACGATCGACGCGCTGGTTCACGTCTCCGTGCTCACCGACCCCCGAGCGGGCGACGAGTTCGGCGTCGAACTCGCCGGGACGCTCGAGGGCGACCCGGTCGTGACGCTCGCGGCGGGCGTCCGGCTGGACGCCCCCGGACTGATCGCCACCGGGATCGACCCGTTCGCGGCGTTCGATCTGCTGTACACCTACGAACTCCGACTGCCGATGTTCGACGGCGGGATCGACGAGACGACCTACGGCGAGGACCGCCCTCCGGTCGGCTCGGCCGCCGGCGCGGTTCCGTGTTGAGTCCGGTCGTCGCCGATCCGACCGTGCCGGTCCTCGACTCGCCGTCGGCGTCGCCCGTCCTCGGCCCGCGGCGTCCCCGGTCCGCCGGCCGCACCCGACCCGCCGGTGGGTTTATTTTCGTCGCTTCGGGAACGTCCCGACGCATCATGTCCGACGAGCCGTTGGAGGACTTCCTGATCCTGCGCGAACTGGGAGAGCCGATCACCGAGGACGAGCTGGCCGCCGCCGGCGACGAGTCGGGCGACGCCCTCGAGCAGCTCCGGGAGGAGGGCGTCGGCATCGAGTGGGTCGACTCGGAAGTCATGACCGACGAGGACGGCGAGGTGACCGGGACGTTCTGTCACTACCGCGCCGAGGACGAGGCGGCGGTCCGCGAACACGCCGAGCGGGCCGGACTGCCGGCGACGCGAATCGACCGGCGGGGTGCCCCTCTCGACGGCGAGTGAGAAAGCCGTCAGTCCGGACGGACCGCACGAACCAGCCCGAGGAGCTCCCGCCGCGCGTCGTTCGCGTCCGCGTCGAGCGGGTACGCTCCGCCCGCGAGCAGGTACGGTCCGGCCTCCCACGCCGCGAGCAGCGCCTCGACTGAGACCGTCTCCCCGTCGAGCGCGCAGCGGCCGCGGAAGGTGACGAGCGTCGCCTCGGTGGCGTCGGGGTCGTCGACCGCCAGCGTCCGCTCGCCGCGGGGCTCGACCGCCTCGATGTCGCGCTCCGCGAGCCGGTCCCGGAACCCCACCTTCGCCCGGTTCTCGACGAGTCGGGTGAGCGCCGCGTTCGGCGGCGTCTCGGGGCGGATCCGGAGGCGGCTCGCGAAGAAGAAGGGACGCGGCTCCGGGCGGTTCGCGCGCTCGTACCGGACCGTGCTCGCGGTCACCGAGACGGGCCCGGCGGCGAACGGGCGGTCGGTCGTCTCGTCGACGCGCCGCCAGCCGTCGAGGCGGTCGGCGGGGACGACCGGCGGGTCCATATCGCCCCCATTCGACCGGAACGCACGTAAACGAACGGGGCCGTTCCCCGGCGGAAACCTGGTCCGGGAGGCGGCGACCGATCCGCCGTGACGCCGACGGCGATACGGCCGTGAGCCGAGCGACCGGGGGATCGGTTTATGTTCACGCGACCGTTCACGGATCCCGTGACCGAGCAACGCTACCTCGCCGACGACACGGTCCGGCGGTTCGAGGCGATCGTCGAACGAACCCTCGAGGACCGGGTCGTCCTCGACGGAACCCACTTCTACCCGACCGGCGGCGGCCAGCCGCACGACACCGGGACCCTCCGCGTCGCCGACGGTCCCGACCGCCGCTTCCGGGTCGTCGACGTCGAGAAGTCGGACGCGATCTACCACACGCTCGAACCCGTCGCCGGGAACGCCGACGCCGACGCCGACGGCGACGATCCCCCGACGGCGATCGACCTCCCCGAGCCCGGAACCGCCGTGATCGGCGAGATCGACTGGGACCGCCGCCGGGCGCACGCGCGGTACCACACCGCACAGCACCTGCTCTCGGCGCTCCTCCTCGAGGAGTTCGACGCGCGGACGACCGGGAACCGGCTGTACGCCGACCGCGCCCACCTCGACGCGGCGTACGGCCGGTTCGAGACCGACGACCTCGACCGGATCGAGGCGCGGCTCAACGAACTCGTCGACGACGACCGGCCGGTCACCAGCGACACCATGGACCGCGCCGACGCGGAGGCGACCCTCGACACGGACCGGACGCGGATCGACCTGCTTCCCGACTCGATCGCCGAGTTGCGGATCGTCGAGATCGGCGGTGGTCCCGACGATCCCGACGGCCCCTACGATCGGACGGCTTGCGCGGGGACGCACGTCGGCTCCACCGGCGAGATCGGCGAGATCGTCGTCACCGGCCGCGAGACGAAAGGGATCGAGGAGGAGCGGATCCGGTTCGCCCTCGGCGACCACGTCGCGTGAGGTCCGACGGCGTCGACCGCGGAAGCGGGCGACCGCCGCCGACCCCGCGGGCGGAATCCCGCCGCTTATGTGTCGCCCCTCGTTGGTTCGGGCATGAAGTTCTGCGACGAGTGCGGCTCGATGATGAAGTCGGGCGAGGGGGAGGACCACTGGGTCTGTGACGCCTGCGGATACGAGACCGACCGCGACGAGGACGGGGACGAGGAGGACGCCTGGACGACGCAGTCACAGGAGGAGTCGGAGATCGTCGACGTCAGCGACGCCGAGGACAAGGGACTCCCGGAGACGACCGCCCACTGCCCGGAGTGCGGCAACGACCGCGCGTACTGGTACATGCAACAGATCCGGTCGGCGGACGAGTCCGAGACACGATTCTTCGTCTGTACCGAGTGCGAACACAAGTGGCGAGAGGACGACCACTGAGTCCCTCGTCGTAACGACTAAGAACGGAACGCCCCTCCGTTAGGCTAATGAATCACGAGTTTTTCGCCTGGGGTGGTCTCCGTGGGCGTCGAGATTAAGGAAACGGAGGTGGACGACGAGGACTTCGAGGAGATGAAACGGTTCGTCCGGGACTACCTCGCGGCCAGCGTCGAGAGCGAGGAGGACGGCGGCCGGATGCGGTGGTATCCCTGGCACTCGGCGGAGTACCGCTTCAATCACGTCCTCAACGTGATCGACCTCGCCGAGGAGATCGCCGAGGCCGAGGGCGCGGACGTCGACGTGGTTCGCGTGGCGGCGGCGTTCCACGACGTGGCCAAACTCGAGGTCGACCAGGACGTCCACGCCGAGGCCGGCGCGCGCGTCGCCCGCGAGTACCTCCAGAGCCGCGGCAACTATCCCGAGTCCTTCATCGAGGAGGTGTGCGGGGCGATCGTCGACCACTCCTACACCGGCGACCTGGCGGACGTTCCCCTGGAGAGCCGATGTCTGATCGAGGCCGACGTGCTCGACAAGGTCGGCGCGAACGGGGCCGTCCTCATGTTGTTGCGGATGGGCTACGAGTCTCGCACTCACATGGACGCCGCGAAGATGGTCGACCGGGTCCTCGAGCGCGGCCGCGACCACACCGACCGCGTCGTCTCCGACACCGCGGAGAGCATCGCCCACCAGCGGATCAAACGCGTCCAGTGGATCCGCGAGTGGCTCGAGGAGGAGGTCAGCCGGATGGACGCCGACGGCGTCACCGAACGGTGAGCCACCGCTAGGCGTCCGGGTCCACCGCGGGGAGCGTCCGCGAGAGGTACCGGCTCGCCTCCTCGCGGACCGCCCCGGTCCACTCGCGATCGGTCGTCGTCGACCGCCGCACCATCGCGCCGATCGAGAGCGTCTGGAGCGTCTCCGCGACGGCCGCCGGATCGACGTCGGCTCCCCCCGGAGCGGTGCCCTCCTCGATCCCTCGGCCGTCCGGGCGTCCCTCCGCGGCCGCCTCCCGGATCGACCGCTCGAGGAACCGCCGGAACACGCGGTCGCTCCGGTCGAAGTGTTCGCGGTACGCCTCGTCGGTCGCCGCCTGCGCGCGGAGTTCGACCATCGCGGCGAGGAAGCGCCCGTCGGGGGCGCGCTCGTCGTCGACACCGTTCGGGTCGGTCATCGCGGCCACGTACGCGTCGAGACGCGCCCGCGGCGGGAGGTCGAAGGCGTCGCCCGCGACGGTCGTCTCGAACCCCTCGAGCAGGAACTCGAGGAGGTCGACCAACAGCTCGTCCTTCCCGTCGTAGTGGTGGTACACGAGCGAGGGGCTCTTCTCGAACGCCTCGCCGATCCGTTTTATCGTGAGGTCCGCGTACCCGTGCTCACAGAGCGCGTGGAAGGCCGCGCCGAGGATGGCCTCTCGGGTGTCCGTCGGCTCCGCGAACGGGTCGTCCATGCGCGGTGTACCCGGCACGGGTATATATCGGTCCTGATTGAACGTTCATTCAACACGCTTATGTCGCGGGCGTGAGAGGCGAACCCATGACTCGACCACCGGCGCTCGGAGGGTCGTCCCTCCGAAGTCGCGACGTCACGCTCGCGGCTCCCGCCTCCGCCGCCCTTCTCACGTCCCGTCCCCGCGTCCCGTCCGATGTTCCGATCTCTGCCCTCCGAACACCCGCTTCCCGGCGTTCCGACGCCGGAGGTGAGCGGTGACGCCGCCGAGCGGACGCACGGCGGTCGCCGTCGTCGTCGCGGGCGCGCTCGTCGTCGCCGCGATCGGGAGTTTCGCCGGCGTCGCCGCGCAGCCGACGTCGACCTCGCCCTCGGCGGTCTCCGGCGGGTCGGACGCGTCGAGCACGGCGAGCGCGCTCGCGGTCGAGCCCGCCGGCGACGACGCGGTCGATCAGGCCGGACAGGTCCGCGGCGAGCCGGACCTCGAGGCGTACCTTCCACAGCCGACGGTCCCGACCGGCGGCGAGTCGACGATCAGCGTCGACCTCCTCAACACCGGCGAGATGGACATCGGAAGCGACCTCGACCCGCGCGTGACGACCGCGCGGAGTCTCACGCTCGAAGCGGAGGCCGAGGACGAGGACGACCCGATCGAGGTGACGAGCGAGGATGTCGCCGTCGGCGACGTGCCGACCGGCACGCCGACCTCGGTCCCGATCGAGATCGCCGTCCCCGACGACGCGGCGGACGGCGAGTACGAACTCGACGTGACGGTCGACTACCACTACACCCGGACGATCGTTCCGAATCAGAGCACCAACTACGACTCCTCCCGGAGCGAGGAGCTCGACGTCACCGTCGTGGTCGACGACGGGGCGCGGTTCGCGATCGTCGACGCCGACACGGACGCGCAGGTCGGCGGGACCGGCGAGGTGAACGCGACGCTGCGGAACGTCGGCGACGAGACCGCCCGCGACGCGGTCGTCACGGGGAGCGCCTCGGGCAGCGGCGTCACGGTGGGCGCGAACGGTCCGCCCGACGTGTTCGTCGGCGACTGGGAGCCCGGCGAGAACCGCACCGTGGCGTTCGACTCGTCCGTCGCGCCCGACTTCGCCGGCGAGACCTACGTGCTGCGCTCGAACGTCGAGTACCGCGACGGCGACGGGGCCGAGACCACCTCGCCGTCCTCGCGCGTCGGAGTGACGCCGACGCCCGAACAGCGGTTCGCCGTCGACGGGGTCGACGGCAGCCTGGACGTGGGCCACTCGGGCGACGTCACCGGGACGGTCGAGAACGACGGCCCGCTGGCGGTCGACGACGCCGTCCTCGTCGCCGAGTCGACGAGCCCCGGCCTGACGTTCTCCGAGAGCCGATACGCGCTCCCCGACCTCGAGCCGGGTGAGTCGTCGGCGTTCTCGCTCGACGCCGACGTGACCCCGGAGGCCGACGCCGGCCCGCGGCAGGTCCGGTTCACCGTCGAACACGGGAGCGGTGACCGCGTCGCGACCGACGAGTCGACCGCCCGGATCGAGGTGGGTCCCGGACAGTCGTTCGCGCTCGACGGCGTCGACTCGACCCTGGAGGTCGGCTACTCGGGGGCGATAGACGGGACGCTCACGAACGACGGGCCGCGGGCCGTCGACGAGGCGGTGCTGGTGGCCGAACCGCGGAGCACGCGCGTGACGCTCGGCGAGAGCCGGTACGCGCTTCCAGACCTCGAGCCCGGCGACTCGACCGACTTCTCGTTCGACGCCGACGTGAGCGGCCAGGCCGATCCGGGCCCCCGACAGGTTAGATTCACCGTGGAGTACGCGGGCGATGACGCGACGCTGACGGACGAGTCGACCGCCCGGATCGAGGTCGCCCCGCGGGAGCCGGAGTTCACGGTCGAGGCCGACGACCCGGTCGTGCCGGCCGGCGAGACTCGGCGGATCACCTTCGAGATCACTAATCAGCGCCCCGAGACGCTCTCGTCGATCAACGCCGGGCTGTACGCCGACGACCCGATCTCGCCCGTGACCGACGAGGCGTTCGTCGACGAGCTCGAGCCCGGCGAGTCGACCGAGATCTGGTTCGAGGTGTCCGCCGCCGGGAGCGCGGGCGTCAGGACGTACCCGGTCGAGCTGGACTTCCGGTACGACGACGAGCGCGGGAACGACCGGATCTCCGACGTGACCCAGTACCCGATCGACGTGTCTGAACCGGTCGACGACGGCGGCGGGCCCTCGATCGGCACGATCGTTCTCGGCCTCCTGGTCCTCGCCGGGCTCGTCGGCGCGGCGGTCTGGTACCGCGGGCGAACATGACCCGATGACGGGACTCGACGCGCACTCGATGACCGAACTCGACCCGCGCCGTTCCCCGTCGACGCTCCCTTCGGTCTCGCGGGAGGGGACCGGACGACGGTCGCGACCGCGAGTGGGGACCGGACGACGGTCGCGACCGCGGAGGCGACGGTGACCGCCGCCGACCGGGTCGTCGAGCGCGTCAACGAGCTCGCCACCGGTCGGCCGGTCGCCGTGGTCGTCGCGTTCCTCCTCGTGAGCGTCGTCGCGCTCGGCGGCGTCACGGCGATATCGACGTCCGCGGGAGCCGACCAGTTCACCCAGGACATCCCGGCCCAGCAGGCGCTCGACGAGATCGACGAGGAGTTCGAGTCCTCGATCGGCGGCTCGGCCACCTCCGCGCAGGTGATCGTCACCGAGGGGAACGTCCTCTCGCGGGACGCGCTGATCCGGATCCTCGAGACGCAGGACAGACTGGAGTCGCGCTCGACGCTCCGCGTCGGGTCGACGTCGAGCCACGCGAACGCGGTCGCCCGCCAGCTCGACCCGTCGGCGGAGACGCCCGGCGAACAGCGCGACGCGGTCGCGGCGGCGACGCCGACCGAGCTCGCCGCGGCGATCGAGGCCGCCGACGAGTCCGGCTCGGTGGCCGCGCAGGTGTCGACGGACTACAATCCGACCGCCCAGCAGGCCGACAGCGCGATCGTCGGCGTCACCTACGACGTGCCCGAGGCGGCGACGACCGCGCGCGTCGAGACGCTTCAGGTCCGGAGCGTCGCGGTCGTCGACTCCGTGCCGGGAATGGAGGCCGGCGAGAACGCGATCCTCTTCGGCGACGGGATCCTTCAAAGCGAGATCAACGCGCTGCTCACCGACACCGCGGTCATCGTCTTTCCCGCGGCGATCCTGTTCATCCTGCTGTTCCTCCTTCTGGCCTACCGCGACCCGATCGACATGGCGCTCGGGCTCTCCGCGCTCGGAGTGTCCGTCCTCTGGACGTTCGGGTTCATGGGGTACGCCGGCATTCCCTTCTCGGACTCGCTCGTCACCGTCTTCCCGCTCCTCGTCGCCGTCGGGATCGACTTCGGCATCCACATCATCAACCGGTACCGCGAGGAGCGGATGGACGGGGGCGGGATCGGCGACTCGATGCGGACGACGACCGACCAGCTGTTCATCGCGTTCCTGCTCGTGACGATCACGACCGTCGTCAGCCTGATCGCCAACGTCGTGAGCCCGTTCGACCCGAACCGCGACTTCGGGATCGTCGCCGCCGTGGGGATGGTGTTCACCCTGGTGGTCTTCGGCGTCTACCTCCCGGCCGCGAAGGTGCTCGTCGACCGGTGGCGCGAGCGGCTGCCGATCCCCGAGTTCGGCTCGACGCCGCTCGGGACGGGCGGGTCGCGGCTCTCCCGCGTCCTGCACGTGGGCGTCGACCTCTCGCGGGTCGCGCCGGTCCTCGTCGTGGTCGTCGTGCTCCTCGGCGGGGCGCTCGGCGGCGCGTACGGCACCGGCGTCGACACCGAATTCTCCGAGGAGGCGTTCTTCCCGGACGAGGACCGGTTGGAGACGTACAGCCAGCTTCCGGAGCCGCTCGCGCCGACGGAGTACACGTTCCTCGACGTGCTCACCCTCTTCGAGGAGGAGTTCGACCAGGACTTCGTTGGGTCGGTGACGCTGTACGTCGACCAGTCGGTCCGCGACGACGACTCGCTCGAGCTCATCGACCGGACCACGCGGAACCCGCCGGACACGTTCGCGACGACCGACGAGCGCCGCGCGCAGAGCACGAGCGTCGTCACCGTGATCGAGGAGCGCGCCGAGACCGACCCCGAGTTCCGTCGGCTCGTCGAGCGGAACGACCGGCTCGGCACGGGCGTCCCCGACCGGAACGTCGACGAGGTGTACGACGCGCTGCTCGACTCCTCGGACGAGGAGCGGGCGCGCGGGTACATCGCGGCCGACCGCGGGAGCGCCCGCATCGACTACACCATCCGGCCCGGCGTCGAGAGCGCGCAGGCCGTCGCGGACGTCCGGGAGCTCGCCGACCGGACCCCCCTGAACGCGGTCGCGACCGGCCAGCTCGTCGTCAACGAGGCCGTGATCGACCTGCTCCTCGAGTCGGCGATCCGGAGCCTGATCGCGGCGTTCGTCTTCACCGCGGCGTTCCTCATGTTATCCTACCGATATCTGGAGGGGAAGGCGGTGTACGGCGTGTTGAACCTCGTCCCCGTGCTCGCGACGGTCGGGCTCCTGGCCGGGTCGATGTGGCTCCTCGACATTCCGCTGACCCCGATCAACGCGCCGATCCTCTCCGTGTCCATCGGGCTCGGGGTGGATTACACCGTCCACTTCGTCCACCGGTTCGTCGACGAGTACACGGGCGGCGCGCCGCTTCAGGAGGCGCTCGACGTCACCATCGGCGGCACCGGCGGCGCGCTCACCGGGAGCATGCTCACGACCGTCACCGGCCTCGGCGTGCTCTGGCTCGCCGTGATCCCGCTGATCCAGGAGTTCGGCGCGCTCCTCGCGCTCGGCGTGTTCTACGCGTACCTCTGTTCGATCGTGTTGGTTCCCTCCCTGGTGGTCGTCTGGGACCGCTACGGCTCCCGCGTCGGCCTCGGGCTGGAGGCGACGCTTCGGGAGGAGGGCGAGGCGGAGCGCGGCGGACGGTAGGATAGAGGATCCGTCGACGTCCTGTTTTCGGACACTGACGTCGTGAAACGCCCGATACGGTTCGAGTGCGTATTGGATGGGTGTTTCGGTGGGAAATGGGATGAATAGAAGAGGATCGTTGCTGGCGCGGTGACCGTCGCCAAAGCCCCAGCCACGAGGACTCGCGCGGCTTGCTTCGGTCCTCGTCGCTCACTTCGTTCGCTCCTGCGGTCCTTGCTGCGCCGTACTTCGTCCTCGTGGCTGCCCCTTTGAGTCCCCCCCGCCCGCAACCGCACCTCACACCTCCCCAGCCTCGTCGCTCACTGCTCGCGGTTTCACCGCTCGCTACCGAGGTGCTCACTTCGTTCGCACCTCGCACCGTTCGCGGCGTCCCTCGCGGGCTCCTCGCGAGCCGATGGCTCGCTCGGAGGCGCGCCACCGCTCCGGCGATCGCTCGCTCCTTCGTCTACACTGACCGCGACCGGAACGACACGTCTCAACGACGGAGCCGATACGGTCCTCGCTCAGTCGTCGGCGCGGGGCGTCGGCGGCGATCCGGAGAGTCGGTCGCGGTCGTGGGGGGCCTCGAAGTCGAGGTCGGGGCCGCGCGCGATGATCCCCGAGGGGGTCACGTCCGGGTGGGTCGTGTAGTAGTGCTCCTCGATGTGGGCCATGTTCACCGTGTCGGCGACGCCCGGCGTCTGGTAGAGGTCGCGCAGGTACGGCCAGAGGTGCTCGTACTGGTGGACGTACTGCCGGTCGCACATGAAGTGGGTGTGATACACCTGGTCGAACCGGACCAGCGTCGTGAACAGACAGATGTCGGCCTCGGTGAGCGAGTCGCCGACGAGGTACCGCCGGTCCGCGAGGTGTTCGTCCCAGCGGTCGAGCGCGCCGAAGAGGTCGTCGATCGCGTCGTCGTACGCCGCCTGGGAGGTGGCGAAGCCGGCGCGGTAGACGCCGTTGTTGACGGGCTCGTAGATCTCGGTAATGGTCTCGTCCACTCGGTCGCGTGCCGCGGGGTCGTCGGGGAGAAGCGAGACGCCGTTACCGAGGTCGTCGAAGGCGGTCGTCAGCATGCGGAGGACCTCGCGGGACTCGTTGTTGACGATCGTCTCCTCGACCGTGTCCCAGAGGACGGGCACGGTCACCCGGCAGGTCGCGTCGGGGTCGGCCGCGACGTACAGCTCGCGGAGGTAGTCGCTGCCGTGGAGGCGGTCGGGCGTACACCCCGCCTTCTCCGGGGAGAACTGCCAGCCGTCCGCGCCGCGCCACGGGTCGACGACGCTGACGCCGATCGCGTCCTCCAAGCCGAGCAGCGACCGCGCCAGCAGCGTGCGGTGGGCCCACGGACAGGCGTACGAGACGTACAGGTGGTACCGTCCCGCCTCCGGCTGGAAGCGCTCCTCGGGCTCGGCGTCGACGTGCTCGGGCACGTCGCTGCCGGCGATCCAGCTCCGGAAGGTGGTCTCGCCGCGCTGGAAGGCCCCCTCCTCGTCGGTCGATTCGTACGCGCCGGTTCGCCACTCGCCGTCGACGAGCTGGTTCATAGCCGTACGACGGGCTCGAGGCCCATAACGAGGGCGGGGACGTGCGCGTCACCCGGCGCGACCCCGAGTCCCCCGAGCGTCTCGGGGAACGCTCGCGATCGTCCGGCGGACGCGCTCGACCGCGATCGCCGCCGCGTGCCGACGGGTTTAACCCGCCCGGCGCGGTACACACCTCCGTCATGGCCGCACAGGCGATGGATCGCGTTCCGCGATCGTAACGAGGAGTTCTACGTGAGCACGGACAGTTCAGCGCGGGCGACGGCCGCCCGCCGATCGACGTGGGGTGTAACGGGATGTTGACCGGTAGCGACGGCGAAGCGACCGAGGAGGACCGCGAGGTTCCGGGGGACGCGAACCCGATGGTTCGCGCCGGGATCGACGCGGCGGCGTTGAAGCCGGCCGAGTGCGACGTCTCTCGAGCGGTCGATCTCCCGGTCGACCGCGTGGCGATCGACTACGAGGGTCGCGAGCACTTCCCGGACGCCGCGACGCTCGAGGCGATCGCCGAGGCGAAGTCGCTGTACGTAACCACGCCCGTCCGCGCCGACGGGTTCGACCCGCTCGGCGACGACTCGCTGCTCGACCGGATCCCGGACCGGGCGCGCCGGCTGCTCGTCGCCGGTCACGGCGCGTACCTCGACGAGTCGGAGGCGTCGCGGGCGATCGCTCCGCGGTTCGGGGCCGCCCGGAAGGCCGCCCCGGACGCCTGGATCGGGACCGAGGGCGTCGAGCGGCTCGCGCTCGCGGCCGGCGGGACGCAGTACGAGCTGCTCTCCCGGTCGACGGAGCGGGACGCCAGGGCGCTCCGCGCCGCCGGATTCGACGGCGAGATCGCCGTCTACGCCCCGACCGTGCTGACCGACGACGAGGACGCGGTCCTCGAGGCGGTCGGCGCGTACGTCTCCCGGCGGCGGCCGGTCGCCCGCGCGCTCCCCGGCGGGGACGACCCCGACGGCGAGGACCCGCCGACGGACGGGACCGCCACGGGGCGGACCCGCGAGGTGCTCTCGGCGGCCGCGCGCGACTTCGCGCTCGTCGGGTCGCCGGAGACGGTCCGTGAGCGCGTCGAGGCCCTTCGGGAGGCCGGCGTCGACCGCGTCGTCGGCTACCCCGCCCGCGGGATCGACGAGTTCGTCCGGTAGCGCAGGTCCCGCCGGCGACCGCCGGACCGTTTTTATTGCCGCTTCGAGAAGGGCCGTCGATGACGGACTCGAACCCCTCGGACGCTGTGGAGCCCTCGAACGCCGCCGGGACCGCGGACCCGTCCGTGGCGGTCGTCGGCGGCGGCGCGGTCGGCGTCACCGCCGCCCACGATCTCGCCGCGCGCGGCGCGACGGTGACCCTCTTCGAGCGCGACGAGCTCGCGAGCGGCGCGTCCGGTCGGGCGGCCGGCGTGCTCTACGACGCCTACGCCGAGGACGTCGACGCCGCGATCGGTGCCCGCGCGATGGAGCGGTTCCGCGCGTTCGACCGGGCGCTTCCCGGCTTCGACTTCTCGCCCTGTCCGTACGTCATCGCCGTCCGCGAGGGCGACGAGGACGCCGAGGCGGTGCCGGAGATGGTCGACCGCATGCGCGAGCACGGCCTGGAGGTGTCCGTCGTCGACCCCGACGAACTCGGCGAGCGGTTCCCGCTCTCGACCGACGACCTCGCGGTCGCGGCCGTCGGCGAGGGGGCGGGCTGGGCCGATCCGGAGAGTTACGTGGTCGCGCTCGGCGAGCGCGCGGAGCGGGAGGGCGTGACCGTCGAGACCGACGCCGCGGTCGAACTCGTCGCGGACGCGGGCGCGACGATCCGCGTCGACGGGGAGGAGCGGGCGTACGACGCGGTCGTCGTCGCGGTCGGCGCGCACACCGAGCGGTTCCTCGAAGCCGGCGAGATAGCGGTGCCGGTGAAGCCGTACCGCGTCCAGGCGCTGACGAGCCGGGTCGCTTACGGCGGGCCGATGACGTACGACGCCACCGCCGGCGTCTACTTCCGCCCGCACCCCACGGGGCTGTTGGCGGGGGACGGCACCGAGCCGTTCGAGGCCGACCCCGACGCGTACGACCGCGAGGGCGACGACTGGTTCGTCGAGAACGTCTCGACGGCGCTCCGTGAGCGCGCCGATCACGACCCCGAGGTGGCGCGCGCGTGGGCCGGGCTGTGTACGGCGACGCCCGACGGCGACCCGCTCTTGGGTCCGGTGGGCGAGGGCGTCTTCGTCGCCGCCGGCTGGCAGGGCCACGGATTCATGCGCGCGCCGGCGACGGGCGAGCTCCTCGCGGAGGGCGTGCTCGCGTCGCTGTCCGGTGCGACGGTCGACGACCCCGACTCGCCGTGGGTCGAGGCGTTCGATCCGAACCGGTTCGAGGGCGACGAGACGTTCGAGATCGAGGAGGGGATGTCGGTGAGCAACCGATAGGTTACGAGCCGCCGTCGGCCGCGCCGTCCGGGTCGACGTCCTCGCCTTCCCCCTCCTCGACGACGGCGACCGCCTCGGCCGCGCCGTCCTTCGGGATCTCGACCTGTAGCGTGCCGTTGCGGGTGAGCGTCGCGTTCGCGCCGTGGGGCGTCACGTCGGCGTCGGCGGGGAGCTCCGCGCTGCCGGAGAGGGTGAGCCCGCGGCCGGGGAACACCACGTCGAACCCGTCGTAGAAGTCACGGAAGCGGTCGAGCCGGACCTCGACCGTCCGGTCAAGGAACGTGACGTCCACGTCCTCGCCGCTCACGCCGGGCGCGTCGAAGACGACGAGGTAGGCGTCCTCGCTCTCGAGGAGGTCCGAGGAGAGCGGTCGGCGCTCCTGCATCCGGCTCCAGCCGCGGCCGACGCGCTCCAGCGCCTGCCGGAGGACCGACCGGCCGGTGTCGACGATGCGGGTCACGGGGTTACACCTCGATCTCGGAGAGGTCGTCCCCGCCGCAGTACGGACACGTCAGGTCGGTGACGGCGTGGTCGTCGGGGACGTCGTAGGTGTAGTGGTTCTCGAACATGTCGAGCTCGCAGTCGTCGCTCTCGCATTTGACCTCCATCGTCGATGGCATTACCCGATCGTTGGACCGGCGACGGCTTAAACGACGTGGCGGCGGCGGTCCCGTCGCGGCGGATCGCGTTCGGACGCGCCGACTCAGACGCCGAACCCGCGCAGTCGCTCGGGGACGACCGTGTACTCGGCGAGGACGACGAGGCTCGTCCCGACCGCGACGCCGACGAGGAGGGCGTCGAGCCACCGGAGCAGCGGGAGCCCGAACGCGATCGAGCCCCCGAGCCACACCGGGAACGCGAGCAGCGCGAGGGCGATCCCGACGATCCAGAGCGTCTCCCGGCGGTCCTCGGGGAGTCGGTCGCGGGCGAGCCACGCGACCGGGCCGAGGACGACCGCGGTCGCGACCGCGACGCCGGCGAGGATCGCCCACGGAACGCTGCCGGACTCGAGGAGCCGAGCGGCGCTCAGGGCGGCCAGGAGCCCGACGGATCCGTACGTGAGGAGGGTCGCGCGGCGAGGGGACACGTAGGCCCGTTTGCCCTCGATCTGGTATAAACGGTCGGGAGCGGATCGTGAATGTAGTTCCCCACCCGGTGGCGTCGATCGGCCCGAAACTGCTGGCGTCCTCCGTCCGTCGGATCGGAGACGAACCGCTCGATCGAGCGGTCGATATGCGTTCGACGTTTCCGTAGCCGGGACACACGAGCGTACACGTCCTGTTCCCCCGCCGTTCCGCACGCGTTTTCCCTCTCGGCCGAGTACGGGGCTCCAACATGACCGACCCGGCCGACCTCTCCGTCACCATCGTCGACGGCTACGTCGACGAGCCGGCGCACTTCGGGGTGCCGCCGTACGTCTCGACGTACCCGCGGTACACGGCCGGCGCGCTCGTCGACGCGGGCGTTCCCGAGGGACAGATCACCTACCACACGATCGACGAACTGCGCGAGGACCGGAACAAACGTGCGGAGGTCGCCGACGCGGATCTCTTCGTCTACGTCGGCGGGATGACGGTCCCCGGCAGCTACGTCGGCGGCACGCCCGCCGAGCCGGACGAGGTGCGCGAGCTGGGGTGGACCGCCGACGGCCTCACGCTGCTCGGCGGCCCGGTCCGCTTCGGCGTCGGCGAGGAGAACGCGGGCGCACAGGACATGGAGCGCGACGACCTCGACTACGACTTCGTCGCGAAGGGCGACGTGGAGGCCGCCGCCCACGACCTCGTCGCGAACGGGCTCGAGGGGTTCGGAAACCGGATGCGCGACAACGACGAGGTCGACCGGTGGGCCGAGAAGGGGGCGTTCGTCGTCGAACACCACCCCAACCACCCCGACTACCTCATCTGCGAGATGGAGACCTCCCGCGGCTGCGCGTACCGCTGTTCGTTCTGTACGGAGCCGCTCTACGGCAACCCGGCGTTCCGCGAGGCGCGCTCCGTCGTCGAGGAGGTCGACGCGCTCTCGGATCGGGGGGTCAAACACTTCCGGCTGGGACGGCAGGCCGACATCCTCGCGTTCGGCGGCGACGGCGAGGCCCCGAACCCCGACGCGCTGCGGGAGCTGTACGGCGGGATCCGCGAGGTCGCGCCCGACCTCGAGACGCTCCACCTCGACAACATGAACCCGGTGACGATCACCGACTACCCCGAGGCCTCCCGCGAGGCGATCCGGGTCATCGCCGAGCACAACACGCCCGGCGACACGGCGGCGTTCGGGCTCGAGTCCGCGGACCCCGTCGTCCAGGAGGAGAACGACCTGCTCGTCACCGCCGAGGAGTGTCTGGAGGCGGTCCGCGTCGTCAACGAGGAGGGCGGCTGGCGGCCGGGCGATCCCCCGGCCGGCGAGCCCGGAGGCGTCGAGGGCCCGGACCCCGACCGCCGCTACGGCCCCTCAACCGGCCCCGACGCCTCGCCGCGGCTCCCGAAGCTCCTCCCTGGGATCAACCTCGTCCACGGGCTGAAGGGCGAGCGCCCGGAGACGTACGAGCACAACAAACGGTTCCTCCAGCGCGTCTACGACGAGGGGCTCATGCTCCGGCGGATCAACGTCCGGCAGGTGATGGCGTTCGCGGGCACGGAGATGGCCGAGACCGGCGCGGAGATCGCTCAAGAACACAGAGACCGGTTCCAGGCGTACAAACGCGACGTGCGCGAGACGATCGACAACCCGATGCTCGACCGGGTGGTCCCGCCCGGAACCGTCCTTCCGGACGTCCACCTGGAGTACCACCAGGACGGGAAGACGTTCGGCCGCCAGCTCGGCACCTACGCGCTGCTCGTCGCCGTCCCCGGCGAGCGCGAGCTGGGGACCGCCATCGACGTGGCGATCACCGACCACGGCTACCGCTCCGCGACGGGCGTCCCCTATCCCCTCGACGTCAACGCGGCCTCCATGGACGAGCTGACCGCGATCCCCGGGATCAACCGAAACAAAGCGGGCGACGTCGTCGTCGGCCGCCCCTACGAGACCGTCGACGCGGTCGACGCCGGCGTCGCCGACCTCTCGCGGTTCGCGGTCGCCGGCGACGCGACGGTCCCGATCCCCGGCCGCGAGCGCGCCGGCTCCGGTCCCGGTCCCGACGCCCGGTCGACGCTCGGCCGGGGAGACTGATGTCGGCGGGCGCGGACGGGAGCGACCCCTCGCCCCCGGCGGTCACCCGCGTCGAGGTTCCGGTCGACACCCGCGCCGCGACGGGAACGACGAACGCGTACCTCGCGGGCGGACTCCTCGTCGATCCCGCGGCCCGGACGGACGCGCTCGACGCGGCCGTGGCGGAACGCGGGTCGGCAGCGGCGGCGCACGGATCGGCCGCGGACGACCCGCCGACGCACGGGTCGGCGCGCGAGGAGTCCCGGATCGAGGCGATCGCCGTCACCCACACGCACCCGGACCACGTCGGCGCGGTCGCCGACTACGCGGCTCGGACGGGCGCGACCGTCCACGCGCACGCGGACCACGTCGAACGGTTCCGCGAGGCGACCGGGATCGACCCGGACGCGACGTTCCGCGACGGCGACGCGATCGGGACCACCGGCGTCCGCGCGCTCGACACGCCGGGGCACGCGCCCGACCACGTCGCGTTCGCGGTCGGGGGTGGGGACGGAGGCGACGGGAACGGCGGCGGCGAGAGTGGCGGCGACGAGACCGAACGACCGGCCGAGGCGCTCGTCGGCGACCTCGCGGTCGCGGAGGGAAGCGTCGTCGTGGGCGCGCCCGAGGGCGACCTCCGCGAGTACCTCGCGAGCCTCGAGCGGGTCCGAGACGGCGGGTTCGTCCGGCTCCACCCCGGTCACGGGCCCCCGATCGACGACCCGTCCGCGACCTGCGACCGGCTGATCGACCACCGGCTCGAACGCGAAAGGCGGGTGCTCGCTGCGGTCGAGGCCGGTTCGAACGACGTCGACGCGGTCCTCGAGGCGGCCTACGACAGGGACGTGACGGGCGTCGAGGACCTCGCGCGGGCGACGGTCCGCGCCCACCTCGAGAAGCTCACCGCCGAGGGACGGATCGACGCGTCGTGGACGCGTGGGTAGCCGGCGAGCGTTTCGGATGGCGGACGGGACGCGGGTAGCGGACTGAGAGCGATCGTCCGCGCCCCGGCGGCTATCGCGAGCCGCCGCCCGCCCGCTCGACCGTCGATCGGCGGTCGGTCACGACGCCGTGTTCCGCGTTCGCGACCGACGCCGGAGCCGCCTCGAGCGCCGGCCCGTACCGCGAGACGAGCGAGGCGCGGACCGCGTCGCGGACGCACGCTCTGACCGCCGACCCGACCGGAGTGGCGGCACCGGAGAACGCGGCAGGCTCCCGTTCGGTCGCGGCCGCGTCCCCTTCCGTCGGATCCGACCCGGTCGCATCGGTGTGCTCCGCCGGACAGCCGACGACGACCGCGTCGCTCGTCGTGCCGGGGAACCCGACCGTCGCGAGCAGCGTCGCCGCCTTCGCCTCGGCGACGACCGCGACGAGGTTCGCGAGCGCGCCCGGCGCGAGCGCCCGATCCGCTCCGACGAGGAGGTTGACGGTGCCGGCGTGCGGAGCGGCGTCGTCTCCGGGGGTATCGGCGTCGTCCTCGGGAGCGTCGGCGTCGTCTCCGACGATGCCGGTGCCGACGCGGGCGGAGTCGCCCTCGCCGACGGCCTCGGCGTCCCCGTCCGGGATCGGCAACGCGGCCGGGTTCGAGACGCCCGCGGTGGCCACCGCGGTCGCCCCGTCGAGTCGCGCGATCCGAGCGTGCCGCTGATCGACGCCGGTCAGAAGCGCGGGTGGTGCGGTGCGGTCGTCGCTCGCGGTCCCGCCCCCGACCCGGAACCCGGCGTCCCGGATCCGGCCGTCGACGTACCCGCGGAGGTCCCGGCGTCCCGCGTCGCCCCAGCCCTCGGGAACCGTCACGTTGTAGGCGGCGTCGGCGACCCGCACGCCGCCGTCGAACCCGGTCGAGAGGAACCGTGTCGCCCCGTCGGCCCGTCGGAACCGACAGACGCCGCCGGCGACCTCGGCGCGGAACGCGGGCGAGCGGGAACTCATACGCCGAGCGCGTCGAGGAGCCGGTCGTTCTCCCGCGGTCGGCGGATCGCGGTCCGCAGGTGACCGTCGAGTCGCGGGAACGATCGCGCGTCCCGGAGCACGACTCCCCGCTCCCTGGCGGCCGCGAGCACGGCGTCGGGGTCGTCCGCCCCGGTGTCGAAGAGGAGGAACGGCGCGTCGGAGGGGTACACCTCCCACTCGGCCGCCAGACGCTCGCGGACGCGTTCGCGCTCGGCGGCGACGCGCTCGCGGGTTCGCTCGACGAACTCCGTCCGCCGGAGGCAGTGGGTGCCGACCGCGGCCGCCGGCGTCGACAGCCCCCAGGGGAGTCGCCCGCGGTCGAGCCGGTCGCGGAGCGTCCCCGTCGCGACGAGGAAGCCCGCGCGCAGTCCAGGCAGCCCGAACACCTTCGTGAGCGAGCGCGCGACGACGACGCCGGGCTCGCCCGCGAGCGACCGCTGTGGGGTGAAATCGAGGAACGCCTCGTCGACGAACAGCGTCGTCCCGACCTTCCGACAGCGCGCGGCGAGCCGGAGGAGGTCGTCGCGGTCGACGAGCTCTCCAGTCGGGTTGTTCGGCGTACAGACGACGACGAGCGCGTGGTCGGCCGGGTCGACGTCGAGGATCGCGTCGTGAGCGACCGACACCGGGCGGCCGCCCTGGAGACTGATCTCGCGGGCGTACTCCCCGAAGGACGGCTCGGGGACGATCGCGGAATCGCCGTCGCCGAGGGCGAGCGCGAACAGCAGCCGCATCCCGGCCATCGCGCCCGCGGTCGGGATCACCTCGGCGGGGGCGCAGTCGACGTAGTCGGCGGCGGCGGCGCGGAAGGCCACGTAGTCGTCGGCGGGGTACCTCCTCGACGCCGAGAGCGCCGAGTCGTACACGGCCGTCACGCCCGAGGGGCTCTCCGGGTTCGTGTTCGCGCTGAAGTCGACCACGCCGGGGTCCGTGGCGCCGCCGTGGGGCACCCGATCGATGTCGTCCAGCGCCTCTGCGTCCATGTCATCGATCCCGACGCGAACTCCAAAAAACCCCCTCTACGATCGGTCACGGGGTTACCAGCCGGCGCGCGAGGTCGAGATCCCCCGGCCGATTGACGTTGACCGCGAGCGAGTCCCGCTCGCGGACGACGACCCGGTCCGGGCCGTCGCCCACGACGTTCAGTCCGGTCGGCTCGACGGGCGCTCCGGCGTGCTCGAACGACGCGTCGACGCTCGCGCCGAGGTCGCGCTCGTACGCGACCGGCACGCAGACCGTCACCGACCGGACGGCGCCGTCCGAGGCGGAGACCGCCGCGTCGATCGCGTCGTCGACGTCGCGCCCGCGGAGCAGCGGGAGGTCGGCCGCGACGGTGATGGCCGGCCCGTCGACCGCCGAGAGGCCGACCTCGAGGTCGGCGACGTACCCCTCTCCGCCCCCGTCGAGGACGGTACACGGCACCGCCGCCTCCCCGGCGAGTTCGTCCCGGAGCGCGCGACGGGTTTCGGGCGCGTGCGGCGACGCGACGGCGACGGCGCGAGTGACGCGCGCGTTCGCCAGCGCGTCGAGGACGCGCGCGACCATGGGACGCCCGCCGACCGTAACCAGCGGCTTCTCCGCGTCGCCGCCGAGACGCGTTCCGCGCCCCCCACAGAGGAGAATAGCCGGGAGATCGGCTGGCGCGTCGGTTCCGCGGTCGTCCGTGCTCGTTCCGTGACCGCCGCCGCCCGTCACGTGATCGTCCACGCCACCACCCCCGCGTGGAGCGCGACCGCGCGCCCGAGTTCGTTCGCCGCGCCGAGCACGTCGCCGCTCGCCCCGCCGAGCCAGGGACGGACGCGGACGAGGAGGAGGACCGCGACGACCGGGGCCGCGAGCAGCGCAGCCGCGAGCGCCGGGAGCGCGCCGGGCGGAGCCGCGAGCAGGACGGGGACCGAGACGAGCGCGACGGGGAGGAGCGACCGCGGACCGACCCCGCCGACGACCGCCGAACCCAACCCCTCGTGGGCGGGCGTCGCGAGGCAGGCGAGGACCGCCATCCCCGCCTTCGCGCCGACCTCGGCCGCGAGGGCTATCCGGAACGCCGCCGTCCAGTCGCGCGTGCCGCCGCCCGCGAGGCCCGTCGCGAGCGCGAGCGCGCCGAGGGTCGTCGCGAGCAGCGTGACGGCGAGCGCGAGCGCGCCGCCCACGCCGAGGTCGGCGTCCTTCAGGACCGCGAGCCGGCGGTCCGGGTCGTGTGCGGCGATCGCGTCGCCGAGGTCGGCGAGCCCGTCGGCGTGGGTGACGCCGGTGAGGAGGTAGAGCGCGAGGAGGTAGGCGGCCGCGGCGGTCCACGGCGACGGCGCGAGGAAGGCGAGCCCCGCGACCGCGCCGACGACCGCCCCGACCGCCGGGAACGTCCAGGGCGACCGCCGGAACGCGTGCCAGTCCGCGGGGTCGGCTCCCGGAACCGGGACCCGCGTCAGGAACGTGAACGCACCCCGCAGTGCGGGGATCGGACGCGTCGGCTGCGCGGCGGCACCGGCGGCGGGGTCGTCGGCTCCGTCCCCACCGCCGTCGTCGACGCCGGCCTCGCTCCCCGTCACAGCGCCAGCGACACCCCCGCGACGCCGATCCCGAGCCAGCCGGCCCGCGAGACGACCCGCACGCCGGCCCTCGCCTCCGCCGCCGTCGGGAGCGGCGCCTCGGAAAAGAGCGTGTACGTCTCCGGTTTCGTCAGTCGCACGCCGAGAACCGCCGCGAGCGATCCCATCGGCCAGCCCGAGTTCGGCGAGTCGGGGACGCGAGCCGCCGATCGAACGCGACCGAGGCTCGCGACGGGGGCGCCGGCGGTTCGCCCTCCGCCCGCGGCGAGTATCAGGAGCGCGGTCGCCCGCGCCGGGAGCCACATGACGGCGTCGTCGAGCCGCGCGGGAGCCCGGCCGGCCCGCCGGTCGCGGTACCCGAGCATCGAGTCCAGCGTGTTGACGCCCTTGATCCAGGCGGCCGCGCCGGCGGCGACGGCGAGTCCGTCGGCCGGCGAGAGCCCGACGACCCCGGCGAGCGCGGCTCCGCCGACGAAGCCGAGAAGCGGCGCGATCAGGCCGTCCGCGAGGTTCTCTGCCGCGCTCTCGACGACCGCCGACCGGACGTGTTCGGCCGACAGGCTCGCGGCGTCCCGACCCGCGAGCGCGCGCAACTCGCGGCGCGCCGCCTCGAGGTCGCGGTCGGCGAGGTCGATCACGTCGCGGGCGACCGAGAGGAGCATCCGGTGGCTCGAGCACGCGAAGAGGACGAGACCCGCGGCCGCGGCTGCGATCGGGACGGCGGCGGCCGGAACGGCGGCGGTGGAACGGAGCGCGCCGGCGACGAACACGGGAGCGGCGAGGAGGACGGCGAACGCGACGGGAGCGACGGCCGCGAGGGCGACGCCGACGGCGCGGGAGTCGGGAAGGCGGTCGTCGAGCGCGGCGACGCCGCGGCCGAGCCACGCGACGGGGTGGAGGGGGGCGGGCGGCTCCGAGAGGGTTCGGTCGAGGGCGGCGGCGAGCGCGAGCGCGCCGGCCGCCGCGAGCGTCACGGCTCGGCCTCCAGTTCGCCGCCGATCGCGTCGAGAGGGATCTCCGTCACGTCCAGGAAGCGCCCGCCCACGTCGACGATCCCGCCGTCGGTCGCCGGGTCGTCCCCGACGTGGACCAGCGCGGACGGCACGACGCCGAGGGCCTCGGCCGCGGCCTCGAACGCCTTCGGGTGCGGCTTCCGCCAGCCGCAGCCGACGCTGGTCGTCACCGCGTCGAACTCGCCGCGGAGTCCCGCGCGTATCAGCGTCCGGGGGACGAGCTCCGGGACCGCACAGTTCGAACAGATCCCGACCGGGCCGCCCTCGGCGGCCGCCCGAACCGCCTCCAGCGCGTCCTCACGACGCGTGACGTCGGGGTCGAAGGCGGCGACGACGGCGTGCCGGACGACGTTGTCGGGCGCGGCGACGCCACGGGAGTCGAGGGCCGCGGCCACGTGCGCCGGGAGGGGGACCTCCGCGCCCTCCGGGGCGTCGGCGTGTCGCTCGCCGTACGCGACGTGCCAGTCGTCCGGGACGGCGACGTCCCGCGACTCGAGTTCGCGCGCGACGACCTCGGCCGGGTCCGTCGGATACTCGACGTCGACGAGCGTGCCGAAGAGATCGAAGGTAACTGCCACGATACCCCTTGTAGGGACAAACCGGGATTGAACCTGTCGGTCGGGTCACGGTTCGCGGGAGCCTCGGCGGTCCCGTCGGTCGCGGTCCGTCGGCTCGCCCGACGCTTCGGGGTCGGCCCCGCGGCACCGGCCCCGAGCGACTACAGGAACTGCGCGAGGTGGAGGTTGTAGAACCGATAGAGCCCGGAGAGCCACGCGCAGAGCCAGAGGATCATGAACCCGGCGACGCCGACACGGAGCCGGCTCCGCCAGTGACCCATGTCCTCGTGGATCTCGTCGATGTCGACGTCGGGGTCCTCGTAGGCGTCGGCGTCCCGCTTGGCCTGGAAGATCCGGACGATCCCGGTGAGCGCGAACGTCAACAACGCGTACGCCTGAAGCCCGAAGAAGGCGTGGACCACCGCCCCGCCCGACAGCTGTCCGAGGATCCGCGGGAGCATCCAGGTCACGACGGGTACGGTCGTCAACAGGAGGCCGACGAGGATGTATCGCAAGTGGCGCGTCAACACGTTCCACGTCACCACTTCGGTGTCGATCATGATCCACGCGCCGTACAGGAGGAACGGGAGACTCGCCGTCACGGACAGCCCCGCCACCGCCGCGATCACCGACTCGTCGACCATGACTCCGACTTCGGTCTCGGGCGCGTAAAACTCCCCGATCCGCGGACGCACCGTCGGTTCGATCCACGGGCACGCGTCGGTTCACGATCGAGCCGTCGAGTCCCGACGAACCGTTCTCGGGGAGCGCCATCGGACGAAAAAGAGTTACCCTCCCGAGCGCGTACGTCCGGGCGATGGAGGACACCTCGACGCAGTCGGAGCCGGACGGTCCCGACGGGGAGGCCGTCGAGGGCGGGTCGGACCGGGAGGACGAGCGCGAGGGCGTCGACGATCCGGCCGTCGACGGCTCCGCGGATCGGGCCGATGGCGGGTCCGGTCGCGATGGTGCCCCCGGCGCTCCCACCGCCGGCGAGTCCGATTCGGACGGCGACCTCGCCGAGCTCCGCGAGCGGGTCGACGCCGAGTACGACTTCGACGACTTCGGGCCCGCGGACATGGCTCGGATGAGCGCCGAGGAGTGGAACGCCGCCTTCGATCCCGACACGTGGATCACCGGCCCGCGTCTGCTCGATCGCGTCGAGGACGAACTCAAGTCACGGATCGCCCGCCGAGAGGTGTTCGGGCTCTTAGAGCGCGTCCGCGAGGACGGCGAGGAGCGCGTGCTCGTCTACTCCGACGAGGGATACGCGATCGTCCGTCCGAGCGGAGAGGTGAGCGGCCGGGGGACGGTGCTCCGGGACGTGGAGCCGCTCGTCGCGCTCGCGGCGATGGAGGAGTACGACGTGGCCGACCCGCCCGAGGACTGGTCGCTTCCGCACCCCGAGACGGTTCCCGAGGGCTCCGGCGAGTTCGGCAATCTGATCATCCAGATCGTCGCGGCGGTTCAGGTGATCGCGGGCGTCGCCCTCCTCGTCGCGTCGCTCGTGATGGACCTCGGGAGCATCGTCGGTCCCGCGATGGGGATCGTGTTCCTGCTCGTGGGACTCTTCCTGTTCGCGATGGTCGCCAACGCGAGACTCTCCGATCGGTTCCGCTCGGAGGAGTACCGCGACCGGCTGCGCGCGCTCCGGGAGGCCGAGGAGCGACCGGAGTTCGTCCCGGTCGAGGGAGAGGCTCTAAACGAGGAGAGCGACGATCGGTGAAACGGTCGAATTCGGGGGTCTCAACCCCTCTTACTATCCGCCCACCGATCGACGATAGTCGGTGGGTTTAAGCGCACCCCGTCCTGAGTGAACCTGTATGAAAAGGCGGGAATTCGTGCGAACGGCCGGCGGCACGACCGCCGCGGCCGCGGCCTCGGCCGGTGTGACCGGAACGGCCGCCGCACAGGAGGTACAACCGGACTGGCCGAGCGGCGCGGCCGACGGAAACGGGGGGAATTACGAGGACCTCCGGGGTGAAAGCGAGGTGACCATCACGGTCGGCGCCGGTAGCGACGGGCTGGCGTTCGATCCCACTCTCGCGTGGGTCGACACGGGAACGACGATCACCTGGGAGTGGTCCGGCAGCGGTGGGGCTCACAACGTCGTCACCGTCGACGGACCGGCCTCCCTCGACAGCGGGGATCCCGTCGACGAGGAGGGAGAGACCTACGAGTACGAGACCACCGAGGAGGACGCCGGCATCACCCACTACCACTGCGTCCCTCACGACGCCGTCGGCATGCACGCCGGGATCGCCGTCGGCGAGGACGTCGAAACCGTCGAGACCGGCGGGGCGAACACCGGCTGGCCCGAGGACATCGCCGACGTCGGCATGCCGATCCACGCCCACTGGGTCGGCGTCTCCGCGGGCCTCGGGATCGTGCTTACCATGGTGTTCACCTTCTACATGCTGAAGTACGGCGAGTCCGCACACACCGGGCACGGGGGGAGCCGATGAGTTCGAGCGGCTCCTCGTACGGCGACATCCACCGGTACGAGCCCGCCAGAGAGAGTACCGCCGCCGCCATCGCCATCGTTCTTCTCACGGTGATCGAGGTCGTGTTCGTCTTCCTCTTCGTCTACGGGCTCATGTTCACGTGGGCGTCGACGGAGGCCGGAAACATGTTCATGGGCGCGCTGTTGGCCCTGATCTTTTTGGATCTCGCGTTCATTCTACTGTTGTACCGGAAGGAGTTCCTCCCCGACGTGATGATCGTCAAGAAACGCCGTCGGAAGTGGGAGGACCTCTACGTTCGCGAAGAGGAGAAGGACGGCGTGGAGCTGGAAACCGGCGACGCCTGGGAGACCGTCAAGCGGGCGGTGTACCCGTACTACAAGAAGTGATCAACCAATGAGCCTCAAAAAGACCGACGAGATGGACCACAACGCGTGGCTCAAGAAACAGGATCTGACGGCCATCGAGACCGCGTTCCTCACCACGCTCATCTGGGTCGACAAGCGGCTTCGCATCGTCGACTACCTCGAGCTGTTGGAGACGATGTACTACCGCGCGAACCTCCAGATGCCCAAGAGTCACACCGAACAGTACGACCTCGACAACAAGTTCTGGTACTGGTACCCGCTGTACTCGCTCGGGTCCCTCTCCATCATCGCCTACCTCGTCGCGGCGGTCTCGGGCGCGATGTTGGGCTTCTACTACTCCCCGTCGACGGCGGGAGCGGCCGCGCAGGGCGACCCGACGGCGGCGTACGACTCGGTCGTCCTGATCCTCAAGGACGTCCAGTTCGGGTTCATGCTTCGGTCGATCCACAGCTGGGCGGCCCAGTTCATGGTCGCGGCGGTGTTCCTCCACATGCTGCGCGTCTACTTCACCGGCGCGTACAAGGAGCCTCGCGAGGTCAACTGGATCCTCGGGGTCGTCCTGATCGGATTGACCCTCTTTTTCGGGTTCTCCGGGTACGTCCTCCCGTGGAAGCAGCTGTCCTTCTGGGCGGCACAGATCGGCGTCGAGATGGCGCTCGCGACCCCCATCGTCGGGGAGTGGGCGGCACAGCTCCTGTTCGGCGGGTTCACGCTCGGACAGGCGACGCTCGTGAGAATGTACATCCTGCACGTCTTCGTGTTGCCGTTCGTGGTGACGTCGCTCATCGCGCTCCACGTCGGCATCGTCTGGGTGCAGGGGATCGCGGAGCCGCACTAAGCCAATGACCGACGACAACGAACCCATGACGGACGGCGGAACCGACGAGGAAGCGCGCGCCGACGGCGGCCCGCCGGCGACGGTGCCGCCGGACGACGAGACCCCGACGTGGAGCGAGCGCAAGGAGCACTCCCAGGGGCTCGCCCAGCTCACTTATCAGTACTTCGAACGCTCGCGTCGCGAGGACGAGGACCTGCGCGCGGAGTCGACGTACGTCGAACGCGACGTGCTCGGCTTCCCTGCGTGGCCTCACGAGACGATCCGTAACCTCGCGATCACGAGCTTCTTCGTCGGGATGTTGATCTTCATCGCGGCGCTGATGCCGCCGCACTTCGGTCACCCGGCCAACCCCGGTTCGACGCCGGCGATCATCCTCCCGGACTGGTACCTCTACTGGTCGTTCGGGCTGTTGAAGCTCAACCCGCTCAACCCCGAGCTCGCGGTGCTCGACGGGAAGATCCTGCTCGGCAACGAGTTCCTCGGGATCATCGCGCACGGCATCGTCTTCGGGGCCATCGCGCTCGTGCCGTTCCTCAACAAGGGAAGCGCCCGGCGGCCGGTCGAGGAGCCGTTCTGGGCGGCCGTCGGCATGACCGGCGTCGTGCTGTCGCTTACGCTCGCCGCGCTCGCCATCCAGAACTTCTTCCCGTTCGGGCTCGACCTGCTCATCACGCTGACGTTCCTGCTGCCGGTGCTCTGCGGGATCATCACCTACGCCGTCCTGAAGACGATGCGGGAGGGGTACATGTACGACCTCAACCGTCGGTACTACATGCTCCGCCCGCCGAAGTAACGGTCGAAGACCCCCATCGTTCCCGTTTTCGTTTCCATGCCCGACACCGACGATACCGTCGACCGTGACGACCCGAACGATCACGAGGAGTACCAGGCGGTCGACGACACCGGCGATCCGATCGCCGTCGACGACGAGGCGGACCCGCGAAACGAGCCGGTCGGGCCGCGGATCGGGCCGAACGGTCGCGAGGTGGTCGTCCCGCTCCGACTGTACAAGACCGTCACCGCGCTCTCGACGCTGGCGGCCGTGGTGACGTATCTCGTTGGGTTCGTCCTCGTCGACGCCGCGACGCTTCAGGTGAGCGTCGTGCGCCGACTCATCGTCTTCGCGCTCGATAGCGTCGGGATCGGGCTCGCGGCCGACACGCTGACGGCGCTTCTCGCCATCGCCGGCGTCGGCTCCATACTGCTCGGAACGGCGGTGTACGTCCTCGGGACGCGGTTCCGCGCTCAGGGAATGGGAAAGCCTCAAGAGGACTCCAACGAAGGGTGATACAATGGCAGACGAGTTCATGAAAGGGCTGGTCCTGTTCGCCGTCGGGGGTCTCGGCTGGATCACCTTCGGCGCGTGGTACCGGACCCCCTCGTACTACGAGGTCGTTCAGCTGGTGAACGCGCCGGAGGGCGTCAGCACGGTGTACGGCGAGACCGCGGTACTCGTCGGCGACGTGCTCTACTGGTTGATGATCCTCGGCCCGATCACCTTCTGGATACTCATCCCGATCAGCCGGGAGCTTCGGGGCAGCATCGGCGACGACGCCGCGAACTGAGCGGGTCGAGCGAACCGAGCGAATGAACCGTCGTCCCGACGACCCCCCGCGTGAACGCCGGTCGGTGTGATTCGCGGATCGGACGACGACGGCTCCGTCGAAGGCGTCCCTTTGAGGCTGTTCTCGTCCGAAACGGCCGTTACGTTTTGAGGACAAGTGGCACGGTCGTTTCGACGGCGATCGGTGTGACCGAGGAGTGGTTCTTGCCGGGGAAAACACGTCCAAAGCCCCAGCCGCTCGGCTGTACGCAGTTGCCAGCGCGGTGACTACCGCCAAAGGCCCAGCCGTGACGACTCCTGCGCCTCTGGCAGCCGGCGGCAACGCCGCCGATGACTGCCCCGTTGAGTCTCATCCGACCGCGACCGCTCCGCGCCCCACCCCTCACCCTCGTCACCGGCGCGCCACCGTCCAAGCGATCGCTCGTCACGTCACCTGTAGAGAGCGTCCGCGAGCGGCGTCGTTCGAGAACGAGGAAGCGGAGTCCGGCGTACAGACTCGTTCCGACTCGGCGTCGTATGGCCGTCGGTTCGACGCTGCGCGATAAACCGCTTCGAGGACGACGGCGGTGAAAAGGGGCCGCTCGCTCAGGCGACGATCGCCTGGTTCCAGAACCCCTCGACGAGGAAGAACAGCGAGTAGTACGACGCGTACAACAGGACGAGCCCCGACGTGACGATGGCGCTTTTCGGGGCTTCGACGGTCATGTCGTTGCGGGCCTCGACGTTGCGGGCCTCGAACTCGAAGAGGTCCGCGATGATCATCGTCACGACCAGGAACGTGAGGATGGTCCCGCTTGTCGGCGCGTGGACCGCGAACAGGAAGCTCAACAGGGCGAGTCCGAAGTTCGTGAACACGTGCGGGCCGTACTGTTCGACCGCGTCTCCCTCCTCCGCCTGCTCCACGTGCCGTCCGTGTGCGAGGTGCCGAGTCGCCATGTTCGCGAGCGCCATCACGAGGATCGCGTACGGCAACGCCGGACCGACGGCCGACAGCCAGCCGAACGGAACGAGGAACTGCAGTGGATCCATACCGATCCCTCCGTTCACGAGTTATTAGAACCTTTCCGATCAGCGCTCGGTTTCGACCGGGATCGACGGGGAAGCTGCAGCGTCTCGACCCGGTCGACGACCTCGATTCGAACCGGCCGTCCGGGCGTCACGACCCCCCGGCGCTCGCCGTCGACGACGATCGAGACCGTCTCGGCGTCGCGGCGGATGGAGACCGTCACGCCCTCTCGAACGACCCACGTGTCGCTCCGGGTCGTGAACGGCGCGATCGGGACGACCGCGATCCCGCCCCCGGATTCGAGCAACGGCCCGCCGGCGGCGTTGGCGTAACCGTCACTCCCGAGCGGCGTCGCGACGACGACACCGTCGGCGCGGAACGCCACTTCGCGGTCGTCCGCGAGGTCGACCGCGTACTCCGAGATACGCGCCGGCTCGTCGGTGACGAACCCGACGTCGAAGGCGGACCGGTGAACCGTCTCCCCATCGATCTCGACGGCGAGGACGGGCTGTTCGACGCGTCGGGCGTCCCCGTCGAGGAGCTCGCGGACCGCGTCTCGGATGGCCGACGGATCGACCCCGTGCCGTCCCTCGAGGACGGGGAGGACGGGCGCGTCGACGCGGTCCTGCGGCGGGGAGTCGACGCGGGACGAGGGCGAGAGGACGCGGCGGTCCGGCGGCGCGGAAGCGAGGAGGGCGTCCCGGATCGCCTCGTCGCCCACGGCGACGACCGCGTCGGCGGCGGCGGGCTCGACGGTCCGGCCGCCGGCCGCGCGGACGGCACGCTCCACGCGGTCGGCGACGGACTCGTCCACGCCGACGACGGCGACGCGGGACACCGGATCTCCCATACGCGAGGGGTCCGCCGGCACGATAGAAAAACCCCCGGTTCCGATCGGCGCCGCCGGACCGCCGTCGGACGTCGGCGTATCGAGCGGGTTCTCCGCTTCCCGAACCCTCAAGCGGCGGCGCTCACATCGGTGAGCCATGACAACGTGGATCGGCGAGACGTTCGCAAGCGACGCGGGATGGGATCACCTCGAGACGCTCGTCGACATCGGAAACCGGATGGCCGGCAGCGACGGCGAACGCCGCGCCGCGGAGCGCACGCGCGACGCGCTCGAGTCGGTGGGCGCGCGGGACGCACGACTGGAGTCGTTCGACATCCAAGGGTGGACGCGCGGATCGTCGGCGGTTCACGCCGGCGACACGACACAGGACAGCATCGCGCTGCCGCGAAGTCCGTCCGGAGAAGTCACGGGCGAACTGGTCGACCTGGGCTACGGCCTCCCGGAGGACTTCGAGCGCGAGGCGATCGAGGGGAAGGTCGTGATGGCCGCCTCGAACGTCCCCGACTACTACGACCGGTTCATCCACCGGCGGGAGAAGTACTACTACGCCGTCGAGGGGGGCGCGGCTGCGTTCGTCTTCCGGAACCACGTCGAGGGGTGTCTCCCACCCACCGGAAGCGTCGGGACCGCGGAGGCTCCGATCGGCGACGTCCCCGCCGTGGGCGTCTCCAAGGAGGTCGGCTCCCGGCTTTCCCGACGATTCGAGGGAGCGGAGGTGACCGTCGAGGTCGACGCGGACGCCGGCGACGCGACCAGCCACAACGTCCACGCCGACCTCGGTCCCGACACCGAGGAGGCCGTCCTTCTGACGAGCCACGTCGACGCCCACGACATCGCCGAGGGCGCGGGCGACAACGGCGCGGGGACGGCGATCGTTCTCGAGGTCGCGAAGGCGCTCGCCGCGCGCGAGGCGGAGCTCGACACGCGGGTCCACTGTCTCGTGTACGGCGCGGAGGAGGTCGGGCTGGTGGGATCGAGCCACGACGCGGCCGAGCGCGACCACGACGCGGTCAAGGCGATCGTGAACAACGACGGCGTGGGTCGCGGCCGGACGCTGAAGTTCTACACGCACGGCTTCGACGACCTCGACGACGCCGCGGAGGCCGTCGCCGACCGCTTCGACCACCCCGCGGGCACCGTCCCGCGGTTGGGCCCACACAGCGATCACTGGCCGTACGTCCAGTGGGGCGTTCCCGGCTACCACGTGATGAGCGAGACCGGCGACGAGGGCCGCGGCTGGGGTCACACATTCGCCGACACGCTCGACAAGCTGGAGGTCCGGAACCTGCGCGAGCAGGCGATCCTGCTGACGGAGCTCGTCGTCGACCTGGCCGACGACGACACCGAGATCGACCGGCGCGAGCCCGAAGCGATCGCCGCCCAACTGGAGGAGGAGGACCTCGCCGAGGGCATGAAGATCATCGGCGACTGGCCGTACTGACGGGGGCGGCCGCGTCGGGCAGTCCGAGCCGGTTAGACGACCGGGACGAGCGGGAGGAGGACGGCCGCCTCGAACGTCGAGTCGTAGACGTGGTTCAAGAGGAGGTACGTGACGACGCCGAGGACCAGCGAGAGGAGCCACGCGCTCGCGGCGATCCGGCCGACCCGCGCGTGCGGAACCTCGTTCCTGAGTTCGCGTTCGGTGTGGGTGAGCCCGAGCAGCAGCGCGTAGAGGACGACCGGCACGGAGACCACGGAGAGCACGATGTGGACCGCGAGCATGATCAGGTACGCGTAGTAGGCCGGGTCGGGACCGACGAAGTACTTCGTGCCGCCGCCAGCGACCTTCGGGAGGTACATCCCGAGGAAGACGAGAATGAGCACGAAGGAGGTCGTCATCGCGGCGGCGTGCTTTTTCACCTCGTCGTTGCGGATCCAGTACCACCCGAGCGAGAGGGTGGTGATCGTCACGGTGTTGACGGCGGCGATCGCGTGGGCGAGTAGGTCGACCGTCCCGCGGGTCAGGTCCGGAAACAGCGCCTGGAACCCCGGAACGAGGAAGACGCCGCCGACGGCGGCGTACCCGACGACCGTGAGGAGGACGGTGAGCGCGCCGGCCGGCTCCGCGAGGCGGGCGCGCACGCTGGCGGCTGACATGCGATCGTATCGGGCCGGGACGCTAATCCGTCTTCGGGTTCCGACTCAGATCACGCCGGTCGCGGTCGCGACCTCGATCGCGGCCTCCTCGTTGATCCCGCCCTGGAGGATCGTGTAGCGGTCGCGGATCTCGTGGGCGCTCGTGAGTGCGGCGATCAGTTCCTCGTCGTCGATCCCGAGCTCCGCGGCGGTGGTCGGCGCGTCGAGTTCGGCGAGCGCGTCGCGGATCGCGGCCCACTCGCCGTTCTCGCCGCTGTGGAGGTACTCGGTCAGGATCGAGGCGACGCCGACCTGGTGGCCGTGGAGCGCCTTGCCGGGCGCGATCCGGTCGAGCTGGTGGGAGATGAGGTGTTCCGCGCCGGAGGCGGGCCGCGAGGAGCCCGCGATCGACATCGCGACGCCGGAGGAGACGAGCGCCTTCACGACCACCCACGACGACTCCTCTAACCCCGGCCGGATCATGTCGGCGTTCTCGACGAGCAGCTCTGCGGTCATCTCCGAGAGCGCGCCCGCGTACTCGCTGTACTCGACGTTCCGCAGGCGTCTGGCGAGTCGCCAGTCCTTCACGGCGGTGTAGTTCGAGATGATGTCCGCACAGCCCGCGGTGGTGAGCCGCCACGGGGCCTCCGCGAGCAGTTCGGTGTCGGCGACGACCGCGAGCGGCGGGTCGGCGGCCACCGAGTGGCGCGTGTCGCCCTCGGGGATCGATGAGCGACCGGAGACGATGCCGTCGTGAGAGGCGACGGTGGGCACGGAGACGAAGCCCACGTCGAGGTGGTCGGCCGCCATCTTCGCGGTGTCGATCGGCTTGCCGCCGCCTAAGGCGATCAGGTAGCCCGGATCCACCGCCTCCGCGGTCGCTTTCAGCTCCTCGACCGCGTCGAAGGAGGCCTCGTCGACGACGGCGGTCGCGGGGTCTCCGAACTGCGCGCGCACCCGGTCGCCGGCGATCTCGTTCGGCGTCGGACTGGTGACGATCAGCGGCCGTCCGGTGAGGTATAACTCGCCGACCGCCGTCCCGAGGTCGTCGACGACGCCGTGGCCCACGAGCACGTTCCGCGGGAGCTTGATCCACGTGGACTTCTCGAACATACGAGTCGCTCACGCCGGCGGGTGAAAGCCGTTGTCCATGCCGACGAGTACGGCCACGAGAGCGACGTCACCCGTCACCAGGTGAGGACCGTCGTCGCGGCGTCGTACAGGAAGTAGACGCCGAACCCGCCGAGCACGAGCGCCGAGCCGACGGCGACGACCGGACCGATCGCCTGAATGCGCTTCTCGGCCGCGGCGAGGCTCACGGGAAACAGCGTCACCCAGCTCAACACGCCGAGGAAGAACCCGCCGAGGAGCGCCGGCGACCCGGTCGAAACGACGAGCACGCCCGCGATCTCGCCGCCGACGACCGGCAGCGGGGCGAGGACGTCGAGCTCGCCGGGGCGCAACATCCCGACGCCGACCGTGAGCCAGAACAGCACCTGGAACGGGTTCGTCAGCGCCAGCGCCAGCGCCTTTTGGAACCCCTTCCCGTCCTCGACCATGGGGTCCGCGCCCGCGGTGGGCCGGAAGGAGGCGCGCGCGTCGCGGGCCGTTCCGACCGCGAAGTAGCACATCAGACAGCCGCCGACGCCGATCATGGCGGTCTGGAGCCGCGGAACGGACTGGACGAACGAGACGACGCCGAGGTACGCGAGGACGAAAAACAGGAAGTCGGCGGTCGCCGCGCCGAGGCCCGCGCGGGTGCCGGCCGACCACCCGCGGAGGACCGCCTCCTCGGCGATGACCGCGTTCATCGGGCCCGGCGGGGCCGCGAGCGCGAGCCCGAAGACCACGCCGACGAGGAGCGTTGCGACCGTGTTCACGTCAGCGTAGAGGACGGTTCGCGTGAAAAACCTCGCGGCCGAGGACGCCCTTCGCCGACGACGTCCGGATCCGCGACGGGACCGCCGCTACGACGACTCCGCGGGTTCCGCGGCCTCCTCCACGCGGATCGAGCGGGCGACCTCCGCCGGGAGGCTCTGTTCGCCCTCCGGCGTCCGGACGGTCACCATCCCGAACGGCGCGACGTCGACGATCTCGACCGTCGTTCCGGGGGTGATCCCGGCGTCGGCGAGGTACTCGAGCTCGTCGTCGTCGCGGTCGGAGACCCGCGTCACGACGACGCGGTCGCCCTCGGGGTGATCGGAGAGCCGCGGGCCGGTCCCCTCGTCGATGGGTTCGAGGTCCGCACCGGGGATCGGGTCGCCGTGGGGGTCGACGTCGGGGTCGCCGAGCGTGGCGGAGACGCGCCGTTCGAACTCCTCGGAGATGTGGTGTTCTAACGCGTCCGCCTCCGCGTGGACGTCGCTCCAGTCGTAGTCCAACTGGTCGGCGAGGAACGCCTCGAGGAGCCGGTGGTGTCTGACGATCTCGAGGGCGACCGCCTCGCCCTCCGCGGTGAGTTCGACCCCGTGATACGGCTCGCGGTCGACGAGTCCGCGGTCGGCCAGCTTGCCGAGCATGTCGGTCACGGTCGGCGGGGTCTTCTCGAGGTACTCGGCGATGGCGGACGTCGAGACGGGCGCGCCCTCTTCGGCCTGGAGGACGTAGATCGCCTTGAGGTAGTCCTCCATCACGTCGCTGAGCATTCACGCGAGTTTGCGCGAGGCGGGCCAAATACCTACCGGGACCCGCCGCGTCACGGCCGGTCCGTCGGAAGCCCCAGCGCGGCGAGGTCCACGTGTTCGCGGAGCAGGTCGGCCGCCCGGTCGACGGGAGTGCGAGCACGCGGATCCGCGTCCGGGGCGTCGGCGACCGTCGCTCCCGCGCCGCCGTTCGCGAGACCCGCGCTCTCGCGAACGCGGGCGAGAACGCTCCGCCGAACGGCCTCGTTCTCGAAGAGCCCGTGGAGGTAGGTCCCGAGGACGTCGCCCGCGGCCGCGCCGAGCTCGACGCCGGCCCGGTCGCCGTCGGGGTCCGAGAAGGGCGTGGCGAGGGTCGTCGTCGACGAGGCGTCCGGGACGTTCTCCCCCCTCTCCTCCCCCACCGGATCGACCCGCCGCGTCTCGCCCATGTGGATCTCGTAGCCGGCGACGTCGAGGTCGCCCCCACCGCTCGCTTTCGCTCCGCCGCCCGCTTTCGCTCCACCGACCGGATCCACGAGGTCGATCGCGTTCGGATCCAGTCGGAGATCGGCCGCGACGACCCGCTTTTCCGCGGAGAAGGCGGTCTCGACCGGGAGCAGTCCGAATCCCTCCACGACGTCGGGCGCGTCCGGGTCCGCGCTCTCGACGGCCGCGTTCGTGATCCGCTCGCCGAGCAGTTGGTAGCCGCCACAGAGCCCGACGACGGGCCCGTCGAACGCGCGGAGCGCGTCGTCGAACCCCGCGTCTCGACAGGCGCGGAGGTCGTCGACGGTGTTCTTCGTGCCGGGGATCACGACCGCGTCGGCGTCCGCGAGGGAGGAATCGAGCGGCACGAACGCGACGCGGACGCCCGGCTCGGTCGCGAGCGGCTCCACGTCGGTCGCGTTCGAGATCCGCGGGAGTCGGGGGACGGCGACGGTGACCGCCTCGGCCGGCGGGACGCCGTCGTCCGCGCCGAGGATCGCCCGCTCGCCCGGATCGGGGAGCGCGACGCTGTCCTCCTCGGGGAGTCCGGGGTCGTCGTGGGGGATCACGCCGAGGACGGGGACGCCGGTCCGCTCCTCGAAGGCGTCGATGCCCGGATCGAGCAGGCTCCGATCGCCGCGGAACTTGGTGATGGCCGCGCCGACGACGCGGTCGCGCAGGTCCGCGGGAAGCAGTTCGAGCGTGCCGACCAGCGCGGCGAAGACGCCGCCGCGCTCGATGTCGGCGACGAGGAGTATCTCCGCGCCTCCAGACGGCTCCGTCTCCTCCGACGGATCTCGGTCCTCGAAGAGCCGCGCCGTCTCCACGTTCGCGAGGTCGCGGTCGTGGAGGTTGATCTCGGCGATCGAGCCCGCCCCCTCCGCGACGATCACGTCGTGAGCGGCGGCGAGCCGGCGGTGGGCGGCCGCCGCGGCCTGGCGGGCCTCCGCCCACCGGCCGCCGTAGTAGTCCGCCGCCGAGGCGTGTGCGACCGCCCGACCGTTCACCACCAGCTGGCTCTCGCCCTCGCCGCGGGGCTTGAGGAGGACCGGGTTGTGGTCCGTCTCGGGGCCGACGCGGGCGGCCCGCGCCTGGACGTACTGGGAGATCCCCACCTCGCCGAACGCCGCGTCGACGCCCGCGCCGGGCGAGACGGGGACGGCCCGCGCGTTGTTCGACATGTTCTGGGCCTTGTACGGCGCGACGGCGACGCCCGCGTCCGCGAGGTGGCGACAGAGCCCGGCGGCGACCGTGGACTTGCCGACGTGTGAGGCGGTGCCCGCGACGAGGAGCGTGCGGGCGGCGGCGTGGGGGTCGTCGGTCATTCCCCGAATCACCCGCCGACGTCGGAGACGTGACCCGTGTCGGATCCCGGCCGCTCCGCGATCCGCGCGGCGAGTTCGCGGGCGGCCGCGACGTGATCGTCCGCCTCGTCGTCGCCGGTCCCGTCGATCGCCGCGAGCAGTTCCCGGATCTCGGCGGCGCGGTCGACGGCAATCGACTCCTCGAGATCGCCGGCTGTGAGTTCGGCCGCGAGCGCCTGTGCCTCCCCGAGATACCAGCCGGCCTCCCGCTCGACCGGAAGCGTCTCGGTTGCGACGAGATGGTCGTGAAGCGCCGTCGCGGGCTCGGCTTCCGCGTCCTCGGAGCCGGGGTCGGCTCCGTCACCGCCGGCCCGGCCTCCGCTCCCGTCCGATCCGTCGACCATCAGTACTCCGTCCCCTTGCGGGCGCGCTGGCCCGCGTCGATCGGGTGTTTCTCCTTGCCGACATGGGTGATCAGGTCCGCGGCGTCCTCGAGGTACGCCGGCCGCTCGTGGCTCCCCGTGAGCACGAGTTCGAGCCCGTCGGGCTTCCGGTCGATCAGGTCGAGCACCTCCTCGGGTTCGATCAGACCGCGGTCGGCGGCGTAGAGGACCTCGTCGAGGATCAGCATGTGGACGCCGGCGTCGGGCTCGGCGTCGAGCGGGATCGGGGCGTCGAGGTCGGCGTCGGCCGCGGCGTCGACGAGACCGCGGGCGCGGTCGAGCCCCGCCCGCGCGTCCCGCTCGTGGTCGTCGTCCGCGGAGCCGTCCGCCATCCCGTGCCAGCCGTAGTGGCCGGTGTTCTCGAAGGAGAAGCCTGGCAGCGCCCGGATCGCGTTGTACTCGCCGCGGACGGCCTCCACGGAGTCCGCACCGCCCTTCATGAACTGGAGCATGTGAACGCGGTGGCCGTGGCCGACCGCGCGAGCGCCCATCCCGAACGCGGCGGTCGTCTTCCCCTTCCCGTCGCCCCACCAGGCCTGGACGAGCCCGAACTCCTCGGGCGCGCTCGCCTCGATCGGGTCCGCGTCTGGCGCGATCCCGCGACCGGGAGTGTTCCGCCGGACCGCGTCCCCGTCGCCCGTCGTCGGCTCGTCCGTTCTCCGCCCATCCGTCTCCTCCTCGTCCGCCGTCCGCTCGGTCGTCTCGTCGGTCATACCGACCCCTCGGCGTCGACGCCCTTGAATCGGGGCGGTCCGCGTCGGGGGGCTTCGCGACGGGGCGGTCCGCAGCGAAGCGATCCGCGACGGGCGATCTGTGGCGAGGCGATCCGCGCCGAGGCGCTCGCCGGACGCTCACTCGTCGTGGATGAACACCAGTCGCCGGTCCTCGGTGTTACAGATACAGAGTTCGATCCCGTCCCTGGTCGCGCCGATCCGCTGCCAGCCGTGGTCGCTGACGAACAGCGTCTGGAACACGCCCAGGTCACACTTCGGGTTCGGACAGCCGACGCCGGCCGCGTTCTTGTACACCGTCGTGCCGCCGCCGGAGCTCTGCCGGACCAGCCCGTCGGTCAGCGAACGGAACTCCTCGGCCGACATCGCTCCCGCCGTGTCATCCTCGCTCATGGACTCGGATTCGCGGCAACAGTATAAAAACGACCCGCCGATCGAGCGGATCGACGTCCGCGGCCGATCAGTGACCCCACCGCCGGCCGTCCTCGTCGTACCGGGCGTCCGTGATCCGGTCGTGTCGGTCCGCCGTGATCGACACCTCGGCGGCCCCGAGGTTCTCCTCCAGTTGGTCGACCGTTCGCGCGCCGACGATGGGGACGCAGGTGAACGACTCCTGGTCCATGAGCCAGCGAAGCGCCACCTGCGCGGGGGTGGCGTCGACCTCGTCGGCGACCGCGCGGACCTCCTCGAGCACCTTCCAGCCGCGCTCGGAGAGGTAGAAACGCTCGAACCGCTCGTCGAAGCTCCCGCGGGAGCCGTCGGGGGCCCGCACCGACTTCGGGTCGTCCGGGTCCGCGCGGGTGTACTTGCCCGTGAGGAAGCCGCCGGCGAGCGGCGAGTACGGGCACACCGCCAGATCCTGGTCGGCCGCGACCGCGAGGTACTCCTCGACGTCCTCGTAGTAGCCGGCGTGAAACAGCGGCTGGGTCACCTCGAAGCGCTCGTAGTCGTTCACGTCGGACTCCCAGAGCGCCTTCGTGAGCTGCCAGGCCGCCATCGTCGACGCGCCGAGGTAGTTCACCCGCCCCGACTCGACGAGCCCGTCCAGCGCCGACAGCGTCTCCTCGATCGGCGTCCCCTCGTCCCACCGGTGGATGTAGTACAGATCGAGGTAGTCGGTGCCGAGCCGGTCGAGCGTCCCCTCGATCTGGTTCCGGATGTGGGTCCGCGAGAGCCCGGAGCCGTTCGGGTGGGAGTCGTCGAAGCCGAAGTACACCTTCGAGGCGAGCACGTACTTCTCGCGGTCGCGCTCCGCGAGCCAGTTTCCGATATACTCCTCACTCGTCCCGTTCGGGTCGCCGTAGACGTTCGCGGTGTCGACGAAGTTGCCGCCGCGGTCGGCGAACGCGTCGAGGAGCCGGTGTGCCTGCTCCTCGTCCGTCTCGAGGACGCCTCCGGTCTTCCGCCCGAACCGCCACGTGCCGAAACAGAGCTCCGAGACCCGCGTTCCCGTCGACCCCAGTCGTCGGTAGTCCATGCGAACCGATCCGCGCCCCGAACCAAAAGGATGGCTTCCCGAGCCGACGAGACCGATCTCCCCTCGCTCCGCCCCGGCGTCACTCCTCGTCTTCCGACTCGTTCAACCGGAGCGCCATCTCCAACTCGAAGCTCTCGGCGTTGGAGGTCTCGAAGCCGATCTTCTCGTACAGCGACACCGCCGCGCGGTTCCACCGCTCGACGGTGAGCCACACCTTCTCCACGCCCTCGGCCTGTCCGTGGCCGAGCAGGCCGCTGATGAGACGCGTCCCGACCCCGGCCTCCTGGTACGTCTGGTGGACGAAGATCGCGAGCTCGTAGGCGTCGCCGTCGGGGACGAGCGTCGCGTGGCCCGCCACCTCGTCGCCACACCAGGCGACGACGTTGAGACAGTCGTCGGTGAGGATGGCCTCGAGCCACTCGCGGACCCGCTTTTCCCCGCCCGGCGGGATCCCCTGTGCCCGGTCCGACGGGTCGAAGGCGGTGTACATCGACACCAGCGCCTCGTCGGTCCCCTCGGATCCGTCGTAGGCGCGTATCTCGACCTCGCGCCCCTCGCGGTCGGTGAACGCGATCGGAGGCGGCTCGAACCGGTCGGCGGCCGCCTCCGGGTATCGGCGGTCGTTCATCTGACCAGCGTGACCGACGTCATGCTGTTCAACAGGACGAACTCGGCGATCGGGCCGATCGTTATCTTCCCCATCGGGCTGGTCTGTCCCCCGCCGAGGACGATCTCGTCGAACCCCTCCCGCTCGGCGATGTCCACGAGTTGGCTCCCCGGATCGCCCTCGACGCGTCGGATCTCGGCGTCGATCCCGGCGTCGCGTATCGCCTCCTCGGCTCGTCTCGTGACCTCCTCGACGGCGGCGTCGGAGTCCGGGTTCTCCACGACTGCGACCGTGAGTTCGTCGCCGGCGACCGCCGCCCGATCGACCGTCCGTTCGAGCGCCCGAAGCGAGTCGTCGCTTCCGCCGATCCCACAGAGCACCTTCATGCTCCTCACCTCGCGCGCCGGTTTCAAAAGCGTTCGCCGTGCGGGACGACACGCGTCCGCGACCCGGTCCCGCGACCCCGCGTCCGGGACGCCGCCCCGACGCCCACCCACAACCCTTTCATCCGCCCGTCGAGTGTGGTCGAACATGACCGATCCTTCCGGCTCCTCCGCCGACGCCCAGACCGACGACGGGGCGGCCGACTCGGCCGATCCGGGCGGCCGCGGCGACGGGAACGGAGTCACCGCCGGATCCGACACCGATGCTACCGCCGATCCGGGTGCTCACGGCGACGATGCCGACGCGAACGCCGGCTCCGACGACGCGGACGCCGGCTCCGACGACGCGGCGGACACGGACTCCCACGACGACGCCGAGGACGTCCCCCGCGACGTGCGAAAGTACGAGCGATTCAAGAAGATGGACGGCGCGCGATACGAGCGCGTCAACGAGTTCCTCCGCGACCGGACGTACGTCACGGCCCGCGAGTGGGCCATCGCGCGGCTCTGTGCCGACTTCCGCACCGAGACGGGCGTCGAGATGACGAAGATCGGCGAGAACCTCCCGGAACTGGTCCCCTTCATGACCGACACCTACACTCCCCAGGCGGTCAACCAGGCGCGCTACTCCTTCGAGGAGAAGGTGACGAAGGCGGGAGCGACGTTCCTCTACGGGGCGATGTCCGGGTTCTTCACCGCGGAGGACTTAGACGAGATGATGTACGAGGTGACGGAGGTCGCGAAGTTCCTCCTGGAGGTCGAGGGCGTCGACCTCGCGGTCGCGGACGAACTGGACGCCGAAGACCGGATCGGCGAGGTGATGCGCGAGGTCCGAACCTCCTCGGCGAACCTCCGCGGCGAGGAGGTCCGCTGTCCGGAGTGCGGTCACGTTCACGAGCCAGAGGAGTAGCCATGGATCGATTCCCCGAGGCGCTCGACGGGCTTCCAAACCCGGTCATCGTCGTCGACACCGACGGCGTCGTCCGCGCCGGCAACGCCCGAATCGAGGACGTTCTCGGCTACGATCCCGCCGATCTGGAGGGATCCGACGTGGAGGCGCTCCTGTCCGACCCGTCCGGCGGCGGCCCCGGTGACGACCTCGAGCGGTACGTGACCGACCCCGAGCCGCGGTCGATGGCGGCGGGCCTCGAGCTCGTCGCTCGCCACGCCGACGGGAGCGAGGTTCCGCTGATGATCAGCCTCGGACCCTTCGAGCAGGACGGCGAGACGTACCTCGTCGTCACGATGGTCGACGTCCGGGAACGGCGCGAGAAGCAGGTCCAACTCCACGAGAAGCAGGTCCAACTCCACCGGCGGACGCGGACGCTGGAGGCGCTCCACGAGGCGACACAGGACCTGCTGAAGACGACCGACCGAGTCGTCGCGGCGGAGATGGCCGTCGAGTACGTCGAGGACGTTCTCGGTCACCCGATCGCGGCGATCTGGCTGTACGACGAGGAGACGAACGCCCTCGAACCGGCCGCGTGGACCGACGCGGCCGACGAACTCGTCGGCGACCACCCGCGGTTCACCGAGGACGATCCGAGCATCTCCTGGGAGGTGTTCGAGTCCGGCGATCCGGAGTACGTCGCCGACACGCACGCGGAGCCGGACCGGTACAATCCCGACTCGCCGATCCGGAGCGAACTCGTGGTGCCGCTCGGTCGATACGGCGTGATCGACGTCGGCTCCACGGAGCGCGACGCCTTCGACGAGTCGGAGCTGGCCGTCGCGCGCCTCTGGGCGGCCACCGTGACCATGGTGTTCGTCCGGATCGAACGCGAACGCCAGCTCCGGGTGCGCGAGGACGAGGTCGCTCGGGAACGCGACCGGCTCGAGGAGTTCGCCGGGGTGGTCTCACACGACCTGCGGAACCCGCTCAACGTCGCGCGCGGGAACCTCGACATGATCCGGGACCGGATCGGAGAGGAGGGCGAGGAGTTCCCGGAGATCGACACCGTCGCCCGGTCGCTCGACCGGATGGACGCGCTCGTCGAGGACCTGCTGGCGCTCGCCAGACGGGGCGAGGCGATCGACGAGACGGAGTCGGTGACGCTCTCGGCGCTCGTCGAGGAGTGTTGGGCGAACGTCGACACCGCGGACGCCTCGCTCGTCGTCGGCGATGACCTCCGGTTCCGGGCGGACCGGAGCCGGCTGCGGCAGGCGCTCGAGAACCTGATCGCCAACGCCGTCACGCACGGCGGCGACGCGGTCACGATCGAGGTCGGTGCCCTCGAGGGCGAACCGGGGTTCTACCTCGTCGACGACGGACCGGGAATTCCCGAGGAGTTCCGCCAGGACGCGTTCTGCGCGGGCGTCTCGACCGACCCCGACGGCACCGGGTTCGGGCTGAAGATCGTCTCGGAGGTGGCCGACGCACACGGGTGGTCCGTCTCGCTCGTCGACGGCGACGAGGGCGGCGCACGTTTCGAGTTCCGCGACGTCGACTCCGCGACCGCCGTCCCGGAACGCGCGGAGTGATCAGTCGTCAGCCGTCCCGGTGGCCGGACCGACCACGTCGTCGTACTCCGGAACGGTTCCGTCGTCGTTCCAGCCGCGGACCGCGTAGTACTCGGAGAGCCCCTCCTCGAACCCCTCGATCTGGTCGGCGTACGGGAGCGTGTCGTCGCCGCGGTCGAAGCCGCGGGCGTTGTTGAACGCGCGCTCCATCTCGACGACCCGCCCCCCGGTGGCGATGAGGTCCTCGTAGTCGGCGTCGAGAAGCGTCGCGAGCCGGTCGTCGGTGACGACCCCGCGCGAGAACTTACAGATGACCGCGGAGTCGAGGATCGCGTTGCGGTTCTCCTTCTCGACGATCTTCGGCGGCTTCCCGTCGAGCCCGCTCGGTTCGAAGGCCTCCTCCTTGCTCACGAGCGGGTACTCGTACGGGTAGAACTCGGCGTACATGTGGTCGGCCCCGCGGTTCGCGGTCGCGAACGCGAGCCCCTGGCCGTTGAGCGACCGGCCGTCGTGCGCCGAGAAGGTCATGCCCTTCACCGTCCAGTCCTCCGCGCCGAACTCCTCGTGGGCCCGGTGGATCCCCGCCGCGAGCTTGTCGCCGACGCCCTCGCGGTAGGCGATCTGCTCGACCACGGAGCGGACGAGCTCGGCGTTGCCGAACTCGTCCTCGCTCTCGAGGAACATCGAGACCACGTTCCCACAGGAGATGGTGTCCATGCCGAGCTCGTCACACAGCTGGTTCGCCGCCATCACGTCCACCATCTCGTCGACGCCGGCGTTGCTGCCGAACGCCATCACCGTCTCGAACTCGGGACCCTCCGTTTCGATGCCGCGCTCCTCGTCGCGGGTCGGCAGCTTACACGCGAACGCGCAGTTCGAGCAGGTCCCCTTCTTGTACTTCTTCTCCTCGACGCGGTCACCGGAGATGCCCTCGACGCCCTCGAAGGACTGCTCTGAGAAGTAGTAGGTGGGGAGCGCCTCCATCGCGTTCGACAGCTCGGTCACGCTCGTCGTTCCCTGTCGTTTCATGATCGAGTCGGAGGTCGCCGCCTCCCGGTGGATCTCACCGGCCTCGGCGGGCCAGTCGAGCTCGATCTCGGCGTCGGCGTCGCCGTCGAAGGTGAGCGCCTTCACGCCCTTCGCGCCGAGGACGGAACCCAGTCCGCCCCGCCCGAACGCGCGCGTCTCGGAGGTCATGATCGACGCGAACCGGACCGCGTTCTCGCCGGCAGGCCCGATACACGCCAGATGTTCCGGCTCCAGGTCGCGTTCCGCCTCGAAGTGTTCCGACACCGCCGGCACCTCCGCCTGCTCGAGCTCCGGGACCTCCTCGAACTCGACGGTCGGCGTGCCGTCCTCGTCGGCCTCGCGCACGTGGAGCGCGAGCAGGTCGTCGCTCGCGCCGACGAGTTCGACCGCGGCGTAGCCCGCCCCGGTGAAGTTCCGCGAGAGGAACCCGCCCGCGTTCGAGGAGAACATCCCGTTCGTGAGCGGCGAGACGCTCGTCGCCGCCATGCGTCCGGTGTACGACGTCGTGGAGTACTGCATCGGTCCCGTCGAGAAGTAGATCCGGTTCTCCGGGCCGAGCGGGTCGGCGTCGAACGGGATCCGCTCGTAGGCGAGGCGGGTGTTGAGCCCGCGTCCTCCGATGAACTCCGAGAGTACGTCGTCGATCGGCTCCGTCGTGACCGTCCTGTCCGTCAGGTCGATCGAGAGGAGTTGCCCCTGTGCGTGTTTCATACCGATCCCTACGACGGCCGGGCGATAAAAGTTCAGGTGGCTCCCCGTCACGCGACCGACCCCCGGACGCGAGACCGATCCGACCGACACCGACGCTCAGCGCCCGTCCCGCGTCGTCAGCTCCTCGACGGCCCTGTCTCGCCGCTCCTCGCTCTCGCGGATCTCCGCGACGAACTCGTCGACGCGCGCTTTGAGCCCGTCGCGAACGTCGTCGGGGGTGAACTCCTCGGACATCGACAGCAGGCGGACGAACGCGCGCAGCTCCTCGTCGGTTATCCGCTCGAACTCGTCGGCCTCGATCTTCGCTATCACCTCGTCGACGTCGATCTGGCCGACGGGGTCGACGTTGAACTCGACGGTGACCATCCGGTAGTCCGACCCCGCGAGCCGCTGTTCGGACTTCGCGACACCCTGCGAGAGCATGTCCTTGAACGGGGTGACGTATCCCATCGTCCCCAGATGGAGGAACGCGAGCATGTCGGTTATTCCCCGCGTGTACGCCTCGCGGTCCTCGTCGTCGGGGTCGAAGACGGTCTTCCGGTCGCGGTCCTCCAGACACTCGTAGAGGATGCTGAAATCGAGGACCGCGTTGCGAACCCGTCGGCGGATCCGGTTTCGCTTCTGTTTCCTGGAGTGCTCGGTGTAGTCGGTCTTGCGACCGAGGAGGAAGTCGCGGTCCGAGGGAGTCAAGATCCCGCGAGGTCGGTCGGCGTCCGCCGCCGTTTCGAGCGACGGGGGTAGCTCGTCTTCGGACATACCCGAAACGGGTGGCTCAGCGGATTAATGGTTGTGGTCGGTGAAGTGCTTCGACGCGCCGAGATCGGCGTTCCGCCGCGCCCGAGGCCGTTCACCGCCGCGTTCGGACCGCTACGACCGGTCGGCACCCAGCGCCGAGACGACCTCGGTCAGGAGCTCGACCCCGACGTCGAGCGCCCGCTCGTCGAGGTCGAACGTCGGCGTGTGGTGGCTGGTCGGGTGGTCAGCGCCGACGATCAGGTACAGCGACCGCCCGCCGTTTCGGTGAACGCGGTCCATCAGGAACGTCACGTCCTCGCTCGCCTCCAGCGGGGCCTCGGGGACCACCTCGTCGATCGAGGGGACGGTCCGGGCCACGCCCGCGACGAGGTCCGCGAGCGTCGGGTCGCCGTCGACCCGGATCGACTCGCTGATCCGGCGGATGACCACGTCACACTCGTGAAGCTCCGCGGCCGCGTACAGGATCCGCTCGAGCTCGGTCCGCATGTACTCCATCAGCGCCGTGGTCTCGCCGCGGACCTCGCCGTCGAGGGTGATCTCTTCAGCGATCACGTTGCTCGCGCTCCCGCCCTCGACGCGCCCGAAGTTCACGCGGGTGAGCCCGTCGCCGTGGCGGGCGATCCCGTAGGCGTTCTGGACCGCCGTCGTCATCGCCTGCATCGCGTTCGTCCCGCCGCTCGGCTCCTTGCCGGCGTGCGCGCTCGCCCCCTCGAAGGTCGCGTTGATGTGTGCCATCGCGAGCGGCCGGGTCGCGTTCGCGACGACCGTGCCCGTCGGTCTCCCGAGTCCGAGGTGGAACGCGAGCAGCTCGTCGACGTCGTCGACCAATCCGCCCTCGGCCAGCGGCTTTCCGCCCCCGGCGACCTCCTCGGCGGGCTGGAAGAAGACCCGGAACGTTCCCTCGAAGTCGCTCGCCTTCACCGCCTCGAGCACGCCGAGCGCGATCGCGGCGTGCGCGTCGTGGCCGCAGGCGTGCATGTACCCCTCGGTCTCCGATCGGAACCCCTCGTCGGCGGGCCGGTGGCCGGCCGACGACGACTCGGGGATCGAGACGCCGTCCATGTCGACCCGCAGCCCGACCGTCGGCCCCTCGCCGCTCCGAACGGTCGCGACGGCTCCGGTGTGGCCGTCGGCGGTCGACTCGAGCACCGCGGGGTCGACGCCCGCCTCGGCCGCTCGCTCGCGCCACTCGGCGAGCGTCTCGGCCGGCGGGACCGCCATGCGATGGTCCGAGGCAAGCGCCTCCCGCCCGATCGCCAGATCGTCGACGCCGATCCGGCGCAGCTCCTCGACGATCCGGGCGGTCGTGCGGAACTCACACCAGCCGGGCTCCGGGTGCCTGTGTAACGCCCGCCGAACGGACGAGAGTCGGTTCCGCACGTCGTGAGACATTGGTTCTGCGGTTGTACATCCCGAGAGAATATAAGTGGTTTACTCGAGAGGCCGTGCGACCGGGGCGTCTCCGGCCGTCTCGAGGCCGGCGCGGTGCCGGGCGCCGTGTTACCGCGACGCGGCCGTCTCGGCCGTGACGTGGTCGATCGCGTCGACGATCACGTCGAGCGCGGTGTCGGCCAGGTCGCGGGTCAACACGAGCGGCGGCAACAGGCGGAGGACGTTGCCGTGGCGGCCGGCCGTCCAGACCAGGACGCCGTGTTCGAAGCAGTACTGCTGGATCGCCTCGACCGCGTCGCCGTCGGGGTTCCCGTCCTCGTCGACGAACTCCGCGCCGATGAACAGGCCGCGGCCACGGACCTCGCCGAGGCGGTCGTTCCCCTCCCCCGCGGTCCGGAGCCGGCCGCGGACGTGTTCGCCGAGGTCGCGGGCGTGCGCCAGGAGGTCGTGCTCCTGGATGTACTCGATCGCGCGGGTCCCGGCGCGCATCGCGACGGTGTGCCCCCGGTAGGTGCCGGCGTGGCCGCCGGCGTCCCACGTGTCGAGGTCCTCGTGGTAGATCGTCGCCGACAGCGGGAAGCCGACGCCGCCGAGGGCCTTCGCGGTCGTCATGATGTCGGGCGTGACGCCGTGCCACTCGCTCGCCCACCACTGCCCCGAGCGGCCGAGCCCGCTCTGGATCTCGTCGAACATCAGCGGGATGTCGTTCTCGGTGGCGATCTCGCGGAGCCCCTTCAGGAAGCCCTCCGGCGGGACGATGACGCCGCCCTCGCCCTGGATCGGCTCGACGAAGATGCCGGCGGGGTTCGCGAGCCCGCCGTAGGGGTCCTCGATGATCTCCTGGACCTCCTTCAGCGCGCGGGCACACGAGACGGACTCACAGCACTCGCCGTCGGCGACGGGACAGACCGCGGCGGCGTCGCCCGACTCGTGGCGGTCGATGAACGGCGACGGGTACTTCGCGTGGACCACGTCCGGGATCAGGGGGGTATAGTCGTCCTTGAACCCCTTGTTCGCGGTGAGCGCCATCGCGCCGGAGGTCGCGCCGTGGTAGCTCCCCCGGAACGCGATCAGGCCGTCGCCGCCGGTGTTGTACTTCGCGAGCTTGATCGCGGCCTCGACCGCGTCGCTGCCGGTCGGGCCGCCGAAGACGACCCGGTTCTCGCCCCGGAGGCCGGCCGGGGCGATCTCGTCGAGCTTCTCGATCAGGTCGAGGCGCGCCTCGGTCGGGAAGTCGACGGTGTGAACGAGCTTCTCGGTCTGTTCTCTGACCGCCTCCAGCACGTACGGGTTCGAGTGGCCGACGTTCAACACGCCGATGCCGGCGAACATGTCGATGTAGGTGTTGCCGTCGACGTCGCGGACCGTCGCGCCCTTCCCCGAGTCGAACGCGATCGGAATGTCGCCGGGATACTTGACCGCGCTGCTGTCGATGCGTTCCTGTTTCTCGAGCAGCTCCCGACCCTTCGGACCGGGAACCGCGTCGACGTTCGGCGCGTCATCGAAGTGGATCTCCTCGATCGGTGGTCCTGCCGTCATACGTCCACCCACGGCTGTGGTCGTTATATAGGTTATCCACGAATACGGGAAACACCGTACACGAAAATCGATATCGAGATCACCGTTCGGTTCGGACCGGCGCGCTCACCCGTCGGATCGCTCGGGGCGCTCGGGCCGGCGGTCGAAGACGTCGAGGACGCGGTCGGCGTCCGACTCGCCGAGCCGGGGGAGCCGGAGATCGCGGTCGCGCAGTTCGACCGCGACCGTCGACGTGTCGAACCGCTCGTCGAGGGGATCGCGTTCGATCCGCAGCGACTCCTCGTCCCACGGCTCTATCCGCCACAGCGCGGCCCCGCAGACCCGGTCGTATCCCACGAGTGCGGGACCGCCCGCGACCCCTTCGCCGGCGACGCGGTACTCGACGGGGCCGTACCGGATCAACGAGTCGCACGCGGTCGCGACGGGGGGGATCGCGACCGCGAGGACGACGAGCCCGGCGACGATCCCCCACGCACGCCCGAGCGAGAAGAGGAGGGCGACGAGGAGGGCGAGGACCGAGAGGTACCACGGGCCCGGGTGCTCGACGGGCGAGACCGGCTCGCCGAACAGCCGTCCGCCGAGCGAGGGTCGGACCCGGCTGCCGGCGTTCGCGAGGTCGTCCTCGATCGGGTCGCGGGCGGGCGGGTCGCGCGACCAGCCGAGGATCCCGTCCGCGGACTCGTCGATCGCGGCGAGCCGGTCGCCGTACAGCCCCGCGAGGTCGAACGCGAACTTGACGCACACCGCGCCGACGAGGACCGGCACGCCGAACACGACCGGGTCGGCCGCCTCCGTCGCGGTCGCGTCGCCGTCGACGCCGACGGCCTCCGCGACGACGGTCACCGTCATGATCCCGCCGACGAGCACCGTCGCGAGCCGGAAGAAGACGCCCGAGACGGCCGTCCCCGCGCTCTCCTCGCGGTAGCCGCCGCGGTAGAAGTAGTCGACGGCGGTCGTTCCGGCCTCCGAGAGGAGGACGACGCCCACCGCGATCGTGACCGTCTCGAGGGCGGCCGACGAGAGCGAGTCGGCCCCGACGAACCCCAACACGACGCCGCCGAGGACGACCCACGTCGCCGCGAGGATCGGCGCGACGACGAGAAGCGAGAGGACGGAGGAGAGATGGATCCGAACGTCGGTCCGCGGGACCGACAGCGCGAGGGGTTTCGACGCCAGCGCCCCGAACACCAGCGCGTCGGCGTCGAGGTCGCTCGGGCGACCGGCGAAGAGCCCGCGGACGACGGCGAAGAGCGCGGCGATGCCGAGTTCGAACCAGTAGAGGGTCACGAGCGCCGCGGCGTTCCAGCCGAGCGCGACGACGCCGACGAGCGGCAGCAGGTTCGCGACCGCGACGGCGACCGCCTCGGACCGGTTCGTTCCCGAGGGCCGATGGAGGGCGACCACGGTCCGGCTGTGTGCGTCTTCGGATATAATCTATTCGACGGCCTCGGGGTTCAGCGTCGTCTCCGGAACGCCGCCCGCGTGGACGGTCCGGACGACGCCGGCGGCCGCCCGGCTCATGTTCTCGAGCGCGTCGACGGAGACGCCCGCGTTGTGCTGGGTGAACACGGCGGAGTCGCACTCGAGAAGCGGGTCGTCGGGCTCCGGGGGCTCGGTCTCGTACACGTCGACGCCCGCGCCGGCGATCGTCTCCTCCCGGAGGGCGGCGACGAGCGCGTCCTCGTCGACGACGCCGCCGCGGGCCGTGTTCACGAGGACGGCGTCCGCGGGGAGCGCGCCGATCTCCGCGGCCCCGACCGCGTGGTACGTCTCGTCGGTGAGCGGCGCGTGGACGCTGACGTCGTCGGCGCGTTCGAACAGATCCGTCGGCTCGTCGACGAGCGAGACGTTCTCGGGGAGGTCGGCGGGGTCGACGTACGGGTCGTACGCCACACAGGAGACGCCGAACCCCGAAAGCAGCGTCGCCACCCGCCGGCCCGCGTTGCCCGCGCCGAACAGCCCCAGCGTCCGACCGAACAGGTCGCGGCCGCGGAAGTCCGCCCGTCGCCAGTCGCCCTTCCGGGTCGCCCGGTCCGCGCGGACGACGTTCCGCTTCGCGGCCAGAAGCAGCGTCACGGCGTGTTCGGCCACCGAGTTCGCGTTCTCGCCCGGCGTGTTCGCGACGAGAATCCCGCGGTCCGTCGCGGCCTCGACGTCGACGTTGTCGACGCCGGCCCCGTGTTTGGCGACCACTTTCAGTCGGTCGGCGGCCCCGATCAGCTCCGCCGAGACCGGCTGCGTCCGCGTGATGATCGCGTCGTACCGGTCGACGTCGGCCAACAGCGCCTCCTCGTCGGCGTAGTCGGCGCGGCTCGTACAGTCGGCGACGTCGGCGAGCGACTCCGGGCCGACCGGGTCGATGGTCGGGGGCAGAAGCACGTTCCACCGTCGTGTCATTGCGCTCCCGGTCGCCGGGCACGCCTAAAGGCGCACGCCTTCCGGAGAAACCTGAGGGCTCGCTCGTCGGTCGCGGAGCCGTTCGGCTCGGTCGGCGGCGCGTGCCTCAGTCGCCCGCGACCGCGAACCGGGAGGCGTCGCTCTCGGCGGTCGGCGCGGTGAGAAGCGAGACGCCGACGGTGAGGACCGCGGAGAGGACCATCAGTCCGAGCGCGACGTCCCACCCCCCGGAGCCCGCGAGCGCGACGGTCCGCGGGAGCGTCAGGACGACGGGGAGCACCGACGACAACACCACGAGCAGATAGGCAGCCTGCGGGACGACGATCCCGACGACCATCCCGTCGCGGGTGGTGCGGTCCCAGTAGAGCGCACAGACGGTGGGCAGCGACAGCAGCGCGAACCCGGAGAAGGCGGTGTCGCCGACCTCGATCAGCGTTCCGGGCCGGAGGAGGCTCGCGAGGAACGCGAGCGTGGCGAAGACGACGACGCCGGCTCGGGCGACCCACGCCTCGCGGCGCGCGGAGGCGCCTGGGGCCACGAACGGCCGGTAGAGGTCGCGGGTGAAGTACGACGACCCCGAGAGCAGCATCGAGTCCGAGGAGGACATCATCGCGGCCATCGCGCCCGCGATCACGAGCGCGGCGAACCAGGTCGGCGTGTACTCGTTCAACACGACCGGGAGCACGTTCGCGCCCTCGGGTACGTCGACCGGCATCCCGACGGCCCACGCGCCGAGCAGGAACGCGGGAACGAAGAGGAGCAACACGAGGACGGGCCACAGCGCGAACGACCGCTTGAGCACCGTTTCGGACTCCGCGACGAAGAAGCGCTGGTTGATCTGCGGGAACATCGTCACGCCGAACGCGATGGTGATCGCCGTGGAGACGATGAACCCAGGGGTGTACAGCCCGCCGCCGAAGCTCCCGAACTCGGGGCGCGCGGCGACCATCGACCCGGTCGCCGCGCCGACGCCGCCCACCGCCGAGACGACCCAGACGGCGGCGACCCAGACGACGGAGAGCATGAAGAGGCCCTGGATCGTGTCGGTCCACGCCACGCCCCGCAGCCCCGCGAGCGTCACGTACGCGATCATGAACGCGGTGATCAGCGCCGCGCCGCCCCAGTAGGGTACCGCGCCGCCGGTCAGCCCGACGAGCGCCTCGCCGGCACCCATCTGTTGGAGCATGACGTACGGGAACAGCCACAGGAGGCTGATCCCGGCGACGAGCGCGCGGAGCGCCGGGGAACCGAAGCGGTCGCCGAGCATCTCCCCGAGCGTGACGTACCCGCGGCGGTCGCCGATCAGCCACTGTTTGTAGCCGATGACGTACCACAACACCGCGAACAACACGCCGTCGAGCGTCCCCATCACGATCAGCCACTCCGGGCCGGCCGCGTACGCGAGGTTCGGCCCGCCGAAGAAGGTGAACGCCGAAAGCAGCGTGGCGAACGTGGTAAAGAGCAGCACGACCGTGCCGATCGACCGGTTCGCGAGGTAGTAGTCCTCCGCGGTCGTCTCAGTGAGCCGGTAGGCGAAGAGCCCGACCGCCAGCGCGACCAGCAGGTAGCCGACGACGACGCCGAGGCCGATCGAAACGGTCACCGGCGGTCACCCCCGCGGGTCGACGCCTCGGTTCCGCCCGTCCCTCCGGGGGCGTCGAGCCCCATCCCTCGCTCCCACGCGCCGCTCCGGACGAACGACCGAAACGCGATCGAACACAGTCCGAGCCAGCCGACGTGCCACCAGATCCACGCCGGCAGCCCGGCGACGACGCGGTCGACGCCCCACAGCGGCCACGGGACCGAAAAGGCGACCAGCACCGCGAACACCGGGATCCAGACGAGGTCTCTCCGAACTCGCATCGGTGAGGACACGTAGGAGACCCATTCGGTTAATTCCCCCAGCCGCCGCGACGATTCGCGCCGATCCGTCCACTCGTCTCACCATCGTCGTCGACGGTCCGTAGGCCGACAGGTATTTTTCCGGACCGATCCTACCCGAAACGGGGCGGCGACTCGCCGTCCGTTCACATCACCATCACCCATCACATGAACGACACAGCCAAATACCTGATCCGGGCCACCATCGCGGCCGACGGCGTCGTCGAGCGGAGCGACGTCGTCGGCGCGGTGTTCGGGCAGACCGAGGGGCTCCTCGGCGACGAGCTCGACTTACGGGACCTCCAGGAGTCCTCGAAGGTGGGCCGGATCGACGTGGAGATACGGTCGGAGAACGGCCAGTCCTTCGGCGAGGTGACCGTCGCCTCGAGCCTCGACAAGGTCGAGACCGCGATCCTCGCGGCCTCGCTCGAGACCATCGACCGCATCGGTCCCTGCGGGGCCGCCGTCGAGGTGACGAGCATCGAGGACGTGCGCGCGGCCAAGCGTCGTGAGGTCGTCGAGCGGGCGAAGGAGCTCGTCGCGAGCGGATTCGAGGAGACGAGCCTCGCCAGCGACGACGTGCTGGAGGAGGTCCGCGACGCCGCCCGCGTCGAGGGGATCGTCGACTACGAGGGGCTCCCCGCCGGGCCGCGCGTCGGCGACTCCGACGCCGTGATCGTCGTCGAGGGTCGCGCGGACGTCTCGACGCTGCTCGAGTGCGGGATCAAGAACGCGGTCGCCGTCGAGGGGACGAACGTCCCCGAGGCGGTCGTGGAGCTGACCCGGTCGCGGACGGTCACCGCGTTCCTCGACGGCGACCGCGGCGGCGAGCTCATCCTCCGCGAGCTCGCGCAGGTCGGCGAGGTCGACTACGTCGCGTTCGCACCGCCCGGCGAGTCCGTCGAGGACCTCGACCGCGGGGCCGTCTTCGAGGCGCTCCGCGGGAAGGTCCCCTACGAGACGCTCGCCGACGCGCCGAATCTCCGGGAGGCGGCCGGCAGCGCCCCGACCGCCGATCCGACCGACGAGAACGCGGCGATCGAGCCGGAGGAGACCGACCCCGACGCGGACCCCGAACCCTCGACCGCCGACGCCGACGACGGGTCGGGGACCACCACCGAGGCGGGGGCCGACGAGGACCGCGCCGACGACGCCGACGCTTCGAGCGACGCCGACGCTTCGACCGCCGGCGCTGACCCCGAGAGCGACAGCGAGTCCGACGACCCCACCGTCGACGACCCCGCCGCCGCGTCCACGGACGTCTCCGCCCCGGCCGATCCGGTCGACTCGCCGAACGATGCGGACGACGGGGCGTCTCCGAAGAACGCGAAGCTCGTCGACGACGAGCCTCGGTCGCTCGAGGAGCACGTCCAGGAGGTCGTCGACCGCGAGAGCGGGCTCGCGAGGCTGCTCGACGACGACCTCGGGATCCTCGAGGAGGTCGAGGCCGACGGCGCGTTCGACGCGGTCGAGGGCGCGTCCGAGCCCCCCCACGCCGTCGTGCTCGACGGCCGGATCGACCAGCGGCTGCTCGACGTCGCCGCCCAGCGCGGCGTGAGCCGGCTGTTCGGCGTCGAACTCGGCGAGTTCGTCAAACGGCCGATCGGCACGCGGGTCTCGACCGTCGGCGACCTGCCGATCGAGGCCTGATCGGGTCGTCGGTCCGGACGATGCGTCGTTCTCGACTCACACCAGTCCGACCGCGCCGAGCAGCGCGAACAGCGCGTCACCGTAGGCGACGGAGACGACCAGCCCCGCCGCCATCGGCACGACGAACGGCATCCCCGGCGAGACGCGGACCGTCTCGCGGGCGACGACGACCTCCAGTCCCCCGCGGAGCGTCTCGGCGTCGGTCCCGTACGCGCCGTGGTCGATCTCGGCGAGGAACCGCGTCGCGGCCCACGGGTCGTCGAAGTCGGCGCGCTCCCCGCCGCGTTCCTCCCCGTCCTCGCCTCCCTCCTCATCGTCACCTTCCGCCTCCCCGTCGCTCCCGATCACCTCGCCGCCGTCGGTCGCGGGGCCGACGTGGGTTCCGCCGTCGGTCGGATCGAACGTCTCCCCGACGCTCTCGGGGTCACGGAGGCGGTCGGGGTCGTCTCGGAGCTCCGCGAGCGTCGTCCCCCGCCACCGGAGGTACATCCGGAGGGCGTCCAGGTCGAGCCCGTTCCGGGTCGTCCCCTCCGCGTCCTCGAACAGCCGGCCGTGCCGGTCGGGAAGCGAGTCGGTCGCCACCGGTCGGGCGAGGAACATGGTCGGCGAGACGCGGCCGCTCGCGAGGTTGACGACGGCCAGCCCGACCGGGTACGCCAGCCCGAGGAGGACCGTGTTCGTGAGGATCGTGAGCGAGAAGACGCCGAGTGCGGTCTCGACGAGCGGGAGCGAGAGGCCGGCGACCTCGTAGCTTGGAAACGTCGGGAAGACGATCGCGAGCGCGATGAGGGCCTTGGCGTCGGCCCCGCCGAACGCGCCGAGGTACCAGAACGCGTAGCCGAGCGGCGCGACGAACAGCAGGCTGACGGCGGCCCGCACGAGGAACAGCCGCCCGTCGAGGCCTGCGAACCGAAACAGCAGGGCGGCGTCCCAGAGCAGCAGCAACGCGCCGAACGCGTACAGCGGCGGCCAGATCCGGTTGGGGAGCCGCCGGGTCCAGACGTCCCGGACCGCCGCCCAACAGAAGACGGGGACGACGATCAGTCGGAGCGCGTCCGGCAGGGTCGCGAACATGTCGACACGGCCGGGACGGGGGGAATTAGGCGTTCGGGTTCGGCTATCGGCGGTGATACTCGACGGGCGGGACCGGTCGCGTCACTCCGACCCGTCGGGCCCGTTCGGCCCGTCCGTCCCCGCCGGCCCCGCGTCGCGGTGGAGGTACATGTACGCTACCACCGGGAGGATGGTGAACACGAGCGTCGCGAGGAACCACGCCAGCGCCCGGTCGCTGCCGCGCGCCTTCGCGTCCCGGTAGATCCAGACCGCGACCGCGAGGACGATCCCGTACACCGCGCCGTAGTAGAGGACCGACCGAAGCGTCGCGAGCTGGAGGGTCGTCCCGGACGCGAGGGAAGCCGGGTCCATACGCGGAATGTGGGTGCGAGTACAAAGAGCCTAGCGGTCCCGAGAACGACGGGAAACGAACGGGCGAGTCGTCAGATCCGGGGTCACGCGACTCGGTCGCCGTTCACGGCCGGGTCCGTGAGGTCCGCGGTCGTCACGAAGTCCGGCTCCGCCGCGACGCGCACGCGGTTGACGGCGGCGTCGCTGACGTGTTCGACGGTCTCGGGGACGAGCACGCGGGTGGCCGTGGCGTCGCGCCCGGCCGCGTCGCGGGCGATGGCCCCGAACAGCTCGCCGGCGGCGGCCGCGTCCCGCCACGCCGCGACGCCGTAGACCGCCGTCCGGTCGGCCTCACGGTCGCCGTCGGCCTCGTCGGCGTCGGGCCCATCGCCGTCGTCGCCGGTTCCGCCGGCGTCGGCCCCATCGCCGTCGTCGCGGCCGGTTCCGCCGGCGTCGTCGCCGGCGCGTATCGACTCGTCGGCCGTGATCCGCGCGTGGACGGCGACGCCCGCGACCCCGCCGTCGGCGACCGCGATCAGGCGTCCCTCCGCGGCCGCCGCGGCCAGCCGCTCCCTGGTGAGCTCCGAACACGCCCACGACTCGGCCGGGTCGAGCGCGAGCCCGTCGAGGTGGGCGCGGGCGTCGCTGCCCCGCCAGAACGCCCACGCCGCGTCGGGGTCCGGGTCGTCGACGGCCGCGATCGCGGGGGCGTCGCGATCCGCCTCCGACGCGGGTTCCGGATGGGCGAACCGGAACGCCGTCGTCGGCTCGAACCCCGCGGCCCGCGACTGGCCGAGGCCGGCGACGTTCCAGGAGAACACCATGTTGCGGCAGACGGTCGCGCCTGCGTCGCGCGCCCACCGGAGGACGGCTCGGGTGAGCCGGCTGCCCGCGCCGAGCCCGCGGGCGGCGGGGTGGACGCGGATCCCCTGGGCCCACGCCTCCCACTCGGAGAGGCGGACGCCCTGGATACAGCCGACGACCGCCTCGGGTTCGCCGGGGGCCGCCGTGCCGGTCCCGTCGCCGGTCACGAGCGTGGCGTCGTCCTCGGGCAGCGCCGGGTCGTCCGCGGCGACCGTCGCGACGAGCGTCCGCCGCGCGTCGTCGTCGGCCGCGACCCAGTCGGCGAACACCCGCGGGACGTAGTCGTCGGAGCGGTCGCCCCACGTGTCGCCGGTGAAGGCGACGACCGCGTCGACGTCGGCGGGGCGCGCCGCCCGCACCGCGACCCGATTCATGGCTCGCCGCTCACCGCCAGGGCCGCGACTCCTCGGTGAGTTCGCCCGCGAGGTCGCGGCGCATGGCCGCCGCGGGGTCGTCGAGGTTCGCGAGCGCCCACATGAGCTTCACCTTCGCGGTGCCGGGAAGGGTGTCGCCCGCCTCGATCACGCCGGCGTCGAGGAGGTCCCGGCCGGTGTCGTAGACGCGGTCGCACACCCGGCCCTCGAGACACTGGCTCGTCATGACGACGACCGTCCCGTCCGCGACGAGCGACTCGACCCGCGGGATGAGGTCGGTGTGGACGTGGCCGAGCCCGGTCCCCTCGATCACGACGCCGGCTTTCCCCGCCAGGTAGTCCCACGCCGCGGGGTCCATCCCCGGCGTGAACTTGACGAGCTCGACGGCCGGCTCGAAGTCGGCCGCGATGGCGGGGTCTGCCCCCGTCCTCTCGTCCGCTTCACCCTCCCCGTCACCCCGCGGGACGGGGTCGCGGTTCCAGGCGATCGCCTCCTCGGCGACGTCGCCGTCGGCTCCCGCCTCGGTGGCGGCCTCGTAGTCGACGAGCCCGAGCGGCTCCGCGCCCACCGTCTCGAAGGCGTCGCGCCGGGAGGTGTGGTTCTTCCGGACGCGGGTGCCGCGGTGGAGCGCGCAGACGTCGTCGGAGGGGCTCGCGTGCATACACACCAGCGTCTCGGCGTGGTCCGCCTTCGCGGCCTCCACGGCGCAGACGGCGTTCATCACGTTGTCCGAGGAGGGGCGGTCCGCGGAGCGCTGGCTCCCCGTGAACACGACCGGGACGGGGACGTCGAGCGTGAACGCGAGCGCCGAGGCGGAGTACTGCATCGTGTCGGTTCCGTGCATCACGACGACGCCGTCGACCCCGGCTTCGACCTCCTCGCGGACCGCCTCGGCGAGGTCCCGCCAGATCCGCGGCTCCATGTTCTCCGAGAGGATGTTGGCGACGACGCGGCCGCGATAGTTCGCGCGGCCCGCCAGGTCGGGGACCGCCCGCAACACGTCCTCGGCGTCGAACCGGGCCGTGACCGCGCCCGTGCGGTAGTCGACGGTCGAGGCGATGGTTCCGCCGGTGGAGATGAGCGCCACCGTCGGGAGGTCGTCGTCGAAGGTGATCTCGCTCGCCTCGCCCGCGGCGTCGCCGGCGTCGTCGACGTCGCGCGCGCCCGACTCCAGCACCTCCACGTCGGCCGCCTCGCGGTCGATACCGACGTTGTACCCGCCGTCGAGCTTGACGACGAGGTGGTCGCGCGTCGTCGAGGGCAACAGGATGCCCTCGTTCGTAACGTCCCCGCGGTCGACGCGGACGCGATCTCCGGGTTGCATGCCCTCCGGTTCCGGGTCGGCGGACTTGAATCCAGCCGTTCGCGGTCGGGCCGACCGGAGCGTCCCGTCCTCTCCCGCTCAGATCGGGAAGTCGGCTTCGGGGCCGACGACGCGGTCGGGGTCGGGCGGCGCGCGCCAGTCCGTGGTGCGCTCGAGCAGCTGGACGACCATCCGACCCGTCACGCCCCAGACGGTGTAGCCGTCGACGTGGAAGTAGTGGACGCGGTGGTCCCCGTACTCCGGGTGACCGATCCGCCGTTCCGACTCGTAGTTCGCGGGGTCCGTGAGGTCCGCGACCGAGAGAACGGCGACTTCGGCGACCTCCGACTCGTCGGGGACGTACTCCCGGTCGGGCGCGACCCCGACGAAGGGCCGGACCGCGTAGGCGCTGCTGGTCCGCGTGTCGTCGATGCGGCCGACGACGTCGACCTCGTCGGGACGCATGCCGACCTCCTCTCTCGCCTCGCGGAGCGCGGTGTCGGTGAGGGTTCGGTCGACCGGCTCGCGGCCGCCGCCGGGGAAGCTCATCTGGCCGGGGTGCTCCCCGAGGTGTTCGGCACGCTTCGTGAACAGCAGGTGGGCGTCCCCGTCGCGTTCGATCACCGGGGCCAGTACGGCCGCCTCGCGACGGCCCGCGAGCGACCGTGACGCGTGACGGCGGATCCCCGACAGGTCCATGCCGGAGCGTAGGGCCTACGGGGGAGTTAACCTTTCTCCGATCCGGTCGCCGGCGAGCGGGATCGGCCGACCGCGGCGACCGGGAGGGTCGTCCCGCCCCGCATCCGCACGCGCCTTCGGACCTTTTAAGCCTGCGACCCGCCCTGTGAGGAACAATGAGCGACGACGACCAGGAGCTCGGCATCACCGAGTCAAAGTCACACAACACCGGCGAGTGGTACGCCGAGGTCGTGCGGAAGGCGGGGTTGGCCGACTACGGCCCCGAGGGCATGAGCGGCTTCATCGTCACGCGGCCGCGAGCGTACGCAGTCTGGGAGCGGCTCCAGGGGTTCCTCGACGCGAAGTTCAAGGACACCGGGGTCCGGAACGCCTACTTCCCGATGTTCATCCCCGAGTCCTACCTCGAACGCGAGAAGGACATCGTCGAGGGGTTCGACCCCGAGGTGGCGTGGGTGACCGAGGCGGGTACGAAGGAGCTCGAGGAGCGGCTCGCGGTGCGACCGACCTCCGAGTCGATCATCACGCCGTACATCAGCCAGTGGGTGCGGAGCCACCGCGACCTCCCGCTGCGGGTGAACCAGTGGTGTTCGGTCGTCCGGTGGGAGGCGACCGAGACGAAGCCGTTCTTCCGGACGAAGGAGTTCCTCTGGCAGGAGGGCCACACCGCCCACGCGACGAGCGAGGACGCCTGGAACGAGACGATGACGCGGCTCGACCAGTACGAGTCCGTCTACGAGGACTTCCTCGCGATCCCGGTCCTCAAGGGCCAGAAGCCCGATCACGACGCGTTCCCCGGCGCGGACACGACGACGACCGTCGAGGCGCTCATGCCCGACGGGAAGTCCGTCCAGGGCGCGACCTCCCACCACCTCGGACAGTCGTTCGCGGAGGCGTTCGACATCACCTTCTCCGACGCCGAGGAGGACGAGCGTACGGCCCACACGACCTCGTGGGGGCTCTCCTGGCGCGCGCTCGGCGCGCTGATCATGACCCACTCGGACGAACAGGGGCTCGTGCTCCCGCCGACGGTTGCGCCGACCCAGGTCGTCGTCGTCCCCATCTGGCAGGAGGACACGAAAGACGACGTGCTCGCGTACGCCGAGGGCGTCGCCGACGACCTCGAGGCGGCGGGGATCCGCGTCGAACTCGACGACCGCGACGAGCGCAACCCCGGATTCAAGTTCAACGAACACGAGCTCAACGGCGTTCCCCTTCGGATCGAGATCGGCCCCTACGAGGTCGAAGACGACGAACTGACGCTGAACCACCGTCCCGACGGCGAAGAGCGCGTCGAGGACCGCGAGGGCGTCGCCGAGACCGTCCGCGACCACCTCGATACGGTGTACGCGAAGCTGTACGCGGCCGCCGAGGACACCCTCGACGGCGAGGTTCGGGAGGCGGACGACCGCGCCGGGATCCTCGGCACGCTCGGCCAGCACGGCGGCTACGTGAAGACGCCGTGGTGCGGCGACGAGGCCTGCGAGGAACCGATCAAGGAGCCGATGGCCGCGGAGATCGTCATGGTCCCCTTCGAGAACGACGACCCGCTCGTCGGCGACGGCGTCGACGACGACCTCGACGACGGCAGCGACGGCGGCGCGGGCCACGGGGAGACGTGCGCGATCTGTGGCGGCCCGGCCGAGCGGACGGCGTACTTCGCGAAGTCGTACTGAGCAGGCCGCCTCGGTTTCCGCTCGACGTCCACGCGAGCCGGCAGCTCAACCGACACGACGCCGTCATCCGGTTTAATCGGGCTTGATCGGGCTTGATCCGGAACGAAGGGTGCGGGTGTATTTAGGCGTCGGTCGCCGATCGGAAGGTATGACTCGACGGATCACGTTGCTCGTCGCAGCCCTGGCGGTCGCGGGGCTGATCGCGATGGTCCCGCTCGGAGCCGCGGTGACCGGCGAGCCCGGTGCGCCGCCCGCGATCGGCGACGGCGCGGGTGCCGGCGACGGCGCGGGTGCCGGCGAGGGAACCGACGAGGTCGCACAGGTCGGATCGGAGAACGCCACGAACGACACGAGCGCCACGAACGCCTCCGGCGGATCCACCGCGGACGACCTCAGCCCCGGCGAACGGCTCTCCGGCGTCGTCGGCGTCCAGGGGGCCGAGGTCGACGGCGAGGTGTCCTCGCGGTCCTTCGAGATCCGGCTCGCGGAGGCGGAGACCGACGAGGAGCGCGCGGCCGTGATCGCGGCGCAGCTCGAGCGGAACGAGGAGCAGCTTACGGAGCTGCGAGAGCGGAGACGGGATCTTCGAGAACGCCGGGAGGCGGGGAACGTGAGTTCCGGCGCGTACGCCGCCCGAACGGCGACGATCGGGGCGCACGTGGCGACGGTGAATCGGACGACGAACCGGAGCGCCGCGGTCGCGGCGGGCCTGCCCGAGGAGACGCTCGTCGAGCGGGGCGTCGACGCCGACCGGATCCGGACCCTGCGTGAGAGCGCGAGCGAACTGAGCGGTCCCGAGACCGCCGCCATCGCCCGAGAGATAGGTGGAAACCGGACCGGCGCGCCGATGGGTCCCGACCGCCGCGGTCCGCCCGGATCCGGGGTCGGCGCTCCGGGCGGTCCCGGCAGTGACGGTCCGGACGGCGGCGGTCCGATCGACGACCTCCCCGAAGGCGGTCCTTCGGGAACTGACGCCTCCGAGCCCGGAGCCAACGCCTCCGGACCGCGGAACGGGTCCGCCGCCGACGGCTCGACACGCGATGAACCGGACCACGACGGGACGGGCACCGGGGGGAACGTCACCGACGGGAACGGCGACGACGAGCCGGGCGGCGACGGAACGTCCGGGAGCGACGGCGACGACGATGACGCCGGGAGCGGTTCCGGTTCGGACTCCGGGGCCGATCCGGGCTCGGGTGCGGGGGACGGACCGAGCGGCGGCGACCGGAGCGGTGGCCCGTAGCGTGCTCGCGTCGGTGCCGGACGACCGGAGCCGACCACGGACATGAGAAGCGATTTAGCCCGACCCCGCGTCGTGTCGGCCGTGCAGCGAACGACGGCGCTCTCGACGCTCGACTGGCGTCTCGTCAGTCCTCTCCTCGTCGTCGGTCTCCTCGTCGGCGGCCTGCTCGTCTGCGCGTCCGGCGGCGCCGCGGGGGTCGCCGGGGACCCCTTCGCCCAACAGGAGGAGATCGACCCCGACGACGTGTTGATCACCGTCGACGTCGACGCCGACGGCGACGCGGTCTGGACGATCGAGTACCGGGTCCGGCTCTCGACGAGCGACGAGGAACGGGCCTTCGAGGAGTTCCGGACCGACCTCGAAGCGAATCCCGACGCCTACTCCGATCGGTTCCGGGGGCGAATGGAGACGACGGTAAACGAGTCCTCGTCGGCCACGGGCCGAGAGATGAGCGTCTCGAACGTGTCGGTGACTGCGGAGCGTCGGGAGATCCCCCAGGAGTACGGGGTCGTCACCTACCGGTTCCGCTGGGGCGGGTTTGCGACCGTCGAGGACGGACGGATCGCTGCCGGCGACGCGGTCGACGGCATGTTCCTCGACGAGGAGAGCTCGCTCATCGTCTCGTGGCCGGACTCCCACGACCTGGAGTCGGCCTCGCCCGAACCCGCGGAGACGCGAGACGGATCGGTCGTCTGGGTCGGCCCGGTCGACTTCGCCGGGGGCGAGCCGCGCATCGCGGCGGGTCCCGACTCCGTGGTGGACTCGGTCCCGAGCGGGCTCCCGATCCTCGTCGCGGTCGGTCTCCTCGTCGTCCTCGGTGGAATCGCGGCGTACTCCCGACGCGATCGGGAGTCGTCGTCCGCGGCGGCGGAGGCGACGCCGGTCGAGTCGGAGACCGTCGGGACTGCCGCGGCCGACGAACCCCCGGCGGAGGCGGTCGCGGACGACGCTCCCGGCGAACCCGAGGACACCGACGAACCCGACACCGACGACTCGATCGACGCGGACGCGCCGCCGGTCGACGCGGAGCTTCTGAGCAACGAGGAGCAGGTGCTCCGGCTCCTCGAGCGCGAGGGAGGTCGGATGAAACAGAAGCGGGTCGCCGAGGAGCTCGACTGGACGGCCGCCAAGACGAGCCAGGTGGTGACCGGGCTCCGCGACGAGGGCGAGTTGGAGGGGTTCCGGCTGGGTCGCGAGAACGTGCTCACGCTGCCGGACGAGGACTCGGGCGACGGCACGGACGAGCCCGTGGACGACCAGCCGGGCGACTAGAGGTACTCGCTCGCCGTCTCCGCCGCGGCCCGCCCGCTTTCTAACGCGCCCTGGATCGACGACCACTCGGTGTACTCGCCCGCGAGCACCACCGATCCCTCGGGATCGTCCGGGTCTGGAAGGGTCGCGTGGACGCCCGGCGGCTGGGCGAACTGCGCGAAGGGGATCCGATCGACGGCGACGGTCTCGAGGCTCTCGAATCCGCGCTCGGGGTACCACGCCGAGAGCGCCTCTCGGGTGCTCTCACGGAGGTCGTCGGCGTCGCGCTCCAGCGCCGCCTCGCCGAGGAACGTCGCCGCGAGCAGCGGGCGGTTCCGGGGCGCGTACTCGGTTGCGACCTCCGAGATCGGCACGACCGCGTTCGGCGACCCGCCGGCCGCGTTGAGAAGGATCCGCCGCCCGGTCGCGAACGACGACCGCTCGGGGAGCGCGAACCACGCGGTGACGTTGGGGACGCCGGACTCGGGGATCGACCCGACGCCGGTCAGCCGCCGGGCCTCGGGCGGCGTGGTCGCGACGACGACGCACTCCGCGTCGAGCGTTTCACCGTCAGCGAGTTCGACGCGCGCGCCGTCGGCGGTCCCCCCGGCTCCGAGCCGGAACCGCCCGCCGGAGCCGACGTCGATCGCCTCGACGTCCTCGCCGGTGCGGACCTCGACGCCGGCGTCCCTGGCGCGCTCGGCCAGCTGGTCGGGGATCGCCGCCATCCCCCCGGCGGGGATCGCGATCGTCCCGCGGCTCATCGCGCGGAAGGTGTACTCGAAGACGGCCTTCGAGGTCGACAGCGACCGGTCGAGCGTGATCCCGCCGTAGAAGGGCTCGACGAAGTTCGCGACGTAGTCGCTCGAGAAGCCCCAGTCCGCGAGGTAGTCGCGTATCGACGCGTCGGGACCGTCGTCCGCGAAGAACTCGTCGTTCGCGCGCTTCGAGAGGTCGTACCGGAGCGCGAGCGTTCGGAGCTTATCGGAGAAGGGGACCTCGCGGTTGAGCGCGGACTCGATCGCGGCGGTCGGCTCGCGGAGCGGGTCCGAGAGGACGGCCCGCGATCCCGGCCGACAGATCGTCGCGCCGGGCGAGAACCGCCGGAGATCGAGCGCGTCCGTGTCGAGCTCGCGCGCCACGGCCGGGTAGCTCGTGAACAGCACCTGAAACCCCCGGTCGAGCGTGAAGCCCTCGACCTCGCGGGAGCGAACCCGGCCGCCGACGCGCGGCCGGCGTTCGAGGAGCGTCACGTCCGCGCCCGCCTCCGCGATCCGGGCCGCCGAGACGAGCCCGGCGAGTCCGCCGCCGACGACGATGGCTTCTGCGTCCATACGTTCGGCATCGGGCCGGCGGGTAATAAGCGGCCGCGCGACGGAGCGAACGCCACGTCCCGTGCCGGTGACCGTTTGCCGGCCGCTCGGGAAGCGAAGCGATTAGTCGGGCCCGCCGCAAGGTCGCGTATGGAGACGACGGAGACGTTCCGCGGGCTGGAGAGTCGCGCGTCCGGTCGGGTGTACGAGACGGCGGACCCGGCGGAGCTCCCGGACGAGACGGGCCGCGTCGAGGCGACCTACGACTACGAGTCGGTCGATCCCGACGCGCCGTTCGGGGCGCACGCGGCCTCGGTCGGCGGGGACGACTCCGGCCGGACCCCCGCGCCGGGCCACTGGCGGTTCGACGCGCTCCTGCCGTTTCCCGCCTCCGCCGCGCTCTCGGGGAGCGAGGGATCGACGCCGCTCGTCCCGACCGATCGGCTGGCCGAGGAACTCGACGTCGAATCCGTCTACGTCAAAGACGAGGGGCGGAACCCGACGGGGACCGTCCTCGACCGGGGGCTCTCCGTCGCGCTCACGGCGGTCGCGGGAGTCGCGGGCGACCGTGACGTCGAGCCGCTCGCGTGCGCGAGCCCCGGCAACGCCGGGCAGTCGATGGCGGCGTACGCCGGGCGTGCGGGCCTGCGCTCGTACGCGTTCGTCCCCTCGCGCTGCGCGTTCTCGAACAAGGCGATGACGAACGTCCACGGCGGCGACATGCGAGTCGTGGGGGGTCGCTACCCCGACGCGGCCGCCGCCGTCGACGACCAGCTGGAGACCGAGTACACCGACCTGAACGAGTTCGCGACCCCCTACCGCCACGAGGGGGTGAAGACGGTCGCGTTCGAGCTCGTCGACGACCTCGGCGGCGCGCCCGACGTCGTCGTCGTCCCGACCGGCACCGGCGAGGTGCTCGCGGGCGTGTACAAGGGCTTCGCCGAGCTCGCGCGGATCGGCGCGATCGACGCGCCTCCCCGGCTGGTCGCGGCCCAGGCGAGCGGTTGTGCCCCGATCGCGGCCGCGCTCGACCGCGGGCTCGACGAGCCGGAGCCGTGGTCGACGCCCGACACCATCTGTGGCGAACTGGAGATCCCCGATCCCGCGGGCGGCCGCGCGGCCCTGGAGGCGATCGAGGAGAGCGGCGGGACCGCGGTGACCGTCGACGACGAGGACGTCCTCGCGAGCGCGGTCGCCGTCGCCCAGAACGAGGTGATCGAGATGGGTGCGGCCGGCGGGGCCGCGCCCGCCGGCGCGTGGGGACTCGCGGAGGACGGGTACTTCGACGGCGAGGAGACGGTCGTCCTCCTCAACACCGACGCCGGACTCAAGACGCCCGACGTGTTGCGGAGCCACCTGATGGGACAGGGGATCTGAGGCGATCGAGAGGCGCGGCTCCGCGAACCGATCCCCGTCTACGGCCGCCGACGAGTCACGGCGATCTACGGCCGCCGACGAGTCGTGCCGACGGCGAGCGTCGCGAGTACGGCGAGGACCGCGGCGACGACGCCGAAGCCGGGAACGCCGTCGTCGGTCTCCGCCGATCCGTCGTCGGCGTCGGCGGTCCCGTTCCCGTCATCGCTCTCCTGTGCCGCGTTGTACTCCTCGACGGCGTCCGCGATCGTCGTGGTCGCCTCGATCACGCTGCGCGGTGCAGGCTGGTTCAGCCACTGGACCTCCACCACGACCGTGTTCCCCTCCCGTCCGGCGGTCGTGCTCGCGTACGGCTCCTCGTTCACGATCGGCGCGTCGGGGCCGTTGACGAGGATGAGTTCGGGGTCCATCTCGAGGACGACCTCCGCCGAGAGCTGCGGGTACCCCTCGTGGTCGGCGGCGGCGACGTTCTCGACCCCGCCGATCGTCATGAGCTCGTCGATGAAGGTGTCCCCGGCGGCGACGTACCCGCTCCCCAGCGGGTAGAGCGCGGCCGGGCGGTCGATGTCCGCGGTCCGGTCGCGGGTCTCCTCGACCGCGGCGTTCATCTCCGCGTTGGTCTCGGCGGCGGCCTCGCACTCGCCGACCAGCCGGCCGGCGGTCGTCGTCTTCCCGGCGATGTCCTCGACGTCGGTCGCCTCCGGGAAGTGATACACCGTGATCCCGGCGTTCCGGAGCGGCTCCACGTCGTCGGCGGAGGCGTTCGGAGCCAACACCAGGTCCGGATCGGTTCCGACGACCTTCTCGGTGTCGACGCCGAGTCCCTCCGCGGAGACGTTCGTTCTCTCTCCGGCCCCGTCGAGGTACGCCGCGTACTGGGTCACGCCGACGACGCGGTCGCGCGCGCCGATCTCCCACAGCGTCTGTGCGGCCGACGGATTCGTCGTCGTGATCCGCTCCGGCGGCTCCTCGAGGGTGATCTCCTCTCCCGTCGCGTCGGTCACGGTGAGCGGGAACGAACACTCGTCGGAGCCGTCCGTCTGGCGAACCTCCGGGGCGTCTCCGATCCCGCTCGTCGGCTGTGCGCCCGCCGCTCCGCCCGCGACGCCGCCCACGAGGGCCGTCGTCACGAGCAGGGCGACCGCGACCGCGAAGCTGTCTCGCATCGGTGTATCGACGCGCCCGGTTCAATAAGTATTTACCTACTACAAGTTTTGTTGCCTATCGAATGCGAGTCCGGCGTCGGGCCACGGCGTGGTCGACCGCGCTAGCGGCCGTACTGGCGGTCGTCGTCGTCGTCAGCGCCGGGATCGGGCCGGTCCAGATCCCGCCCGCGGAGGTGACGAAGATCGTCTTGAACGCGGCGGTCGTGCCCGCGGGCGTGGAGTTCGGCGCGACGGGCGCGGGCCCGCTTGCGCTGCCCGGCGTCGAGTTCGCCTACCGGTCGCCGTTCGCCTTTCCCGTCGACGACGTCCATCGGCGGATCGTGTTGCTCGTCAGGCTTCCGCGGATCCTGCTCGCGGCGCTCGTGGGATTCTCGCTCGCGGCCGCGGGCACCGTGATGCAGGGCTTCTTCCGAAATCCGATGGCCGACCCGTCGATCATCGGCGTCTCCTCGGGCGCGGCGGTCGGCGCGGTGGCGTTCATCGTCTTCCCGACCGCGCTGTCGACGACGCTGACGCTCCCGCTTCTCGGCGCGGTCGACGTCGGCGTCTCCTACGGGACCGGCGTGAGCCTGTTCGCGTTCGTCGGCGCGCTGATCGCGGCGTTCGGCGTGTACGCCATCGCGACGCGACACGGCCGGACGCCGGTCGCGACGCTGCTCTTGGCGGGCGTCGCCGTCCAGACGTTCCTCGGCGCGGTCATCTCGTACCTCCAGTTACAGGCCGGCGAGTCGCTCCGGCGGATCGTCGCGTGGCTGATGGGGCACCTCTCCGGGGCCGCCTGGAGCGAGGTCGGGGTCACCGCGCTCGTCGTCCCGCCGCTCTTCGCGGTGCTTCTGGCGTACTCCCGCGATCTCAACGTCCTGCTGCTGGGCGAGGAGGAGGCTCGCGGGGTCGGGATCGACGTCGAGCGCACGAAGCGGATACTGCTCGCGACGAGCGCGCTGATCACGGCCGCGGGGGTCGCGTTCGCGGGGATAATCGGGTTCGTCGGGCTGATCGTCCCGCACATGCTCCGGCTCGTCGTCGGTCCCGACCACCGCGTGCTGCTCCCGACCGCCGCGCTCTCGGGCGGGGCCTTCCTCGTCGCCGCCGACACGGCCGCCCGCTCCGGCTCCGCGGAGCTCCCGGTCGGCGTCGTCACCGCCGCCGTCGGCGCGCCCTTCTTCGTCTACCTGCTGATGAACCGCGAGGTGTACGAGCTGTGAGCGGGGACGCCGCCTCCGCCGACGCCGCCGGTCGTTTCCCCTCAGGCGACCCGCCCGTCGCCGTCCGTGACCTGGCCGTCTCGTTCGGCGATCTCGAGGCGGTCTCCGGCGTCGATCTGACCGTCGAGCCGGGGACGCTCGTCGCCCTCGTCGGCCCGAACGGCGCGGGGAAGACGACCGTTCTTCGGGCGATGACGGGAGCGATCGAGCCCGACGACGGGACGGTTCGCCTCGACGGCGACGCCACGTCGGGACTCTCCGCCCGCGAGGTCGCCCGCCGCGTGGCGAGCGTGCCACAGGAGACGGGGCTCTCCTTCGACTTCCGGGTGCGCCACGTCGTCGAGATGGGGCGAACCCCGTACCTCGGGCGGTTCGACGGCCACGGCGCCGAGGACGCGGCCGCGGTCGACGAGGCGATGGCCGCCGCCGGCGTCGAGCGGTTCGCCGACCGGTCGATAACCGAGGTGTCGGGCGGCGAGCGCCAGCGCGTCCTCCTCGCGCGGGCGCTCGCCCAGGAGACGCCGACGCTGCTGCTCGACGAGCCGACCGCGAGCCTCGACGTCAACCACGCCGTGGCGACGATGGAGCTCGTCCGCGACATCGCGGACGACGGCCGCGCCGCGGTCGCGGCGATCCACGACCTCGACATGGCGGCCCGCTACTGCGACCGGATCGTCGTCCTCGCCGGCGGCCGGGTCCGCGCCGACGGTCCGCCCGCGGACGTGCTCGACGCCGAGGCGGTCCGCGACGCGTTCGACGCGGAGGCGTTCGTCGGCCGCAATCTGGCGACCGGGACGCCCGCGGTCACCGCCTTCCCGCGGTCGGACGCCGATCCCCGCCGAGTCCACGTCGTCGGCACGGGCCCGGACGCGGCGCGGGTCGTGGCGCGGCTCGCGGCCGCCGGCCACGCGGTCTCGCTCGGCGTCGTTCCCGAGGGCGACGCGGCCGCCGTCGCCGCCGCGAATGCGGGAGCGGGCGCGCGGGTCGTGACCGTCCCGCCCTTCGCCGGGGTCACCGACGAGCCGCTGGCGGCGGCGCGCGAACTGGCCGCGAGCGCCGACGTCACGGTCGTGGTCGGCGGGAACGGGACCGACCGCGACCGGACGGACGCCCGCGGTCGGATCGCGGACGCGGCGGAGCGCGTCGTGACGGTCCCCGACGACGTCGACGGCGAGGACCTGCTGGCCGCGGTGGCGGACGCCACGGCGTAGTCCCTCCGCCGCGTCCGCCCTCGCGAAGCGTCACGCTTTATCCGACTGGCCTCCTCCGTCCGGCAATGAGCGTCCCCTGCGTCGCCGTCGAGCGCGAGCGCGGCGAGGCCGTCCGCGCGCGGCTCGCCGACGCCGACCTCCTCGACGGCGACCACGAGATCGCCGTCGACGACGGGACCATCTACGTCCCCGTGGTCGACCCGTCGGCCGTCCCCGCCGACCTCGCCGACCGGATCGTCGAGCGCGATGCGGCCGAGCGTGACCGGCCGCGGACGCCCGCGGACCTGCTCGGCTACGAGCCGTCGCTGGAGCGGCTCGGCGACATCGTCATCCTCGACGAGGACGACGACGAGCGCACCCGCGAGATCGCCGACGCCGTGATGGCCTCCGACCTCCCCTGCGCGACCGTCCTCAACCGCGCGTCGCCGATCGAGGGGGAGCTTCGCGTCCGCGCGTGGGACGTGCTCGCGGGAAACGGCACCGAGACGGTCCACCGCGAGTACGGCCACGAGTTCGCGCTCGACGTCGCCGAGGTGTACTTCTCCCCGCGGCTCGCCACCGAGCGCCACCGGGTGATCGAGCGGGTCGACCCCGGCGAGTCGGTCGTCGACATGTTCGCGGGCGTCGGCCCGTACGCGGTCCCGATGGCGACTCGCGGCGCGGACGTCGTCGCCTGCGACCTCAACGAGACGGCGATCGCGTACCTCGAGGAGAACGCCGAGCGCAACGGGGTGACCGACCGGGTGACCGCGGTCGCCGGCGACGTCCGGGAGACGACCGCGGCGTACGCCGAGTCGGCCGACCGCCTCGTGATGAACCTCCCGCACTCCGCCGACGCGTTTCTCGACACCGCCGTGTCGCTCGCGGGCGACGACTGCGTGGTCCACTACTACGACATCCAACACGAGGACGACCCGTTCGGCCCCGGCGAGCGGGCGATCCGCGCGGCCGCGGGCGACGCCTACGACGTCGCCGTCGAGACCGAGCGTGTCGTCCGGTCGTACGCGCCCCACGAGTACAACGTCTGTCTCGACGTCCGGCTGACCCGGACGTGAGGGCGGTCCGGGGTTCGGGCCGGCGACGTCCGGCGAGACAAAGGCCGATCAGTACGCGATCAGCGCGACCGCGACGACGGCCGCGGCGATCCCCGCCAGGTCGCTGATCTCCGGCGCGTTGCCGAAGACGAGGAAGCCGAGCGCCGCGGCGACGACGAAGTACATCGCCGTGATCGTCGTCGCGATCCCCGCGGAGCCGACCTGGAGTGCCGCGTAGTAGGCGACCGCCCCGACGCCGGAGGCGACGCCGGCGAGCCCCGCGAACCAGAGCGCGGTCGGGTCGTTGCCCAGGAACGCCGTCCCGCGATACCAGACGTAGACTCCGGCGACGGCGATGGCGACCGAGTAGGAGACTATCATCGCGACTTCGGGTGGCATCGACCGGGTCGCCACGTCGGCGAACAGCGCCCAGAATCCCCACGCGATCGCGCCCACCAGCGCGAGGACGACGACCTGGTTCATCGATTCACGGCCCCCCGGCCGTCGTCCGCGGGACGTTCCTGTCGTCGTGTGCGGTGCTCGATCGTGGCGGGCGTGAGACGCATACGTCGTCTGGTGCGGGAGCGATAAAAAACGAACCGTGATCGGGCCCGTCCGTCACGTGAAATTTCAAAAATCTATAATTATATGTCGATCGAGCACGTACCTTCGATCTCATGAGCGACGCAGAAGACCCCGAAGAACGGATCGACGAGACGACGAGCTGGCCGGATCTGGCGATCGGGCTGTACGACCGCCTCACCGGCCGAAACGCGGAGATAATCTACGAGTTCGACGACATGACCGTCGACGTCCCGAGCGGTACCGGAGACGACGTCGAGCACGCCAGCTGGCGGCTCGACGGCACCGTTCGGGTCACGACCCGTGAACGGGAGTGACGCGTCGGCCCCGCTCTCGATCACCACCGACGACCTCAGCCTCGCGATCGACGGCGTCCGGATGGAGGTCCGGGCGACCGGCGACCGCGTCTTCGTGGAGGTACCGACGGCGTTGGCGGCGCTCCGGCTAGCCCGTCGCCTTCCGAACGGGCTGGAGACGACCGGCCCGACGCGGTTTCTGCTCGCGACCGGTCTCACGACCGAGATCCGCGTCCGGGGGCGGACCGTCCTCGTGCTCGGGTCGACCGCGCGCCCCGGTCCGCTCGCGCGTCGGCTCGGCGTCGCCCCCGCGGAGGTCCGCCTCGCGGGTCTCGTCGGTGCCGGCTGGAGCGGCCTGTCGGCCGCGGTCGACGCGGTCCGGCGGCTGCTCGGATGAGGAAACGATCGGTTCGGCGTCGGGTTCCGATCCGCGTGGAGAACGCCGTCGACCCCGAGCGGCGGTCGGGGCGGACGGCTACGGCCCGTCACATGACGAGAGTCCGCGGCCGTGGACCGTCGGGGCCAGAGGCGACCTCGCGCTTGGCACGTCGAAGACGTGGATCACACGTCGACCGCGGTCGTTGCTGACAGCCGATGACCGGTCGCCGGCGACTCGTGGGGACTAGCCGGTGGCGCGCGGCGCCACGCTTGCCGACACGGTCGTCGCCGCCCGATACGGGCTCCGATCGGGCAGACACCGTCGAGGGACCGAACCCCGCCGCCGTCGAGGCGGCCGATGTCTTTCGGCATCCGATGGAAGTCCAACCGAGTATTTATGCTTTTTCCTTATACAGATACCAAGATATGGAGTTCTATGAAACGATCCGGTAGAGATGACTCAAATAGCTGTACGGATCGGAACGACTCGATTCGGGCCCGATCGGGCCGGTCGAGGTCGATCTGCGCAACGACGCTCCCCCCGACGGCTCCGTTTCGGAACCCTTATTTTCGTCATCGAGGTATGGACGGATGCGCGCCGGAGTAGCTCAGCTGGCAGAGCGATTCCTTCGTAAGGAATAGGCCGAGGGTTCAAATCCCTCCTCCGGCTTACGGTCGGCTACGCCTCCCTTAGGAACGTTATGGGAGATTCACGGCTAAAACCCCGCCCTTCAGGGCGGGGAGGATGTCAATTTCGCTACGTGGATCCTCTACGCCGAGTGAGGAGGCCCGACGGATCACTCCTCCTCCTCAATCACGACCGAGCCCTTCATTCCCAACGAGAGGTGGGGCTCGCAGTGGTACAGGGCGATTCCCTCCTCGTCGAAGGTGTGGGTGTACTCGATGTCGTCGCCCGTCTCTGCCTCTCCGGAGCTGAACTCGTAGTCGGTTTCGCCGATCTGTTCGTCCGCTTCGGCCTCGACGTTGTGTGCCCCGCCCTCGCCGGTCCACTCCCACCGGATCTCGGTTCCGGCCGAAACGGCTACCGCGGATGGCCCGTACGCTAACCCGTCGTCCCCGGCTCCGACGTCTATCGACACATCGCTCTCCTCGCGGAGATCCACGATCTCCCCATCGTAATTCTTCGCCGCATCACCGACGTCCGTCTCGGTCATCCACTCGTCGACGGCCGGATAGTCACTACCCGGAAGTGTATCAGCACCGTTTCCGTCCCCGTTACCATCGCCTGCACAACCGGCCAATCCAGTTATTCCGACGGTCGAAAGGGCGCCAAGTGCTTTGAGAACAGTTCGTCTATCCGCCCTGGTGAGAGGTGAACGGGTCATCTTCGGATTGTAATAGCATGGCCAGATGGATATACCCCCCCTCCAAATTTCTCGTCTGTCGGGAATCAGCGGAGGAACAACGGAGCATCTCATCCGCTGTGGATTTGTCCGTCTTCGCTCACTCCACGCATATTCTGGCATCGGGATTATCGAAGTTGCGAGGCTAAAACCCCGTCCTTCAGGGCGGGGAGGATGTCAAGAATATCGAGGAGTTGTCAACAATTCTCGTAGCGGTAGATAGAACATGAGGTGCTCCTTTCCGAGTTCTCCGGGAACTGGTCGGTGAGTACCGCCAGTATGGACTGCCCGAGCTATCAGGTAATTATAGCCGAAGTTGAGTCGGAAGTAGTCTTCGATAAGGGCAGTGGGGTACTCAGAAGATAGGCTGTCAAAGATCACTTCCCCTTGCGTCAGCGCAGTCTCACAACCTAGCTCGGGAAAGAATTCCCGGGCGAAGAACGCATACCGATCATCCCAACTTGAGAACTGTGGCAACATATCGTCGATTGATACAGAGAGGTCATTTCCGAGAGCAGCTTCGTTGATTCGGTCAGCGAATGGTTCGATCGAACGCCATTCGGGCGAGGGAGCGTTCGACGAGCGTTCGTGGTAAAAGTCGATACAGCAGTCCGGATAGCCGTGTAACCGTCCCTGATATCGTTCGAATTTTGAGAACGAGTCACTCAGAATCCCGTCGATATTTTCCTGTATCACGTCCTTCGGAGTCGTGGAGTCGTCGTCCTGGAAGAAATAGACGCGTGCCCCATAGTGGAGGTGACCTTCAGTTCGAAGCCATTCCGGGACGACGAAACACTGTCCCGGGAACTGGCGCTCGAGATAACTCATTTCGGGAATGCGCTGTAACTCTCGGCGAAACTGTGTCGATGCAGTCCACAGACCGTCCTCCGTGAGTGTATCCACGTCGACCTTGATGCTTCTGTACGCGCGTCTCGATTCTCGGAGATCTCGCGACCGTTGTCCGCGACTTGAGTTCGAGGATTCAGGGGTATCGCCGTCAAATGCCTCAAAGGCTTGTAACTGCCCGGAGAAATACGTCTCGTCGAGCTGGACGCTCGCTCCCTGTCTCTGGCCAGCGAGAACTGTGTAGCTGTCCAGGGCAATGAACGTCGGAAGGGTAGTGATGTAACGCTGAGGGTCCATTATGTTGCGTGTGCTCTTAGACTCCGACGTGTATGTGTTCGGGTCGATTCTGAGTCTTTCCATTGGTGATGGTCGATGTATGTAGCGTGCTATCGCCAGAGCGGATTTCGCTCACCATCCCCCCGTTTATCGGGCAGCCTACTACTTTCTCCCGGTCAGTGGTGTCGATCCCGACGACCTCGTTGATCGGATACTTCTGGGTTGTGCCGGAACCGTCGTCGACGACCGGTCCTCGCCGGTTCCCGACTCGAACGAACCCGCGACCGAGCCCCACGGTCCGGAGACGGGGACCGAGTGGACCGTCACCCGAGTGGTCGACGGCGACACGATCGAAGTCGAGTTCCCGAACGGGGAGACGGACACGGTTCGGCTATTGGGCGTCGACACCCCGGCGACCTCGATGGACGCGGTCACGCCGAGAGAATTCGAGAGGATCCCGGAGACGACCGCCGGCCGGTATCACCTCTACGAGTGGGGCGAGAAGGCGACGCGCCACGCGAGGGCCGAGTTGGCCGACGAGGAAGTGCGTATCGCGGTCGACGAGGGGGCGGACCGGCGCGGATCCGACCGTTCGTCGATCGGAACACCTCGTATCCGATCAAACAATACTATGGATATAAGGTGTACGCCTATCCGCTTCGGCATGCTCTGGCGTACTATGAGACCGAAAACCACGGACGCGGGAGAGGAAGTGTACGAATGTTTCGAATGCGGTTCGCGCTCGGAGACCGCGGGGCGCTGTGACTGCGGCGGGGAGCTGCTCCACCTGGGCCGCTCGCGGGACCTGTGAGCGGCCGAGGGCGAGCCGAGCCGTAGCGGGAGCCGGGGTCGGTCGTCGTCTGCGGATCAGTCGTCGTCTGCGGATCAGTCGTCGTCGGCCGTCGCGGTCGGCCCGCCCGATCCCGCGTCCGCGTCCTCCTCGATGCTCGGCGGGTACCTCCCGCGGTCGAGTTTGAGGTCGGACTGCGGGCGCGCCATACAGGTGAGCGCGAACTCCTCGGCCTCCTCGTCGGTGAGTCCGCGGGCGGCCGGTTGGGTCACCTCGCCCTCGAGTATCTCCGCGGAACAGGCGAGACACATGCCGACCCGGCAGGAGTACTCCTGGGCGATCCCCTCCTCGATACAGGGCTGGAGGATCGTCTCCGTGTCGGACACCTCGATCGTCTCGCCGGTGCCGACGAACTCGACGGTGTACTCGGTCATGAGGCGGAGTACCCGCCGACCCGTCAAAAAGGGTTCCCCTCGATCCCGTCGCCGTCGCGGGGTCGGAAGTGACCACGACGCGCCGCGGTGCGTCCGATTCCGGTCGGTTTCCGATGTCGGTTTTTTTTATAAACGGGACGCGAAGGCGAACCCGTCAATGGTCCTCGCTCCCTCCGTTGCAGGGTTGCCGACGTATCGGTTCTGGGGCGTCACCGTCGTCCGCGACGAACTGTTCCTTCTCGCGGCGCTTCTCGTCCTCTGGGCGACGCTCGGGCGGTGGATCTACGGGGACGCGAAGACTCGGGGAAGCGAGTGGGCGTGGCAGTGGGGGTTCGGCACTCCGCTGACGCTGGTCGCGGGGCTGGACGTGATGCTGTTGGTGGTCGTGATCTACCTCTTGGTTCGGAATTCGGACTGACCGTCGTACGTATTCTTCCTCAGGAGCTTCCTCCCGGTCATCGCAACGACTAATCCCTCGCCGGCCGCTTTCCGAGGTATGACCGGCAAGGCCACCGCGCGCGCCCACCCGATCCAGGGGCTCGTCAAGTATCACGGGATGCGCGACGAGCGGCGTCGTTACCCGTACCACGACAGCATCAGCCTCTGTACCGCCCCCACCGCCACCACGACCACCGTGGAGTGGGAGCCGGACGCCCCGGAGGACACCTACGTCATCGGCGGCGAGGCGGTCGAGGGGCGCGCGGCCGAGCGGATCGCCGCGGTCGTCGACGAGGTCCGCGAGCGCGCGGACACCGACGCCGCCGTGCGGCTGGAGAGCGAGAACTCCTTCCCGTCGAACATCGGCTTCGGCTCCTCGTCGTCCGGGTTCGCGGCCGCCGCGCTCGCGCTCGTCGAGGCTGCGGGACTCGACCTCGACCTGCCCGAGGTCTCGACGGTCGCCCGGCTCGGCTCCTCCTCCGCGGCCCGCGCCGTGACGGGCGCGTACTCGCTTCTCGCGACCGGACTCAACGACGCGGACTGTCGCTCGCGCCGGCTCGACGTCGGCGTCGGCGACGACGGCTTCGACCCCGAGGAGGACCTCCGGATCGTGGCCGCCCACGTCCCCGCCTACAAGGAGACCGAGGAGGCCCACCGCGAGGCGGCCGCGAGCCACATGATGGACGCGCGCGTCGCCCACGTCCAGGACCAGCTCGTGGAGATGACCGACGCCCTCCGAGAGGGCGATTTCGACCGGATCTACGGGACCGCCGAGCACGACTCGCTGTCGCTGACGGCGACGACGATGACCGGCCCCGCCGGCTGGGTGTACTGGCAACCGGAGACGATCGCGGTGTTCAACGCGGTGCGCGAGCTCCGCGAGTCGGGCGTCGACGTCTACTTCTCCACCGACACCGGCGCGTCGGTGTACGTCAACACCCGCGCGGAACACGTCGACGAGGTGGAGTCGCGGATCGCCGAGATCGGGATCGACACCGACGTCTGGGAAGTCGGCGGCCCGGCGCACGTCCTCGACGCGAGCGAGGCGCTGTTCTAGGAACGGTCCGGGCGGCGATCGGAACGCTCGTAGGCTTCCCCGACTACAGCCGCTCCCTGACGTCGCCCGCGACCGCCGAGAGCGCCTCCTCGGCGACCGCGACCCGGTCCGTGAGGCTACAGAATCCGTGCGCCATCGCCGGGTAGTGCCGGCTCTCGACCGGCGTGCCCTCCTCGGCGAACCGCTCGGCGAGCGCGAGCCCGTCGTCCCGGAGCGGGTCGAAGCCGGCGGTGACGACCGTCGCCGGCGGGAGCCCACCCAGATCGTCGGCCCGCAGCGGGACCGCGAAGGGGTTGGCGGCGTCGACCGGGCTCCGGAGGTACCGCTCGTAGAACCACTTCATGTCGTCGCGGGTGAGGAGCGGTCCGTCGGCGTTCTCGCGGTAGGAGTCCGTCTCGAAGTCGTGGCCGGCGATCGGGTACAACAGGAACTGGCCCGCGATCTCGGGGCCGTCGAACTCGCGGACGTGAAGCGCTGCGACGGTCGCGAGCGTTGCCCCCGCGCTGGTGCCGGCGACGCCGAGCCGGTCGGGGTCGCCGCCGAACGCGTCCGCGACCTCGGCGGCCCACTCCACCGCCGCGGCCGCCTCGTCGACGGCGGTCGGGAAGGGGTGCTCGGGCGCGAGCCGGTAGTCGACGGAGACGACGACGGAATCGGTCCGCGCCGCCAGCTCGCGACACGGGCCGTCGATGGAGTCGAGCGTCCCCAGCGTCCAGCCGCCGCCGTGGAAGTAGACGAGGGTTCGGGCGGCCGATCCGTCGGAACCGGGCGGTTCGTCGACGTCGGTCGCCGCGTCGGGGTCGGCCGGTTCGTCGGCGTCGGTCGCGGCCGCCGGCCGGTACACCCGAACGGGGACCTCGCCGTGTGGCCCGTCGAACGCGAGGTCCCGCACGCTCGCGACGGGCGGCTCCGGCTCGCCGGAGAACACCTCGTCCTCCAGGCGTCTGGCGGCCTCCACGGAGAGGTCGTGCCACTCCGGGAGCCCGAGCGTCTCGAGTTCGTCGACGACCGCCGCGAGTTCGGGGTCGAGTTCGGCCGCGCGCATGCGGGGACCGAGGCGGTGGCCCTTTATCAGTCGGTCGGTAACTCCGACCGATGACGGTCCGGCTGTCGTACGAGAACGGGACGATCCGGGTCGAGGCCGACCCGGAGGGGGACAACGGTGCCGCCGGTGCGGACAGCGACGCCCCCGCCCGCGGCGGTGGCCTGCCCCCGCTTCCCGGCGTCGAGACCGATCCGCGATCGGGGACGGGGCGTGCCCCCGCCCACCGCTACGCGGCGATACGCCGGGCCCTCGAGGTCGCCGGCGTCCCCGTCGACGACCGGGTTCCCGCGTGGGAGCCGGCCGGCTCGAGAGCGGGCGACGACGGCCACGACGACGCCGAACTCGCGCTCTCTACCGATTACGACCTCCGCGAGTACCAGGCCGAGGCGCTCGCGGCGTGGCACGACGCGGACGACCGGGGGGTCCTGGAGCTCCCGACGGGGGCCGGCAAGACCGTGATCGCGATCCGCGCGATGGTCGATCTGGGCGTCCCCACGCTCGTCGTCGTCCCGACGATCGACCTCCTCGAGCAGTGGCAACGCGAGCTGGAGACGGAGTTCGACGTACCGATCGGCCGGTTCGGCGGCGGCGAGCAGCGCCGGGAGGCGATCACGGTGTCGACGTACGACTCCGCGTACCTCAAAGCGGAGGACGTGGGCGACGCGTTCGGGCTCGTCGTCTTCGACGAGGTCCACCACCTCGGCGGCGAGGGCTACCGGGACGTCGCCCGCCTGCTCGCCGCGCCCGCGCGGCTCGGGCTCACGGCGACGTTCGAGCGCCCCGACGGGGCCCACGAGACGGTCGCGGAGCTGGTGGGCGAGCGGGTCTACGCGCTCGACGTCGACGACCTCGCCGGCGACCACCTCGCGTCCTACGACATCCGGCGGATCGAGGTGGAGCTGACCCCCGAGGAGCGCGAGCGGTACGACGAGAAGCAGGGGACCTTCCTCGAGTACGTCCGCGAGGCGGGGATCACCTTCGAGACCGGCGAGGACTACCGGAAGCTGGTGATGCGCTCGGGCACCGACCCGCGGGCGCGGGAGGCGCTGCTCGCGAAGTCGGCGGCCCGCGAGGTCATGATGAACGCCGACCGGAAGCTCGAACGCCTCGGGGACCTCCTCGAGCGCCACCGCGACGACCGGGTCATCGTCTTCACCGCCCACACCGAGCTGGTCTACCGGATCTCCGAGCGGTTCCTGATCCCCGCGATCACGGCCGAGACGGGCGCGAAGGAGCGCCGGGAGGTCCTCGAGCGCTTCCGCGACGGGACGTACAGCCGCGTGGTCGCCGCGAACGTGCTCGACGAGGGCGTCGACGTCCCCGACGCCAACGTCGCCGTCGTCCTCTCGGGGTCGGGCAGCGAGCGGGAGTTCACCCAGCGGCTCGGCCGGATCCTCCGGCCGAAGGCGGACGGCGGCCGGGCGGTGCTCTACGAGATCGTCTCCGCGGAGACGGCCGAGGAGCGGGTCGCGGCGCGTCGGCGGTGAGACGGCTCGCGGGACCGGTCGGGTCGTTCGTTCCCCGGCGTTCCCGGTTCGTTCCGTTCGACGGGAGGAACCGGCGGCGCGAACGCGCTCGCCCGTCGATACCGCGGCGATCACCGCAGTGTATCGAAATCCACTTGCTCTCGAGAACCGAACGCGCACGACGAGCGATGCTTCTGGATTCACTCATCGGGGCGATCGCGGACGCGAAGGACACGGAGCCGGACGAACTGGAGGTTGCCCTCGAAAACTACGTCTCTACGGCCGCGATACGCCAGCTGGACGCCCACGAGAGGGACTCGTGGACGCTCCAGTTCGACCTTCCGAACCACTCCGTACGGATCGTCGGGGACGGTGCCATCCTCGTGGACGACACGATGGAACGGACGTTCGGCTGAACCGTCGGTGACGAACGCGTTCGTCGGGGGACGATCCGGCCGCTCGATCCGCGATCGCGCTCGGTCGACCCACCGACGTCCATCGGGCGAACGTGTTCGGGTCGCCGTTTACGGGGGACGGCGTCCTACCGTCGGCCATGAGCACGACCGCAGAGGAGCGCCAGGACGACCGGGCGAGCGAGAGCGACGCCGTGAGCGAGGCGGACGCCGCGACCGGAGACGGGGCGACGACCGCCGGCGAACCGCCGGAGACGACGGTGACGGTCCGGTGTACCGGCCACGTCCGCACGGAACTCGACGGGACCTACGAGTTCGAGTACACCTTTCTGGGAGACACGCTCCGGGAGTTCCTCGACGACCTCTTCGAGGACTACCCGGCGCTTCAAGAGCTGTTGATCGCGGAGACGGAGGCGGACGCCACCCACGGCGGCTGGGCCCCGACGCCCGAGGAGCTTCCCGGCACGTGGACGAAGAACCCGGTCGGCGAACAGACCATCGCCTACGCCCGGATCCTCGTGAACGGCCGGTTCAACGAGAACGAGCGCGGGTTCGACACCGAACTCGAGGAGGGGGACCGCGTCGCGTTAGTGTACCCGTTCATGTTCTGTTGTTGAGAGGCTCGGACACGTTTATGTCCGGAGGGATCCGATACCTCGGCGTTCGACCGCCCCGGCCACCGGGGGGATCGGGTGGAGACCATGGCACAGATACGCCTCCTCGTCGACCTGCCTGACGGACCGTGGATCGCCGACGTCTCGCGTGCGTTCCCCGACGCCGTCTTCCGCGTGTTGACCGCGACCCCCGGCGACGAGGCGGGGTTCGCGCTCGTCCGGATCACTACCGACGCCGTCGACGACGTGCTCGCGGCGATGGAGGCCCACTCCGGCCTCGCCGAGGTCTCGGTGATGACGCGCTCATCCGGCGAGACGACGGTCCAGATCGAGGCGTCCTCGCCGATCCTGCTGCTCGCCGCGCAGGGCGCGGGCGTGCCCATCGAGATGCCCGTCGAGATCACGAACGGGATCGCCACGCTCGACGCGACCGGCGCGCACGACCGGCTCTCGACGTTCGGCGACCAGCTCGCCGGGATGGGACTGGACTACGAGGTGGAGTTCGTCCAACAGCGCGTGAACCCGAGCCAGCTCCTCACTGAGAACCAGCTCGACCTCCTCCTGACCGCGGTGGAGGCCGGCTACTACGACGTGCCCCGCGAGAGCACCCTGACCGAGGTCGCCGAGGCGGCCGGGATCGCGAAGTCGACGTGTAGCGAGACGCTCCAGCGCGTCGAACGGACGATCGTCCGCGAGTTCGTCGAGGACCTCCCGCCCGTGAGCGGCGAGTTGAAACGGCGACTGACGACGGAGTGAGGACGGCGGGTCGACCCGCGACCGACCGGCCGAGCCCTCCGTCGGGTATTAACCTCCCCACCGCCTACCGGACGGCGTGTTACGCAAGGACCTCCTGCGCGTCTCCCGTGCGGGCGGCGGCTACCGCCCCCGGTTCGTCGGTCGGGAGCGCCGCCCGCTCGCCGCGAAGGTGCTCGGGGCCTTCGAGTCCACCGTCGGCGAGCCCCGATCGGCCGTGACGGCGGCGACGGACGCGCTCGAGGCGGAGTCGGAGGACTTCAAGCTCGTCCGCGGGCTCGCCGCCCTCGTCGAGCGCGAGTGCGTCTTCGAGGCGCGGTCGACGGTCCCGCCGCCGCGCGTCCGCCGAGCCGCCTTCGAGGCGGCCGAGTCGGTCGGCGTCGCCGACGAGAGCGACAGAACGCGGGCGATCGACCGAGCCGCCGACCGCCTCGGCGTCGGCCCCGCGGTCGTCGAGGACGACCTGTACGCGGACCGCGAGCGCAAGGAGGTCCTCGTCGACGCCGACGTCCGCTGGGATCCGGACGCGCTCATCGAACAGTACAACCTCTCTCTCGCACAGACCGCGCTGTTCGACGCCACCGAGATCCGGGTGCGCTCCGTCGACCCCAAGGCGCTCGTGAACGCGGTCAAGCGGCTCCGGCTGATGTACGAGCTCCGACGCACCGACGACGGCCGGGAACTCGTCGTCACCGGCCCGGACGCGCTCTTCCGGCGGACGAGACGCTACGGTACCGCGTTCGCCCGACTCCTCCGAACCGTCGCGGGCACCGCCGAGTGGCACCTGGAGGCGACGATCGATGATCGCGGGACCGAGCGGACGATGACGCTCTCCGGGAGCGACGTGAGCGTTCCTGGCGTCGAGCCCGTCGCCGAGCCCGACTTCGACAGCGGCGTCGAGGCCGACTTCGCCGCCCGTTTCCGCGGACTCGACCTCGACTGGACGCTCGTCCGCGAGCCGGAGCCGCTCGCGACCGGGACGCGGGTGATGATCCCCGACTTCGCGTTCACGTACGACCACGCCGACTTCACGCTGTTCTTCGAAATCATGGGGTTTTGGACCCCCGAGTACGTCGAGAAGAAACTCGGCCAGCTCGCCGACGTCGAGGACGTGGACCTCCTCGTCGCGGCCGACGAGAGCCTCGGCGTCGGCGAGGCGATCGCCGCACGCGACCACCGCGTGCTCACCTACGCGGGGACCGTTCCGGTGAAGGACGTCGTCGACGTGCTCCGCGAGTACGAGGTCGACCTCGTCGCCGAGGCGGCCGCGGCCCTCCCGGAGTCGTTCGCGCCCGACGACGACGCCGTCGCGCTCGCCGAGCTGGCGGCCCGCCACGGCGTGAGCGAGTCGGCCGTCGAGGACGGCCCGTTCCCCGACCACGAACTCGTGGGACGGACGCTGATCCGCCCGCAGGTCCTCGACCGGCTGCGCGAGGAGATCGACGACGGGGCGTCGCTGTCGGCGGTCGAGGAGCGGCTCGACGCGTACGGGATCGACGACGCGAGCGCGACCCTCTCGGCGCTCGGATACCGCGTCGAATGGGAGGGACTCGGCGGCGGGACCGTTCGGGAGAAGGAGGCTTCTCCCGAAGACGGGTGAGAGACGGCGACAGGTGCGGCGATCGCGGCCGGGAGCGACGGCCGTGAGCGGGCGCGTCCGACGTTTTCGAAGGGTGACAAGTACCGGATGCTTATATATGTTCGGCCGTCGCAGTGTAATCTGGAATACATATGGTAGCGAACATACGAACGCGGCTGCTGGGACAGGACGTATCGTTCCCGGTCGAGGAGTCGCGGCTGGCCTACTGGCTGGTCGTGATGCGGCTGATCGTCGGCTGGTGGTTCCTCCACGCGGGGCTGGACAAGTTCCTCGCGTGGCCGTTCGACGCGAGCTGGTTCGTCGGCGGCGCGGCCGCCCAGACGACGCTGGGACCGATCCTCGTCCTCTTCTCGGAGGGGATACTGCTCTCGTTCACGAACGTGATGGTCCCGGTCGGGCAGGTGCTGATCGGTCTCGGCCTGATCGTCGGCGCGTTCACTCGGCTCGCCGCCTTCTTCGGCGCGTTCCTGATGGTGTTCTTCTACTTCGTCAACGGCGAGACGGGCGGCTGGTCACACGGCGTGATCACCGGCGACCTGCTCGGGCTGTTGATCTTCGCGATGATCGCCACGCTCGGGGCCGGGCGCGTGCTCGGGCTGGACGCCTACCTCGCGCGGACGGACTTCGTGAAGGAACACCCGCGGCTGCGGCACTTCATCGGCTAACGGACACCATGACTCAACTCACCACGGCGGAACGGATCGCGTTGTACGGCGGCGGCGGCCTGCTCCTGATCGGCACGCTCGGGATCGGGCTGCTCGAGATAGTCGCGGGCACGCCGCACCCGGTGACGGGGGAGGGCCAGATCGTTCACGAGACGCTGGTTCCGCTCTCGATCCGGTCGTCGGTCATGCTCCTCGGACTGCTCCTGTGGGGGGCGTACGCCGCCTCGAGCGTGGCCCGCGAGCCCCCGGCGGACACGTCGATCTGAGGCGGGCGGACGGGGACGCCAGTCTCGAACCGTTCCGTTTCGGACCGTACCCTCACCGTTCGACGACCGGCAGGTCCGCCCGGCTCCCCTTCGGCACCACGGAGCGTAACTCGCCGTGGAGGTAGAGGCCGACGCCGATCGGGGCGCTCGTGCCCGCGATCCGGTGGGAGACGATCAGATACCCCCAGTCGCCGTCCCACTCCGGGAGGTCCTGGTCCTCGCCGGCGACGAACCGGCTCGCGCGCTCGGGGCCGAGTTCGACGACGTTCCGGGTCGCGTCCTCGCCGAACCGCTGGACCGCGCGGGTTGTCGGCTTCCAGTGCTCCTGGCGGGTCCGCAGGAACGTCATCCCGATCGTCTCGACCCGGCTCGGATCGGCGGCCTCGCCGTTGAACACCCACACCTTCCCGGCCCCCTTCTCCCAGAAGCTGTATCCACCCAGCACCTCCCGGCCGATCCCGAAGCGCGTCTCCCACCAGTCGAGGACCTCCTCGCGGCTGGCCCGCCCCGCCACCTCGCGGTCCGCGGGCGTCTCCGGCAGCCGGTCGAACCGCTGACCGTCGTTGGTCGGTCCGTGGTCGGCGTCGGGATCGGCGTCGCTCATCGGGCCACCCCCGCCGCGTCGCGGTCGGCGGTGGCGGCGTCGCTCCCGCCGGCACCCTCCTCCGCCCCCCCGACGCGCAGCTTCGCACAGAAGAACCCGCCCGTGTCGTTGTGGTGCGGGTACACCCGGTGGGCGCGCGTCACGCTGTCGTCGTACGTCTCGCCGTCCCACTCGGTCACGCCGGGAGCCGTCTCGAGGGGCAGGTCGAACGGGACGACCTCGCAGTCCTCGCTCGCGAGCGCGTGATCGAGGACCGCCTCGTTCTCCTCCGGCGCGAACGTACACGTCGAGTAGACGACGGTCCCGCCGGGCCGAGTCGCCTGGATCGCCCGCGTCAAGATTCCCTTCTGGATCCCGGCGACGCCGTGGACGTGGTCGAGCGTCCACTCCGCCAGCACGTCCGGGTTCTTCCGGCAGGTCCCCTCACACGAGCAGGGCGCGTCGACCAGCGCGCGGTCGAACGCGTCGAACGCGAGCGGCTTCAGAGAGAAGTTCCGGGCGTCCTGGTTGGTCACGATCGCGTTCGTCACGCCGAGGCGCTCGGCGTTGTGCCGCAGCGCCGAGAGGCGGCCGAGGTCGTTGTCGTTGGCGACGACGGTCCCCTCGTCGTCCATCAGGTCCGCGGTCTGCGTCGTCTTGCTGCCCGGCGCCGCACACGCGTCCCAGACCCGGTCGCCCGGTTGCGGATCGAGCGCCAGCGCGGGAAGCGCCGAGACCTCCTCCTGGCCGTGCGTCCAGCCGTGCGCGTGCGGCCAGTTCCCGCCGGGGTTCCCGTCGGGGAGCCGGAAGATCCCGTCGTGCCATCCGACCGGGTCGTGGGCGACCCCCTCCGCCTCGAACGCCTCGCGGACGCGCGCGGGAGAGGCCTTGATCCGGTTCGTGCGGACGACCGACGGCAGGGGTCGGTCGCAGGCCGCCCGGAACGCGTCGACGTCGTCGACGAGCGACTCGTACCGGTCGAGCGGGTTCATGCGCGCCCTTTCGTGCCGCTCGGTTAGTCGGTTTCGGGTCGACATCGGTGCGAGCGGGAGCCCGCGCGACGTCCCGCGTCCGACGCCACGCCTACCTTTAGGTCGCCCCGCGTCGTACCGCCGCGCATGGCGCGAATATCCGTTCTCGACGAGGCGGTCTCGTTCTCGGAACCGACCCTGGTCGAGGGGTTTCCGGGCGTCGGGCTCGTCGGCAAGATCGCGACCGACCACATGATCGACGCACACGGGATGGTCCACTACGCGAACGTCCACTGCGACGGGCTCCCGCCGGTCGCCGTCTACCTGGAGTCGGACTCGTCGGCGACGACGCCGGTGCGGCTGTACGCGGATCCGGAGCGCGATCTGGTGGCGCTCCGAAGCGACGTGCCGGTCCACCCGAGCGCCGCCGCCGAGGTCGCGAACTGTCTCGACGGCTGGTTCGACGAGACCGGCACCTTCCCCGTGTTCCTCTCGGGACTCGGCCGTGAGAAGGGCGAGGAGCCGCCGTCGATCTACGGGATCGCGACCGGAGAGGGCGACGACGCCCTGGCGCGCGCCGAGGTGTCGGATCCGCCCGAGTCCGGGCTCGTCTCCGGGCCGACCGGGGCGATGCTTTCGGCGTCGCTGGAGCGCGACCGCGACGCGGTCGGGCTGATCGTCGAGTCCGACCCGCAGTTCCCCGATCCCGAGGCCGCGCGGATCCTCATCCGCGACGGGATCGACCCCATCGCGGGCACGGAGACGTCGACGGACGGCCTCGTCGACCAGGCGACGGAGATCCGCGACGCGAAACAGCAGCTCGCGGAACGGATGCGACAGGCGACCGAGGAGAGCTCGCAGGCGGAGCCGCTGAAGATGTTCCAGTGACGGCCGTCAGTCGTCGCGTTCGGGCGCTCCGTCGTCCACCGGGCCACCGTCGGTGAAGCCGGCGGATTCGCCGGGATCGCCCGCGTCGTGTTCCTCCAACTCGTCGAGGATCGGCCGGTACTTGAGCTGTATCTCGTCCCACTCGCGGTCGGGATCGGAGTCGCCGACGAGTCCGACGCCGGCGAAGAGGGTGGCCCGGTCGGGCGTCGCCACGGCGGAGCGGATCGCGACCGCGAACGCGCCGTTGCCGGCGGCGTCGATCCAGCCGACGGGAGCCGCGTACCACCCGCGATCGAACGGCTCCGTCTCGTGAATCGTCTCGAGGGCGCGGTCCGGCGGGAGCCCGCCGACCGCCGGCGTCGGGTGGAGCGCCTCGACGAGCTCGAGCACGTGTCGGTCCGCGTCCAGCTCCGCGGTGATCGGGGTGTGGAGGTGTTGGACCGTCGCGAGCCGACGGACGCGACGCTCGCCGGCCGAGATGGACGCGGCGTACGGCTCCAGCTGATCGCGCACCGTCTCCGCGACGAGTTCGTGTTCGTGGACGTTCTTCGCGTCGGCGAGCAGCTCCTCGGCGAGCCACTCGTCCTCCGCGGGCGTCTCGCCGCGACCGGTCGTTCCGGCGAGCGCGTCGGTCTCGACGGTTCGGCCGCGAAGCGAGACGAGCCGCTCCGGCGTCGCGCCGAAGAAGACGCTCCCGCCGTCGTCGGGCTCGAAACAGTAGCGGTGACAGTCGGGGTACTTCGCGGCGAGCCGCTCGAGCGTCGCCGCCCTGGGGAACTCGCTCGCGAGGTCGGCCTCGAGCGCCTGGGCGAGCACCACCTTCCGCAGCTCGCCCTCGCCGATCCGATCGAGCGCGGCGGTGACGCTCTCCCGCCAGTCCTCCCGGCTCGTCGTCCGTCGCTTCCCGCGGATCCCCGGTCGACCGGGCCGCGACCCGTCCGCCGGGCGGCCGTCCAGCCGGTCCGTCTCGCGGTCCAGCCGGCGCTCGACCGCCGCCGCCGACGCGTCCGATCCCGCGTCCGTCACCGTGAGCCAGGTCCCGTTGTCGGCGAACGTGACCTGAACGCGGGGCAGGACGAATCGCGCCTCCGGAAACGGCTTCCACGGGTCGCCGGCACAGGCCCCCTCGTGGAAGGCGAACCCGCCGAACACCCGCGGTCGGGCCGCCTCCGTCCCGGCGTGGACGTCGCCGGTGTCGAACAGATCGTCGGTCGCCTCGCGGATCGCGGCGAACCGGTCCGGCCCGCTCGCGGTCAGCGTCGCGGCCGCACCGCCCGCCAGGACGAGCGCGTCGTCGGGGGCGCTCCAGACCGTCCGCGGCGTCGGGAGCGCGTCGAACGCCGCCGCGAACGCGGGCGACGAAACCGCGGTCGTGCGGCTGACGAGCGGCGGCGACGACGTCGAACGCGCCGGTTCCATTGAAGCGAGTTCGGGTCCGGAGGCTCTTAAGGGTGTCAACTCCCCCCGCGTTCCGGCGGGTCGTGACCGGAGCGACGCCGATCCGTACGCGGTCGAGATCCGTGTGCGGTCGAGATCCGTGTGCGGTCGAGAATCCGTGCGCGGTCGCGGGGATCCCTCGGCCGTTCAGCTGTACCGTTCCTCCTTCCAGGGGTTCGCGGTGTCGCTGTAGCCGCGCTTCTCCCAGTAGCCCAGTTCGCGTTCGGTCAGAAACTCGACGCCGGAGACCCACTTCGCTCCCTTGTAGGCGTACTTGTGGGGCGTGACGACGCGGAGCGGACCGCCGTGGTCCGGCGGGAGGTCCTCGCCGTCGTATTCGTACGCGAAGAGGACGCCGTCTCGAGTACACTCCGCGAGCGGCAGGTCGGTCGTGTAGCCGTCGAGCGCGTGGAACATGACGTGGTCGGCGTCCTCGCGGACGCCGGCGCGCTCCACGATCTCGGCGAACTCGACCCCGGTGAACTCACAGTCGAACTTGCTCCAGCCGGTGACGCAGTGGAAGTCCTGTCGCTGGGTGACCGCGGGAAGCTCCGTGACCGCCTCGAGCGACAGGGAGAGCGAGTCGTCGACGGCCCCCCAGACCTCGAAGGACTCGTCGGGTCTCCACGAGGGCGTGCCGCTCTTCGAGAGCACCGGGAACCGGTCGGTCTCGCGCTGTCCCGGCGGAAGCCGGTCGTCGCCGTACTCGCGGTAGAGGCCGGTGAGGTCCTCGATACCGTCGGTTACCGGGTTCTCACTCTCCTCCGTCCGTGTCTCGGTCATACCCCGGATACGGACTCGGGAACCGTATGGGTACCGTTCGGATCTCACGTGCTCGTTTCGGAAACCCCGTACCGACGATGTGTGATCCGAAAGTATTGTTTTGAAAGTAAATAGATCGAGTTTCGGATCACCCGAGAGCCGACGCTACATTTATATACACTATCCTGTTAGACGCGGCCAAGAGAATGCCACGAGTGAAGATAACCGTCCCGGAACACTTGGAGATGCAGATCACGCAGATGGTAGAACAGGGCGAGTTCCTCAACCGCGAGGAGGCCGTCGAGGAGCTCCTCTCGACCGGAATCAAGGCGTACAAGACGAGCGGACCCATGGAGGACGACGACTCCGGCGGATTCGAAGACGAGGGGATGATGGGTCACGAGGACGAGTACGTCTTCTGACCGGTAGTCGGGGCGTGACGCGCCCGTTTTTTCCCGATCCGTGCGTCTCACCCTCAACAACGCTTAAACCGACTCCGACCCGTATTTGGCTCCATGCACAAGGACGAACTGCTCGAGCTTCACGAACAGATGGTGACGATCATGGAACACTTCCGGGCACAGGAGACAGTCGACGAGGGGCTCTTCGACCCGTACGACGAGCTCGACGTCGACCCCTCGCACGTCCACAAATCGAAGAGCGAGCACAAACACGCCGTGTTCGTGCTCGGGAACGCCTTAGCGAACGCGATGAGCGAGGACGAGTTCTCGCCCGCGGGCCGGGTCGGCAAGCGGATGAAGGAGCTCGCCGACGACGCCGAGAACAAGATCTGAGGGAGCTCTCGGAGGGTTCACCGCGCCCCCCGCATCCCCCCACGTCGACTCCATCCGTCGCGCTCGTCACGCTCCTCGCACCCGCCGCGCCCCGCGCACTCGCCGCGGCGACCCGCGAATTGATATGCGATCGGTCGCTGTAGTGGGTGTATGGCCCTCGAGGCGCTACCGGTCGACGCCGCTCACCTGCTGTTCGCGGGCGCGGCGTCGATCGCCGCGCTGGCGGCGGTGTACGCCTCGGACCGCCCCGCCGGATCGTGGGGGCGGCGGCTCCGGTCGCGGCTGCTGTTGGGCGTTCCGTGGGGCACGCTCGTCGCCGTCGGGTTCGTGATCGGCGTCTACCTCTTCGTACAGAGCGGGATCGAGAACCCGAACCGCCCGGTCGTGATCCCGTTCCGCGCGTGGTCGTACTTCTACCCGGAGGGAATGCTCTGGGCGGGCTTCTCACACGCGAGCCGCGGGCACGTCACCGGCAACCTGCTGTCGACGCTCGTCGCCGGGACGCTCGCGGAGTACGCGTACGGTCACTTCCCGCGCGAGCGCGGACGCGAGGCGTTCGGATCGCTCCGAGAGAACCCGTACGTTCGGGCCTTCTGTGTCGTCCCCGGCGCGATACTGGCCTTCGGGGTCGTCTCTTCGCTCTTCGCGCTCGGACCGGTGATCGGGTTCTCTGGCGTCGTCTTCGCGCTGTGGGGATTCGCGCTCGTTCACTACCCGATCGGCACGATCGCGTCGCTGACGGCGGCGACCCTCGTGAGCGTCGTCTACGAGGCGGTCCGAACGCCGGTGGAGATCGCGGAGGCGACCCCCTCGTTCGGCCCGCCGAGCTGGGCGAACGTCGCGATCCAGGGACACGCGCTCGGGCTGATCGCCGGGGCGCTCGTCGGAGTCTGGCTCCTCCGCCGACGATCGCGGGGGCACGCCGGTCCCTCGCACGTCTCGGCGCTCGCCGTCTTCGCCGCCGTGGCGCTGTTCGGGGCGTCGCGCCGATTGTGGGCGGTTTACTGGTACCTGGGGGATCAGCGGTACGAGCTGTACCGCGCGCTAGGACTCGCCGGCGTCCTCGCGCTCGCCGCGATCGTCGCCGTCGCCGTCGCGGGACGAGAGCGGCCGATCCGTCCGGCGATCGCGGTGCCGAACCCGAGAACGATACGCGAGAGCGTCGCGTCCGCGACGCCAGCGGCGCTCGGACTGTTCCTGCTCCTCGCCGCGTTCGCGGCCGTCGCCGGCCCCGCGGTCGTTCCCAACCTCGTCGCGGTCGACGAGGCGGGCCTTCCGGGCGATCCGGTCGACGTCGAGGGGTACCAGGTGACCTACGCCGAGGACGTCGAGGACCGGACGGTGAGCGCGATCGACGTCGAGGCGTTCGGTCGCTCCACGTCGGTGCGGACCTCGGGGGTGATCGTCGCGAACCCGGACCGGGAGATCTGGACCACGGCGGTCTCGAAGGGGAACCTCGCCTTCTGGGGGTACCGCGCCGTCGACGTGGGCGGGACGGGCTGGCGCGAGACGGTGTGGGTACAGCGCACCGGGTGGGTCGCCGTCGGCGGAAACGCCACCTACCGCGTCGACGCGGTTCGCGAGGAGGGCCGATCGACGCTGTTCGTGAGCGATGCGGTCGACGCGGAACCCGTCCTCGACGGTCGGAACGTCACGGTCGCGGCCGTCGAGGGCGGCTTCGACCTCCGCGTCGCTCACGAGGGCGAAAACGCGACGGCGTCGATCCCTCCGCGAAACGGGTCGGTGACGCTCCAGGAGGTCGAGTTCCACCGCGAGACGGAAGCGATCTACGCCGAACGCGGCGACTCGAGGGTTCGGATCGCGGAGCGGGAGCGGTACGAGGGGCGCGAACGGAGCTGACGGCGGGCGGAGAGATCGACGAGCGGGCGGTTCACGGAGGACCAAGGAAAGCCCACGACTTCAGTCGTGGGTCACTGACTCCCACTCGATCCGGTACACCTCGACGTCGAGGTCGCGGGAGTCCTCGGCGTGGTGGTCGAACTGGGCGTCGACCGCGAAGTCGGCCGCGAACGCGTGGGTCACCTCGCCGCCGTTGTCGGCGGCGAACGCCTCGAGGAAGTCGCGGCTGCCGGCGTTGTGGACGGAGTAGGAGACGCTCGCGAGGTCGCTCGCGGTCGCGAGGAACGACCGGTCCGCGTTGCGGTTGCCGTCCTGCGCCCCGAACGGCGGGTTCATCACGACGGTGACCGGCTCTCGAAAGCTCACCGGCGCTCGCGTCGCGTCCCCCTGTATCCAGTGAACGGGGGCGCTCGCGGCGACACGGCGCTCGTTGTCGCGCGCGGTGGTCAGGGCGGTGCGATCGAGTTCGATGCCGACGACTCGCGCGGGCCCGCGGAGCGCGGCAGCGAGCGCGAACATCCCCGTTCCGGCACCCAGATCGAGGACCGTCCGGCCGTCGACGTCGCCCTGGAGGTCCGCGAGGTGGACGACGTGGGCGGCGAGGTCCGGCGGGGTGGGGTACTGCTCGAGGGCCGCGCGGGGGCTCTCGAATCCGGCGATGACGCCGAGTTTCGTCGCGAGCGATCGCTTCGTCGCCATGCGCTCAGGCCGCCGTCGGGTCGCCGTCGGTCGGGATGTCGTCGACCCGGACGAACTCGACTCCCTCGCGGCGGGCGCGCTCGGCCAGCGCCGACAGCGTCGGTTCGACCGTCTCGGCGTTCGCGACCTCGTCGAGGCGGACCTCGATCCGGCCGGCTCCGAGGAACGCGGCCGCGCGGACGAACCCGCGCAGCCGGTCGGCCTCCTCGCCGGCGGCGAGCGGGCAGTCGTCGGCGAAGCAGGCGTCGACGGAGAGCGTCGCCGGGTGGTATCCGCGCGCGGAGAGGCCGGATTTGAGGTCTCGAAGGTACTCGGGCGCGGTGCTCTCGAGGTCGGCCGCGTCGACGACGATGGGGTCTATCTCGGCGGGGCGACAGCCGTCTATCGCGGCGTCGATCCCGTGGGGCTCCGTCGTGCTCATACACGTCATAGTTTCTAGTTATACAAAAGCCTTTTTGAATGTTTGATAGTAATAATTCGTGCGTCACGGAGCGTCGGTCACGTTTCGTGTTCGGACGCGGACGACGGAAGCCGCCCTTCGAGTACCGCCGCACCTTCGACTTTCACACTGATCGGGCGTAATACGGATCGAGAGACGCTGTACGTCGGGTATTCGGCTCTCATCTTCGGCGTTCGATCGTGTTTCCTCTCCAATATTTGTGAACAAGTCTTAAATACGGCAGTGACCAGAAACCTTATAATGGAACGTCCGAGCCGGCAGCGCCAACGGGAGCGGGACACCGAGCGAGAATCGGACGAGGAAGCGATCGCTTGCCCCGAGTGTGATTCCGCCGAGATCGTCACCGACGCGGACCAGGAGCTCGTCTGTGAGGACTGCGGGCTGGTCTTGGACGAACAGACGATCGACCGCGGGCCGGAGTGGCGGGCGTTCAACCACTCCGAACGGCAGTCGAAGTCCCGCGTCGGCGCCCCGATCACGGAGACGATGCACGACAAGGGGTTGACGACGACGATCGACTGGAAGGACAAGGACGCGTACGGTCGGTCGCTCTCCTCGGAGAAGCGCTCGCAGATGCACCGGTTGCGGAAGTGGCAAGAGCGGATCCGGACGAAGGACGCGGGCGAGCGGAACCTCCAGTTCGCGCTCTCGGAGATCGACCGCATGGCGAGCGCGCTCGGCGTTCCCCGGTCGGTCCGCGAGGTGGCCTCGGTCATCTACCGACGCGCGCTGAGCGAGGACCTCATCCGCGGCCGGTCGATCGAGGGCGTCTCCACCGCCGCGCTCTACGCCGCCTGTCGACAGGAGGGGATCCCCCGCTCGCTCGACGAGGTCGCGGAGGTGTCCAGGGTTCCGCAAAAAGAGATCGGCCGGACGTATCGCTACATCTCCCAGGAGCTCGGACTGGAGCTCAAACCGGTCGATCCGAAGCAGTTCGTCCCGCGGTTCGCCTCCTCGCTCGAACTCAGCGAGGAGGTTCAGTCGAAGGCGACCGAGATCATCGACGTCTCCGCGGAGCAGGGACTGCTCTCCGGGAAGTCTCCCACCGGATTCGCCGCGGCCGCGATCTACGCCGCCTCGCTCCTGTGTAACGAGAAGAAGACCCAGCGCGAGGTCGCCGACGTCGCCCAGGTCACCGAGGTCACCATCCGCAACCGCTATCAGGAGCAGATCGAAGCGATGGGCTTCCGCTAGCTCGCGGTCGATCGCTCGCCGGCGGCCGCCGGAGGATCGGGTTTTTAATCGGCACCCGGCGTATCGCTCGATGAGATGTACGACGACATTCTGGTGCCGACCGACGGGAGTCCCGCCTCCGACGCCGCGATCGAACACGCGATCGACCTCGCTGACCGGTACGGGGCCCGACTCCACGCGCTCTACGTCGTCGACGGCTCCGCGTACTCGACGCTGGAGGCCGGCTCGGAGATCGTCATCGACGCGCTACAGTCGGAAGGAGAGGAGGCGACCGCGCGCGTCGCCGACGCCGCGGCGGACGCCGGCGTGGAGGCGACCACGACGGTGGCGTCGGGGACCGCCTACCGATCGATCCGCGAGTACGTCGACGAACACGGGATCGACATGATCGTGATGGGGACTCACGGACGGAAGGGGCTCGACCGGTACCTGCTCGGGAGCGTGACCGAGCGGGTGGTTCGAACCGCCGACGTCCCGGTGTTGACCGTCCGACAGCCGAGCGATGAGTAGGTACGACGATGAGTGACCCACGTCGTCGGCTTCCGTTCGCCTGATCATGCGCGACTGGCTCTCACACCGGGTCGTCTCCTCGCCGGACGAGGTCGGACTGATCCGCGCGGAGGACGGGGAGGCGTGGACGTACGCCGACCTCGATCGACTCGTCTCGGAGACCGCTGGTCGGCTCGCCGCACACGGGATCGCCGAGGGGGACCGCCTCGGCGTGCTCACGCCGCCGTACGTCGGAACGGTCGGGCTCGTCCACGCGACGATGCGTCTCGGTGCGACGCTCGTTCCGCTCGGGGAGGAGCTCACTCCGCGCGAACTGGGCGAACGCGTCGATCGCGTCGGCCTCGACGCGGTGGTCTGTGCGGAGTCGACCGAGTCGAACGCGCTCGACGCGGTCGAGGACGTTCCGGTCCTCTCCGTCGACGAGCCCACCGACGCGACGGTCACCGCCGTCCACGACGTCGATCCCGAGCCGGTCGAACCCGCCGCGTGGACGTTCGAGGATCCGCTGTGTATCCTCTTCACGTCGGGGACGACCGGCGCGCCGAAGCCGGTCCCGCTCACCGCCGGCAACGTCTACTCGTCGGCGGTCGCGTCCGCGTTTCGGCTCGGCGTCGACCCCGAGGACCGCTGGCTCGTCTCGCTCGCGCTCCACCACATGGGCGGGCTCGCGCCGGTGTACCGGGCGGTGCTCTACGGCTCGACGCTCGTGCTTCGCGAGGGATTCGATCCCGGCGGCACCGCGGACGACATCGACCGGTACGACGTGACCGGCGTCTCGCTCGTGCCGACGATGCTCGAGCGCATGCTCGACCGCCGCGGGACGCTCGCGGACACGCTGCGGGTCGTGCTCCTCGGCGGCGCGCCGGCCCCCGAGGAGCTGATCGAGCGCTGCCGAGACTACTCGGTTCCGGTGTACCCGACCTACGGGATGACCGAGGCCGCCTCGCAGGTCGCGACGGCCACGCCGAGTGCGACCCGCGACCGGCCCGACACGGTCGGTCGCCCGGTCTTCGGCACCGACGTGGTCGTCGTCGACGAGAACGGGGACCCGGTCGACGCCGGCGAGACCGGCGAGATCGTCGTCGACGGCCCGACGATAACGTCGGGGTATCTGGGTCCGGACGCGGCAGGTGAGGAGTTCGGACCGTACGGGCTTCACACCGGCGACGTCGGAACCCTCGACGAGGACGGCTACCTCTACGTGTTCAACCGGCTCGACGACCGGATCATCTCCGGCGGCGAGAACGTCGAGCCGGGCGAGGTTTCCGACGTGTTGGGGGGACATCCCGCGGTCGACGACGTCGCCGTCGTCGGCCTCGAGGACGACGAGTGGGGCGAACGCGTCGCGGCGCTCGTCGCCGTCGGGGACCGACCCGCCGCGATCGAGACGACGGAGGCAACCGACGCGGAATCGGGAGTCGACGCGGAATCGGGAGTCGACGCGGAATCGGCGACTGATGCGATCGACGAGGACGGTCCGGAGCGAACTGGCGACGGCGGCGAGGACGAAGTCGAGGTCGAGAGCGCCTCCGAAGCGGACGGTGACGTCGATACGCCGACCGGGGGCGACGCCGGTCCCGCGGCCGCTGGAGACGCCGGTTCGGCCACCGCAGACCACCTCGACGACTCACTTCTCGAGTTCGCTAGGGACCGGCTCGCCGGCTTCAAGATCCCGAAAACCGTCGCGTACACCGACGAACTCCCGCGAACCGTCTCGGGAACGATCGACCGCGACGCGGTCAGGGAGCGGCTCCGAGAGACGGGTCACGACCCGCGCGGCGAGTTCGGGAGCGCCGGGTTCGAACCGGCCGATCCGGAACCGGCCGATCCGGAACCGGCCGATCCGGAACCGGCCGACCCGGAACCGGCCGACCGAGACGGCGTCGCCGATCGCGACGACGTCGGCGGCGATGACGACGGGGCGGACGACTCCGAACTGGGCGACGATGACGACGGTTCCGCCGGCGATCCGGGACCTGAGCCGTGATCGAGCGCGCGTCCGCGACCGCCCGCGGTCGGCTCCTCGCCGCGCTCCGCGTCCAGTACCCGGACGTGCTCGGCGGGGCGGGATTCCGGCCGCTCCACCCGGTCACGGGCGAGCCCTGCGCCGACGGCCGGCGGCACCTCGTCGCGACCTGCCGGTCGGTCGCCAACTTCGCGGCCGGCGCGGTCGCGGGCGGCCCCGACTGGTGCGTCGACGCCGCCGAACGCGGGATCGACTTTCTCGAGTCGGCACATCGGGCCGACGCCGGCGGCTACCGCCTCGTCGTCGACGCCGACGGCGACCCGGTCGACCGGACCCGGTCGGCGTACGGCCACGCCTTCGTGCTGCTCGCGTACGCCCGCGCGACCGCCGCTGGAGTCGACGGTGCCGAGGCCGGACTCGAGGCGACGGCCGCCCTCCTCGAGGAGCGGTTCCACGACGGGACGGGCCGCCTCCGGAGCGACTGCGACCCCGACTGGACCGAACGCGAGCCGTACCGCGGACAGAACGCCAACATGCACGCCTGCGAAGCGTACCTCGCCGCCCACGAGGCGACCGGGGACCGGCGATACCTGGAACGTGCCCGACGGGTCGCCCGCGGGATCACGGTCGACCTCGCCGCCGAGACCGACGGGCTCCTCTGGGAACACTACACCGAGGGGTGGGACCACGACTTCGCGTACAACGCTGACGCGCCGCGACACCGATTCCGACCGCCCGGCTACCAGCCGGGCCACCACGCCGAGTGGGCGACGCTCCTCGCGCTGCTCGACCGGTACGACGCCGGCTGCGCGCCCGCGGGCGGCTGGGCGTCGCGCGCGGCCGAGCTGTTCGCGGCCGCCGTCGACCTCGGCTGGACGGGGGACGGGTTCGTCTACACCGTCGAGGCCGACGGCGACGTCCTCGTCCCCGACCGCTACGGGTGGGCGCTCGCCGAGGGGATCGGCGCGGCCGCGGCGCTGGCGGAGCGGGCCGACGCGGGGAGGGTCGATCCGGACGCGGTCGAGGCGGCTGCGGTGGGCCACGGGACCGTCGACGCCGGGAACGACCCGGTCGCGGTCGACGTCGACCGGTTCGATCGGTGGCACGGCCGTCTCGTGGACCTCGCGGACGACTATCGCGGGCCGGCCGGCGTCTGGTACGAGAAGCGTCTCGCGCCCGCCGCCGGCGGCGATCCGGTCGCTCCGGAGCCGCCGGCCGTCGAGCCCGACTACCACCCGGTGAGCGCCTTCCTCGAGAGCTGGCGGTCGGGACGCCTCCGGGAGGCGCGTCGGGAGTGAGGGCCCGACCCGGAGCCCGACCGCGGCCCCGCCGACCGCCCCGTCGACCCGGTCGCCGAACCCGTTTAGTCGCCGCGGACCGTATCCGACACCCGGTGACACGCGTGTACGTCCCCGACGATCCACCGGCGGCCTGTCCCGCCTGCGGCGACCCCTACGAGTCGGTGTCGCGGCACGCCGGCGGCTTCGCGGTCAACTTACTCGACAACGGGCGCTACCGGCGGGTGTGTTTCCACCCGGCGACGGCCGACGGCGACCCCGCGCTCGACTGCTACCACCACACGCACGCGGACGCGGGGACGGGGACGCGCGACGCGGCGGAACGCGGCTCCGCCGACGCCGATCCCGACACCGACGCCGACGCGGTCGTCCCCGCGGAACGCTCTTGACCGCGGCGATCGACCGTCCGCGCATGGAGTTCACTGTCGTTCAGGGCGACATCGCGGAGGCGTCGGCGGACGCGCTCGTGAACGCCGCGGGGACGAGCCTGCGGATGGGTTCCGGCGTCGCGGGCGCGCTCAGACGCGCGGCGAACGGCCCGATAACCGACGCGGCGACGGAGCAGGGGCCTGTCGATCTCGGCGGCGTCGCCGTCACCGACGCGTTCGACCTCGACGCCGAGGTCGTGATCCACGCCGCGGCGATGCCCCACTACGGGGACGGCCGCGCGACGGAAGAGAGCATCCGCGAGGCGACCCGAAACGCGCTCTCGGCGGCCGACGAGCGGGGCTGTGCGTCGCTCGTGATCCCCGCGCTCGGCTGTGGGGTTGCGGGGTTCGACCTCGAGGAGGGCGCACGGATCGTCGTGGAGGAGATCCGCGGGTACGACCCGGAGACCCTGCGGGACGTGCGCTTCATCGCCCACTCCGAGGCGGAGTACGGGACGGCGTGCCGCGTCGCCGACGCGGTTCGCGAGGAGCGCGTGGAATGAACCGGTCGGGAGGAACGTCCGCTAGAAGTCGTCGCCGCTCGTGATCGAGGTGTACGCACCGATCAGCGATCCGGTGAGGTCGACCTCCTCGAGGACGGCGTGTTCGTCGACGACGGTGTTCTTGACGGCGCTGTCCGTGATCGTCGCCTCGGGGAAGACGACGGCGCGCTCGAGCGAGGAGTCGGTTACCTCCGCGCCGTCCATCACGTGGACGACGTCGCCGATCTCGGAGTCTTCGACGGTCGCGCCGTCGGCGACGAGGCTGCCGCCGTCGAGCGCGTACTCGACGGTGTCGAGGTAGCTGTCTGCGGTGCCGATGTCGAACCACGCGCCGTCGAAGGTGAACGCGTGAACCGGTTCGCGCGACTGGAGCCACTGGAGGAACCAGCCCGGCTCGTCGGGGTTCTTCCCGTCCTCGAGGTACGTCGCGAGGTCGGGCAGCGTCCCGGCGGGGAACGCGTAACACGCGATGGAGACGAGCGTGCTCTTGGGGTCCTCGGGCTTCTCCTGGAAGTCGACGACCCGATCGCCCTCGAGCTCGACGAGCCCGTACGACTTGGCGCGCTCGAGCGATCCCACGTCGTAGGCGGCGAGCGTCGGCGTCCCCTTCTCCTCGAAGAAGTCGGTGAACTCGGCCAGATCGAAGCTGATCAGGTTGTCGCCGGCGACGACGAGCAGGTCGTCGTCGACGCCCTCGCGGTCGACCAGTTGGGCCAGCGCGCCGACGACGCCGAACTTCTCGTCCTCCTCGACCGTCTCCTCGATCGAGAGCGTCGGCTTCTCGAACTCGCTTTCGGCGAGGTACGCGGAGAAGGTGTCGGCGAAGCGCTCGTTCGTCGAGACGAACACCTCGTCGACCCGGTCGTCGCCCTCGAGGTCGGCGAAGATCTCGTCGATGACGGTCCGCTCGCCCACGGGGAGGAACATCTTCGGGCGGTCCTTGGTTATCGGCCAGAGCCTCGTCGCGTATCCGCCGGCAAGTACCACTGCTTTCATACACGTACCCGTGAGGGCGAGCGACATACTTCTTGTGTCTGTGCCAACGGTGAGAGACTCCGTCGCCGTTTTATTTCCCGCCCGCCAGCGGGAGCCATGGAGACGACCCGCCAGCGGATCGCGGCGAGACTTCGAGCGGAGCCGGCGACCGCGAGCGAGATCGCGGTCGAACTCTCGCTGCCGACGCCGACGGTCTACGAACATCTCGAACACGTCTCCCGGTCGGTCGGCGAGGACGACGAAGACGAGGAGTTCCTCGTGGCCCCGCCGACGTGTCGCGACTGCGGGTTCGACGGCTTCGACGACCCGCTCAACGCGCCCTCGCGATGTCCCGAGTGTAAGAGCGAGCGGATCGACGAGCCGGCGTTCGTGATCCGGTAGGCTACCCGCGGGTCACAGCCGCTCGAGCAGCGCCGCCGCGGCGGCCGAGGACGATCCGGGTCCGCGGGCGGTGAGCAGATCGCCGTCCTCGGTCACGCTCTCGTCGGCGTCGAGTTCGGCGTCCCACTCCGCGCCGGCCAGCCGGACCTCGTCTTCGACCCAGTACGGGAGCTTCCGGCCGTCGGGCAGCACGTCCGCGTCGTCGACGATCCCCTCCTCCCACTCGTTCGGGAAGCCGGTGACGGCGCGCCCCTCGACGAGGGGCGTCCCGTCGGCCTCGCGCGTGAACGCGAGGATGCCGACCGCGTGACAGACGACGAGCGCGACGCCCTCGTCGCCGGCGACCGCGTCGAGCAGCAGCTGGCGGGCGTGTCGGTCCTGGTTCACGTCCCACACCGTCCCGTGGCCGCCGGGGAACACGACCGCGTCGTGGTCGGCGGCCTCGACGGTCGCGAGCGGCTCGGGATCGTTCAGTTCCGGGTGGCTCTCGTCGACCTCGCGGTACTCCGCCGCCGTGTCCTCGCCGCCCGCCGCGTCCGGATCCAGCGATCGCTCGTCGACGACGGGCGGCGAGCCCGAGGGCGTCGCGACCGTCACGTCGACGCCCTCGCTCTCGAGCGTCGAAAGCGGCTCGATACACTCCTCGGCCCAGTACCCCTCCTCGCTCACGACGAACAGCGCGCTGCTCATGTGTACCCGGCCGTTCGGGCGCCCGACGGAAAAGGAGCCCGTGCCCGCGGTCGACTATCCGCGTTCGCTCGCCGCGGTCTCGCGGACCGATGCGGTGAAGTCGACATCGCGGAGCCGGTCCGCGAGCGGGAGTCCGATCCCCGACGCCGGCGTCAACACGCCCCCGTCGAACGGCGAGTCGACGTCGCCGCGCGCCAGACTGACGGCCGACTCGCCGAGCATCCGCGCGGTCGCGCCGTACCCTGGGTCGCGGTCGGCGCCGAACTCGGCTTCGACCGCGAAGGGACCGTCGGCGCCCGTACCGCGTCCGAGGATCCGGATCAGGAAGCTCCCGGCGTCCGCCTCCTCCCGCGTCGGCCCCTCGCCGGGAGCGGGGAAGACGTAGCGGCGGAGCGCGGAGCGCAGCGGTCCCACGGACATCGCGACCGTGAACAGGGCGAGCCCGCCCGCGACGGCCCCCGCGGTCGCCGCGCCCGCGGGGCCGCCGCCGGTCGGGACGACCTCGCTACAGCGGAAGTCGCGGCCCCACGGATAGCCCAGGAGCGCGTTGCTCCGCCGGACCACCCGCTCGTTCACCGGGGCCATCGGCGAGGGGGCGGTCCAGGTCCCGCGGAGGGGGTCGCGCCGCGGCCAACGCTGTGTTCCCGAATCGACGCCGCTCCGCTCGCCCCGCGGCGCCAGCGAGTACGGGTTCCGGAGCGCCTCCCGCGCGAGGGGGTCGGTCGCGGCCGCCTCGAACAGCTCGCCGACGCTCGCCAGCGTGCCGCCGCTGACGCTCCCGCTGCCGCCGTCGAAGTAGATCCGCACCGTGTCGCAGGCCGCGCCGTACGTCTCCCTCGCGAACGACTGGACGAGCAGGGTGCCGACGTCGGCAGGCACGGAGTCGAACCCGCAGCTGTGGACGATCCGCGCGCCCGCGTCGACCGCCGGCTCGTGGAACCGGTCGACCGTCTCGCGCACCCAGTTCACCTCGCCGGTGAGGTCGCAGTAGTCCGTGCCGGTCTCGACGCAGGCCTCGACCAGCGGCGTCCCGAGTCGGGTGTACGGGCCGACCGTCGTACAGACGACGCGCGCCTCCCTGGCGACCGCGCGCAGGCTTTCGGAATCCGTCGCGTCGCCCACGACGACCGGCACGTCGTCCCGTGCGTCGCTGCAGCGGGCGAGGTCGGCGGCGAGCGCATCGAGCCGGTCCCGGCTCCGCCCGCCGATTGCCAGCGAGAGTTCGTCGGGACCGTATCGCTCGGTCAGGTACTCGGCCGCGAACCGCCCCGCTACCCCGGTCGCGCCCCACACGACGACGTCGTGGGTCCGGTCGGTGTCGGTCATGCTCGTCCGCCACTACGCGGCGCGAGGGGTAAGCGGGCGGGATCGATCGGTCGGTGGCGGATGCGAGTCGCGGTACCTCTTTACGTCACCGGCCGCAACCGTACGCATGGCCGTTGGCACCCGTCTGTCGTTACAGCTCGCCGACTTCGGTACCCGCTCGCTGCTCACGCACACGTTCATGGCGCTGGGGTTCGTCGGGGCCGTCGTCTCGGGGCTGTTCGTCGAGGGACAGCTCGGTATCATCTCGATGACGGCGTTCATCAACTTCACCGCCGGGCTGTGGATCGCTCAGTCGATCCACTCGCTCGGGAACGCCGCCACCGAGGAAGAGTACCAGGGCGTCCTCAAGGAGCTGCTGAACCGTGTCTAGCGACGTCGAGCCCGGCATCGATCTCGCTCGGTTCGGGCGGACGCTCGCGCTCATCGGCTTCGTCACCACCGTCTTCCTGTTTCTGATCGTCAACCGTCTCTCCGGCGACACGCTCCGGATCGGCGTCGTCGCCGTCGGCACCGTCGCGCTGATCACCGCGATCACGGGGTTCCTCATCGCGGCCGGCAGCGCGGTCGACGCGTCCTGACTCCCGTCGAACGCGATCGTGTTCCGGCCGGTGACAACTTCGTTCCGCTCCGACGCGGTCGAAACGAGACGCGCGGCGGTACCCGGATCCGGCACGGCGGGGCCCCGACGACTGCTCGGTTCGGCCCCAGTGTGAACGCCGCTACGAGCGGCATCGCGCGAGGGACGCGGCGAACCCGAGCGGAAAGCCGCAAGACGTGAGCCGCGAGCGATGTGGGTGCGTTCGGATCGGTTTTGCCCCTCATCGACCACCGTCCGTTCGAAAGGAGGACCGTCCGCGTTCTACTCGTCGCCCTGGGCGTCGACGATCACGACCTCGCCGTCCTCGACGGTGACGTTGATCAGCGTCTTCACGTCGTAGTCGGTGTCGTCGAGCTCGTTCTCGCCGGCCTTCTTGATCACGGCGACGACGTCGACGACCTCCGCGCCGACCTCGTCGGTGAGCGCGTCGAGGATGGCCTTCATCGTGCCGCCCGTCGAGAGCACGTCGTCGATGACGAGCACGCGGTCGCCCTCCTCGACGTCGTTGATGTACATCTCCGACTCCGAGTACCCCGTCTCCTGGAACAGCGGGACCTCGCCGTCGAGGCCGTACTGGCGTTTGCGGATGACGACGAGCGGGATGTCGGTCATGAGAGAGAGGGCGGTCGAGATGTGGATCCCCATCGCGGCGGGAGTGACGATCTTGTCGACGTTCTCCAGCTCCGCCTTCCGGATGATCCGGATGACGATCTCCCGGAGGAGCTCGGGTTCGAGCATCGGAACGCCGTCGCTGATCGGGTGGACGAAGTACTGGTACTCGCCTTTCTCGATGATCGGCGCGTCGAGGAGCGACTGCCGCAACTGGTCCATGTCGCCGGTACTCGTGGCGGTTAATAAAGCGTGGCGGTTGCGGGGTCTCGTGCGGAGCGGTGGCAGGGATCGACGACGACCTCAGACCTCCTCGCGGGCGTCGATCCCGGTGTAGATGTACCACGCCGCGGTGTACGCCGATAAGAACAGCAGGTAGCCGACGACGAGCCCGACGGTGCGCCGCGCGTCGAGCCCGCCGGGGAGCGTCGCGGACAGGACGACGAGCGCGGCGAGGAACACCAGAAACGAGAGGAGTCCCGACAGCGCGTAGACGCCGAGATCGGAGGTGAGTCGGTCGCGCATGATACGACCCACGGAGTCGCCCGATAAACCGGCATTGGTTCGTCGGGGACGACCGGCGCGAGCGTGTTCGCGGATTGCAACCCCTATATGCCCTCGCGTTCACGGACGAGTATGAACGGGAACCGGTTCGGTCGCCTCTTTCAGGTGACCACCTACGGCGAGAGCCACGGCGACGCGATGGGTGTGACCGTCTCGGGCGTGCCCGCGGGCGTCGATCTCGACGAGGACGCGATCCAGGCGCAGCTCGACCGGCGAAAGCCGGGCCAGTCGATGATCACCACCTCGCGCGGGGAGCCCGACGAGGTCGTCGTCAACTCCGGCGTCCAGGACGGCTACACCACCGGCACCCCGATCGGGATGACCATCCAGAACAAGGACGCGCGATCGGGCAAGTACGAACCGTACGTCACCGCACCGCGCCCCTCCCACGGCGATTACACCTACTCCGCGAAGTTCGGCACGCGCAACTGGGGCGGGGGCGGCCGCTCCTCCGCGCGCGAGACGGTGAACTGGGTCGCCGCCGGCGCGGTCGCCGAACAGGTCCTCGACGCGTCCGAGTACGACGTTCAGATCAAAGCCCACGTCAACCGCATCGGCGAGGTCGAGGCGGACGAGGTGAGCTTCCAGCAGCTCCTCGAGAACAGCGAGGAGAACGACGTGCGCTGTGCCGACCCCGAGGCCGCCGCCGAGATGCAGGAGCTGATCGGGGAGTATCAGGAACGCGGCGACTCCATCGGCGGCTCGATCTACTTCGAGTGCCGGGGCGTCCCGCGCGGGCTCGGCGCGCCGCGGTTCGACGGCTTCCCGAGCCGGCTCGGACGGGCGATGTTCTCCATCCCGGCGACGACCGCGGTCGAGTTCGGCCTCGGAAAGGACGCGGTCGGCGTCTCCGGCAGCGACCGCAACGAGGACTGGACGTTCGACGACGGCGAGTCGTTCGCGCACGTCGAAAGCGAGGAGGGCGACCCGGTGCCCGTCGGCAACGACCACGGCGGGCTCCAGGGCGGGATCACCACGGGCGAGCCGATCTACGGCGAGGCGACATGGCACGCGCCCACCTCGATCCCGAAGAAACAGCACACCGCGGACTGGGAGACGGGCGAGGAGAAGGAGATCCAGGTCGTCGGCCGACACGACCCCGTGCTCCCGCCGCGGGCCGTCCCCGTCGTCGAGGCGATGCTCTACTGTACCGTCCTCGACTTCATGCTTCTCGCCGGCCGGATCAATCCCGACCGCGTCGACGCGAACCCCGGCCAGTACCACACCGAGTACCACCCGAGCAGCCCGCGGAACGAGTAGCTCGACCGGCGGACGGGGAAACGTCCCCTCGCGGAAATGAATGGTTGTATAGATCTCCGGCCGAAACGGCGCACCAATACGATGGATCCCCCGCACCCAGGCGGCGACTCCGCCGGCGACGGTGCCTCTCCCGGCGAGAACGGCGCGGTCCGGAGCGAGTGCGATTCCGTCGAACGGAACGAATCGAGCGGTCCCGGAAACGAGCCGACGGCGGTGGAGCTTCGAACGTTCCGAGAGGTCGTGCGCAGCGCGGGACACTCGATATACTGGACGGACACCAGCGGCACGATCCAGTACGTAAACGCCTCGTTCGAAGAACAGACCGGGTACAGCGCCGACGAGGCCGTCGGGAGCAACGCGAGCCTCCTCCAGTCGGGCGTACACGACCAGCAGTTCTACGAGCGGCTCTGGGATACGATCCTCTCCGGCGAGGTCTGGAACGGAGAGATAATCAACGAACGGCGGAACGGCGAACGCTACGTCGTGAAACAGACGATCTCATCCGTCACGAACTCCGAGGGAACGATCGTTCGGTTCGTCGCGATCAACGAGGACATCACTGAACTGCGCGCGTCCTGGGAGCGCGCGGAAAAGGAGCGCGACCGCTTCGAACGGCTTCTCGACGCGGTGCCGGTGCCGATCGTGTTGTCCGAGTTCAGCGACGGAGAACCGCTGGTCGAGCAGACGAACAGCGCGTTCAGAGAGCAGTTCGGCTTCGACGAGCAACTGCTAGCCGGCTCGTCGCTCGACGAGTACATCGTCGACGAGGACGGTACGGATATCGCAAACGAGATCAACGAGCGGATCCGGGAGGGTGAGCGAGTCCACCGAGAGGTCGTCCGACGAACCGCGAGCGGCGAGTGTCGCACCTTCCTGCTCGTCGCGACTCACCTCGCCAGCGACGACCGAGACGAGGCGCTCGGTGCGTACCTCGATATCACCGACCGCAAGCGAGCGGAAGAGCAGCTTCGCCGAACGAACCGCCACCTCGAGGGGTTCGCGGAGGTCGTGAGCCACGACCTCCGGAACCCTCTGAACACTGCCATCGGCCACCTGGAGATGATCGAACCGGAGAGTGACGACGATCCGCACGTGGAGGCGGTTGCGAACGCTCACACGCGGATGGAAGACCTGATCACGAACGTCCTCTCGCTCGCGAAACGGGGACAGGTCATCGACGAGACGGAGTCGGTTGACCTCGACGCGTTCGTGTCCGACTGCTGGAAAACGGTCGCCACACGGAGCGTGACGCTTCGAAACGAGGCGTCGGGCACGGTGCGCGCCGACCCGGCTCGCCTTCGGCAACTGTTCGGCAACCTGTTCCGAAACAGCGTGGAACACGGCGGGGTGAACGCGACCGTGACAGTCGACGACCTCCCGGACGGGTTCTACGTCGAGGACGACGGTCCGGGCATCCCGGACGACGAGCGCGACGACGCCTTCGAGTCCGGTCACACGACGGCCGAGGACGGGACCGGCTTCGGGCTCGCGATCGTCGAGCGGATCGTCGAGGCGCACGGGTGGACGGTCTCCGTGACGGAAGGCGAGGCGGGCGGCGCCCGCTTCGAGTTCACCGGCGTCGATCGCGACTGAGGGGTCGCTCGCTCACACCGTCACGACGGCGTCGACCACGACCAGCAGGACGAACCCGCCGAGGAAGGCGGCGGTCGCGGCGTCGGCGTACCCGTGGCCGTGCGAGGAGGGAACGAGTTCGCGGAAGACGACCGCGAGCATCGCGCCCGCGGCGAACCCGGCAGCGGCGGGAAAGAGCCCGGTCGACAGGGAGACGAGCGAGAAGCCGATCGTCGCGGCGATCACCTGCGGGACCGTCCCCGAGAGCGCCGTGTACGCCAACACTCGGAGGTTGCTCATCCCCGTCTCGGCCATCGGGATCGCGAACGCGAACCCGTCCGGGACGTTCTGGAGACCGATCACGATCGCCAACACGAGCGCGACCTCCTCGAGTCCGGAGGCGAACGCGACGCCGATCGCGAGTCCCTCGGGCGCGTTGTGGAGGGTGATCGCCCCGCCGACGAGCAGCGCCCGGCGGAGCGTGGCGTCGATGGTCGCGGTCGAGTCGCCGTTCTCACGGGGCCCGTCCTCGGCGGCCCCTCCGGTACCCGCCATCCCCGCGACGTCCGCGCGGGTCGCCCCGCCCTCCGCGCGCCAGCCCCGGTAGCGGGCGTGGAGGTGCGGGATGAGTCGGTTGCCGACGAGGAGCCCGAACCCGCCGACGAGGAGCCCGAAGAGCACCGCCGTGAGGCTTCCCTCCTCGGTGCCGGGGAGGATCAGCCCGAAGACGCTGGCGGCGACCATCAGCCCGGCGGCGAGGCCGAGGGCGGCGTCGTACGTCCGGTGGCTCACGCGGGCGCGGACGAACACCGGGAGCGCGCCGAGTCCGGTCACGAGTCCGGTCACCGCGGCGATCCCGATCACCGTCGGGAGGTCGGTCATGTCGGGTGATGCCGGCGAGGAGGCATAAATCCGAGTCACCCGCGAGGCGAGGGGAGCTCTCCCGACCATCCTTAGAAGATCGAGGGGAACGCCTCGCGCTAACGGGGGAGGATGTCAGTCCGGCCGGTGAACCTTCCCCTCGCGGCCGTCGGCGTCCTTCCGACGGAGCGCCGCGGCCGCGTTGTTGGCGTCGTAGCCGAAGAACACGTCCTTCGCGTACGTCTCCGCGACCTCCGCGGCGTGGATCAACTCGTCGACGCCGACGTCGACGGCGTAGAGCTCGGCCGAGACGGGGGTCTCCGGCGGCGCGCCGTGGACGTCGTAGTCGCCGCCGAGCCGCGACCGGAAGCCGCGAAGGATCGACTCCAGCCAGTAGGTGGTCGCGTACTCGGTGTCGTACAGCGGGACGACGAACTCGTCGACGTGTGCCGTCAGGGCGTCGAGTTCGAGCCCGGAGCGCGTGCGGAGGTGACCGGGATACGGGTCGGGATAGAGGGTGAGCAGCGTCCGGCCGGGGACCCGCTCTGCCGCGTCCGCGACGAACGCCGTGATGACGTCGGCGCGCCAGTCGACCCACTCCTCGCGGTCGCTCTCGGCGAACAGCCGCTCACAGCGGTCACACCGGCAGAACCCCTCCCGCGGGAACCCCACGTCGTCGAGGCGCACGTCGTCGCTCTCGTCGGCGCAGTCCTCGATTATCTCGAGCAGTCCCTCGCGGTACTCCGGGTGGGTCGGACAGACGTACGCCCAGTCGAAGTACTCGCGGTCGCGGGTCGCGGGCTCGCCGCGGTCGTCGACCGGGACCAGCTCCGGGTTCTCGCCCGCGGCCGCGTTGTCCCCGAAACACGACACCATGTTGACGGCGTTCGGGAGGGGCGCGGCCGCCCGTCCGGTGACGTCCTTGACCTCGTAGAACCCGAGATCGAACGGATCCATGTCGACCTCGTCGGCGTTCCGCGTGACGACCCCGTACATACGAGTCGCTACGCGGGTGACAGGTAAAAACGGCGGGCTTGCGCCCGAGCGGTCGCGCGTTCGCGGCGATACCTCCCTGGAGGCCGCATCGACGCCTCCGCGGGTCCTTTACTCCACTTCGACCGGCTGTTTATCGCCGGACAGGAGGACGTACGCGAGGACCACGAGCGACAGTACGACGACGAGTTTCGCTTTCGTTCCCATGTGCGTACCGTCGACCGGCGGCCGCTAAAAACTACCGACGTTCGGCCGGTCGGATGGGGAGACCCGACGAGCGCGACGGGGCGAGGAGAGCCGACGAGTGCGAGGGCCGTGAGCTAGACGTCGATGTGGTCGGCGATGTCCGACCGCAGGACCGTCGAACAGTAGTCACAGCGGACGCCGTCGGCGACGACCTCGAACCGGGTCTCGACCGGCTCGTCGGCGTTGGTGATACAGTTCCGGTTCGGACACGAGAGCACGCCCGCGACGCGGTCGGGCCGGGTCACGCGGTTCTTCTCGACCACCTCGAACTCGCGGATGATGTTGATCGTCGCCTCCGGCGCGATGAGCGAGAGGACGTCGACCTCCGACTGGGAGAGTTCCCGTCCTTCGACCTTGACGAGGTCCTTCCGACCGAGCCGGTCGGAGGGGACGTTCATCCCGACGGAGACGCCGAGCCCCTCGGAGCCGTCGATGCCGAGGATCGCGAGCACGTTGAGCGCCTGGCCGCCCTCGACGTGGTCGATCACGGTGCCGTCGCGGATCTTCGAGACGCGCAGTTCGTGGTCGCTCATCGGTCCACCTCCACACCCTCGTCCGCCTCGGCGTTCTCCAGTACGGTATCGAGAAGCGCCATCCGGACGGGGATCCCGTTGTGCGCCTGTTCGAAGTAGCGGGCGTGGTCGGTGTCGTCGACGTCGGGGGCGATCTCGTCGACGCGGGGCAGCGGGTGCATCACGGTGAGGTCGTCGGGGGCGGCCTCGAGCGTGTCGGCGTCGATCCGGTACTCGCCGGCGACGCGGTGGTACTCGTTCTCGTCGGGGAACCGCTCCTTCTGGATGCGGGTGACGTACAGCACGTCGAGCTCGGGGAGGACGGCCTCGAGGTCGTCGTGTTCGCGCACCTGCGCGCCCGTCTCGTGGAGGTCGAACCGGACCGACCGGGGCAGCCGCAGCGACTCCGGGCTGACGAAGTGCTGGCGGGCGTCGAAGTTGGTCAGCGCGGTCGCGAGCGAGTGGACCGTCCGGCCGTACTTCAGGTCGCCCATGATCCCGACGGTGAGGTCGTCGAGGCCGTGGTTCTCCCGGATCGTGTGGAGGTCGAGCAGGGTCTGGGAGGGGTGTTGGCCGGCCCCGTCGCCGGCGTTGATCACGGGGACGTCGACGAACTCCGCGGCGAGCGTCGCCGCGCCCTCGCTGGGATGGCGCAACACGATCGAGTCGGCGTACCCTTCGATGACGCGGACGGTGTCGGCGAGCGACTCGCCCTTCGAGACCGACGAAGAGTCCACGTCGCCCATGTCGATCGTGTCGATCCCGAGCCGTTGGGCGGCGGCGTCGAAGCTCATCCGCGTGCGCGTGCTCGGCTCGAAGAAACAGAGCGCGAGCATCGTCCCCGCGTGTCGGCCCGCGTACGCTTCGGGGTCGGCGGCGACCTCGCGGGCCCGATCGAGCACCGCCTCGATGTCATCCCGCGAGAGTTGGGTCGCGGTGATGAGGTGGTCCTGACGCATCGTCGGAGAAGGCGTTCGGCAGTATCTTGAATCCCTCGGGTCGCGGAGGCGGCGAGGTGTCCACGGTCGGGGATCGGCGATCCTGCCACGCTTCGAGATCCACAGTCGCCGTCTCGATGGAAACGCATCCTCGAGTCGCCGACGCTCCCGTCGACGGCCGCGGGAAACAGCCTTACCGACGCGGACCGTACCGGTACCCATGAGCGACACCGACGCGGCCTCGACCGGCGAGAAGGACTCCACGGAGCTGACCGACGAGGAGTGGCGCGAGCGGCTCTCCGAGGAGGAGTATCGCGTGCTCCGCGAGAGCGGCACCGAGGCGCGCTTCTCGGGCGAGTACGTCGACCACCTTCCCGAGGACGGCGAGTATCGCTGTGCGGCCTGTGGCGAGGTCCTCTTCGACGCCGAGACGAAGTACGAGTCGGGCTGCGGCTGGCCCGCCTTCTACGCCGCCGAGGAGGACTCGGTGACGACGACGATCGACACCAGCCACGGGATGCGCCGCACCGAGGTCCGGTGTGCGTCCTGCGACTCGCACCTCGGGCACGTCTTCGACGACGGGCCGGAACCGACCGGCAAGCGCTTCTGTATCAACTCCGTCGCGATGGAGTTCGACGGGGAGTGACCGTTCACGCCGCCGGCCGGAGGTCGACGACGAAGACCGACCCCTTCGGCTCGTTGTCCTCGACCCGGACCGCCCCGCCGTAGGTCTCGACGAGCGACCGGACGAGGTACAGTCCGATCCCCGCACCGGGGCTGTCGAGACCCTTCTCGCCTTTCCCGAATATCTCCTCGCGCTGGTCCTCCGGGACCCCCGGCCCGTTGTCGGCGATACGCACCTCGACGACGTCGCGGGCGCCGTCGTCGTTTCCGCCGCCGTCGCCGTTTTCCTCGCAGACGACGGTGGCAGAGACCGCCACCTTCGGCGGCGTCTCGTCGTTGTGTTGGACCGCGTTCCGCAGGAGGTTCCGGAAGACGGAGCTCAGCATCTCGTCGGCGAGGACTCCCACGTCCGGCAACGATCCCTCGACGGTGAACACCGCCGTCGAGTACGCCGATCGAACCTCCTCGAGCTGTTGAGTGAGGATCCGGTCGAGGGGAACGCGCCGCGTCTCCGCGTCGTCCCGGAGCATGACCTGCGCGAGGTCCCGAACCGTCGTGGTCAGGTCGACCGCGCTCTGGGTGTTCTCCCGGATGATCTCGAGGTGCTCCTCTCCGCCCTCGTCGACGTGCTCTTCGAGCAGTTCCGCGTACGCCCCGATCAGCTGGAGGTCGTTGCGGATGTCGTGACGCATCACCTGGTTCAACAGTCTGAGGTCGTCCCGCTGTCGTTTGAGCCGCTCCTCGGCGGCGGCGTTTCCGCCGGTATCGTCGTCCATCGTTCGATCGCACGTCGTCCCGGAGTTTTTACGTGCCGATCCGGGACCGCCGTCGGCGGTGGCGGAGCGGCCGCATCGTCGCTCGACGTCGTGCTCCGTCGCGACCGACCGGACCTCCTCGCCCGCGAACCCCCTCCCGAAGCGGTCGTCGTTCGGCCCGGCCGCGGTGGCGGTCGCGCCCGGCACGACGGTGGTCCGGGCGTGGACCGGCGGGGGCGGCGACCACGACGTCTCACGCGCCGACGGCGCGTTCGAGAGCGAGACGGTCGAAACGAAGGGGTACCGTCCAGGAGTAGCGGGGTCGTCTCGACTCCCGCTTCGCCGGCACGCCGGTCGGGGCCACCGTCGCGTTTACTTCGACCGCCGCGAACCGTGAGCCATGCCTCCCGAACCGGCGATCCCGATCGCGGGGGGGTCGCTGTCGCTCGAGTCGTTCGCGGACCCGCTGCTCGTCGACCCGGAGCCGCCGCTCCTCTCCGCGGTCGTCGAGGCGTACCGCGAGGCCGCGCCGGATCTCGTCGATCCCGACGTCGCCGCGCTTCGAGCCCTCGACGGCGACGAGTCGAGCGGCGGCGAGTCGGGGGCGTCCACGACGCCGCCGGAACTCCCGCGGATCTCCGTCCTCGCCACCCCCGCCGCGTTCGGGTCGATCGCGGGCGGGTTCCGCGCCGCGAGCCGCCTCGCGGCGCTCGCCGACGCGGACGCGTTCGACCTCCTGACGCTCGCGGAGCCCCAGCCGAACGCCCTCCTCGCCGGCGACGAGACCGGCTGCGTCCTCGTGGGCGTCGCCGGCGAGGAGGACGCGCGGTGGCGTCGCGTCGGCGACGACCCGACGCTCCGGGACCGGTACGAGGGGACCGTCGCGAACGCGGACCCCTACCGGGTCCGCACGCCGAGCCGGCGTCGCGTGTACGCCGCCTTCGAGGACCGGTTCGGGGAGGCGGTCGCCGTCGACGTCGTCCGCCTGCTCGATCCGGGTCCCCCCCTCCCCGCGAGCGATCCGGTCGGTCCGCGGCTCCGCGCGTACGTCGTCGGCGCGCGCCACGGAGCCCACGACCGCACTCTCAGGCGCGCCTGCGAGGACGCCGGACTGGGAAGTCCCTCGACGTTCACCCGGATCAAGCGCCGACTGATCGACGCCGGCCTCGTCGAGACCGAGCGGGTCGCTCGGCCGGTCGGCCGCCCGCGCGAGCGGGTCGTCGCCGCCGCCCCGCTGAGCGGTCCGCCGCTCTCGCGCGTCGCGGACGCGGTGCGGGAGTCGCTCGACGGGTGACCGTCGTCGACGCGTCGACGACCGGCCGACGCGACCGTCGGACTACGTCGAGCCGTCGGCTCCGGAGGAGATCTCCCCCTCGGCGTCCGCCGTGCCGCTCCCCGCCCCTCCGGTCTCGCGGTCCGCGGCCGCGCGCTTCTCGATCTCGCCTTTGAGTTCGGCGGCGTCGAAGTCGTGGTCCGGCCGGATCGCAACGAAGTCCAAAAAGCGGCGGGCCGCGAGCAGCTCCACGGGGTCGTAGCTCGCGAGCGCGGCGTCGATCGCGGCCGGCGCGCCGATGAGGGGTTCCAGCGCGGCGAGCGCGCTCGCGAGGTCGTACGAGCGGGCGTCCGTTCGACCGTCCCCGCTCACGTTCGTCGCGTCGATCACGTATATCTCCCCGTCGAGCACCAGGACGTTCTCCGCGCGCACGTCGCCGTGTGCGAGCCCGGCGTCGTGGATCCGCCGGAGGGTGGCGAAGAGCTCCGGCGCGAGCTCGCGCTCCCGCTCGTGGTCGACCTCGTCGAGCGTGCGGAACTCGGGGAGGTACTCCAACACGAGGACGCCGAACTCCCCCACCTCGAACGCCTCGATCGGCTCCGGCGCGTTCACGCCGATCTCGCGGACCCTCCGGGTGGCCTCGAGCTCGTGACGGGCCATCTCGTAGGGCGTCTCGTGGCGCTCGAAGAAGCCCTCGGTGCCGGCGGAGAAGGCCCCGAGGTTGCGTCCGGTGGTGAAGAGCGTGTGGACGAGCGTGTTCTGTTTCGTGATCACCTTCACGAAGAGATCGTCGTCGAGCACGAACGGGATCGACAGCCAGTTGTCGGCGTCGAGGAACTCGACGCGCACGCTCTCGCGGTCGTAGCGATCCGCCAACTCGCGAACGACCCGCTCCAGCTCGGGCCAGCTCACCGTCCCGCGGACGAGTCGGCGGAACTCCATACGATCCGGTCCACGCGCCCGCGGCTGATAAATGATCGCGAACGGTCCGAACCGTCCGAATGCCGACGATCGACGAACCGTCAGAATGCCGACGATCGATCGTGACCGTCGTGTCGTTTATGCTCGCGGCGGGTGAACTCCTCCGCCATGGAGTTCGAGCCGTCCGCGGAAGACCGGATGATACGGGACGCGGTCAGGGAGTTCTGCGAGGCCGAGATACGCCCGATAGCCCAGGAGATCGAGGACGAGCATCGGTTCCCCGAGGAGGTGTTCGCGTCGCTCGCCGACCTCGATATGATGGGGGTACCCGTGAGCGAGGCGTACGGCGGGCTCGACGGCGACCAGCTCACGTACGCGCTGGTGACCGAGGAGCTGGGTCGCGTCTCCGGGGGGATCGGGCTCTCGTACGCGGCCCACACCTCCCTCGGCGCGAAGCCGATCGAGGCGTTCGGGACCGAGGCGCAAAAGGAGGAGTGGCTGCGCCCGCTGGCGGAGGGCGACGGGATCGGCGCGTGGGCGCTGACGGAGCCGGAAAGCGGCTCGGACGCCTCGAACATGGAGACGACCGCCGAGTACGACGCCGACGAGTACGTCCTGAACGGGACGAAACAGTTCATCACGAACGCGAGCGTCGCGAACTCGGTACTGGTGAAGGCGGTCACCGACCCCGACGCCGGCTACGACGGCATCTCGACGTTCATCGTCGACCCCGACGACGACGGCTTCGAGGTGACGACGGTCTGGGAGAAGATGGGGCTGAACTGCTCGCCAACCTGCGAGATCCGGCTCGACGACCTCCGGCTCCCGGCCGACCGTCTGCTCGGCGAGGAGGGCGAGGGGTGGGAACAGACCATGAAGACGCTCGACGGCGGCCGGATCTCCATCGCCGCGCTCTCCGTGGGGCTCGCACAGGGCGCCTACGAGGCGGCGAGGGAGTACGCGGGCGAACGCGAGCAGTTCGGGAAGCCGATCGCGGAGTTCGACGCGATCCGCGACAAGATCGTCCACATGTACCGCCAGACCGAGCGCGCACGACTGTTGACGCACAAGGCGGCGACCCGGTACGACGCCGGCGAGCCCGTCACGAAGGCGTCCGCGCTCGCGAAGCTCGACGCCAGCGAGGCCGCCCGCGAGGTCGCGGAGGAGGCCGTCCAGACCCTCGGCGGCTACGGCTACACCACCGACTTCGCCCCCCAGCGGTTCTACCGCGACGCGAAGCTCATGGAGATCGGCGAGGGGACGAGCGAGATCCAACACGTCGTGCTCGGCCGGGAGCTCGGCCTCTAGACCCGGCCGGCGTCCTGCCGGCGGCGTCAGTCGTCGGTACCTGACCCGTCGTCGAAGGCGACGAGGTCGTCGTCGACGGCCCGCAGACTCTCGGCGAGCCGCGAGTCCTCGGGGACCGACGCCAGGAACGCCGGCGAGCCGAACGACGCCTCGCCGTTGACGGAGAGGTATCCCAGATCGGCCGGGTCGCCGTCGAGGCCGGTGAGGAAGCCGACGGTTCGCGCGGTCGGCACGTCGCCGACGCTCCCGGCGGGGTCGACGGAGGCGTACAGGGTGCGGTGGGTCGCGACGTGGTGGACGCAGGTCGGCGTCGGCGCGAAAAACAGGAGGTAGCACGCGCCCGGACCGGACCGGCCGAGCTTCGGGCGGAGCCGGTGGGCCTCGTCCGCGTGGAAGTACCGCTCCATCCGGCGGTACTGTCTGAGGACCTCGTTCGCGCCGGTGACGCGGCGCACGGCGGCGTCGCATTTGAGTTCGATGACGTGGTCGACCGGCTCGGGCGTTCGCAGCCGGACGTGGACGTCGACGACCCCGCGACGCCCCTCCGCGTCGTACGGCTCCTCGAGCCGGATCTCCGGGTCGTCGTGGACGGCCTCGTAGTGGTCGACGATCCGCGCCGCCAGGTCGTCCTCCCGCATGGATCGGGTCAGGGAGCGGCGACGCTTAAGCGTCCGCTTCGGTCCGTGGCGGCCACGCCCGTCGATTGACGGGCCGGCGATCGCTCCCCAGATCGATACTCTGTGTAGATGGTTGTTCGGCGATGGCGGTTCTCACGAAGTGGGGGTATCAAGGGGTTTGTCTGTCCTCGGACCCTACGATCGGCAGATGACACGAAGACTGTCCAGACGGCGGTACGTCGTCGGAACCGGCGCGGCGCTGACCACCGGTGCGCTCGCGGGCTGCTCGGGCGGCGGCGACGGGAGCGGAGGGGACGGCGGCGGAGACGGCTCCGCCGGCGAGCCCGCCGACGACGTGCCGGGCGAGATAGACGACTACCTCACCGAGAACGAGGCGCGCCTGTACGAGGGGACGATCGCCGACTACACCGGGCAGGACGAGGTCGTCGTCGACGTTGGTGCCGGCGAGGTCGGCTTCGCGTTCGACCCCGCCGCGATCCGGATCGACGCCGGAACGACGGTCGTCTGGGAGTGGACCGGCGAGGGCGGCGCACACAACGTCACCTCCGCGGAGGGATCCGCGTCGGACTTCGACAGCGGCGACGCGGTCGACGAGGAGGGGACGACCTTCGAGCAGACGTTCGAGGAGGCCGGGATCCAGCTGTACTACTGTACCCCACACCAGACCAACGGGATGCACGGTGCGATCGAGATCGTCGAGTAGTCGAAACCTGTCGATCGACGGCCGCCGCGAAGTCGCGGGGTAACACCGACGTCAGCCGGTTTCGATCCCGTCAGCGCGTGTACAAGTGCTCTCGGCGCGTAGTACGAGTATGACCCAGACCCTCGGGACGCCAGGGATCCACCACGTGACCGCGATCGCCGGCGACCCGAACGCCAACCACGCCTTCTACACCGAGACGCTCGGCCTCCGACTCGTCAAGCGGAGCGTCAACCAGGACGACGCGGGCGTGTACCACCTGTTCTACGCCGACGACGCCGGGTCGCCGGGGACGAGCATGACGTTCTTCCCGTACGTCGGGGCCCGATCCGGCCGCGTCGGCACCGGGCAGGCCTCGACGGTGTCGTTCACGGTCCCGGCCGCGTCGGTCGACTACTGGGCCGAGCGGCTCGCCGGCCGCGGCGTCGACGTCGAGACGGGCGAGCGGTTCGGCGACGCGGTCGTCGCCTTCGCCGATCCCGACGGGCTCCCGCTCGAGATCGTCGGCCGCGAGGACGCTCCCGCGGGGGATCCGCCGGCGGGCCCCGTTCCCGCCGAACACGCGATCCGGGGGTTCTTCTCGGTCGACCTCTCGCTCTCCGACGCCGACGCCACCATCGACCTCCTGGAGGCGATGGGATACGAGCAGACCGACGGCGACGAGGCGAGCCACCGCCGTCGGTTCGAGGCCGACGGCGACCGCGGCTTCGTCGTCGACGTCGTGACCGATCCCGCGACCGCGCAGGGGACCCCGGGTGCCGGGACGGTTCACCACGTCGCCTACCGCGTCACGGACGAAGAGCAGGAGGAGTGGCGGGGGCTGCTTCGGGAACACGGGCTCAGCCCGAGCGAGGTGATCGACCGGAAGTGGTTCCGGTCGGTGTACGCCCGCACCCGCGGCGGCGTGCTCTTCGAGTTCGCGACGGCCGAGCCCGGCTACGACGTCGACGAGCCGCGGTCGTCGCTCGGCGAGCGGCTCGTCTTACCCGACTGGCTGGAGGGCCGCCGCGAGGAGATCGAGGCCGGGCTTCCGGAGCTCGAGACGGGCGCGCCGACGCCGGAGTAGGCGTCGGTTTCCTGGAGACCTACCGCAGGAACGCCCACCGCACGTCGACGAGCTGGTCGCGCTCCCCGCTTATCGTCGGCCGCGCGAGGTGGTCGTTGGCGTCGACGCCGCGGTCGGCGAGTCCCCGAAGGGCCTCCTCGAGCGAGCGCTCCGACCGCTCGACGCTGGCGTCGCGGACGTACGGCACGTCCCGCGGCTCCGCTGCCGAGTTCGCGATCTCGATCCGGTCCGTGAGGTCGCTCCCGAACGCGTAGGGGGGCTGGTGGAACTCCCAGCCGTTCACGGTGACGAGCAGCCAGACGTCGCCGTGGACCGCGTGGTACTCCCCGGCCACGGCGTCCGGATTGCGGGCGACGATACGATTCAACACCTCCGTTTTCGTCCGGTACAGCGCGTCCTTCCGGGCGGAAGCGACGTTGCTCTCGGTGACGTCGCCGCGGTCGTAGGCGGCGGTCGCCTCGTCGGCGAGCCGCTTCGCGACCTTGTTCACCACGTAGAGCGATTCGAGCAGGTCGTCGTCGGGTTCGATCGGGTCCACGATGGGGTCTCCGGGTTCGCGATCGATGACGGATCGGTGCGTCTCGGGCATAGGCGTTTCGGGCGGCGGCCTGCGGTCGGTCGTCGATCGCTCACGGACGAGGCCCGTCTTCCACGGACGTGGCCACCGCCACCTCCGGGCGATTCCTCCCCTCGGATGGTTACTTCTTTAAGCACGCGGACGAAGGTGCTCTCAAGAAATGTCGTCCGACTCCGTCAAACTGTACTCGGCGATATACGTCGCGCTCCTGCTCGCGGCGATTCTGAACTTCGTTCTCTTCGAGGTCGAGCTGTTCGGCTTCACGTACTGGGAGGCGTTCGCCGGAACGATGCTCCTGTCCGTGATCAAGACGGTGCTCATCGTCGCGTACTTCCAGCACCTGCGCTGGGAGAACCCCTCGCTGACGTACCTGATGGGGCTCGCGCTCGCGTTGACCATGCTGCTCATGGCCGCGGCCGCCTACTCGATCTCGTGAGCGTCCCGTGAGCGCGTCGCGGGAACGACGGTGCCCGTCGTGAGCCGGACGCCGGGATTCGTTTCGGCGCGGAACTTTTTGTAGCCGCGGCGACACGCCTCCGTATGGACCTGCGAGCCGCAACCGTCGACGACGTCGGATCGATCCGCGAGGTAGCGCTAGCGTCGCTTTCCGCCTCGTACGGCCACGCCGTCGACGAGGCGCTGCTGTCGGAGGCCGTCGAGAACTGGTACGGGGTTGACGACGTGGGGGAGGCGGTCGCCGACCCGGACACCGTCTTTCCGGTCGCGGTCGTCGACGCCGCGGTCGTCGCGTTCGCGGAGAGCTACGTCGTCGACCGCCGCGAGCGAGTCGGCGAGATCGACTGGCTCCACGTCCATCCGGACCACCGCGAGTCGGGGATCGGCTCGGCACTGCTCGAACGCGTCGAGGACGAGCTGCGCGACCGCGACGTCGACAGCATCGAGGGGAAGGTCCTCGTCGACAACGAGGCCGGGACCGCCTTCTACGAGCGCGAGGGGTACGACCTCTCGGGCGAGCGCGTCGTCGACATCGGCGACGAGGAGTTCCGCGAACGACTCTACCGCAAGCGGATCGGCCGCGAGGGGGGACTTCGAGAGGGGATCTACGAGACGGCCGACGGCGAGACGGTGTACGTCGCCTTCGACGAGAGCGAGCGCGGCTCGAAAGCGCCCTTCTACGTCGCGTACGCCGACGCCGACCACGAGACTCGCTACGGCTACTTCTGCGGGAACTGCGAGGGGACGAACGTCGCGATCGACACGATGGACGCCGTCGAGTGTCTCGACTGCGAGAACCGACGGAAGGCGGCGCGGTGGGACGCGGCGTACTGACGAGTCGACGCCGCTCCGATCTCCTCCGTGGTTGCCCGCTCGATGGCGGTTTGGAGGGCCCCGGCCGCTCGGCTGTACGCGGTTGCCGGCGCGGTCGACTCCACCAAAGCCCCACCCGACCGCACGGCCCCGCACCTCACGCCTCCCCGGCCTCGTTGCTCGTGCCCTACCGGGCGCTCGCAGGCGCAGGGAGAGAGCTTCGCTCTCGCGTAAATCCGGCGGTAGAGCCGCCGGCGACAGCGAGGCGCTACGCGCCTCTGGAAGCCGGACTACGTCCGGCGACGCCGACCGCAGAGCTACAACGTGTCTTTCACGCCGAGTACTCGCTCCTCGGCGTCGCGTCCTGGGTCCCACTCGCTCCCGTCGCGGTCCGAGTCGCGGTGGTCGGCGACGCTCCGCGCCATCGCCTCCTCGACGGGCGTCGACTCCCAGCCGAGGTCGGCGAGCGCGCAGGTGTCGAGCAGGTGCGGGTACTCCCGGTAGAGCGTGAAGTCCGTCGGCTCGAGGCCGCCGGCGGCGAGCGCGTCCGCGCTCGCGGGCACGACCGTACACGTCGTGTCGGCGACCGCGGCGATCGTCTCCAACGTCTCCTCGAGGGTGAGCGCCCGGCGGTCGCCGACGTTGTAGGCGGTCCCCGCCTCGCCGCGCTCCGCGACGATCCGGAGCGCGCTCGCCACGTCCTCGACGTACGCCCGATGCCAGAGGTTCTGTCCGTCGCCGGGGACGACCGCGCGGTCGTAGGTGAGGACGCGGTCGATCCAGTAGTCGAGCCGCTCGGTGTAGTCGTGGGGACCGTACACGATACACGGCCTGACGGCCATGGCGTTGACGCCGTCCTCGGCGGCCGAAAAGACCGCCCGGTCTCCGGCGGCCTTCCGGTTGCCGTAGGTGGCGTCGCCGTCGTCGGTCGCCTGTTCGGGCGTACACCCCTCGAGCGGCGTCTCGCCCTCGCGTTTCGGGACGTGCTCGGCCGCGTAGGCGGCTCCCGAGGAGACGTACACGTAGGCGTCGACGTCGGCGAAGATATCGGTCGCCGCCTCCACGTCGGCGGGGTGGTACGCCACGCAGTCGATCACGACGTCGGGCTCCGCGGAGCGCCTCGCGGCCTCCAGGTCGCGGTCGTTCGTGCGGTCGCCCTCGACGTGAGAGACCCGGTCGTCGTCCGCGAACGGGTCCTCTCGGTTCCCGCGGGTCAGCGTCGTGACCCGGTAGCCGTTCTCGGTGAGGTCCGCGACCGCGTGTCGGCCGATGAACCGCGTGCCGCCGATGACGAGCGCCGTGTCGGTCATACCGCCCCTCCGGCGGGCGTCGACAAAAGCGTGGCCGATGCGGAATCGGGGATCGTCTCCGCGGTCCGCGGGCCGCGTCGAGGCTAGTCGTCCGCCTCGCCGTCGGTGTCGCGCGGTCCGTCGCCGCGCCACCGCCTGTACAGGAGGTACGCCACCACGAACCCGCCGCCCCAGTAGGCGACGGCGAGGAGAGCCATCCGCAACCCCGTGAGGAGCTCCGTCGTCGGGATCCCGACCATACGTCGACTCGGCGTCTCGGAGGCATAAACGCTCCGAGGGAGGGACAACTACACGGCCCCGGAGTCCGTACCGGCGACGCATGAGCGAGATCCGTCGACGGCGACCGTGGCTCGCCGTGTTGTTGGCGCTGTTGATATCCGGACTCGGCCACGCGTACCTCCGACGGTGGGCCCGCGCGTTCGGGTGGTACGTGGTGATCACGGCGACGCTCGTCCTCCTCGTGCCGGACGCGGCCGTCGATCGGCTGCTGGCCCGCGAGGCACCGCCGCTCGCCGATATCGCGCCCGGCCTGCTCGCGGTGCTCGCCAGCGTCGTCGATGCGTACGTCCTCGCGGTCCGGAACAACCGGCGTTACGACCGACAACGGGGAGCCGGCGGCGAGCGCACCGTGGAGACGGGAGGGAAGACGGGAGCTGGGAGGACGGGAGCCGGGGAGACGGGAACCGGGACGGTCGAGCGGGCCGGGGCGGACGGCACCGTGACCGACGAGTCCGACGCCGGGTCCGCCGGTCCAGAAGGCGAGAGAAGGGCGAGGCGAACCGGCACCGACGCCGAGGGGAAGCCGCCGGGGGCGGTCCCGTCGACGATCAAGTGTCCCAACTGCGGGCGCAAAACGGACGCGGATCTCGACTTCTGTCACTGGTGTACCGAGCCGCTCGACGCTCCCGACGGGCCGGCGGAGTGACCCGGATCCGCCGTCCCTCACCCTCCCGCGCGTCGTCGTCCTCCCGCCTGGCATCGGTGCGTCCTCACGCGACCCGCGCGCCGACGAACGCGACCACGTCGGCGAGTTCTTCCCGGCCGATCCCGTGACCGGTCGCGTACGTCTCGTAGGTCACGTCCACGCCGAGTTCGGTCAGCCGGTCGACGGCCGCCTCGGCTCTCGATTCGGGGATCACCCGATCGCCCGTGCCGGCACCGACGAAGACGGGCTTCCCCTCGATCCCGTCGGGTGCCAGCTCCGCGTGTGAGTCGGGGAGGTAGCCGTGGAGCCCGACGACCCAGTCGTAGGAGTCGGGGCCCTCGAGGAGGAGCGAGAGGCTCGTGATCGCACCCTGGCTGAACCCGAGCAAGCCGATCCGGTCGGCGTCGAGGCCGTAGGCGTCGATCGCGGCCGCGACGCTCTCGTCGACCAGATCGAGACTCCGCCGGAAGTCCGCGGCGTGCGGCTGACTCTCGTGGAGCCCGCCGCCGGAGAGGTCGAGCTCGTACCACGTGTAGCCGCCCTGGAGCGGGTCGGGCGCGCGGAGGCTGATCACGTGGAGGTCGTCGGGGAGCGACTCCGCGACGGGAAGGAGGTCCTCCTCGTCGGCACCGCGACCGTGGAGCACGAAGACCGCCGGAGCGGGAGCGGCGTCGTCATCGGGAGCGACGTGAACGTGTTCGAGCGGGATATCGGTCATGGGGAGCCGTTCGCCGGCTCGGCGGTTGTATCCGTCGGCCGCGGCAGCGGGCCGCAGACGTCGGTCACTCCTGGTAGGCGACCCGTACCTGATCCCACTTGCCGACCTGCTCGAGGTGCGCTTGAAGCTCCTCGGCGTACTCCTCGAGGAGCCGTTCGGCCGCCTCCAGCTCCTCGTCGGTCGTGCCGCCGCTCCCGCCGCTCCCGCCGAGGCCGAGCGCGCCCTTGATCGAGTCGAGGATCCCGTCTCCCGTGCCGCCGGAGCCGCGGCTCGCGCCGTCGGGACCGCCCCCGCCGCCTATCGCGGCGACCTGCGACCGGACGTTCTCCAGTTCGGGCATGATCGCCGGGAGGTTCGAGGTGTCGGCGACGATCCGCGCCGCCTCGGGGTCCTCGGAGTTCTCGATCTCGAACTCTGCCGCGGTCATGATCAGTCCCCACTCCTGGCTGGAGAACCGGGAGGCCATCACGCGGTCGTTGAACTCGGTGTCGACGGTCATCCGCTCGCCGACGATCGCGTCGGTCCATTCGCTCATACCGGCTCCTTCGGCGCTGTCGGTGAAAAACCCGTTCCCATCGCCGGGGAGCGGTCGAGACGTTTTACTCGATCGCCGCCCTCCCCCGCGACATGGTCGAACGAAGCCGTCGCGCGCTCGTCGGATCCTGCGGTGCCGCCTCGATCGCCCTTCTCGCCGGCTGTGCCGGACTGACCGGCGGATCGGGCGGTGGTGACGGGACCGACGCGGACCCGGTCGACCGGACCGGCCGGGAGACGGTCGAGGTCGCCGTCGGGGCCGAAAACGGGCTCTCGTTCGCTCCCGCGAACGTCCGGGTCGACGTCGGGACGACCGTGATCTGGGAGTGGACCGGCGAGGGCGGCGGGCACAACGTCGTCGACGTCGACGACGCGTTCGAGTCCGAACTGACCGACGAGGCCGGCCACACCTTCGAGTACACGTTCGAGGAGACCGGGACCGTCGAGTACGTCTGTACGCCGCACCAGACGCAGGGAATGCGCGGGATCGTCGAAGTCGTGGAGTGAGGGTATCGCGCTTCGGATCGGACTCGCGCAATCGGTCATGGGAGTCTCGCAGCGTCGGCGACCGCGCCGGCCGGGCACGCGGATGTCGACGTCACCGATCTGGTTGCGGACCACTACTCGTACGTTCAACCGGAGGAAGAATGTCTGCCGCAAGTGGTCGGTCGAATTGGGGGCGGGTGAGTGAACTCTCGGCAAGGGAGGTCACTTACCGTGGGTAATATCCCATCTCAGCGGTGCCGTGGGACTCCCGCGTCTTCGGGCGCGGGAGGATGTCAACACGAAGTGTTTCAACGAGCGCATCGTCGGGCTCGATTTTGAATTCGTGGAACGAGTTGGCCGGGCCGTCCACTGAATACAGCGCTGAGTCACTGTTCTCTGGGATCTCGTTCTGATGAGTATCCTCTTGGACGACAACCGGTTGACTGGGGACCCGGTTAGAACTGCTGTCTCCTGTCATATGACGTACGCCGTATAATTATCTTTCTTCAAGGCGCGAATCTCGCGTCGATGGTCGTCCTCGTTGAACGCATCGACCGCTAGTGTAAGCGAGTCTCACCGCGCCGCTCGCGTCTCACGCCGACTCGGCGTCCAGCCGCCGGAACGACCGGCTCGCGAGCCACACGCAGAGCCCGGCGATCCCGAGGGTGGCGAGTGCCAGGCCGACGCCCGGCTCGTACAAAAGCGGTGGGTAGTAGCCGGCCCAGTAGTCGACGACGACGTTCGCGACGCCGAGCGCGCCGGCGACAGCCAGCGCACCGCGAGTCGTCCGGCCGAACGCGGGGAACAGCAGCGCGAGGCCGACGAAACACAGGTGCGTCCCCAACACGCCCCAGTAGTAGATCCACGCGTCGGGGGCGGTCACGTACGACTCGAACGCCAGGTTCAGGGAGACCAGCGGCCACAGCCCGAACTGGACGAGCCAGACGAACGAGAGCGTGTGGAGGTACGCGAGGGGACGGTTCGTCGGCGTCTCGGTCACCGGCTCGCCGGAGCCGACGGTCGGAAGCAGCGTCGCGAGCGAGAGCGCGCCGAGCGCGACCGCCACCGCGGAGTCGGCGTACAGCGGCCACAGGACCGTCGGGACCTCTCCGAGGGTGCCGGCGTAGTAGTCGACGCCGATGAGGAACATGAACGCCGTCAGCGCGAACACGACGGCGAGGCTGCGGGGATCCCCGAGCAGCTCCTCCGCGATCGCGTCGCGCACCCGTCGGCGAACCGCCCGATCGCGCAGCCGACGGAGACGAGTCACGTCCCCGAGTGCGCGGAGGAACGGCTAAAAGTTCACGCTCCCGACACCGAGGTTATCAAACCCGGATATTTGCGAGACACCTTTTTCAACGGGAGACGAGTGGTTCGCTCTATGGACGGAGGGGACGCGGGGAACGACCCCGTCACCGACGGGGACGGTGACGGGGGGGAGAGGGCGGAAGCGACGCCCGCGTCAGACGACGGTACGAGTGCGACGAACACGACGAGTACGACACGGAGGACGAGCACGGTGCCGACCTCCGGCGACCCCGTCAGGGTCGGCCGGTACACCTGGCAGGAGTTCCTCGAGGGGCGCGGCGACGACGGGATCGCCGAAACGCTGTACGAGTGGGTCCCGAACGTTCCCTCGGTGCCGGCGAGCGCGGTCAAGGGGCGGTTCGACGACGCGAACCGTACGGGGACCCTCCGGGCGGTCGGCGTCGTGGAGCCCTTCCTGGCGGACGGCAAGACCGCTGTCGACGGCCACGGAACGCCCGAGAAGGGGACGCTCGTCGTCGGCGACCGCGATGTCGTCGTCGACGGTCGTGCCGTCTTCGAGGACCGCGCCGCCTTCGAGGAAGGCACTGCTTTCGACGACCGCTCCGGGGACGGGGACGCCCGCGGGTCGGATCCCGACCCCGACGACGGGGATCCCGACCCCGACGACGAGCCGGCCGAAACGGACGGCGCGTCTGAGTCGGTCGTCGTCTCCGGCACGGACGTCGAGCCGGTTCCGGCCGGCCCGCCGACGGATCTCGACTGGGACCGCGTCGCGTTCGATCCCGCCGAACTCCTCGGATTCCACCCGACGGAGGCCGCGGGTCGGGTCCGGTCGGCCGCCGCGGTCGGCGAGGTGTTGTGGGACCGGTGTCACGCCCGGTACGACCTCTACGAGATGCCGGTCCTCAAGGGGTACTACACGTGGGACGACTACGCCGACGAGTACTTCCACGACGAGGAGGGGACCCCCCCGACCGACGAGGAGGGCGAGCCGCTGGCGTTCACCCACGAGGACAAGGTCGACGCGTTGGGGTTCGATCCGGACCGGATCGGCGAGGCGCTCGCTGCCGGCGGGGACGCCGCGAGCGACCTCGCAGCGCTGGTCGACGAGCGAACCGTCGACGTGAACCCCGACGTCGACGAGGACGCGTTCTTCTCCACGGCCGACGGGGCGACCACCTTCGTGAACCGGTACGACCTCGAGAAGGCGGTCCCGATGCCGAAGAAGACGCACTTCCGCGAGGAGGAGCGCTACTGGGTGAACGAGCCGTACGCGTTCGTGATCGTCTTCCGCTCGACGAAGGAGAACGAGCGGAAGTACTACGCGGTCCAGCCGTACCTGACGCGGATCGAGACGGACCTGATCGAGTTCCTCACGGGGAAGCTCCGGACGTCGATCAAGTACGCCGACGAGTCGATCGCGGGCGGCGACGAGGCGTTCCGCGAGGGCGTCATCGCCGAGGAGACCCGAACCCTGCTCGACCGGTACGGCCTCTACGAGGAGACGTCCGGGACGAACGAGTTCGTGAGCGACCTCCTCGGCCGGATCGACCTCGACCGGTTCGGGATCGACCCGACCGAGGGGCTTCCGGGACGGCTCGCCGGGGCGGTCGGCTACCGTCCGCCGGAGGACGGGAACGCCGCGGGTGAGGGCGCCCCCGTGACCATCAGCGCGCGTCCGGAGCCGGCGGTGCTCGAGGAGGACGCACGGACCCTCTCGGCGTACCAGGTCGAGAAGCTGTTGTACTACCTCAAACGCGACTTCATCGGGTACGAGCGGATCGACCCGATCAAACACGACATCAACGTCGAGGACATCTCCTGTGACGGGTACGACTCGCCGGTCTTCGTCTACCACGCCGACTACGAGCAGATCATCACCAACGTCTACCACGGGACCGACGAGCTCGACGACTTCGTGGTGAAGCTCGCTCAGCGCTCGGGCAAGGGGATCTCGAAGCGCCGACCGCAGGTGGACGCGACCCTTCCTGACGGCTCGCGGGCGCAGCTCACGCTCGGCAGGGAGGTCTCCGATCACGGAACCAACTACACGATCCGGCAGTTCAACGACGTGCCCTTCACGCCGATCGACCTCATCAACTGGCGGACGTTCTCCCTCGAACAGATGACGTTCCTCTGGCTGTGTATCGAGAACAACAAGAACCTGATCTTCGCGGGCGGGACCGCCTCCGGGAAGACGACGAGCCTGAACGCGGTCTCGCTTTTCATCCCCTCGAACGCGAAGATCGTCTCGATCGAGGACACCCGCGAGGTCGAACTCCCCCAGCGCAACTGGATCGCCTCCGTCACGCGCCCGTCCTTCTCCGACGACGACAAGGGCGACGTCGACGAGTTCGACCTGCTCGAGGCCGCGCTCCGGCAGCGCCCCGACTACATCGTGATGGGCGAGATCCGCGGCGAGGAGGGCCGGACCGCCTTCCAGGTGATGTCGACGGGCCACACCACCTACACGACGTTCCACGCCGACTCCGTCGGCGAGGTGCTCAAGCGGTTCACCACCGACCCGATCAACGTCTCGAAGACGATGTTCACGGCGCTCGATCTGGTGTCGATCCAGACGTCGACGCGGGTCAAGGGACGGAAGGTCCGTCGGAACAAGTCGCTCACCGAGATCAACCACTACGACGCCGAGAACGACGAGATCAACGTCCAGGACGTCTTCCAGTGGCAGGCCGAGACCGACGAGTTCCTCCGGATGGGCGACTCGAACGTCCTCGAGGAGATCATGTTCGACCGGGGGTGGAGCCGGGCCACCCTCGACGAGGAGCTTCGCAAGCGCCGGATCGTCTTGGCGTACCTCATCGACCGCGGACTCAACAGCTATGCGCAGGTGGCCGCGACGTTCCAGGCGTTCATCAACGATCCCGAGACCGTCCTCGCGCTGATGGCCAACGACGAGCTGGAGCGCTCGCTGGAGGACCTCCGGGAGATGGAGTCGGTCCTGATCGACGTCGACCGGGACAAAGAGGAGATGGTCCCCCGACCCGATCCCGACGAGGACGGACGGGAGGAGGCGGCGGCGATCCTCGCGGACGCCGAGGACGTGTTCGAGACCTACCGCGGGTCGGTCCCCGACTCGGTCGCCGACGCGCTGCTCGCGGTCGATCCCGCCCGCGGCGTCGAGGCCCGCCCCGACGACGAGCGGGAGGCCCTGGAGGCGATCGCGGCCGACGCCGCCGCGATCGAGGCGGAGGCAAACGAGGCGTCCGAGGCGAGAGCGGGCGCCCCGTCCGAGGCGAGCGGGCCGACCGGCGGCAGCGACGTTCCCTCCGACGACGGCTCCGCCGACGGCGACATCGACTTCGGCCGCCCGTTCGGCGACGGGATCGACGTGGTCGGACCGGTTCCCGAGGCCGACGCCGGGGCGGACGACCTCGTCGGAGGCGGCGCGTCGATCGAGGGAACGCCGGCGGACTCGATCGATCGCGGGTGGGACGACGCGACCGACGAGGGAGACGTGGACTCGGACGAGAGCGAGACCGAAGGTGAGGAGGACTGGACCGAAGGTGAGGAGGACTGGACCGAAGGTGAGGAGGACTGGACCGAAGGTGAGGAGGACTGGACCGAAGGTGAGGAGGACTGGACCGAAGGTGAGGAGGACTGGACCGAAGGTGAGGAGGACTGGACCGAAGGTGAGGAGGACTGGACCGAAGGTGAGGAGGACTGGACCGAAGGTGAGGAGGACTGGACCGAACGCGCAGACGAGGACGCGGACGACGCCGGCCCCGCCGACGACGGGTGGGGGTTCGAGTCCGTCGAGCCCACCGAGGAGGAGGGGTGACGCCGTGAGTTCCCATCGGAGGCGTCGATGAGTCTCGACGCGGGCGTCGGAGGCGACTCGGTCGACGGGGACCTCCTCGGGCAGCTGTTCTACCCCGCCTTCGGACTGCTCTTCGACCCCGACGGCGACCTCGTCGGCGACGTCGAGCGCAAGCTCGCGGAGGCGCGAATGACCGACCCCGTCGAGATGTACGTCTCCAGGGCGCTCGGGGTCGGCGTGCTGGTCGGGTTCGCGTTCGCCGTCGTCGGAACGCTCCTGGGATACGGCGTGTTCGCGCTCGGGGTGATCTCGGCCGAGTCGCTCTCGCTCGGGATCCCCGTTCCGAACCAGGGGACCCGGCAGCTGCTACGGTCGCTCGTGGTGCCGGTCGCGGTCCTGACGAGCGGGGTCGTCTTCGGGTCGATCGGGTTCGCGACGGGGTTCGGTGGACTCCTCGCGGTCCCGTACTCGCGGTCGGCGAGCCGGGAGCGAGAGATCAACCTGCTTCTCGCCGACTCCGTCTCCTTCATGTACGCCCTCTCGGTCGGCGGGCTCAATCAACTGGAGATCCTCCGGGCGATGGCGACTGCCGAGGACACCTACGGGGAGGTGTCGCGGGAGTTCCAGAACATCATCAACGAGACGGAGTACTTCGGGACCGACTACCGGAACGCGATCCGGACGCAGTCGATGGAGACGCCCTCCGAGGAGCTCTCACAGTTCCTCGCGGACATGCTCTCCATCGTCAACTCCGGCGGGGAGATGGAGCCGTTCCTGAAGGACAAAAAGGAGAAACACCTCCGGACGTCCAAACAGGAGCGCGAGATGACCCTCGAGACGCTGGAGCTGTTCGGGGAGATGTACATGACGCTCTCGCTTTTTCCGTTGCTTCTCATCATCATCCTCGTCATTATGGGGATGATGGGCGAGGCCGACGACTTCCTGCTGTACGCGACGGTGTACCTCCTCATCCCGCTTACCGGAATCGGCTTCCTCGTGTTGGTCTCGACCGTCAAACAGGACGAGCCGGGCGACGGCTACCTCCGGCCCGACGGCGGCAGCGACCGGCTCCGGCAGACGAGCCGCGAGGGACTGCTCCACTTCGGGCTGATCGAGGCGTTCGTCGGTCGCGCGAGCGTCTTCGACCGGATCCGCGACCGCGAGGGGACCTACAAGACGAAGCGGATCCTCGCCGCCCCGCACCACTTCCTGCGGGACAACCCGCTGTACACCCTCGCGATGACGGTCCCCGCCGCGCTGGCGCTCGTCGTCGTGGCGGTCACGTCGGGGTCCGCGCCGACGACCGTCGACGGCTGGATCGACAGCCCCGTCTGGTCGGCGTTCATCTGGGTGTACGTCCCGGCGTATCTGACGCTCGTGCCGCTCACGGCGTTCTACGAGTGGGACCAGCGCGCCAAGCGGTCGGTCACGGGGAAGCTCTCGGAGAACCTCCGGAAGCTCTCCTCCGCCAACGACACGGGCCAGACGCTCTTGGAGTCGATCCGGACGGTCGCGGACACCTCCTCGGGGACGCTCGCCGAGGAGTTCGAGGTGATCCACGCGAAGGTGAACTACGGGATGAGCCTGCGCGACGCCATGGTCGAGTTCAACAACACGTACGCGGTCCCGCGGCTCGCACGGACGGTGAAACTGATCTCGGAGGCCCAGGAGGCGTCCTCGCAGATCACGGACGTGTTGACCACCGCGGCGCAGGCCTCCGAGAACCAGGACGACATCGAGCGCGAGCGCCGGTCGCGGACCCGGATGCAGGTGGCGATCATCGTCATGACGTACGTGACCCTCCTCGGCGTGATGGCGATCCTCCAGACGCAGTTCATCGACGTGATGGGCGGGCTCGCACAGGGCGCGTCGGGGACCTCCGGCGGCGTCGCCGGCGGCGGGTTCGGCGGCGGTGGCGGCGGCGTCGACCCCGAGGTCCTCTCGATGCTGTTCTTTCACGCGGTGACGATCCAGGCCGTTCTCTCGGGATTCATCGCCGGCTACATCCGTGACGCTCGGCTCCTCTCCGGGCTGAAGTTCGCCGTCGTCCTGATGACGCTCGCGCTGGGGGTGTGGATCTATGTCGGGTGACCGATCCCGCAGGGACGCCGCTGCGGGCGAGATCCGTCGGGGAGACCGCGGGCAGACCCAGATCGACTTCGCCGTCGGCGCGGGCGTGTTCCTGATCGCGCTCGCGTTCGTGGTCGCGTTCGTTCCGACGCTCTTCGAGCCCTTCGCGGCCGGCGAGACCGCCTCGCCGCTCGTCGCCGACCGGATCGCCGCCGGGACGGTCGACTCACTCGGCGTCTCCGCGAACGCCTCGGGAGACCCCGCCGCCGTCCACGCGCCGACCGAGCCGGGCGTCCTCTCGCCGGCGTGTACGGTCGCGTTCTTCGAGGCGGAAGGGAACGCAACGCTCGCCGACGACGCCGGCTGCCCGTTCGACGCCGAGACCGGTCCAGCGGCGCCGTTCGGCGTCGACGACGACGTCCAGGTGGTGATCCACGAACTCGACGAGAGCGCCGGGAACCCGGCGACCGTCGAGTTCGAGACCCGACACGGGACGGTCGGGACGACGTTGAACCGATCGACCGCGGACCCGACCGCGACGGCCGACGACGTCACCGTCTCCGGCCGCGTCGTCTCGCTCCGGGGGGACCAGTACCGCCTGACGGTGCGGGTGTGGTGACGATGTCCCGCTCGCCTCTCGCCCGCCCTCCGACCGCCCCCGACGACCGCGGCCAGGCGCACACCTTGGAGGCGTTCGTGGCGGCGATCCTGCTCGTGGCCGGGCTCACGTTCGCGCTCCAGGCGACGGCGGTGACGCCCCTGTCGGCGAGCACGTCGAACCAGCACATCGAGAACCAGCAGCGCGCGGCCGCGACCGGCCTCCTCGAGACGAGCGCCGCGAACGGGGATCTGCGGGATGCGGTCCTCGACTGGCATCCCGGCAACGCGACGGTCGAGCGAGGGTTCGACGCGAGCACCGAGGAGCGCGCATACTACACGGGGGGCGGCCCGCCGAACGCCTTCGGTGACGCCCTCGACCGGACCTTTCTCGACCGGCGGATCGCGTTCAACGTGTACGTTCAGTATCACGACAGTTCGGCGAAGGGCGGCGACAAGCCGGTGAAACGACAGGTCATGGTGGACATGGGGTCACCGAGCGACAACGCGGTGACGGCGAGCCGGTCGATCACGGTGTCGAACGACGCCACGCTGACCGCCGACGGGTTCGAGGAGCGAACTCTCGAAGCGGTGGACGCCGACCCGAACGAGCGGTTCTACGCGCCACCGGTCGACGACGGCCCGATATACAACCACCTGGAGGTGCGAATCGTCGTATGGCGGATGTGAGCCTCGGCCCTCCCGACGGGAGGCGACTTCGCGAGGCCGACCGCGGCCAGCTGCTGGTGGTCGCCGGACTCGTGATGGCGGTCTCGCTCGTGGCACTCGTCGTCCTGTTGAACGCGACGATATTCACCGAGAACCTCGCGACTCGCGGGATCGAGGCGGCCGACGGCGAGGCGACGGAGGTCAGAGCGACCGCGGTCGGGGGGGTCGGCGAACTCGTCGACGCGACGAACCGGCAGGAACGGGCGTCACACGAGGTGACGAACGTGACCGACGGGGTCGCCGCCCTGGACGCGCGGATGGCGCGGAGCTACGCGGAGCGTGGGGGCGTGGTCCATCTCGAGACCAACGAATCACGGGTAACCAGGGGGGAGTACCTCTCGACCGCGGGCAACGCCACGTCGCTCGCGAACGACACGGACGCGACGGCGTACGCGTTCGTCGACGGGATCGACCGCACGCGGGGGTTCTCGCTGTCGCTCTCCGCCGACGACCTCGCGACGACGACCCCGAGCGACGCGACCGGCGAGGCGTTCCACGTCGTCTTCGACGGACCCGCGCTCTCGGAGAGTCGGGAGGTGTACGTCTATCGGAACGCGACCGACGACGTGGTCGTCGCGAACGGGACCGGCGGCGGCGACCCGACGGTCCGGTGCTCGATCGCGGCCGCGTCGGACGAGAACGCGACCCTCGATCTCACCGCCGAGCGGCTCGGAGAGACCGCCTGTCCGGGCGTCTGGCCGGCGGAACTGTTCGCTCCGTCCGACGCGTACGCGATCCGGTTCGGGAACGCCGACGCGGCCGACGGCACCGCGACCGCGACCGTTCGACCGCGGCCGGCGGGGTCGGATCCCGGTGCCGACCACGACGGGACCTCGCCCGCCGTCTACGACGCCACGGTCGACCTCCGCTACCGGACGGCCGACCTCCGGTTCGAGACCACCGTTCGGGTCGCGCCGGGTGAGCCGCGTGCGTGACCGGATCCCCTCGGGAGGGCCGCTCGGCTCGGGCGACTCGATCTCCCGCGACGACCGGGGCGTGAGCACGACCGTCGGCTACGTGTTGACGCTCGCGATCGGGGCGGTGCTGCTCTCGGGCGTCGTGATCGGCGTCGGCGGCGTGATCGACGCACAGACCGAACGGGCGGTCCACGGCGACCTCGAGGTCACGGGACAGTCGCTCGCCGCGAACCTCGAAGCCGCGGACCGGCTCGCCCGACTCGCGGAGGCGGGCCGGACCGACCCGGACGTCGACCCTGCCGACGGGACCGCGGTCGCGACCGTCGACGTCGACCTCCCGACGCGGGTGGCGGGTGTCCCGTACACCGTCGAGATCGTGGACGGTCCGGATCCCGACGCCGACTCCGCCGTGATCCTCCGGACGACGCGGCCGGACGCGAGCCTCCGGGTTCCGTACCGGTCGAACACGACCGTCGAGGGGACGACGGTTCGGGGTGGGCCAGTCCGGATCGCGTACGTCGCCGACGGGGACGACCCGAGCGCCGGTACGCTAGAGGTGACGGAACGGTGAGCCCCGACCGTCACTCCGGGTCGGAGGGGATCCGCGGACGCCCCTCTCTTTCCGACGACCGTGGCGTGAGCGACGTCGTCGGCTACGTGTTGGTGTTCGCGCTCGTCACGGCGACGATCGCGTCGGTGTTCGCCGTCGGTATGGCGGGGCTGGAGGACAGACGGAACGCCGAGCGCGTCGAGAACGTCGAGCGCGCGTTCGACGTCCTCGACGACAATCTTCGCGACATCCAACGGTACGGCGATCCCAGCCGGGCGACCGAGATCCGGCTCAGCGGCGGCGAGCTCTCGTTGTCGTCGACGACGACCATCACCGTCGAACAGGTCGATTCGAGCGGGACGCGGATCGGCAACAATTCCACCGCGGAGGTCGACGCCGTGACGTACACTCGCGGTGAGACGACGATCGGATACGACGCCGGCGCGCAGTTCCGAACCGACGGAGAGACGACGCTGTTTCGCTCGACGCCCCGGTTCGCTTCCTCCCCAACGGCGAACCGCACGGTCATTCCGATCGTCCGGACTACGCACTCGGAGAACGGCCCATCCGCGATCAACGGTGGGGGGACGGTACAGATAGCCGCCGAGGTCGGCGGAGTGAATTGGATGGCCTTTCCGGAGTCGGGTCTCGATCCCCACGCGATCCGGGTTCGGATCGAATCGCCGCGGGCCGACGCGTGGAAGCAGTACCTCGCCGAAACGGACGGGTTCACGATCGACCCAGGGGAAACGTCCGGCGACGTCGTCGTCGCGGAGGTCGACCGCGACTCGGCGGTGTACGTGCGCGTGATCGTGGTGGATGTCTCCTACCGGCGGTGAGCCGACGAGGCTCGGCCGCGGGCCGCCGAAGCCGCGCGGTCAGTCGAACCGGACCGCGACCTCGTTCCGGCTCACGTGGAGATACGTGATCGGGTTCTGTCCGGGACCGCCGGAGATCGTCAACTCGAGGTCGCGCAGATCGGCGTCGTACGCCATCGAGGACGCGCCGCCGAGATCGAGCCGCTCGAACACGAACGCGCCCCTGAGCGTCGGGTTCCCGTTCGCCTCCACGTCCGCGTTCGGCGCGTAGATGACCGCGTCGATATCGGCGTTTCCGATCCCGTTCGTGTTCTCCGCGATCCCGCCGTTCACGTAGAACTGGGTTCGCTCCGCGTCGATCGACGACGCCGTGGTCCCTATCGTCGGGTTGTTGATATCGACGCTGCCGTTGACGTAGTACGTGACCGCGTTGTCGCTTCCGTCGGTGATCTGAAGGTCGTTTCCGCCGATGTCGAAGTCCCCGTCGATCGCCACGGTCACGTTGCCGCCGGCGGTGTCGAACTCGACGTCGTCGCTCAACGTGACGTCGCCGTCGGCGTGGTAGACTCCCGCGGTACACGTTCCGCCGTCGAAACAGTCGTCGACCGCTTGGCCGCTCGTCGAGGCGTTCTCGATCCGCTCGTCGATGACCGCGGACGGCGACGGGTGGGAGACCCCGAGCTCGTAGTCGTCCTCGTCGAGCGGGATGTCCGTGTGGGTGTCCTCGCTCCCGAGCGAGAGCGGCTTGTCCAGCTCGACCTCGCCGGGAACGACGAGCCGGGCGGTCGCCGTCCGGTTCGCGTCGTCCTTCGTCACGTCACCCTCCGCACGCTGGCTGAAGAAGTCGTACCAGCCCTCGTAGTAGTCGCTCCGGACCTCCACGACGACCGTCCCGTTCTCGAGCGGGTTCGAGACGTTCGGGAAGACCTCCTCCTCGGCAGTCCGCTGTCGAACCACGCCTGTTCCGCGATCGGAGGTGCGCCGCTCGCCCTCGCCGGTGAGCCGAACGATCGGGAACGTGAGCGTCTCCCCGCGGTAGTGGTACTCCGGCGGCGACACCATCCGGCCCCTGGTGCCGTCGCTCGACCAGACGCCGCCGCCCTGGACCGCGACCTCCCGGCCCTCGCCGGCGTACACGAGCGTCCCGAGCGAGTACGATTCGTTCGTCACGTTCCCGTCGGGTCGCTCGATCCGGACCTCGACGTGCCCGGCGTCCTCCTCGAGCCGGAGGTCGCCGCCGTCGACGGATCCCAGGTCGAACCGCTTGGCGTCCGCCCCGCCGAGTGCGACGAGGCTGGCCCGTGAGGTGAACTGGGACATCCCGTTCTCGACGCCCGTCGCCTGCGCCTCGTCGGTGACGGTCGCGAGCGCCACGCTCCCCGTCGCCACCGTGGCCGTCACGGCGGCGATCGTGATCCCCAAGAGCAGCACGGTCCCGATCACCTCGCTCTGGGCGCGCGCTTCGGGGTACATGTCCCGACCTCGGTGCCCGGAACGGTTAAACACCGCCCGCCGGCTATCGCGTCTGATAGCGAACCGGGCGGTCGCTCCGTCCGCCGACCCTTCCCGCGACGGGACGCACGACTTAACACCGACGGCGAGCGACGTTGAGACATGACGGCTCGCCCGCGACGGAACGAGAAGCGACGGTTCAGGCGGGCGGCCGGGGTGAACGTCCTCGGCAACGCCGCGAAGATCGCCGTCGAGGGGGCCGCGGGACTCGCCTTCGGGAGCGTGGCGCTCCTGGCCGACGCGGCCCACTCCGTCGCCGACCTCGTCGCCAGCGGCGTGGTGTTCGTCTGGGGCGGGGCCCGCTACGACGACGCCGACGCCGAACACCCACACGGCCACCAGCGGATCGAGCCCCTGACCGCGCTGTTCGTCGGCGCGGTGGTCGCCCTCCTCGGGCTCAACCTCCTGTGGAGCTCGATCGAGGGGATCCGGTTCGGCACCGACGTGCGGTTCAGCCGGCTGCTGCTCGCCGCCCTGGCGTTCGCGCTGGTCGACATGTACGTCCTCTACTGGTACACGATGCGGGTGAACGCGGAGCTCGGATCGACCGCGCTGTCGGCGCTCGCGGTCGACTGCCTCAACGACATCTACACCACGGTTGCGGCGGTCGTCGGCGTGCTCGGCGTCTTCTTCGACCTCCCGATCCTCGACCCGCTCGCGGGCGCGGTCGTGAGCCTGCTCGTCGTGTATCAGGGCGTCGAGATCGGTCGCGAGAACGTCACGTACCTCGTCGGAGCCGCGCCGCCGGCGGGCGATCGCGACCGCATCACCGAGTCGCTCCGCGAGCATTCCGAGGTCGTCGGCGTCCACGACCTGCGCGTCTTCTACGACGGGACCGACCTGGAGGTGGAGGTCCACGTCGAGGTCGACGGCGAGATGACGCTCCGGCACGCGCACGAGATCGAGACGGAACTCGTCACGCGGCTCCGCGGACTGGAGGACGTCGGCGACGTCCACGTCCACCTCGACCCCTCCGGCGTCGGCGAGTGGAAGGACGCGGACGACGCGGGAGCGAACGGGACGGGAGACGGCGGGGGCGAGTGAGGACGGCGGGGACGGGGACGGCTGACGGCGAGACGGGAACGGATACCGGCGCCCGTCTACGGGAACAGGCCGCGGTACTCGTGGGCGCTCGCGGTCCGCTCGAGCGCGAGGGTGTACGCGGCGGTCCGGAGGTCCGGGACCGCGCCCTCGTCGTAACGCTCGATGGTCTCGTCGAAGGCGGAGCCGATCCGGCGCTCCAACTCGACGTTGACCGTCTCCAGCGGCCAGGAGAACTCCTGGGAGTTCTGGACCCACTCGAGATACGAGACGATGATCCCGCCGGCGTTCGCGAGGATGTCGGGAACCACGGGGACGTCGCGGTCGGTGAGCACCTCGTCCGCCGCCACCGTCGTCGGGCCGTTCGCCGCCTCGACGATCGCGCTCGCGCGGAGGTCGTCGACGTTGTCTGCGGTGATCACGCCCTCGACGGCCGCGGGGATGAGGACGTCGACGTCGAGCGCCAGCAGCTCCTCGTTCGAAATGAGGGCCGCGTCGTCCCCGGAGGAGCCGCCGGCCCCCGTTCCGCGGACCTCGCCCTCGGTGTACTCCTCGATCATGCCGCCCGCCTCGACGTGCGCGCCCAGCGCGGCCACGTCGAGTCCGTCGGGGTCGTAGGCGGCCCCGGTCACGTCGGAGGTCGCGACGACCCGCGCTCCCGCGTCGTCGAGCAGGCGGGCCGCGTTCGATCCGACGTTCCCGAAGCCCTGGATCGCGATGCTCGCGTCGGTGAGGTCCCGCTCCAGGTACTCGAAGAGCTTCTGGGTGATGAGCGAGACGCCGCGGCCGGTCGCCTCGACGCGACCGGGCGTCCCGCCGATCTCGAGCGGCTTGCCGGTGACGACCTTGGGGACCGTGTACCCCTCGTACATCGAGTAGGTGTCCATCATCCACGCCATGGTCTGCGGGTTGGTGTTCATGTCCGGCGCGGGCACGTCGATGTCGGGACCGATCATTCGGCGGATTCCCTCGGTGTAGCGCCGGGTGAGCCGTTCGAGGTCGCGCTCGGTGAGGTCCTTCGGTTCACAGATGACGCCGCCCTTCGCGCCGCCGTACGGGAGGTCGACGAGCGCCGCTTTCCAGGTCATCCACCCCGCGAGCGCCTCGACCTCGCGCTGGGAGACCGTCGGGTGGTAGCGAACGCCGCCCTTGAACGGCCCGCGCGCGCCGTCGAACTGACAGCGGAACCCCTCGAAGACCTCCACCTCGCCCGACTCCAACTTGACGGGCAGCGTGACCTTCAGGGTCCGCTCGGGGTGTTTGAGCCGCTCGAAGACGCCGTGATCGACGTCCGCGTACGCCTTGGCGCGGTCCATCTGTGCGAGCATGTTCTCGAACGGGTCGTCGGCCATCGTCCGAGAGTCCTTTATGATCGATTATATTCCTTTCGCAAATATTGCGAGAGCGTGTAAATAACACGCACGGAAGCCGATCCTCGATCGGAAGGAACGACGGACGGGCGCTCGACGCATCGGAGGTTCCGCCGGATCTTATAAGTGCCCGTCGACAACGGTGGCCCATGACCCCTCGACACGTGACGGAGGACGCCCGATGACGGCCCAGCGACTCCACCCCCGCGTCCGGGTCGTCTGGGTCCTCCGCGCCGTCCTCGCGGCCGCGATACTCGCCGCCCCCGTCGCCGGCGCGCACTACCTCGGGTACGCGCCCCGGTGGGCACCGGTCGTCGCCGGCGCGGTCCTGCTCGCTCTCGGCGTCGTCCACGCGCTCCTCCGATACCGACGGTGGAGCTACGAGATCCGCGAGGACGCCCTCTACCTCGACCGCGGCGTGATCACGCAGGTCCGGACGACGGTCCCGCTCGTGCGCATCCAGCACGTCGACTCGCGGCGCGGCCCCGTCGAGCGGGGCGTCGGGCTGGCGTCGTGTGTGGTGTACACCGCCGGCTCCCGCGGGGCCGACGTCCGCATTCCCGGTCTGACGCCGGACGGCGCGAGCGACCTCCGCGAGGAGCTGAAACGGTTGGCGATCCGCGCGGACGGGGAGGACGCGGTGTGAAGCTCGCACCCCAGTCGATCCCGTACCGCGCGCTCCAGAAGGCCGCCGGGGTCGCCGTCGTCCTCTTCTTCGTCGTGAACGACGGCGGGTGGGGGTTCCCCGTGGCCGCCGGCGCGGGACTCGCCGCGCTGCTCGTCGCCGGCGCGTACGAGGTCGCGTACTATCGGCGGTTCGAGTACGAACTCACCGAGAACACGCTCGACATTCGCTCGGGCGTGATCTCGCGACGCGAGCGGGAGATCCCCTACCGGCGGATCCAGAACGTCGACGTGAGCCGGAGCGTGATCCAGCGCGCGATCGGGGTCGCCGCCGTCGACCTCGAGACCGCGGGCGGGTCGAGCACCGAGGGGTCGATCCGCTTCGTGACCCCGGCGGAGGCCACGCGGCTCCAGCGCGAGGTCCAGCGGCGAAAGTCCGCGGATTCGGCGGCAGGGGGCAGCGACGCGTCCGGGGAGTCGACGGGTCCGGTCGAGGAGGACCTGTTCGCCATCTCGCCGCGCGAGCTCGCGCTCGTCGGCGCGCTGTCGTTCGACGGCCGGCTCATCGGACTGCTCGCGTTCGCGGGATCGGGGTCGATCCCGGTGGTGTCGGGATACCTGCCGGACGTCTCCGCGCTGGCGCTCAGCGCGGTCGCGGTCGCCGCCGCCGGCGCGCTGTTCCTCGTCTCGTGGGCGATCGGCGCGGCGGTGTCGTTCTCGAACTACTACGGCTTCCGGCTCTCCCGCGCCGGCGACGAGCTCCGGTACGAGCGCGGGCTGTTCCGGCGGTACAGCGGCTCGATTCCCACGGAAAAGGTCCAGACGCTGACGGTCTCCGACAACCCCGCGAAGCGCGCGCTCGGATACGCGACGCTCTCGATCGAGACCGCGGGGTACGCGCCCGGCCAGGGCGGCGAGTACGGGAGCGAGGCGGCGGTCCCCATCGCGAGGGTCGGTCGCGTGTACGACCTCGCCCGCGAGGTCGAGTCGTTCGGCGAACCGTCGTTCCGCCGCCCTCCGCGGCGGATCCGCTGGCGGTACGCGTTCCGGTACGCCCTGCTTCTCGCCGTCCTCGTCGGCGTCGCCTTCGCAGTCGACTGGTACCTCGCGGCCGGGATCCCGTGGTACGCGTCGGCCGCGTTGCTTCTCGCGGTTCCACCGGCCGCACACCTGAAGTGGAAACACCGCGGCTACTGGCTCGGCGAGGACCACCTCGTGACTCGAAACGGGTTCTGGAGCCGTAGCGTGCGGGTGGTGCCGTACTACCGGATCCAGACCGTGATCGACAGCCGGTCCGTCTTCCAGCGGCGGTGGGACGTGGCGACGGTCGTCGCCGACACCGCCGGAACGAGTTCGCTCACCGGAAGCGACGCCGCGGCCGTCGACTTCGACGTCGAGGAGGTCGAAGAGCTCCAGTCGACGCTCGGCGACCGGCTTCAGGAGGCGCTTCGAGACCGTCGAAGCGGAGGGTCGTTCGAGTGGCTCGAAGGCGGCCGCGAGACCGGTGCCGAGGGCGCCGAAGACGACGTCGAGGACGCCGGGGACGCCGCGGGGAGCCTCGACGGCGACGCAGGCCGGGAGGTCCCCGACGAGGAGGCCGTCCGGCCCGACTTCTCGGCGTCGAACCGCGACTACTCGGAGCCCGCCGAGCGCGTCGACACCGGGGAGTACGCGGTCGACCGGTTCCCCTCCGACGCCGACGTGGCCAACCGGCCCGACGGCGAGGAGGGTTCGACCGACGCGGTCGACGGCGGCGACGGCCATGACGACGCGGACGGCGGTGACGCCGCGAAAGAGGGCGACGGCGACCCGGACGACTCCGGCGAGACCGGGGTCGACGACGATCCCGCGCGCTGAGGGACGGTTCCGGATCGGAACGGTGGGACCGTCCGCTCCGTCCGCGAGGCTTTTTTATAGGTCGTGCCGTAAGAACGGGTAACTGAATGAGCGGACGAGAACACGGCACGGCCGACCCCGACCTCGAGTGGTGTCACGAGGCGGTTCAAGGCGTGTCCCGCACCTTCGCGTTGACCGTGGACGTGTTGGAGGAGCCGATGGCCTCACAGATCTGTCTCGGCTACCTCCTCTGTCGCGTCGCCGACACCGTCGAGGACGCCGGCCACATCCCGCCGGCGGAGCAGACCGCCGTACTCGAGACCTATCGGGAGGCGATCGACCCCGACGGAGACGCCGAGATCGGGGACTTCCGCGCGGCCGTCGACGAGTGGCTGCCCGACTCCGGGAAGCGCGACGAGGACTGGGAGGTCGTCGCCGAGTCACCGACGATCGTCGCGACCTTCGAGGACTTAGAGCCGGAGGCGCGCGAGGCGATCGTCCCGCCCGTCCTCGAGATGGTCGACGGGATGGCGATGTTCGTCGACCGCCACGCCGAGGAGGGCGGACTCCGGATCGACGACCGCGACGAACTCGAACAGTACTGTTACTACGCCGCCGGCACGGTCGGCAACCTCATCACGAACCTCCTGACGCGCGGCGAGGTCGGCGAGGCGCGCGCACGGCGGCTCCGGGAGACCGCCGAGGAGTTCGGACTCCTCTTACAGCTCGTGAACGTCTCGAAGGACGTCTACGACGACTTCACGGAGGAGAACAACGTCTACCTCCCCGCACAGTGGCTCGAGGACGAGGGCGTCGACCAGGACGCGGTGATCGACCCCGAGAACCGCGAGTCGTCCGCCCGCGTCGTCGACCGCACCGCCGACTACGCGCGGTCGTTCCTCGACGACGCGCAGGCGTATCTCGAGACCATGCCGCTCTCACACGGGAACACGATGGAGGCGTGGACCGTCCCGTACCTGCTCGCGGTCGGAACCCTCCGGGAGCTTCGATCGCGGCCCGAGGACGCGCTGACGGAGCGCGGGGTCAAAGTCTCCAGACAGGAGGTGTTCGCGGTGATGGCCGTCGCCGGCGAGGCCGGACGCGACTCGCTCGCGGACCTCAGGGAGACGATCGCGAACACGCCGTACCACCGGGCAGTCGAACCGGCGGACTGAAACCCTCCTCACGACCCCCTTCCGAACCGTACCGACGGTCGACCGGATCGCTGAGGACCGATCAGATCCGGCTTCGCGCCCGCGTCACTGCCGGCACCGAGACGCCGATCGTGTCCGCGAGCGCCTCCGCCGCGCTCAACAGCCACTCCGCGCGCTCGACGCGCGAGTCGAGGTCGCCGGGGCCGATCCGGTACGCCTCCACCAACTCCTCCACGGTCGCGCCGCCGATCCACTCCGCTAAGATCCGTGCCGTCTTCACCGACTCCAGCCATCCCTCGAAGTCGTCGGCTTCGCCCATTCCGGTCGTCAGTCGAGCGGCGTTCTTCCGGGCGAATCTGTACATCTCGGCTCGCTCGCGGTTCCCGAGGTACGTGTCCTGCATGTCCGGGGTGTCACAGATCACCTCGAACACGGTGAGCGTCGTGGCGCGTTCCATCCCGGCCGCGGTCCGGAGTCCGTCGACGATCCGCGAGCCGGTCTCCGGGCGGACGTACTGCTTCGAGGTGGTCTCCCCGACCGCCGTCGCGACGATCCGGTAGCTCTCCGCGTCCCCTCGTCGCCGGACCATTCCCGCGTCGACGAGGTCGTCGACGGCGACAGCGACCGCGTCGGCGAGGCCGCCGGCCCCCGTTTCGCGGGCGTAGAACGTGCCGTCGAGGACGTCGAGGATCTCCGCCTCCGTCTCCGCGAAACCGGTCGCGACCGCCGAGAGCACGTGCGTCCGGAGCGAGGCCGGGTCCGCGAGCTTGGACTCGACGGCCTCGGGATTCCCCTCCACGTACCGCTCCACCAGCTCCTCGCGGGTGGAGTCCTCGCCGACGAGGACCGCCTCACCGTGCGGATCGAGCCCCGGCCGGCCGGCCCGCCCGCACATCTGGTGGACCTCGAGCGTCGGAAGCCACTCCATCGACGAACCGGTGTACCGCTTCTGATCGCGGACCACGACGCGGCGCGCGGGAACGTTCACGCCCGCAGCGAGCGTCGGGGTGGCACAGATACACGCGATCTCGCGCTCGCGGAACGCCGTTTCGACCGCGGCGCGGTGACCGGCGCGGAGCCCCGCGTGGTGGAACGCGACGCCCGCTCGGAGACGGTCCGCGAGCTCCTGACCCGTGACCGTCCCGTCGATGTCGGCCACCTCGTCGCCGACGGCGGCCGCGGCCGGTTCGATCCCCATCCGCTCGGCGAGGCGATCCTCGGCGAGCCGCTCGGCGAGGCCCGCGGCCTCCGCCCGCGAGCGGACGAACGCCAGACACTGTCCTCCCTCCGCGACCGCGTCGACGACGAGCGCGGCCGTGATCTCCGTCGCGTCGGGACCCTCCTCGGTGGCGTCTTCGGAGGTCGTTCCGGAACCGGTCTCCGAGTCGCCGACCGAGACGCGGCGCGTCCTGCCGTCGTCGAACGTCACCTCGCGGCCGACGCAGACGCCCGTGCGGAGGTCGACGGGCCGCCACTCCGACTCCACGAGCGTCGCGTCGAGCCAGTCGGCGATCTCCGCGGGGTTGTCGACGGTCGCCGAGAGCGCGACGACCTGGATCGACGGGCTCCGCCGACGGAGGGTCGCCAACGTCACCTCGAGAGTCGGGCCGCGCCGCTCCGCGCCGAGCAGGTGGACCTCGTCGACCACGACGCACGCGAGGTCGTCGACCCACTCCGCGCCGTTCCGGATCGCGGAGTCGACCTTCTCGCTCGTGGCCACCACCACGTCGTGACCCGCCAACTCCTCGCCGCTCGCCTCGAAGTCGCCCGTCGAGATGGCCACGTCGACGCCGGGTAACGCCGCGAACGACTCGTACTTCTCGCGGGCGAGCGCGCGGAGCGGACAGACGTACAGCCCCGGACCGTCGGCGGTCAAAAGCGCCGACTGGGCGATGAAAGTCTTCCCCGACGCGGTCGGGACCGCCGCGACGACGTTCGCGCCGTCACAGACGCCGGCTTCGACGGCGGCGACCTGCGGCGGGTACAGCTCGCGGATCCCCCGGTCCGCGAAGTGATCGACGAACCGCTCGGGAAGCGGCAGTGAACGGACGCGCATCCGGTCGTGAGTTCGCCGCGACCGTATTTAAAAAGTGCCCGGAGATCGGTGGGTGGGGGGACCGTCCCAACCGGCTCACTCCTCGACGTCGAACTCCCGAAAGAGTCCCTCGAAGTCGTCCCTGTCGGTGACCGCCTCGAGCGAGCGGTCGACCTCCTCGCGGAGCGTCTCGATCCGGGCGGTCAGCTCCTGGTACTCCTCGTTGTCTGCGAGTTCGCTGGCACTCTTTTCGGCCTCGAGCATGGCCTTCTTCGAGGTCAACGCGAACAGGTCCTGGACGCCGGCGTCGTACTTTCCGCGCCGGAGAAGCCCCTGGACGGTCTCTCTGAGGGTGTCGCTCGAGACCGGCTTGACGAGGTAGTCGTCGAACCCCATCTCGAGGATGTCGAAGTCGGGCTCGACGGCGGTCACCATCGCGACCCGGCAGTCGATCCCTCGCTCTCTGACGGCGGCGAGGACCTCGTCGCCGGAGAGGCCGGGCATCCGCCGGTCGAGGAGGATCGCGTCGACGTCGTCGTCGAGGTCGTCGATGGTTTCGAGTGCCTCGTGGCCGCCGTACGCCGTCCGGACCCGGTACTCGTCGCCGAGCCAGGCGGCGTACAAGTCTGCTAGGTCGGGTTCGTCCTCCACGACGAGGACGAGCGGCGGTCGTTCACTCATGTGTCACCCGAGCGACGACGAGTTCGCTCACACGTTTCGTCTCGCCGCGGACTATATTAAAATACCTCTTCGATCCCGACCGAGAGACGAGAGCGCCGCGGGGAACGGGAGCCGCGGCCCGCCCGCGGGCCGCCGAAGTCTTCCTCCCGGTCACGCGTCGACGCCTCCGGGGATCGCCTCCTCCGGTCCGTCGTACCCCGTTACGGTGATGCGTCTCGCCTCGATGTCCTCGACGACCGCGCCCCAGCCGCCGACGGTCCACCGCCGGTCCTCGGTTGAGACCTCGACGGTCACCTGTCCGGCGAGCTGTCCGATCGGTATCTCGCCGTCGTTCCGCGGCTCGCCGGCGTACACCACGTCGGTGACCGTCCCGGAGACGGTGACGGCGTCGCCCGACCCGATCTCCGATCCCTCGACGGTGACGTGGACGTCGGCCCCCTCCGCGAAGAGGGGCTCGATGTCGCGGACGAACCGGCGGAGGTTGGCGTACACGAGCGGCGGGTCCTCCGGTCGCCCGTCGTAGACGACGTCCCACACCTCCCAGAGGCTGGTGTCGAAGTACCAGCGGAAGACGTACGTCAGAGAGAAGTCGCGAACGAGCACGCCGTACTCGTTGACGGACCGTCGGTGCGGGGCGAAACACGTGGTGGTCCGGTCCACGATGACCACGAACGGCGTCGGGAGCGTCCGATGGCGGACCTCCGTCGCGACGCCCTCGTACTCCGTCGGGAGCCCCTCCTCCCCGTCCGGGGTGTGGATCGACGCCTTCACGATCGCGCCGTTGTCGTGGGCGGCCGCCAGCGACTCCCGGAGCTCGTCGAAGTTCGCCGGCGTCACGGCCACCTGTACCTCCGTTTCGGCTCCGGCGATGGCCTCGCGTGCGTGCTCGAACACCGTGTCGAACCGGGTGACGATGTCGACGCGGTGATGCTCCAGGGCGGGAGCCTCCCAGCGCGTCTCGATCTCGTCTGCGGCCTCGGAGAAGGACTCCGAGCGTCGTCGCAGATCCGCGAGGACGGTGTCCGGTTCAGTCGTCCGGGCCCTCAGCGTGTCGCCGTCGTACGTCTCGACGTAGCCCTTCTCTTCGAGATCACGGAGGACGTCGTAGATCCGCGCGGCGGGGACGTTGCTGGTGTCCGCGAGTTCGGTCGCGCTCGCCGTACCGAGCCGAAGGAGCGCGGTGTACGCCTGCGACTGGTACTTCGAGAGGCCGGCGTCGCGCAACACCCGGCACAGCTCGGATGCGTCCATGTCTTCGTACACAGGCACGCGGGCATTAAGTCCAACGCGTGGCGGACGGTCCGGCGACCGTCGGACGGTCGACTCACTCTTGCGGGCTGTAGTTCGGTGCCTCGTCCGTGATCATCACGTCGTGGGGGTGTCCCTCGGTCTGGCCCGCGCTGGAGACGCGGACGAACCGGGCGGTCTCGTGGACGTCCGGGATCGTGTCCGCCCCGACGTACCCCATCCCCGAGCGCATGCCGCCGGTGAGTTGGTGGAGCTCCGAGGCGAGGGTTCCCTTGTACGGGGTCGCGGCCTCGACCCCCTCGGGGACGAACTCCTCGTCGCCGTCGTCGTCCTTGAGGTAGCGGTCGCCGCCGCCGGACTTCATCGCGCCGACCGAGCCCATTCCGCGGTACTGTTTGTATTTTTTCCCCTGCATCGTGATGACGCGTCCGGGGGCCTCCTCGGTGCCGGCGAAGTACGAGCCGAGCATGACCGCGTCCGCCCCGGCGGCGATCGCCTTGATCGCGTCGCCGGAGTAGCGGATCCCGCCGTCGGCGATGACCGGCACGTCGCGTTCGCTCGCCACGTCCGCGACCTCCGAGACGGCGGTGATCTGCGGCATCCCCGCGCCGCTGACGACGCGCGTGGTACAGATCGATCCCGGTCCGATCCCGACTTTGAGCCCGTCGGCGAAGTCGACGGCCGCCGAGGCGGCCTCCCGCGTGCCGACGTTGCCGACGACGACGTCCGCCTCGACGGTCTCCTTTATCGCCTCCGCGGACTCAAGGACGTTGAGGTTGTGCGCGTGCGCGCAGTCGATGAAGAGCACGTCGGCGTCGGCCTCGTCGGCGGCGACCGCGCGCTCCTCCTCGAAGGGCCCCACGGCCACGCCGACGAGCAGGCGGCCGTCCTCGTCGCGGGCGGCCTGTTCGTGTTCGCGCCGCTGGAGGACGCCCTGCATCGTGACGAGCCCGACCAGGTGGTCGCCGTCGTCGACGACGGGGACGCGCTCGATCTTGTGGTCGTACATCAGCTCGAGTGCCTCGCGGGCGTCGACCGACTCGGGGGCGGTGATCACTTCGTCGGTCATCGCCTCCCGGACCGCGTCCTCCTCGCCGACCTCGAGGTACGGGCGGATGTCCGTCCCGGAGATGATGCCGAGGACGACGTCGTCGTCGTCGACGACCGGCGCGCCGGAGACGCCCTCGCGCTCCATCAACCCGTCGGCCTCCCGCACCGTGTCGTCCGGTGAGACCGTGACGACGTTCTCGCGGCGGATGACGAGCTCGTGGGCGCGTTTGACGCGTTCGACCTCCGCGGCGGTTTCATCGACGGTCATGTTGCGGTGGAGGACCCCGAGGCCGCCCTCGCGGGCCATCGCGATCGCGAGATCGCTCTCGGTGACCGTGTCCATCGCCGCCGAGAGGACGGGAACGTTGATCTCGACGTTCCGCGAGACGCGCGAGGAGAGGTCGGCGTCGTCGGGCTCGACGTGGCTCTCCATCGGACGGAGCAGCACGTCGTCGAACGTCAGCGCTTCCGGAACGTCGAGTTTCGCCGAGAATCGATCGGAATCTGTCGCCATGTAAACCGTCGTGAGAGCGGAATGAAAAACGTTGCGAGTCAGCACGGATGTGGAGGTAATTCACACCCAAGCATGCCCGGTTGATCAGGATCGTGGATTGATCCGCTCGGCGATCCCGGTCGATCCGTCCCGTGCCCGCGGGGATCGTCGTCGTGGCCGATCCGGTGATAGACGGGATCTGGATCGTCTCTCATGATATCCGTTTACCGAAAATGATTCGAATTATTCTGACTATTATCTGAACATCGCTACCACTGTATATAAATGATGGTTTGGAAACTGTAGTGTAGTGCGATCAATCCTCACACAACGTTTAACCCAAACGCAACACATATTACGGGTATGGACTCCGACAGTCCCGTGAACGTGCGTATCGCCGGTCAGCCGACGCTCGAACTCGGCGCGCCCTTTACAGCCGGCAACACGCACCCCGTCTTTACACGGACTGGTCGGACTCAGGTCGGCTCCGATTCCGATGACCGGACCGGTTATCGGAGGTCGTCCGCTTCCCGCCGCCTGTCCCACGGTCACGGGCATCATCCCTGAATGAGCGTCTCACGTCACCCCGTCGCGCTCCGCCTGGAGCGACAGGTGGGCGGCGCGACGAAGCTGCTCGCGACCGTGATGGCGCTGCCGCTCGTCGACGGGATCTTCCCGGCGCTCGTGGTTGCCGGCGTGATGGGATCGGCGGCGGGCGTCGTCGAGACGGGAATCCTCATCTTCGGCGGTTCCGCGACGATCGCCGTGATCCTCGCGGAGATGGACGGCAGCCGCAGGGAGATGGTGACCTCGGTGCTGCTCATCGGCGCGGTCATCGTACCGGTCGCCGCGATCGAAGCCGCCTTCGCCCCCACGCTCCGCGGGTTCCTGGAACTCGCCATCTTCGAGCGGTTCGCCGGACTCGTGATCCTGTCCATCGCCGCGAAGACCGCAAGCGCCGAGTTCGGCGAGTACCTCCCGAGCCCCGCCGTCATCATCGGGTTGGGTCTCGTCGCGAGCTTCGATCCGAGCGGGTTCGCCGTCGAGACGTCGACGGAGTACGTCGTGAACGGCACCGCGGCCGCCGCCATCGGCGTCGGCTTCGCGCTCTCGGTCGCGCTGATGTCCCCGCACCTGCGCGGCCGCGTCGACATCGACCGGTTCCGGTTCGGGTCGGCCGTCGCGCTCGGCGTGCTCGCGCTTCCCATCCTGTTGCGGCCGTTCGGGCTGATGCAGACGGAGGCCCCCATCGCGCTGGCGGTGCTCGGCGTCACCGCGCTGTTCGCGTACGACCCGGACGCCGAGGGACTCGGAGCCGTCGGCACTGGTAACGCCCCCAACGAGGATTCATCGGACGAGCCAGCCGACGGGACGACTGACGGACGCGACGACGCCGACGGCGATTCCGAAGCGGAGTCCGCCGGTCCGACGTCGCCGGGTCCGGCGGACGCGCCGAACGGTCCCGTCGACGACGTGGCGGTGACCGCGACCGGCGACGACGGGGACGGCGAGGACCCCTCGAACCCGTTCACCGAGGACGACTCCCGCGCGCCGTGGCTGTAGCCCATCCGGGCCTCCACGTGGGCCGTGTCGTCGACCGGCTTGACGGGTTTTAGGTAGCTCCGTCGCGTACGTCGGGTATGTCAAATCGCGTGGTGCAGGGGCGGATGGTGACGCCGGAGACGCTCGCGGAACTGGTGGAGGGCGAGTCGGTCCTCGAGGCCGAGGACATCGCCGACGCCGACCGGGAGTGTCCCGACTGCGGCGGCGACGTCATCAGCGTCGGGTACATGCCGAGCGTCACCGAGTTCGTGACGGGATACAAGTGCCAGGAGTGCGACTGGTCAGACGACGACCGGGAGTGAGACGAGGGGCGTCGCGTCTACCGATCGCGTCGGATCGAAACCCCTTTATCCGTGTTTCGGCAACGTTCGATCGCAGACGGCGGGGCTGTGGCCAAGCCAGGCATGGCGACTGACTCCAGAGGCCACGCCCGGGACGACGCTCCAGACTGATATACCGAGCGGGCGACTGATCATCGCCCGCGTTGACGACCCTCTGGAGTTCCGAGGCGTACCGGAGATATCAGTCGATCGGGGGTTCAAATCCCTCCGGCCCCATCTTCCTTCGAAACGCTCGGTAATTGGCAGTAAAGGCACTGTTGTTTATGTTCCCAATCTTACTTGTAGTGAGATTTCATTCGATCAGGGGATGATGACACGCGCCCTATTACGATTTGAAGAGATGATGTCCAGTAAAAGTGGTCCGAGGTAATCCCCTTCAATGCGTTGAATCTTGTCATTCTAAATGCGCCGAGAGCTAAACAACACAGGGACAAAAGTACAAATGTTAGGTTCTGTTGAAATCCTCAATCGGTGATATATTCTTGGAGACTTGCTGAATACAGAGGCTGAAGTCAGCACGACGACTTCGCTTACTTCCCGCCAAATCGGATGAACCACCCATTCGTTGAACGTACCGACCTGTCGCGAGTACGCCAATTGTCGTTGGGGTTGTGGAGTCGGCCCGGTAGCACGTGCGTATATTCCATTAGAGGGTGAATACCAATAACGCGGTAACACATACCTTACCGTTGGACTATGCAGAGACTTGAGTGCCCCGTAGACGGATGTAGCGCGACCATTGAAGCTGAGACTGAACAAGAGGTCATGGCTCAAGCCGAAGAGCACGCGAACAGTTCACACCCCGAACTCGAACTGGACGACGAGACCGTCGAAACCATTAGATCAAGTATTATAGAGGTCTAAGGGTAGGGACTGTATTGATCGAAGTATTGGCCGATCCGACCAGTTGGCTTTCACAGAACACCTGTACGAGATACGCGCTCTGTATTCAGCAGCCAGTTCCTATCAGCATCTGTGGATTTCAACAGAGCCATTATAGGTTATCTAAATACTGTTTCCTCGTTTTTGCTCGCTCTCCCTCACTTCGACTGTCGTAACGTTCTCCAGTACGTCCACACTCACGTTGGCTCGTTCGCTGATCTTCTCTCCCGGCCAGTCACGGTTCAGATGGTACGTGATAGCCGCCCGTCGAACCGGGTGAGGGCCGCGGCTGGACGGACACTTGGATGCGTCCTTCTTGCGTATGGCCGCATCACACTCCTCAATGTCTCGATCATGCAGGCAGTTGCCGATGACTTTACATGGACGGGTAATCGCGTAGAAGTTCTTTCGGAGGGTTGAGGGTGATCCGGCCGTAACTTGTAGTGATCAGAGGCTCGCGCCCGTAGTCGTCAGTCACGTTCTGGCGCGGAGCCTCAATGTAGTCGTCTAACACCTCCGCAGCTTGGTCGTCGATATTGACGACACGCTCCGTCTCTTTGCGGAGGCAGTCTGTCATACTGAATCAGCGAAAGTAGCTGTTATTCTGTCGAAGAACGGGGCATCTCAATGCGTTCGTCGAGAAGTTTCGATACGTCGTGTCCTTTCGGACCTCGAGACACAGGAGAACGATGTACCGATGGAGCGTGTAGCCTGGTTTCGAGAATTTCGAGTAGTATCGAGCCACGGCACGGTGCGCTAACTGAGATGCTCCCTCGACAAAACCGGAGCGATCGTGTCTTTGGGAGGGTCTGTATTCGATTACACTACCGACAAAACGTTAGCTTTTCAAGAAATACAACGGATCTGATGGAAGAATGTACGAAAATTGGGCGATAAAATTATACGGACTGATAGCCAGACCTATGCGCTTAACACTAACACACACATCGAATGAACTATGCCGTCAAAGACTCGACAAGATGGCACCGTCGGACGAGAGCGCTCCGATTCTCACGGGGTTGTAATCCAACAGACTGAGTTAGAAAGAATACACACGTCCACGCAGGAGCTGGTTTCCACCGCCGAACAGATAGCAGAAAGCACTGATGAGATTAATGGCGTCGCTGCCGAGCAGGCCGACAACATGGCGGAAGTCACTGAGGAGATCTCAGAACTCAGTGCCACGGTCGAAGAGATCGCTTCCAGTGCGGACGAGGTGAGCGCAAAAAGCCGAAAGGCACGGGAACTCACCGTTGAGAGCCAGCAAGCCGCCAATGAGGCGATCGACGCGATGGACATCGTCGGCGAGACTGCCGCCGAGATCGCAGCGGACGTCTCCACGCTTCGTGATCATGTCGATGACATCGACAACGTGGTGTCCGTCATTCAAAACATCGCCGATCAGACGAATCTGCTCGCGCTCAACGCCTCGATCGAGGGGGCACGCGCTGGTGAGGCTGGTGACGGATTCGCCGTCGTCGCTGAAGAGATCAAAGCTCTCGCCGAGCAAACGCAGGAACAGACCGTCGACATCGAAGAGATGGCTTCGCGAATCAAATCGAACACCGATCAGACCGCCGAGAGCATCGGCGAAGCGCAGGAACGGATCAACGACGGAACCGGCAAAGTCGACACGGCGCTTGAGAGTCTGAATGAGATCGGCGATGCCGTACGAGAGGTTAACGAGGGAATCGAGGAAGTCGCGGACGCGACCGACCAGCAGGCGGCGAGCACCGAAGAGGTGGCGGCAGTGACGGAGCAGGTCAACGATCGCGCGAGGGAAATGCAGGGAGAAATAGACGAGTTGGCCGCTGCAAACGAAGAACAGACCGCCGAAATCAGTGAGGTCGTAAACGTCATTGAATCTCTTGGCAAGGAGCGTGAAGCGGACGGCCGAACCGAGGAGCGCCAATGAGCAAAGACACCACCTCGCTCCTCACCTTCGATCTCGACGACGAGTACTGTGTCGAGATCGATTACGTTGCCGAGATCGTCGACGAACGAACGGTCACGTCGATCCCCGACACCGACACTCGCGTGAAAGGATGATCAGGGTCGACGCGAACGCCACGCTCAGCGTCGATATCGAGGCGGCGAACGAACTCGGCTGGCAGTCCGACGCGCGGGTCGTCGACGGGTCGCTCGTCGGGCACCGCGTCGATCGAAAGGGGATCGCACGGCCGTTCGAGACGATCAAATCCGAGTTTGATGCTACGTCCGAGCTAATACGTGATGGCCGTTATCCGGAGGTACGATGGTCACGGTCTCCGCATTCGAAGACGGATTCACCGCCCTCCGAGCGAATCCGGTCCTGTTCGTCACCGGTCTCGTCGTCGGGATCGGAAGCCAGCTCCAATACGCGGATCAGCTGATCGAATCTTCGCTTCTCTCGGCGGTCGTGTCGCTCGCCTGGCTGATCGCCTTTCCGTTCGTTCTCGGTGGCTTCATCGGAACCGCCCGAGCCGCGATCGACGGAGGGGACCCGTCGCTCGCTCACTTCTTCGGCACGGCACGAACGCATTACGTCCGGCTTCTACTCGGGACCGTGGTGTTCGTACTGCTCGTCTTCGGCACGGCCGTCGGATTCGCACTCGTCGGGTTCGTCCTCGGCGTCGCGTCGGCCGCACTCGTGGCCGTTCACGAGACGGCCGCCCTAGCGATGGGTGCCGTGTCGCTGCTCGTCTGGCTGGCTGGCGTTCTCGGCGTCGTCACGTTCGTCCAGTTTTACGAGGCCGCGATCGTCATCGAACACCGAAGCGTCGTCGAGTCCTTCCAGAGAAGCGTCGAACTCGTCCGCTCGAATCTCGGGAGCGTCGTCGGGTTCTCGCTCGTCTGGCTCGTTTCATTCAACGCCGTCTTGCTGCCCGAGTACCTGCTCCAAGCCACGTTGACGGACGCAGGGCCCGCTGACGTGGTACCGATCGAGATTCCGACGCGTGTTCTGCTTCCGGTCGGTGTCGCCCTGTCCGCGGTCGGCTTCGCGTACCTCTATGCGGTGTACACGGCCTACTACCTGCGACTGATCGCCATCTCGTCTACCACTCCGGAATCGACATGAGGTTTCACCAACAACTACATGTCGTGACTCCGAACGGCAACCGATCGGATCAGATCCCCGCAAGGAGCCCACGGAGAACCTGAGAGACCCATGGCACGACTCCTCCCCACACAGACGGACGCGACCGTCGAACGAAGCGATACGCCCGCCGTACTGAGTCTCGACGACGAAGCGACGAGGGACGTGATCGAGGCGTTGTCCTCCGAGACCGCCTACGAGATCTTCCGGCTACTCAACGAGACGCCGGCGACGCCGTCACGGATCGCTGACCGACTCGATCAGAGCATTCAGAACGTCCACTACCACTTGGAGAACCTCGAAGCGGCCGGCGTGATCGAAGTCACGGACACGTGTTATTCGGAGAAGGGCCGTGAGATGAGCGTGTTCGTCGTTTCGGAGGACCCGACGCTGCTCTTTTTGGGCACCGAGGACGACCGGCCGGGACTCAAGCGCGCGTTCAAGTCGTTCGCGTCGCTGCTCGGTCCCCCGTCGATCCTGCTCGCGGCCGGCGAAGCGATCTCGCGGTTCGTCACGCCCGAATGAGCGATTCCACCGACGCATCGGGCCGAAGCACTTCTCGCGTTCGAGACGCGAGCGTGTGTGACGTGGCACCGACGATCAAGGCACGGGACGACGTCGACGGATGCGGGTGTCTCGAGTGCCGAAACGTCGAGACGACGACCATCGATCGGACCGTCCTCGACGCGCTCGTCTGGTCCGCTCGCCTGTTTCGGTCCTACCCGTCGATCGTCGCGTTCGCGGGCGTGATCGTCGTCACCGAGCGGCTTCTCGAAACGGGGGCACTCGCCGCGCTCCCGACGCCCGCGGTCGGGGCAGTCGAGGCCGTGACGGCGTTTGCGTTCGTCGTCTCGATTCGCGCCTACGTGGCAACGATCGTCGCCGGGGAGCTGACCGGCGACTCCGTCGCGATGCGCGAGGGGCTACGTCGAAGCGTCGCTCGAACGCCGGCGTTAGTCGGCGTCCTTCTTCTCGTCGTCCTCTCGGTGATGACGGTTCCGTCCGTGGTGGCCGTTCCGCTCGTTCTTCTCGTCGGTGCTATGCCGGCCACGCCGGTAGAGACGGTCGGTTTTCCCGTCGTTGCGGCGGTCGGTGGGACCGTGTTCGCCGTGCCGTTTTTCTTCCTCTTGTTCAAGTTCTGGTTCGCGCCCGAGGCGTGCGTCATCGGGCGGTACGGCCCTCTCGAGTCACTGCGAGTGAGCTGGCGTATCACCACGAACTACCGCGGGAAGTTCCTGCTCGTCGCCGTGATCGCTGCCGGAAACGCGATCGGCTTTTACCTGTCGGCAGTTCTCCCGGAACTAGGGACGGGGCTGGCCGTGGTACATCCCGTGTTGGGCGTGATCTCCTCGAGCGTGGGTGAACTGCTCTCCGTCGTGTGGGCGAGCGCGTACGCGCACGTCTACGTCCAGGGGATCGTTTCATGACCCGAGGACCCTCCCAGCTGACGGAACGGTACGGGCCTCCCGAGATACCAGCCTACAAGTCCGTTCGGACGGGAAAATCCGTATGGTACGCGTCACGGTCTGGAACGAGTTCCGTCACGAGCGCGAGAGCGACGACGTCGCCGACGTCTATCCCGACGGGATCCACGAAGTACTCGCAGACGTGTTCGAGGGGGGCGGCTACGACGTTCGAACCGCCACCCTCGATGCGGGACCGGACCACGGGCTCACGGAGGACGTCCTCGCGGACACGGACGTGCTCACGTGGTGGGGTCACGCCGCCCACGACGAGGTGCGCGACGAGGTCGTCGACCGCGTCCACGAGCGCGTGCTCGACGGGATGGGCCTCCTCGTGCTCCACTCCGCGCACTACTCGAAGATATTCAAGCGGCTGATGGGTACGAGCTGTTCGCTCAAGTGGCGCGAGGCCGCCGAGACGGAGCGGCTGTGGACGGTCGAGCCCGGCCATCCGATCGCGGAGGGAATAGACGAGTTCATCGAACTCGAGGAGACGGAGATGTACGGCGAGCGGTTCGACGTGCCCCGACCCGACTCGCTCGTGTTCACCTCCTGGTTCGCGGGCGGCGAGGTGTTCCGCTCCGGCTGCTGTTACCGGCGCGGGAACGGCCGGGTGTTCTACTTCCGACCGGGCCACGAGACGTACCCGATCTACTACGACGAGGACGTCCGGCAGGTGCTCCGGAACGCGGTCGAGTGGGCGGCCCCGGGCGACGGGCCGACGCCCGAGTTCGGGAACGCCGACCCGATCGAGGAGATCGACACGAGCGACGACCGCACGATCCACTGATCGGGGAGCGCGACCCGCCCTCTCCCGCTCGTCGGTTCGGCCGCAGACGGCCGTCTCACGACACCTCGCGTAACTCCATGAAGGCGGCCATCACGGCCGACTCGGCCTTCCGCAGGTGTTCGGAGGCGGTGCTCGGCGCGGCGTCGATCCGTTCGGCCACGTCCTCCACGGTCGCCTCCCGAGGCGAGTCGTAGTATCCGATATCCACGGCGGCCGCGAGCGCGTCGAACTGCCGGTCGGTCAGCGCCGGATCGAAGACCGCCTGTCGCCAGTCGTACTCGCCGACCCGGAGCACCGTCGTCTCGATCGGATCCGGAAGCTCCCCCAGCGCCTCCCGGAGCGGACCGGCGTTGCCGACCATCGTCAGGCGGGCGACCCCGTCCGGGCGGAAGTCGATCGGCGGGACGACCACGACGCCGGTCCGCTGGAGCGGGTCGAAGGTCGCGTCGTCGACCGGGTCGCGTCGCTGCGTGAGAAGGACGTAGTGTCCCGTCTCGTCGATCCGGGTGACCTCGAACTCCCGGATCCGGTCGACCGCCCGGAGCGCCTCTGTGTACACGTCGATGTCCCCCTCGACGTAGAACAGGAAGGTGTCGTTCGGCTCGCCGAACACCGTCCCGTGGACGAGGACATCGCGCTCGACCGCCTCGGACTCGTCCACGAGCCGGTGCATCGGATGCGTGAGATCCGGCGGGTACCGGAGTTCGACCCGGAGGTACTTCACGCCGGGCAGTGTCGACCGGCGGTTTATAAATTCCCGTACTCATCCGGCAGAAGCTCCGGGTGCTCCGGACACGTCGGTCCACACATGTCGATCGACGCGACGAGCGAGGCGGTCGAAGTCGACGCGGAGCCCGACCCGTTCTCGACGCTCGAGGGGCTGATCGTCGAACGCGAGACGCATCTGAACGCGCCCGCCGTCCGAATACGACCGGATTCGGTCCAAGAGACGCTCTCGACGCTCAAGTCGGAGGCGGGCTACGACCACCTGTCGCTCGTCACGGCCCAGGAGTACGAGAACCGGTACGAGACGATCTACCACCTCCGTTCGTTCGACGATCCGACCCGGGAGGTCAGCGTGGTCGTGCCCGCGGACAAGGACGAGCCGGTCTCGGAGTCGGGCGAGGCGGTCTTCCGGACGGCGGACTGGCACGAGCGGGAGGCGTACGACCTGATCGGGATCGAGTACGACGACCACCCCGACCTCCGGCGGATCCTGTTGCCCGAGACGTGGCAGGGTCATCCCCTGTCTCTGGACTACGACGAGGACCGCCCGCAGATCGTCTCGCTCTCGGAAACCGAGCCCGTCGAACCGGGATCGTCGACGGCGACCGGGAGCGACACGATGTTCCTCAACGTCGGGCCGCACCACCCGGCGACCCACGGCGTCCTCCACCTCCAGGTCACCCTCGACGGGGAGGACGTGGTCGACGTGGAGCCGGACGTCGGCTACATCCACCGGTGTGAAGAGCAGATGGCCCAGTCGGGCACCTACCGCCACCAGATCATGCCGTACCCCGACCGCTGGGACTGGGGCGGCGGCGGCCTGCTCAACGAGTGGGCGTACGCGCGGGCGGCCGAGGACCTCGCGGACATCGCGGTTCCCGAGTACGCACAGGTGGTCCGGACGATGAGCGCGGAGTTCAGCCGGATCCTCTCGCACATGCTGGCGATGGGCGCGTACGCGCTCGACGTGATCGGCGACTTCACCGCGACGTTCATGTACGCCATTCAGGAGCGCGAGCGCGTCCAGGAGATCCTCGAGGACCTGACGGGCCAGCGGCTGATGTTCAACTACTTCCGGCTCGGCGGGGTCGTCTGGGACCTGCCCGAGCCCCGCGGGGAGTTCCTCTCGACGGTCCGCGAGTACCTCGACGGCCTCCCGCGTCGACTGGAGGAGTACCACGACCTCCTCACCCGCAACGAGATCCTCCAGCTGCGGACGATCGACACGGGGATCCTCCCGCCCGAGGTCGCGAAGGAGTACGGCTGTACCGGCCCCGTGCTCCGCGGGTCGGGCGTCGACTACGACCTGCGTCGCGACGATCCATATGGGTACTACGACGAGCTCGACTGGGACGTGGTGACCGAGGACGGCTGTGACAACTACTCGCGACTGCTCGTCCGGATGCGGGAAGTGGAGGAGTCCGCGAAGATCATCGAGCAGTGCGTCGACCTGCTCGAAGAGTGGCCCGAGGACGAACGCGACGTCCAGGCCAACGTCCCGCGCACGCTGCGTCCCGACGACGACGCCGAGATCTACCGCGCGGTCGAGGCCGCCAAGGGCGAACTCGGCATCTACATGCGCGCGGACGGCACCGACAAACCCGCCCGCTTCAAGATCCGCGGTCCCTCCTTCTCGAACCTCCAGGCGCTCCCCGAGATGGCCAACGGCGAGGCGATCCCGGACCTGATCGCCTCGCTGGGAAGCCTGGACACGATCATGGGGGAAGTCGATCGGTGAGGAGACGGGCCGCCCTCGACGAGCCGTCGGCTGGCGACTGTAGGGCGACCGCCGCTACGGTGCGGACGTTGAAAGGTGACCGCCTCGCGCGAACGCGAGACGACCAGCGGTGTCACGCACCGGCGGCCGGTCACGTGGATCTCGTCCGCGGTCACGCATAAACCCTCGTTCGCGCCGGCGGCGTCTCCACCGCGCGTTTCGAACGGCGGAGCGAGCGGGTTCGGGCCCGACGCGTCGACGGCGGAACGAAAACGCATACCTAACCGGCGGTCCCAGAGCCGCCATGTCCGTCTCCTTGAGCTGTCACCGCTGTGAAACCCGATACGACGACGACACCCGCGTCCGGTGTGACTGCGGGGAACCGCTCTGGATCGACGCGGAGACGACCTCGTTCGCGTGGGACGACTGCGGGAACCGATCCGGAATGTGGCGGTACGAGGCGGCGTTACCGATCGATCGACCGGACGGCGTCGCACGGGCCGCGGGGGGCACGCCGCTCGTCAGAAGCCCCGGACTCGACGACGTCGCCGGCGGTCGGGTGTTCATCAAGGACGAGGGCGAAAATCCGACCGGATCGTACAAGGACCGCGGGAGCGCCGTGGCGGTTCCTCGGACGATCGCGGCCGGCGACGACGTCGTCGGAACGGTCTCGTACGGGAACATGGCGATCAGCACCGCCGCCCACGCGACGAGCCTCGACCGGGAGTGTATCGTGTTCGTTCCCGAGGACATCTCGCCGGTGCGACTGGAACTCATCGCCCAGTACGAGCCGACCGTCGTACGGGTCGGCGGCGAGTACGGCGCGCTGTACGAGGACGCGCTCGAACTGTCCGACCGGCTCCCGATCACCGCCCTCGTGAGCGACGATCCGGCCCGCATCAGCGGGTACAAGACCGCACTGTTCGAGATCTGCGAGTCGTTCGCCCCCGAGACGCCCGACGTGATCGCGCTGCCGGCGAGCTCCGGCGGCTTCGCCTCGGGCGTCTGGCTCGGAATTCGGGAGCTCGAGCGCGCGGGGCTGATAGACGAGCCGCCGCGCCTGTGTCTCGTCCAGACCGCCGCCTCCGACCCGATAACGCGGGCGTTCGAGGACGGCTCGACGGATCCGACGCCCATGTCATCCGACGAGACCGGCGAGACGATCGCCCGCTCGATCGGCAACCCGGACCCGCCGAGCGGCGCTCGTGCGCTCTCCGCGGTCCGCGACACGGACGGGGCAGTCGTCTCGGTCACCGACGACGAGATACGCGCCGCACAGCGTAGGTTCGCCGTCGAGGGGGGATTCTGCGTCGAACCGGCGTCCGCGACGACGCTGGCGGGCGTCTCGCGCCTCGCGGATCGCGGTGAGATCTCCGCAGCGGAGTCGATCGTTCTCGTCCCGACCGGAACGGGCTTCAAGGAGTTGGGGACCGGCGAGACCGACGTCGCGACCGAGACGGTTCACAGGACGGACCTCGCGGACCGTCTCGAGTCGTTGCTTCCGCCGCGGGGCGAGTGACCGTCGTTAACTGGTCGTACGCCCGCGCGCGTGCGTCGGGTTTATAACCCGGCACGGACTATTCCCGTCAAGTTCTATGCCAGAGGAGACCGAATACGGAGCCGGCCAGATTCAGGTCCTCGAGGGCCTTCAGGCCGTCCGAAAGCGTCCGGCGATGTACGTCGGGTCCACGGACGGACGCGGGCTCCACCATCTCGTCTACGAAGTCGTCGACAACGCCATCGACGAGGCGCTCGCGGGGTACTGTGAGGAGATCGACGTGGCGGTCCACGAGGACGGCTCCGTGAGCGTCCGGGACGACGGTCGCGGCATCCCCGTCGACACCCACGAGAAGTACGACCGGCCGGCGCTCGAGGTCATCATGACCGTCCTCCACGCCGGCGGGAAGTTCGACTCGAAGTCCTACCAGGTCTCCGGCGGGCTCCACGGCGTCGGCGTCAGCGTCGTCAACGCGCTCTCCGAGCGCCTGGAGGTCGAGGTGAAACGCGACGGCGGCGTCTACAGACACGAGTTCGAGCGGGGCGAGCCCGAGCCCGACGGGTTCGAACGCGTCCGGGATCTGGACTCGGCGGAGGGGACCGGCACCTACATTCGGTTTTGGCCCGACGAGGATATCTTCGAGACGACCGACTTCGAGTTCTCCACGCTCTCCAACCGGCTCCGCGAGCTCGCCTTCCTCAACTCCGGGGTGGCGATCACGCTGGCGGACGAACGCGACGGGAACCGCGAGACGTTCCGGTACGACGGCGGAATCCGCGAGTTCGTCGGCTACCTCAACGAGACGCGTACGCCGATCCACGACGACGTGATCTACTTCGAGGACGAGGAGGACGGCGTCCACGTCGAGGTCGCGATGCAGGCGACCGAGGAGCTTCAGGGCTCCGTCCACGCGTTCGCGAACAACATCAACACCCGCGAGGGCGGCACCCACCTCACCGGGTTCAAGACGGCGCTCACCCGCGTCGTCAACGACTACGCGAACGAACACGGGCTCGTCGACGACCTCGACGCCAACCTCAAGGGCGAGGACGTCCGCGAGGGGCTCACCGCCGTCATCTCGATCAAACACCCCGACCCGCAGTTCGAGGGGCAGACGAAGACGAAGCTCGGCAACAGCGAGGTCCGCGGCGTCGTCGAGTCGGCGACCCACGCGAAGCTCGGCACCTTCCTCGAAGAGAACCCCGACACCGCCCGCAAGATCGTCCACAAGGCCGCGGAGGCCGCCAGGGCGCGGAAGGCCGCGAAGAAGGCCGAGGAGCTGACCCGCCGGAAGTCCGCGCTGGAGTCGACCGCGCTGCCCGGCAAGCTCGCGGACTGTCAGACCCGCGACCCCGCGGAGGCGGAGCTGTTCGTGGTGGAGGGCGACAGCGCCGGCGGTAGCGCCAAGCAGGGCCGCAACCGAGAGAACCAGGCGATCCTCCCGCTCAAGGGCAAGATCCTCAACGTCGAGAAGCACCGGCTCGACCGCATCCTCGAGAACGACGAGATCCGCGCGCTGATCACCGCGATCGGCGCGGGGATCGGCGAGGAGTTCGACATCGAGGACGTCCGGTACAACAAGATCATCCTGATGAGCGTCGACGGCGAAGAACACGGATTCGTTCGCGACGCTGACGGAAACACACGGTTCGTGGAGATCGGAGAGTTCGTCGATCGCGTGGTTGAGGCCGACGGAAGCGGCTACGAGGGCTACGAGGTCCTCTGTTTCGGGAGGGACGACGATCGGACGAAATTCCGACCGATCGATCAGGTCATCCGGCACGAGATCGACGAGCCGCTGTACGAGATCGAGACCGCCTACGGACGGAATCTGAAAGTCACCGCCTCACACAGCGTGTTCGTCCACCGGGACGACGGGATCGAGCTCGCGAGAGGCGACGAGATCGGCGTCGGCGACCGGGTAGTCGCACCCCGGTCCGTTCCGCTTTCCGGAGACCGTGACGGAGAGGAGATCGATCTTCTCGCGGAGCTCGTCGAACGATCCGACGAGTTCGACTCCGAACTGTTCGCGCGCGGTCCCGGGATCGAGGAACTGTTCAAACGGCGCGTTCGGGAGGAGTACGCGACGGACGGCGGAGCCGTGGCCCGGGCCGAACCGCGAGTCGAGGCTCCCGAACCGGTTCGAACGACCCTTCGCGAACGGCGGGAGGAGACCGGCCTCACTCAACAGGACGTCTGTGACGCGATCGGGATCTCCCAGCCCATCACGGTGTCGCAGTGGGAGCGGGGGAACTCGCGTCCGACCGTCTCGAACTTCCAGGCGTACTGTGACGCCGTCGGCGTGTCGGCATCCGCCGCGATGGAAAACGTGTCCGTCACGGACTCGCTCCTCGATCAGCGCTGGAACGACCTGTACGAGGGCGCACAAGCGAATCGCGTCCGCGATTACGTCCGAGTGAGCGACCTCACCATGGACGACCTCGACGAGATACCCGACGACGCGACCGTACGACTGACGCCGCGACACCACGCGGATCACGGTGTCGATCGGTACGTCCAACTCGACGAGACCCTCTTCGAGTTGCTCGGTATCTACGCGGCGGACGGGTCGAGTTCACCGCGGAACGGCGTCCGACTCGCGATAGGTGCGAACAACGAGTCGCTGGCCGAGAGGTATCAGGACGCGTTCGATCACGTGTTCGGTATCTCGGCGAAGCGGATTCGGAACCACGATCGCGTCGACGAGGTAAAAATCGTCAATCGCGTTGCGGCCGTCGTCTGGGAACACGTGTTCGGATTCGACGGTTCCCGAGCGAGCGAGAAAACGATCCCAGACCTCGTCTTCGACGTTTCGTCGGACTGCCAGCAGGCGTTCCTCCGCGGCTATCTCCACGGAGACGGGACGGTTAACGAAGAGCGGATCGCGTGGTCGACGACCTCGCGTCACCTCGCCAGCGGAGTGATGTACCTGCTCTCCGCGCAGGGCGTGGTGGCGTCCCACTCGAAGACGAATGTTGATGATCTGGAATGCGGGTACAAAACAAACTCGGCTAGACACACGGTCACGGTGTCGGCACGGTCGGATCTCGCGAAGATACGAGACGTCTGGGAGCCGCACCGAAACGGCGACCGTCTGCGCTCGAAGGTCGAGACCGGGTGGGACAACCACGGAACGCGGAAGTACCGTGGCATATCCGAGGACCTCGTCGGACTGACGGTGAGGCGGGTCGAAGAAGTGGAACCGTCCGGACGGTACGTATACGACTTCTCCGTCGAAACCGACGAGAACTTCATTGCGGGGATGGGCGGACTGTGCGCCCACAATACCGACGCCGACGTCGACGGAGCCCACATCAGAACGCTTCTCTTGACCCTGCTCTACCGACACATGAAACCGCTTCTGGAGGCCGGCTACGTGTACGCGGCCCAGCCGCCGCTGTACCGCGTGCGCTACCGCGGTGAGACGTACGACGCGATGACGGAGGCCGAGCGCGACCGAATAATCGAGGAGGAGTGCGACGGGAACCCGACGCAGGTCCAGCGGTTCAAGGGGCTCGGCGAGATGAACCCCGACCAGCTGTGGGAGACGACGATGAACCCGGAGAACCGTCGGCTCAAGCGCATCAACGTCGACGACGCGGCCGCGGCCGACCGGATGTTCAACGTCCTGATGGGCGACGCGGTCGAGCCGCGAAAGCAGTTCATCAAGGAGCACGCGACCGAGGCGGAGTGGGTGGACATATGAGCTCGGACGTCCCCGACGTCGACCCGAGCGACGTCCGCGCCGCGCAGGTGACGAACGCCCGCATCGAGGACGAGATGGAGCAGTCGTACATCGACTACGCGATGTCGGTCATCGCGGGCCGCGCGCTCCCGGACGTCCGCGACGGGCTCAAGCCCGTCCACCGGCGCATCCTCTACGCGATGCACGAGGCGGGCGTCACGAGCAACTCCGCACACCGAAAGTCCTCCTCCATCGTCGGCGAGACGATGGGTGACTACCACCCGCACGGCGACAGCGCCATCTACGACACGCTCGCGCGGATGGCCCAGGACTTCTCGATGCGGTACCCGCTCGTGGACGGCCAGGGGAACTTCGGCTCCGTCGACGGCGACCCGCCCGCGGCGATGCGGTACACGGAGGCGCGGATGGCCCCCATCGCCGAGGAACTCCTCGCCGACATCGAGCGCGACACGGTCGATTTCACTCCAAACTACGACGACCGACTCGAGGAGCCGGCGGTGTTGCCCTCGGCGGTGCCGCACCTGCTCGTCAACGGCTCGTCGGGTATCGCCGTCGGGATGTCGACGAACGTCCCGCCGCACAACCTCGGCGAGGTGATAGACGCCACCGTCGAACTCATCGAGGACCCCGACGCCACCGTCGAGGACCTGATGGAACACGTGAAGGGGCCGGACTTCCCGACCGGCGCGAACATCGTCGGCCGCAACGCGGTCCACAAAGCGTACAAGACGGGTCGTGGCCGGATCCGGGTCCGCGCCGAGTTCGAGGTCGACGAGGCGGAGGGGCGGATCGTTATCTCGGAGCTGCCCTTCCAGCAGAACAAGTCCCGGCTCGTCGAGCGGATCGCCGAGGACGTCAACGAGGGCGCGATCGAGGGGATCCGCGACCTCCGCGACGAGTCCGACCGCGACGGGATCCGGGTCGTCGTCGAGCTCAAGCGGGACGCGATGGCGGAGGTCGTCAAGAACCAGCTGTTGGAGCGCCACCTCGAGCGGACGTTCGGCGTGATCAACCTCGCGTTGGTCGACGGCTCGCCGCAGGTCCTGGACCTGAAGGAGACGCTCGAACACTACGTCGAGCACCGCCGCGAGGTGGTCCGCCGACGCTCCGAACACGAGCTCGACGAGCGGGAGGACCGCGCGCACATCCTCGAGGGACGGTTGAAGGCGCTCGAGAACGTCGACAGCGTGGTCGAGACGATCCAGGACTCCGAGGACCGCGACGCCGCGAGGGCGGCGCTCGAGGCGAAGTACGACTTCTCGGAGCCGCAGGCCGAACACATCGTCCGGATGCAGCTCGGGTCGCTGACCTCGATGGAGACGCAGGAGATCGAGTCGGAGTACGCGGACGTGACCGCGCGGATCGAGCGGCTGGAGACGATCCTCGAGGATCCCGACGAGCTCGACTCGGTGATAATCGAGGAGCTCGAGGAGATGAAAGCGGAGTACGGCGACGAGCGTCGCACGAGCTTCATCGAGGACACGGGATCGGTCACGCACGAGGACCTGATCCCGGAAGAGGAGTGTATCGTCGTCATGAGCGAGGACGACTACATCAAGCGGATGCCCCTCGAGACGTTCAGGGCGCAGAACCGGGGCGGGAAGGGGATCATCGGCGCGGACCTCAAGGAGGGCGACCGCGTCTCCTCGGTGTTCGCGGCCAACTCCCACGACTACCTGCTCGTGTTCACCAACCACGGGCAGATCTACCGGCTGAAGACCTACGAGATCCCGGAGATGTCCCGGACCGCCCGCGGGAAGTCCGCGGTCAACCTCCTCGATCTCGACGACGACGAGGAGATCGAGGCGGTCGTGAACACCGGCGACCTCGACGACGACGAGTTCCTCACGATGGTCACGCGCGACGGGTACATCAAGCGGACCGCCGTCGACGAGTTCGGCAACATCCGGTCGACCGGGATCCGGGCGATCCGGCTGGAGGACGGCGACGAGCTCGTCGACGTCGAGGTGACCGACGGTGACACCGACATCGTCATCGGGAGCCGTGACGGGATGGCGATCCGATTCGACGAGGACGACGTCCGACCCATGGGTCGGACCGCCCGCGGCGTGATCGGGATCGACTTACGGGAGGGCGACCGCGTCGCCGGCGTGGCCGCGGTTGACGCCGACTACCACAACTGGGTACTCACCGTGACCGAGAACGGCTACGGGAAGCGCTCGGACCTCGACGAGTACCGACCGCAGTCGCGCAACGGGATGGGACTCGTCGACATCAAGACGGGGGATCGAAACGGCAGCGTGGTCGCCATCGAGGCGGTGACGTACGGCGATCACCTGATCGCGATGAGCGCGGACGGCCAGATCATGCGGACCCGCGTCGAGGAGATCTCGACGGTGAGCCGGAACACGATGGGCGTCATCGTGATGGACCTCGAACCCGACGACGAGGTCGCCTCGGTGGACATCGTCCCCGAGACGGCGTACGCCGACGAGGGAACGGGCGGGGACGCGAGCGGTGACGCTCCCGGCGAGTAGTCCCGTGCCGACGAGTCGAGCCGCGATGCTTATCGACCGCCGTCGACTCCTCGCCGCGGCGGGGGCGGGCGCGTTCGCCGGCTGTCTCGGCTCGGGCGGGGACGAGCCGGGTCGCCTCGATCTCACGGTTCGTAACGGCGGCGAGGAGCCGGTCGACGTGGCGGTGGTCGTACGCGGCGACGACGGGACGACCTACGCGGAGGAGTCCGACCGGATCGGCTCCGGCGTCGCCCGCGCGTTCGAGGCGACGGTCGCGGCGGCGGGCCGCCACGAGGTCGCCGCCACGGGCGACGACTGGGAGGGGCGACTCGCGTGGGACGCCGGGGTCTGTGCCGCCTTCGACGGGACGGTCGTCGTCGACGACGGGACCGTCGAGGTCGCCGGCGAGTGCCTCGACCTCCGGTAGCCGCGTCGCCTCCATCCCGCCGGATCGGCCGCCGCGAGCCGGGGCGGACCTCCCTCGCCGACGACGAACCTTCAGGAAAGTTACTTACTGTCCCCGCGGGAACGGTCGGTCGAGATGGACGAGCACGAGGCGACATTCGAGGTGGTCCACGAGCCCGATCCCGCGTTCGCGGAGTCGACGAACGTCGCCGCGTTCATGCGGGAGTACGGGATCGACGACTACGAGGAGCTGATCGCGCGTACCACCTCGTCCGTCGACGGGGAGCCCGAGTCGGGCGTCGACTGGTTCTGGGACGAGGTCGTCGACTACCTCGGGATCGATTTCTACACCGACTACGACGCGGTCCGAAACGACGAGAACGGCCCGCAGTTCACGGAGTGGTACCCCGGCGGGGAGATCAACGTCGCACACGACGTCGTCGACCGCCACGCCGCCGTCGACTCGCCGAACCGGAACCGCGTCGCGCTGATCTGGGAGGGCGAGCCCGGCGACGTGCGGGAGGTCACCTTTCACGAGCTCCGTCGAGAGAGCAACCGCGTCGCCAACTACCTCCAGTCCGTCGGGGTGGGGACCGGCGACACGGTCGGGCTGTACATGCCGATGGTTCCGGAGGTCGTCTCGATCCTCTACGGCTGTCTGAAGGTCGGCGCGATCGCCGTCCCGATCTTCTCGGGGTTCGGGCGGGAGGCGACCGCGACCCGGATCGACGACGCCGAGCCGACGGTGCTCTTCACCGGCGACGGCTTCCGCCGCCGCGGGAGCGAGGTTCGGCTGAAGGCGACCGCGGACGCCGCGATCGCCGACGCGGGCCACGTCGAGAACGTGGTCGTCTACGACCGGCTCGGTGCGACTCCCGACGGGGACGCGGACGAGTCGGCCCCGTGGACCGACGGACGGGACGCGACGTGGTCGGACGCGATCGGTCCGTGTTCGTCCGACTACGAGACGAAACGGCTCCCCTCGAACGCGGAGTCGATGCTCCTCTACTCGTCCGGGACGACCGGGACGCCGAAGGGGATCGTCCACACCCACGCCGGCGTCCTCGTTCAGTGCGCCAAGGAGATCCACTTCGGCTTCGATCGGAAGCCGGCGGACCGGTTCTTCTGGGTCGCCGACATCGGCTGGATGATGGGTCCCTGGACGCTGATCGGCAACCACGCCTTCGGCGGCACGGTGTTCATGTACGAGGGCGCGCCCGACCACCCCGAGCCGGATCGATACTGGGAGCTGATCGACCGCCACGGCATCACCCAGTTCGGCGTCTCGCCGACCGCGATCCGGGCGCTGCGAAAGCACGGGGACGGGTGGGTCGAGGGCCACGACCTCTCGAGTCTCCGGATCTTGGGTTCCACCGGCGAACCGTGGGACCCCGAGTCGTGGACGTGGTTCTACGAGGAAGTCGGGGGCGGCGAGTGCCCGATCGTCAACATCTCGGGCGGCACGGAGATCTGCGGCTGCTTTCTGATGCCCATGCCGAACCAGCCGCTGAAGCCGTGCACCCTCGGCGGACCCGGACTCGGGATGGCCGTCGATATCGTCGACGAGGCGGGCGAGTCGGTGATGGAGAACCACGAACGGGGATACCTCGTCGCACGCGACTCGTGTCCCTCGATGACGAGGAGTCTCTGGTCGGGCGACGAGCGCTACCTCGAGGAGTACTGGTCGACGTGGCCCGACCTCTGGGACCACGGCGACTTCGCCCAGAAGGACGCGGACGGCTTCTGGTTCCTCCACGGCCGCGCCGACGACGCGCTCAACGTCGCCGGACGAAAGGTCGGCCCGGCCGAGATCGAGGGGGTGTTGATCGACCACGACGCGGTCAATCAGGCGGCCGCGGTCGGCGTCCCCGACGGGACGACGGGGACCGCGGTCGTCGCCTACGTCGTCTTGGAGCCCGGCGTCGAGCCGACGGAGACGCTCCGCGAGGAGCTGCGGGATCTCGTCGGCGCGGAACACGGCAAGCCGTTCCGGCCGCGCGAGGTGCTCTTCGTCGACGCGTTCCCGAAGACGCAGTCGGGGAAGGTCATCCGTCGGGCCATCTCCGCCGTCCACCGCGGCGACGACCCCGGCGACCTCTCGTCGATGGAGAACCCCGAGGCGCTCGAGGGGCTTCGAGATCCGGAGTGAGCGTCGGAGATCGAGTCGCTCGACCCGTTCAGTTCGGGGCGATGGCGCCGGCCGCGGCGTCGACGACCGCGTCGTAGTCCGGCTCCTGGCCGTGCTCGTCCGCCAGCCAGCGATACGTGACCGTTCCTTCCGCGTCGATCACGAACACCGACCGGCGGGCGACCACGTCGACGCCGTAGCCCTCGAAGTCCGCGACCGCGTCGTACGCCTCGATCGCGTCGTGGTCCGGGTCCGCGACGAGGCCGAACGGGAGGTCGTACTCCTCGCGGTAGGCCGCGAGCGCGTGCGGGAGGTCCGTGCTGACGCCGAGGACGGTACACGCCTCGGGGAATCGGTCGAACTCGTCGCGGATCGTTCGCATCTCGTCGGAACAGGTGCTCGAGAACGCCGCCGGGAAGAAGGCGAGCACGATCGGCCCGTCGCCGATCCGGTCGGCGAGGCGGAACGGTTCGATGTCGTCGGTCGCGAGCGAAGCGGAGAAGTCGGGCGCGTCGTCGCCTACGTCGACCATACGGACGCGTGGTCTCGAACGCGTATATACCGGGCGATCGACGTCGTCCCGACCCGGTCGTGACACCCCCCGAAGGCAAAAAGACTATTTTCTCTAAACCGGGTTTTATTGAAAGCCATCTCATCGCACTGTGTATGAGTCGGATCAACGACTACCAGCGCTACGGCGAGTACCTCCAGCGCGAGCTCGATGCTCTCGATGACGGGCCCTACTGCGAGGCTGACGCCCGTGCCGTCAAGCGCTGGGTCACCAAGATCGACGGCAGCGTCACCGAAGGGACGATCCAGACCTACCTCCGAAACCTCCGGAAGACGGCCGAGCGCCTTGACACGCCGATCGTCGAGCTCTCCGAGGCGCTCATGGACGAGCACGTCTACGACCTCCGACACAACCCTGAGTACGGCCGTGGGAGCGACCCCGGACTCTCCGACGGGACGATCCGCAACGTCGAGTTCGTCATCCGGAAGCTCCACACCGACCTCGAACTCTCCGAGTGGGCCGACGACTACGAGCTGACACCCCAGCCCGACAACAACGTGCGGCCGGAGGACATGCTCAAAGAGGAGGACATCCGCGCGCTCTGCGACGCGACGAAGCGCCTCCGTGACACCGCCATCATCGAGTTCCTCTCCGATACGGCGGCGCGACTCTCCATGATGGCGACCCTCCGCGTCAAGGACGTCGACCTCGAGGGCGAGGTCGCGACGTACACGCCGAACGAGGACGCCGCCGGCCTGAAGGGCGCACCCATCCACGAGTACCCCCTCATCGACAGCCGGGCGACGCTCCGGTCGTACCTCCGGAACGCGCACCCGCGGCCGAACGACCCGGACGCAGCCTTCATCCACCGGCTGCCGGGCAACGGCTTCGAGCTCGAAGAGCGCGACGGGACGGTCGCACCGAACACCATCCGCTCGCTGCTCAACTCGATCGCTGCCGACGCCGGCGTCGACAAGCCGACTAACCCGCACAACTTCCGACACAGCGCCGTGACGCGGATGCGCCGCGAGGGGTACGACCGGGCCGAAGTCGAGCACCGCGTCCACTGGAGCATCGACACGGACATGTGGGAGACTTACGAGCACATCGCCGCCGAGGAGCACAACCAGTCCATCTTCGAGAAGGCCGGCATCCTCGAGCCCGACGAGGACACCCTCGACCGGACGCGACGTCGGTGTGGGAACTGTACCGAGACCGTCGCCCCGCACCACGACTACTGTCCGCAGTGCGGCGACGCCGTCTCTCGAGACGCCCGTGAAGTCCAGGATGCCGCTCGCGACACCACGCTCGACACGATCGCCGAGCTCGAGGACCGGCTCGAGCGCCTGAAGACGCGGGAGCTCCACAGCCACGTTGACTCTCGTGGCGATCATGTTGCTCCACCTTCCTCGTCCTCATCCGACGACCGGTAGTTCTCGAGTACGCGCTTGGCGACCCACGCATCCTGCCGGTCGCTCTCGGCGACCTCCTCGAGCCATCCTTCGTTCGCTTCAACCCAGTCATCCGTTCCCGGATCGGGCTCGTCAGCGCTCGTACCTTTTGATATAGTGCTCATCGCTATAGCGTCTCCAGATTCCGCGGGTTGATCGCCGCACAGTACGCCGTTCCGAACTGTTCGTCGACGGTGGCTGCCGTCGCGACGCCGTGGATGTCCGTGAGGTACTCCGGCCGGAGGCCGTAGCACGTCGTGAGCGTCTGCTCACGCCGGAAGATGACGACGTCGCCGCGGGCGTCGTACCGCGCTTCATCGTGACGAGGGATCGGCGCCTCTGCCGGCACCTCCAGGCGGAGCCCGCGCTCCCACGCAGTCGCGACCGACACCGCCTCGCTACTCGCGCGGACGCGAAACCGCTCGTCAAGGTGGTCCGACGGACGCCGAACCGGATAGCGCGTGCTCACAGCGCACCACCGCTCTCCAGGAGCATCCACGCGAGCACGACGACTGAACCGACCAGCACCCACCGCGTCGCGAACGACACGGAGGACCTCACAGTTCCACCTCCGCGGGATCGCGGCCGGCGACGAGGATGTCGTACAGCCCCGCGATCGTCGGCTTGCTCCAATCACCTGGAAAGCCGCTCACCTCGTCACTCACGACGCGCTCGAGGACGCCGGAGCACTCGAGTTTCGTCAGCTCCTCGATCTCCAGGTCGTCGTCGACATCGGCGTCGACTGCGTCGATCACGGCCACGAGCGCATCGCGCATCCATCCGACGCAGATCCGGATGCGTGGGGATCCGCCTGTCTCCTCGTCGACCGTTGTCGGGCCGTCGATATCGGTGACCGTCTCGATCGCACGGACGAGGTCGATCTTCCGCTGCGGGCGTGCCGGTATCGACGGATCGGCGGCACCCGAGACGCGTTCGAACTGCCACTTCGTGGGATTAGAGTCGCGCCACTTCGAGATCTCGACGTCGGCGAGGAACCCCTCGGGCGTTACCCCGGCCATCCGACAGCCGAGTGCTCGGCCGATCGCTTGAACACGCATCTCATCGGGGGCGTCCACCGCCGCGTGGATCTGCGAAGAGGACGCGATCCGGGTGTCGTCGACGAACTCTGCGACGAAGCGCGTACAGACGGCCCGTGCCTCCTCACTAGATGAGTCGGCTCGCGTCTCTTCGATAGAAGGGTTGGTCGGGCCGCACCCGTCGCGCTCATCGAGGATGTCACGGGGTGTGATTCCAGCGTCACTCGCCATCGTCATCCACCTCCTCGAGGACGTACGTCGAGTCGTCATCGTGCGCGAGGACGGCGTTAGTCTGCTCGAGCATCTCGGCCGTCTCACGCTCGACGCGGTCGACGACGCGGTACTGCGTGCTCATGCTTCACCCAGCGACTGGTACTGCCGCCAGGTGTCATCGCCTTCTGGCTTCGCATCCTCCTGTTCTTGCTGCTGGCCGACGAGCTGGTAGTAACTCGACTGCGCAATGCGGCCGACCGGATTCACCTGTTCGACGCGCCAGAGTCGCTGATACGGCTGGCCCTTGTACTGGCCGGCCATCCATACCTCGTCGCCCGTGACAAGGAGGTCGTACTGTCGACCCGACTGCGGACTCGTCCGGACGGTCACTGTCCGCGTCTCGAAGTCCTCACCGAGCGGCGCCGTCCACGACACGGTCTCGTCGACGTCGACAACACACCACGGTGACGCCCAGGACTCTCCATCTTCGGTGACGATCGCGACTTTCTCGCCGAGCCCGACGTCGAGAACGTCCGCAACCGGATCGAACTCGAGGGGCTCGGTGACGGCGGAGACGCTGGTGTCGCCTCGGATGCCTGGGCTCCACTCGCCCGAGCAGTACTCGCACTCCTCAAGATCGTGGGTGTCGGCGTACTTCCACGAGCGCTCTGCGAGGTTCGAGTCCTTCCGAACGTTTCGACAGGCGGTCGTGTGATAGCTGTCGGAAGTCGTGCGGCTCGTGAGCACCTTCTCGCCTCGCCGGACCGACAGCGGGATCGCGGCCTCGCTCACCACGCTCTCGGTCGCCTCGAGGTCGACATCGCGCGGCTCCGGCGCGGGCTTCTCGACAGCGTCGACTGCCTCGAGGATCGCCGCCGCCCGCTTCCCACCGATGTACGGCACGTCCTCGAGGTCGCTCACATCAGCGATCAGGAGGTCGGCGACTGTCTCGAAGCCGTTGTCGTCAAGCCGGTCGGCGATCGCCGTCGAGATCGCGTTCCGATCGGCGAGGTCGTGGACGTGGTCAGTCGCGCTTAGCTCAGACATCGTTACCACCACTCCTCGTCCTCGAGGTGTTTCGTGAACGTGTACACGCCCTCGATGACGTGCGGCGGGTACACTTCGAGCTGATACTGGCTCTTGTAGATCGCCTTCACCATGCCGCCGGGCAGGAACTCGACTCGATCGGCGCTGTGTGGATCTCGCTCGTCGGTGAAGTGGATCTCTCCTCCGTTCGGGAGCACGCGATCCTCACTCGCCATCGGCCTCCACCCCCTGGTCGTCGGTCCCGCGGGCGTCGCTGAGCGCGCCCTGGAACTCCTCGGGCAGGCTCGCGAACGGCAGGATCTCCGAGTTGATGAAGGCCGCGTACTCGCCGGCCCGGTCACCGCCGTCGAAGAGCGCGACGTAGCCGCTCTCGGCGACGACGCCGCGGGTGTAGTTGTCGTTCCAGTAGTACTCGAAGCCGAGCATCGTCGTCTCACGACTGCCGCCCGTCTCCGAGAGGTGTGCCGCGTCGTGGTACTTGATGGTCGACTCCTCGGCGTCGTCATCCGCATCGAGGCTGCGCGTCTGCGTGGTGTTCCACGCGTCGGCGTTCGGGTAGTCCGAGAGGTAGCTCGCGAAGCCGTCGACGTCTATCACGGCCCGCCGGATCAGTGTCCCGTTCGTCGCGCCGAGCGAGTCGAAGAGCCAGTCGCCGTCCGACCGATTGACGCCGACCCAGCCGGCGGTGAGGTCGGCGATCCACTCGCAGTACGCGTCCTCTTTACCCTTCGTGGTCTCGGTGATGATCGCGTCGTCGGAGACGTAGATCTCCTCGCGCTCCGTGTCGATCTTCGCCGCCGCGTCGCCGGCGTAGATCGTGGTCCCGTCGAGCCGCTCGTACGCCGTCGCGTCGATCGCGGGGTACGTGGCGTTCTCGACGCGGCTCTCGATGTGCGGGTCCGCGATGTCGTCGCGGGCGAGGGCGATGATGGTCGCGCGCATCAGCGCACCCCCACGCGTTCGTACTCGATCCACGCGCCATCGCGACCGCGCTCGCTCACGCGGAGCGTCTCACTATCCGGGTCGGTCTGCTCGACGTCGATCCGTGGCGCGTGCCCAGCTGGTGCCGGGACGTGCCCGTCGTCGAGGATCGATGCGCTCTCGAGAATCTCTGCGCCGTCTCGTGCCGTATTGGGACTATTCTTAAGGTCCCTGTTGTCTGATCTTCTCATGGGTCTCTGTCAAATCCCCTCGTCAGAGGGGCGCTCTGGGACCCGGCCCGTCGGTGCTGTCACACCGGCGGGGTTTTGTCCCGCGAAGGCCAGGTCAACTAGCCATTATTCTGCCTATTACAAATAAGTTACTGACGGTTGTAAAGTGTTAAGAGACGATTAACCATAGCTACAAGTACAACCGTATCAAAACGCCATGTATCGGTGAGTCTATGAGCACCGCAACGCGAGCAACGGACGTCATGCGCGAGTCGGCCGACTGGATGACCCCGTCTGATGACCGGATTCTCGAACTGATCCGGGAGTACGGGAATCTGACGCCGATCGCGATCGAGGCGAAGGGCGGACCGGTCCGGCAGTACGCCAGTACCCGGTGTAAAGAACTGGCTAACTACGGCCTCCTCGACCAGGTCCACCGCGGCCTCTATGGAATCACCGATGAAGGCCGCGCCTACCTCGACGAGGAGCTCGACGCCGCCGAGCTCGAGGCGCGGGAGTAGCCCAGTCATCGTACGCGCACCTCGTCGACGGCGATCTGCTGTCCCGTTTTCAGATCGAGGACGACGTCGTAGCTGACGCGCCCGGGTATCTTCGGATGCGGACAACTCCGGCACTGGATCATGCCGTCGCGCTTGATCCAATCGGTGTGTCCGTTCGGGCAGCCGTAGCGCCACTGCCCACCGGGCTCTGACTCGTCGATGACGATCACGTCGCCCATCTCAACACACCTTGAGCGCTGGGTCTGCCTTCTTGATCACCGGGCCCAGCCACGCCGGCGACGAGTCCGTCGGCGCGTCCGTCAGCTGGCCGTACTTGTCGAACTCCAATGTCCACACCCAGCCCTCGTAGGCGACCTCGACGACCGTCTCGTCGCCGGCGTCGTCGACCTGGACGTCGACATCGGTCCCGAAGGAGCCGTTTGGTTCGAACCCGAGCTCGCGAACGTCGATCGTTTTGCGGGTTGCCGTGGAAGGCATACCCAGCGATTCGATGGTTGACAGTATATAGAGAGGGTTAATTTCGGAGGGGGGTCGGGATATCGAACTGCGACTCGATACCGGGATCGGTCACGCGATAGGTCCGCGAGTTGTCGTCGTGGTCCGTCCACTCGACGAGGCCGTACTCCGCGAGCTTCCGCAGCTTCAGCGTTCGCGAGCGTTTCCCGATCGGCGTCCCGACGTGGTCCGCGTACGCCTCGGCGGCGATCGCCTCGTACCCTTCGTGGAGGTCGTGGCTCTCGATCGGGGCGTCGCGACGGACGAGTTCGAACATCACATGATGATGGTACGGCAGCGATTCGAGGGCGGCCGCACGGATCTCTCGTTGCGCCTCCTCGCGAGCGTCGACGATGTCGGCCGTCGTGATCGAGTCGTGACCGCGCCGACCGGCGAGCCGCGCCGCCCACTTGAGCGTCTGGATGGCGTTGCGAGCGCGCCCGGCGACGTCGTCGGCGATCTGCTCGAGCTGCTCGCGTGAGACCGCGCCCGCCTCGAGACCCTGGTCGGCCCGGGGCTGGAGGATGTCCGCGAGCTCTCCAGGCGAGTAGCGGTCGAGGTGAACGTGATGCTCGCCGGCGAACTGCGGGCGGTGGCGCTGGTCGATCCGTGCGAGCCAGTCGTCGGCGTCGTGTGCGATCGCGATGACAGCCACGCCCGGAACGCTCGAGAGTTCCTCGAGGACATCCGTCTCGGGAAGGTCGTCCGCCTCGTCGAGGACCAGGATGAACGGCGCGTCGACGGCATCGCGAAGGACGCCCGCCAGCTGGTCGGTCGCGACGCCGCGGTGGACGCTCGCGTCGCTCGGGTGCTCGTTGATGGCATCGCGGAGGATCGACCCGGTCGTCTCCCCGAGCGAGCGTACGATCGTCGCGTCGACGTTCGTCGGCGCCCGCGAGTTGTCGAGAAAGAGGCGGGCGAGCGTAGTCTTTCCCACACCAGAAGGGCCCGAGATGAGCAGGTCCTCGGCGCGATCGCCACGGAGTGCGGGCTGGAGCGCACGAGAGACCTGGTCCATCTCCGGCTCGCGGTGGACCAGCGTCCGCGGGAGGCGACCCTCGCGAAAGACCTCCGACTGAGTTATCATCTCATCGACGGATGACGCGAGACGAGGTTATAAAGAAGGGGTGGAGTTCGGAGGGTGGTTTGTGTCAGACGTTACAGGTACCCGAGCTGCTTAAGCCGATCCCTCGTGGAAGCGGTCTCGCCCATCGTCGGGTCCGGTGCTTCGGGCTCGTACGTGCCGGTATCGGAGGCCTTCGTCTTCACCCACGGAACGCGACGCATACAGGGTAGTGGACAGCCGATCACGTGCCGGTAGAAGCCGAACTCGCCGAACGCCTCTCCGTGGTCGGCGGTGATGGCCACGTCGTCCGCGTCGATGTTCTCGAGTAACACCTCGACTTCATCGAGGACGAATCGGAGATTATCCAGGTACCGCTCCCACACAATCTCCCGGGAGACATCGCCGGCCCGCAACGGGTCGAACGGTTCGAACAATTCTGATTCGGCGAGCGGGAACGGGTCGTGGGGATACATGTAATGGACCATGAGCCGATCGGCGTCGACCGTCCGGCCGGCCTCGATCGCCCGGTCGGTGGTATGGCGCGGCGATCGGCGTGTCTCGTCGCCGCTGCCGACGACCCAGTCCGAGTCGTCCGACAACTTTGCTTTCCATAACTCCTCAAGATACTCTAACCCGTCAGGAGGGACGATATCATACCCACCGGGACCAAACGGCATCGCGGCATGTCCCGTATCCCCGTTTTGCGCCAGAACGCGCTGGGTATAGGTGTTGCCAGTGATGTATGCTGTCCGCGAGATCGTTTCCTCGGTGTTTGCTGTCGAAAGTGTGGTTCATCCACTCGAAGGAGGTGCTACCAACGGAGGTCATCGACTCGACATCTCCAACGAATCCGTACTCGTCGGCAACCTCGCGAAGCGCGTCAACTCGACAGGCGTCGAGGACGACGAGGAGATCCCAGTCGCGGTCGAAGACGTTCGTCCCCCAGCGATACCGCTTGGTCACGCTCAACAACGCCCCGACGTAGGCGTAGTAGAGCGGACGTGCGATCCGGCTTGGGAGCGATCTGTTCTCGGTTTGGAGGTGTGAGAGGCTTTCGGAGACCCACTCAGTGAAGCTCACTGTCATCGACTGCAGTAATCTGTACCGGGCGTCCGGGATACTGTTCTTTTGGTAGAAGAACCCGTCTTCTCCGATCACCTCGTATCGGAACAGAAGATCTAACGCGGATCCGACGCCGGCTCTGGAAAGGAGAGGGTAGATCGCCTACCGAACGAACCGATCGACGTAGTAGCGCGAGGTCACGTCACGCTGCGGGCAGTCGCGGTCGTGCGGCAGATTGTCGATCGTCGTCTGCGTCTCGTCACCAGCGTCGATCCGGACGCGAGCACCACAGGAGACGCATTCGAGCCACTTCGGCTCTGTAATCGACAGGCCATCCACCGACGGCGGGCTCCCTGAGGCCACGATCCGGAACTCGGTCTCGGAGTCGGCGAATGAGCGTAGGGTCATGCCGACTCCTCCTCGACGTCCACCCGAATCCACCGAGCGGTCGCCTCGAACGCCTTCGCGACGCCGAGGTGCTTGAGGATCCGACCGACCGCGGCGGACGCACTCGAGCTCGCACGACGACCGCGGGCCGCCTCTTCGAGGACGTCCGCGATGACGTTGCGGAGGCGCATCACGGACCCTCCAGCACGTCGACCAGCGAGATCGCGGTCACGGGCTCGCCGTCGACGCGGAGCTCGCGCAGCTGCTCGGTGCCGACGTGACGCATCCCCTCGTCGCCGGGGCGCTGCTCACGCTCGACGAGGAGCGCGTTCCAGGGTGCGTGCGGACAGCGTTGGAAGTCGAGCACGCGACGGACGCCGTCGACGCCGACGTACTCGAGCGTCGGGAGATCGCCAGACGACGACCGATTACAAGTACTTGTAACGGACTCGGGCGTGCGCTCTGGATCACTCATCGTCGTCCTCGTTGAGCTTCCGACGGATACGCTGGATCGTCCCACGAGCAACCTGCTCCCGAGACGCGCCGGTCATGTCCTCGTCGACGATCGTCTCCTCGACGATGTCGAGGGTAGACTCCACGACCTCCCGGCTGAGGTCATCGTCGTCGACGTGCTCGTGCTCGTAGAACGCCGCGTTGAGGTACGGCACTTCGTCGCCGAGATCGACCTGCTCGCCGACGTCGTAGTCGGTGAGGTCGGGAGCCCAGCCGATCTCCTGACACCACGACGCGATCGCCCACTTCGCGACTGCCTCTTCGTCGCCGTCGTACGCGCCGTCGTAGCGCTTTCCACGGAGCAGCTTGAGCACCAGGAAGTCGATCGGGTTGTTCGCGTTGAGCTTCTCGCCGTCGACGACGAGCCGGATCGAACTGTAGTTCTCACGCGAGTCGGGGATCGTGCTGTTCTCACGGGCCTGGCGAACCTGCTCGTTGGCCGAGTTCGCGTGCTCGTTGTCAGTCATCAGTCGAGCACCTCCGTCCGGCCGTCGGGCGTCGCGATGCGTGGGCTCGCCGTGAGGTGCTGCCCCAGCTCCGGATCGATCGCCGACCGGTCGACCCAGCCAGGGATCGTCCGCTCGCCCCGTGCCAAGGCCACGCGCTGGATGTGCTTACAGCCGCCGTCGGGTGCGCGGTGAAGCGCGTCCGGACAGTCGCACGCCTCGGCGACCATGTCGACGACGTACGTCCCGCTGCCGGTGACGACCAGGAACTCCTCGTCGCGGAGGCTCTGGTCGAGCCGGTCGTCGATGACAGTCATCGGCTCGGTCAGCGCGCGTGCCGCACGGTCCTCGAACGACTCGGTCGACGACGCGGACTCGGCAGCCTTAGACATCGCCGACCTCCGAGTCATCCCACGCCTGCTCCGCGGGGAAGTGCATCAGCCGCGCGCTCGGGAAGTCGTACGTCTTCCCCGGCTTGTGGGCGTTCTGCGGGTTGCCGTCGAGGTAGACGCACTCGTACACCGAGTTGTCGACGCCGATCCCCGGCAGGTACGGATGCATCTTGTACGTGGCCAGGTCGTACCCTTCGGCCTCGTAGTGCGCCTCGAGGCTCTCGTACTTCTCCTGGCGGACGAACACGGCCTGCCGCGTGACGACGTCGATCGCGACGCCACCCGGCATCGGTTCCGTACGGACGTCCTCGAGGGCAGCCGCGACGCGCTCCTCGTACGGGAGCTCGGCATCGTCGAAGTCCTGGTCGATCGCACCCTGCTCAGACATCGGCCGACACCTCCTCGTCGGCGTCCTCATCCCAGACGACACCATCGACGTCGATGCCGGCGTCTCGAGCCGCACGTTCGTGCTCGACGAGCCACGAACACGCCTCCTGGAACGCAGCCTCGATCGTCTCGTCGTCGGCATGGTCATCGAACCAGCCGTCGCGGGCGTCCTCGATCACTGCCTCGCACTCGGCGGCGATCGCGGCGTCGACGACGAGGTCTATCTGCTCGTTGAGCTCTTCGGCGGCGCCGAACGCCGCCCGACGAGCGCGCCGCACGTACCGCTTGTCCTCTTCGACGGCGTATGCTCGCTCGGCGACGTCGACGAGCTGGCGGACTTCGTCGGACTGCCCGATCGCCTCGTACATCCGATTCTCCAAGATCGTCGCCTCGAACCCGTCGGCCGCGTCCGACTCGATATCGTTCATCCGCTTCTCCGCGGCGGGAATGATGTCGCGCATCAGGCCACCTCCTCGGCGCGGGCCACGCGCTCGACGGTCACGGTCGCGCCACGCTCGAGCGTCTCGTCCTCACAGGCGACGATGGCGTCGAGCTCCTCGAGGACGGCACCGTCGTCCCAGCGGTTGAGCTTGTGCGCGAGGACGACGTCGACGGCGTTCGCCCAGTCACCACGGACGCGGACGAGCGGCGTCTCGATCGTCTTCGGGATGCGGGCGTCGTGCTTCTCGCGAACGCCGAGCTCGACGACCTCGACGGGCTTGGGGCGTCCCTCTAGCCGGACGCGGTCGCCGACGCGAAGGTCGCGCAGGTCGGTGATCTGCTCTGTGCTACCAGTACCGTTTTGGGGTCGGGTTTCGGTTGTTGACATGCTGTCGTTAGTGGACAGCACCGGTCGTCGGCGTTCCAGCGCCGGCGGCCATATTCTGACCGCGTTCCGGTGCTTCCTACTCCATAGTCTATCGGCCACCCACTTATATCTTACTCCATAGCGTATACACTCTTTAGAGTACATACTCTTTAGGGTAATCTATTTACGGTATGGCGTATGATTACGACATGAGGTAATATATGGCCACGCCAGAAAGAGAGGAGTTGATGTCAGAGGAGGGTCGCGCCCTGGTGACCGATCGGGAGCGGGAGATCATCAGCGGCGACGCCGATGTGTCGGACAACTACGAGTACAAAGTGAAGAGCATCGTCCGGAACCGAATCCGGAAACGATTCGGAGACGACGTCGAGTTCCTCGAGGAGTACTTCCCCGAAGCGTACGAGATGGTCGTCGACGAGGTGTGCGATGAGCGCCCAGACTGAACTCGCGGACGGGGGCGAGACCGCCGACTCCACGGTCACGCTGGGCGACGTCGGCTTCGATCCGGTCGCGACACAAGACTTCAGACTCAGTGTCGAGGGGACCTCTGGGACGGGCAAGTCCAACACGCTCGCCGTCATCCTCGAGGACCTCGCTGACGTCTCGATCCCGACGCTGATCATCGAGCGGCTGGGCGCGCTCAGCCCCGTCCGCCTCGAGGACGAGGACATCGTCGTCGTCGGCGCTCGCGAAGAGGAGGGCGTCGACCTGGCGGTCGGCCTCGAGGACCTCGACCAGATCGGCAGCTGGATCCTCGACCGCGGGATGAAGATCCTCCTCGACGTCTCGACGTACGCCGACTACGAGCAGGACGGCTCTCGCGTCCACGAGGCCGCAGCCCGCGCAGTCCGGAGCCTGAACGACCGGGCCCACGAGAAATACCGGAGCGGGGACCGGACGAAGAGCCTCCTGGTCGTCGACGAGGTTCACTACCTCGCGCCGAAGAACTCCGCGCCCGAGCCCGAGCTCGACGAGCACGTCAAGCGGTGCCGCGGCCAGCTCATCAAGGTCGCGACCGAGGGCGGGAACAAGGGGATCTCCGTCGTGTCCGGCTACCAGCGTCGGGCGTTCCTCCACAACGGAGTGATCCAGTTGTGTGACGACTACATCGCCCACAAGCCGGGGGACGAGGACGTCGACCGGACGGCGGACGCGCTTCGCTGCTCGGAGGACGAGCTGGCGAACCTCGGTACCGGAGAGATCCTCGCGCGCGGTGAGTCCATCACGGACGGCGACCTCGTGGGCCCGACGAAGGTCCGGAAGCGCCGGTCGCCGGACCCTCGTGAGGAGTCCTTCGAGCTCCCCGAGACCCCCGACGAACTGAGCAACGTCCTCGAGGAGATCCAGGACGACGTCGAGGCCGAACGCGAGCGCCGTGCCGAGCGCGAGGACGAACTCGAGCGGCTCCGTGAGGAGAACGAGCGGCTTCGCGAGGAGAAGGCAGAGCTGGAGGAGGAGCTCGCGAACGTCGACAAGCTCTCGGATGCGATGGAGCGCCTCGTCGGCTCGGGGAACGGCGGCGCTGGCGCCGGCGCTGCGGCGGAGGTCGGCGAGGGCGTCCAGGAGCTCCAAGGCCGCGTCGACGAGCTGAAGCAGGAGCGCGACCGGATCCAGGACCAACTCGATGACGTCCAGGACGAGCGCGACGAGTTCGCCGAGCAGAACGAGGCTCTACAGGAGGCGGTGGCCGACCTCGAAGCGGACGTCCAAGAGTTCCGGTCGGCGTTCGAGGGCGCGCGTGAGGACGTCGCCGCGCTCGTCGAGACGTTCGAGGTTGATGTCGACCTAGCACCGCCGGCCGAGCCCGAGACCACGACCGATGACGCCGCCCCCGAATCCCCGACGTCGTCGACGGTTGAGAGCTCGATCATGGCGGAGTTCCAGCAGGACGCCGTCGACCGGATCGTCTCGACAATCGAGAACCTGAACGAGCGCCAGCGTCGCCTTCTGAAGTACATCGAGGCGCACGGCAAGACGGTCAGCAGCCAGAAAGAGTGGGCTCAGCGGACGTTCGGCCTACAAAGCAACCCGAGCAGCTCGCACTACGAGGACATGAGCACAGTGATCGACCACGGTTTCGTCCGGAAGAACAAGAACGGCTCCATCGCGCCGAACATCCGTGAGAAGGTCGAGGCCGAGCTCGGGAACTACGATGTCGACGACGCGACGATCGAAGAGACGTACGAGCAGGTGCTGGCAGAGCTGGCGTCGAACTGATCATGAGTGAGTGTACCGACTGCGGCGTCGCCTCGAACGGCGCGGTCCTCGTCGATGTCGACGGCGAGACGCTCTGTACGAGTTGCGCGGACGGTCACTGCGAACGCTGCGGGACCGAGACCGAGGCGACAACGATCGCGGGTGACTTCCTCTGCTCGGAGTGTCAGGAGGTCCAACGGGGACAAGAGACGACACGGGAAGACGGGCAGGGTGCACTTGGCGACTTCGTGTAACTCCCACTTTCGACTGCGGATCATTCCAACAGGCAGATCTCACGAATCCTAACGATCACTCAGATTGAAGTGTAACGGTAATGATGACAGCTTATCCCATGGAGCTAATCGATCTCATCGATAGAGATTGGAACAGTTACGAACGGAAGCGCTTCGTGAAAGACGACACGAAGGCTCAAACGGACGACTTTGACCCGGAGTCGTTCAAACATGACGGGTTTGATGACCGGGAGAAGTACCTGAAGACGTATGTTCCGGCACTCGCCGATCCGGAGCGCCTCCGGACCGAACTGAATGACTTTACTCCGCCGCGGGTGACTGCGATCAACGATTCTCCATACCAGGCGCTCGTCATTCGATACGGGATTCTGCGTCAGCTCATCCAACAGCCCGACTACAACATGGAGAAAGGAGATCTCCTCGACGCAGTCCAGGACTGGCAGCGCTCATTTATCGAGAAGTACGACGAAGAGTCGTTTGACGACACGGACGATCTCCTCCATCTCTCCCAGGCGGCCGTCGACTATCAGAACCAAGTCGACGACTCGGAGCTCCACATGGTGTACAGCTACTTCGAACTCCACAACCGGGCCCAGGAGAGCAAACACGAGTACTACACCTGGCTGGACTTTTTCAGACGTCTCTCGTCGATCGGACGGTTCCCGAAGGTCTCCCGGTCGGATAGTCCCGAGCACGCACTCGATACGATCGAAAAGGGACTCTGGTCGCTTCAGGAGCAGGCGCTCGTGTATGAGGTGAACGGAGAGCATACCAAGGAACTCGTCGGGATCCCGGAGGACTACATCGAGGTCGTACGCGATTGGTTGTACTATGAGATGTCGGAGGAGAATCTGCTGGCGATGCTGGAGACGCTCGATGTATTCGACCAGCAGTCCGTTCTGATCGAGGCTCGTGAACGGTTCGGGGTCGAGGGGAAAAACTACGGTAAAAACGAGAACCGTCGCGAGAACATCGCCCAAGCCGGGATCTACCCGAGCGAACTGCTGAAAGAAGTCGTTGACAAAGACGAGTTGAAGAATATCGTCGATCAGTACGGCCTCGACGCTCACAAGCAGAAGACCGACGAGATGGTTTCGGCCATCATCGAGTACTTTGAGCAGTCGCAGAAGTCCGTCGAGGAGGGCGAACCGGCGGTCGACCTCTATCTTGGTGCCTATGAGGAGATCGCCGATGGCGCAGTCAACCAGGTCCCACCGCAGCTCCAGGACCTCGTCGACGCCGATAACGCTGAGGAGAAGCTCGATATCCTGTTCGAAGACGCGACTGGAGAGATCTTCCGTGAGGCGTTCAACCTCGAGGGGGTGAACCAGTTAGGCCAGCAGGCAACGGGGATGGTCGCAGACGGTGAGATCGAGCAGGGTGGGAAGTGGCTGCTGTGGGATAACAAGCGACGTCGAAACAAGTTCAAGCTGGGGAGTGACACCCGGAGTAAGATCAAGAGCTACATCGACACCAAGAGCAAGCAGCACGATGTCGAGTGGTTCCTCATCATCGCCCCGGACTTCACAGACCAAGCGGAGACGAATGCGATGAAATTGGAGATGCAGATCGGGACGGATATCCGGTTGGTTCGGGCGTCTGATCTGAAAGAGCTCGCCCTGCTCTGGCAGGAGGAATACGCGAACCCTGAGCGGGAGCTCCCACTATCGGTGTTTTATGGGTCGGATGTATTCGATGTCTCCGCAGCGGCTGGACTGCTTGAGGTAGAGTTCTCATGACCGTTGACCTGGCACCGGCGGGCTCAATGAGGTCGGATAAGTGGCCGCTCTGCGGGTGAAGACGGAGGAATTGATGGATGAACTTTGGCGACACACTTCTCGAGTCTGCTTAATTAGCTACCAAGATTAAGCACGGATTTATTGCTCACGGCAAGTGACAACGAGCTATGAATCGGAGGGGGGCACTCAAGCTACTCGGGAGTACGGGGACGATCGCAGTGGCCGGCTGCGTATCGGACGGCCAGCCTCCCGCCACTGACGACTCGTCACCAGAGTCGTCGAACAACACAAGTGCTGACTCGTCGACGGAAGCATCAGGCAACACGAGCGATGGGTCGGACAGCGGGGAGTCAGATGTCGATGTCGAGGAAGCGCTCGAGGACGCGGAGGACAACATCGACCGCGCGGTTCGGCTCATCGAGCAGGAGACGACGTTCTCGTTTTCGATTGGACCAGATGCCTCGGTCTCGACGGATGCGATCCATCTCGCGCTTGATCAGGCCGATGAAGCACTTGACCGGATCGAGTCGCCTACCGACGTGATTTCTGAAGAGGAACTCCAGGCCTACCGCGACTACGTCTCAGTGCTCCGTGAGTTCACAACCGGGCTTGAGACGATCGGCGAGGCACTCAACACGCTCTCGACGGCGGAGGCGTATCGGAACACGCAACGATATGAGGATTCGATCGAGAAATTGGATGAGGCAGGTGGGCTGTTTTCGGATGGATCTGAACCGATCACATCGGCCCGCGAACGTCTCGATGGAATCGAGATCGACGTCGTCGACACGGATGCGATCAGTCGAACGCGCACAACCGAGGCGTTCGACGAACTGGCTGAACTTACAGATGCGTATCTCATCTACACGGATGCGACGATCCCCTTCTACACCGGTCTGGAGTTGTACTGGGCCGCCATGGAGACGTACGAAGATGAAGAGGAGTACGCGGACGCCGAGGAAACGTTCCTCGAGGCGAGCCAGCATCTAAGTACTGCTCAGACACAGTATCTACAAGCCGAATCCGAAGTCCCGGCCTCCATCCGAGACGTATTCATCGAGCGAACCTGCGCTGCGGGAGCGATGCTGGATTCCGCGACCCACATGAATGATGCTTCCGCTGCGGCCGAGGGTGGCAACTACGAGAACGCACGTGAATCGGAGAATAAGGCTGTTGACGCGCGGAACCGCAGCTGTTGGGTATGAAATGACGGCATACGACGCGATCGTCCGACTCGTCGCCGAGAATCCAGCACTCGATGAAGACGAGATCGGCGACCTCGCGAACGACGAGCTCGACGTCGACGACGACCACGCTCGGGAGCTGCTCGCGACCGCCCTCGAGCGGGGCGATGTCGTCCAGGCGGGCGGTCACTACTGGGTGATGCGGAAAGGCGAGTACGCGTTCCACGAGTACGACCATCCGATATCATGAGTTGAAGCAGGCGCGCGACGAGCTGCTCGACGAACCCTAGCCGCACGCTCTTTTAGCTCTCGCGAGCGACTGTCCAGTATGGCCGAGCACTTCAGCGTCGCCTGCCCTGGTTGCGGCGAGGAAAAAAAGCACATGACCGACCACGCCGGGCAGATCGGCGTCCACTGCTCGTGTGGCGTGAGCTTCAGTGTCGACATTGAGGCGCGGGATGTCAACGAGTGGTGGGAGCGATAGCGGAGTCCGAAAAAGCATACAGGGATAAGAGTATCCCAACTGTCCTTACCCGGCACATGGGTGTTTTTATACCACGAGAATGTGCTTCGAGATGTCGCTGGACGGTAATGAATCCACCAGCGACACAAGACAAATGAACGCCGAAATCGTGAATGAGCTGTTCAGAGCAGCTTTCGTTGCGATCGTCGGGATCTGGGTTCTGTCCCAGGTTGTGACGGTCCTCTATTGAAAGCGCTGGTGGATACCAGTGCTTTCGATGGCTCCTATTTATTTCTTGGTACGAAACAACCTGAACCACTCGTCACTCGCAAACCACGACGCCACCTCCCGAACGCCCTCGTCGACGATCGTGCGACCGCTCGACAACTTCACTCGTCGGTCGTGTTCCCGTCGTCTTCCTGCTGGTTGGCGATCTGCTCTTGAATCTGCTGCTGCTGGAGATACTGATCGTAGTACTCACTGGGCAGAACCGCCCTAACATCGCCGTCTTGAAGCCCGCTGACGAACGTCGCAGCGGGTGCGCTGACACGGAGAAGGCCGTCCTCTGGTTCCGCGTCCTCGACCGAGACGCCGTCGGTGTCCGCCGCGGTTTCTTCGTAGGCGCTCACCGCTTCTGCCGTCAATTCCGTTTGTGTGCTTTGGTACTCTTCTTGCGCCTCCTGTCGGGTGATCTCCCCCTCGTCGATCGCTTCTTGGAGGTCCTCTTGGGCGGTCGTCAGTGCGTCCTGGTCCGGTTGGACCTGGAGCGTTAGTGTCGCTTCCGTCGCTTCTGTCGCTTCTGTCGCTTCTGTCTCGGAATCGTCGCCATCCTCCGTCGTCTCGTTACCATCATCGGTTTGGAACGGCGACCCTCCGGAGCAGCCGGCGAGGGCCGCAGCGGTACTCGTCCCAGTTACGGCGAGGAAGGATCGGCGATTTGTCCCATCTGTCATTGCTCGTGTACCATCGTCCCTTTCCGAGGTATAGCTCTTCTGTGCGTTCCCAACGAGTGACTCGTGCTGCGGAGGGCATCCCGTCAACGACGACACCGCGAGAGCGACTGCCCACAACTCAGGCGAGACAGTTTTTCTCAAGTACTATTTTGACTGATAGCCTATATCGTTGCGACAGTTCTCGATGCTCTAGCGACGGTGTCTCCAACGGCGGTTCTCGGTGTGCTCAGTGCCTACGCCTTGGACTTACAGTTGCGTGCGCTGTCTGTCTCGGTGACCATGACTGAGACCTTCACTGCCGCGTGTCCGAACTGCTGAAAAGAGCGGTCGCCGATCTCGGTCGAAGCGATCCAAGTCGGTGTCCACTGCTCGTGCGGCGTGACGTTCAGCGTCGACATTGAGGCGCGCGACATCGACTAGTGGTGGGAGCGCTAGTTGATCCCACCGCGAGTACAGGGTTCACACGTGATGTCACGAGGGGTGAAGAGGCGGTCGTATCAAAGCGTCCGTACGTCGCTGCGGGATGGCGACCAAGCACACGACGATCGCCGGCGACTTCGCGTAACCTCTCGCTAATCAGAAACATCACAAAAAGTCATCTTTATTATGGCGAGCACGCACCGCCGGGTATGTCCCCTTCCCTCCAGGACGGCGACGCTGCCCAGCATCTCTACGACGCACTTGAGACGGTCGATAGCGCGGAAAAGAACTATCACATCCGCCAGGCACTCCAGCTGTATCGAGCCGCGGGCAAACGAGACGACTGACGAGCGCGTGGTCACCTGTCAGCAGGGTGGTGAAGAGCCTTTGGAGCCTGTGACTAATTAGTGACTGAGAGGCGCCTCGCCACTTCCGTATCTCTTCGAGATCTCTTCGTGGATCTTGAAGCCGTTTATTTTCCTAATCTCACTCTCTCTAACGGGTGTTGCTGTCTCTCGAACTAGTGATCTCACCTCTGCTGGAGTTGGCAGATTTTGTACACTGTGTTTAATTTCTCCGTAAGCCTCTGCTAAGATGCCTGTGACTATCGGTGCTGCGTAGCTTGATCCCTCAAAAAAGTCCACCTTATCCCCAGATCCATAGGGGTAAATAACTGGTGCTGAGACATCGGGTTTGTCGTTCTTGACACTTGGGTTACCCCACCATCCAGTTTCTGTCTGTTTTTTTATACAGCTACGGCCATCACAACCATTGTACCCACAGTACACACCCTCTGCGAGTTGTGTTTCTGTATTAGAGGTCTCCACATCAAGGTAGTATGGTCCAGACTCCCGTCGTTCGTGCGTATCCGATTTTGACTGAGGACAGCGTGTGACGAACCCGTTCACCGCGATTACGTCATCAACTACAGCCGGAATGTGTACTGGTGGCTTCGGCTGGTCACCTTTATTGTTCCCCGCTGCTGCGACAACTGTTATGCCTGAATCCACCGCCTTCTGTGTTTTACTGTAGAGGGGGTGAGCGTACACAGGAATGTCCCACGGATCCCCGATTGAAATATTGAGAATGTCTACCTCATCGGAGATAGCCGCATCAATTGCGTCATGATATCCAGCCACCTCCAGATCCCCGTTTGAATTGATCACCTGATAGAGGCTGACTGTGATATGAGGAGCATACTGCTGGATAAGATCGAACACACGGGTTGCGTGTGGTGTCGTGAGGTCTTGATCCGTGTCGATAAAGCGTCGTTCGTGCTTGATCTGCGTGGATGTGCCGTCGGCATTCGGTAGTGTTCGAGCTGAATCAAGGATCCCTACATGAACACCAAAGCCACCCTCTCCAACAGAGAGTGCATTTGTGCTCTCTCGATGAGCACGGAAAATAAATTCGCGATATTCTTCTGCCGATGAAACCCATTCAGGCAACACGGACGTTACTGGAGGATTTCGGCTTCCCCGTCAGGGGAAACTGAGCGGACTCCTGGAAGAGCCACAACGGTCTCAACCTGTTCTTCTAGACTATTGAGTATGAGTACACCTTCGTCTAGCTCACGAGTCAATTCGACTCCCGTTGTCTCAGAGATTCGGTTTACGATCTCGAGGGATTTCTCTTCATCCACCACAAGCACGAGAGTCATGTGCTCACCACTAGTCGGGTTCGCACGCACCTCCTCAACGTCGGGGTGGATGTGAGGCACCATTACGACAGTACATTATGGTACCCTTGTAATGTAATCTTCGCATACAAACCCATAAGGGTCCTTACTTCACTGTCAGTTCTACAGCCCGGTCGCTCGTAGCGAACCGCTGGTCGCTCGTGAACATCGACGCGATCTCACGGACGCCCTCGTCGGCATCCCATCCCACGGCGTTGTAGTGATCCACCGGATGCCGCCAGGCCGACTTCTCGTAGTGCGCCCAGAGCGCAGTCTTCTGCCCGCCGTCGGCGGGCGTGAGCCGGACGTGATACTGCCACGAGCCCAAGAACCCCTGCGGCCTGTAGGCGTAGCTGCCGACCTCCCACACGCGCTCGCCGTCGACGACGTCGAACTGGATCGACGCGAGCGTGTTCGGCCACACTCGCGGCATCCCACGGAGCTCCTCGCGAACGTCGCCGGGCGGCGCGTCCAGGACGCCGACGTACTCACTCGCCTGGAGCGGCAGCCCGGTCTTCTCCGGGAGCGCGTCGGTCGCCGCGGACACATCGATAGCGGTGTGTCCCTCGACGACATCGAGCTCCTCGTCGTAGTCACCGTCGGCGAGCCGGTCGACGACCGGGAGGACCGCGCGCCGGAAGCGCCACAGATCGGGCCACCGACCAAGGTAGTGACGCGCGGCCAGCAGCAACAGAAGGCCGACGACCGGCGCGATCAGGGTCGCGTGTTCGAGAACGATACGACTAGCTGACGGTGTGACTGTGTCGAACATACTGTTTCTCGCGATATCGGAACCACCGAAAGGCATTCACTTCCTGACTCCCCAGCATTTCTTAGGGACCGTTGGTCCCTGTTGGAGGCAAGACGGTTTCCCTCCCCATCCCATCCGCCTTCTTGTCCTCCTCCCTAACCATGTCCTGCCGTGCGTCGCGGCCCCGACTGCCTCGGCGCCGCGCCTCAGACGTTCCGCGCGACCGCCGAGAGCCGGTCGTTGAAGTTGTCGACGACGTCGCCCGCACTCTCTCGACTCCCGAGCGTCAGCGTCACCTCGCGAGCATCGGCGCTCACCTCGCGCACCTTGAGCGGGCCCTCGAACGGCAGCCGGTCGGCCGGGATCGACGCGACGAGCGGCCGGTCGGGGTCGTCCTCGCGGATGGTCACCTCGGCCTCCTCAAGCGGCGCCGCGACCTCGCGAACGACGGCGAGCGCGAGCTGCTCGCACTCTCGGTCCGACGTCGCGTCGGGGAACTGCTCGCGAAGCGTGTTCGGGTCGGCGACGCCGGGCTGTGCGTACCGCCCCTCGTAGCGCCACTCGTAATCGATCTGGTAGTCCGTATCGGGTGACATCGACCCGCCCTCGAGGATGGTGAGCGTCCCCTCGGAGTGGCCGATGGTGTAGTCGATGTTGCGCTCGTAGGTGCTCGAGCGATCACCGACGTCGTAGACGGTCTCCGAGCCGGCGTCGACCGGCCCCTCGTCGAGGCCGACGTTGAGCCCGTAGTCGTTGGTCGTGACCGTCTCGGCCTCGACGCGCGCGGTCTTGCCCTCCGCGATGACGCGCTGATAGCTCCCCTCGATCGTCCGCCGGCCCTGATAGGAGACGAGCGTCGGCTCCCGGTCGGCGACCCGCTGGCCGGGCTGCGTCCACTCGATGCGGTACTCCGCGTCGGCACTCTCGCTCGCGCGACGGAGCTCCCAGATGAAGTTTCCAGCGTCGGCGATCCGGTTGAGCAGATCGAGGATCGACCCGCGATGGACGAAGTCGATGAGGACGGGCGTGTTCACGAGATCGGCGTAGAGGTTGAGGAAGTCCAACCGATGCGGAACGTCGCCGAACTGCCCGGACTGCGAGCCGGAGTCCTCACGGCCGAGCGTGACGCGTGCTTGGAGCAGCTGGCTCGGCGACGCGAAGTCGGTCGCGAACGACGTGCCCGATCCCTCCGTCCACGACGCGGTCGTGTCGTTCCGGAGGCCGAGCGCGACCGGGCCCTGGTCGGTCGCCATCTCGACGTCCAGCTGGCCGGCGACCACCTGCTCGACCGAGGAGATCGGCTCGAACACGACGTCGACGTCCGCCGGGTGCTGCTGCCAGCCAGTGACCACGCCGTCGACGGGCGTGGTGTCGCCCAGATCGTAGCTGAAGCGGTCGTCGCGTTGGTGGACGAAGTCCAGAAGCATCTCCCCGCCGGACGTGACGGGAATGCCGACCTCGACGCTGTGGTTCCCGGGCGGGAGATCGCCGACGTCCCCGTCCGTCAGCAGCACCTCGAAGGCCGCGAGATCGAAGTCGCCACCGGTCGGGTTGAGCCCGCCCTCGCCGAACGACTCGACGACGATCTCACTGCCGCCGTCGACGTCGACGGTCACTTCGAGCCCCGGGCCCGTATCACTCGGGATCGCGTAGACGAGCGTCAGGTAGAGCTCTCCTTGCGGGATGGTGTGCTCAGTGTCGAGGTCGAACGTCCGGCTGTCGCCTGACCGGAGCTCGACGGCCTGTCCGTCCGACCACTCGCCGCCCTGCGTGGTGTTCGTGACGCCACCACCGTCAGCGTCCTCGGCCTCCTGGAACCACCCCGTGGCCTCGGCATAGACCTCGTTGTCCTGGACGGTGAGCGGCGACGTCGCCGGGAACGGGTCGCCGCCGCTCTCGCCCTCGATACCGCCGCTGAAGTCCGCGCTGTCGCTCGCCTGGTAGATGCGGACGTCCTCGCGAGCGCTCGTCTGCGGGTCGTCGACGTTCGCAACCCAGCCGAGCTCGTCGGTGATGACTTCCTCGGCGGCGATGTGCGCGTCTTCCTCGGGGTACTCGATGCCCTCGACGTCGTCATCCAGCGCCACGCCGCCGGCCGCGATGATGACGTCCCGCGTGCCACCCTGGCCCTCCTCGCGCTCGACGCTGCGGACCTCGCCGATCGGCAGACGCGTGCCGTGCTTCCAGGCGCGGATCGTGGAGCCTTCGACGCCCTCGGCCTCCCAGGTGTCGGACTTCGGGACGGGGATGCGGACCTGGGGCTTGGCCTTGAGTCGCGGTCGCCACTCCGCGCCCTCGAGGACGGTCGGCCGGAGCGTGTCGCCCGACGGGTGGTCGACCTCGACGGTCCAGCCCCGGGCGGCGACGCGGCGGTCGCGCACGCCGGCGAGGGCGTCGGTCGTCGCCGTGACCGTGTCGGACTGCGCGCTCGTGTGCTCGGTGTACGGCTCGACCCGGTAGCGGTACGTCCGGTCGGGCTGGGCCGTGTCGTCGGTGAACGTCTCGGCGTCGACGCCGGCGTCGGCCACCACCCGCTGCCGACGCCAGGTGCCGTCCGCACGCTGTCGCTCGCGGATGACGCGCTGGCCCGTCTCGTTGTCGGCGTTGTCCGTCCATGCGAGGTCGACAGTCGTCGTCCCGGCGGCTGTCATTGTCAGCGCCGTTGCGCCGGGGAACTGCGTGGTGATCGCGACCGGCTCGGTCCATCCCCCCGTGACGTGCTCGGTCTCGGTGCGGGCGCGGACCTCGTACCTCTCGCCGTCCTCGCGGCCGACGAATTCCATCGTGATCGTGTCGAACGCGCCGATGAACTCCCCGAAGCCGGCGGCCGATCCGTCCCACGACGACGCCCCAGTCTCGCGGATCTGGATGCGGACATCGCCGTAGTTCGTGGGTGCGCTCTCGCGGTCGACGGCGATCTCGTCCTCGACGCCGTTGCCGAGCAGCGGCTGGTCCTCGTCCGGGAGGCCGGTGGTGAACTGTCGGGGCATCAGGAATCGTCCTCCGTCTGGGCGTGCTCCGTGTTCGCGACCACGCGGGCGTCGTACGCCTCGCCGTTCCGCAGCCCGGTGACCGTCTCAGTGGTCGCGTTCAGGTCGCGCGTCGCGACGGTCGTCCACGATCCCGCGTCCGTCGGCTTGAACTGGACGAGCACGTCCCCGTAGTTGTGGTTCGACTGCCACGCGTAGTCGGCGGTCGAGTCGGTGACGTTCGAGACGGCGAAGCCGGTCGGCGCGGGAAGGATGGTCGTCGCTTCCGTACCGATGCGGTCGGTGTCCATCTCGAGACCCGCCGATCCGCGGCGGTACTGGATGATAGAGTCGTTCACCTCCAGTCGGTAGCGTTCGCCGTCGAGCAGCCCGTCGAACGTGTACGACTCCAGCCCGCCGGCACGGTTCGCGCCGTTGAGCGATTCGTCGGTGGGGGCGAACCACGTTTCGGTGTCACGGACGGCCGTGTCGGCGACCGACGCGTTCAGGTCCCACGTCCCGGTTATCTCTCGCTGCGTCGACACGTCCAGCGACAGGTTCGACGGCGTAGCGGGCTCCGTGTACTCGTGGAGGATGTCCGAGACGACGACACGATCGACGGCGAGATAGTCGTCCGCCGAACCGGCCACGTTCCCTATTCGGAGGTTGTTGTTGCCGCCCTCGATGTAGGATGCGGGCACGGTTGCGTGGACCTGAAACCACCCCTGCTTGTTGTACTCCCATCCGTACGGGCCGCTTATCTGCTGCCAACTGCTGCCGTCGTACCACTCGACGATCCCGTCCTCACTGGCGGCGTCCATCGACCCGACACCGACCCACGCAAGGACGACCACGTCATCGGTCGGGCTGCTGTCGAGGCCCGCCAAATCGAACTCTATGTCTTCGCCACCGCGTATCAAGGCGGAGTTGCTGCCGTACTGTGGTCCACCACCGGCAATATCAGTTATCTCGCTTGACCAAAGTTCCGGTGAACCAGCCTCGTAATCCCAACTTTCTGTATCGAATTGAGTATCGAGGAACACGTTGCCCTCGTTGCCGTAGTCGGCGTAGACCCACTTGGACACCTTCCGTTCCGTACCGTTGGGGTCGTTCCACGTGCGGAGCCGGAACTGGTACCGAGCGTTGTCGTTGAGCGGGTCTCCGCTGTATCCGGGATAACTCTCTCCTGTCTCGTAGGTGAACGTGAAATCGGATCCTTTGGATTCAACAGACCCCGATGTCAATTGATCTGTATCTCCTTCGGCGACCAAATCGAAGCCGCTCCAATCGTTGTACCCGTTCCCGATGTCTTCGCGGAATTCGACGCGGATCTTCGAACTGATGTCGGACTGTACTGTCCCGTGTATCTGAATCGTCGACGCGTCCGGCCGACTCACGCTCGGATCGTGCGGCGGAAGAGGGCTCGTTTTCACCGTCCCGGAGTACGCCCAGTCGCCCGTCGTGCCGCCCGAGACCCACCGCACCCGGAACTCGAACGACGAGTCGACCCCGACCTGCCGGCCGTACGCCGTGTCGCCCGCAGGGCCATAACTGTACGTCCCCGTCGACGAGGGCGACGACGGGCCGCCGGCCGGCGACTCCCACGACCCGCCGTCCCGACGCATCTGGACGTCGTATTCGTCGGCCGACGAGTCCGTGATCGTCACGTCGATCTGGTCATCCGCGACGTACGATGCTGACACCGAGGGGATCGTAAGCGTCTCGTATGTAATGACGACCTCGCCGTCACCGGTCGAGCCGCCGCGCTGGTTGGTCGTGACGGCCGTCGCGCCCCCGGTGTAGTTCGAGCCGCCGCCACCGCCAGCAGCGTCCCCATCGCCACGGTCCGAACAAGCGCCAGACCCGCCGCCGTAGTAGCCGCCGCCGCCCGCTCCGCTGGCTGAACTAGTATAGTAATGGACGCCGTCTCCCCCCTGTCCCAACGACCCGTCAAGTCCATCGCTCCCGTTGTACTGAAGCCCGCCGCCGGAGCCACCATCAACCTGTGTACCACCCCCTCCGCCGTACGACTCGAACGTATCGTCGCCCGATTCACCCTCGTTCGCACCACCAGCACCGCCGTTTTCGCTGTAGTCCCAGCCATGGCCTCCACCACCACCGCCAGCCGCAACTACAAGCCGATCTGAGAGTGTTGACCCACCCTGCCGAATGTCGGACGCACCACCGCCCGCACCACCAACTATGCTATCGACACGATAGGCATCGCCCCCGCCGTTGTGCCCGCCCCCGCTTCTGGTTTCACTATCGATGTTTGAAGGGGTCGCACCAGCGCCACCGACGTTGATTACCAGATCCTCGCCGGTCGAAACAGGGATGGTGGCATGGACATATCCGCCTTCGCCTCCGGTGGCTCCACCGTCACCGTCGCCACCCTGCGCGCCCCACAGTTCAACAGTTACTTGCCCCGGCACGTCGCCCGGAACCGTCCACGTGTACTCACCTGGGCTCGACCAACTCTCGGTGACCATCAGCGACGCACCTCCTCACGCGCAACGAGCGCCTGCTCGACGCCCGGATCCACGACTGATGTCGCCGCGATCGGCGCGAGCAACGCCTCCAGGTCCGGCGGGAGCTCGCCGTCGCTCGTCTCCGTCACGAACAGCGCCTCGCGCCCGCGGTCCAGCTGGGCGTCCGCCGCGTAGGTGTCGCCCGCGTTCGTGCCGGCCTCGGCCGAGAACTCGATCTGCGCGGCGACACGTGCCTGGCTGATGCGGGTGAGGTCGACGTCGGCCGGCTGCCAGTCCGTGTCGAGATCGCCGTCCTGGTAGGCGGGGAGATCAACCGCGGTCCAGCTGTCCGCGCCGGCGTCGTACGTCTCGGCCTCGAGGGTCGCGGTGGCGTCCGCGTTGGTGGGCTCGTCGATTCGGAGGCGGAGCAGGCCGTTCTCGATGACGAGCTCACCGTCCCCGAAGTCGTGGCCCGTGTCGAACACGCGCCCCCACGCGACGACGTCGTCCGAATCGAGGATGCTCGCGTTCCCGTAGGTGTCCCACACGCCCGGATCGACGTCGCCCTGCGGATCGTATTCCAGGTCGAATAGGTAGATCGGCTCGTCGATCGACTCGGCACTCGCGTCGTACAGGTCGACGTCGCCGTGCTCGGCGGTGACGGTCGCGACCGGAATGGGCTGGTCGCGCTGGGTCGGCTCACTCGTCGAGTCGACGATCTGGACGCGGCGGGCGTCGGCAGGGATGCCGACGAGCGCGTCAGTGCCGTTCCCGAACGGATGCCCTGGATCGGGTTGGCTCGGTGCGGTGTCCACGCCGACCCAGTGCGTGTTGCGGGTGCCGACCTCGACGAGGTTTGCCCCGACCGAGATCGCGCCCGGCGCCTGGACCATCGCCGGCTCGTCGTCGACGAGCTCGGCCGTGTAGTACGCATCCGCGTCCTGCTTCGCCTCGACCGTCGCGAACGGCGCTTTCTCGATGCCAGGTGCGGAGAGCACCTCACGGAGTTCCCGTGCGATCCGCTCGGCGTAGCGGCCGCGGTAGTCGACATCCAGGCGGATGTCCGGCGACTCACCCGAGACGCGGTCGACACGGCCACTCCCGCCGAGAGCGCCCTGGCGAGAGAGCCGCGAGCGAGCGGCATCGAGCCGGTTGCTCGCGAGGCTGCTCTCGGGGACTTCCGACCGGTAGTAGCGACGGGTCATCGTGTCGACCTCGCAGTTGCGTCGATCGGCTCGCCGGCGTCGATCGCCTCGATACAAGTGATCGACCCGCTGTACGTCGACATCGACTCACCGGGGAAGTCCGAGCCCGGGTTCTCGAAGACGACGTCGAGTGGGTCGTACACGCCGTCCTCGCGATGCTGCCCGTAGCGAAGCGTCGCCGGGCCGTCGCCGGCGATCCCTGCGCCGGGGAAGAGCTCGCCGCTCACCGAGGAGACGCGCGTGTTGCGGAGCCACCAGAAGAGACACGACACCTGGTTGATCGGGTGCTCGCCCGTGGCGTCGCTCTTCGTGTGCTCGCTCGGGTCGCCCGTGTCGCCCCACTGGAGCGGGTTGCCATCGGGTCCGGTCGCGCCCTCCCAGCTGTTGAAGTCGAGCGTGACGGCGAACTGCGACCCGCCGAGGTTGATGAAGAGATCCTTGTTGATCGGCACGTCGACGAACTCGCTGATCGTCCCGTCGACGAGCGCGAGGAGCCCAGCCCCCGGTGTCGCCCGGACCTGGGTACGTTGTTCGGGATGGATCTGGAGCCCCTGCTCGCCGCCGGTGAACAGCTCGAAGGTGGCCGTCCGACGCCCCTGTCCGTCTGGGTCGCCCTCGATCGAGATCGAGGCGACGCGGTCAGCTGTTGGTAGTGATGTCATGTGGTATGAATGGAAACTGCGTCGTGGACTGCCCGAACCTCTTTACTAACTGGGTGAGACGTCGCGAGTATGGCGATCGGGAAGGACCCGCGAGAGTGGATCATGGAGATTCTAGGGGCGCTGATAGCTCTCGGTGGAATCTACCACGGGTGGGCTCTAGGTGACTTCATCGTGGTTGTCGTGTCTGCGTCGCTAGCAATCTCTATATTCTCGATATTCCAACTTAGACGGGCATACGACCACAGCGTCACCTAGTACTGTCCGCTGGCGCTGCTCCGGATCGCACGATCGAACTCGCGGAGTGCCTCCTGCTTCGCCTGCTCAGTGGCTCGTTCCACTTCCCGGCGCGTCATGCCGTCTGCTTCGACACGCGATTCGACGTTGATCTCGGTTCGTCCCTGGGTGTCGTCGCCGCCCGAGAGGTTCGCGATCGCGTCCTCGATGCGGCTGGCGATATTTTTGAGCCCTTCCGCCTGTGCCTGACGCCCCTCTGCCGAGAACACTGATCCGGGGGACTCGTTCTCTGGATCGAGACGTCGAAGTCGGAACGACTCTGGAGCTCCCTGGTTGTCGAGGAACTGGTTGAATCGGCCGCGAGCCTGGTTCGCGCCCTCGAAGTCGGTCATCCCGAGCCCTTCGGGCGTCATGAACGCACCGCCAGATGCGGCCGATGACCCCCGAATAGCTGCTTGGGATCCGAACTGCTGGATCGCTTTGATCCCAAACGCACCACCAATACCACCTGCGAGCAGTTCGGGCAGACCGATCCCAGAGCCAGACTCCGTCCCGCTCGTCGACCCACTCTCGGACGTCGTCGGGTTAGCTACCTCAAGCGGCGTCCAAGAGGGCTCGGCGACTTCCATCTTTCCAGGATCCTCTACCTCCATCGGGTCCGGCTCCGCCACCTCCACCTGATCCGGCTCCGCGACGGTCGCTTCGCCCGGCTCCTCTACCGGAGCCTCGCTCGGTTTCTCTACCGGAGCCTCGCTCGGTTCTTCCACCGGAGCGGGATCCGGCTCGACGACGTCGAGCGGGTGCCAGTCCGGCTCCGCGGGTGGGTCGAGGTCCGGCAGCTCGGGCCAGGAGAACTCCGGGAGCGACGGCCACGAGAAGCTCGAGAGCACGCTCGACAGCGCGCCGACGCCGAGCAGTGCGCCGCCGCCGAGGATCGCAGCGCCGCCGCCGAGGAGGCCGCCGCCCGACCGAGCCGCCCGATCGAAGTTGCCCTCGTCGATTCGCTCGGCGATCTCGCGGAGCAGTCGGTTCCGCTCTCGGGAGAGCGAGTGCTGCTCTTGCCACTCGCTACTGACGTCACCCTCGGCGAGCTCTTCGCGCAGCCCTTCGATCGAGTCAGTCTGCTTCGTGAGCAGCTGCCGCTGTCGCGCCCGATCGCGAGCGGCGACCTCGCCGCCCCCGCCGCCGGCGCCAGTCACTTCGGCCTGAACGTCGAGCGGGACCGAGGAGAGCGCGTCCTCGATGTCAGCCTTCGCCTCGGTGAGTGACCGGTCGTCGACGACGACGTCGACGGTGTTCTGGGTTTCGAACTCAATCATCGGTCACCTCGACGGGTGGGTGCTGGAGGTATGGGAACGCGCTCATGAGAAGCTCGACATCCTCCCAGCGGAACTCGTCGAACTGTGCGGGTGAGAACCCGCAGTACATCAGGATGGCTCGTCCGAGGTAGGCTCGTCCGACGCGGCCTGTCTCTCGGCCGCGACACGCTCGGAGTAACTCTGCCTCTGCCCGTTTCCCAAGGTGTTCTCCTCGGTCACCCGGTTCGCGATGAACTCCGCCAGGTACGGGTTCGGCTTGTCCCGAACGGCAGCGATGCGCTCCTGGAGGCTCGGGTCGGTGTCGAGGAACGGCGCGTCGACGAGGCCGGCGCCGGCCCAGTAGTTGTCAAGCATCGCCTCGACATCGACGTCTCGGTGAGCCCGGTCGGCCTGCTTTTTCGCACGGCTGATCAGCCCGGTGAGCTCCGCCTTCTCCCCGGGAGTGAACGCGCGGATCGACCACGTCGCATCCGAGCCATGCTCCTCGAGCGCTTCCTCGAGTGCGTACATCTGCTGCTCGACGCTGCCGGCGAGTTGGTTCGCCTGCTCCGAGGTGATCTCGCCGTCGACCTCGGCCGCCGCGATCGAGTCGAGGCGCTCGGCGAGGCGGTCGGCCTCCTCGTCGAGGTCAAGCTCGATGATGTCGCGGGGCATCACTTCGCCTCCGCGGACGCCGTCTCGGCGACCGCCGTCAGCCGATCGATCACGAGCTCGTTGTCGTCCGTGAGGTCCTCCTCGGCGTTCCCGATGTTGTTCCAACCGTACGTCGAGTGGGTGATCCCCTCCATCGGGAATCGCAGTGCGTTCGCGCCGGGCGACTGGAACGCAAGCTCGCCGTCGGCCGCGCCGTCGACGCTCGTCGCCGGACCGTCACTCGCACCGAGCCCGAGCTCGAGCAGGTCGGTGTCCATGACGATCGATGTCAGGTTGAGCGTCGGTTCGGGGTTGCCGATCACGGCGGCGACCGGCTCGCGCGCCCACTCGCGCTGCGGGCGAGCACCGGTCGACACCGAGAGCGTCCCCGACTGCGGTCGGACGATCTCGGTTGACGTCGGGATCTCGATCGACCCACCGTGGAAGATGAGCGGCGTCCCGTCAGCCGTCGGCTGCGAACTCGGCGTGAACTGTGTGTTCGGCACCTCGGTCGCGTAGAACCCAGACAGCGAGACGCGTACCGGGTCGCCGATGGAGATGGAGATCTCCATCTCGGTGAAGACGACGCCGTGGAGCGCACGCTCGGCGTACCCGTTGACAAGGTCGGCACCGAGGTACCACCGCGCGGACTGCATCTCGTTCGAGACGAACTCCCACGTGTAGGAGTACGGAGCCTCTGACTCGCCACCGGCAGTCGGCGGCTGGCCGAACACCTGGTTGAGGAACCAGGGATCGACGAGGTCGAACGAGTACGAGACCGCACCGTCGAAGATGCCTTCGATCGTTTCGACGGTTTCGTTGCCCCAGTTGCGCTGTCGCGTCGTGTCGTTGTCGAACTCTGATGTCTCGACGGTCCCGTTTCGTCCGGGTGTCTTCGGCGTCGAATCAGTCGGATCGCCGGCGTAGTCGCCGACCGGCTCGTGATCGAACGCGACATCGACGTTACCACCGCTGGTCATCTGTGCCTCCGCCTCCGTCAGTCGTGTTGGTCGTTGGAATCATGGTCTGTGATCAGCTGTCCGCGTAGCCGTCGAAGCGGACGTCGACGCGGTAGTCGTAGAAGTCACGCCAGTCGCTGCTCCGGTTCGTCCCGTTCTCCAGAAAGACGGTGTGGTAGTCGGCACCGGCGACGCCAGGCCACTCGTCGGCCGCCTTGAGCGCCTCGCGAACGCGCCGGTACAGCGTCGTGAAGTCGATCCCCTCCTGCCCGTCCGGGTCGATGTGCCCTCGCTTTCGATGGGTGAGTCCCTCGATCCGGAGCGAGACGATCGCCTCGGCGTCGTACTCGCCGCCGAACCCGCCGTGCGACTCGTCGTCATCGACGAGTGCGGCGCTGATGTAGTTCGACGTCTGGAGCTCGGACTTCCGTGTCCGGATACTCCCATCGAAAATCTCTGACTCGTTTCGGTCGACTCGGCGGATCGGCACCTCGCCGGCGTCGGTGTCGACATCTTGTGAGGTCCCCCACGCGAGCGACGTATCGTCGACGATCCCGGCGACCGTGTCGAACACCCACTGTGTCTCAGGCGCTGTCACGACGCCACCTCGCGCCGGAGCCAGTCGAACGCGTGCCTCGCGAAGCGCGTCTCACGGATACCGGCGACTTCGACCTCAGGAAGGAACACACGGTAGCCGCCGCCCTCGCGTTCGTACTCCTCGGCGACCCAGTCCGGCGGGTTGTGTCGGTCCTCCCAGATGAACGAGAGAACCGGGTCGCCCTCGATCGTGTGCTCGGGCGTACCCCACTCAAGATAGGGTGCGGCCTCGTGGTCCCACCCCCAGCGGATCGTGAAGTGGCGGTCGGACTGCTCGATGATCGCCGGACCTTGGAGCGAGTCGATGATCGGCTCCACGTGGTAGTCGAACTCACGCCCATACTCGCGGAGCCGCTCGTGAGCCGCCTCGATAGCGTCCATCACAGGGCCGTCATTCGCGAGTAACTTCGCCGCAGCATCGTCGAGGATGGCCTCGGAAGCCTTGTCGTCCCAGCTGTTCTCGAGGGTCATCCCTTACCTCCCGAGCCTCGAAGATCCTGCCAGGCGCGGACGTTCTCGGGCCCAACGATGTACACGACGGTCGAGCCCCACGCGAGAAGGAGCGCCGACGACCACACTGCGCCGATGTCGGCCGTACCCTTCGTGAGGATCCACGCCGGGAGACCGAGGCCGTACGCGAACGCGTAGATCGTCGACAGCCAGCGCCACCGATAGTCTGCCTCAGTTGTGCCGGCGGCCGACTCGTCGCCGTCGTTGGTAGGCTCGTCACTCATACCGTTGAGAAGCCGCTGTACTCGGCTGCCGTCTCCTCGTAGGCTGCCTTCAACGCCTCACTCCGCGAGGAGCGGCTGGCTAGCTGCCCGTCATCGGGGATGCCAGTCTTCGTGTCGTCACTGAGCGCGAGCATCGACGCCGCCTTCGCCGCAACCGCCTCACGGACGTCCGGAGGAGTACTCTCGACGACGTTGTCCGCGTTGATCTGGACGTCCTCGCCGAGCGGGCCGTAGCGATACGTGATCCGGACGAAGCTCGTGTTCGGATCGTCACGCGGCGTGATGGCGAGCCGGCGCTCGAACACACGGAGCCGTCGACGGCGGTAGTCCATCGCCCACGCGTCACCCTCCTCGTCGGTGACGTCGTCCCACTGGCTGCGCCCGGTGCGGATCTCGATGGCGTCACCCTCGGCCGGATCCAGCGGCATCGGTCGGGCGTTGTCGAGGATGACGGTCGCTGGCGACCACGAGCTCGCGTCCTGGACGTCGTGGACTTCCCAGCTCCGTGGCTCGTCGACGGCGCCGACGCGGACGGGGTGGAACGCTCGCCCGGTGCGGTTGATCCACTTCTCCGTCGCGCTCGCAGCGCGCTTGATCGCCCGCTCGCGAGTGTGTTCCGGGACCGTCTCCGGGTCCGTATCAGGATCGAGCGCGAGGAGGACCTCGTTGGCTGTAGCGTACCGGATCGGGTCACCGGAGGTGGACATCGGGCGTCACCCCTCGCTGTCGGTGTCCTCGTCGGCGTCGTCCTCGTTCTCGTCGTCACTGTCGCCGTCATCGGCGCGGGAGATCTCGAGGTCGGACTCGTCGGCGTCGCCGTTGACGACGTCGGCCGCAGTCTCGACCGTCGCCGGATCGAACCGGGTGAGGTAGTCGGCCATGTCGGTGAGGCCAGCCGTCCGAAGGTCGATCTCATCGCTGTCCTGGCGGAGCAGCTTCACGACGTCCGACGCTTCCGACCGGCTGAACCGGCCGGTGTACTCGTCGGAGCGCTGCGTCGAGATGGACGCTTCGTCGTCGGACTCGACGCCGGCGATCTCGCGGAGCTGGTTGCGGTAGGGTTCCTCGTCGTCCTTCTCGAACACCCGACCGACGTCGTCGAGGTCCAGCTTCTCGAGGACCTTCTGCCGCTTCCACCGGTCGAAGCCCTCGTAGAACACCTCGGGCGGCAGGTAGTTGCGGTCGAGCAGTGCTTCCGCGAGCCGCTCGGGGTCGTAGATCACCTCGAAGTCGTTGCGAGACTCCAGGGCGTGGACGCCGATGTTGTTGTTCTCGACATGGTTCGGGTCGAGATACGTCGGCAGCAGCGCGAGGTAGACGCGGCCGGCCTGGAACTTGGCCGGACCGTTGTACCCGACGCGCTGTCGGATGTCGTGGTCGGTCTTCGTGGACTGATCGCCAGTGTACCGGAAGCCGACGAACTCGACTTCGGCGTGATCCTTCTCTTCGAAATCGCGTGCGCTTGGGAGTGTACTGATGGGCATGATGTGGTCACTGAGTAACGGTGGTGATGGTGTCGACGCGGTCCTCGCGGAACGCCTCGACGAAGTGTTCGGCTTCGACCTCGAGCAGCGTGGTGTCGTCGTTGTAGACGTACACCGTGCGCTCGTCGTCTCGGCGCCAGTGTGTCCCCTCGACCTGGCGGACGTACTGCGTGTCGTCGATGAGGACGGTGATGGTGATGGTGGTAGTGTCGCGGTCGCTCATGGGTGGTTACTCGCCGATGTCGCGGAGCAGGCCACCGGAAGCGAAGTCGCGGTTCACGACCTCGTGGTTCAGCGTCATGAGCGCCTGGTCCCGGTAGTTGCCGGTCGCGAGGTAGCCCTGCGACTGGCCACGGCCGGCCGTCTCGACGTACGGCTCGGCGAACTGCTCGATCGCGAGCCGCGGCTGCCCACGGATCGTGTCCGTCGGGACGATGAAGATCGACGAGATGTCGCCGTGCTTGATCGCGTGCTGGTTGCCGATGATCGGGATGCCGTCGTAGTCGCGGTACCGAGCCGTCCCGGAGAGCCCCTTGATGGTCTCGCCATCGCCGACGCTCTCGGTGCGGAAGTCCGACATCGCGGCCTGGTTGCGGACGTTGTTCCGCTCGGCGGCGAGCTCGGAGAGCACGCCCGCGGTGTCGTGGCCCGTGAGGATCGCCGTGTCGTTGAAGACGTCGACGTCGGCGAACTCGTTCATCGAGTTCAGGAACGAGGGGAACAGGTCGTTGTTCAGCTGGCGGACGCTCGACGCGTCGAAGTCGACGTAGGAGTCCGCCCAGTCGTCACTCGCCCGCTCGATGTTCCCGTAGTCGAGATCGCCAGGGTTGTAGGCGGTCCCGTTGGGGTCCTGCGCCTGCGCCTCCTCGTCGCTGGAGGCGATGACGCGGTCGAGGGTGGTGATCTCGTCGGTGCTGCCGTACTGGGTGTCCCCGGCCATGACAGCCTGGGCGATCCCGTCCCGGTCGATCGCGAGGTCCAGCTGCTCCTGCTGGAGCTGCCAGAACTCCTCGAAGCCGACCGCGTCCTCGATGGCCGCGTAGATCTCCTGGAGGTCCGACACCTCGATGACGGAGTCGGACCGCTTGGGGTCGAACTCGACCTCCTCGACGCCCATCGTCTGGCCGTCGGGGACCTGTCCACCCTCGGTGTGGGACTGGAGGTCGACCGGGTCAGTGGCCGCACGGTACGCCTTCGCGGTGACCGGCCCCTCGAGCGAGGCGTTGAATCGGTCGACCTGCGTGAGGGCGTTGATCCACTCGTGTTCCTGGTTGTACTGCGCGTACAGCGTCGCCGTGAAGATGGCGTTGACGTGCGCCTCGGTCGAGGTGTCGTACTGTGCCCGCTGGAGCAGGCCGTCGTCCCAGTCGAGCGGGACGTCGCCGGCGAGATTCTGCTCGATGAACCGGCTGGGGCTGTTCCCGCCGGCGTAGTTCATGAACGGATGCGTCTCAGCAGTGCTCATGCGTCATCACCTCCAGTGACCGCGCCGGCCTCACCGACGGTCTGCGAGTCGTCGCCCGGGGCCGGGATGACGGTGTCGTCGGTCGTCGCGAAGTCGCCCTTCTGGTCGACCGTGTCGACGAGCTGGTCGGCCAGGTCGTCGTCAGTCGCCAGCTTCTGGGCGACCGCGCCGGCCATCTCCGAGAGGACCTCGTCGGCCGTGACGGCGTCCGCGACGCGCTCGTTGATGTTGAGGTCGCCGAGCTTCTGGTCGACCTTCTCCTCGAGCATCTGGTCGACCGGCTGGTCCGGCTGGGCGTTGGGGTCCGGATTCGCGGGGCCGTTGCCCGCGGTGTCGACGTCGCCGCCGTCACCGTTGGCACCGGCGTCGCTGCCGTGGCCCTCGACGGTGACGCCGGGGACGTTCTCGGAGACCCACTCGGCGGCGGCCTCCTGCGGATCCTTGCCGACCGACTCGGCGTAGTTCTCGACGGTGTCTCGGGCATCCGAGCCGCCGATCTCCTCGACGAGGTCGATCGGGTCCATCTGGTCGTTGTCGTTTTCCTGCTTCTGGTCGACGTCCGGGTCGTCCGGGGTCGTGTTGTCGTTGTCGTTGTCGTCCATGTCTGATGTGTTGTCGTTGGTCTGCGCTCGCTGGTCGAGCTCGTCTTCGTCGACGTGCTGGTCCTCGGCGACGGCGCCGAACTCGTCGACGAACACCGAGGGATCCATTTGCTCGGCCGCGTCGATCGTAGCCGAGAGAAGTTCCATCGCGCCGGCCTGCGAGAGGGGTGTCCGGGCGGCGACCGCGCCGGCAGCTTCCCGCATGTCCTTCTGGTCGACGTCGTTGCCGTCCTCGAGGGCGGCGAGCTTCTGGTCGACCGACTCGTCCAGGGCGCGTATCTTCTGTACAACTGCGTCTCGGTCGACGTCGTCGCCCGCCTTCTGGTCGACCGTCTGGAGGATCTCGAACGGTGAGGCGTCCTCCGAAAGGTCACCCAGGACCGTACGGGCTTTGCCGTCGACGGTCGGGTTTCTCCCGAATATGTCCATGTGTGCTGTCAGAATCGATGACCAGTTTCCGGATGGCGGCGGTCGGCCGCTGTCTCGCGCCCCGTCGGCGCGGCACGTCTTTCTGCGATGTCAGTCGGTTAGAGGCGGTCCTCGATCCGGCCGGCGAGGCTCTGCCGTCGACGGAGCCGCCGGCGGATCGCCGCCTCGAGCACGCCGCCGTGTTTGAAGTCGACGACGTCGAAGTCCGCCGCGGGGTTCATCACCTGGCTCGGATGACCGAGCGTGACGGCGTGGAGGTCGCAGTCGACGGTCACCCGCGTGCCGTCGTTGCGCCGATGCTCCTGGTTAGAGTAGACGGTGACCGAGTAGCCGCCGTAGTCACCGCTGAGACAGCGGAGTCGCGCCATCTTGCTCTTCGTTGTCTCGTTGCCGAGGTTCGCGACGAGCGTGAACTCCTCGTCGTCGACGGTCGTCTCGTAGTGCGTGCCATCGTCGGTGGTCCACTCCCACACTGGGACGCCCACAGGGACGTCGTCGTGTCTCGTCGAGATGATACCCGGCTCGCGCGTGCTCTCGAGGTAGCGCTCGAGGCTATCCGCGACGGCGTCCATCTGGATCTGCTGGCCGCTCCGGTCGACGATCTCGACCGACGCCGGGCCTTCGATGATGAAATTCTCCGCCCCGAAGACGGCGTGCTCCCACTCGTCCGGGACGTCCTCGCGGGTGATCCGGCGGTCGTGGATCGGGCCGTCGGGATCGACGGACTGTCCGACCGCCGCCTTGTGGTCGACGTCTGTCGCGGGCTGGTTGAGAACGCGGATGCTCATCGTGGATCACCGCTCTTGGCGGCATCAACGGAGTCGATGTGTTCGATCGTGCCCTCGCTGACCTGTCGGAAGTCCTCGAGCGAGCCGTAGATGCTGACATGTGGGTAGCGAAGACGCTCGCCCTCCGGCCACGCGTTGACGTTCCAGTCAGCGTACACACCGCCGTTCGGAAACTCGACGGCGATCCCGAGGACCGGCTCGACGAACTCACCATCGTCGGGAGCGAGTACGCGATAGGCGTCCAACGCGAACCCTGTGTCGTTGCTCGTCGCCATGTGCTGTTGGACTACCGTCTTGAGGTCGACTTCGCCGTCTAGATCAGGATCGGGCATCAGTACGCGATCGTCGTGCCGCTCGTGGTGTCGCCAGCGCCGACCCACTGGTTGTTCGTCGGATCCGACGTGTACGTACCCGCCGGCGGCGTGCCCGTCCCGTCGTGGGTGGCTTGGACGCCGGTGGCGGTCGGGGCTGGGGCGTCGCCGGCGGTCAGGTCCTGGGGCGTCGCTCGGAGTACTGTGGCCTCGAGGCCGAGCTCCGAAGCGGCGAGGATCCACGCGTCGCCCGTGCCGATGTAGACATCGTACGGACGGTCGCCGGCGGTGACCTCCGCAACGCGACCCTCGGTCGGCGAGTGGCGTTGAAGGTCGTCAGTGCTCGAGGCCTGCTCGACGTCGTCAGCAACGACGCGGATGAGCGTGGACAGTGGGAGCGCGCTATTCTCGACGGGTGCGAGTGTGTCAGTCATGTCTGGGAGTCAGGGGCGTCGGAAGCGGGTTGGTCGGGATCGGAGCGATTCGCGGCGGCGTCATCAGGCGGGCCCGCAGCGCCGGCGTCGCCGCCACCGTCGGGCTGGTCGCCTTCGGGGGGCGGTTCATCAGCCGGCGACGCAGTACTCGGGTCCATCGGCGTGATCTCCTGGTCCGGGATCTGGAGCTGGCCATCTTCGACAGCCACCGCGGTGCCGGTCTGCTGGGCCTTCTCGATCCCCTGGAGCACTTCGAGCGGCGTCAGCGACGCCTCCTCACTCTCAGGGTTGACGTACGCGAGCTCCCAGTCGCAGTGGCCGTCGACGCGCTCGATGAGCTGACAGAGCGTGTCGAGCGCCTTGTCCTGGGTGTCTTGGTGCGCGCTCGCGATGGCGCCGTTCGTGATCTCGACCTGCGTCCCCTCGGCGTTGAGCCCGCCCGCGTCCGAGAGCTCGTTCTCGAAGGCGTCGGTGACCCCGAACATCGCCCGGATCTGCGACATGAGCCGCTCGACCATCGGTTCGCGACCGTTGATCCCGGCCGATGTCGACAGGTCGAGGATCTCGATCTCGACGTCGTCGGGGCTGCCCTCGTACATGAGCCGGCCCTCCTCCCACGGGTTCTTGCCTTCCTCTTCGGTCAGCGAGGCGCGCAGGCTCTCGCGGACGTTCTTCCCGTAGGCCACGAGGAACTTGTCGGGGAGTTGCTGGTCGTTCTGTGGGTTGAGGTACTGGAGCTCGTAGTTGCGCGACCACTGGAGGATGGCCTGGAGCTTGATCAGGGGGAGGATCGCTGACCGGCCGTCGAGCCCGTTCAGGATAGGGAAGTGCCGCGCCCAGTCGATGACCTCGTGCTTGAGGAAGAGGCGCTTGACGTCGTCGCCGCGGTGCTTCACCTCGGCGTAGCCGACCTCCTCGAGCTGGGCGTGACACTCCGGACAGATCTCGACCGGGTGGTCGGTGTCGCCCTCGAACGTGAGGTCGTCGCGCTCCCAGTACTCCTCGCGATGGGCGGGGCAGGTCCACCAGCCACCGTGGCGGTTCCGCTTGTTGAGGACCGGCCGGACACGCAGCGGGTCCGCGTGGACGAGCTCCTCGATCTCGGTCGCCTCCCAGCGACTGGCCGACTCGAGGGTGCGCCCCGCGACCTGCGTCTCGTGGTCGACGTGCTGGTAGCGGAGGCGGGCGAGGATGGTCGAGATCCCGTAGTAGGACTGGTAATCCTCCTCGAACTTCATCAGCGACGCCAGCGACTGGCCGTCGTCGTTGACGGACGCGAAGAGGCCGGCGAGTCGTTCCTTCTGGGCGCGCGACGGCGTCTCGAAGTCACTCTCGCCGCAGACCTCACAGACGTCGCGCTCCTCGTCGTACGACGTCCCGCACGTGGTACAGCGGACGGCGAACCCGGGCGTGAGCACCGGGAACTGGTTCCGGTACATCTCGTCGCGAAAGCGCTTGACCGTCGTCGCGAGCTCCGTCGAGTTGAGCGTGAACGACTGAAGGTCCATCTTGCTCCAGATCCCGCCGCGATCCGAGATGCGAGAGACAGGCCCGACGTCGTCGGTGTGCGTGTTCGACCGGCCGCCAGACGCCTGGGGCGTCGCCGTGATCTGCCCCTGGAGCATCTGCTCGACGTCGCCGCCGGGCCAGTCGATCGCGACCAGCTCGCCACCATCGTCCTCGCCGAGCGTCGTCGTGCGGATCTCGTCGTCACTCATAGCGATCGTGTTTGGTGATCTCGACGCTGTCCATCGAGTGCTTGCGCCCGCACTGTGCGCACCGGGCGACCGTCGGCGGGTCGTCTGCCTTCCGCACCGGGCGCGTGTAGAACGGCCGGCACGCGGTACACTGGAGCTTGTACGCGAAGCCAGGCGTCGGGATACGCTCGCCGACGGGCTCGACGTCGTCTGTCTCGGGATCGAGTGTGCGGTGCTCGGGACGGGGTGAAGTTGGAGTCATGAATGAGTGAATCACCAGTCGAGGTGCTCGAAGTCGTCACTCGAAACGTGGTCGACCGAGCCGTCGGGACCACGTGACGCGATCTCGAGCGCGTCGAAGCGGTCGTCGTGCGGAGCATCCGGGAACGGCAGCCACTCCTCGCGGATGAACGACTCCCAGCGCTCGTTCTCCGCGCTCGCGACCTTCACCTTGCCCTGCTGGAAGCGGTTCGCGAGCCGGTGGAGACGCTGCTCCTTCTCGCCCTCGGAGTTGCTCGGCGTCACGCGGACGTCGACGTTGTCCTCGATCACGTCGGCGATCTCCTTGCCGTCGAAGTTGCTCTCGACGAGGAGCTCGCCGACCGGGTAGTCCGCAAGGTGGACGTCGACGAAGTCCGTCGCCGCCTCCTCCCACATGTAGCCGCGGTCGCGCCAGAGGTCGACGGCGTACTCCTGGTCGTTCTCCCGGTCGTACGCGTACACCGCGAGCGCCCAGTAGTCCGTCTCCCCGCGCTGCTCGGCGGCGAGGTTGTTCGGGTTGGCGAAGTCGAGCCCGGCGTACCACTCCAGCGCCGACCAGTCGTCCCGCGGGATCGGGTCGACGAAGCGCAGCCAGTCGAGGTCGAGGACGCGCCCGATCGCCGCCTCGGGATTCTGCTGGTTCTCCGCGCGCCACAGGCCCGCACTGCCCTCCTTCGAGACGACCTTCGTCAGCAGGGTCTCGGGCGCCTCGAACTCGGGCCACAGCGTGCGGAACTCGGTGTCCGACTCCGAGCGGATCCCGTCGTCGATGATCTCGACCTCCGCCGGGACGTCCCGGATGGTGTCGTAGATCTCGCCGTCCGTCGCGTGGATCTCGTAGGCCTCGTTCTCGATGACGTGCCAGTCCGGCGTCGCCCGCCAGACGCGGGCCGCCCATCCCGGTCGGGAGACGCCACGGGCGATACAGCCGTCCCACTCCGGGGTGTTCGTCGACAGGGCGTGCTCGCGGTAAACGTCCTCCGGGGTTTTGCGCGTCCCGATGACGATGTTCAGCGACTTGTGCGGGAGACAGGTCGCGCCGGCCTTCGCCGCGACGTTATCGTAGAACTCCTCGAAGTTCTCCGAGATGGAGTCCCGAAGCGCCGTCGTCTGGTTCGTGAGCGTCGCGATGTCGTCGTAGATGATGACATCGTAGTGCGACCCCGTGTCCGACGTCCGGATGGAGAGCGGCTCGAGCGTCGGCTCGATGTTGTGCGTACCGGCCTCCAGCTGGAGCGTTGTCTTCGAGGAGTCGTACACCGGGACGCCGTACCGCTCGCAGGCCTCCTCGATGGACGCGACCGCCGTCTTCGCCCGCTTGTCGGCGTGCGTCTTCTTGTGCGAGACGATCGCGATCCGGATCTCCGGGAAGTTGACGGCGAGCCACGCCGGCGCGACGTCGATCGTCGAGACGGTCTTCGCGTAGTTGCGCGGCCCCAGTAGCGCGAGGTTCGTCGGCGCGTGTGGCTTGTACACCGCCTCCCAGATGTGCTGGTACCAGTCGCGCAGGTGCCGGGGCGGTGCGAGGATCCCGTCCGTGCCGAGGTGTCGGATCGAGAAGGGCAGCGGGTGTGACGTCGGTCGCTCCTCGACCAGCTGGGCGATCGACCCCGACGACGTCGACGCGGTCGTGTCGGTAGCCGTGTTCGTCGACATGGTCACAGGACCTCGCGCATCTCGTGGCGGCACCAGTCGTGAACGACGTGCGCGCTCGACGGTGGGTCCTCGACGAACCGCTTCTTCGCCTCTTGCATCAGGTCGACGACCTCGTGATAGGGCAGCCCCTCCTCAGGGATCTGCTGGCGGATCCACTGACACGCCGGGTGGTCTGCCTCGGGGCCCGCCCAGCGGAAGCGCCGACCGGCGAGTCGCTCCTGACGGTAGCCACGCATCCGCGCCTGGAGGACGAGCTGGTTGAGGTGCTGGCGAGCGGTCTTGAACGCCCAGCCCGGATTGATGTCGAACCGAGCCGCCATCGACTCCGCGATCGAGTAGATGTCCCACGGCTCGGTGTCGAGCTGGTCGATCCAGAACTCGCGGTAGTCGCTCTGCCGGATCGCCTCCTGATCGTCCGGCGTCGCCGGCGGCTCGAGCGCGAACTCGCGACGGGCGACGTCGACGATGTTGTCCCGGACGAGGTCCGGCATGTTCTGCGAGCGGGCGAACTCCGGCTGCTCGTTCTCGTAGCGGCCGAACCGAGCCTTGTGGTCGACGGTGTCCGGGACGTCGACGTCGTCGGGATCGTAGAGACGGGCCGCGACGTGGAGAGCGAGCGGCGTCATGCCTTCAGGTCCTCCTCGAGGTCGTCGATCATCTCGCGGGTGTCCTCGTCGAGGCCGTGACTGTGGTCGTGGTCGACCTGTCCGTCGACGTTGACGTCGAGTTCATCCGCGCCGAGCAGGCCCATCTCCTTCAGCCACTTCCGGTCCTCCTTCCGGAGTCGCTGCTGGGTCTTCACGACGACCGACTCCTTGTAGCGGACCTCCTCACGGAACTCGCTCTGGGAGGCCTTCACCCGCGTCTCGCGATCGACCAGGGCGTTCCCTGTGTCGAGATCGTCGGGGCGATTGATTGCCCAGTTGTCCGCGTGGATGACCTTGATGTGGTTGACCGCGATCTCCGAGAGTCGTGCTTTCTCGCCGACGATCGGCTCACCGTTGACGTCGTGGAACTTCTCGACGTAGCTCTGGTAGATCTCGTCACAGAGATCTCGGAGCGCGTCGCCGATGACCTCCTGGTAGAAGCGGTTGCTCTCGACGTACAGCGCGTGGGTCACCGCGTTCGTGTTGTCCTCGGGAGCTCCACCGTCGTTGCCCTCGGCGTTGTTGTTGCCTTCAGGAGCTCCGGACGAAGAGCCGCCGTGGCTGTGACACTTCCCATGGCTGCCCTTCGCCGGCTGGGTACAGCGCTCGCCGGTCGAGCTCGCAGGGTCGACGATACACTGTCCCCACTCGCCGTAGTCCCGATCACCAGTGATCTCGGTGGCCTCGAGATGGGCGTTTTCGTGGAAGTCCTCTCGGTGTGCCATGTGGTTGTGTTGTTTCACAGGCGGGTCGAAGCCCGCTGGTAATGCGCGTTCGCGTGTTAATCCGCGATTCCGAGCCGCGTCTCAGCCTCTTTGATGTAGTGGCTGTTCGCGCCTCGCTCGTCGCGGTAGTCAAGCGCGTCTCGGCAGATCCGCGGCCACTCCTCGCGTGCGACCTCGGGCTCACCGAGATACGGGATGCGATCCTCGTCGATGGCTTCGGGCGGCATCCGGGCGACCGAGAAGATCGAGCAGTACTCCTCGCTCGTCTTCGAGACATCCTCGCCGCGCTCGTGGCGAACGCGGATCGCGACGTGTCCGAGCTCGTGCCAGAGTGTGACGTTCGAGATGTACGTCTCGGGTGGGAAACACAGTAGTCGGTTGTATCCGAACGCCTGGGCCGCGGCGTCGGCGTTCTCGTAGAGGATCCCGACGTTGATCGTCTCGTGAGCGAGCGCCGAGAAGTCCGGAAGCGCGATCGGGAGTCGTCGAGTGATCGTCTCGAGGACGTCGTCGTCAGCGTGCTCCGCGTAGTGCTCGAGGATGCGCCACGCAGCAGTGCCGACGACGTCACGACCGTCGCGCTCGTACTCGACAGCGACTGTGTCCTCCATGGGGTTACTCGAGGCCCTCGGTCATGGTGTAGTACAGGTCAAGCAGTCAGGGTCGTCACACTGCTCGCGGTGGCTCGGGATGTCCTCGGCGATTTCCTCGATACAGTCCATACACTTGTCTCGGTACCGGCCGCCGGGGTTCGTCTCTTGGAGCTCGTCACCGCACTCCTCGCAGGTCGGCATCAGTCCTCGCCGTCGCTGCTCTCGGTCTGAATCTCGTTGTACGCCTGGACGAGAGCGAGGTAGTCGCCGAGTTCGAGCCCGTTGTAGGCGCCGGCGACGGCGAGCGTCGCGACGGCAAGAAGCGTCGGGTCGTTCCCGATGTACATCCCGTACCCACCGATCCCGAAGATGCCGACGTTGACGATGATCGACCGGAGGATCTTCAGCGTCTTCAGCATCGGTAGCTTCTCATCGTCCTCTTTGAGCGTGGTCTTGTACTCGTCGACGAACCGATCGCGGCAGTACCACGGCCGGGCAGGTTGCGGGACGCTCATGAGACATCCATCAAGGGCTGGCAGTCGCATGGGTTCTCGGAACTGAACAGGCAGCCACACTCCGAGCAGCGGTCCGGGCGGTACGTCGACGGTCGTGGTGGGTTCGGTCGGGTACTCATGGTCCTAGCGGTAGTCGCGGAGGTCGAGCGGATCGTCCATCGAGAGCCACGACCGCGTCGAGGTGCCATCGTAGAAGGCGAGTCGGTCGGGGGCATCACCGACACCGTCGACGGCCATCACTGAGACGGATGGAGTATCGAACTGTCTCGAGGCGGTTGGGTTCTGGTGCATCATGCGTACTTCCTCATGTCGATCGGGAACACTCCAGTCACGCCGTCGTCGCTCACTCCGTGTGCTGTCGCGACGCCCTGGTGCTCCGACGGCGTCCGCGCGCCGATCGCCTCGACGAACTCGCCGGCGGGCTTTGGACTCGGACTCGCGAGGATCGGCGGGCCGTCCCACGGGATGCGCCCGCTGACGTGATAGTGGCCCATGTACGCGACGTCGAAGTCGTGGTCGAGCAGCGTCTTCGTCCACTCCTTGTCGCGCGCCGACGTCTCCGCCTGCGGCCGTCGGTGCTGGCCGTGTCGAAGGTGGCCCGCGATCTCCCCGCCGCGCATCTCGAAGTTCTTGTACGCCCGCGCCTCGCCGATGTCGAAGGACACGTTATCGAGGATGTCCGCGTGGTCCTGGAGCTGCGCGATGACGTTCCGGATCGACTTGTACAAGATGAGGTCCGCATTCGCCTGCGACGACGTCCCGCTCGCACGGCTCTTGCCGTGGTTTCCCACCTGGCAGACGACATCCACGTGGGGGAATCGCTCGGCGAACGCCTTGATCTGCCGAACGAGTGGGTCGATGAGGCTCTCGTGCTGTTCGTCGAGCCACGCGTCGAGATCTTCCCACTGCCCCTCGTAGATGCCCTCGTTCGTGACCATGTCGCCGCCCCACAGCAGGTGGGCGGTCTCGTACGTGCTCGCGTGCTTCTCCGCGAGCCCGAGCGACTGCGACGTGATGTAGTCGACGATGTCGGGGATCGACTCCGTCGAGTATACGACTTCGCCGTCGTCGTCACGGACGAGGTCGCCGGCGTGGAGGTCCGTGACGTGAGTCACCCAGTCCTCCTCGCCCGACGTGTCGTGATACTTCGCTTCTGGTGTCTCCAGCCCGCGGAACTCGCGGACGAGCTCGTTGTGCCGGAGTTCCCACCAGCGGTTCGCTTTCCGCGTCCGCGTGCCTTTGTGCTCCGACGACCGGAGCGGCTGGTCGCCCTCGATGGCGACCATCTCCGCTGACTCGTCGATATAGACGTGCCATCCCGACCGCTTCAGGTCGCGGATGTGCTCCGTGACGATCGACTCGCGCTCGTCGAGCCGCTCCGCGAGTTCGTCGACCGTGGCGCCCGTCTCCAGCTCGGAGACGACGACCCGCTCGCGGTCGGTTAGGTCGTTCGGGTTTGCCTCCGCCTCGGGATCGACGTCGACGTCCTCGAGGTCGGGGAGATCCACCTCGTTGGTGCCCTCCGGGTCTTCTTCGGTGGCCATCGCCTGCCACCCGGGCGAGCCGTCGACGTACCACTCGTTCGTCTCGCGGTCGTACTCCAGCGGGACGCCCTTGTCCTTGAGCGCGTTTCGGTGGCTCTCTACTGTGGTCGGCGCGACGTCGAACTCCTCGGCGATCTCCGACGTCGTCGCCGGGAGCATCGCGATCAACTCGCGTTGCCGCTCTGTGAACTCAGGGGTGTTGTCGTCCATCTGGAGTGGAAGCGGTGGGGTCTGTCAGTGCGTCTCGAAACGCTGCGGGCGGTTTCGAACCGCCGACGAGGTAGCGCCGTAGAGGGCTTGGGTCTCGCCACTCCCAATAGGCGCGCTCGTCACCCGACCACGGGCACAGCAAGGCGACCGGACTTGGCAGTTTTAAGCCGATATGGAACGATCGACGTGAATCTCCTCGCGTTCGGACGAGCATGTCACGGTGCCGTCTCGTGGCTGCCGGCCGCTCGTGGGTCAGTACGCTCCCTCGGGCGCTGACCTGACCTTCCGGAGAAAAGCCGGGAGATCGCGCCGTCGGGAGATGGATCGACTCGGATTCGAACCGAGGCACGCGACCGTTTCAGGGTCGTGCTCTCCCACTGAGCTATCGATCCAGCCGCTCTGCGTTCGACTCTTCGACGCGGTACGTCTGTCCGTCGACGTCGACAACCAGGAAGCCATCAGGCCCGGAGACGTCACCGGCGGCGAGATAGTCGATGACGTCGCCGACGAGCTCTCGACCGGCGAAGTCGAAGGTCACGCGGTCGTACTGCGACGTGCTCATGCCGGCACCTCGCGCCGGGCGTCAGTCCGGTCGGCATCACTCCGGATGACGGCCCTGGTGATCGCGGCCCCGGTCGCCTCGCCGAGACAGTCGTCGACGTGCTCGCCGTCGCGACGGCGATCCAGCGCCTCCCGAGCGAGCGTCTGCCGGTCGAGAGTGACGCCCTTCTCCTCGAGCGTGCGGATGGTCGCCTTGAGCAGCTCGCGGAACTTCGCCGTGGAGACTTCGCGCTCCTGGCACGGGGTCGTCGCGGGGTCGTCGACGTCGTCGAGCCAGCCGAAAGCCGTCGCGATCTCGTGGGTGTCAGTCCGGTGGTCGTCCCAGTAACGGTCCCAGGGTGACTCGGTTCCGCAGCGCTCACAGAACGTCCCCTGCTGGTCGCCAACCGAGTCGGCAGGTCCATAGTCGATCACGGTGTGGTCGCGATGGCGCTCGTGGTGCGTCTCGTACTCGCGGGTGAGCCCGCCGCGTGTCGGGTCCTGCCGCTCGACGCGGACGATGCGGTGGCAGCTCAGGCACACGTCCGAGGCGTCCAGGACGTGCTCGTGATAGGCGGGTTGCTCAGGCATCGTGTTGTAGGTGAGGTCTTCGAACGTGCCGCTGGCAGTGAGGGCACCACTCTGTCCGCTCACCAGCCTGGTTGTGGGTGTAATAACTACTCATGCGCTATCAACGTACAGAAGGGTCCAGGGCGACCGTCTCTCCGGCCCTGTCGTATCGACCTCCGCGTGCGAGGCGTGAGGTCACCCGTCGCCGGGCTGTCGTCACCCGTGTGTTGCTTGGCCCAACGCTTATATCGACCGTACTGTGTCATTATGACATCCCGGCGATCGTCCATTCTGAGGCCGGCGGCTCGGTGTGGCGTGGCGAGCACGTGACGAGGTCTTCGTCGTGGAGTTTTCGGAGGGCGCGGTGGACTGACTTGCGTGGACGGACCGTCTCGTAGGCGATCTGCCGAAGCGTCCGTGGCCCGCCTTCGTTGCGGAGGTGGAGGTAGACGACGGTCGCCGTCGGCGGGAGTTCGGCGAGGTGTTCGCGCTTGGACCGGGGGAGGTCTGCGACGTCGACGGTCTCACTCACGACTCGACCACCTCGTGGCCGCACGTGATACAGCGACCGTGACGCGAGTCCTCCGCTTCCTCGGGCGTGTGGGTAACGACAGGCCTGTCCACAGGGATACAGCCGCGTTCGGTGTGGAGGCGCACCCCATCCGGAGAGGCCGACTCGTACCACTCGTCGACGTCGTCGTAGGCGATCGGCTCGGTGTCGACCGCGCCGAACTGCTCGCCACATCCGTGACACTGCCAGCGGTAGTACGGACCCTGTCCGCCCCCGACGAGGAGGTCCGTCTCGCAGTTCGGACAGGGTTCAGTCATCGTTGCCCTCCGCACGCTGGATGTTGAGCAGGCGGCGCGCCTCCTCTCGAGGGATCCGCCACTTCTTGGCGAGGTACGCGACCTTGCGCTCGGTATCACTCACGGAAACGCACCTCGTTTATGAGCTCGTCAGGGCTCCAGTCGTCCATCTCGTAGCAGTGCCGACAGGGTCGGTAGCCGTCATCGACGGCCTCGGCGACGGTAGTCTCGTGGTCGATCGCGGTGTCGTACGCGTTGACCGCCGCGCACGACTCGGCTCGCGGATCGTGGAACGACTTCCCGATCGTGCTCACAAAGACAGTATCGTCGAGATCCGGTCGGTCACGGATCAGGCCGACATCGACCCGCCACGCTTCGATGTTGAACAGCGCGTCCCACTGTCGCACCTGCGTCGGCGTGAGCGCAAGTTCGAGCGGCTCGTCACGCTCGGTGGTCCACACACGGAGTAGGGATTCACCGCCGTCGAGTTGCGTCGTGTCGATGTCGGTGACCTTCTCTCCCCGGTCGCTCTGTGCGACGCCAGGGTACTCTTCCGGGATCTTAGGCTGGCGGCCTGTCATCGACTCGCCCCCACGACAGCACCACGCTGTGATGACCACGGCCGCTCCTCTCCGTCCTCGTCCAGGAGCACCGCCACGGACTCGCTGTCGCGCTCGGCAGCGCGTTCGCGACGCTCCTCCGGGGTGAGCCCGGCCTGCGCGAGCCCTTCACCTCGCTTCCGGAGGGTTTCCTCGCGCTCCTCGAGGGCGTCGACGACGTCGTCCCGCGGCTCACGATCCTGCACGCGAGCGAGCCACCGTTCGACGCCGAGCCAGAACCGACACAGCTCGACCGTCTGGATCCCACGGATCCGTGCGAGGATCAGTTCTCCGGTGGTGCCGTCGCCGGTGTCGATGTGGAGTTCGTCGACGAGGAACCGCGCCGGGTTCTCGGCGTGCTTCGCCGCGGACTCCGGCATCGGGTTCGGGATCGCGTCGCCCGTCTGGGCGGGTTGAGTGTCCGAGGGCATGGTTACGCACCCCCGACCCAGCGGATGCCCTCTCCCTGCGGCTCGTAGGCGAGACCTTGCTCTTTCGCCTTGTCGATCAGCCCCCAGCCGGTGTCGATGCCTTCCTCCTCGAGCTTCTCGACGACTGCCTCAGTCTCGGCGCCGCCTGTCCCGTCGGGCTGGAGCTCCTCGATGACTGCTCCGAGGATCTTCATCTTCTGCTGCTGGCTCTTCGACGTGCCCGTCTCCTGGACGTCGGCGTCGTAGGTGCCGTCCTCATCGATGCCGTAGTCCTTCATCGACTGGCCGACCGCGTTCGTCGCGAACTCGACGTGCTCCATCTCGATCGTCTCGGAGAACTCGAACTTCGCGGCCGCCTCCGCGATCCGAACGATCCCCTCGAGCTTCCGGAACGTCACCGGCACGGGCGACTCGTTGTCGTAGCCGTTCATCCCGCGGAGGTTCGTGAAACTCTCCTCGAGCCACGCTTTCACCTCGTCGTTCGCGAACACCGGCTCAGGCTGCTGTTTGGCGAGGGCGATCCACTTCCGGAGCAGGTCGCGGTCGACCGGCGTCGCGATGGTCTCGGCGATCTCGTCGTCGACGTCGAGCCCGGCCATCTGCCGCTTGGCCGCATCCCGAGCATCGAGGATGTGGCTCGTGATGTCGCTGTCTCGGTCGGGCTCGGGCTGGTCGGTGAGCGTGAACACCAGGTCGAACCGCGAGAGGAGGTTGCTCTCGAGGTCGAACTGCTCCTGGACGGGTTCGTACGGGTCGAACCGGCCGTACTTCGGGTTGCCGGCCGCGACGACCGCCGTCTCCGTCCGGAGCGTGGCGTTGATCCCCCACTTGTTGACGTGGATCTTCTGTTTGCTCATCGGATCGAGCATCGCCGCGCGGACGTCCGCCGGCATGTCGTCGAGCTCGTCGATACACACCGCGCCCTTGTGCGCCTTCACGAACGCGCCGGCCTCGAGGGCGGACCCGCCGTCGCCGAAGTCGTCCTGGACGGCGCTCGCGGTGACGCCCGCGACGGTCGCGCCCTTCCCCGAGACGCCGACCGACCGCCAGCCGAGGTCCTCGACGCGGTCGATCAGCTTCGACTTCGCCGTTCCGGGGTCACCCAGCAGCAGGACGTGGAACTCGCCGCGGTCGTGGTCGTCGGGTCCGTACACCGTTTTGGAGCCGCCGACCATCGCGAGGATCAGCGCGCGCTTGATGTCGTCGTAACCGTGGATCTTCGGTGCGAGTGAGGCCGCTGCGAGATCGAGTGGGTCACCCTCCTCGCCGGCGGCGAGCTCCTGGATGCGCTCGCGCTCCTCGGGCGTGGTGTCGACCTCGGTGTGGTCCGTCTCGTCGACGGCGAGCGCACCGGCGTCGACGTACGGCTCGAACTTCCCCGTCTTCTGGTTGCCCTGCGTCTGCTGATCGAGGTGAATCGTCCCGGCGACGGTGACGCGATCGCCCGCGGTAACGACATCGGCGAGGTCGTCCTCAACGAAGACGTCGATCTCGGTGCCGCCGCCCTCCGCGATCTCCGGCGGCGTCGTGAGCCGGAACTGTTGGGCGTCGATGAACTCAGACTGGTCGATGTTGACGCGGAAGGGGCCCTGTCGCTCACACCCCTGGCACTCGTGCGGTTCCTGGAATCCCGAGTCGCTCTCCGGGATGTAGGTGAACATTCCGCAGCGCTGGCACTCGAAGGCCGCTTCAACGATCTTCGAGTACTGGTCGGTGGCTTTGCTCACCTCGCCCGTGATCGCCCGGTAGGATCCCGCCTGGTCGGTCGGGCTGAACCCACCGGGATAGTACGTGTGCTCGGGCGGCAGGTTCGACACGCGTACGTGGGCGTTCGCGAGGTCGACGTCCGCCGGGAGGTCGTACAGCCGAAGTGCCTCCTCGAGATACTCGCGCATCTCCGCGGGCTTCTCGAGGCAGTCCTCGGCGAGGCCGCGGTCGAACTCGTAGAGCTCGTCGTAGTCGATGACGAGCGACAGCTGCTCGTTCGGATACCGCTGGGCCAGCGTTCCGATCTCGTCGCGGTACCGCTCCCGCATGAAGCGGATCAGCGTCTCGGTCAGCGTCTCGTTCTCCGTTCGTCGGTCGTGGGTGGTGGACATCGTGGGTTTTCGTCCGCGAATAAAGCCCGTCGAACCGCTCGGACCGTCGGACGACGCCGGCCAGACGCCGGCCAGAACGACGGCCTCGCAGCTAACGGACACTTGCTTACACAGCTACGCTTGCGTTGATCTACAGCGAGTACAAGCGGAGGTGGAATCCCACGAGAGAAGGCCGCCATCGCTAGCGCACCTCCTCCGAGTTGGTTTTATTCGCGGACGAAAACGCAGCCCCGCGCTTCGCCTCGCGAGCGGTGACGGTGAGACTCCGGTTGCCGCTCGGCGGCGTCTTCACCTCGAAGCCGCGGATGTTCGCGGCGAGTTTCATCAGCGTGTAGCAGTGGTCGGCCGAGGGCTCGCCGTCGAAGACCTCCCACATGATGTCGTCGTAGTCGAGCGCGGCGACACCGGAGCCACGCGTCGCCTTCTCGAAGGCGTGTTCGCGGACCATCCCGACCTTGTCGTCACGGGTGAGGTCCGCGTAGTCGCGCTCGTCGTCGTGCTCGGAGAGGCGGAGCTCGAGCGACGTGATGTTCTCTTGGAGCTCTTCGAGCTCGGTGTGCGCTTCGTCGAGATCGTCCTCGAGGCCGTTGGCCTTCGCGAGTGCTCGCTGGGCGATGGCGAGGGCGTCACGGGCGGAGACGTCGTCCTCAGACATCGCCGACCACCTCGCCGGCGTCGGCGTGCTCGTCGCAGACGAAGTACTCGCCGTTGCCGTCGCGGATGACGTGGTCGGCCTCGTCGCGACAGCCGAGTGCGCCGCAGAACGGCCCGGATGCGACCGCCATCTACGCGGACACCTCCATTCCAGCCGCAAACCCTACAGTCGTCGGCTCGAAAGAAGGGTCTAGATCGGGTTTCGTGTCTTCTTGAGCGTCCTTCTGAGCCCTTTCCGAGAACCCTGCGCGTCCAAAAAGACTATAATCGCTACAGGGTTACGACCGGGTAGAGATGACAAGCGCGATTCCACTGATCGGCGGCATTCCGGCGGGTCCGGAGCTCCTCATAATCCTGCTCGTGTTGGTCCTGCTGTTCGGCGCGAACAAGATCCCGAAGCTCGCCCGGTCGACCGGACAGGCGATGGGCGAGTTCAAGAAGGGCCGCGAGGAGGTCGAAGAGGAGCTACAGAAGATGCAGGAGGGCGACCTGGACACGGACGCGTCGGCCGAGACGACGACGGAGACTCCGACCGAGACGACGACGGAGACCCCGACCGACGACGATCTCGAGACCGAGACCGAAACCGAGAAAGAATCGAGCGCGTAACCGGCAGAACGCGTAGCGGACGTCTCTCTCCGCGGTCCCCGTTCGATCGTCCCGCTTCTTCATCTCGGGCGCGTGGCCTAGCGGATAGGGCGAGGGGTTCCTAACCCCTCGATCGCGGGTTCGAATCCCGCCGTGCCCGTTCGCTCGCTTCGCTCACTCACGAGCGCGACTTCTGGCGATCGATGTTCGACCAACTGGTGGGCGAATTTCCGGAGGCCGTACTGGTGACGGAGGCCGACGGGGAGCTCACCCACTGGAATCGGACGCTGGCCGCCCACTCACCATCGACGGGTCGGAGGCGATAGGCGAGCACGCCTACGACGTGATCGGGACCGAAAACGAAGACGAGACACTGGCCGAGACGATCGCATGGGAGGCGATCGCCATTGAGGAGGTCGAGATCCGGGAGGGCCCGACGACGGACGCCACGTTCCAGAACTACGGCGTCCCGCTCCGCGGGCCCGACGGGACCGTCGCCGGGCCGTTCGAGATCGCCTCCGCCGTCTCCGAACACGTCGATCGCCAGCGCGAACTCGAGTCGCTCCAGCGGGAGGTCAGCGGAACCGTCAGGACGCAACTGATCGACCTCTCGGACACGATCGATCGAGTGGTCGCGTTCACGGAGGCGACGGAGTCGTTCTCCGAGACGCAACGGGAACGGATGGAACGGGTCGCGAACGAGGCGTCGGACCAGTCGGCGACGTGGTCTCGACCACCCGACGGACCGCAAGCGAACTCGAGGAGACGACGGACGACCTCGACGCGGCGACCGAGGCGGTCGGCGGGACCGTCGACTCACTCCGGGAGATCCGTGAGGCGGTGGAGGAGACGGCCAGGGGAGTTGACGAGGTCGCCCGCGCGACCGACGACCACGCGGCGAGCACGGAGGAGGTGGTCGCCACCGTCGACGAGGCGGTCGGCGAGCTGACCGAGCTGGAAGAACGGCTCTCCGAACTCAGCGGGATCGCGCCCGACCAGTTCCGCGAAGCGGAGCGGATCGAGGGAACCGTCGACGGGTTACTGACCGAGCGCTGACCGGCGATCGCCGTGGCGGTCACTCGGTCAGCTCGTCGATCAGCGTGTCGAGTTCGTAGGTCGCCGGCGCGCGCGACTCGTCGCGCAGGGTCGAGATCGTGAACGTCGAGTTAGTGCGTTCGACGCCCTCTATCGCCTCGAACTCGCTGATGAGCCGCTCGACGCTGTCCGACGAGGAGAGCCGCGCGATGACGACGAAGTCCGTCTCGCCCATCGTGAAGAATGCCTCCGTGACGCCCTCGATATCGAGGAGACGTTGCCCGAACTCCTCGTGGGAGTCCTCGTAGCGGGCGAGCACCTCCACGATGACGGTGACGCCGAGCCCGAGCGCCTCGTGATCGAAGTCGTAGAGGTCGTTTTCGATCACGCCTGCCTCTCGGAGGTTGTTCAACCGGTAGTGGATGGTCGACACCGGAATGTCGGTCGTCTCGTGAAGCGCCTCGGGGCTACCGGTTCCGAGGTCCGCGATCGCCTTCAACAGTCGCACGTCGCGCTCGTCCATGGCCCGAGTTCATCTTAGGAATCCGTATATATTTCGACCGATATACTCGGAGTCAAATCCAACATCCACTATCTAATTCGAATGGATACCGGATTAGAATCATATGTGTATCAAATAATCAAAGATTCTGAGATTTATGAGAGATTAATTTAAATAGATGGGAAAACGTCGATACGGTATCCAATGTACTCGGGATCTCTCCGTTCGTCTCCCACCGCCGCGGTCGGCGCGTTCCTGTTGCTCGCGGTACTGTGGGGAAGCTCGTTCGTCGCGATCGAGGCCGGGCTGGCGTACTTCCCGCCGCTGCTCTTCGCCGGGGTTCGGTACGCGCTCGCCGGAGCCGCCGTGCTGGCGTACGCAACCGTCGTCTCCGACCGCTGGATCCCTCGCGGGCGCGAGGAGTGGCTCGGGGTCGGGGTCGCCGGCGGCTTCGTGATCGCGGCGTACCACGGACTCCTGTACGTCGGCGAGCTTCACGTCTCGGGTGCGATCGCGGCCGTGGTCGTCAGCCTCTCGCCGGTGTTGACCGCCGCGTTCGCCGCGCTCCTGTTGCCGAGCGAGCGGCTCGGTCCCCTCGAGATCGCCGGGTTCGCCCTCGGCGTGGTCGGCGTCGCCGTGATCGCCGATCCGGGGGGCGCGGGGCTCGCGGCCGGGCGCGGAGCGGGCCCGCTCGGGTTCGTCTCGCCGGAGCTTCTGGGCGTCGCGCTGGTGTTTCTCGCCGCGGTCTCCTTCTCGATCGGAGCCGTCCTCCTGCGTCCGCTTCGAACCGATCTTCCGATCGCCGCCCTCCAGGGGTGGGCGATGGTGGTCGGCGCGGGACTGCTCTTCGGCGGGGCGGCGGTGACCGGCGAGTCACCGGCGGGGATCGCGTGGAACGCCACGTCGATCGTCTCGTTGGCGTACCTCACCGTCCTCTCGGGGATCGTCGGGTTCCTCCTCTACTTCGCGCTTCTGGACGCCGTCGGCCCGACGCAGCTCCACCTCGTGAGCTACGTCGAGCCCGTCGTCGCCGCCGTCGGGAGCTGGGTCGTGCTCGGCCACCTGATCGGCGGAGAGGCGATCCTCGGGTTCGTCGCCATCCTCGCCGGCTTCGCCGCGCTGGAACGCCGCGAGATCGCCGCCTACGTCGCGACACACCGTGAGTTCCGGTCGTAACGCCGCGGTTCGGACGGGGACGCCGCCTTCCCCGGAACGCCCTTAGGGCCGGAGCGCCCACGGGCCGACGTGACAGCATTCGACACGCTCCGCCGACCCGAACACACCGGCGAGAATCGCTGTTGGCCGTGTACCGCGGTGAACCTCGCGGCCGTCGTCGCCGTCTCGGCGCTCGCGGGGATAGCGTTCGCCCCGATCGCCCCGCTCGTCCTGCTCGGCGGCGGCGTGCTCGTCTACCTCCGGGGATACGTCGTGCCCGGAACGCCGCGGTTCGCGCCGCGTCTCGTCGAGCCGCTCCCGTTCGACGTCGGCCCGGGGAAACGCGATCGGGTCGAGAGCGGCTCGATCGCGGACGGCGTCGGTCGCGAACCGGCCGCCGACGGTGCCGGCGAACCCGCGGCCGACGGGTCCGGCGTCCCGGCCGAGGAGGACTCCGACGCCGCCGCCGACGCCGGCTCCGATCACCTCGCCGCCGGCTCCGACGGCACCGCCGACCCCGAGGCGCTGCTCGCGGCGCTTTCGGAGGCCGGCGTCCTCGTCGTGGCGGGCGAGGAACTCCGGCTCGCGGACGACTATCGCGAGGCGTTCGAAGAGCGCATGGCCGCGCTTCGAGCGCTCGACGACGCCGAGTTGGCCGACCGGGCCGCCGCGGCCGCCGGCGACGACCTCGAGGGAGAGGTACACGGCGAACGGATCCGGATCGGGGGCGACCGCCCCGTCTGGCTCTCCCGGCCGGTGGCGATCGCCGAGGCCGCGGCGGCGGAGACGCTCGCCGGGTTCGACGTTCCCCCCGAAATCCGCGCGGCCGCCGCACGACCGCTCCGGACCTTCGTCCGGACCTGTCCGGTCTGCGGCGGCGACGTCTCCGAGACGGTCAGACGGGACTGCTGTGGCGGCCCCGGAGGCGTCCGACGCGACCCGAACCTGCCGGTGTTGGCCTGCGAGGAGTGTTCGGCACTGGTCTTCGAGTTCGACCTCCAGTAACCGAGCGATCCGCGTCTCGTCCGGCTCCGGGCCTCCCCTTCGCTTTGCCGGGGGCGGGATCGAGGGAGTCGATTCGTCTCACTCCGGGAGTTCGCCGGTGACGCCGGCCCGGAGGTCGCGCCCGAAGTAGTGACCGACGAGCCCGCAGAGGAGGCCTACCCCGCCGCCGACGGCGAGCAGCGGGAGCCCCCACTGCCCGAGGTAGTCGATCCCGATCGGGAGGAATCCGACGCCGAGAACGCTCGAGACGGCGGTTCCGGCCCCCGCGAGCGAGCCGGCGAGACCCGTCTCGACGTAGTTGGGCGAGGCGGAGAGCACCCCGACGAGGAACGTCCCGAGCAGCACGCCGGCCACGGCGCCGATCGTCCCGCCGACGAGCGGGACCATTCCGACGAGGACGGTGCCGACGGCGACGGCGACGACGGCGATCGCGAAGGCCTTGAGCGAGAACCACCGGCCGTCGAGGCCGACTCGGCCGGAGTCGCCGGACCCGGAACCGGCGGTCGCGTCGGCGGTCGGCGGTCCGGGAGCGGTCGCCTCGCCGGCGTCGACCGCGCCGTCCTCGACGCCGGCTCCCCCGCCGGCGAGGTCGTCGTCGAGGAGGTCGTCGAGGTCCTCGAGCGGGTCGCCGTCGGGGGCGTCCCCGGTCTCTCCGGCGTCCCGCTCCTTGGAGGGTTGCATACCCGCAGATCCAGCCCGCGGCGCCTTGTGTCTTGTGCCCACGCGATCGAACTCCGGTCGGAGCGGGCGCGCCGCCCGATCGAAGCGAGCGCACGCTCGGAAACGGCGACGCTGCCGGGCGGTCGGATTCACCGGAAACGCGGTGTTGTCGGCGTCGGATCGGTCGACGATCCCGTTCGGCGGAAGCCCGGTCACGGGGAGCGCTCGCGACCGCCCCAGATCCGCTTGTCGACGAGTTCGACGGTCATCGGTCGGTCGACGACCACCTGACAGGAGAGCCGCGGGTAGCCGAACCGGTCGGCGAGCCGGTCGTGCCAGTGGCTCGGCGCGGGTCCGTCCCGGATCCGCACGCCGCAGGTCGCACAGAGGCCGCGGCCGCCGCAGTTGAGTCGCTCCGTGGCGGCCGCGTACGGCGAGCGGTCCGCTTCGAGCAGTACGTCGCGGAGCGTCCGTCCCCGCTCGACGGCGAGTTCGGTTCGATCGGGCTCGTCCGCCGCGTCGGCGTCGGGGCCGATCACGACGACCCGGACCGTGTCGTCGCCGGGATCGCCGGTCCCGGTCGGATCGCCGCTCCTCTGCGCCATGGCCTACGGTCCCCTCGCGTACTCCGCCGCCGCCGCCACGAGCCGGTCGAACGCGCCGCTCGCGGGGTGACGGTGCGCGTAGGTCCCGACGGTCCGATGGGCGACGAGCCCGTCCCGGTCGCCGTCGATCCCCTCGCCGCGCTCCACCTCGAAGGCGAACCGGGCGTCCGCGTCGGGCGAGACGCTCGCATCGCCGCCCTCCCCCACAGCGTGGCTCGAGTAGTGGAACTCGTGGCCGCGGTGGCGCTCGCCCGCGGCCGCGGTGACGCCGTCGCCGGTCGCGCGGAGCTCGGCGTGGTCGAGCGCGCGGTACCGGTCGTGCATCCGGACGCCGCCGGGGAGGACGCCGACCATCGCGTGAGTCTCGCCGTCGGTCGTCGTCAGCGACGCCGACAGCGCCATCAGCCCGCCGCACTCGCCGAGGATCGGAAGCCCGTCCGCGGCTCGATCGGCGAGCGTCGACAGCGCCGGCGACGACGAGAGCGCGGCGGCGTGGTTCTCGGGATAGCCGCCGGGGAGGTAGACCGCGTCGCAGTCGGGGAGGTCGTCGCCGGCGACCGGCGCGAACGGCTCGACGGTCGCCAGCTCGCGGAGCCGCTCGCGGGTGGCGGGATAGACGAAGCGAAACGCGTCGTCCGCGGCGACCGCGACGGTCGGGCGGTCGTCGCCGTCGAGCCCGCCGCTTCCGTGGTCCGGTCGAGCGGCTCCGCTCCTCGGTGTCGGGAGTGCGACCGCCTCGGCGACCCGCGCCACCGCCTCGCCGTCGATCGTCTCCGCCGCCTCTGCGAGCGCGGCCTCGGGGATCGGTGCCTCGTCGCCCATCTCCAGTCCGAGGTGGCGGTCGGGTATCTCCAGATCGTCCGCCGGCGGGACGTGGCCCAGCCAGGCGATCCCGTCGGGAAGCGCCTCGCGGATCCCGTCGGCGTGACGCCCCGTGTGTGCCTTCTGGGCGATCACCCCGACCACGTCGACGCGCGGGTCGTTGACGTGCTCCCGCACGTGGGCCGGCAGATCGGCGTGGGCCGCGTACTCGCGGAACCCGAGGGCGGTCGCGCCGACGCTTTGCATCCCCGCGCCCGCGTCGACGACGAGGACGACCGGGACGTCGAGCGCCGCCGCGGTCGCCGCCGTCGACGTCGCGGAGCCGTCGTACAGTCCCATCATCCCCTCGACGACGGCGACGGCGTCGGAGTCCGCGTCGGCGTCGGCGCTGCCGCCGGTTCCGGGGGCTATCTCGGACCCGTTCCGACCGTTACCTTCCGCCCGATGGAGGTTCCGCCGGACGCCCTCGACGCCCTGCATCCACGTGTCGAGCGTCCGGGAGGGGCGGCCGAGCGCGGCGGCGTGGTGGCTCGGGTCGATGTAATCCGGGCCCGCCTTCGCCGGGACCGGGTCGTAGCCGGCGTCGGAGAGCGCGCGGGAGGCGGCGAGCGCCGCGACCGTCTTCCCGACCCCCGAGGCGGTTCCGCCGAGGACGAGTCCGTACATGCGACCCGGTAGCGGCCCCCCGGAGAAAAGCCGTTCGTCCGGTCGGCTCGGCGGCGATTCGACGACGACCCGACAATGGCTCGGCGGCGATTCGACGACGACCCGACAGCGACTCGGAACGGCTTTCCGGAGCCGACCGCATTCGGACGACATGGACACGCGTCGCGCGCTCCTCTCCGCGCTCGAGTCGGGACCGGTGTCGGGGCCGTCGCTCGCGGACGAACTCGGCGTCTCCCGCGCGGCCGTCTGGAAGGCGGTCGAGGCGCTCCGCGAGGAGGGGTTCGCGGTCGAGTCCGGCGACGACGGCTACGTCGCGCCGGCGGACCCCGCGTACTGTGCGGCGGGCATCGAGTTCGGGCTCGACGCCCCGTACGCCGTCGAGTACCACGAGGACCTCCCCTCGACGAACGACCGGGCGCGGGCGCTGGCGGCCGAGAGAGGCGCCGACGTCGCCGTCGTCGCGGACGCGCAGACCGGCGGGCGCGGGCGGCTGGAGCGCGAGTGGGTCGCGCCGAGCGGCGGCGTCTGGGTCTCGGTTCTGACCCGTCCCGCCGTGTCCCCGGCCCGCGCGCCGCTCTTCACGCTCGCGGGGGCGGTGGCGGTCGCCGACGCCTGCCGCGAGGTCGGCGTGGACGCGACGATCAAGTGGCCGAACGACGTGCTGGTGGGTGACTCGGACGGGGGGGACGGCGGGAATGGGAGGGACGGCGGGAACGGGAGGGACGGCGGGAACGGGAGGGACGGCGGGAACGACGAGGGCCGCGCCGACCCCGTCGACCGCGGCGGCCGCAAGCTCGCCGGGATCCTCACCGAGATGGAGGGCGAGGCGGACCGCGTCTCCTGGCTCGTCGTCGGGATCGGGGTCAACGCGAACCTCGACCCGGAGACGCTGCCGGCCGGCGCGACCTCGCTGCGGGCCGAGCGCGGCGGGGACGTCGACCGCCGTCGGTTCCTCGCCCGGCTCCTCGAACGGTACGCCGACCTGACCGCCGACCCAGACGCGATCCTTCCCTCGTGGCGCGAGCGGACGAGCACGCTCGGGCGGCGGGTCCGCGTCGAGACGCCAGGCGGGACCGTCGTCGGGAGGGCGGTCGACGTCGAGCCGCCCGGCGCGCTCGTCGTCGAGACCGACGACGGCCGGAGGCGGATCCACGCCGGCGACTGCGAGCACCTGCGGGACGCCGGGTAGTCAGGGCTCCGTCGTTTCAGCGTCGTCGACCGTCGACCCCTCCGCCTCCTCGCCCAACCGAACCGTCAACACCGGAACCGGCGAGCGGCGCACGACACGCTCGGCGACGCTGCCGAGCAGCAGTCGGTCGATCCCGCCGCGACCGTGGGTACCCATCACGATCAGGTCGCAGCCGGCGTCGGTCGCGTAGCGGACGATCTCCCGGCCCGGCGCGCCCTCCGCGACGGTCGTTTCGACGGCGACGTCGGTCCCCTCCGCGAGCGCCGCGACCGTCGCGACCGCTTCGTCGGCGTCCTCGCGGAGCAGGTCGTCGATCCCCGCCCAGGTGGCCTCCATGCCGGTCCCGGCGTAGCTCGCAGTATCGACCACGTACAACGCGTGAACGTCCGCGTCGTGGACCGCCGCGAGCGCGAGCGCGTGCTCGACGGCGCGGTTCCCCTTCGGGGAGCCGTCGGTCGGAACCAGGATCCGGTCGTATAGGGCCATGTTACCGTGACCCATTCGCTCGGAGGATATATATCTCCCCGTGATCCCGACGACGGGATCGACTCGGGTGTCGGCCGGGCGTCGGTCGGGCATCGGCGAGGGTCACGTCCGGCGCGGCAGCGTCACGAGAACCTCGTTGCCGCCGTCGCCGCGAACCCGGAGGTCGATCGCCCAGTCCGCGTTCTCGACCGAGAGTTCGTCGGGCGACGGGCACGCGCCCCCGGACCCGCCGCCGGTGTCGGAGCGGTACGCGACCTCGGTCGGGGAGTCGTCCGACGGGTCCGTCGGGGTCCGTTCATACTGTCAAACCGTTTAATTATCGGCGCAGACCGGCATGAAACGCCCGCATACGCCGATCGGATCCCGATCTCGCCACTATCTTTAATTGATCACGGAGTGACATTCTAATCGATCATGAAGAAACTCATCAACGATCCGGACGACGTGGTCGACGAGATGCTCGACGGGATGACCGCGGCACACCCCGACAGGCTCCGCAGGCTCCCGGACACGCAGGTCCTCGTGCGAGAGGACGCGCCGGTCGACGGAAAGGTCGCGATAGTCACCGGCGGCGGAAGCGGGCACGAACCGACCCACGCGGGATACATCGGCGACGGCATGCTCGACGGGGCGGCCGCGGGCGGCGTCTTCTCCTCGCCGACCGCCGACGAGTTCGAGGAGCTGATCGCCGCCTGCGACGGCGACGCGGGCGTCCTCTGTGTCATCAAGAACTACGAGGGCGACGTGATGAACTTCGAGACCGCCATCGAGCTCGCCGAGATGGAGGGCGCGACCGTCGACAGCGTCGTCGTCGACGACGACGTCGCCGTCGAGGACTCGCTGTACACCTCCGGCCGGCGCGGGGTCTGCGGGACGATCCTCGTCCACAAGGCCGCGGGCGCGAAGGCCGCGGCGGGCGCGGACCTCTCCGAGGTCTCGCGGGTCGCGGAGAAGGTCGTCGACAACGTCGCCACGATGGGGATGGCGCTCACCTCGTGTGTCACCCCCGAGAAGGGCGAGCCCACCTTCGACCTGGGCGACGACGAGATCGAACTCGGTATCGGGATCCACGGCGAGCCGGGGACCGAGCGGACCGACGCGATGCCGGCGGACGAGGTGACCGAGGCGCTGACCGAGTCGGTCCTCTCCGACCTCGATCTCGACGCGGGCGAGGAGGTCGTCACGATCGTCAACGGGATGGGCGGGACCCCGGAGATGGAGCTGTTCGTCGTCAACCGCCGGCTCCAGGAGCTGCTCGGCGAGCGCGATCTGTCGGTCCACGACGCGTGGGTCGGCGACTACATGACCTCGCTCGACATGGCCGGCGTCTCGATCACCGTCTGTGCCGTCGACGACGAGCTGAAGGAGCTGTTCGACGCGGCGGCCGACACCCCCGCGCTCACCGTCCGATGAGCGGGGAGAGAGAGGTGACCGAGGAGGGGGAGGCGGTCGTCGCGGCGGTCGCGGCCGTCGCCGAGCGGATCGAGGCGGAACGCGAGCACCTGACCGACCTCGACTCCGCCATCGGCGACGCCGACCACGGCGGCAACATGGCCCGCGGGTGGGCGAAGGCCGCGGACGCGGCGAGCGACCTGGAGGACCCCGACCCGGAGACCGTCGCGAAGACCGTCGGCAAGACGCTCATGTCCGAGGTCGGCGGCGCGTCGGGGCCGCTGTTCGGCGGCTCGCTCGTCTTCGCGGCAGCCGAACTCGACGGCGGGATCACGGCCGAGACCGCCGTCGCGTTCGCGGAGACGTACCTCGAGAAGGTCCAGGACCGCGGCGACGCGCGGATCGGCGACGCGACGATGGTCGACGCGCTGACGCCCGCGGTCCACACGTTCAAGAAGTCGATCGAGGTCGACGACCTCCCGCCACTGGAAGCGCTCGCGAAGGCGGTCGACGCGGCCGGGCGCGGCGTCGCGTTCACGGTCCCCGTCCGGGCGCGGAAGGGGCGCGCCTCCTATCTCGGCTGGCGGTCGGTCGGCCACCAGGACCCAGGCGCGACGAGCACGCTGTTCATCCTCGAGGAGGTGCTCGCGGTTTCGGCCGACCGGCTCGACCGCGAGGTTCCGGACGCCGACGCGACCTCGCCGACGATCCCTGACGACGCAGAGGCGGAGGAAGGGCGGTGACGGTCGGGCTCGTCGTGGTCTCGCACAGCGAGCGGGCCGCGGAGGGGATAGTCGAGATCGCCGCCGAGATGGCGGGCGAGACGCGGATCGAGGCGGTCGGCGGCGACGGTCAGGGCGGGATCGGGACCGTCCCCGACGACATCGGAGAGGCGCTCGCGGCCGTCGCCGGCGAGGCGGCCGGCGGCGCCGAAGCGGACGAACCCCCCGCCGACGGCGTCGTCGTCCTCGTCGACCTCGGGAGCGCGGTGATGAACGCCGAGGTCGCCATCGAACTCTCCGACGTCGACGCGGTCATCGCGGACGCGCCCGTGCTCGAGGGCGCGGTCAACGCCGCCGTCGCCGCCACCGACCCGAGCGCCACGCTCGAGTCGGTCCGCGAGCAGGCCGAGGCGGCGGCGGAGATCTCGAAGGTCTGACCGGGCGGATCGGACGCCTCAGCCGTCGAGGCTCAGCACGTCGCGAACCTCCGCGCGCGTCTCGCACGCCAGGGCCGCCTCGGCCAGGTCGCGTGCGGCCGCCGCGTCGACCTCCCGGACGCGGGTTTTGACCGCCGGGACGGTCACCGCGCTCATGCTGAGTTCGTCGAGTCCGAGCCCGACCAACAGCTCCGTCAGGGCGGGGTCGCCGGCCATCTCGCCGCACATCCCGACCCAGGCGTCGGTCTCCTCCGCGCCCCTCGTCGTCCGGTCTATCGCCCGCAACACCGCCGGGTGGAGCGGATCGTGGTAGTCGGCGACCCCGTCGTTCTCGCGGTCGGCGGCCATCACGTAGCCGGCCAGGTCGTTCGTCCCGACGCTGAGGAAGTCGAGCCGGCCGGCGAGCGCGTCCGCCATGTACGACGCGGCCGGCGTCTCGATCATCGCGCCGAGCTCCGGGACCGCGTACGCTGCCCCCTCGTCCGCGAGGTCGGCGGCCACCGACTCGACCCGATCGAGCGCGGCGTCGACCTCCTCGACCCGCGAGACCATCGGGAACATGACCGCGAGGTCGCCGGCGTCGCCATCGCCGCCGCGGTCACGGTCGCCGTCACCGCCGCCTCCGCGGGCGGCCGCCCGCAACAGCGCGCGCAACTGCGTCTCGAAGAGGTCGGCGTGTTCCTCGAGCGACAGCCGGATCCCCCGCCGCCCCAGGAACGGGTTCGGCTCCTCGGGGAGGTCGAGGTACGGGACCCGCTTGTCCCCGCCGACGTCGAGCGTTCGGACGACGATTCGATCCTTCGGGAACGCCTCGAGCGCGGCGACGACCGCCTCGTACTGCTCCGTCTCGTCCGGCGGCGATTCGCGGTCGAGAAAGAGGAACTCGGTTCGGAACAGCCCGACTCCGTCCGCGCCGCGGTCGATCGCGGGGGGAAGCTCCGCCGCGCTCCCGACGTTGGCGGCGACCTCGATCGGCCGGCCGTCCGCGGTCGAGACGGGCTCGGGAACGACCGACGCCTCCTCGCCGGCGAGCGCCGCGCTCCGGCGGTCCTCGTCGGGGTCGACGACGACCTCGCCCGCCTCGCCGTCGACGAGGACCTCGGCGCCGTCGGGGACCTCCCGGAGCGGCTCGCCGACCCCGACGACCGCCGGGATCGACAGCGAGCGCGCGATGATGGCGGCGTGGGAGGTCCGGCCGCCGGCGACGGTCGCGATCCCCGCGACCGCCGACGGGTCCAGTTCGGCCGTGTCGCTCGGGGTGAGCCGGTCGGCCAGCAGGACGGTACCCGCCGGGAGCGCGGAGAGGTCGGCCGCCGCCGGGGCGTCGAGCAGCGCGCGCAGCAGGCGGTCACGCACGTCCCGGAGGTCGTCCGCGCGCTCGGCCATCCGGCCGTCCATCCCCTCGAACCGCTCTATCGCGTCCGCGAACCGGTCGTCGACGGCGTGTTCGGCGGGGGTTCCGTCGTCGATGTCGCCCTCGACGTCGTCGACGAGCCCCGGATCGTCGAGGAACGCCTCGTGGGCGTCGAAGACGGCGGCCTCCTCCTCGCCGACGCGCTCCGCGGCCCGATCGCGCGCCCGGCGGATCCCCTCGCGGGCCGCCTCGCGTGCGGACGCGAACCGATCGCGCTCGGTCTCGGGATCGACCGTGGCGGGGTCCGGACGCTCCGGGAGGGCCAGGTCCGCCGCTGACCGGTACCACCGCGCGGTCCCGACCCCGGTTCGGGGAGTGCTCCCGATCCCGGTCAGCGTCCTGGACCCGGTCACTTCCCGTCCTCCCCGTTCCCCGCTTCCGTATTCCCGTCCTCCCCGTTCCCCGCTTCCCCATCCCCGTTTTCGACCGGGTTCGTCAACAGCGCCTCGATCGCGTCGAGTGCCGCCGTCGCCTCCGGTCCCTCGGCGACGACCCGGACTGACTCGCCGTGTGCGACGTTGAGCCCGGTGACCGCGAGCATGCTGTCGGCGCGGACCAGTCCGTCGTCGCCGTCGTCGGGGCGGCCGATCGACAGGTCGGCGTCGAACCGGTTCGCCGTCTTCACGAGCTTCGAGGCCGGTCTCGCGTGTAATCCCGCCGCCGGCACCACCTCGACGATCTGTTCCATATCCTCCGATGGGTCGGGAGCGGTCTTATACCCTGGTTCGGTCGGTCGTTCCGTTCGATCCGATCGCGACCCTCGGCGATCGATTCCGGATGGAACCGCCGGATCTCGGGGGACTTTGCTCCCCGCCCGCCTGGCGGAGCCATGAGCAAGACGCGGAGCGGGAACGACCGATACGACGCGATCGTCGTCGGCGTCGGCGGCGTCGGCAGCGCGACGGCCTACCAGCTGGCGAAGCGCGGGCTCGACGTGCTCGGGATCGAGCGGTACGACGTGCCTCACGCGATGGGCTCCTCGCACGGCAGCACCCGGATCATCCGGAAGGCCCAACAGGAGGGGCCGGAGTACGTGCCGCTCGTCGAGCGCGCCTACGAGCGCTGGCGCGAGCTGGAGGAGCGAACCGGCCGCGACCTCCTCACCGTCACCGGGTCGGTCCACGCGGGCGCGCCGGGGACCGACGTGGTCGCGAACGCTCGCGAGGCGTGTGACGCCCACGGAATCGACTACGAGGAGCTCTCGGCGGCCGAGGTCAACGAGCGCTTCCCCGGCTACGACCTGCCGGCGGAGTACGAGGCGATGTTCCAGCCGGAAGGCGGGTACCTCGACTGCGAGCGCTGCGTGACCGCCCACGTCGAGGCGGCCCACGCCGAGGGGGCGACGGTCCGCGCCCGCGAGCGCGCCATCGACTGGTCGGAGACGGGCGACGGCGTCCGCGTCCGCACGGACAAGGGGCGCTACGAGGCGGACGAGCTCGTGGTGACGGCGGGGCCGTGGACCGCCGAGCTCCTCCCCTCGGTCGCGGACGACGCGGTCCCGGTCCGCGCGCTCATGGCCTGGCTCCAGCCGGAGGAGCCGGAGCTGTTCTCGCCGGATCGCTTCCCGGTGTTCGTGCTCCGGGACGAGGAGGGTGGCGGGTACGGCTTCCCGGTCCACGACGTGCCGGGCTTCAAGTTCGGCTACTCCGGCGATCAGCGAGAGGTCGTCGACCCGGACCGGATGGACCGCGAGCCGACCGCCGCCGAGGAGGAGCTTCACCGGCGCTTCGCCGAGCGGTTCTTCCCCGAGGGAGCCGGCCCCACCGTCGCGTTGCGGACGTGTCTCCAGTCGTACTCGGGCGACGAGGACTTCGTGCTCGGGCGGGTGCCCGACTACGATTCCGTCACGGTCGGTACCGGCTTCACCGGCCACGGCTTCAAGTTCGCGAGCGCGACCGGCGAGGTCCTCGCGGACTTCGCGACCGAGGGCGAGACCGACGTCGACGTCTCGACGCACTCGATCGACCGACTCTGACGGCGACTCGGACGCCAGGTCCGCACTCCCGCGTTTCGCGCGTCTCGCTCGCCCCGCCGGAAGTGGCAAGTGAACACGGGACGTACGATCGGTATCGCATGGAGGTCCGCCAGTGACCGGTCCCGCGCCGATCCCGCCCGACGAGTTCGAGACCGCCCTCGACGCGCTCGACCCGGACGACCTCGCGGCGTTCGTCGCCGAGCTGTGGGCGGCGACCGCCGACGAGGTCGCGGTCGATCCGCCGAGGATCACGGTTCGCGACGGCGACGCCCGGACCGACCTCGTCGTCGCCCGATCGGGGTCGGAGACGGAACTCGACGAGGTCGACGGCGACGTGAACGCGGTCGTGCTCGCCGGGAGGGATCCGGACGCTGCCGACGGTTCGAGGCCTGAAGCGCTCGGCGTCGAGTCCGTCAGCGCAGCGGACCTCCGCCGCCGCCTCCTCTACGCCCTTCCCGCGGCGGACGCCGATTCGGTGAGCGAGCGATTTCTCGGGACCGCCGCCCGCTCGGAGTCGTACCCCCGCGACCCGCCGACGGCGGGATCGGCGACGGAAACGGCGACGGAAACGCCGCCGGTCGGGGAGACGCAGACCGGAACGCCGTCGATCGGGGGACCCACGATCGGTTCCGGATCGTCGCCGTCTGGTCCCGGTTCGCGTCCGGGCGTCCCGGCGGGTCGGACGGTCCCGGACGACCTGGCGGGCGACGGGTCGAACGACGACGGCGGGGAGTTCGCGGGCGGGGGGTCCGACGATCGCCTCACGGGATCTCGAGGCAGCGACCGCGACGCGTCCCGAAACCGGGTCGCGGTCGCGGTCGTCGTGGTCCTGCTCGCGTCGGTCGCGGGTGCCGCGTCGCTGGCCGGCCCGTCGCTCACCGACGGTGTCAGCGATCGGCTCGATCCGGGCACCGACTCGACGGCGAGCGGCGAGGACCCCGTCGACGGAGATGAGGAGCCGGACGACTCGTCCGCGACCGGCTCGACGGAATCGATCGATCCGGGCGACTCCGGGACGTACACCGGCGTGATCGACCCCGGCGGATCGATCGAACTCGCGGAGGGGGGTGACGGGAACGGAACCGACCACAACGGGACCGCGGCCGCACGGGCGACCACGCTCGAGCCGACTTGCGAGCGCGCGCCGCTCCACGTCGTCCAGATCCAGCTGAACGCGCTACGGTACAACGACCCGACGACCAACGACGGGATCCGGGCGACGAGGCGGTTCGCGTCGCCGCAGAACCGCCGGGCAGTGAGCACCTTCTCGCAGTTCGTCGACCTCTTCGAGGGATCGAACTACGCGCCGATGCTCGACCACGACGCCGCGCTGTACGCCCCGCTCGAGATCGACGACGATCGCGCCACCGTCGGGGTCGTCACCTACGAGAACGGCTCCGCGACCGGGAGCTACGAGTTCCGGATGCGGAAGGTGAACGGGACGGACGCGTCGCTCACCGGGTACGGCGGCGGCTACGACGGCTGCTGGATGACCGACGCGGTCGGCGTGGTGTCGACGGCCGACTCGGACGGGAATGAGTCGGACGGGACCGCGGACGCGTCCGGCGATTCCGGGACCGAGGGATCGGGGGTCCACGGACCGCCGGGGACCTGACGACGCCGGGGTCGCGGGCAGGGCGGCGCCGCGGTCGCGGGCGCTCTGCGGCCAAGCTCGCTACTCCACGACCGCGACGACCGCCGGCTCCCGCATCCGCGCGAGGACGACCCGGGGCACGTCGGCGTGCTCGTGGATCGCCGCCGCGACATCGCGCGCGATCGCCTCGTCCGCCTCGTCGTCGACCATGTTGACGAGCGGGATCGCGGTCGCGTCCGCGGGGACGCCCTTCAGTCCTCCCTCCCCGTGAGCCACGACGCGGCCGACCAGTTCCGGCGTGATCTCGTCGCCGAGCTCGACGTCGGCGGCGAGCTCGGCGACGCGCTCGGGGCGGTGAACGACCGCCTCCGAGAGCGGCTCGCCCACCGCGTGGGCGCTCGCCACCGGGACGACCGTGTCGGCTCCGGCGGGGACCTGCGGCTCGCGGTCGTTCGGGGCCTTGAGCAGCCGCGTCCGCGCGCCGTCGGCTTTCACCAGCACGGGTCCGTCGTGGGCCGTCGAGAGCCGGTCGACCGTCTCGGGATCGTATCCGCGATACCGATCGTCGCGCTCCCGCTCCGGGACGAGTCCGAGCGGGAACGGTGCCGTCTCGTCGCTCTCGCGGGACGCCTCGTGGACTGCGGCGAGTTCGGAGACCGGGTCCTCCGCCGTGCGCACCGCCGCGACCTGTCGGTCGAAGATCGGGATCCGCACCGTCGCGGTGAGCACCGCCCGGTCGAGCCGCGCGGCGAGCGCGTACAGCGTCGTCTTCTTCCCGCCGGCCCCGACGAGACAGGTGGTTCCCTCCGCCGCGTCGAGCGCGTCGACGACGTTCATGTGGGTCCGTTCGACGATCGCGCTCCCGCGTCGAAAGCGCGTCGGTCCCGGCAGCGCGCGCTCGACCCGAAGGAGGCTCCCGCCGCTCGCCGGCACCGTGGGGTTTAATCCCGTTTCGACGGCTAACGGGGACGATGGACCCACCGGACCGGATCCTCCGCGTCGACCTCTCGACCCGCCGGGTCGACAGCGAGCCGGTTCCAGAGGAGTGGCTCGCGACCTACGTCGGCGGGAAGGGGCTCGGCGCGCGCTACCTCTACGCGGCCGGCGGCGGGATCGATCCGGAGTCGCCCGCGAACCCCCTCGCGTTCATGACCGGACCGCTGACCGGGTACACCCCCGGCGAACAGCGGTACGCGGCGATCACGAAGTCGCCGCTCACGGGCGCGTTCCTCGACTCCTACGGCGGCGGCACCGTTCCCGCCCGACTCGCCGGGTCGCTCGGCTCGCACCTCGGCGTGATCGTCACCGGCGCGGCCGACGAGCCGGTCGCCCTCTCGCTGTCGGACGGGGAGGCAACCGTCGAGCCGGCGGGCGACCTCTGGGGGCTCGATACCGTGGAAACGGACGATCAGTTCCCCGACGCGGCCGTCGCCTGTATCGGTCCGGCGGGCGAGAACGGGGTTCGGTACGCGACGATCGCCTCGGACGGCGGCGACCACCACGCCGGTCGAGGGGGCGCGGGCGCGGTGATGGGATCGAAACGCCTGAAGGCGGTCGTCGCCCGCGACCCGCCGCCGGAGCCGTCCGGCCGGCTCGCGGCCCTCAGAGCGCGCGAGGAGGCGGCGTTCGCCGACAGCGACGCGGGGCGCTGGCTGGCCGCGGGCGACACCCTGGAGACGGTCGACTTCGCGAACGAGGCGGGCGTCCTCCCGACCCGCGGCTGGCAGGAGTCCCGGTTCGACGGCGCGGAGGGGATCGGGATCGAGCGCGCCGCCGAGCGCGCGACCGGCCGCGAGCGTGAGGGCGACCCGGTCCCCGGCGGGTTCCGGATCCCCGCCGCCGACGTCGACGACGCCGAGGGCGGCGGCGACCGTGACGGCGAGACGGTCGAAGAGACGGCAGAGAACGGGACCGACGGCGACGACGATGGCCGCGGTGCGTCCGGCAACGCGGTCGGCGGCGACAGCGTCCCGCGCGGCGCGACGCCGATCGTCCTCGGGGCGGGGCTCGGCATCGACGACTTCGACGCCGTCGCCGCGCTGGGTGGCGTCTGCGACCGGCTCGGGATGGACGTCATCTCCGCGGGAAACGCGGTCGCCTGGGCGGTCCGCGCCGGCGACGAAGGGTTGATCGACCGCGAGGTCGCCTTCGGCGACGAGGCGGCCGCGCGATCGACGATCGAGGAGATCGCGGGGCGGGAGACGCCGCTCGGCGACGCCCTCGCCGACGGCGTCGCGGCCGCCGCGTCGCGGTTCGGGGGCGGGGACCTGATCCCGACGGTGAAGGGGATGGAGCTCTCCTCGTACGACCCTCGGGGAGCGACGTCGATGGCGCTGGCGTACGCCACGAGCGACCGCGGGGCCTGTCACCGCCGGGCCCGGCCGGTGGAGGTGGACGCGATGGCGCCGCGCTCGCGCGAGCCCGAGGAGGTCGCCGCCGCGGTCGCGGCCGAGCAGGACCGCCGGGCCGCGCTGTGGTGTCTGATCGGCGACGACTTCCTCGAGGACGTGTTCGACCCGGCGGTCGCCGCCGAGTGGCTCGCCGCCCGCGGGTACGACCACGACCCCGCGGACCTGGCCGCCCTCGGCGAGCGGGTGTGGACGCTCACGCGGCTGTACAACGTCCGCGAGGGGTTCGACCGCGACGACGACGCCCTGCCGCCGGCGATCGCAGGGGCCGGACGTGACGCGGGGAGCGACGAGGGCGGAGGTGAAAGCGGCGGAGGCGACGAGGACGACTCGGAACGCTCGGACGCGCTCGACCCCGAGGCGTTCGACGAGCTCCTCGACCGCTACTACGCGGTCCGCGAGTGGGACGAGAACGGGCGGCCGACCGACTCCCTCCTCGATCGGCTCGGGCTCGCCCGCCTCGTCGACGAGGAGGCGGCGGCGGACACGACGACGACAGAGACGGAGTGACGACTGGCGGGAACGACGATCACCGAGGCGGTCGATGGCGATGCCAGGACCTAGGGAGCGACCTGCTTCGTCGAGATCAGCTCGATCACGTCCCGGTGGGAGAGCTCGCGGTCGGCCCCGACCTGTCGGCCGCTCCGGCAGTCGGTGCCGTGGAGCAGCCCCTCGCCGATGTCGGAGTGGATGTGGTACGCGAAGTCCTCCGTCGTCGCGCCCTCGGGCAGGAGAAAGCAGTCGCGGAAGACGCCCTTCTCGTCGGTCGAGCCGTTCGCCGAGCCCGGAAACACCGCGATACAGCCGAGCACGTCGAAGACGGCGGCCTCCAGCGCCGCCTGGACGCCGGTGCCGCCGTACTCGCCCACGTGGTCGCGGATCGCCTCGAGGCCCGCCGCCTGCTCGCCGGAGACGTCGCCGACGACCTCGAAGTCGTCGTCGCCGGCGGTGTAATCGACGACGCCCGCCTCGTCCGCGTTCTTGAGCGCCTTCTCGGCGTGGGCGCTCACGGGGACGAACGAGAGGTGGTCGTAGTCGGGGTCGGCGGTGATCTCCGCCCAGTTCTCCCGCGCTTCGGGCGTGTCGGTCTTGTTGGCCGCGACGACCATCGGCTTGGTGCGCTTTCTGATCTCGCGGGCGAGCTCCTCGCGGTCCTCCCCGTCCCACGTCTCGGGGTCGAGTTCGAGCCCCTGAGCGAGGATGACCCGTTTCGTCTCGTCTTTGGTGATCCCGAACGCGGACATCTGTTCGGCGAGCTCCTCCTCGATGGCGGCTTCGGATCCCTGATAGCGCGTCGCGTACTTCTCGAGCCCCTTCGTGAGCACGTCGAGGTACCAGGCGTCGAGCTCCTCCTCGAGGAAGTCGATGTCCTCGCGCGGGTCGTGGCCCTCGGTCCGCTCGCCCTCGACGTCCGTCGTCCCCGAGAAGTCGACGACGTGGACAAGCGCGTCCGTCTCGTTGAGGTCGGTGAGGAACTGGTTGCCGAGCCCGCGCCCCTCGTGTGCGCCCGGCACCAGTCCGGCCACGTCGACGAGTTCGATCGGGACGAACCGCGTGCCGTCGCGGCAGACTCCGACGCTCGGCGTACACGTCTCGTCGAACTCCGGGGCCGCACACTCGACGCGGACGTACGCCTCGCCCACGCTGGGGTCGATCGTCGTGAAGGGATAGGCTCCCTCGGGCACGTCGTTCATCGTCGCCGCGTTGAAGAACGTCGATTTGCCCACCGAGGGCTTACCGACGAGGCCGATCCGGTAACTCATTACCCGGATTCCGCCGTCCGAGGTGAAAAGCGATGCGAGAGGAGAGAGCGCATGCGAGAGCACTGATGACACACGAACGAGCGCTCGGACGCGGGCGCGCTGACGAGCCACGAGGCGATCGGACACAGACGCGGCCGCGAGTCGCGGAAGACGAGCCCCGTCCTGAACCGCTTATGTACCGGGACGTCGAACTCCGACCCATGTACGCGCTCGACGGCGGGACCGTCCACACGGCAACGGAGCGGGGAACGATCGCGGGAACCGTCGTCATCGACCATGGAGAGATCGTCGCCGTCGGCGACGTCGAACCGCCGGAGGGGGCGACCGTCCTCGACGTGGAGGGGCTCCACGTCACGCCGGGGCTCGTCGACGCCCACAGCCACGCCGGGATCGCCGAGTGGGGCGAGCCGGAGGACCGCGACTACAACGAGGGGACCGCCGCGGTCACCCCGCACGTCACCGCGCTCGACGGCTTCCACCCCCGTGACGAGGAGCTGAAACACGCGTTCCAGAACGGCGTGACCTCCGTCTCGGCGCGAATGGGCTCCGGGAACGTGATCGGCGGGATCATCTGCTCGATGAAGACCCACGGGCTAACCGCCGACGACATGCTGATCCGCGAGGACGGCATGAAGGCCGCGATGGGCGAGAACCCGAAGCGCTTCCACGGCGATGAGCAGGGCCGCCAGCCGTCGACGCGCCCCGGCGTCGCGGCCACCCTCCGCGCGGCGCTGATGGAGGCGGAAGACTACGTCGACCGGCGCGAGCACGCCCGGACCGAGGGCGAGCCGTTCGAGCGCGACCTCGGCATGGAGAACCTCTCTCGCGTGCTCACCGAGGGCCTCCCGCTCCGGGTCCACGCCCACCGCGCCGACGACATCATGACCGTCTTCCGGATCGCGGCGGAGTTCGGGATCGACGAGATCTCCATCGAGCACGCGACCGAGGGCCACCTGATCGCCGAGGAGTTCGCGAAGCGGGACGTGCCCGCGGTCGTCGGGCCGTCGCTGTACTCGGGCGCGAAGTACGAGCTTCGCAACATCACCTTCGAGACGCCGGCGATCCTCCACGAGGCCGGCGTGAAGGTCGCGATCCAGACCGACGCGCCCGTGTTGCCCCAACAGCACCTCGACGTCTGCGTCGGACTCGCGGTCCGCGAGGGGTTCCCCGAGTCCGAGGCGCTGGAGGCAGTCACGCGCCATCCCGCTGAGATCCTCGGGATCGACGACCGCGTCGGCACCCTGGAGGTCGGTACCGACGCCGACGTGGCGGTCTGGGACGGCGTCTTCCACGAGAACGGGACCCGAACGCGACACGTCTTCGTCGACGGCGAGCACGTCTTCGACCGCGAGCGCGACGCCGTCGACCCCGGAGAGGAGTACGACTGGTAACCAAGGGGCTCCGAGAGGTACGCAGCGGTCAGACGCCCGACGAGGGCTCCGATCTCGAGGCCCGGAACGGCAGCCAAGGCGAACTCAGCCGTGTTGACGGGGTTTACGGGATGTTTTATATAGAACCCCCTGCCGTCGTGTGAATCTGAAGTGTGGTGAAGAAGGATGGGCGCTGCAGGATTTGAACCCGCGACAACTTGGTCCGAAGCCAAGCACTCTATCCAGACTGAGCTAAGCGCCCGTACCTCCCGCTATCCCGCTGACGGTTTTAAGTCCCGCGATCCGAATTGATCGGCTCCGGAACCATCGTCGTCGAACCTCTTACTTTCCCGTCATCGAAAGGGTAGTCGTTTCGAGCGGTTCGATCCGAACTCGACGGATCGACCACCGATCAAAAAGAATATTATCGGGACTGGAGATGTTTTCCGTAGTCGATGTATCCCGGTCGGAGACGGTCGTCGAACGAGCGGTCCGCGTCGATCCCCCCGCGATCGAGGTACACTCATGTATGATCTGACTCCCCACCTCGATGCGGAGGTGGAGCCGGGGACGAACCTGCTTCTCATCGGACCCCCGCTCACCGGGAAACGCTCGCTCGCGATGGACGTTCTCGCGGACGGGACCGAACGGGGCGACGGTGCCATCGTCGTCACGACGAAGGACGGCGCGGATCGGGTCTTGAAAGACTACGAGAAGCGGGTCTCCTACGAGGGAAAACCCGTCGCCGTCGTCGACTGCGTGACCCGACAGCAGGGGTCGGACGTTCGCGACTCCGACCGGATCAAGTACGCCTCCTCGCCGGTCGACATGACGGGGATCGGGATCAAGCTCTCGGAGTTCCTCCAGGCGTTCGGCGACCGCGGGTTCGACCGCAACCGGATCATGGTCCACTCGCTGTCGACGCTTCTGATGTACTCGGACCTCCAGACGGTCTTCCGGTTTCTCCACGTCTTCACCGGCCGCGTTCAGAGCGTCGACGGCCTCGGGCTGTTCAGCATCGACTCGACCGCCCACGACGACCAGAGCCTGAACACCCTCAAACAGTTGTTCGACGGGATCGTGACGATCTCCGAGGACGAGGAGATCGGGATCCGGCTGGCCTGACGCGGCCAAGGTTTACCATCCTCGCCGACCGACCTTCGCGTATGCCCATCACCGACGACGCGGGACTCGAGCGTGCGCTCTCGGCCGAGACGATCGCCGTGATCGGCTGTTCGACGACGGGGGGAAAGGCGGCTCACGACGTGCCGGCGTACCTCCAGCGGCACGGCTATCGGGTGATCCCGGTGAACCCGTTCGCCGACGAGGTGCTCGGCGAGCCCGCCTACGACGAACTCGCGGACGTAAAGGAGGACGTCGACGTGGTGAACGTGTTCCGGCCGAGCGAGGAGGTGCCGGGGATACTCGAGGCGGTCCGCGAGCGACACGCCGAGCGGGGCGATGCGGGGACCGCGTGGCTCCAACTCGGGATCAGTCACGACGAGGCGGCCGCCGAGGCGGAGGCCGACGGGATCGACGTGATCCAGGACCGGTGTATGAAGGTGGAACACGGACGGCTGGTCGGGTGAGGTGAAACAGCGACCGATCGCGGTGGCGTCGGCGGCGGCTCTGCCGCCGGCTTCACGCGAGAGCTTCGCTCTCGCCCTGCGCCGGTGAGCGCCCGGAGGGCGCGAACTCGACCGCGAGGCTGGGGAGGCGTGAGGTGCGGTGCTGGGGCTTTGGCGGTCGTCACCGCACTGGCGACGATTTCGTAGTATTCGCATCCCTCAGCAACCACCTGTTTCGTGCGGAGTTACGGAGAATCGAGGAGAAAGCCTCGCGCTTTAGCGCGGGGATGAATCCGACACTACCCTTCGCAGTCCACCGTTCGATGGCACGGCTGGATATTCCACGCTGCGCCAATACATACTTTCAAGTAATTTTATCTACATAGGTTACATATGGCGAAACAGGTCGTTACTCGCACCTACACTGCTTCCATCAGGAATCAGTCTCGGGTGCAAGGCGACCTTGATTCGCTCGGGTTCGCAGCCAGTAAGCTCTGGAACGTCGGTCGGTGGACGTGTAGTCGGATCTGGGATGAAATCGATCACATTCCCAACCACAACGAACTCACCACGTATCTCAAGAATCACGAACGCTATGATGACTTGCATTCGCAGTCAAGTCAGCGAGTCCTTCAAGAACTCGCTGAGGCGTTCAACGGTTGGTACGGCAAGCGACGCAACGGAGACACGCGAGCGAACCCGCCCGGATACCGCAAACACGGTGACGACCACCCGCGTTCCACGGTCACATTCAAGCAGAAAGGCTTCAAACTCGACACCCAGTACAACCGCGTTCGGCTCTCAAACGGATCGAACCTGAAGGAGTACTGGTCGGACTTTGTCCTGTGTAAGTACCAGACTCGCCCGAATGTTGACCTCTCCACCGTGGAGAGCGTCCAACAAGTCAAAATTGCCTGGACGGGTGAGGAATGGGAACTCCACTTCGTCTGTAAGGTCAAGATCGACGTGAACGAAGCCCCCGGTGAGAAGACGGTCGGTGTTGATCTCGGGATCAACAACTTCGCTGCACTCGCGTATGAAGACGGTCACAGCGAGCTATACCCGCTGAACTGCTTGAAACAGGACGACTACTACTTCAGCAAGCGAATCGCTCGGTGTGACGACTCGGACTCCGAGCGGCCACGCGACTGAACGAAAAGAAGTCGGCCCGCCGTACTCACTACTTTCACACCCTCTCCAAGCACATCATCCAGCAGTGTGTTGACGAGAAAATTGGAACGATCGTGGTGGGTGATCTCTCCGGCATCCGTGAGGATGAAGAGAACGCCGAGGCGAAGAACTGGGGCAAGCATGGCAATCTTGACCTCCACTCGTGGGCGTTCGACCGGTTCACCGACCTCCTCGAATACAAAGCCGAGATGGAAGGCATCACGGTTGAAAAGGTGTCTGAGCGGGATACCTCGAAGTCGTGCTCGTGCTGTGGTCGAAAGCGTGACGCGAACCGTGTTGAACGCGGACTGTATGTCTGCGATGAGTGCGGTACAGTGGCGAACGCGGACGTAAACGGTGCAGAAAACATTCGGCAGAAAGTATCTCCGAGTTCACCGAATCTCTCGGTGAATAGGAGTAACGGCTGGTTGGCACAGCCATCGGCGTTCCTGTTTGACACGGAAACTGGCGCATTCGCGCCTCAAGAAC
>NZ_JANHDM010000002.1 GCF_024494685.1 Halorubrum rubrum | reverse complement strand
GTTTGACACAGTTCTCATTCCAGGTGAACTGTGGTATGCACTATTAGCCTCAGTTTCCCGAGGGTATGGTGCTCCGAAGGGTAGTTTGGCCACGTGTTACTGAGCTATTCGCTACGAGTATAAACTCGTACAACTAGCATGGCTAAATCGGATCCCAATAGCAATGGCCTCCGGCAGGATCAACCGGAATGACTACCCTCGCGCCTGATTCCCGGCACGAGGGGGTTATGTTGGCGGGTGTTGACTCGTTGTCAACACACCATTGCATGGTCCAATGTGGAGTCCGGTCTCACCGGCGACCCGGATGACACCGAACGTCCACGGCTCACATCAGATCTCCTCTTACGCCGGAGCGCAGGGGGCGAAATCCTCATGACGTCGAGTCGAGATGTCCCGACTCAGCGAAACCGGGCCGAGTTGAACGGCCCGAGTTCGCGATGCGTTCTTCGCGTTCGGTTCGAACCGGGGTATACATTTAACCCCGTCGGAACGCGTCGACCGGCCGCCGTCGGCGGCCGGCCGCTGCCCCCACCGCGGGGGCCTTCGCATTCCATTCGAATCGCGGTGTACACTTAACCCCGTCGAACCGAACCCGCCACGTCATGCGGTTTCATGCCGCGAAAAACCGATCGGGGCGGCGGCCACCCCCGATCCCGGTGCGTGGCTGACGGAGCCGATGCGTCAAAGAAACACGGATCGGGTGGAACGAACGGAACCGGCGAGTCACTCCTCGTCGAGGTACTCGATACCCTGTTTCGAGACGTTGGCTTTCGTGATGTCGTCGAGGTCGTTGAGCCAGAAGTCCTCGTCGGCCTCGTCGACTTCGGGAGCACCCGCCTTCCACGCCCATCCCTCGTACTCGTGTACCTTCTTCGTCCCTTTCTCGCGAAGCCTGATAGTGGTCCGTTCCGCCTCGTCTTCGGAAGGGGCGGGCTCGAGGGTTCGAGCCGCCTTGAGCGCGGCCTGTCTCGGCATGTTCCCGGAGAACTCGCTCGGTTCCGACCCGTCCTCCTCTCGGAGGGCGAAGTTTCGCTTACCGTCTTCACGTACCATGGTTTTACCTCCATGTCAACCCAACACACAACCCGTAATAAATATATCGGCGAAATGAAAACTGATCGGTACATTACTTATAAATACACCGGGGCGGTCTCCCGATCCCGAAGGTCGGTCGGCCGGGGAGACGACCGAGCGGAGAAGCCGGTCGGCGGGCTGGATCGGCCGCAGTCAAGGGATCCGACGCGTAAACAACACTTATATGTCTGCTGTGGCGAAGTGCGAGCCATACACCCGCGATGGTCCGCAAAAAGAAGCTCAGCCCGAGTGGCGCCAAAGACGACGACGGGGAGTACCACAACGTCCACGTGAACCTCCACGAGGACGAGCTCGCCGTCGCCGGAATGGAGATCGGCGACGAGGTGTTCGTTCGCGTCCGTGACGGCAAGATCATCATCCAGAAGGCCGACTCGAACCCCGAACAGCTCGAACACGACTTCTGAGGCCATCGCGGTCCGTCGCCACTCGGAACGAAACCGCTTCTCGCGTCCGGATCGGGATCGCTCGTACCACCGGTACCGTGGGTCGGCGGATTGATACCCGTCGACGACGAGAACCGACCGATGGGGCTCTACGACCTCGTGAAGCCGGCGTTGTTCGCGCTGCCGGCCGAGACGGCACACACCGCGGGACACCGTTTCCTTCGCGGCGTACAGGGTACTCCGATCGAGCCGGCGCTCCGGGGGCGGTACGCGGTGGAGGACGAGCGGCTGCGGATCGACGCGTTCGACACCGCGTTTCCGAACCCGGTCGGCGTGGCCGCCGGCTTCGACAAGAACGCCGAGGTACCGCGGGCGCTCGCCGCGCTCGGATTCGGCCACGTCGAGGTCGGGGGGGTGACCGCAGAGGGACAGCCGGGGAACCCCCGACCACGACTGTTCCGGCTCCGCGAGGACGACGCGTTGATCAACCGAATGGGGTTCAACAACGAGGGTGCGGACGTCGTCGGCGAGCGCCTCGATCGCGAACCGATGCCGGACGTACCGGTCGGCGTCAACGTCGGGAAATCGAAGTCGACGCCGCTGTCGGAGGCGGCCGGCGACTACCGGTACACCTACGAGCGCGTCGCGGACGCGGGCGACTACTTCGTGGTCAACGTCTCGAGTCCCAACACGCCGGGCCTTCGAGAGCTACAGAACCGCGAGGCGCTCGAGGCGATCCTCGGAACGCTCTCGGAGGCGGGCGCCTCGCCGCTTCTCGTCAAGCTCTCGCCCGATCTCCCGCGGGAAGCGATCGCGGAGGCGCTCGCCGTCGTCGACGATCTCGGCCTCGACGGCGTGATCGCGACGAACACGACCGTCTCCCGTCCGGACACGCTGGAGAGTCCGAACCGCGCCGAGCGAGGGGGACTGTCGGGAAAACCGATCGAGGACGTCGCAACCGAGATGGTCCGGTTCGTCGCGGAGCGGACGGACGTGCCGGTCGTCGGGGTCGGTGGCGTCTCCGACGCGGCGGGCGCCTACGAGAAGATCCGCGCCGGCGCGTCGGTGGTCCAGCTGTACACCGCGCTCGTCTACGAGGGTCCGGGGCTCGCCCGCTCGATCAATCGCGGACTGCTCGATCTCCTCGACCGCGACGGGTTCGAGACGGTCGAGGACGCGGTCGGCGCGGACCTCGAGTGATCGGACTCGCCTCGATCGGTCAGGCCTCGACGGCGTTCCGGACGATGACGACGACGTCCTCCGCGTCCAGGAGCTCGCCCTCGCCCGCGTACCGTCTGTCCTCCTCGATCGAGAACTCGCCGTCCGCAAGCGTCACGCCCGCGACGTGGAGCTCGTCGCCGTCGATCTCGTACTCGTCGTCCGCGAGCGCGGCGTCGATGTCGCCGACCCGGTCCCCGTGTTTCGGGCCGACCGTGGCGTAGTCGAGATCGATCCCCGTGACGACCGTCTCGACGGGGGCCTCCGCGTCCGGGTGGACCGCGAGGTCCTCGACGTGCATCACGCCGGTGACGTCGTCCTCGAACCCGCGGATGTCGGCGTACACCTCGACCGCGTCGAGGTCCGCGTTGAGCGGGAGCTGGTTCTCGCTTTTGTACCGGCGGAGCGCGCCCACGACCGCCATCGCGGCGCGGCCCGCGTCGGCGTCGGCGTCGAGCCCGAGCGGCTCGGGCCAGTCGGCGAGATGGATAGAGTCGCTCCCTTCTCCGCGGGCCGCGTCCGCGTACATGTCCTGCCACAGCTCCTCCGTGACGTGTGCGAGCACGGGCGCGAACAGCTTCAGGAACCGTCGGTGGGCGGTACGGAGCGTGTACGCCGCCGAGGCGTCCTCACGCTGTTTGGCGATCTCGAGGTAGTCGTCACAGAACGTGTTCCAGAAGAAGCTCCGGAGCCCGTCCCGCGCCTTCGAGAACTCGCGGTTCTCGAGTCTGGCGGTGAGCGTCTCGATCTCTCGGTCGAGTTCCGCGAGGAGCCACCGGTCGAGCTCGCGGAGGCCACCCTCGGGCTCGGCGGGATACGGCTCCGGCGCGAGTGATTCGACCAGCTTCGAGGCGTTCCAGAGCTTCCGGATGAGCTTCTCGCCCGCGCGGAGCCCCTTCTCCTGGTACGGCAGGTCGTCGCCGATCGCGGAGCCGGACGCCCAGTAGCGTGCGGCGTCGACGGGGTACTCCTCCAACACCGCGTCGGGGTCGACCACGTTCCCCTTGGATTTCGACATCTTCTCGCGGTTCTCGTCGAGCACCATCCCGTTGATCATCGTCGACTCGAAGGGCACCTCGCCGGTGTGTTCGTAACACTTGATCACGGTGTGGAACAGCCAGAAGGAGATGATGTCGTGGCCCTGCGGCCGGACGTCCATCGGGTAGATCTCCGGGCGGTCCATCGCGAACTCGCCGGCGTCCTCGTCGTAGTCCCAGCCGGCGTTGATAAGCGGGGTGAGAGAGGAAGTGGCCCACGTGTCGAGCACGTCGTCCTCGGGGACGAACTCCTCGCACCCGCACTCCGAGCAGGCGTCGATCGGCGGGTCGTCGGAGAGGGGATCGACTGGCAGGTCGGCCTTCTCGGCGACGACCTCGTCGTCGCAGTCCGCGCAGTACCACACCGGGAACGGGATCCCCGAGGAGCGCTGCCGGGAGATGAGCCAGTCCCACTGGAGCCCCTCGACCCAGTGTTGATACCGGGTGAACATCTTCTCGGGGAACCACTCCATCTCGCGGCCGGCCTCGAGGTACTCCTCGCGTTTGTCCAGCACCTCGACGTACCACTGCTCGGTCACGAGGAACTCGACGCTCGTCTCACAGCGCTCGTGGACGTTGACGGTGTGGGTGATCTCCCAGCGGTCGGTGAGCGCGCCGGCCTCCTCAAGGTCGGAGACGATGGCCTCGCGGGCCTCGGCGGAGTGGAGCCCCTCGTACTCGCCGGCGACGTCGGTCATGTGGGCGGACTCGTCGATGGCGACCCGGAGGTCCAGGTCGTGCGCCTGGTACCACTCGATGTCGTTCTGGTCGCCGAAGGTACAACACATCACGATCCCCGAGCCCGTCTCCATGTCGACGCGGTCGTCCGCGATGATCGGCACCTCGTGGCCGAACAGCGGCACCTCCGCCTCGCGGCCGACGAGGTCCGCGTTCTCCTCGTCGTCGGGGTGGACGAAGACGGCGACGCAGGCGGGGAGCAGTTCGGGTCGCGTGGTGGAGATGGTGAAAACGTCCTCGGTTCCGGCGACCCCGAACTCGATGTCGTGGAAGTGCGAGTCGCGTTCGTCGTCCTCGGTCTCCACCTGCGAGATGGCGGTCTCGCACTCGGGACACCAGATCGCCGGGGCCTCCTGGCGGTACTCGCGGCCCTTCTCGTAGAGGTCGAGAAAGGAGAGCTGGGAGACGCGCTGGACCTCGGGAGAGATGGTTCGGTAGGTGTTGTTCCAGTCGATGGAGAGGCCGACGCCCTGCATCTTCTCCGTGAACTCCTCTTCGTACTCCAGACACACCTCCCGACACTTCCGCTGGAACTCCCGACGCTCGAAGTCCTGGTGGCGGACGTCGATCTCGCGCTCGGTGAGTCGCTCGGAGGCGATGCCGTTGTCGTCGTAGCCGAACGGGTAGAACACCTCGCTGTCGTACATCCGGTGGAACCGGGCGACGACGTCCTGGAGGATCGAGCCGTACACGTGGCCCCAGTGGAGGCTGCCGGAGACGGTCGGCGGGGGGGTGTCGATGGAGAACGCGGTGTTCGGATCGACGGGGTCGTCGGGGTACGCGTACGTCTCCTCGTCGACCCATCGCCGCTGCCAGTGCGGCTCGGCGGTGTCGGGGTCGTACTCTCCGCTGGGCATTATCGGGTGGGATTTCCCGCGGTTCCCTCTTAACGGCCTCGGTTACGCCGGAACCGCGGCGGTCGATCGAGTCGAAGTGATCCGGCGCGCGCGAGCAACGCGCGCGAGGGAGTCGGTCGCCTCTGGCGACCGACGAGGCTGGGGAGGCGTGAGGTGCGGGGCTGTGCGGTCGGGTGGGACTCAAAGGGGCAGTCGCGAGGGCGAAGCCCGGCGACGTAAGCACCGAAAGGAGTGAGTGGAGCGAACGACTGAGGAGCGCAACGAGCCGCGCGAGCCCTCGCGGCTGGGGCTTTGTGGATGTTCTCCACAGTTATCGCACCCAGTTCGGGTAGCCGACCAGTGGGGACTTTGGAACTGGTCAGTTCTTCGAAACCAACGTTCCGATCAGGGTGCGACGCCGACCGTCAGCAGCGTTCCCCACGTCCGGTAGCGGTCGACCATCGCGTCGCGGCTCTCCCAGTCGTCGGTCGGGAACGCCGACTCCGGCGGGATCTCGGTCTCGCGGTCGGGGATCGCGTCCTGCTCGGCGACGTACAGCCCGGCCTCGCGGAACGCCTCGCGGTACTCCGCGCGGCTCCACAGCGTCATGTCGATCGAGATGTGCTCCTGCCACGCGTGGGTCTGTTCGCTCTCGGCGAAGTAGTTGACCGCACAGTAGAACGTCCCGCCGGGCTTCAACGCGCGACGGACCTCGGCGAGGGTGTCGTGCGGGTTCGCGGCGTAGTAGAACGCCTCCATCGAAAACACGTGGTCGACCGAGTCGTCGGCGAACGGGAGCGCGTCGAAGTCCCCCACGAGAAAGCCGACCGCGTCGTCGTCGGTGTAGCCGCGGGCGTTCCGGGCCATCTCCGGCGCGCCGTCGAGGCCGTAGCCGCGGCCGACGTCACGCTCCCGGAGCGCGCGGAGCGCGTAGCCGGAGCCGGTTCCCAGATCGAGGACGGCGTCGCCCGACTCGATCGGCATGCGTGCGAGGACGTGTTTCGCGGTGTGCCAGTGGCGGTCCTCCATTCCGCGGTCCCTGCCGGCGGCCGCCCACGCGTCGAACTCGTCTCTGACGCTCATACGCGGAGGACGGCGGGAGGGGTCAAAACCGGATCGACGGCGGATCGCGTGCGGCGGATCGCGTGCGGCGATCGCGGAATCGACGCGACGGGGCGCGGAACCGAACCGTCGGCGCACCGGAGTCACCCCGGTCGGTAGGGGACCGCGCGAGCGACGCGCTTTTCTCCCGAGCCCGGATGGTCGAGATATGAAACGCCCGAACCTCCGACGGCCGCGGTTCCGGGTCGCCGACTCCGCCCAGCAGATGGTCGGCGGATTCCTCCTGGCCGGCCCGTTCGTGGTCACCGAGGAGGTGTGGGTGCTCGCGAGCGGAATGAACGGGATCCAGGCGGTCCTCACGGCCGCCATGGTGGCCGCGATCGGGTACGCCACGCTGTACCGCGCGGACACCGGACGCGATCCCGACGCCGAACCGGAGATCGTCGGGGTCCCGGTCAGGTTCCTCTCGTTGATGATCGTCGCGTTCGGGTCGGTGATCGTTCTGGCCGTCCTCTTCGACGCACCCGACACGTTTCTCATCGACCGGGGAGTGACGGGAACGGATCTGTGGGTGACGACCGCCAAGGCGGTCTCCGTCGGCGCGGTCTTCAGCGTCGTCGGGGCCGCGACCGCCGACAGCGTGTTCTGATCCGGCCTGCCCTCTCGAATCGGACGCGGTCACACGACGACGCCGACGACCGCGAACAGGATCAACACGCCCGCGACGTCACACAGGTTCGTCACGATCGGGATCGTCGTGTCGTCCGGATTGAGCCCGACCCGATAGGAGACCTCGACGGCGACGACGCTCGCGACCACGACGAGCACCGCGAGGAGCATCCCGGAGACGAGCGCGATCAGGAGCACGCGAGCGAGCGCGAGCGACCCGCCGAGCGCGACGCCGATGGCCCACGCCGCGACGCCGACGAGCCCGAAGACGGTCCCCGCGAGCGCGAAGACGGCGATCACGTTGGCGCGAACGTCCGGGTTCGAGAGCCGCGGCTCGTAGGTCCCGAGGTACAGCTGCGTGGTGAGCCGCGAGCAGGTGATCGACGCGAGGTTCCCTGCCGTGCCGATCTGAACCGGGAGCAGAACGAGGAGCGCGGGGTACTGGAGCAGGGTCCGCTCGAAGCTCTCGAGGACGGTGCCCGAGACCAGCTGGAGAACCGACAGGGCCGCCAGAAGCGGGATCATCGTCCGGACGATGCGTTGGACCGACCACTCGTCGATGGCGGTCGAGCCGCCGGGGTCATCGAGGCCGTCGGAGGTCGCGGGTTCCGTGGACGATCGAGGTTCTCCGGGAGCGTCGGTCACGTGATCACCCCCACGACGTAGATCCCGACGAGCAGGAAGAAGACGCCGAAGACGTCACCCAGCGTCGTCACGACCGGACCGATCACGTTGTCGGGATTGAGTCCGCGGCGGTACCCCACGAAGATGACGGTTATCAACACCGAGAGCATGAGCGCCGCCGAGAGGAAGCCGGCGACGAGCATGATGCCGACGAGCTCGAGCAGGCTCCCCCGACCGCCGAGGATGACCAAGGTGAGGTAGGTGATGACCGCGATGAACACGGAGACCGTCATCCCGTTGATGAAGGAGGCGACGATGGCGTTCGTGAGCCGTCGGTCGAGCGCGAACGTCGGCTCGATCACCCCCTGATGGAGACCCGTCGAGAGCCGAGCGCCGAGCGAGCCGTAGACGCCGCCGCGGGTCGCGAGAAACGCCGGGAGGAGAAGCAGGATTCCGGGGACGCTCTCGATGCCGGAGCGCATGGTCTCGGAGCCGAGGATCGTGCCCGCGAACAGCCCGGCGACGAGACTGACGAGCACGACGGGGAGCGCCTGGCGGTAGATCTCCCGTGCGCTTTCGTGACCGTCCATGCGGACGTACCGACGGCGGGGGCCGTGAAAAGCCGTCCGGCGGCGGGCGCGTCGGGGAGCGGTCGGACGGATCGGTTCCGGACCGCACCGTTAAGTCGGTCCGGCCGGTTCCCCGTGTATGGAGTACGCGCTCGCCGTCGAGAACGGACCCGAAACGATCCCAGGGGGGACGGGACTCCTGCTCGTCCACCCGAGCATCGGCGAGACGGATCGGATCGACACCGACTTCCTGAAGACCGACACCGACGCGTTCCTCGTCGTCTCGACGCGGACGACCGCGCGCGAAGTCGAACAGAAACTCGAGTACTACGACGTCGACGAGGAGAAGGCGACGATCCTCGACACCCTCTCCGTCGAGCGGGGCTACTCGCGACGCTCCTCCGACGACGTCTACTACGTCTCCGCCCCCGACGACCTCGACGGCGTGGTCGACCGCGTCGAGCGGTTCCTGGAGGAGACGGAGGGGAAACGCCGCGTTTCCGTCGACTCGCTCACCGAGATGGCGTACTACGCGGACGACGAGGCCGTCTACGAGGCGGCCGCGGAGGTCCTCGAGTTGCTGAAAGAACACGACGCAGTCGGCATCTTCCACCTCTCCGAGGAGGTCCACGAGGTGGCGACGCTCGACCGGTTCCGGGAGCTCTTCGACGGGGTCATCTCCCTCGACGGCGACGGCAACGCCTCGGTCGAGTTCTGAAGGGCTACTCCTCGCCGAGCGCCGCGAACGTCTTCTCCGCCCACTTCACCGCGTAGGGAGCGCCCCGATCGCGGTACGCCGCGGTGTCCAGCGCGGCGAACGGCGCGGGGAGGTCGAGGTCGTGTCGAACTGCGGAGCAGGCGTACTCGGTCGCGCTCGCGAAGTCGGTCTCCCCGCGGGCGACCTCGGTCGGGAGGTCCGAGAGCCGCCCCTCCAGACGTTCGCCGGCGTCGACCCAAGCGTCGTACAGCCGGGGGGACTCCTCCTCCAACGAGGCGAATACCTCTCGAGTGTGGAGGCCGACCCACGCGTCGTACAGCGCGGCCGCGACCTGGAAGACGTCCGCGGCGTCGAACCGGTGGGTCGCGTCGGAGGGGGTGTCGGCCCCGTCGCCGCTCGGATACGGTCGCCGGATCGCCGCGTCGAGGTCGCGGTATCGCGGCCCGAAGAACGGGAGGAACGTCTCCGGAAGCCGGTCGCCGGGCTCCTCGGAGGAGGCGACCGTCCCCGCGGCCGGTTCGACCCCGACCTGAACCAGTCGGTCGGCGATCAGAAAGGCGAGGAAGTCCTCGGGCGTCCCCTCGGCGCGGCGCTTGAGGAGGACGGCCTGCGGGTCCGTCTGCGTCGTACGGACCACGGTCCCCGCGCCGGGGAGCCCCACCGTGAACGTCGGTCCCGCGTACCGTCGAAGGGCCTCCGGAGCGTCAGACGGAAGCCACTCGTCGGGACACGAGAACGGGTCGAGCCCGTCGACGAACAGCCCGAGGTCCTCCGCGGCCGCGGGCGGCAGCGTCTCGAACTCGGCGTCGACGTCGAGGACGGGCGATCCGGGCGCGTGACGGTCTCGAACCGCCGCCAGGTCGGCGTCGAGATCGCGAGCCGAGAACATCACCCGGCCGTTCCGAAGACGTACGAGAGGATGATAAGCACCGCGAGCGCGGCGGATATCCCGACCGTGCCGAGGACGATCTTGGTGGATTTGCTCATGGTGGAGACGTGCGCCCCGGCGTGTTAAATTCATTCGGTCGGCGACCACGGTGACCCGCTCGACCGGCGACCGCGGTGTCCCGTCGAGGTGGAGAGGTGGCTTCCGCCCGCGGACTTAACCGGCCGGCCGAGAGACGACGGGTATGCGGATCCGTGACGCGCTCGAGTCGGACGCCGAGGCGCTCGCCGACGTGACCGGCCGCCCGGCGGACGTGCTCGTGGACACGATACACGACCGGACGGTCAGAGTCGCGACCGACGGTCGAGACGGGGACGAGATCGACGGCTTCGTCGCGTTCGACGTCCGCGCGGGGACCGTTCACGTGACCGACCTCGCCGGGACGCCCCCGGCGCTCGAGCGGCTGATCGAGGAGCCGAAGCGGTTCGCGAAACGCGAGGGGATGGACGTCGAGGCGGTCGTCGTCGACGGCGAGAAACGTCGTAGCGACGCGCTCGAGGACGCCGGGTTCGCGGCGGCGGGATCGGGACCGCGCTTCGAGGGGAGATCGACCACGCGGTTTCGGCTCGAACGCGACGAGTGACCGGACCGGTCGATGAGATCACCGCAAGGGCCGAGCTACAGCCGGTCGGCCAGGTCCTCCGCGAAGTAGGTCACGATCAGGTCCGCGCCCGCGCGCTTGAGCGAGACGAGCGACTCGTGGGCGACCGCCTCGAGGTCGAGCCACCCCTTTTCCGCGGCGGCGTGGAGCATGGCGTACTCGCCGGAGACGTTGTAGGCGGCGATCGGGCGGTCGAACTCCCGGCGGAGGTCCGAGACGACGTCGAGGTACGGGAGTCCCGGCTTCACCATCAACACGTCCGCGCCCGCCTCGGCGTCGAGTCGGGCCTCCCGGAGCGCCTCCCGGCGGTTGGCGGGGTCCATCTGGTAGTGCCGGCGGTCACCGAAGGCGGGCGCGCCGTCGGCGGCGTCCCGGAACGGGCCGTAGAAGGCCGACTCGTACTTCGCGGCGTAGCTCATGAGCGCCACGTCCTCGTGGCCCGCGTCGTCGAGCGCCGAGCGGATCGCCCCCACCTGCCCGTCCGCCATCGCCGAGGGCGCGACCATGTCCGCGCCGGCGTCGGCCTGCGAGACCGCGGTCTCCGCGAGCAGGTCCAGCGTCTCGTCGTTTCTCACCGTGAGCGTCGGGTCGCTCTCGGCCGCCGGCTCGATCACCCCGCAGTGGCCGTGGTCGGTGTACTCACACAGACAGACGTCGCCGATCACGTACGCGTCAGTCGCGCCCGAGATCCGGCGGATCGCCCGTTGGACGACGCCGTCGTCGGCGTACGCCCGGCTCCCAGTCGGGTCCTTGGTCTCGGGGATCCCGAAGAGGATGACCGCCTCGACGCCGGTCTCGCGGACCTCCTCGACGCGCGCGACCGCCTCGTCGTGAGGGACGCGCTCGTGGCCCGGCATCGACTCGATCGGCACGCGCTCGTCGGTCGTCGCGTCGACGAAGACGGGCGCGACGAGGTCGGACGCCGACAGCGACGACTCGCTGACGAGCGGGCGGATCCCGTCGGTTCGGAGCCGTCGCGGGCGGTCGGTGGGGTACATACCTGCCGCTTGGTCGCGGACCGTCTTTTAGCGTTCGTTCGCGCGCGGGCGGATCGGAAAAGCGGTCGATGGACGCGTCACTCGCCCTCTCGCGACTCGACGTCGAGCCGGTCCGAGAGCGCCGCCAACCCCTCGTCGTCGGCCAGCTCCTCGACGCGTTCGCGGAAGTGCTCGGCACAGAGCCCGACGACGACGCCGGCCCGTTCGGCCTCGTAGGCGGCCTCGCTGTCGCAGTAGTGACACCGCATGTCGATCCCTCGGTCGCGCCGAGAGTTAACCCTGTTCCTCGCCGGAGTCTCCCCTCCCCGGCCGGGGTTCCCCGCCCCTCGACCGGACTCAACGGAGGCCGCTCAGCGCGGGGCCGACAGTCGCTTGCGGACCGGCGCGAACGCGGCCTCGGTCAGTCCGGCCGCGCCGAGGGTCCGCTCGTGGGCGTCGCTCCCGCCCGTCGCGAGCAGATCCGCGTCGGCGACGATCGCGTCGATCCGACCGGTGTCGACCGGGCGACCGTACGGGTAGAAGCGCTCGATCGCGTCGAGGTCGCGGGCGACCTCGAGCGCCGCGTCGACGTCGGCGTAGCGGAACGGGTGTGCGAGCCCGACGAGCGCGCACGACCCCCGGAGTAGGTCGACGCCGCGGTCGAGGTCGGTCACGTCGCGGGCGACGTAACACGGCCCGTCGTTCCCGATCAGCTCGTCGAAGGCGTCGGCGTAGTCGTACGGCGCGGCCGACGCCTCGATCGCGCGGGCGACGTGCGGCCGACCGAGGCCGGGGCGGGGCTCCACGTCGAGGTCGACGCCGAGGCGCTCCTCGACGCGCCGGAGGATCGCCGCGCCGCGCTCGCGGCGGTCGGTCTGGAGCCGGTCGATCTCGGCGTCGAGCGCGGGGGTGTGCTCGACGGCGTACCCGAGCAGGTCGAGCCGCTCGAAGCCGGCGTCGACGCGGAGCTCGATCCCTCGAACGATCCGGACCCCGTCGCGCTCGACGACGGGTGCGTCGATCCCGGGGTGGACGCGGTCGTGGTCGGTGACCGCGACCCAGTCGAGTCCGGCCTCGCGGGCGGCCGCCGGGACCTCGTCGATCGTCAACGTCCCGTCGGAGACGGTCGTGTGGGTATGGAGGTCGGCGACGAGACCGGAACGACGGTCGCCGTGTTCGGAATCTCGGCTGTCAGCGTCCATACCCCTCGTTTCCGCCGACCCCACTAAGCAACGACGGTGCCGATCCGTGCGGAATCATGACGTATACCGCACGCGGTATTATGACGTATAAGGAGGTAACCCCCGACTAAGGACGTTCATGGACAATCATTAAGAACCTCCGGCGACTCGGCGTAGTTGATGCGCTTGAACGGCGTCGACGACCGGATCGAACGGCACCAGTTCCCGACCACCTCCGAAGAGCTGATCGCGGCTCACGGAAACGCGACCGTACAGCTCGCCGACGGCTCGGAGCGGATCGGGGACGTGCTCGAACGGTTCGGCGAGCAGACGTTCGACGCGCCCGAGGAGGTCTTCGACACGCTGCGAGCCGGCGTCTGTCACCGCGGCGTCGGCCGACGGTTCTACTCGGACCGCGACCCGACGACGGACGGCGAGAACGGGCCGCAGCCGGTCTCGTTCTGAGGCGGCGGTAGCGGTTCTCGTTTTTCGAGGCGTTTTCCGGCGAGCCGCGGCAGTACGAAGTGAGAAACACGACTACGGCGTACACCGTCAAAGCCCCAGTCGCGAGGCGCTCCGCGCCTCTGACAGCCGGCGGCTGAGCCGCCGGCGACTGCCCCTTTGAGAGTCCACCCGCACCGCAACCGCCCCGCACCTCACGCCTCCCCAGCCTCGCGGCTCGCACTCTCCGAGTGCTCACCGCGTCCCTCGCGGGCTCCTCACGCCCTGTCGGGCGCTCGGAGGCGCGCCACCGCATCGAAGACCGATCGTTGCGTCAGCCACACTAACAGATCGTAGTCTCTTTCACCGGTACGCAACCACTCCACCGGCCTCAGTCGATCCACTCGACGGCCGGCGAGAGATCGATCGGGACCGACCCCTTCCGGTAGGCCTCGATCCGGCCGTTCGGGCGAGCGCGGAGGACGACCGCGGGCCGGTGGCGGACGTCCGGGCGCGCGGCGCGGACCGCGTCCCAGTCGTCGTCGGGGAACGACGAGCAGTCGACGAACAGCGTCGCTCCGCCGCCGTGCGCCTCCAACTGGCCGCTGGTCTTCGTCTCGACGGTGTCGCGGACGGCCGCGACCGGGCCGGACGCCGACCGGGTCGCGACCGGCTGCGGTCGGGTGACCTCGACGAGCGAGCCGGTCCCCGTGTCGGGGTCGGTCGCGCGGAAGTCGAGCGAGTGGCCGGTCGTCACCTCGATCTCGGGGGTCAACGCGTACCCCGAATCCGAGATGAGCTTCGCGGCCGTGAACTCCGCGACGGTCGCGCTCATGCGAACGAGGTCCATCGAGGTGGAGGTGCCGAGCTTGCCCGCCATCGTCTCGCGGTACTCGTCGAGGATGCCGGGCCGCAGGAGACGCTCGACGTAGCCGGTCCCCTCCTCGCGGGTCGCGTCGGGGAAGCCGGCGGCGTGGTCGCGGAAGAACGCCCTGGTCGTCGCCGCGCCGTCCTTCGAGCAGAACACCGGGAGGAAGAACCACGAGACGTGCGGGTAGTCCGCGAGCCACGGCTCGTCGTCGTGAAGCCCCGCGAGCAGCTCCCGCTGGGCCCACCGCGAGACGGGATAGGGGACCTCCTCGAAGCCGTACTTGTCCGTGCGCCAGAGGTCGCTCGGCGTCTCCGTGTTGCCGAGCCAGTAGCCGACGGGGCCGCCGCCCGCACCCTCCGGCGGGTCGGCGTCGTCGTCGGTCCAACAGAACAGCGCCCACGAGCCGTCGTCCATGTCGAACCGCCGCGCCTCGTACCGGGGGGGCGGCTTGAACCACGGGTCGCTCGCGGTCGCGCCGAGGTTCTCGTCGAGCGGGCGTTCGATCCGCGAGCGGACCCGATCCGTGTCCCACCGGCCGGGCGCGCGCCTGAATCGGAGCGGTTGTGCCACGCGTCCGCTACCGCACGACTCGGCTAAGGGCTTCCGGTGGCCCGACCGGAACGCCGCTCCGACCGAGGCCTCGGCGATCGGGTAACTATCGCGTCTGAGAAACGAATGCGGATCCGCCGACAGGTATATGTACAAGAGTTGCTAAGTGAGATCGTACCATGTCAATGGGTGCCTATGACGAGGCCGAGCACGAAAGGCGGGAAGCGAAGACGAGTGCTGTCGACGCCGATTTCGACGCCGAGCGGCCGGAGTATTCGGGCTCGCTCACGTACGACTCCGGCGACTCCGCGGAGGCACTCCTCGACAAGTTCCAGGAGATGAAAGGAGAGTAACAGGGATCCGAGTCGTTCGGCGGTTTTCGGCGATCCGTTCGACGATCAGCGACCGGTGAGGAGGATCGCGGCCGAACAGACGAGCGCGACGGCGAGCACGTGGCCGACGACGGCGCCGAGCAGGATCGGTTCCTCGAGGAGAAACGGGGTCAACGCCAGCTGTACCGCCGAGAACGCGACGTTCTCCGCGTCGAGGCGGCGAGCGATCGCGGCGTCTTCCGGGGAGAGGTCGACGTGGACCGCCCGCCAGAGCGCGACGACCGCGCTCCACCAGGAGGTGCCGATCCGGTAGGTGAGATCCCAGAGGACGAGGAGGGTGACGTACACGACCGGCGCGGGCGGACGCGGACCGAAGAGCCGTTCGAGCAGCGCCCCGTCCCAGACGAAGAGGTACGTCACGAGCGCGATGAACGCGAGCACGCCCAAGACGATCTCGATGCTCGACCCGAACAGCAGCCGCTTGTGCTCCGGCGGCGTCGACAGCAGCCGGTTGTTCGCGCCGAGCCGGTGCATCTCGACGCTGCCGACCGCGGCCACGAAGACCGCGACCGTCCCCGCGAGGACCGCGTTCCACAGCCCGTAGTACCAGCCGAGGACGAGGACCGCGACCTCGAAGAGGAGGAACTGGACGGCGACGGCGACCCGCCGCGGGACCGCCAAGCCGGGGATCCCGCCGACGAGGCTCTCGTACACCCACGTCTCGCCGTAGCTCCGGCTCACGAGGTCGCCCCCGACCCGGACTCGACCGATCCCGCCGCCCGTTCGGCGTCGAGCGCGCGGGCGACCGCGAGGTCGAAGGGCGTCGCCTCGACGGGGACCAGCTCGCGGATCCGGTCGTCCTCGACGATCACCGTGTTTCGGAGCCCCTCGACGAGCGAACGCGCGAGGTAGGGGTTCACGTCGGTGACGAGCCGAAGCCACCGGGCGGATAGCTCCGGGCTCAAGACGGGCGCGCGGAGGATGTACAGACCGCGGCCGAACTGCCGGCGGGTCCGCCGGAGGATCTCCGCGTACGTCAACACCTCGGGGCCGCCGATCTCGTAGGTTTCGCCGGCGGTCTCGGGGACCTCAAGGACGCCCGCGAGGTACGCGACCACGTCGTCGATCGCGATCGGCTGACAGAGCGTGTCGACCCACTTCGGAGTGATCATGAGCGGGAGCCGGCCCGCGAGCCCGCGGATCACCTCGAAGCTGGCGCTTCCCGCGCCGATCACGATCGCGGCCCGCAGCGTCGTCAGCGCGTACGACCCCTCCGCGAGGACGCGCTCGACCTCGCGTCGCGATCGGAGGTGTTCGGAGAGGCCGTCGCGGTCCTCGCCGAGGCCACCGAGGTAGACGACCCGAGAGACGCCGGCGGCGGAGGCGGCCTCCGCGAAGTTCCGCGCGCAGTTCCGGTCGCGCTCCTCGTAGCCGGGGCCGCCGTCCATCGAGTGGACGAGGTAGTAGGCGGCGTCGACGACCTCGCCGTCGACCCGGAACGCCGGCGGGAGGCTCCCCGGCTCCAGCAGGTCACCCTCGACGACGCGGACGCCCGCCGGCGGGGCGTAGCCGTCGGCGTCCCGGACGAGCGAGACGACCTCGTGGCCACGGTCGAGAAGCGCCGGAACGAGCCGACGCCCGACGAACCCGGTCGCGCCGGTGACGAGCACGCGCATACCCGGACGGAAGAGCGGCGCGACCATAAGCCTCCGCACGGCGCGAGAACGGAACGCGAGGCGGGACCGGAACGCGGATCGGGCGCGAAACGCGGATCGGAGGCCGCCGGCGACGACGACGGCGACCGATCGGTAAAAGGCCCTGGCCGTCGGCGGACCCGTATGAACGCTGGCGAGTTCGAGCCGGTGCGCGGCGTGCCGGACCTGTACGTTCACGACACGGGAATGTTCGACACCGACGAGTACGGGTCGGTGTACGTGTACGACGCCGAGCGCCCCGCCGTGATCGACACCGGTACGGGCGCGAACCGGGAGGCGCTGTTCGAGACGATCGGGAAGATCGGGATCGAAGTCGACGAACTCGCGTGGATCGTTCCGACGCACGCCCACCTCGACCACGCCGGCGGCGCGGGTCACCTGGCCGCGCGGTATCCGAACGCCGAGGTCGCCGTCCCGGAGCGAGGCGTGCGACACCTCGTCGATCCGGAGAGGCTCGTCGACGGGACGAAGTCGGCGGTGCGCGACCAGTGGCAGTACTACGACGACCCCGAACCCGTCCCCGAGGACCGGATCACGGGGCTCGCGGACGGCGACCGGATCGACCTGGGTGGCCGCGAGCTCGTCGTTCACTCCGCGCCGGGACACGCCCCCCACCACGCGGTGTATCACGACCCGGACGCCGGCGTGGTCTTCACCGCGGACGCCGCCGGAATCTACGTCCCCGAAGTGGATTCGATCCGCCAGACGACGCCGCCGCCGCAGTTCGACCTCAACCAGTGTCTCCGCGACCTCGGGACGATAGCCGACCTCGAGCCGGACCACCTCTGTTTCGGCCACTTCGGCCCGCGCGAGTACGACCCCGACCTGATCGAGGAGGCGAAGCGAACGTACGTCGAGTGGGTGGAGGCGGTCCGCGCGAAACGCGAGGAGCTGGGCGACGACGAGGCGGTCGTCGAACACTTCGAGGAGACGAGCCGCGACGTCGAGTTCTGGAACTCCGAACGGGCCCGCGCCGACGCGAGCCTGAACGCCCGCGGCGTCCTGGCGTTCTTAGACCGGGGAGAAACGCCCTAAACCCCCCGCCGCCTAGGGGGATCCAACCGATGGGCATCTTCGATACGATCCGCGCCGTGCTCGGGACGAGCGCCGAGACGGACGCGACCCGAGCGGCAGACCCCGAGGACCTCTTCGGGATGTCGACGGCGTACATGACGATGGAGGCGGACCTCGGCTACGACCACGTCGGCGAGGCCGCGCTGTGTTTCTCCGGAGTCGACAGCACCCGCTTCGACGACGCCGTCTCGATGGTCGAGGAGATCCTCGAGGCCGGCGAGATCGAGACCGGAACCGGGTTCCATCGCCACGAGGACGACCACGGCTACCACTGGTTCGTCCTCGAGGACGACGACCCCGAGGACCTCGTGACGAGCGTCCACTTCGCCGCGGACCAGTTCATCGAAGAGGGGTTCGGCTCGCGGCTCCTCGCCGCCGTCTTCGGCTTCGAGAACGACGCCGGTCGCGCCTACTGGATCTACTCGTTCCGCCGCGGGGCGTACTACCCGTTCGCGCCCGACGGGACCGGCGACCGAAACCAGCGCGTCGAGTTCAAGCTCCAGTCGGTCCTCGACGGGGAGCTCGGGCTCGAGGACGACGAGTCCTACTGGTACCCACTGTGGCCCGACGCCCCCGGACGACACCCCTGGGAGTGATCGGATGGGAGAAGACGGAGCCCGAGTCGGCGGATCCGAACGCTCGACTGAGAGTACCCGGAAACGCGTCCTCCGGATCGTGGCCGTCCAGGCTGCGACGGTGAGCGCGGCGACCCACCTGCTGTGGGCGTGGCCCCGGCTGGCCGACCCGGCCGACCCGCGACCGTACCTCTTCGTCCTCGCGGCCGTCTTCACCGCCGTCGTCGCCGCCGGGACGCTGCGGGCCGACGAGTACCGACGGCTGTACGCGCTCGGCGCGGGCACGCTCGCCGCGTACCTCGTCGGCTACGTCGCCTGGCACGGCGGAACGACGGTCGCGGCACTCTCGACCGACCCGCTGGCGATCGTCGGGAAGGCGGCCGAGGTCGTCGGCGCGGTCGCGTTCGTCGCGCTCTACCGGCTCGCGCCGCCGACGAGCGTCGTCGTGGGTCGCTCGGGAGGCGGGTCGAACGGCGGCGAGTCGGCGGACGGCGGGTCGGAGGCGAACTGACCGACACGCCTTATTAGTCGAGTCCCGGATCGACGGGTAGTGAGCGACACCTACCGCACGGTCGCCGAGCGCGCGACGGCGACGTTCGAGGTCCGCGGATCGGAGTTCCTCGGCCACGTCGCGCCCGCCGACACCGTCGAGGAGGCCGAAGCGTTCGTCGAGGCCGTCGGGGCCGAGTACGCGGACGCGACCCACAACGTCCCGGCCTATCGGGTGCCAGCCGGCGAGGCGTCCGAGCGGACGCCCGGATCCGACGTCATGCTCCGCGAGTACGGCGACGACGACGGCGAGCCGAGCGGCTCCGCCGGGAAGCCGGCGCTGAACGTCCTCGAGAAGCGGGACCTCCGGAACGTCGTCGCCGTCGTCACGCGGTACTACGGCGGAACGAACCTCGGGGTGGGCGGGCTCGCCCGCGCGTACTCACGGGCCGTCAAGGACGCCGTCGACGAGGCGGGCGTCGTCGAGGAGCGGCCGCACCGCCGGCTGGTCGTGTCGACCGACTACGACGACTCGGGAACGATCCGCGGCGTGATCGAGTCGTCTGGCGTCGAGTTCGAGGCCGACTACGACGAGCGGGTCCGCTTCGAGCTGCGCGTCCCGCTGGTCGAGGTCAACGACCTGGTCGAGCGGCTCAACGACGCGACGAGCGGCCGGGTCGAGATCGAGTGAGGCGTCGAGCGTCGAACGGAGAGCGGTGAGGAGGGGGCGGACAGGCAACGAGGGAAGAGAGGGGCTTGACAGGCGACGCGGATCGGGTGGGCTCCGCGGCGGGGCGTCGCGCTCCCGTCCAGTGCGCCGCGGGCGGCGGTCGGATCACGCGGTGTCTGGCCTCGTTTCCGGTGATAAATGTGCGGACGACGATCCGCGACCGCGCGGGCGACGCGGACCGGTCTGGTGAACTGCGCGGGCGACGCCGACCGGTCAGGTGAACTTCCGGACGGTCATCTCGAGGGTGTCGAGGTCGAGGATCGGCGCGTAGCCGGCGTCCGGGTCGATGTTGACGGACTTCTGGAAGTCGGTCTGCGCCTGCCAGCAGCCGGAGTTGACCGCGAGCACGTCGTGGTACTTCCCCCAGCCGAGCTTGTGGACGTGGCCGGTGTGGAACACGTCCGGCACGTCCTCTATCACGAGGTAGTCGCGCTCCTCGGGGGCCACGCGGGTGTGACCGCCGAACTGGGGGGCGACGTGGCGCTTCTTGAGCAGTTGGTACATCGCCTTGTGCGGCTCGTCGTAGCTGGCCTTCTCCTCGGGCAGCTCGGCGATGACCTCGTCGAGCGAGACGCCGTGGTACATCAACACCTCGACGCCCTCCACGGAGACCGTCGCGGGGTTCGAGACGATCCGTGCGTCGTGGACGTCCATGATCCCGCGGATCTCGTCGTTGAATCCCGGCTGGGGCTCCGCGAGCCGGACGGCGTCGTGGTTGCCGGGGATCATCACGATCTCGGTGTCGCCGGGGACCTCCTTCAGGTACTCCGCGAACAGCTCGTACTGCTCGTAGATGTCGACGACATCCAGCTCCTCGTCCTGGTCCGGGTAGACGCCCACCCCCTCGACCATGTCGCCGGCGACGAGCAGGTACTCGACGGGCGCGGCCTCGGGCGTGTGGAGCCAGTCGGTGAACCGGCTCCAGGCGTCGGCGACGAACTCCTCGCTGCCGACGTGAACGTCGGAGATCAGCGCGGCCTGGACGTGGCGGTCCGCCCCGCCGGTGACGCGGGTTCGCGGGACGTCGGGGAAGTGGAGCGAGTCCGCGAAGAGGATCCCCGAGTCGTCCGCGAGCGTCCCCTCGATCGCGAGACACTCGTCCATGAGGATCTCGTCGACGACGTCCGCGAGCCCCCTGTCCTTCATCACCAGCGCGGGGAACGTTCCCGTGGTGTCCTCGAGTTCGATCAGCCAGTGGCCCGACTTGGTGGAGCGCACGTCGTTGACTAAGCCGATCATCGCGGCGTCGCTGCCGCCGGGCATGTCGGCGATCGCCTCGGCCGGCCGGTGGTTGACGCGGCCGCGCAGGAGGCCGGAGAGCCGCTCGTAGCGGTCGCGAAACGTCCGGACGAAGTCGGCGTACTCGCCGGTTCCCGTGCTGTGGCCGGTCATGTCGTTGCCGACCTCGAGTTCGCGGCGCGACGGGTCCCGGTCGTGGGTGGCGTCGTCGTGGCCCTCGTCGCTTCCGGAGCCATCGCGGCCGCCGGATCGGTCGTCAGCGACGACCCCCGCGGCCGGGTCGGCCGAGTCTTCGACCCCTAACCCCTTCGTTTCAACTGGAGATCTGCCGTCGCTGGCTGGCACAGCGGACGATCGTCCGGACGAGGCATCGGTCGAAGCGTCACCCGAAGCGACCGCGCGACCGTCGAGGGCGGCGCGGACGTGGTCGGTCGTGATCCGGAGCGCGTCGTCGGGAGCGGCCTCGACGGCGGCCTCGAGCACCGCGGCAACGTCGTCGGCACCCGCCAGGAGGGTCACGGCCTCGCGCTCGGCGTTGTAGCCGCGGCTGGCGAGTTCGCTCACGATCCGCGCGTTCGACTCCAGCGGCACGGACCGACGGAGGGGGGAACGAGTCAAAACGGTTCCGGCTACCGCTCCCGCTCGAAGCCGGCGGCGAACGTCGCCTCCGCCACCGAGAGCACCGTCGGGCGACCGTGCGGGCACGCGAACGGCCGCTCACACTCCCCGAGCCGGTCGAGCAGCGCGCGGATCGCCGACCGGTCGATCGCGTCGCCCCGCTTCAGCGACGGGTGACACGCCAGGTCGGCCAGGAGTCGTTCGCGAGCGTCGCGCGGGGACTCGCCATCGGAGAGCGCCGCGAGCGCGTCGCGTAGCGCCTCCGGGTCGGCGGTCCGACCGAACGGCGCGGGGACGCTCCGCACCCGGACCGTCCCGCCGCCGAACGGTTCAGTCTCGAAGCCGAGATCGGCGAGCGTGTCGGCGTGCGCCTCCGCGGCGGCGGCCTCGCCCGCCGACAGCGACAGCGTCGCCGGCGGGCCGACGGCGGCTGTCGGGACGGGGTCGTCAGCGAACGCGCGGGCGAGCCGCTCGTAGTTCACGCGCTCGTGGGCGGCGTGGGCGTCGATCACGAGCAGCTCGTCGCCCGACTCGACCAGCCCGTAGAGGTCGCGGAACGTCCCGATCGGCTCCGCGTCGGCGAACGTCGCCCGCGACCCGTCGGCCTCGCCGACCGGCTCGAGCGCGGTCTCGAGGTCGGTGTCGACGTCGGCCTTCCGCCGGAGGTCCGCGCCGGTGAGCGCGTCGGCGACGACGGACTCGACCGCGTCCGCGACCGCGTCGGCGTCGCGGAGCCCCACCTCGCGTTTCGCCGGGTGGACGTTCGGGTCGACGCGCTCCGGCGGGACCGCGACGTCGACGGCGGCCACGGGTTCGCGGCCGTCCGGCAGCAGCCGGCCGTACCCCGCCCGGACCGCGCCCGCGAGCCGGTCGTCGCGCACGGGTCGGCCGTTCACGGAGACGCGGAGGTGGTCGCTCGCGGCGCGGGTGACGGAGGGGTACGCGAGCGCGCCGGCGACGTCAACGCCGATCTCGCGGCCGTCGTCTCCGGCCCCGTCCGCGACGTCGACATCGGCGCTCGCGGCCACCTCGGTCGATCGGCTCGTCGTCTCGCGGTCGTAGACGCCGAACAGCGCGTCCGTGACGCCGGTTCCGGGCGTCGACAGCGTCGTCGACCCGTCGTGTTCGAGCGCGAACGCGACCTCCGGGTTCGCGAGCGCGTAGTCGGCGACGAGCGTCGAGATCCGCGCGAACTCCGCGCGCGCCCCGGCGAGCGACTCCCGTCTGGCGGGCCGCGTCGAGAAGAGGTCGCGGACGACGACGGTCGTTCCGCGGGCGCGGCCGGCGTCTCTCACCTCGAGCTCGTCGTCCGCGTCCGCGTCGCTCCGCGGGCCGACGACGACCCGCGTCCCGACCCCGCCGGCGACGTCGCCCGCGTCGCCGTCGTTGGTCGTCACCTCGAGGCGGGCGGCGTCGGCGATGGCCGCGAGCGCCTCCCCGCGGAACCCGAGCGAGGCGACGCCGACCGGGTCCGCGTCGGGCGCGAGCTTGCTCGTCGCGTGGCGCTCGACCGCGAGCCGGGCGTCCGCGCGGTCCATCCCGCGGCCGTCGTCGGCCACCCGGATCCGGTCGGTGCCGTCGCCGTCGACGCCGACGTCGATCCGGGTCGCCCCGGCGTCGAGCGCGTTGTCGACCAGCTCGGCGACGACCCGCGCGGGACGGGTGATCACCTCGCCGGCGGCGATCCGGTCGACGGTGGCGGGGTCGAGCCGGCGGACGCGGTCGGCGATCCCCCCTTCGCGCCCCCCGTCCCCGCCCTCACGGTGTCGTTCAGTCGTCATCGTCCTCGAGTCGGTTCTGGAGGTCGTAAAGGGCGTTCAGCGCCTCTATCGGGGTCGTGCGCGCGAGGTCCAGATCGCGCAGCTCCGCGGCGACCGAGGGCGGAACGTCGCCCGCCGCGTCGGCAGTCGAACCGGTGCCGGAGTCCGCGTCGGTGACGGGGTCCGCGTCGACGTCGGGGTCCGCCTCGTCGCCAGCGGCGGGGTCGTCGGCCGGTTCGATGGCGGGGAGGTCATCGGCCTCCTCCTCGGCGAGGAACTCGCGGAGCGAGACGTCCTCCGCGTCGGGATCCGTCCCGCGATCGGGGGCGATCTCGTCGTCCGTCCGCCCCGGACCGAGGGGCGCGCCGGCTCCCGCCTCGGTCTCGGCGACGAGTTCGCGAGAGCGCTCGACGACGGCCGCAGGCACGCCGGCGAGCTCGGCCACCTCGACGCCGTACGACGACGAGGACGCGCCGGGGACGACCCGGTGGAGGAACGTCACCTCGCCGTCCTCGCGGGTGGCGGTGAAATGGAGGTTGAACGCGCGCTCGCGCTCGGCGGCGAGGTCGGTGAGGTCGTGGTAGTGCGTGGCGAAGAGCGCGGTCGCCCCCAGTTCGTCGTGGACGAACTCCGCGGCCGCGCGGGCGATCGCCCGCCCGTCGGTGGTGGCGGTGCCGCGGCCGACCTCGTCGAGGAGGACGAGCGAGTCCGGGCCGGCGTCGTGGAGGATCTCCGTCAGCTCGCTCATCTCGCGCATGAACGTCGACTGGCCGCCCGCGATGTCGTCGGAGGCCCCGACGCGAGTGAAGAGGCGGGAGAAGACCGGAAGCCGGGCGGCCTGCGCGGGGACGAACGAGCCGGTCTGGGCGAGCACGACCGCGAGCGCCACCGCCCGCATGTACGTCGACTTCCCGCTCATGTTCGGCCCCGTGATCACCGCGATCGACCCGCGCGGGAGGTCCGCGTCGTTCGGGACGAACGCGTCCTCGGTCCGCTCGACGACGGGGTGACGGCCCCCCTCGATCTCGATGCCCGCGTCGGGGTCGTCGACGACCTCGGGGCGGACGTAGTCGTGCGCGACGGCGACCGCCGCCAGCGACGCCAACGCGTCCAGTTCGGCGAGCGCGTCCGCGAGCGCCTGGATCCGCTCGGTCTCCGCCGCGACCCGGTCGCGGACGTCGGCGAACAGCTCGTACTCCAGGGCGTCGGCACGCTCTGCGGCCCCCACGATCTCCTCCTCGCGCTCCTTCAACGCCGGGGTGTAGTAGCGCTCGCTGTTCTTCAGCGTCTGGCGACGGCGGTAGTCGTCGGGCACCCGGTCGAGGTTGGCGTCGGTCACCTCGATGTAGTAGCCGTGGACCTGGTTGTGCCCGACCGACAGCGAGTCGATCCCGGTGCGTTCGCGTTCCCTGGCTTCCAGGTCCGCGACCCACTCGCGGCCCTCGCGCTCCGTCGCGCGGAGGGCGTCGAGGTCGTCGTCGAACCCCTCGCGGATCACGCCGCCCTCCGTGATCTCCTGGGGCGGGTCGGTCGCGATCGCCGCGTCGATCAGCTCGCGGACCTCCTCCAGCTCGTCGAGCCGGTCGCGGAGGGCGCGAAGGTGGTCGGTTCGGGGGAGGGTCTCGGGACCCCCTGCCCCGGATCCCTCTGCTCCGGAGACCTCCCCCCCGGAACGCCGTCCGCCCTCTCCCTCAGCCAGCGTCGCCTTCAACTCGGGGACGACCGCGAGCGTGGCGTACAGCGACCGGAGGTCGCGGGCGTCGGCGCGGCCGCGTGAGACCCGGCCGACGAGCCGCTCGAGGTCGTAGGCGGTCGCGAGCGCGTCCGCGATCCCCTCCCGAACGAGGGTCCGGTCCGCGAGCTCGCCGACCGCGTCGTGGCGCGAGGCGATCTCGGCGGCGTCGACGAGCGGCCGGCGGAGCCACCGTTCGAGACATCGCCGCCCGAGCGCGCAGTTCGTCGAGTCGAGGGCGTCGAACAGCGTGTCGCTCGCGCCGATCCCGCGGTTCTCGAAGAGCTCGAGGCTGCGCTGGGCCGCCGCGTCGAGCCGCAGCCGGTCGCGCGGGTCGTACCGTCGGATCCGCGAGACGTACGCGAGCGGGCCGTCGCCGCCCTGGGTGTACTCCGCGTACGCCAACACCGCGCCCGCGGCGCGCAGCTCCGCGTCGCCGTCGAACCGGCGCTCCGGGACGGGAACGTACGACTCCAGCCGGTCGACCGCTGCGCTGCGCTCGAAGGCGGCGGGGTCGTGGTCGTGGACCGTCCGGTCCGGGTCGCCGGCGGCGGGGTCGAACTCGACGGGGGCGGGTTCGGACTCCGTCGAACCGCGTTCGGGGCCGTCACACGTCGCGTCGCCGCCGGCCAGCCCCGGCCCGACGATCACCTCCGCGGGGGCGATCCGATCGAGCTCCTCGGCGACCGTTCCCGGCTCGCCGGCGGTGACGAGACACTCGCCGGTGGCGACGTCGACGGCGGCGAGTCCGAGGGTCGGCCCCGGTCCCGGATCGACGTCGGCCGGCGCCTCCGACTCGTGCGTCACCGCGGCGACGTAGTTGGTCGTCCCCGACTCGAGCAGGTCGTCCTCGACGACGGTCCCCGGCGTTATCACCTCGGTCACGGCGCGGTCGACGAGCCCGGAGGCCGCCTCGGCGTCCTCGACCTGGTCGCCGACCGCGACCCGGTAGCCCGCGTCGAGCAGCGATTCGAGGTAGGAGGCGGCGTTGTCGATCGGGATCCCGGCCATCGGGTAGTCGCCGGTCGAGTCCGAGCGCTCGGTGAGCGTCACCTCGCACACGCGCGCGACCGCCTCGGCGGCCTCGCAGAACGCCTCGTAGAAGTCGCCGACTTGGAAGAGGACGAGGGCGTCCTCGTGGTCCGCACACAGCTCCGCGTACTGTGAGAGCATCGGCGTGAGCTCCTCGCGGGCCGCCGCGATCCCGGGGGGTATCCCCGTGACCGTCTCCCGGTCCGCCGTTGACATACCCGCAAGCGGGTCGCCCGCGAGTATAAACGACACGCTCAGCGAGCGCTCCGACTCGACGTTCGCCGAGCACCCGGAACCGACCCGGACCGGCGGGCCGCCGATCCCGGTCCGTCGCCGGCAGCGTCGTCATCGTCGCCCCCGAGACTCTTACGGTTCTGGAACTCCCAACGATCCGACGTGGCGAACCGAACGATCCTCGTGGGGATGGCGGCGACGTTCGTCGGGCTGACGGCGCTTCTCGTCGTCGCCGGCGTCGTCGTCAATCCCGTGCTGTTGGCCGTCGCCATCCCCTTCGGGGCCGCGGCGTACCTCATGTGGTTCCACGCCAGCGGCCGGCTCCGAGAGCGGGTGCGCCGCGAGGCCGACCGGATCGGACCGACGGAGCGTGAGCGCGCCAGACAGCGCGCCCGCGCCGCGGAGAACCGCCGCGACGCGTATCGAAGCGCCGGAACCGGCGCGGCGGGGTCCGGTCGATCGACGGCCGGCGAACGCGCCGGTCGCGCCGGAACGGGCGCGTCTCGCGGAGGGTTCGGAGCCGGCCCTCGCGACGGCCGCGGCTCCCGCGACCCCCGCGATCGAGCGCCCTCGCCGCGCGGGATGTCGGAGCGGGAGGCGTACGCGACGCTGGACCTCGATCCGAGCGCCGACGGCGAGACCGTCCGGTCGACCTACCGCGAGCGCGCGAAGCGGCTCCACCCCGACGCGGCGGAGGGAGACGAGGAGGCGTTCAAGGAGTTGAACCGCGCCTACGAGGTCCTGACGGACTGATTCTGCTCGCTGATTCTGACTCGTTGATTCAGACGTGCTCGGCGAGGCGCGCCTCCGCCGCCTCGAACTCCTCGCGCGTGTTGACGTTCGTGAAGGTGTGCTCCGTCGTCCGCTCGCGGATGGCCGCGTCCTCGATTCGGACCACCGACAGCTCCTCGACCGCGGCGAGGATCTTCCCGTCGCCGCGGTCGAGCGCGCGGTCGCAGGCGGCCGCCGTCGCGTCGGCGCGGTAGACCGCCTGCGTCGTCTGGAACCACCGGTCCTCGAGCCGCGGGATCGCGGCGTCGGCGTCGGCGTCGACCGCGTCCGAAAGGAGCGTCTCCGCGAACGAGGGGTCGACGAACGGGACGTCGCAGGCGACGACGAGCGCGTACTCGCCGGCGGCGGCCCGGCACGCGTTGCGGATCCCCGCGAGCGGTCCGCGGTCCGGCTCGTCGTCGAGCGCCCACCGGATCGGAAGCGGATACTCCTCCAGGGCCTCGGCGATGGCCTCGCGTTGGTCCGGCCGACAGTTCACCACGAGGTCGTCGACGACCGGGTCGCCGCCGCTGGCCCGCGCCGCGCCCGGCGGGACCGGGGCGTCCGCGCCCGCGAGCCGGTCCGCGACCCGGCGGATCATCGGAACCCCCGCGAGCTCGGCGACCGACTTGTCGGCGTCGCCGAAGCGCGTCGACCGCCCGCCCGCGATGATGGCACCGGTCGGCATGCGAGACTCCTCGCGACCGACGCCCTTCGTGTTTGCGGTCGGTGGAGCCGTTGGAGGGTCGAACCCGGCGTCCGAAGGCGGCGATCGAGTCGAGGGCGGAACGACGCGGCGGCGGGCGTCAGCCCGCCGAAAGCGACCCGTTAAGTGGCCCGCGGCCGTACCTTCGAACATGCCCGAGGCGACCGATCTGGAGGATCTGAAGCGGGGAACTGAACTCGTCAAGCGCGGCTTCGCGCGGATGCAGAAGGGCGGCGTCATCATGGACGTCGTCACCCGCGAGCAGGCGCGGATCGCGGAGGACACCGGCGCGGTCGCGGTGATGGCGCTCGAGGCCGTCCCCGCCGACATCCGGAAGCGCGGCGGCGTCGCCCGGATGCCCGACCCCGCGAACGTCACCGAGATCATCGACGAAGTCTCCATCCCGGTGATGGGGAAGTCGCGGATCGGTCACCGCAAGGAGGCGGAGATCCTCGAATCGCTCGGCGTCGACATGATCGACGAGTCGGAGGTGCTCACCCCCGCGGACGACGAGTACCACACCGACAAGCGCGACTTCACCTCGCCGTTCGTCTGCGGCGCGCGGAACCTCCCCGAGGCGCTTCGCCGGATCCGCGAGGGCGCGGCCATGATCCGGACGAAGGGCGAGGCCGGCACCGGCGACGTCAACCAGGCCGTCAAACACCAGCGCACCATCAAAAACCAGATCCGAACGCTCACGGGGCTCAACCACGAGGAGCGCGAGAAGTGGGCCCGCGAGCACGGCGCGCCCCGCGAGTTGGTCCACGAGACCGCCGACCTCGGCCGGCTCCCGGTCGTCAACTTCGCGGCGGGCGGGATCGCGACGCCCGCGGACGCCGCGCTCATGATGTATCACGGCTGTGACGGCATCTTCGTCGGCTCCGGGATCTTCGGCGCGGAGGACCCCGAGGCGATGGGCACCGCCATCGTCGAGGCCGTCAACAACTGGGACGACCCGGACGAGCTCGCCCGGATCGCGACCGGGATCGGCAAGGGGATGAAGGGGCAGTCGAACGAGTCGCTGCCCGAGGAGGAGAAGCTCCAGGGCCGCGGCGTCTAGATCGGGAGGCGGGCGCCGTACGCGAGAAGTGCCGTAGAACTATTCTTAGAGGGGTTTCACTTCGTGTTTTTACGAACAAGATAGCGAGTCAATGACCGAGTTGTGGTGGCGCGCCTGCGAGCGCCCAAGAGGGCGCGAGCAGACCGCGAGGGACGCTGCGAACGGTGCGAGGTGCGAACGAAGTGAGCACCTCGGCAGCGAGCGGTGAAACCGCGAGCAGTGAGCAGCGAGGCTGGGGAGGCGTGAGGTGCGGTGCTGTGCGGGCCGGGAGGGATTCAAAGGGGCAGCTGCGAGGGCGACGGTGGCCGAAGTAAGCACCGCAGGAGCGAGCAACGCGAGTGACGAGGAGCGCAACGAGGCCCCCGAGTCCTCGCGGCTGGGGCTTTGGACATGTTCACCGCGCCAGCAACGATCCGAGTTCATTCGAGATGATCGTACTACTAGTGATCGTCAGTAAACGACGGTTTCATCTGAAATTTGCCTGAGAGATGAGATTTCAACATAGCCCAATTCGTGATTTAGTGAATCAACTGTTAGAGCCGGGCGTACATCAAACAGGATTTGTTCATCAAAAATCACTGGCATATTCCCCGTACAAACTTAAGATCGCCTGTACGCGGAAGGTATGCGACATCAACACGAGAAGAGACATCGCCGATCCTCTCTTTTAATTGCCGTATATCTTTCTCAAAAGTGACTTTTCCGTATCCGTCTTGGGGCCACCAATCCAAGAACAAGAAATATCGTCTACCGACATCACCGGGATATTCAGCGAGTGCTTGAATGTCTTTTTCGCCACCGCTTCGGAACTGTCCACTCATATTCATCGAATGCTTGATCTCACAAAGTACCGACAGTTGTGTTCTCTGAATATCGACAAAATTCCCAATCCCTTCCTTTTTACCCTGCATCACAACTTCGTCTTTCTCAGGAAACACAACGAGATCAAAATCAGTCTTCGTTCCACCCCAGATCTCGTCGTCATAGAATCTTACCTCTGGACGGACACGCGGGATTTCCTGGTTCTCCTGTTCTAACCGTTCGAACATTTCCCGATTTCTCCAGTCATCCATATTGCTATGATCTTGACGATATGTCAGGGGGACAGTTTCTGGAGAAAGTCGTATTCGAAGCTGGCGATACAGCTCCGGCATAACCGGATTTTCATTTCCGTAGTGGAACGGATGATTTTGGAAGTCGTGATGTAACTGATGAAGTACTTCTTCGAAAAGTTCTATGTCTCCAGAAACAGAGGGCATATCTCTTATTTTGGTTTGAAACCTGACTTAAGTCTGTTTCGGGACAACACTTGAATAGATCAAATTTCGTTCCGCTATCTGTTCGCTATACACTGATCGACCGATCCCGATCCGTTTATTCGTGCGAGTTCGGTACGCGACACCGTCACATGCCGAAACCGACCGTCAAGGCCGAGTACGACACGCTGCGGACGGTACGGGTCCACGAGCCGGGGATCGAGGCGGCGATCGGCGCGATGGACCCCGGTCCGAACCACTTCGCGCGCCCCTTCTCGGTGCGCGAGGCGAAACGCGAACACCGGCGGATGGTCGAGGTGCTGGAGGACGCCGGCGTCGAGGTCCGTCACATTCACGAAGACCTCGCCGACGGCGGCGTCCTCGACGGGCTCGTGGAGGAGGCGATCGGGGTCGACGAGGACGGCACCTCGCCGCCGACGCGGGCGGACCTCGCCGGGAACCTCGCCGACGCGACGGTCTACGAGCGGCTCCAGACCGTCCTGCTGGGGCCGACGGTCGGGCGGACCGCCGACATCGATCCCGGTGACGGCGACGACGACGATCCCGATCCGGGATCGCTCGATTCGGGGACCCTCGACACGAGCGTCCGCGTCGAGCGAGCGATCACGAACCTCTACTTCCAGCGCGACTGCCAGCTCGTCGGCGACCGCGGACCGATCCTGCCGCGGCTCGGGACCGCGACGCGGCGGCGGGAGCAGTCTCTAATCGAGGCGGCATGGCACGCCCGCGGGGCGGAGATCGCCCACCGGACGAGCGCGAGCGAGACCCTCGAAGGCGGCGACTTCCTCCCGCTCGGCGAGTTCGCGCTCGTGGGCGTCTCGGCGCTCGAAGAGGGCGAGGAGACCGTCTTCCGGACCACCTACGACGGCGGGCGGGAACTCCTCGAGGCGGGCGCGGTCGGCTACGACGAGGTCGGACTGGTCCGGCCGCCGCTGTCGGCGGACGAGCGGCTCGCCGCCGAACACGGCACCTCCTCGCGGCTGCTCCACCTCGACGGCTGGCTCAACGTCGCCGCCGAGGGGCTGGCGGTCGCGCGCGAGCCGCTGATCGAGGCGGCGACCGTCGAGGTGTTCGAGCGAGTCGGAGAGACGTACGAGCGCCGGGGCGAGGAGACGGTCGCCGAGCTCCTCGCCCGCCACGGCTACGAGGTGATAGACGCGCCGTACCCGGAGCGGTGGGCGACGAACTTCCTCACGGTCGCGGACGGGGTCGTCCTCCCCATCTACGAGACCGACGACGGCGAGTACGATCCGGAGGAGAACCGCACCATCGAGCGGTTGAAACGCGAGGGCGTCGAGGTGTTGCCGGACGGCGAGGGGCTCGACCCGCACCACCTCACGAACGGTGGCGGCGGGATCCACTGTATGACCTCGCCGATCCGGCGGGCGTAGCCCCCCTACTCCTCGATGATCGTCGCGCCCTTGCCGATCCGGGTCTGGTAGGCGCGGGCGTCGATGTCGGCGTCGGCGAAGGCGTCGAGCATGGCGGCCGCGATCGCCTGCCGGTCCCCCTCGCGGCAGGCGGCGACGAGCGCGGGGCCGGCCCCGCTCACCGTGACGCCGGTCGCGCCGGCCTCGAGCGCGGCGTCGTGGACCGCGTCGTACCCCGTGATGAGCCGGGCGCGCTCCGGGGTGACGACCGGGTCGCTCATCCCCGCGCCGACGAGCGCCGGGTCCGAGCGGCACATCCCGACCGCGAGCGTGGCAGCGTTGCCGACCGTCTCGACGAGGTCCTCCATGGAGGCGGTCTCGGGGACGACCCGGCGGGCGTCCCGCGTCGAGACCGCCACGTCGGGGAGACACACCACGAGCGGGACGCGCGCGTCGACGCTGTTGGTCCCGTCGGTCGTCGATATCGTGAACCCGCCGAGAAGCGAGGGGGCGACGTTGTCGGAGTGGGCGACGCCGGAGACGACCGCCTCGCCCTCGGCCGCGATGGGGACGAGCTCCTCGCGGGAGTACCCCCGATCGTAGAGGCGGTTGAGCGCGACCGCGGCCCCGGCGGCGCTGGCCGCCGAGGAACCGAGCCCGGACGCCGGGCGGACGCCCTTGTCGATGTGGATGTGTGCGGGCGCGTCGAGCGCCTCGACGACCGCCCCGACGGTGTTGCCCTCGGGATCCTCCGGGATGTATTGGGCTCCGACGCCGGTCACCTCGATGGTGGTCCGGTCGGCCCGCTCGACCGTGACGACGTCGGCGGGCCGCGAGAGCGCCGCCCCGAAGACGTCGAAGCCGCTCCCGAGGTTCGCGCTGGTCGCGGGTGCCCGTACCGTTACCATGCGGAGGCGTTGCTCCGGGGCGTCAAAAAGGAGCGGGATCGCGACCGACGCGAGAACGCGGGAGGGGACGGACGCGAACGTAGCGGACGGAAAACGGGGACGAGAACGGGAACGCCGGGGCGGAGAGAACGGGGACGAGAGGAGCGGATCGAAGGACGGGAACGATCAGGAGTCGGCGGTCGTCCACAGGAGCGGCCCGACTATCACCAACCCGATCCCGAGAAGGATGTACGTCGCCGGCATGGTCGTGTACGGGGACATCGAGAATATCAGCCCGAAGGTGACGAGCACCGCGGCGATCACCTTCTGTGACTTCAGCGGGAGCACGCCGAGCAGCGAGGCCACGAACGCGAGCAACAGGACGTGCCCGAGGTGATAATCGAGCAGGAACGTGTCGATGAACAGCGGCGAGAGCATCTCATCGGGAGATGGGAGCGATTCTCGCATTAAAGTTCCGTTTCTACGGGCGCGGCGGCCCCGCCGGCGGTCGTGGTCGGCATCGGGATCGCGGGGACGATTCCACGGGTCGCGTTCTGCGGGGCGTCCGGTCAGCAGCGGTGCCCCGCCCGGCGGTTTCGATCGACCGTGCGCGACGGCGACCGAGACGACCGGCGGGAAGAGCAACTACTTTTTATACGCATCGCCCTGTGTATGGCAGTGACAGACCCCACGGGTTCGGACGACGATTCGATGCGGGAGGTGGTCGAGCGGTCGCGCAGCGGCGCACCCGCCGTCGGCGAGGCGGTTCGGGACCGGTTCTCCTCGGACGAGGTGTTCCAGCGGATCGTCGCCGCGGCCGACGAGGAGGTGACCTCGGGGCGACGCGAGCTGTTCTTCAGCGGCGTCGCCGCCGGGTTGGCGATCACGATCACCTTCCTGTTGTACGTCTCGCTGACCGCCGCGACCGACGGCCATCCGATCCTGAGCGTCGCGTTGTACCCGCTGGGGTTCATCTACATCATCATCGGCGGCTACCAGCTGTACACGGAGAACACGCTGCCGCCGGTGGCGCTGACGCTCGAGCGGCTCGCCAGCGTCCCGACGCTGCTTCGCCACTGGGGGACCGTGCTCGCGGGCAACTTCACCGGCGGCGCGGTCGGCGCGCTCGTTCTCTCGTACGGCGGCGTCTTCTCCGGCGACAGCGTCGACGCGGCCCTCTACGTCTCCAGTAGCGGGTTCGACGTCGGCTTCTGGCCGCTCTTCTTCAAAGCCGCCGTGGCGGGACTGATCGTCGCCGGCGTGGTCTGGGTCGGGTTCGCCTCCACGAACTCCGTCACCCGGCTGCTCGTCGTCTACCTCGCGTTCCTCGCGATCCCGCTCGGAAATCTCTACCACGTCGTCGTCTCCTTCACCGAGGTGTTGTATCTGCTCTTCGTCGGCTCGATAGGGCTCTACGGCGGCGGGACAACCCTGTACGACGGGCTGTTCGGGTTCGTGCTCCCGGTGCTCCTCGGCAACACGATCGGGGGCGTGGTGCTCGTCACGCTGGTGAACTACTTCCAGACCAGCGAGGAGCGGCTCGAGGAGGCTCGTTTCGAGGGGATGAACCGTCGTCTCACCGTGCCGGAGTGGCTGCTCGGCCGGGCCGCGGGACGGTCGTACGTCCCCATCCTCGACGCCACGGAGGCGACGCTGTTCGCGAGCGAGGGCCACCGGATCATGGTCCCGATCTCGAACCCGCGAACGGACGGGCCGATAGTCGAGCTCGCGAGCCGGATCGCGAGCGACCACGAGGACGGGATCGTCCACATCGTCCACGTCGTCCAGGCACCCGAGCGCATGTCGCTGTCGGCAGGGGCGGGCCGGATCGCCGACGTCTCCGAGGAGGGGATGGCGGGGTTACGCGAGACCGCGGAGGGGTACGACGTCGACGTCTCCACGTCGACGGTCGTCACCCACCGCTCCTTCGAGGAGGTGTTCAACATGGCCCGGCGGACCCGCCCGGAGGCGGTGGTGATGGGGTGGGGCGAGGACCAGCTGTGGAACGCCGCCCGCGCCGAGCGGCCGATCGACGAACTCACCAACCAGCTCCCGTGTGACTTCCTCATCCTGAACGAGGCCGACCTGGACACCTCGCGGGTCCTGTTACCCACCTCCGGCGGTCCCGACTCCCGGCTGGGCGCGGAGGTGGCGAGCATGCTCTCGCGAACCGCCGGCTCCGAGGTGACGCTGTTACACGTCGTCGACGGTCCGGCGGACCGCGAGCGGGGCGAGAGCTTCCTCGCGGCGTGGGCCGAGGAGAACGACGTGGACGACGCCGACCGGGTCGTCGACGACGGCGGCGACGTCGAGGCCGCGATCGTCCGGGAGGCGAAAGACCACACGCTCGTCGTCATCGGCGCGACGGAGAAGGGGCTGCTCTCGCGGCTCGTCTCCAACTCGCTCCACCTCGACGTGATCCACGACGTGGACTGCTCGGTGCTGCTCGCGGAACGCCCGAGCCGTCGCTCGTTCCGCGATCGACTGTTCGGCTCGGGGCGGCGGGAGGCCGGGCCGCCGAACGGGAGCGTCGAGCGCGACCCGGAGGAGTCGAGCGGGACGGACGTCCGAAGAAGGGGGGAGGACGAATCCGACGCCGCCGCCGTTCCCGACGAGGCGGCCGACGGCCCGGATGGGGTGGCCGGCGGGGGGGAGGACGACGAGCCGCCGGAGCCGGCGGTCATCACCGACCACGACGCGGCCGACGAGGACGACGGGGAGGACGGCCGCCCGCCCGAGCCGGCGGTGATAACGGATCACGACGACCCCGACGACGACGAGAACGACGACCCCGACGACGACGAGAACGACGACCCCGACGACGACGAGAACGACGACCCCGACGACGACGAGAACGACGACCCCGACGACGACGAGAACGACGACCCGGACGCGCGGTGATCGACGCCGACGCCGCGTCGCCTCGAGAAACGACTACTCCTCGCGGTCGCGGGTCGGGAGGTCCGGCTCGAAGGCGGCAGCCTCGACGGCCATGTCGAGAACGCGCTCGACGTTCTCCCCTTCGGTGACGCTCATCGTCGCGTCGACGGCCTCGGCGCGCACGGCGTCGAAGCGGTCGTGTTTGTTCGCGACGGTGAGCATCGGGATCGACTCGTCGAAGAGCGCTCTGACCTCCTCGCGGAGCTCGAGTTGTACGTCGAGGGGGTAGCCGCAGTCGCCGGAGGGGTCGAGCACGAAGAGGACGACGTCGGCGAGGTGTTCGAGCGCGCTCACCGCCTGCCGCTCGATGTCGTTGCGGTCGGCCTCCGGGCGGTCCAAGAGCCCCGGCGTGTCGACGATCTGGTAGCGGACGCGGTCACGCTCGAAGTGGCCGACCTGAACGCCGCGGGTCGTGAACGGGTACTCCGCGATCTCGTTGGACGCGCGCGTGACCCGGTTGACGAACGACGACTTGCCGACGTTGGGGTAGCCGGCGACGACGATCGCGGGCTCGTCCGGCCGGATGTCGGGCAGGTCGCGGAGGTCGTCGCGGGAGTCGCCGATGTATCGGAGGTCGTCTTCGATCTGGTCCATCACGTCCGCCATGCGGGCGAACGCCTGCTTCCGGTGCTTCCGCGCGGCGTCGACATCGGAGTTACGGATCTTCGTCGTGTACTCGTCGCGCAGCGACTCGATCTGTCGGCTCGCCCACATCACCTGCGCGAGCGCCTGCCGGAGGCGGTCGACGTCGACGATGGCGTCGGCGAGCTCGTAGTAGAACGGGTCGACGTCGAAGCCGAAGTCGGGCCAGGAGACGACCACGTTCTCGAGGTTGTCCGAGAGCACGTTGCCGGCCGTCCGCAGCATCGACTCCTGGGCCTCGTGGCCGCGCTTGGCGCGACCGGCGCGGGCCGCCCGCGAGAACGCCTTGTCGACGAGTTCCTCCGAACGGGGGGTCGTCGGGAGGCCCTCGAATATCATGACCCGGTATTCCCCGCCGAGGCGTATAAGCGCGTCCGTTTCGGGACTCCACGACATCGCGGGACACGGATCGTCCCCCGCGGCGCGGATCGGAGGGTCGGCCGCCCTCGACGGAACCGATCCCGCGACGACGCCGACCGTTCCGCGGCGCACGAGGAACGCGTCGAACCGGCCGGACGCGCCGTCGATCGGGTAACCCGTTTCGGTTTCTGTCTGCCGACGACGGTCGACGACGGTTCGGCGGACGTCGACGGTGTTCGAGGGCGTCGCCGGCGATCGAGGGCGTCGAGTGCCGGCTCGTCCACGTCTCACGCGCGTCCCGAACCGCATCTCGCGAGGTTCCGTTCCCGACGGTTCCGAGACGGCGTGTCCGGATCCGGTTTCGTTCGCGACCACAACCTATTTTCGTGTCGCCGTCGTCGATGTGTCCATGCCGATACAACGACGTGAGGTACTCACGGCGCTGGGTACGGGAACGCTCGCCGGGCTCGCCGGCTGTTCGGGGATGGGCGGCGGTGGCGGCGAGGAGGAACCGACCGCCGGCGTGACGGGCGAGACGCTCACGCTGACCACGACGACGAGCACCTACGACACCGGGCTGCTCGACGAGATCCACGGGAGTTTCGAGGAGATGTACGGCGTGACCGTCGACGCGGTCGCCCAGGGAACGGGCGCGGCGCTCGAGTCGGCGCGCAACGGCGACGCCGACGTGGTGATGGTCCACGCCCGCGGGCTCGAGGACGAGTTCATGCGCGACGGGTACGGGGTCAACCGCCGCGATCTGATGTTCAACGACTTCGTCATCGTCGGACCGGAGGACGACCCGGCGGGGATCGAGGGGACGGGGTCGGCGACGGAGGCGCTCGCCGCCATCGCCGACGCGGAGGCGACGTTCGTCTCGCGCGGCGACAACTCCGGGACGCACACGAAGGAGCTCAACCTCTGGGAGGAGGCGGGCGTCGACCCCGGCGGCGACTGGTACCAAGAGACGGGCACCGGGATGGGCGAGGCGCTGAACAACGCCACCCAGCAGGGCGCGTACACGCTCTCGGACCGCGGCACGTTCATCTCCCAGCGCTCGGAGATCGACCTCGTCATTCTGGTTCAGGGTCCGATCGAAGACGGCCCGGAGATCCTCTCGAACCCCTACGGGATCATGGCGGTCAACCCCGGCGTCCACGAGAACGTCAACTACGACCTCGCGATGGCGTACATCGGGTGGATCACGAGCCCCGAGGCCCAGGAGGCCATCTCGGAGTACCAGATGAACGGGGAACAGCTGTTCTTCCCCGAGGCCGTCTCGGAGGACTCGGACTTCCAGCAGTACGTTCCGGAAGGCTGGAGTAGCGAGTCGTCCGACGCGTAAGCGTGCCAGCCGAACCGATCGTACAGCCGGCGGCGGCCCTCGTCGAGCCGGCGGTGGTCCTCACCGAGTCGGCGGTGGCTCTCGTCGACCTCCCGTTCAGGGAGGGGTACGTCTCGAGCATCATCTACGTCTCGCTGTACGTGAGCCTCATCGCCGTCACCCTGAGCACGCTGTTCAGCGTCCCGGTGGCCATCTTCCTGGGCTTCACCGACTTCCCCGGAAAGGGACTCGTCAAGTCGGTGATCAACACGGGGATGGGGTTCCCGAGCGTGGTCGTCGGACTGATCGTGTTGTTCGCCGTCTCCAACCAGGGACCGCTCGGGTCGCTGGAGCTGATATTCACCACGGAGGCGATGATCATGTCGCAGTTCGTGCTCGCGACGCCGCCGATCACCGCCATCAGCCTCGCGGCGATCACCGGCGTGGACGACGACGTCCGCGACGCCGCGCGCGTCCTCGGCGGGACGCGCCTCGACGCCGCGCTGGTCGTGCTCAAGGAGGCGCGCTACGGGATCGCGACGGCGATCCTGGCGGGGTTCGGCCGCGCAATCAGCGAGGTCGGCTCCGTGCTCATCGTCGGTGGCAACATCACGAGCGCGGACGGGATATCGAAGACGCGGACGCTGACGACCGCGATCCAGCTCGAGGCCCGCAAGGGCCAGTACGAGACGGCGATGGTGCTCGGGGCGGTCCTGGTCGCGCTCGTGTTGGCGGTCAACGCCGTGGTCGTCCGCTTCGGCGACCAGGGGGTACAGCGCTGATGCTCCGCGCGACCGACGTCTGCCAGTCGTACGGGGACGACCGCGTGTTCGAGGACCTCGCGATCGACGTCGGGACCGGGGAGGTGGTCGCGATCATCGGGCCGTCGGGCGTCGGAAAGACGACGCTGCTCCGGATGCTCGCGCTCTCGCTCGAGCCCGACGAGGGCACGGTGACCTTCGACGGCACGGACGTGTGGGGCGTGGACGAGGCGAAACGGCTCGCCCTGCGACGGCAGATCGGGATGGTGTTCCAGGAGGCGAGCCTCTTCGACGCGCCGGTCGCCCGCAACGTCGAGTACGGGTTACGCGTCCGGCGGTCCTGGGGCGAGCGGCTCCGCGACGAACTGCGGGCGATCGTGGGGGCGAACGGCACCCACGAGGCCGTCACCGAGGCGCTCGAGGTCGTCGGGCTGACGGAGAAGACGGGCCAGCACGCGGCGTCGCTCTCGGGCGGCGAGGCGCAGCGCGTCTCGTTCGCCCGCGCGCTGGCGTACGAGCCGGACGTCCTGCTGCTCGACGAGCCCACATCGGACCTGGACCCGCGGAACACCGCGGTCATCGAGGACGCGATCGCCGAGGCGCGGGACCGGAACATCGGCGTCGTCGTCGCGACCCACGACATGCACCAGGCCGAGCGGGTCGCGGACCGCGTCGCGGTGCTTCTCGACGGGGGGATATCGGAGGTCGGCCCGACCGAACGGGTGTTCGAGAACCCGCGGGACCCGCGGACCCGACGGTTCATCGACGGCGAGTTGGTGTACTGATCCTCGGGGGGAACGACGTGTCGACTCGAACGGCGAGTCTCCCTCGGCGTACCGCCGGAGGGATTAACTCGCCGGCCGCGGGTACTCCCGTGTGATGGGAGACGCGACCGGGAGGGGCCGCGCGACGCTCGTCGAGGGCGACGTCGAGTTCGACGGTCGCGACGCGGCCCTGCTCCGCGCGATAGCTCGAACGGGATCGGTCGCGCGGGCCTCCGCCGATCTGGGGCGCTCGCGAGCGCGCGCGCTCTCGCGGATCGACGCCCTGGAGGCCGCCTTCGGCGACCTCGTGGAGCGCAACCGGGGCGGAAGCGGCGGCGGCGGGAGCCGGCTGACCGACCGCGGGAGCCGGATCCTCGGCCGCTACGACCGGCTGTCGGCGGCGATCGAGGCGACCGCGGGCGTGCCCGAGACGGTCCTCGCGGGCGCGGTCGAGGCGGTCGACGGCGAGTTGGCCGCGGTGGAGACGCCGATCGGCACGGTGTGGGGTCTCCACGACGGACTCGGCGTCGACGACCGCGTCCAGGTGCGGATCGGCGCGGACGCCGTGACGGTTCGAACGGCCGAGGACGACGGCGAACCGACCGCGACGAGCGAGCGGAACCGGCGGCACGGACGGATCGAGGGCGTCGACCGCGGCGAGACGGTCCACGCCGTCCGGGTCCGCGTCGACGACGCGACGGTCCGGGCGCTCGTCACCGACGGGAGCGCCGAGCGGCTCGGGATCCGGCCGGAACGGGACGTGTGGATCGCCTGGAAGGCGACCGCGACGCGGCTGGTTGCGGACGTCGACGGCGACGAGCGGGGCGACGACGAATGAGTCGACGCCGCCGCGCAAACCGACGAGGCGACCCGGTACGTTTACGCCGGTCGCCGGCCGCGGGTGGGACATGAGCCTCGAAGCCACCGTCGCCGCCCCGTTCAAGCGACACGCCACGGAGCGGCTGGGCGAGGGCGAGTTCGTCGTCGCGCTCTCGCTGGAGCGCGAGTGGTTCTCGCCGGACCAGGCGAAGCGGCTCGTCGACGTGGCCGTGGGGCGCGGCCTCGTCGACGAGGAGGACGGCGAGCTGGTCGCGCGCTTCGACCCCGACGAGGTCGCCGTCCCGGAGGACTTCCGGCCCGACGAGGACGTGTTGCGCGAGCAGTCCACCTTCGAGACCGCCCTCGACGCGGTCGTCTCGGCGGGCGTCGAGAAACAGCGGGCGGTCGCCGGGATCAACGAGCGCCAGCGCGCGCTCGCGGTGACGATCGAGGCGGCCGCCGTCCTCTACGCGAAGGAGCGGGGGGCGCGCGTCGACCACCTCGTCGAGGACGTCCGCGCGGAGCTCTCGGGGGGCGAGTGATGGTCGAGGACCGCCTGACCGACGGGGTCCGGATCGCCCAGCTCTTCGCCTCCGAGGTGACCGGCGACCGCGGCCGCCTCCGCGACCTCGACGTGACCGACGCCGACCCCGACGCCGAGCCGACCGCCGACGGGGCGCTGGCGTTCCGGCTGGTGGAGACCGTCGGCGAGGGAGACCAGAACGACCGCGACGACAACGACGGCGGATCGATCGAGGGAGCCGCCGTCGCGGACGTGTACGTCCAGCCGGACCGCGCCAGGGTCGAGTTCCGCCGCGCGCCGGAGAGAGTCGCCGACGCCGCCGGCGAGGCGGGGCTGCGCGTCAGGCCGAAGGCGGTTCGACCGCCGCGGACGCTGGTGTTCCTCGAGGACGGCGCGGACGTGAAACGGGTGTTGCCGGCGCTGGAGGCGGTCGCCGGAAGCGGCTCGGAGTGAGGTCGAGACCGACCCTCACTCCGAGCCGCCGTCGCCCATCGCGACCGGACGGGAGCCGGGGGAGGGGCCCTCCGTCGCCGACCCCCCGTCGACCTCGAACTTCCGGAGCAGCCGCCGGAGTCGCTCGGCGCGGTCGGTGAGCGTTCCGGCCTCCGTCGCGGCCGTCGTCATCGCCGAGAGCTGTTCGTCGGCCGCGACGGAGGCGTCGTCGGTCTCCTCGGCGACCGCCCGGCTGATCTCCGCGACCTCCTCGGCCATCGCCACCGCCTCCTCCGTGCTCGCCGCCTGGTCGTCGGTCGCCTGGCCGATCTCGCGGATCCCGTCGTCGGTCTCCTCCGCGTTCCCGGCCACCCGCGTGAACGCGTCCGCGGCGTCGCGGACGGCGTCGGCACCGGTCTGCATGTGCTCTTCGGCGGTCCGGACCTCGTCGACGGCCGCCTCGGTCCGGGCCTGCGTCCCGGCGATGAGCTCCTCGATGTCGCCCGCGGCCACCTTCGTCTCCTCGGCGAGCTGTTTGACCTCGTCGGCGACGACGGCGAAGCCGTCGCTCGATCCGGACCCGCCCCCGCCGCCCGCCCGTGCGGCCTCGATGTTGGCGTTGAGCGCGAGCAGGTTCGTCTGATCGGCGATGTCGCCGATCAGGTCGACGATGTCGCCGATGTCGGTCATCCGCTCGTCGAGGTCCCTGACCGTCTCCGCGGTCGAGTCGAGCGCGCGGCGCGACTCCCGGACGCTTGCTATCGCCTCGCTCGCGGTGTCCTCGCCCTCGTCCGCGATCGACGCCGTCCGCCGGGCCGCGTCCGCGACCGTCTCGGTCGAGGCGGCGACCTCCTCGATCGCGGCCGAGAGGTCGTTCATCTCGCTCGAGACCTCCTCGAGCATCTCGCGTTGCCCGTCCGCTCCCGAGGCGATCTCCGCGATGGATCGACCCAGGTCCTCGCTCAGCTCCTCGGCCGTGTCGACGCTGGCCGTCGTCTCCTTGCTCGCCTCCGACACCTCGCCGGCGAACGACTGGACCTCCCGCACGGTGGACTCGAGGTCGTCTATCATCCCGTTGAAGGCGACGGCGATCCGCTCCATCGGCTCGCTCTCGCTCTCGGCGTCGAGCCGGACCGTGAGGTCGCCGTCGGCCGCCTCGGCCATGGTCGCGCGGTAGTCGTCCGCCTTCGTCTCGAGGTGTCGATTGAGGTGCTCGACCTCCTCGCGTCGCTCCTCGGCTCTCGCTTTGGCCGCCTCGACGTCCTCGATCTCAGTCTTCTGTGTCCCGACCAACTCGAGCTGTCGCCGCGCCTCCTCGCGGGACTTCTCGATCGAGTACCAGTTGACCACGAGCGCGCCCGCGAGCCCCGTGACGAAGACGGCGTGGATCCCGCCCCACACGATCGGATTGGCGATGGCGGCCGGGTGGTTGTAGACGAGACTCGAGTCGATCAGCCCGAACAGCCCGTGGCCGGCCGCGACGTACGCCATGCCGAGCCCGAAGGGGAGCCAGTCCTCGTACACCGCGACCACGGCGATGAACACGAAGAAGTGGAAGTGCGCCTCGATGTACCCGCCCGACAGCTTCACCAGGGCCATCGAGATCGTGAGCCCGCTGAAGGTCGCGAGCAGCGTTCGAGTCCGCCGGTCGAACCCGGACCACGCCGCGAGCAGTCCGGTCCCGACGACGGCCGCGAGCATCCCGCCGAGCATCCACGTCGGCGTGGCCGGGATCCGCGCCCCGGTGAACGACTCGGTCCCGGAGTACAGACCGAGCGCGACCAGGATCGGGAGGTGTGTCGCGATGAGGATCAGGATGTTGCGGTGGCGCGCCCGCCACATCTCCTCGGGCATCGAGGTGCCGTCCGGCACGTATCCGAGAACGTCCCGGATCCCGGCGAGCGGCCCGGCGACACCCCCACTCGCCCCGCCAGATGAACCGCGGTCCCCCGACGTCGATCCGACCGTTGAGTCAGCCATGTACGTCGATCGTCGTATGACGTCAAATATTTCCGCCTCCGAATATTATCGCTGATACTCCCGGAGTCGGAGGTGACCGTTCCCTACCGACGGTTGTCAGAGAACGCACCATACCGGTCCGGCGGTCGGTTTTGCTGGGTCTTCGATGAAAGTCGAATGCGGTCGAGTTCGGGTCCGGCGAGGCCGCGAACCCGACTCCCGACGCGAATGCCGACGCGGACGCCGGCTCGCCATCGACCGCGCGGGCGACGCACTTTATACGGGTCCGGATCGCAGTACTGGCGTGACCCTCGATCCGATCCACGTCGAGAACATCGCGCGGCTCGCGTACGGGATCGCGGGCGACGTGGACACGACGGACCACGAGGACCTCGCGAGACGGGTGTGGGACGACTGGCTGACCGGCCTCCGGCGGGACGGCCGGGCCGTCATTGAGCCGGTCGCCGGCCACGAGCGTCGACGGACCCCGATCGACGACGTGGCGCTGGCGGAGCGGCCCTTCGGGACGGTCCACGGGCTCGACTCCGGGACGATCAACCCGACGACGTTCAAGAACGGGCTCGTCGTCGACGTGGCGCACGCGGCGATGGCCGCGGAGCCGACCGACCTCGACCTCCACCGCGACCGCACCATCGTCGCGACGGTCCACGCGGGCGACTCGACCGCCGACTTCGACGGCGAGTGGACGAGACGGGACGACGGCCACACCCGTCAGCGCGTGCTCCACGCGCCGCGGGTGAACCGGTACGCCGAGGGAGTCGTCCACGCGCTCGCGCTCTACCTCGCGGAGGGGACCCACGCGCTCGATCACGCTGACGAGGTCGAGGAGCTGCTCGTCCTCGACGGCCCGATCTACCCCAAGGAGCTGTTCACCTGGGAGGACCGCGACCCGGAGCTCGGCGAGCTCGCGCGCGAGGCGAAACCGCGCGCAGTCGTCGAGAAGTACGTCCGGCTCGTCGAGCGGTTCGTCGAGCGCGACGTGCCCCTCGCCGGCTTCGTGAAGAACCCCTCGAGCCGGACGATCGTCCGGACGCTCGCCCGGAAGGGGTTCGAGTCCCCCTGGCCCGACGACACCGCGCTCTTCACCCGGCTCCTGGAGCGACGGGAGAAGGGCGGAAGGACGGCTGGAAGCGGCGGAAGCGGAGGCACCGGGCGAGGCGGGAGCGGCGGGGGCGACGCCCGCCTCGACGACGACCTCACGTTCACCACCTGGTTCCACAGCCGCGGCGGCGCGGACGGGACGATGGCGGCCGACGCCGACGCGCTCGGGATCAAGCGCGAACTCGGTCCCGAACTGTACGAGCCGACGTTCATGGTGTTGTACGACCCGCGGACCGACGTGACCTACAAGCTCGAGGCCCCCTACGCGTTCACCCGCGACGCGGGGACGCGCGACCGGCTGACCCGCCAGGTGCTCGCGGACGTGGCGACGACGCGAGGACCGCCCGCGGCGGTCGGGAAGGCCGACGCGCTCGCGCGGATCGACGCCACCGAGAAGGCCGCCCTGCGCCGGAAGTTCGAGGAGCGGTTCGACAGCGCCCAGCAGGCGACCTACGACGACCACCGCTGGGGGAAAGAGCGGTACTGACCGACCGTCAGTCGGGTCCCTCCCGAACCGCCGCCCGCATCGCGACCGCGGCGACGGCACCCGCGTGGTCCACGGTCCGAGCGAGCGCGTCGAGTAGCCGCGTCAGCGCCCGCGCGTCGGCCGCCGTTCCCTCGAAGGGCGCGTCGGGATCGTCGAAGACGGCCCGTTCGATCCGGTCGAGGGCGGCGGTCACGTCATCGCGATCCGCCAACACCTCGTTCGCGTCGGTGGGATCCGCTCCCTCGAGAACCGCCGCGGCGGCCGACGCGACCAGCTCCTCGGCGGCGTCGGCCGCCGCCTCGACGTCGGCGGCGAGCCGCTCGCCGATCGCTCCCGAGAACCCGTCGGCCACGCGTCCGATCGTGACGCTCGACTCGGCGATCGCCGCGAGCTCCCCGGCGGCCGCGTAGTAGTCGAAAAGCGTCGGGCGGCGGACGCCGAGACGATCGATCTCGGCCATGGAGACCAGCGACCGGTTGAAGTGACGGGCGATCATCTCGAACAGCCGGTCGGCCTCGTCGGCGCGCTCGCGAAGACGGTCGAGGTCCGCAGCCCGATCCTCGTCGAACGCGACGGCGGCCTGCCGGAGGGCCGAACAGGCGACGAACTGGAGCTGGACGACAGTCTGTCGAACTGACACATCCCCGGTCGCGAGGAGGTTGCGGAGCGTGAGTTCGTCGGCGGCGTCGGCGACGAGCTCCGCGCCGACGAGGCCGCGCTTCGTCCGCCGCGCGGCACGACGCGTTTCGTCCGCGAACGACTCGCGGGGGCGGAGCGTCACCGTCTCGTAGCCGGTCCCGTAGGCCGACCGAAGCAGGCGACGCACCAGCGCCGAGTCGTCCCCGTCGACGCCGAGTTCGATCCGATCTAGCGCCGCGCCGTCGCGCTCGGAGCTCCGCACGACGATGGACCCGTCGGCGTGCGCGTAGAGGTGGACCTCTGAGCTGGCGTCGAGGTCGTGTTGGACGGCCCACCGCTTCGGGATCGAGACCGTGTACGTCCCGCCGCCGACCCGCTGGAGTTTGCGCGTCTCCATCGTCTCAGTAGAGGAGCTCCGAGTCGTGTTCGACCACGTACAGCGTTCTGGCCGCGACGTTGACGGCGTGGTCGGCGACGCGCTCGACGTCGCGGACGGTCAGCAACAGCCGGGAGACGTCGTCGAGGAGTCGCTCGACGGCCCAGGCGTCGTTCCCCGTCTCGCGCTCGACGAGGTCGCGGACGACGCGCTCGCTGGCCCGCTGACAGAGGGCGTCGATCCGGTCGTCGCGGGCGTGGATCTCGCGACACAGCTCGACGTCCCGCGTCCGGTAGGCCGTCAGCGCGTCCTCGACCGCGTCGCGCGCCTCGCGGCCGATCGCCACGACGTCGACCTCCGGGGAGGATTCGGAGGACTCGGCGAGCGCGTACCGACCGAGGTTCGTCGCCAGGTCGCCGATCCGTTCGAGATCGGTCAGGATCTTGAACGAGGCGGCCACGAACCGCAGGTCGCCCGCGACGGGCTGTTGGAGCGCGAAGAGGTCGATACAGTCCGACTCGACGGCCAGGTACGCCTCGTTGATCGCGTCGTCGCCGTCGATGACCGCACGGGCGAGCTCCGGGTCGCCGGACTCCAAGGCTGCGAGTCCGGTCTCGAGTTGAACCACCACGTCCTCGCCCAGCCCGACGACGGCGTCCCGGAGGTCGTCCAGCGCCGACCGGTATCGGTCCCTCGGCATGAGGGTCACCCGAACTTGCCGGTGACGTAGTCTTCGACCCGCTGGCTCTCCGGGTCCTCGAAGATCTTCTCCGTGTCGTCGTACTCGACGAGCTCGCCGCCGGTGAGGAACACGGCGGTCTGTTCGGAGATGCGCGCCGCCTGCTGCATGTTGTGGGTGACGATCACGACCGTGTACTGCTCGGCGAGCTCCGCGATCAGGTCCTCGATCTTGGCGGTGGCGATCGGATCGAGCGCCGAGGCCGGCTCGTCCATCAGGATGACCTCGGGGTCCGTCGCGAGACAGCGGGCGATACAGAGCCGCTGTTGTTGGCCGCCGGAGAGCCCGAGCGCGTTGTCGTCGAGCCGGTCGTTCACCTCCTCCCAGATGGCCGCCCGGCGGAGCGATCGCTCGACGAGCTCGTCGAGCTCGTCGCCGTCGTCGCGGCCCAGCGCGCGGGCCAACAGGCCCGTTTCGAGGTCCCCGTGCTTCCGCGGGCCGTAGGAGACGTTGTCGCGGATCGACTTCGGGAACGGGTTGGGGTTCTGGAACACCATCCCCACCCGCTTCCGCAGCTCGACGAGGTCGACGCCGTCGGCGTACACCTCCTCGCCGTCGAGCCTGATCGACCCCTCGACGCGCGCGCTCCGGATGCGGTCGTTCATGCGGTTGAGCGAACGCAGGAACGTGGACTTGCCACAGCCCGACGGGCCGATGAGCGCCGTCACGCTGCGTTCCGGGATCTCCATCGAGATCCCGTCGAGGGCGTGGTCGTCGCCGTAGTAGACGTCGAGGTCCTCGACCGCCATCTTGGGCGTGCCCTCGAACTCGTAGTTCGACCACTCGGGATCGACGCGCTCGTCGGTCTCCCCGGTGGTGGTCCGTTCCGCCGTCGTCGTGGATTCGCTCGTTGCCTTACTCATGCTGTAACCTCCGCCGGAAGTAGATACGGGTGCCGACGCCGATCGCGTAGAAGCTCAAGACGACGGCCAGAAGGACGAACGCGGTCGCCCAGCCGAACTCCTCGTTTCCGCTCACGCCCGCCGTGATCGTCGCGTAGAGCTGATACGGCAGCGCCGGCGCGCTCTGGAGGAGCGCGTCGTTGACGACGAACGGGGGGCGCGCGACGAACTGGAACGATCCCAGCACGCTCGGCGCGTCGTCGCGCAGGCCGCCGGCCATCACGAGCAGGATCGGCGCCGTCTCCCCCGCGATCCTGCCGACGCCGAGGATGACGCCGGTGACGATGCCAGGGAGCGCCGTCGGGACGACGACGCTCCGGATGGTCTCCCACTGGCTCACCCCGAGCGCGGCGCTGGCGTCGCGGTACTCGTCGGGGACGGCCTTGATCGCCTCCCGACTGGTGATCGTCACCAGCGGGAGGAGCATGAACCCGAGAACCATCATCCCCGCGAGCAGCGACGTCGTGTTGCCGAACCGGGGGACGAGGAACGCGTAGCCGAACAGGCCGAAGACGACGCTCGGCGTGCTCCAGAGACCGTTCGTCGCGACCTCGACCAGCTGCGTGAACCGACCGCGCTCGGCGTACTCCGAGAGGAAGACGGCCGCGCCGACGGCCAGCGGGACGCCGACGAGGACGGCGCCGATCACGAGCCACACCGTCCCGACGACGGCGGGGAAGACGCCGTTGGGCTGGTCCGGCCGGAAGTTGTACCCGTCCATGACGAACGGCCAGCGGAACTCGAGGGCGAGCGGGTCGAAGGCGATCCCCTGGGTCGCCCGGCCGAATCCCTTCACGCCGATGAAAAGTATCAGCGTGGCCAGGACGACGAGCATGCCGATCGCGTTGAGTCCGACGAGGAAGTACGCCGCCGACTGACGCCCCGCGGCGCCGAACCCGCTCCGGGCCGACACCGCCGCCCAGCAGGCGACGAGCGCCGCCAGTCCCGCGAGCACCGGGACGACCATGTACCCGGGGAACGTCACCGAGAACCCCTCGGGAGCCCAGGTCCAGCCGGCGGCCAAGACGTCGGTGAGGACGAGCGCCCCGACGAACAGTGCGAACCCGCCCGCGGGGAGCGTCGTCCCGAGGTCCTCGCGAGCGAGCGTGACGAACCCGCCGACGGCCAGCCCCGCGACCAGTGCGGCCGCCAGCGAGGCGACGAGCGGGAGACCGAGCGTCTGTGACGCCGTCAGGCCGCCCGCGGCGAACGCGATCCCGCCGAATCCGAGCGCGGGGCCGACGGTCCCGCGCTCTTCGGGGTTGGTCTCGAAGGTGCCGACGAACGAGCCGACGCCGAGGGCGACGACCGTCGATCCCATCGCGGCGAGCGCGAGCGCGATCCACTCGAACGCGCCGAGACCGAAGGCGGCGGTGTCGCCGGTGACGACGCGGCCGACGGCGAGGACCGACAGGCTGATGACGGTGATTCCGACGCCGACGACGCCGTCGGTCAGCCGGGTGAACGCCTCGCTCTGGTCGCTCCGGAGCGAGTGGCGAGTAGCGGTGCTCACGCCTGGCCCTCCAGCTTTCGCTTCATTCGCGCTTCGATGGTCTGTGAGACGACGCTGAGGACCATCACGGAGACGAAGAGGACCACGCCGGCCGCGAACAGCGCCTGCATGTGCATCCCGTCGGCGTTACCGTACTGACTCGCGATGAGACTGGTCAGCGAGATGGTGTTCCCGAAGACGTTGTACAGCGGCTCCGGCAGCTTGACCACGTTCGATAAGATCACGGTGGCGGCCATCGTCTCGCCGACGGCCCGCCCCACGCCCAGCAGGACCGCCGCCGAGACGCCCGAGAACGACGCCGGCATCGTGATCCCCTTGATCGTCTGCCAGTCGGTCGCGCCGAGCGCCAACGAGCCGTCCTTCATGGAGTTCGGGACGCTCGTGAGGGCGTCCTCGGCCACGGAGACGACGGTCGGCAGCGCCATCAGGCCGATGACCACGCCGACGATGGCCATGTTCCCGAGTCCGGGAGTGCCGAGGTGCTCGTAGACGAACGGCGAGATCAGGACGAACCCGAGCCACCCGTACACGATCGAGGGGATGCCCGCGAGTATCTCGATGCCGGGTTTCACCGATTCCCGCACGACCGGCGGGGCGATCTCCGCGATGAAGATCGCTCCCGCGACCCCGAGCGGACCGGCGACGAGCATCGCGATGACCGTCGTCATCAGCGTTCCCCAGACCATCGGCGTCAGCGAGTAGACGTCCCCGCTCGTGCTCCAGAGCTCCCCGACTCCGGGAAGGAGGGTGATACCGAACACGCGGACCGGGTCGGTGAGTCCGAAGATCCGGACCCCCATGTGCTGGAACACCGGTACCGCGCGCGCGATCAGGAACACCGAGATGAGACCGAGCACGACGGTCGTCGCGACCGTCGCGAGGAAGGTCACGGACTTGACGGTGGCCGCCTGGTGGTTGAACCACCCGTACGTCGTCGCTCCGAGGAATCCGACGACGGGGACGACGGTCAGCGTCGAGTTCGAGAGGAAGAGCCCGAACGCGACGAGGAGACACCCCCCGCCCACGAGACCGGTGAGGAGGACCCCACGGTCCGCGTCCGCGACGCTACGTCCCTCGAAGCCGGCGATGCTAGTGTTGCTAATTCTCATTCGTTCGTCTCTGTTGGATCGGTGAACGGCTCGTTCGTATACTGAATCATGAATGGCCTTCTCGTAGTCCGAAAGATGGATCGCCGCGTCGGTCGGACGTCGGCGCGGAACCGCCGGAGACCGGCGCGCCCCAGAACGGCGCACCGCGAGACCTCGGCGTTACGCCGACGGCTCCGGAAGCGCGTCGATCTGCTCCTGGCGGAACTCCTCCTCGAGCGGGAGGTAGTTGTTCGGCTCGACGAACATCGTCTGTCCGTACTCGCTGAGGATCATCCGGATGAACGCCGCCTCCTTGTCGGAGGTGCCGTCCCAGGTGTACGTGTGGAGCGCGCGAGAGAGCGGGTAATCGAGCGTGCCGAGGTTCTCACCGTACTCGTACGTGGTGCCCTCGATGGTGAGCGCGACCGGCGGCACGTCGCCGTCGGGTTCGAGGAACGCCAGCGCGATGTACGCGATGGAGTTGTCCGTGTTGCCGATCGTCGACGCGACCTGCTGGTTCTGGCCCTGGCGGACGTCGACGCCGTCCATCGACGCGTCCGGGTCGCCGAGGACGTTGACGCGGAACGACGTGTCGGTCCCGGAGCCCTCGGCGCGGCCGACGGCGTTGATCTCGCGGTCGGGGCCGTCGAGCTCGGACCAGTTGGTGATCTCCCCCTGGTAGATGCCCTGGACGTCCTCGAGGGTGAGCTCCGTGACGCCGGCGTCGTAGATCTCCCGACTGACGACGATGGGCTGGGCGTCGACCGCGACGACGTGGTCCGTGAACGGTTCGAGCTCCTCCTCGCTCCGGTCGGGGAACTCCGCGCTGACGGGCGCGGACGCGTCGCCGATGTCGACCTGGCCGCGCTCTAACTTCTCGAGCCCGACCCCGGTGTGGTTGAGGCCGATACTGGTGAAGAACGGCGGCGTCCCCTCCTCGCCGCTGGGCTCGAACCCGTAGAGGCCCGCCCAGTAGTCGGCCATGTTCTGGTCCGTGTCGATGCCGTACTGGTCCGGACCCCAGTACTCCTCGTCGTCCGCCGGGGCGTTCCCGTTCCAGAGCGACCCCGCGAGGCTCGTGATCGGGTACACCGTCGAGGACCCGTCCGCGGTCAGGGGCGAGACGTCCGCGCTTCCCTCCTCGTCCTCGCCGTCGCCGCCGTCCCCGCTCCCGTCGTCACCGCTTCCCCCGTCTCCGCTCCCGTCGTCACCGCTTCCCCCGTCGCCGCTCCCGTCGTCACCGCTCTCCCCGTCGCCGCTCCCGCTGCCGCCCGACGAGCCGCTACAGCCGGCCAAGCCCGCGGCTCCGACCGCACCGGTCGTCACGAGGATCTTGCGACGCGACACCAGGTCCGCCAGACGCTCTTCTTGTGCCATCACGTGGACCGTCGCGAAACCGGATAAAAGCCGTTTATAATAGGATTATAGCGCCGAATCGAGGAGGTACGAGGTATCTGATCGGATCGTACCACACGGATGATCACATACAGGTAGTGAGGGATATATATCACACCGTGTGAGAGGAGACGTTCCTCGACGCTCCATAGCCGTACGAATCGGTACGTAGACGTCCGGAGTGACGTCCCGGCGGCGAGAGCGACGACACGCCTCGATCGGCCGCGTGGAACGTCGAGGCGTCGATCGGCTCTCGATCTCCCGCCGATCCGGGCTTTTTGTCGGTGCGCCGCGACGCGTCGGTATGATCGGCCAGAGCGCGACCGGCGGGACGTCGCTGCCGAGATGGGTCACCGAACTCGTGTCGGCGTACGATCGCGTGTTCTCGGAGCTGTTCTGGTTCTTCTTCGCGCTCGGGGTCGTCTACCTCGTTGGCCAAGTCGTCGTCGTGCCGTCCGTGATCCGGATCGTGCGGGCGCGCAACCGCAACAACCCCACGATCGAGTCCGCGGTGAAGACGTACCTCCGGGTGGCGCTGATCGGGTTCGCGACGCTGACGGGCGTGATCGCCGCCGGCTACGGGAGCGTGCTCACCGACTCGGCGATCGTCATCGCGGCCGTCACGTTCGTCTTCGGCATCGCCGGCCAGCAGGTGTTCGGGTCGCTCATCAGCGGGATCTTCCTCGTGGCCGACCCCGACTTCAACGTCGGCGACTGGATCGCGTGGCCGGGCGGGGAGGGCACCGTCGAGGCGGTCGACTTCCGCGTGACGCGGGTCCGGACGCCGAACAACGAGACGATCGCGGTGCCGAACACCGAGCTCACGAGCAACGCGCTCACCCGACCCTACGGACGGGACACCTATCGGATCACGGAGACGGTGTACGTCGCCTACGACGAGGACGTCGAACTGGCGCTGATGGAGCTTCGAGCGGTCGCGACCGAGCAGGAGTCGATCCTCGAGGAGCCGGCGCCGAACGCGCGCGTCTGCGAACTCGGGGAGAACGCGATCACGGTACAGGCGGAGCTGTGGGTCGACGACCCCGGCGACAGGGACGTCGTGACGCTCCGGTCGGACTTCCGCCGGCTGGTGAAACGCCGGTTCGACGAGGAGGGGATCACGATCGCGCCCCCGTCCGCGCAGTCGCTCTCGGGCGAGGTCACCGTCACGGAGCGTTCGGACGGCGAGTGATCCGGAGCCGGAAGCGACCGACGCGCGAGCCGGACCGACGCCGATCTCAGAGCGCGCCCCCGAGGAGCCCCGCGAAGATGATCGCGTTGTACAGCCCGTGGGCGAGTCCCGGCACGAGCACGTTCTCCGTTCGCTCGTAGAGCAGGCCGAGTAGCGACCCGAGGATCACCGTCACGCCCATGTACGCGACCTGTTCGGTGAGGGTCCCGTCGACGTTCCCGTGGAGCGCGCCGAACAGGACGGCCGCGATCAGGATCGCCGGGGCGGCGTCGAACGACCGGCGCAGCCCGCCTTGGACGACGCCGCGGAGCAGCAGCTCCTCGGCGGGGCCGACGAGCAGGATCGAGACGGCGATCATCGCGGCGTAGTAGGCGACCGGGTCGCCGGCGGCCACCGTCGCCGAGTTCCGTCCGGTCCCGAGCCCGAGCGCTTGGAGTGCGAACAGGAGGGCGATCTGGATCCCGTAGAGGACGATCGCGGCCACCGCGACGATCCCGATCTCCCGTACTGAAGGCTGGGAGATCGAAACGAGAGTCCGTTGGTCGGTGATGGCGAGGTACCCCACCACGCCGGGAAGAAAGCCCGCGAAGCTCACGACCGTCCGGAGGAGCGTGAACGCGTTGGTGTCCTCGGCGACGACGCCGCTCCGCAGTGCGAGGGAGGTGGCCAGTTCCGTCAGCAGGCCGGCGATGACCAGCGTGAACAGGAGCGCGAGGACCGCGCTGGCGACGTGGACCCCCCGCTCGATCAGCGTCGCCCGATCGACTGTCATCGCCGGGCGTAGGGGGGACGTGCCTTTAGGCACACCGGAACCGGCTCGCGTTCGAGGGAGCTTCGTCGTGCCGACCCCGGACGGGAGCTTCAAGCCCCGTCGATCCGGAACTCCCGCTTGTCGGCGACCGCTTCGGCCTCGGCGAAGTCGCCGCCGCCGAGCAGGCCGCGAGCCGCCTTCTTGCCCCACTCGACCGCCGGCTGGGTGAACGTCGAGACGCTCGCGAGTTCGCCGTAGAGTACGCAGGCGGCCTCCATCCCGTACAGCAGCTCGCCGAGGCTTCGCTCGTCGACGCGGTCGATCTCGATCCGAACGTTGGGAACGTCCGCGGCCGCGAGGCTCGCCTCCGTCGCCGCGAACTCCGCGTCGAGCAGGTCGCCGAGCGAGGAGCCGCCGAGGTAGGAGAGCCCGTCGAGGTCGGTCTCGGGGATCGGCGCGTCGGCGCGCTCGGTCGGCCGGACGAGCGTCACGAGTTTGTCGGCCGGACCGGCGCGGTAGAGCTGAAGCTGGGAGTGCTGGTCGGTCGCGCCGAGCGCGCGGGCGGGCGTCTGCCCCAGTCCGTCCTTGCCGAGGCTCTCGGCCCACAGCTGGGCGAACCACTCCGCGAACGTCTCCAGCGACTCCGCGTACGGCATGAACGCGTTCGTGAGCGCGCCCCGCTCCGCGAGCGCGTACGTCGTCGCGCCGTAGGCGTAGGCGGGCGACTCGAACAGCGACCCCGCGAGCGCGTCCATCCCGTCGCTTCCCCCCGCAAGCACCGCCTCGACGTCGTGACCCTGGAGCGCCGCGACCGCGAGCCCGACCGTCGAGAGGACGGAGAACCGGCCGGGAACCCCCTCGGGCACGTCGAGCGCGGGGAGGTCGTGGGTCTCCGCCAGCCGTCGGAGGTTCCCCTCCTCGCCGGTCGTGACGAGGGTGCGATCGGTCCAGTCGACGCCCGCCGCGTCCATCGCCTCGCGGACGACGAGGAAGTTCGCGAGCGTCTCCGCCGTGGTCCCCGATCGCGAGACCACGTTGAGAACGACGTCAGCGAGCGGGAGGTCGGCGAGCAGCGCGTCGACGGCGTCGGGGTCGACGTTGTCGAGGAAGTACGCGTCCACGTCGCTCTCGAGGGCGTCCGCGAGCGTCGCCGCGCCGAGCGCGCTCCCGCCGATCCCGACCGTGAGGACCGCCTCCGGCTCGCCGAACGGCTCGACCGCGGCTCGGATCGCCGCCGAGTCGGCCGTCTCGGGCAAATTAAGCGAGGCGTAGCCGAACTCGTCGTCCGCCATTCCGCGCGCGATCCGGTCGTGGGCGGCCGCGACCCGGCCGTCGAGCCGGTCGAGCGTCCCCTCCGTGAGCCCCGGCCGGGCGTCCAGGGCGTTGCCGATGTCTACGTCCATACGCGGGACACGACCCGCCGGGTCATAAGCGTGGGCCGAGGGGGCTCGGGGGGCGGAGGAGAGTTCGGGTGAGGTCGGCGGTGGAGTCGGCCGATCCCGATCGCTCAGTCCGCGGGGATCACGGACTCGCCGTCGGCGAGGGCGGGGCGACCGAACCACCGGTCGAACGAGAGCGGCCCCGATCCCAGCGTGAAGACGGCCGACGCCAGCCCGAAGAGCGCGACGTGGGCCAACACGGGGTCGTCCGGGAGTCCGAACAGCGTGGTCGTGAAGAGGACGAACGAGACCGCGGCCGCGCCGCGGGTGAAGAAGCCCGCGATCAGCGCGAGCCCGACCGCGATCTCGGTCACGCCCGCGCCGACGACCCAGAGGCCGGCGTCGACGGGGACGACCGCGGTCAGGTCGTACTTCTCGACGACGAGCAGGCCGCTCGCGGGGTCCGCCAGCTTCTGGATCAGGCCGAGGTAGACGAACGTGACGCCCATGCCGACCCGGAGGAGCGTCGGGACGTACTCGCGAAGGGGGGCCGCCGACTCGTCGAGGAACGCCTTCAGGTGGTGGACCGGGTCGATCCGGCCGTAGTAGGTGCCGGGCGTGCTCGCGACCTCCAGGAGCATGTCGTCCGCGCTCGGCCGGCCGCCGCCGAGGACGAGCAGCGCGAGCAGGACGGGGACGTACTCCATCGCGATGACGACGCCCGGATCGACCGCCAGGAGGACCCACGCGAACGTCAGCAGGCCGACCGCGGAGACGATCCGGGTCGCGAGGCCGAAGAGGACGCAGAAGCCGATCCCGATGAAGAGCACCCGGAGGAGGGGGCTCGAGGCGGGATCGAACGTCAGCGTCGGGGCGAACAGGTACCCCTGGAAGCCCGCCCCGACGAGCGGGAGGCCGATCGACAGCCGCAGCATCCACGGAACCAGGTCGCCGTACCCGACGAGCGTCTCCCGGAGGACGACCACGTCGCGGATCGTCGGCCGCACCCACAGGTACGTCGCGATCCCGGCGACGACGGCGAGACCGGAGCCGCCGAACACCGCGGCGTTGAACGGGTCCGAGAGCACCTCGACGAGGAACGCGACCGCGTCCACCGGGTCGCCGAAGTCCTCGGTGACGTAGTCGACGTGCGCGGCGACCGGCCGGACGGCGATAGCGATCAGGGACGCGACCGCCGCGAGGAGGGCGACCGCGGTCGATCGGTTGGGCATGAATCGCCTACGCCCCACAGCTACCTAAGGTGTGTGTCGGATCCGCGCCGCGAACGACCGCGAGCCGGTGTTATTCGTCGCCGTCCGTGTCGACATCGGCCGCGTCGGCGTCGGACTCATCGACGTCTGACCCGTCACCCTCGCTGCCGCCGCCGCCCTCGAATACGTCGCGGTACACCCGGCCGAACGCGTTGCGTCGGAGGGTGCTCGCGGCCGCGTCGGGGCCCTCCTGGAACGTGGTCGCGATCACGGTCCCGGCGAAGGGGACTGGGTGCCAGGCGACCCGGTCGACGTGGTCGGAGCCGAGTTCGACGACGTCGTCGGGGTCGAACTCGCTCCCCGCGAGCCACGCGTCGTACTCGTCCCGGTCGGCGAGGTGGACGACGAGCAGTTCGGCGAAGGTCGCGTCGCGGGCGGTCTCGACCACCGCCGAGGTGACGCGCTCGTCGTACTCGTCGGCGTCGAACTCCATCGCCTTGGCCGTCTCCCGGACGATCACCCGCGCCGCCGGGCCGACCGCCTCGTAGCGCTCTCTCGCCTCCTCGCGGGTCGCCAGCGCGAACACGCCCCTCGTTTCCATACGGGGCCGTTGCCGTCGAGGGGAAAAGGGCGTTCGATTCCACCTTTTTCTCGTCGGGTCCCCTCGCTCACTTCGTTCGCTTCGGGGACCGCTCCTCGAAAAACCTGGAGGGAAAAAGCCGCCGGCTCGGCGGTCGCCTCGCCGGCGGTGAACCGCTCGCTTCGCTCGCGGATGCTCAATACAGACGAAGGAGCGAGCGATCTGCAGTACGGTGGCGTGCCGGTGAGCGCCCGGAGGGCGCGAACCCGACCGCGAGGGACGCCGCGAGCGACCGGGGCGACCGGAGGGAGCCCGAGCGAGCGGCGAGGCTGGGGAGGCGTGAGGCGCGGTTGCGGGGCTGTGCGGGGTGGGACTCAAAGGGGCAGTCGCGAGGGCGAAGTCCGACGAAGCACGCACTGAGGGAGCGAGCACCGCGAGCGACCGAAGCGCACAGCGAGTCGCACGAGTCCTCGCGACTGGGGCTTTGGTGGTCATCACCACCCCAGCAACGATCCCCTTCTATCCATCCAACGCTCCCCCGAAACACCCGTTCTACCAGCACGCTCGATCGAGTGGGAAGATCGCCGACTCACGCTCTGAAACGATCCGGAAGGAATCACCGTCCGACGGGTCGAGCTCAGTTGCCGTCGCCGTCTCCGCGCCCGGCGTCACTCTCTCCGTCGGCATCGCCCCCGTGGTCGCTTTCGTCGTCTCCGGCCTCCGCCTCGTACATCTCGCGTGTCAGTTCGCGCGCCTCCTCGACGGCGGCCGCCGTCTCGGGGTCCATCCCGCCGGAGCCGCCGTGACCGCGGGCGTGGCCGTGACCGTGCGCGTGACCCGAGCCGTGGTCGTGTCCCCCGCCCTCGCCGTGACCGCCCATCCCGGCGTCCACCGCGGGTCGACCGCGGTCGGTCGTGTCCTCGAACACCTCGTGGTACTCCGCGGGCTCGGCGTGGTCGACGACGACCGCCGCCAGCTCCGCCGGCTCGGCCGCGGCCCACTCCGGAGCGTACTCGTCGAGCCACGCCTCGTGGTCGTCGCCGTGGAGCATCGCCGTGAACGCGAGGTGGTGAGCGAGGTGCTCGCCGTCGCGCTGCGGGGTCGCACACACCGGACACGCGTATCCCATCGTGGCCCCGGATACGGGCGTGAGCCGTATATCGGCGTCGGAACGGCGGGACGTGGGAACCGCGGGGGCGACACCGAACCAGCCAGGGATCTATCCGATCTCGATCCGACCGACGCGGATCGACTCGAAACGGGGGGGACGGGGACCCGTGACGCCGCTATAACAGCAACTTTATCACTCGCACGGGGCGAAAATCCGGGTAAGACTGCTCCGTTAGGAGGTTCAACAGTGACCCAAGCCAACACACAACCGGAGGTGAACATCGGTCTCGTCGGTCACGTCGACCACGGGAAGACGACGCTCGTACAGGCGTTGTCCGGCTCGTGGACCGACCAGCACAGCGAGGAAATGAAACGCGGGATCTCGATCCGGCTCGGGTACGCGGACGCGACGTTCCGCCGCTGTCCCGGCGTCGACGAGCCCGAGTGTTACACGACCGACGAGGAGTGTCCCGACGGCTCCGAGAGCGAGCCGCTGCGGACCGTCTCGTTCGTGGACGCCCCCGGCCACGAGACGCTGATGGCGACGATGCTCTCGGGCGCGTCGATCATGGACGGGGCCGTCCTCGTCGTGAGCGCGACCGAGGACGTCCCGCAGGCGCAGACCGAAGAACACCTGATGGCGCTCGATCTCATCGGGATCGAGAACATCGTCATCGCTCAGAACAAGGTCGACCTCGTCGACCGCGACCGCGCCGTCGACAACTACGAGCAGATCCGGGAGTTCGTCGAGGGCACCGTCGCGGAGGGCGCGCCGATCGTCCCCGTCTCGGCGGGCCAGGAGGTCAACCTCGATCTGCTCATCCAGGCCATCGAGTCGGAGATCCCGACGCCGGAGCGCGACCCCGACGAGGACGCCCGGATGTTCGCGGCCCGCTCGTTCGACATCAACCGGCCGGGCGCGACCGCCGAGGAGCTCAAGGGCGGCGTCGTCGGCGGCTCGCTCGTCCAGGGGGAGCTGTCGGTGGGCGACGGCCTCGAGATCCGCCCCGGCCGCGAGGTCGAAGAGGAGGGGCAGACCGAGTGGCGACCGCTCGAGACCTCGGTCCGGTCGCTTCAGGCGGGCAGCAACGACGTCGAGAGCGCCCGTCCGGGCGGCCTGCTCGGCGTCGGGACGGGGCTCGACCCGAGCCTGACGAAGGGCGACGCGCTCGCCGGACAGGTCGCCGGCGAGCCCGGAACGCTCCCGCCGACCCGACACGAGTTCGAGATGCAGGTCGACCTCCTCGACCGCGTCGTCGGCAAGGAGGACGACGAGAGCGGCGAGAGCGACATCGAGGAGATCTCGACCGGCGAGCCGCTCATGTTGACGGTCGGCACCGCGACCACCGTCGGGGCCGTGACGAGCGCGCGCGACGGCGAGTGCGAGGTCAGCCTCAAGCGACCGGTGTGCGCCGAGGCGGGCGCACAGATCGCGATCAACCGCCGCGTCGGCGCGCGGTGGCGGCTGATCGGCGTCGGGACGCTGTCGTAACGTGTCCGACGAGGCCCCCGGAGGCGACGACCGCCCTGCGGGACGCGACGACCGCCCGGACGATGGCGACGACCGCCCCGCCGTCGCGCTCGACGCGAGCGCGCTGATGGCCCCGGTCGAGGCGGACGTCCGGCTGTTCGAGGAGCTCGACCGGCTCCTCGGGAGCTACGATCCGGTCGTTCCGTCGGCGGTGCTCGAGGAGCTCGACGGGCTCGGATCGGGCGCGGGGAGGGCGGCGACCGCGGCGAGCGTCGGGGCGGATCTGGCGGACCGAGCCCGGACGGTCGACGTCGACGCGGCGTACGCGGACGACGCGCTCGTCGAACTCGCTCGAGGCGGTCGGGTCGCGTACGTGGTCACGCTCGACAGGCCGCTCGTGGAACGGGTACTGGACGCGGACACACCGGTAATCTGTTTACGGGGGCGGAACACACTCACGGTAACGGACCCGTAGCGGAGAGGCACCGGCGGAGAAACGACGGAACGAGCGCGGCGCGATCGGACGACCGCGGACGCGACGGAACGAACGCGGAGGCGACGCGGGCGATCGAACGATAGGCACGACCGCGGACGACACACGCGATCACAGACACAACCCACGCACATGTACAAACGAGTTCGACTCAAGGACACGGTCGAGGTCCCGCCGGAGCACCTGGCGGACGTCACCGACGAGCGGGTGAAAGCCCTGCTCCAGGACAAGCTGGAAGGACGAATGGACGAGGACGTCGGCAGCGTCGTGAGCGTCATCGAAGTCCACGACATCGGCGAGGGCGCGGTGCTCCACAACCGCCCCGGCGTCTACTACGAGGCCGAGTTCGACGCGCTCACCTTCGACCCTGACATGCAGGAGGTCGTCGACGGGACGGTCGTCGAGACGGTCGAGTTCGGCGCGTTCGTCGGGATCGGCCCGGTCGACGGCCTGCTCCACGTCTCGCAGATCACCGACGAGTACCTCACCTTCGACGGGGCGAACCAGCAGCTGGCCTCCTCGGACTCCGATAAGAGCCTCGGCGTCGACGACGCGGTCCGGGTGCGGGTCGTCACGAAGAGCGTCGACGAGCGGAACCCGCGCGACTCGAAGATCGGGCTCACCGCCAAGCAACCGGGGCTCGGCAAACACGAGTGGCTCGAGAGCGATCGCCGCCGGCGGGCCGAGACCGGTACGACCGGGGAGGACGACTGATGGCAGAGGATCGGCTCGCCTGCCGGGAGTGTCACTACGTCAACGACCCGGACGCACAGACCTGCGAGCTCTGCGGGTCCTCCTCGCTGACGGAGGACTGGGCCGGCTACGTCATCGTCACGAACCCCGAGGAGAGCCAGATCGCGGAGGAGATGAACGTCTCGAAGCCGGGATCGTACGCGCTGAAGGTCCGGTAGGATAGATCGGTAGCCGTCGGTCCGCTACCCGTCGGCTGGATGGCCGTCGATCCGGTGGCCGCCATCGGACGCCGCCCGAACGACCGCACGACTCTTCATACGCCGACGCCGTACGACTCGGCATGTCGAACCCGATCGTGACCCTTCCCGACTCGCTTCGCGACGCGTTCAAGGAGCCGATGGGCCCGGTGACGACCGACGCCGACGCGCTGCTCGCGGCCGCGGCGGAGAGCCGCGAGGAGCACGGCGCACCCGACGCGCCGGTCGTCGCCGTCGGCGACGTCGTCACCTACCACCTCCGGGAGGCCGGTCGGGTCCCGGACGTCGCGCTCGTCGACGGGAAGACCGAGCGGGAGGCGGTCCGGACGGAGGTCTCGGACGCGCTCGCGGTCGGCGGGGGGAGACGCGTGCGCGTCGAGAACCCCGCCGCGACGCTCACCGTCGCGCTCCTCGAGGCCCTGGTCGACGCGCTCGCGGACCCGGATCCCGTCACGATCGAGGTCGACGGCGAGGAGGATCTGGCCGCGCTGCCGGCGATCCTCGCCGCTCCGGAGGGCGCGAGCGTCGTGTACGGCCAGCCCGGCGAGGGGATGGTCCGGGTCGCGGTCACCCCGGAGAGCCGGCGGGAGGCGCGCGAGCTGTTCGAGGGGCTCGACGGCGACGTCGACGGCGCGCTCGGCGCGCTCGGGCTATCCGGATCGGACTCGGCGGGCGACGTGGAGTAACGATCCGCACGACCGATCCGGTCCGGAGCGGAAGTGTCCGTACCGGATCGAGCGGGCCCGTGCCGGATCGGAGATCGCCGTACCGAAGCGGTTCGTACCCGGTTGACGCCGGGAGTTCCAGTGGAAGGGAAGGGGTTCGGATTCGCGCGACGGGACGCGAACCGAACGGCCGGATCCGCGGGGGCCGAACCGGCGGCAGAACCGTGCGGACGGCTCGCCACCCGCTTCGAAATCCTTTTACAGCGTTCGGGGGGTAGTACACGTAACTGAACCATGGACGTCGACATCATCTCCGAGGAAGAAAACCCCATGTTGCACCGGACGGACATCCGCTTCGAGACGGTCCACGACGAGGCGACGCCCTCCCGCCTCTCGGTCCGCGACTCGCTCGCCGCCAAGCTCGATAAGTCCTCCGAGGAGGTCGTGGTCCACGAGCTCGACACGAAGTTCGGGATGCGCAAGACGATCGGCTACGCGAAGGTGTACGACTCCGCGGCTGACGCGCTCGACGTCGAACAGGAGTACATGCTCGAGCGGAACAAGATCGGCGCCGACGGCGACGACGGCGAAGAGGCCTGAGACGGCAACCGAATGCGGGTTCTCGGTATCGAGGGAACGGCGTGGTGTGCGAGCGCCGCGCTCCACGACGCCGAGGCCGGCTCGACGCTCATCGAATCCGATCCGTACGAACCCGATAGCGGCGGCATTCATCCGCGCGAGGCCGCAGAACACATGTCCGAGGCCATCCCGGAAGTGGTCGGGACGATCCTGGACCACGCGGAGGCGAAGTACGGCCCGGACGCGGTGGACGCCGTCGCCTTCTCTCGGGGTCCCGGACTGGGGCCGTGTCTCCGCACGGTCGGGACGGCCGCGCGCTCGCTCGCGGGCGCGCTCGACGTCCCGCTCGTCGGCGTCAACCACATGGTCGCACACCTCGAGATCGGCCGCCACGAGTCGGGGTTCTCGAACCCGGTGTGTCTGAACGCCTCGGGTGCGAACGCCCACCTGCTCGGCTACCACGACGACCGGTACCGCGTCCTCGGCGAGACCATGGACGCCGGCGTCGGCAACGCGATCGACAAGTTCACCCGCCACGTCGGGTGGACCCACCCCGGCGGACCGAAGGTCGAGGCCGCCGCCGCGGAGGCGGCGGGAGAGGGAGTCCGGACGGGGACGACGGGGCCGGCGGACGCGGCCGACCTCCTCGAGCTGCCGTACGTCGTCAAGGGGATGGACTTCTCGTTTTCGGGGATCAGCTCGGCGGCGAACGACGCGTACGACGCCGGCGAGCCGGTCGAGGAGATCTGCTTCTCGCTTCAAGAGCACGTCTTCGCGATGCTCACCGAAGTGTCCGAGCGCGCGCTCTCGTTGACCGGGGCCGACGAGCTCGTGTTGGGCGGGGGCGTCGGCCAGAACGACCGGCTCCGCGGGATGCTCGCGGAGATGTGTGCGGCCCGCGGCGCGGCGTTCCACGCGCCCGATCCGCGGTACCTTCGCGACAACGCCGGGATGATCGCGGTGCTCGGTGCGAAGATGGCGGCGGCGGGCGACACCCTCGCGATCCGCGAGTCGCACATCGACCCGAACTTCCGGCCGGACGAGGTGCCGGTGACGTGGCGGGACGACGAGCCGTCCGTCGCTCGGCTCGGGTCCGAAGGGGGAGACGGGGACGACCACGACCGCCGGGGAGCCGAGGCGGTCGTGGAGATCGTCGACGCCGACGACATCGACGACGCCGTCGGAACGACGGTCGATCGGCCGGGCAACGCACCGATCGTCCGGAAACGGCGGATCCCGAAGGAATACCGGCACCCGGCGCTGGATCGGTCGCTCCGGCGGGATCGGACGGTCGCCGAGGCCCGGCTGACGAGCGAGGCGCGGCAGGCCGGGGTGCCGACGCCGCTCGTGTACGACGTCGACGTACCGGAGGCGACGCTGACCCTCCAGTACGTCGGGGATCGCGATCTGGCGGATGTCCTCCGCGGAGGCGGCGGGGAACGTGCGGATCAGACGGCTCGGGCGGCTCGAACGGATCGGACGGATCCGACGGTTCGATCGGTCCGAGCCGTCGGTCGTCATCTCGCGCGGCTCCACGATTCGGGGTTCGTTCACGGCGACCCCACGACGCGAAACGTCAGAGTCGAGGGCGGCGAACGTGATGGTGAGGAACGTGACGGCGGGCACAGTGGCGACCGCGACGTCGGGGGTGGAGCCCGCGATCGGACGTTCCTCATCGACTTCGGGTTGGGCTACCACACCGGACACGTCGAGGATCACGCGATGGACCTCCACGTGTTCGAGGGGTCAGTGACCGCGACGGCGGCGGAGTCCGATCGGCTCGTGGACGCCTTCGAGGAGGGATACAGGGAGGAGGGAGCGGAGGCGGTCCTCGGTCGACTCCGCGAGGTGCGGGATCGTGGGCGGTACCGCTGAGCGGACCGGTGGGCGGTACCGCTGAGCGGATCGCCGCCGACACGATTTTTATCCCCGGCGCGTGAGGTACGGGTATGGGAGACAAACCGTCGTCGGGAGAGATACTCGGGATCCCGTACAACTTCGATCGACCGAGCCTCGGTCGGCTCCTCTCGTCGTACTGGCAACCGGAGAAAGGGATGTTGGTGGAGAAGCCGTTCGGGATCGGCTACACGCTGAACCTCGCGAACTGGCGTTCGTGGGTCGTCCTCGCGGTCGCCGGCGGACTCTACTGGCAACAGAAGGGCTCGGAAACGGCCGGACCCGAGACGAGTTCGAGCGAATCCGAGAGCGGGGACTCCGGCCCCGTCGAAGTGATCGTCGACGACGACTGAGGCTTCGGCCGGGAATCGGCGCTTTCGAACGAGAACCGACGTTCCGAACGACCGACGTTTCAAACGAGAACCGACGCTCTCCGGACGCGTTCTATCGCGATCGGTGTTCGTCGTCGTCCCGAGGGGGAGGTGAACTGAACTGTCGGGCGATGACCCGGAAGCTTATGACCGGAAACCGCCAAACCCGGCACGATGGACTCCGAAGATCGGCCGGCGTCGAACGGGGACGACCCGATCGACGACGATCCGGCCGTCGACGGCTCGGACGGGGACGATCCCGTCGGTAACGAGGACCACTACGACGATCCGGTCGGTGGTGATCCGAACGGTACCGGCCCGATCGATGACGATCCGACGACGGAGACCGAGGTCGACGACGGTCCGGGGCTGTTCTACCGGTTTCGTCACGACATGGAAGGGCCGCTCATGTGGCTCCGGGAAATGCTCTCGAGCGTCGCGGTCGTGCTCCTGATCGGATTGATCCTGTTCGCGGTCAGCGGCGTGTGGCCCCCGATGGTCGCGGTCGAGTCGCCGAGTATGGAGCCCAACATGAACACCGGCGACCTGGTGTTCGTCACCGAACCCGGACGGCTCGCCCCTGACGTCGCCGACAACGACCTCGGCGTCGTGACCCACGAGACCGGCGAGGAGAGCGGGTACCGAACCTTCGGCGACTACGGATCGGTCGTGATCTATCAGCCGCCGGGTAGACAGGCGTCGCCGATCATCCACCGCGCGATGTTTCACGTCGAGGAGGGCGAGAACTGGTACGATCGGGCCGACGACCGATACCACGACGCCGACGACTGTGAGGAACTCCGGAACTGTCCCGCGCCACACGCGGGGTTCGTCACGCTCGGCGACAACAACCGCCAGTACGACCAGGCCAACGGGCTCGCCGAACCCGTCGCCGCCGAGTGGGTGACCGGGGTCGCCAGGGTCCGGGTGCCGTACCTCGGATACGTTCGGCTGATCACGACCGGCCAAGCGGAAGTGAGCGACGTACTCGGCGCGATCGTCGTGTCGCCGGGAACCGGATTCGGGATCGAGGGGATCGGATCACAGAGCGTGACGGTCGGTTCGTCGGCGATCGGTTCGCCGGTGGTCGGATCGCCGACGATCGATTCCGTTGCCACGTGAGCCTTCCGTTGCCGCGTGAGCCGGGGTTCGGACCTCGAGCGCCGGGGTCAGTTGTCGAAGCGGGCCTGAACGAACGGCTGTGCGTTCTCGATGTCGCCGAGCCGCGAGTCTGACAGGAGGACCGCCTCGGTCTCTTCGACGGGGACGGAGAGGCCCATCTCCTTGGTTCGACCGTACCGTCCCTTCGAGACGACGACCGCGTTGACGATCCCCAGCATGTCGAGCTCGCTGATGAGGTCGGTGACGCGCCGCTGGGTGAGCACGTCGGCGTCGATCTCCTCACAGAGCCGCTTGTAGATGTTGAACACCTCGCCGGTGTTGATGTTGTGGACGCCGTTCTTCTCGAGGAGGATCACGGCGAACAGGACGATCTTGCTCTGAGTCGGCAGGGTTCGGACGACCTCGACGACGCGGTCGAGCTCGATCTTGTCCTGGGCCTGTCGGACGTGCTTCTCGGCGACGATCTCGGCCTGAGAGCGCTCCGCGAGTTCGCCAGCGGTCCGGAGGAGATCGAGCGCGCGACGCGCGTCCCCGTGTTCCTGGGCGGCGAAGGCCGCACACAGCGGGATCACGTCGTCGGTGAGCGCGTCTCCCTTGAACGCGATGTCGGCGCGGTGCTGGAGGATGTCCCGGAGCTGGTTCGCGTCGTACGGCGGGAAGACGATCTCCTCCTCGCCGAGGCTGGATTTGACCCGCGGATCGAGGAAGTCGGTGAACTTCAGGTCGTTCGAGATCCCCATGATCGAGATGCGGGAGTTGTCGAGCTCGGAGTTCATCCGCGAGAGGTTATACAGGGTGTCGTCGCCGCTCTTCTCGACGAGCTTGTCGATCTCGTCGAGCATGATCACGACCACGCGCTCGTGGTAGTCGACCGCCTCGAAGAACGTCGAGTAGACGCGGTCGGTCGGCCACCCCGTCATCGGGACCTCCTCCATCTCCTCGGCGTCGGCTTCCAGCGTGTCGATTCGGTCGTCCAGTTCGGCGATCGAATCGAACTCGGTGTCGGCGAGCGCGGCGGCATCCTGGGTCGCATCCGCCGTCTTTTCCCGCGCGTCCGCCCGGAGCTTCTCGAGCCGGGCGAGCCGGTCGGCGATGACGGTCTGGTTCTCCTCGATGAACGTGTTCGCGAGCTGGGCGAGGACACGATACTGCGTGTCGGTCACCTCGCAGTTGATGTACTCGACCTCGCAGGGAACGTCGTATTTTTGAGAGGTCGATTCGAGCTCTTGCGAGACGAACTTCGCCGAGGCGGTCTTGCCGGTGCCCGTTTTCCCGTAGATGAGGATGTTGGAGGGAGTCTCACCGCGGAGCGCGGAGACGAGGATCGTCGCCATCCGGTTGATCTGGTCGTTTCGGTGGGGGAGCTCGTGGGGAGTGTACGACGGACGGAGGACCTCCTTGTTCTCGAATATCGGCTCGCCGGAGAGAAGGTCGTCGAACAGTCCCTGATTGTCGTCGTCACCGTCGTCGAGGACGACGCCGTCGAAGTCGACGTCGGGCGACGAGCGGTCGCGACCGCCGTTCCCGAGCCCCGACGTTTCGGATCCGGCTTCGGGAGTTCGATCCGAATCGTCGGACGCGACGGGGTCCATGTCGACATCGTTGCCGGAAGCGAACTCGGAGCCGCTCTCGTCGTGTGCGTCGGAGTTGGGTTCGGTTCGGTCCGATTCGGTTCGATCCAACGACGGTGCCGATGGAGATGCCGGTGATGGCGATTCCGTCGGACCGTCGCTATCATCGGATGCGTCGTCGCCCGATCCGTCGCTCTCGGCCGGTGTGGTGTCGTCGTTGACCTCCGACGTGTGCTCGCCTTCGTCCATTGAACCCCTCCGTTTCAGGTGGAAACCTTCGTCGTAAATGCGGGTTTAGGCCGTCTCCAGTCTGAAACACGAACCCGTGGTCGGATTCGGTGCCGACCACGTCCAGTTGATACAGTCGAACCGGACGAAGAGGAGGTACAAAAATGTTCCTCTCTGGAGTTGAAACGGTCCCCCGTCACGGCTACCGACGGTCAGTTGATGGCGCTTCGCACGGGGTTCGTACGGATTTCGTGTCCGCTTCGTGCGCGTCGAGTGCGTCAAGGTTGATCATACACCGGCCGTATCCACGACTCGCGGACCGCCGACTTCAGAGACGATCGGGTTCCGGAGTTGACGGTTCGGAGTTGACGGTCCGAAGTTGACGGACACGGTCGGCGATCGACCGGCATCTGGTTCCGTTCCTCGACGTGTCTCCTCGACTCATCCCCTCGAATTATCTCATTTCTCCGTCACGTCGCGTTCACATCGTATCGTCTGATGGATGTTCCCGTCGTCGGTATTCTCGTCGGACTAGTGTCGTCGCGCACTTCCATCTTCGAAGTAACATTTTCGTATCTTTCACTCGACCCCCCCACCCCTTCATTTCGGGTGGAACTGTCGATAGGTGGGGGTGGGTGTTGGGCGGTATTTGATAGCAGTAGTTTTATTATACTATATTCGAAACAGTACCCTCGACAATCTTTGAGAAATTATATTATTGTCCAGCAGGTTTATTTTATTTGATATGGATAGTTACTATCTTTCTCGAGCAGATCACGACGGTACCACCCCCGAGATCGCCACCGACCCCGCCACTCCCGCTCCCCGTTCCACTCGAAACGAAGGGGTGGGGGAGGGTGAATGAGAGGCGAGATGGAGAGAGGCGAGGTGGAGAGAAGCGAGATGGAGAGAGGCGAGGTGGAGAGAAGCGAGATGGAGAGAGGCGAGGTGGAGAGAAGCGAGATGGAGAGAGGCGAGGTGGAGAGAAGCGAGATGGAGAGAGGCGAGGTGGAGAACGAGGATGAGCCGATACTCATCACGGCTGTCGCCGATGGATTTACCAACCGGTAAACAAACGGTGGAATACATTATGGTACGAGTCCACACGTAGAATGTGATGACACGATACGGATCGGAGGGGATGTCTCGATGAACGGGAAGGAATCGACGAACGAGGAAGAACCGACGGCGGAGATGAAACGATGACCGAAGGGTATGGATCCGCTCCCTCTGGCTCCGACAGGATCCTCGAGGGTGTCACCGTCCTCGACCTCTCCACCTTCGTCACCGGCGGGTTCTGCTCGGCGATGTTAGCGAACCAGGGGGCGGAGGTCGTCAAGATCGAGCAACCGGGATACGGCGACGCCGTCCGGCACTCCGGCCCGCCGTTCATCAAAGGGGAATCGCCGTACTACTGGACGTTGAGCTACGGCAAGAAGAGCCTCGAACTCGACTTGAAGAATCCGGACGCGAAGGAGGCGCTGTACGAACTCGTCGAGGAGACGGACGTCTTCGTCCAGAACTTTCGTCCGGGGACCGCGGAGCGACTCGACGTCGACTACGACACGCTCATCGACCACAACGAAGACCTGATCTACCTCGCGATCTCGGCGTTCGGTCAGACCGGACCGTGGCGCGAGCGATCCGGCTACGACCTCCTCATCCAGGGGATGAGCGGGATCATGAGCGTCACGGGCGAGGCGGACCGCCAGCCGGTGAAGGTCGGCCTTCCGATGACGGACCTGATCACGGCGATGTGGGCGGCCTTCGGCGCGACGACCGCCCTCTATCGACGGGAACGGACCGGTGAGGGCGAGTACATCGACCTCGGCATGTTGGAGGCCACGCTTCCGTGGCTCACCAAACAGGCCGGGATGGTCTTCGCGGGCGAGGAGACGAAACGGATGGGGACGAAAGACCCCGTCCTCGCGCCGTATCAGACGTTCGAGACGAAAGACGGGTTCATCAACATCTGTATCCTCAACGAGAAGCTCTGGGGCGAACTCTGTGAGGCGCTCGATCGTCCGGACCTTCCCGAGGACGACCGCTTCGAGATGAACGCCGATCGCGTCGAGCACCTCGACGAGCTGGAGGCGGAGATCGAAGCCACCCTCGCCGACGGGACGACGGACGAGTGGATCGAAGTCATCGCGGAGGACGCCGGCGTGCCCGCCGGCCCCGTCTACAGCGTCGAGGAGGCACTCGAAAGCCCGCAGGTCGAGGCTCGGGGGACCATCACCGAGATCGATCACCCCGAACTCGGCGAGGTGCCGGTGATCGAACACCCGCTCAAGTTCCGCAACGCCGACAGCGGCTTCGATCTCCCGCCGCCGCTGCTCGGCGAGCACAACCGCGAGGTGTTCCGCGAGCACGGCTATTCGGAGGCCGAGATCGACCGGCTCGCCGAGCTGGGCGTGTTCGGCGACTCCACCGACTCCGACGAGGACGGGGAGTAAGCGGCCCCGTTCTGCTCGACTCCCTACTCGGTCCGCTCTAACGACTCGAGAACGAACTCGTCTATCGCTTGCCGCGCCTCCTCGGGGGCGTCCTCGTGGCCGAGCGAGATCCGCCGGCCGCGGGCGGCGTGGATCACGTCGGTCACCAGCTGGCCCATCCGCTCCGCGTCGACGTCGCGGAAGACGCCCTCCTCGATCCCCTCTTCGACGACCTCGACGATGCTGCCGCGAATTCGATCGTAGTGATCGTTGAACACCTCGCGGTGCTCCCCGTCGTTCTGTGCCTGCGTGTACAGCTCGTGGTACACCTTCATCCGGTCCCAGTGGTCGAACGCCCCGAACTCGGGGCCGAAGAGACACTGATCCACACGCGCGCGCAGTTCGGTCCGAGGGTCGGCGTCGTGTTCGACGACCACGCTCCCCTCGTACTGGTCGATGATGTGTTCGAGAAACGACGACATGAGGTCGTACTTCCCGTCGAAGTGGTAGTGGATCACCTGCCGCGTGAGATCCATCTCCTCGCCGATGTCGCGCATCCGGAGGTCCGTGTATCCGTGCTTGCTCAGCGCACGGAAGGTCGCCTCCATGATCACCTCCTTCGTGTCCTTGGAGGAAACCGCGGCGGCGGCGGACTCCTCGGACGCGGATCCCCCAGAGGCGGACTCCTCGGACGCGGATCCCCCAGAGGCGGACTCCTCGGACTCGCCCGCCGATCCGCCAGACGATTCGCTCATACCGGTATTCTACGGGTAGGACACATAATACGATTGCTCCGATCGCTGTCTTTCACCCCGGTAGGTTCGCTCGTTCGTTACCGCCCGAGGATCGTTCTTTACCGCCCGGTAAACTTTTACTCTCCTGGCCGAACCCTATTATCGAACATGACACAAACGATCGTGCGAAACGGGACCGTGGTCTCGCTCGACCCCGACGTAGGCGAGTTCGACGAGGCCGACGTCCTGATCGAGGACGGCGAGATCGTCGAGGTGGGTCCCGGACTGTCGGCGTCGAACGCCGAGGAGATCGACGCGTCCGATCACGTCGTCGTCCCCGGATTCGTCGACTCGCACATCCACCTCGCCCAGACCCAGGTCAGGGGAATCGCCGGGGACTGGTCGCTCATGGGCGAGTACTTCGATCACATGCTCGGCAACATCACCGGGCTCTATCGACCCGAGGACATGTACCTCGGCGGCCTCTTCGGCGCGTTCGAGAAGCTCCACACCGGAACGACCACGGCCCTGGACTGGTCGTACCCCAACACGCTCGAACACGGCGAACGCGCCGTCGACGCGCTGAAGGACGCCGGGCTGCGCGCGGTGTACGCCTACGGCCCGCCGGGCGACGACGCGGCGAAGTGGTGGTACGAGAGCGACGTCGGCCTCCCGGAGGGGAAGATCCGCGACCTCCACGACGAACACGTTCGGGACGACGACCTGCTCAGCCTGGCGCTCGGCCTCCGCGGACCGGACTTCTGTACGGACGAGACCGCCCGCGGCGACCTGGAACTGGCGCGGGAGCTGGGGGTACTCTCGACGATCCACATGGGGGCGGCGCTGTGGCCCTCCTCGGTCTACGGCGGGGACTACCAGGGATTCGGCTGTCTGGAGGACGTGCTCGGCCCCGACGTCAACGTCGCCCACGGGAACCACTTCGCACAGGAGGACGTCGACCACGCCGTCGAGCAGGGAGTCTCCTTCTCGTCGACGCCGGAGGTCGAGATGCAGATGGGCCACGGCATCCCCGTCACCGGGAAGGTGCTCGAGGCGGGCGGCCGCCCGACGTGGGGTGTCGACGTCTGCTCGAACGTCAGCGGCGACATGGGCAGCCAGATGCGGATCGGGATGCAACTCCAGCGCATGTTCGACAACCAGGCGGTCCTGGAGGGCGACGAGGAGGTCACCGAGGTGAGCGTCTCCGCCCGCGACACCCTCGAGATGGCGACGATCGAGGGCGCGAAGGCGCTCGGCATGGAAGACGACATCGGCACGATAACGCCCGGCAAGCGGGCCGACCTCGTCCTCTTCGACGCCTCCGACTTCATGACCGCCCCCTCGCACTCGCCCGTCCAGACGGTGGTGTTCCAGTCGGACCCCTCGCACATCGATACCGTCCTCGTCGACGGCGAGGTCGTCAAACGCGACGGCGAGCTGACGAACCCGAAGGTCCACGAGGAGTTCGACCGGTTCGTCGCCTCCGGCGAGCGCCTCATCGACGAGGCGGGGATCGACCCGTAACGCGCGACCGAATCTACTCTCTCGACCCACCATCACGTGCGAATCGGACAATACTGAACGACGGACGGACCCCCTGGAGCGGCATCGCGACCGACGAGATTGACGACCCACACGACCTCGCGATATTCGCCGAGATCAACGGCGAGCGCCTCCAGGAGTCGTCGACGTCGAACCTGATATTCGGAGTCGACGAGTTGGTCGCCTTCTGTAGCCGGGCGTTCACGCTCGAACCCGGTGACCTCGTGTTCACCGGGACGCCGCCCGGCGTCGGCGTCTACCGCGATCCGCCGGTGCTGCTCGGCGACGGCGACAGCGTCACGATCGGCGTCGAGGGCGTCGGCGAACTGACGCACGAGTTCGAGGCCGAGTAGCTTCACCTTCGCTGGGCGCTCGACGGGTCCATCGATCGTCTCCCACGTTTTCAACCGGAGATCCGCCACCGCTTTCAAACAAAGACTAAGTGCCGGTCGCTCCCGTCTCCACGTATGAGCGAGGAGCGCAAGGGCCTCTCGGACGGCGTCGAGGAGTCGCGCGGCGACCCGCGGGTGCTGCTCGCGATGAACGCCGTCCTGTCGCTGTGGCTGGGGTGGACGATAGTCTGGGGGCTCGACCTCCTCGAGGTGATGGAGTACGGGCCGGGAACCGTCGCGGGCGTCTCGCTGGCGGTGTTCACGCTGACGTACGTCGTCGTCCTACAGTGATATCGTCGTCCTACAGTGATAGTTTTTAATCCGAACGCGACCACCCTCCGGTAATGACCATCGAAGACCGAGATAACGCGTACCTCATCACCCACGCGCTGGCGAAGGACACCCTCTCGCGGCTCCGCGACGTCGAGACCGAACAGGTCGCCTTCCGAAAGGGGCTGGTGAAACTCGGCCGGATCTGCGGCTACGAGGTCATCGACGGCGCGATGGGAACCGAGTACGTCCCGGTCCGGACCCCGCTCGCGGAGACGACCGGCGAGCGCGTGAAGGGCCTCGACGACGTGGTGATAATCAACGTGCTCCGGGCGGCGACGCCGTTCGTCGAGGGGCTGTTGAAGGCGTTCCCGCGGGCGAAACAGGGGATCATCTCCGCCGGCCGCGACGAGACCGCCGGGATGAACGAGGACGGCGAGTTCCCGATCACGATCGACTACGTGAAGCTGCCGGAGATCGGCGCGGACGACACCGTGATCGTCGCCGATCCGATGCTCGCGACCGGCTCGACGATGTGTGCCGTCCTCGAGCACATCCTCGCGGAGGCCGACGACTTCGAGGACCTGTTCGTACTCTCGGCGGTCTCCGCGCCCGACGGGCTGGTCCGCGTCGCTGAGACCTTCCCCGAGGCGGACCTGTTGACGGTCGCCATCGACGACCGCCTCGACGACGACGGCTTCATCGTCCCCGGTCTCGGCGACGCCGGCGACCGCGCGTTCCGGACGACGTGAACGGTCCGATCGCGGCGCGCCGAACCGCGCTCCGCCGTCGACTCCGCTGCCCGTGACGTGTTTTTAAGGGCTCACGCCGCGAGCGGTCCGTATGAGCGACGCGACGACCGAACCGTGTGACGCCTGCGGGGAGTCGACGACGGACGCGCTCGCCCGGACAGTCCGACTCAGCGTCGACCGGGCGAACATCGACACCCAGCGGCTCTGTCCCGAGTGTTTCGCCGACTGGATCCAGCGCTACCAGGCCGAGATGGGCGGTGGAGGGGATTCGGCCGACGGCTCCGATTCCGAGATCATCGTCGACTGAATCCGGGGGCGTCGACCTCCGCTCCTCTGTTCGTCTCTTCATCCGCTCTCATCCGGTCTGCCCGCTCCTCATCCGCTCTCTGGTCCTCCCCTCTCCTCGTCCCCTCGCATCCCTCGGCAACGTCGGTCCCCATCGGCCGGCTTAAGGCGCGGCGGGACCGACGGTGGGACAATGAGCCTCGCCATCGACGCCGCGACCCCCGACGCGCCCGACTGTGCGGATGACGGGACCTGGCTCGCCTGTATCGCCTGCGGAGAGACGTTCGCCCCGTTCGAGGCGGTCCGCTACACCTGCGACGACTGCGACGGTCTGCTCGAGGTCCGCTACGCCGACCCGCCGACGTTCGACGACTTCGGCGCGGGCGCGTCGACAGACGGCCCCGACCGCGGGGTGTGGCGCTACCGCGAGGGGCTCCCGTTCGACCTCGGCGTCACGCTTCCCGAGGGAGATACCCCCCTTCACCGGGTTCCCCGGATCGAGAAGTCCGTAGGGGTCGACGCGCTCCGGATCAAACACGAGGGAATGAACCCGACCGGATCGTTCAAGGACCGCGGGATGACCGTCGGGGTCCGCGTCGCGGAGGAGCTCGGCGTCGGCGCGCTCGCCTGCGCGTCAACCGGCAACACCTCGGCCGCGCTCGCGGCTTACGGCGGCCGCGGCGGGATGGAGACGCTCGTGTTGCTCCCGCAGGGGAAGGTCGCCGCCGGGAAGGTCGCCCAGGCGAGCCTCCACGGCGCGCGCATCCTCGAGGTCGACGGCAACTTCGACGCCTGTCTCGACATCGTCCAGGCGCTCGCCGCCCGCGGCGAGGCGTACCTGCTCAACTCGCTGAACCCGTTCCGCCTGGAGGGACAGAAGACGATCGGCTTCGAGATCTTAGAGGAGTTCTACGCCGACTACGGGACGTTCCCCGACCGGATCGTCCTCCCCGTCGGAAACGCGGGCAACACCTCGGCGCTGTACAAGGGGTTCCGCGAGCTGGTCCAGTCGGGCGCGCTCTCGGTCGAGGAAGTGCCCAAGCTGACGGGCGTTCAGGCCGAAGGGGCCGCCCCGATGGTCGAGGCGATCGAGGCGGGCAACGACGAGGTCCGGCGATGGGAGGAGGTCGAGACGCGCGCGACCGCGATCCGCATCGGCAACCCGGTCAACGCGCCGAAGGCCATCCCCGGCATTCACAACACGGGCGGTACCGCCGTCGCCGTGAGCGACGAGGAGATAACCGAGGCGCAGCGCCAGCTCGCGGGCGAGGGCGTCGGCGTCGAGCCCGCCTCCGCGGCGAGTCTCGCCGGCTTGAGGAAGCTCCGCCGCGAGGGCGTCGTCGACGCCGAGGAGCGGGTGGTCTGTCTCACGACCGGCCACCTGCTGAAGGACCCCGACGCCGCCTACGAGGCCGGCGGCGACCCCGAACCCGTCCCCAACGACGTCGACGCGGTCGTCGAACACTTAAACGGGTAGTTCGCTCGGAACGGGATCGGGTCGCTCAGTCGAAACAGGACTGGACGATCTCCAGGGCCGCCTCGCGGTCGTCCCAGGCGACGAACACCGCGACGGAGGTCGCGCTCGTGATGAGGTCGATGATGTTGATCCCCTCCTCGGCGAGCGGGCCGATGATCTCCTGAATGACGCCGGACTGGTTCGGGAGCTCGCCGCCGGTCACGCGGATGACCGCGATCGGGTCGTCGACGGTCACCGACGAGAGCGTCTCGTCGTCGACGACGGTCTCGTGTAACACCGCCTCCGCGCGCTCGGCGACGTCGACGTCGACGTAGAAGGTGACGGAATCCATCCCGGAGGCGACCGCGTCGATGTTGATCTCCTCGCGTCGGAGGCCGTTCGAGAGGTTCGAGAGGATCCCCGGTCGGTTCCGGATCGCCCTCCCGGCGACGGTGAGACACGCGAGCGGCGTCTCGCGCATGTCGATGAGGTTCTCGAACTGCCCCTCGATCCGCGTCCCGCCCCTGAGGAGGTCGCCGTGCTGGTAGTGGACGACGCGAACCGCGAGGTCCTCGCTCTTGTACGACAGCGCGGACGGAGCGACGACCTCGGCACCGCGGAACGAGAGGTTCCGAAGCTCGTCGACGGTGATCCGGCCGACGTTTCGCGCGCCCTCGACGACTCGCGGGTCGCCGGTCATCACGCCCTCGACGTCGGTGACGATGACGACCTCGTCGGCGTCCATGTAGTTGCCGAGCATGACCGCCGTGGTGTCCGAGCCCCCGCGGCCGAGCGTGGTGACGTTGCCGTCGTGGTCCTCCGCGAGAAAGCCCGTGATGATCGGAACGACGCCGTCGAGGCGGGCGGCGAGCGCCTCGGCACGCCGCTTCGTCTCCTCCACGTCGACCTCGCCGAGCTCGTTCGTGATGACCGGCCAGTCGGGGTGGCCGGGCTCGAGGAAGACCGCGTCGATGTCGCGGACCGAGAGGGCAGCCTTCAGCATGCGGACGCTGGTCCGCTCGCCCATCGAGACGATCTCCGCGCGATCCGCGTCGTTGGTGTCGAAGGTGATGTCGTCGAGGAGGTCGTCGGTGGTCGACCCCATCGCGCTCGCGACGACGGCGATCTCGTGGCCGGCCTCGACCGCGTTGGCGACCGAGTCGGCGGCGCGGTCGATCCGGTCGCCGCTCCCGAGGCTCGTCCCGCCGAACTTCGCGACTACGCGCATGCGAGACCCTCGAGATCGCCGATTCCATCGAACTCGTCTACCGATCGTCGTCGAACGCGCGGCGCGATCGAAGAGCCCGCGACCTCCCCCGGTCGGGGGCTCGAAACAGCGTGGCTGTCACTAAACATGCGACCCCGTAACGGAGGGGACCGGATAACTGTGTCCACTTCGACAAGGGTCGCCCCAAGCCGCCCGACGAGGATCGATCCGATACGCTCGACACAGGCGAAGGTGCGAGCGATCGATTGTGGTGGCGCGCCTGCGAGCGCCCGATAGGGCGCGAGCAGAACGCGAGGGACGCGGTGAGCGCTCGAAGAGCGCGAGCCGCGAGGCTGGGGAGGTGTGAGGTGCGGGACTGTGTGGGTGGGACTCAAAGGGGCAGTCGCGAGGACTCGTGCGACTCGCTGTGCGCTTCGGTCGCTCGCGGTGCTCGCTCCCTCAGTGCTTGCTTCGTCGGACTTCGCCCTCGCGACTGGGGCTTTGGTGGTCATCACCGCCCCAGCAACGATCCCCTTCTATCCATCCCATTTCCCACCGAAACACCTGTTCTATAAAGGTACGACAGTCGTTTCACACTATCTATCGCCGGAAAATAGGATCCGTCGGAGTCACGTGTTCGCGACGAACCGACCCCTACTCGTCCGTGACGCCCCAGGCGTCCGGCATCTCGATGACGTACCGGCCGTCCTCCTGGAGCGAGATGATGTACTCCTGGCGGTCGTACAGCTCCATCAGGTTGAGCTCGTACTGGCCGGGACTCACGATCTTGATGCTTTCGAACTGCTCGTTGAGCTCGTCTCGGAGCTCGTCGACGCCCGGCTGTGACGCCGGCGGCTCCATCGACTCGCCGTCGACCTCCGGATCGGTCTCCGAGGCCCCCGCCTCCCGAGCCGCGCGGTCCAGTTCGTCGGGGGTGACGACGTCGGAACGGGCGCTCGCCTGCGCGGTGTCCTCCTCCTCCTCGTCGTCGATGCGTTCGGCGTCGCCCTCGACGGGGTCCGTCGTGTCCGGGTCCGTCGTGTTCGGGTCCGTCGTGTCCGCATCGCCGGTCGGGTCGGATGACCCGCTCGTGTCGGCTGGTCCGGCCGGGTCGCCCGGATCGGACGATGGACTCTTGGAGCCGGATTTCGCGCTCGAGTCGAAACCGGGGGCCGGTTCGGACTCTGCGGTCGTCCCGGACCCGGCGGACGGAGCAGGGTCGGCGGTCGCCTCGGGATCGGCTGACGACGCGGAACCGGCGGACCGAGCGGGCTCCGAGGACTCGGTCGCGCCGGCCGGTTTGAACTGGAACTTGTTGCCCCCGCAGTCGGGACACCCCGACAGCATCTCCTTGGAGCCGTCGGGGAACGTCCGGCCACACTCGATACACTGGTGGGGCATTATTTCCTGGAGACGAGCGTGCTGATCAGGTTCTCGTCCTTGTGAAGCGTCTCGATCCGGTTGGCCGGACCGATGACGGTGAGCTTCTGTGTGGATTCCCGTCCCATCAGCTTGTCGAGGAAGCTCTGGCTTCCGGAGTCCGGCTTCGGGTACGTCTCGATCTCGATGCCGGTGAAGTCGTCCGGGCTGATCTCGGTCATCGTCACCTCGATGAGCTTGGACTCCTCGTCCGGCGAGAGCCCTTCCTCTAAGATGACGATGTTTCCCTCGCGGACCCCGTCGAGGATGAGCCGGATCTTCTCCATGCTCGTGAGCCCCTCCATCCGGGCCCCGCTTATCATGTCGATTCGGACGCCGTCGTCCGCGGGATCGTCACCTCCGTCGACGTCTGGGGTGGCACCCGGCATTATCCGAAGTACTCCGCGATCTTCGTGTACACTTCGTCCATGTTCTCGCCCTCCAACGCCGACAGGGGGATCGTCTCGTGTTGGGGGAACGCGTTGGCGATCTGCTGGACGTCCGATTCGGGGAGGTCCGTCTTGTTCGCGAGGATGAGCGCCGGGAGGTCCTGCGACTCGATGATCCCGATGAGCATCGTGTTCACCTGCGTGAACGGGTCCGTCGTGGAATCGAGCACGTAGATGACGCCGTCGACGTCCTCGCGGAGCCAGTGCATCGCCTCCGCGACGCCCTCGGTCGCCTCTCGGGACCGGCGGACGGCGTCCTCCTTGTCCATGTCGTGGTCGAGGAACTCCTTGTAGTCGACCTTCGTCGTCACGCCCGGCGTGTCGACGATGTCGATCGTGACCTTCCGGCCGTTCCGTTCGATCTCGACGTTCTCCTTCCGGCGGGCCCGCCTGGTTTCGTGCGGGATGTGGCTCTCGGGACCGACGGCGTCGCCGGTCCAGTCGCGTGCGATACGGTTCGCGAGGGTCGTTTTTCCGGCGTTCGGCGGTCCGTAGATCCCGATCCGCTTGGGCTCGTCGGCCGCGAACAGTCCGTCCGTGACCCGTGATATGCTGTCTTTGAGGCTCGTTAACAATCCCATCCTGACCTCCGATCCTGTGTTCTCTCCCGAACACCGCGTTCGTCCTCCTCGACGCCGCTCGATCCGAGCGCCCGACGCCCGTCCGGGGAATTACGGTAGCATCCACGCCGCTCTCACTTAAGAACTGCGTCAGACGCCGTCGATCGGAGGCGTCGGCACCGAACGGCGGCGAACTCGACGACTCGAAGGCGGATCGAGAAGGGAGTCGATCGGAAGCGACCGCGGAGGTCGGCCGGGAACGGAGTCACCTCACTCCTCGCCGGGAACGGAGTCGTCTCACTCCTCGCCGGGAACGGAGTCACCTCACTCCTCGTCGCCCTCGCTCGCGGCGTCGAGGAAGACGAACGCGGCACCGAGCAGCGCCAGGTTCTTCAGGAAGTTGATCTCGTTGCTCTGACGCTCCTTCCCCTCCATGTTCCAGAAGTCGTGGATCGCGGGCGTCGTCCCCAGGAAGAAGACGACCAGCGCGCCGGCGGCCGCCCGCGGGAGCCGCCAGAGGACGATCCCGAGGTTGGCGACGAACAGCATCCCGGTGACGAACGGGACCGTGACCGCCGGCATCGGGACCCCCTTCTCCTCGGCGACCGCGACGCGCTTGTCGTTGTTCTTGAACCCGTCAATCGCCATGTACGCGAGGACGCCGCCGTACAGCGACCGCCCGAGGAGCGAGGGGGCGTCGCGGCCGGGGTCGTCCCCGGCGACGTCGGCGGACTCGGAGTCCGTCTCGTCGGCCATTCACACCACCTCGATCCGGCTGACGTTCGCGTCGACGCGGCCGACCGTCTCGTAGGTCGGGCCGCCGTCCGTCCCGCCGTCGGTGGTCCCTCCGTCGCCTTCGCCGTCGACGCGGCGCATGATCCGCCCCTCGACGTCGTCGCGCTGGTCGGGGACGTCGAAGAGCCCGGAGCCGCAGACCAGGTCGCCGTCGTGGACCGCCCACGTCTCGATCATCTCGTGGGGCTCGCCGGGGAACGGGACGCGCTCGAAGTCGCGCCCGAAGTTCGTCGACTCGAACAGCGCGACCTCGTGGTCGTCGTTCACCCACGCCGGGGGTGCCTCCTCGCCGCCACAGAAGATCACCCGGCCGTCGTGGACGAACACGCGCCGGACGTACGAGAAGTCGTTGCCGGCGTCGATCCGGGTCCAGGACTCGCCGGCGTCCGTCGTCCGCCAGAGGCCGCCCTCGCCGACCGCGTGGCCGAGCCCGAGGTTCTCCAGGTCGTGGTCGAGGTAGCCGGTCGCCGCCAGCCAGACGTCCTCGGAGATCGGGAGCACCTGGTGAACGTCGTCGACGATGGCGTCGCGGTGGTCGGACCAGGTGCGGCCGCCGTCGCGGCTGACGTGGATCCCGCCGGCCTCGACGCCCGCGATGAGGTGGTCCGGGCGGCCGGGGACCGTTTCGAGCGCGCGAAGGCGAGCGTAGTGCGGGTCGATCGGCGACTCCCAGTGGCCTCGAGAGGGGAGTTCACGGAACCCTTTCTGTTCGGCCCACGTGTCGCCGCCGTCGACCGAGCGGAAGAGGTAGGGATCGTTGGTGCCGGCGTACAGCGCGCCGTCCGCGGTCGCGAGGATCGCCCACACCTCGCTCTGCCCGGCGTGCCAGAAGCGGTCGCCGAGGGGAACCTCCAGGTCCGTCCACGTGTCGCCGCCGTCGACCGAGCGGTACGCGCCCGTCGAAGAGGCGACGAACACGCCCTCGGTGTGGTCCCACGACTTCACGGCGGTGACCACGCCGCAGTCGAGAACGGGTTCGAGCTCGTCGCGGTCGAACGGTACGTCGTCGGCTCGGTACAGGCCCTCGTCTGTCCCGATCAAAAGTGTCATACGTTGGTACGTGAGCCGGACGCATACTAAAGTTTTTACCAAGCCGTAAAACGCTAAGTGGCCGGGGTCACAACGAGACGGTCATGCCCGCGTCCGACCCGCCCACATCCGATCCGTCCACAGCCGCCGACTCCGCATCCGATCCGACGAGGCGACCGACCGACGCCGCGTACCTCGACGGGTCGGCTCCCGACCTCCCCTCCGAACTCCTGAACCTCCCGTGGATCGACCCGCACAACCACGCCCACACGCTCTCGTGGTCGGACCGCGAGCGGTACGCGCTTTCCGGATGTCGATCCATGCTGATGGTGTCGTCGGGGTACCACTGGACCCCGTACAAGCCCGTGGAGGCGAGCGATGTCCGCTTCCTGTGGGACGACGCGATCAACCGCCGGGAGGCCATCGAGCGCAACCACTTCTTCGAGGCGAAACTCGGGCTCGGCGTCCACACCGGCGTCCGGATCGAGAACCCCGAGGGGCTGCTGGCGGCGATGGACGACTACTGCGCGCTCGACGAGGTCGTCGCAGTCGGCGAGACGGGCGTGACGCCGAGCCAGCACGTCGAGCGCTGGGACGTCGACGAACAGCAGGCGGTCGTTCAAGCGCAGATGGAACTCGCCGCCGACCACGACCTCCCCGTCCTCCTCCACACGCCGAACACGCCGGGCGAGTCGAAACGCGCGTACCGCGACGACCTCGGCGTGACCCCCGGCTACGAGAAGAACGCGGGGCTCGGCGCGGAGCCGGTCCTCGACGGCGAGAACCCGGCGCTGGAGGCGGTAAAGCGGGACGTCGAGGCGGCGGCGGACGCGGGCCTCGACGAGGAGCGGATCGTGGCCTCGCACGCGGACGCGAACAACACGGCGTACCTGATGGAGGAGACGGACTGCTACCTGAGTTTCACCATCGGTCACTCGTGGCTGATCGGGGTCGACGCCGCCGACGTGGCCGACGCCGTCGACGAGTACGGGCCCGAGCGGATCACCGTCGACACCGACTGCGCGAACGTGCTCCGGACCGACCCGTACGCGGTGAAGCGGGCTATCTTCGAGCTGTACCGCTACGGAATCGACGTCGACGACATCCGCACCGTCGTGTACGAGAACCCCCGCGACGTGTTCGGACTGGCCGAGTGAGACCGACCGGCCCTACCCACTCGAGATGCCACGTCCAGCTCCACGGTATCGAACCGTATTCGACTCGGGTGAACCGCCGCGTACCACTCGTTTTTGGTCGTGTGGGCCGACGTGGAGGTATGAGCCGGTCGGGTCGGCCGAGATTCGCGCGGAACCGCCGGGGCGAGCCGATCGATCCGGTGCCGTTCCTCGTGAGCGTCGGCCTCGCGTTCATGCTCGCCTTCTCGATCGGCCCGATATACGGGATCGCGTACGGGCTCCCGCTTTCGACGTCGCTGGCGGCGTCGGGGGTCGCGTTCGCCGGGATCGCGACCGTCGCGTACGCGCAGTTCGTCAGCGGCGCGCCCGCCGCCGACGCCGGTCCGCTCCCGACCGCCCCGCGGTTCGAACGGCTGTTGTACGCCGCGCTCGCGCTCGGCGTGGTCCTCGCGGGACTGACGCTCCCGTTGTTGTGACCGTCTCCGCGATCTCGCCGCCAACTCTCCGTCGTCGCGACCGCGGGGAACTCCCGCGATCGTCGATCGGCTGTGCGCAACGTTCACACAGCACCAACAGGATGAGGGGCGTCGAGTCCCGACCGGAGGGCATGGGAATCCTCGACACCGTCACGGAGACGCTCGCGTCGTCGACGCAGCGCGCGCCGGGCGAGGGCGGCGACGACGGCTCGGCGGGGGCGTACTGGTGTGACGACTGTACGACCCGCGTTCGCGACGTCGACGTCGACGCCGAGGGGCTCGACCGCGACGCGGAGGGAACCCCGCTGTGTCCCGACTGCGGGGAGGCGATGCGGTTCGAGCGCGCGAGCGGCTCCGGCTGCGCCTGTTGAACCGACACCTCGGTCGACCTACGGCTCCCGGAGGACGACCTCCCCGCCGCCCTCGACCGGGAACGGGTCGACCGCGTCGAGTCCCGCGTCCGTCTCGATCCGCTCCCACTCCGCGTCGGTGACGAGCGCGTCGTCGAGGCGGTCGACGAGCGCGGCTTCGTCGACGTCGGTCCCGATGACGACGTAGGCCGTCTCGCGGTCGCCGTGGTCCTCGTGCCAGTCGAGTTCCGGGCGGTTCGACCGGAGCATGTCGCGTTCGACCTTCGGCCGGCTCGCGATCCACGGGCCCGGCGCGGTCACCCGGACCGACGCCCCGGCCTGGCTCACCTGCTGGCGAACCTCGTTGCCGGCGACCCACAGCGTCCCCTTCGAGCGAACGACGCCCTCCGGGAGGTCACGCAGGACCGCCGCGATCCGCTCGGGGTGGAACGGGCGGCGGCGGCGGTACGTGAACGAGGTGACGCCGTACACCTCGTCGGGATGGCGGTGTGCGTGGTGGTGGTCGTCGTGAGCGCGGCCGTCGCCGTGGGCGTGACGGTCCTCACCCCCGGCGTCTCGCGCCTCGTTTCCCCCGTGCCCGTCGTCCTCGAGCGCGCGCTTCCAGCCCGGTAGCGTCGACACCCCCCGCTCGTCGAACAGGTCGACGGCGAGCAGCCGGCCGGGATCGACGGCGGAGAACTCTGTGCGGATCGTCTCCGCGTCCGGCTGGAGCGCGGCCACGAGCTCCTCGGCGCGCTCGAGCTCCGCGTCGGTACACAGGTCGGCCTTGTTGAGGAGGACGACGTTCGACACTTCGACCTGCTCGACGAGGAGGTCGGAGAGCGGGCGACCCTCCGCGTCGGTGCCGCGGCGCTCGAGGTCGCCGGGATCGGAAAAGGAGTCGAGGAACAGCCGGGTGTCGAGCACGGTCACGAGCGCGTCCACGCGATAGCGGGCGGCCGCGCGCGACTCGGTCGTGAACAGCCGGGCCACCGGCGCGGGTTCGGAGATCCCCGACGACTCGACGACGAGGTGATCGAAGGAGCGCTCGTTCGCGAGCCGCACCACGGCGGTCTCGAGGTCGTCCTGTAGCTCACAGCAGATACAGCCGTTCGACAGCTCCGTGACCCCGTCGTCGACGTCGAGTTCGGACCCCTCCGCGATCAGCTCCGCGTCGACGTTCACGTCGCCCATGTCGTTGACGAGCACGGCGATCTCGCGGTCGCCCGCGTTCGAGAGCAGGTGGTTGAGGAGGGTCGTCTTGCCCGCCCCGAGACTGCCCGACAGCACGGTCACCGGGATCCGGTCGCTCATGGGGGTGCATCCGACCCGCCGGCCCTTCAACTCCCCGAAGTCGGGGACCCCCGGAGGCAAACGGCGATCGGACTCGATGAAAGCCGATACGTTGATACGCCGTCCCCACCGAACGCTCGGCATGAACGGTTTCGTTCCCGTCACCGGGATCGCCGCGGTCGTCGCGACGGTATCGATGGTCCTCGCCATGTTGTACCTGGTCTGGCTCTCGATGGGCGACGGGACACACGCGCCGAGCCCGGACGACGGCGACCGTCCGGAGCTCGACGACGGGGACGCCGAGGAGAGCCAGCCGGAAGTCACGGACGGTACCTCCGCCTGAGACGACGACGCGCTCGCCCGGCTACCCTCTCCGCCCTCGTTCTTCCCGCACGTCCCGCTCACGACCGCGACAGGTTTAGGGTGGTCGCCCGGCGATGAAAGACGATGACAGTCGCCGACCGGATCGCGGCGTTCCGTGCCGCCCTCGAGGAGTGGCTCCGCGGGCTCTACCACGGGATGATCACCCATCCGGCCTACGAGAAGATCGAAAAGGAGGCGGAGGACGCCGAGGACGCGTTCATGCTGGCGTGTTTCCCCGACGCGTTCGGGATCCCCTCGCCCGTCTCGTACTACACCGCCGAGCTGTTGCCGTACCTCGAAGACGAGTTCGAGGCGTGGGAGCGCCGGCTGTGGGACCGTGAGAGCCTGATCGAGCGCAAGGGCCAGCAGTACCACTTCTGATGGAGCCGTTCGTCTTCTTCGGTGGGAAGGGCGGCGTCGGCAAGACGACCGTCTCGTGTGCGTACGGCTACAAGTGTGCGGGCGCCGGCCTGCGGACCCTCGTCGTCTCGACGGACCCCGCCCACTCGGTGTCGGACGTCTTCGACCAGCGGTTCGACGACGACCCGGCCCCGGTCGAGGGCGTCGACGGACTCGACGCGATGGAGATCGACCCGGACGACGAGGTCCAACGACACCTCGGCGAGATCCGCGAGGGGCTCTCCGAGCAGGTCTCGGCCGCGATGGTCTCGGAGATCAACCGCCAGCTGGAGATGTCCCACGGGACGCCCGGCGCGTACGAGGCGGCGCTCTTCGACGCGTTCGTCGGCGTGATGCGCGAGGAAAGCGACCCGTACGACCGGGTCGTCTTCGATACGGCGCCCACGGGATCGACGCTCCGTCTGCTCGGGCTCCCCGAGTTCCTCGGCGACTGGATCGAGCGGCTGATGTACAAACGGAAGCAGTCGATCGACCTCTTCGAGAAGGCGGCGATAGGCGACATGGAGGCCAGACGCGTGATGGAGGGCGACCCGGTTCTGGCCCGGCTTCAGGACCGCAAGGAGTTCTTCGAGTACGCCGGGGAGACGCTTCGGGAGGACGCCGCCTTCTTCCTCGTGTTGAATCCCGACCAGCTGTCGGTCAACGAGACCGGCCGGGCGATCGAGGCGTTCGCCGAGCGTGACCTCGCGGTCCGCGGACTCGTGGCCAACAAGCTCACTCCCGAACCCGACGACGAGGAGCAGGGTCGCGGGGCCCGGTACCTGCGCGAGAAGGTCGCGACCGAACGCGAGCGGATAGAGCAGGTCGAGGAGGGGTTCGACCCCCCGCTTCTCGCCGCCATCGAGTCGCGGACCCGCGAGGTCCGCGGGGACCTCCTCGCCGAGGTGGCCGCCGAGCTCGACGTCGATCCCGCGGCGCCCGAGCGCGCGTGATTGATATCATAGCACACGAAAAGAAAACAATATCTCACTGAGAGAAAACAATTTGAGACGCCGTCAGGTACCCCGATTACGCGGCGGTCCTCCCCGCAACTATCACGGATGATGGGAATATTTAACACGTACTTCGAAAATTCGTAGCACGAGGCAGTTACCCAATGACAAACGTAATTTGGATCGTAGTTGCCGTGCTGGCCACGTTCACCGTCGGGTACATGGGATACTCGCGGTACCTCTCGCGGTTCGTCGACCTCGACGACGACCGGGAGACGCCGGCACACAAATACGAGGACGGACAGGAGTACGTGCCGGCCAAGAAGCCGGTGCTACTGGGGCATCACTTCTCGAGCATCGCGGGCGGCGCGCCTATCGTCGGCCCGATCACGGCGGGGGCGATCTGGGGATGGGTCCCGGCGCTTCTGTGGGTCGCCATCGGCAACCCGCTGATGGGCGCGGTCCACGACTTCATCTCGCTTTCGGGCTCGATCCGTCACGAGGGGCGGTCGATCGGCTACATCGTCGGCCAGTACGTCGGCGACCGGGGGAAGGACCTCCTCCTCTGGTTCGCGTTCCTCACGATCATCCTGGTCGTGGCGGTGTTCGCCCTCGTGGTGGGGATCGTCTTCAACGCGTTCCCGCAGGTGACGACCGCGAGCTTCCTGTACGTCCTGCTCGCGATCGGGTTCGGGCTGTACCTCTACCAGCTCAACGGACCGTTCGTTCCGGGGACCGTGCTCTTCGTCGCCGGCGTCTTCGCCGGCGTCTGGGTCGGCATCCAGTACCCGTTCGCGCTGTTCGAGCTGGCCGAGGGGAGCCACCCCGCCGGCACGTTCGTGCTGTTCGGCGGGACCGGATCGTGGGTGCCGGGCGCGGCCGCGCTCGGCGGCAACACCGCCGCGTGGGTCCCGGTGATCATGGTGTACGGGGCCATCGCGAGCGCGCTCCCGGTGTGGGTGCTCCTCCAGCCGCGGGACTACCTCTCGTCGTTCCTGCTGTACACCGGCGTCGGCGGCGGCGTGCTCGCGATCATCGTCGGTACGCTGTTCGCGACCTCGGCGGAGCCGCTGGTCATCGACTCGTCGATCGCCGCGTTCCAAGGCTTCTGGGGCGTCGAGGCAGCGGGACTGTACCCGCTGTTCCCGCTGCTTTTCATCACCATCGCCTGCGGGACGATAAGCGGGTTCCACTCGCTCGTCTCTTCGGGGACGACGGCGAAACAGCTGAACAAGGAGAGCGACGCCCGGCTCATCGGCTACGGCGGCATGCTCGGCGAGGGGTTGCTCGCCGCGCTGGCGCTGTCGACGCTCGCGGTCGCCGGCTTCGCCGGTGACGCGGCCGGCGGGGGTATCGGCGGCGCGCTCCCGAACTTCGCGAGCGGCGGCGGCATGATCCTCACGAGCTTCAACATCCCCCAGACGATCGGCTCGGTATTCATGGCGCTCGTGCTCGTGAGCTTCCTCCTCACCTCCACCGACACGGCCGTCCGCCTCGGCCGCTACATGATGGAGGAGATCGTCGGCACGCCGAGCGGCGTCACCGACACCGGCCTCTCGGGCGGCATCGGCTCGTTCGCCCGCGGCCGGTACACCAACCCGCTGATCCAGATCGGGCTCGGCTACCTCCTCGTGATCTCCGGGCAGTGGGCGACGCTGTGGGCGCTGTTCGGCGGCGCGAACCAGCTGCTCGCCGCCCTGGCGCTCCTGACCGCGACCGTCTGGATCGCGAACTGGGACGACTCCAAACAGCTCGTCTCCACCGGCGTCCCGATGGCGGTGATGGTGACGATCACGGTGCTCGGGCTGCTCTGGCTGGCGGTGTTCCAGAACCTCTATCTCAACCTCATCCAGGGCGGTGCCGGAACCCTCGGCGCGCAGATCTCCTCGGTCGTCCAGATCGTCCTCGCGCTCGTGCTCGTCGGGCTCGCGCTGTCGCTCCTCCGGCTCGGGTACGGCAACCTGAAGTCGGTTCGGGGCGGCAGCCGGCCGACAGCCGAACCCGGCGACGACTGACTCGCAGCGACCGAGCCGCGGACGACCGACCGCCCGCGACGGACGACCGCTCGCGAACCGGTTCGCGGGGTCCGTTTTTTTCGACCGAACCGCTACCGCCAGAACCGCTTTGCGAACCGCGAGAGGAACCCCTCGTCGGGCTCCTCGACCGGCTCCCAGAGCCGGAAGGCGTCGGCGATTTCCGCCGCCTCGCTGGCGACGATCGACTCCGTCTCGGGCGCGACGACGATCAGGTTCACCTCGTAGTGGCCGTAGTAGCCGAACTTCAGGAGGGTGCGGTCGCGGAAGCCGTCGACGAAGTCGGCGACGTCCTCGGGGAGGCGGTCGCCGACGAGCACGAAGGTGACGTCGGTGCCGTAGTGCTGCTCGTCGCCTTCGACGCGCTCGTCGGCGATCTCGTGACCGAGTTCGACGAGCCGCTCCAGCTCCCCGACGGTCGGGGTCGACACCCGCCGGGCGAACAGGTACTCCTTCGTCTCGTGGTCCGCGTAGCTCAACGCGGGGTGGAGGAACTGTTTCTGGTTGCGCATCCGCATCTCGGCGTACAGTTCGAACCGCTCGCCGTCGACGGCGTAGTCGGCCGAGAGGTCGTAGCTGTACATGAGTCGGTCGGAGACTCGATCCAGATACTCGTCGTCGTAGTCGGGGACGCGCTCGCGGATCTCGGCCGGCAACTCCTCGTGATCGTGACGCGAGGCCGTCCCCGGTTTCGACTCCGTCGCGTCGTCGGACGCGTCGTGGCCGGCCATCGTCACTCGTCGCCCCCGGCGTCGTCGTCGGCGTCCGCGTCCGTCGTCGGATCGTACGCGACCGCGTCGCCGGACGCCGGCGGCGCGCCGATCGCGAGCAGTTCGACCGCCCCGTCGGCGTCCGCGGGGTTGTGCGCACGCTGGGGGCTTCCGGGGTCGACGGCGAACAGCCCGCCGGCGTCCACCTCGAAGGTCCGTTCGGGCGTTTCGACCGCGAGCGTACCGGAGAGGACGTAGAAGGCCTCCTCCTGGGTCTCGTGGTAGTGGTACGCGAGCGGGACCTGCTCGCCGGGATCGGCACGGAAGCGGTTCATCGCCAGCTCCTCGAGGCCCGCCGGGCCCGTCAGCTTCCGGCACTCGCAGGGGCGATCCGGCTCCGGTTCGATCGACGCCGTGTCGACGACGCGGTATCCCATGCGTGATGATTCCACACCCGTCATAAAAGCGCGTCGGGCGACGCGACGGGGACCGGATCCTCCGAACCGCCCGAAACCGGTCGTGCGTGCCGCGCGCACCGCCGACACGGTTTAGTGAACTCGAACACACGATCGGAACAGACAGCGCCATGACCGACGAATCGAACGCGAAACGGACCGAGGCGTGTGGCCGGTGTTCGATGTCGACCGTCGTCGACGCGGTGAACGGCGACGAGTCGCCCGAGGAGCGCGCCGAGCGCGACCCGTTCGCGGGCGAGCGGATCGAGGTCGACGAGTCCGCGATCCGCCGGGTGTCCCCCGCCGGGTTCCTCGGCGATCTCAAATCGCGGCTCGACGACGTCGCGCGTCGGCTTGCCTACGAGAAGTAGACCGTCGCGTGCGGCGGCAGCACCGTCGACACGTCGCACGCACGTATCAGCACTGAGACGCCGACGGGGAGACTTATAGTCGTTCGACACGTTCGTTAGTACAACCAATGGAAGAGAGCATCTCCGGGTTCAAACAACGCGGGGACTGGGGAGACGTCGTCGAGCACGGCGAGCGGATCACGCTCGCGCTCCGGGAGGCCGGCGTGGACGGCGACGCATTCCACGAGTTCGACGACTGGCGGCCGAAGACCCACGAGCGGATCGACGAGGACGTCTCGGAGAAGACCGCGAAGCAGGCGTCGGTGAGCGAGGGCAACGGCGAGAAGGCCGGCAAGACGCCGGGAGACGACCTCCAGACGGCCGGAGAGAAGCTCACCGAGTCCTACGAGAAGGTCGAGGAGGACGACACGGAGGGCGCGGTGGAGCGCTGGGGCGAGTCGATAAACCACGTCGCCCGCGCCGCCGACTCGGCGGGCCGAAAGGCGATCCGGAAGGTCGAGGACACGGTGTACCGGAAGGTGATGACCCAGATGGCCCCGTACTACTTCGACAACGAACTCATCAGCGCCAACGTCACCGAGGTCGCTCGCGGCGACGACGGCGAGACGTTCGAGTTCGAGGTGAACGTCAACGACGACGAGCTGAAAGCCGAGGTGAGCGACATTCTCGCGGAGTACGAGTCCGAGATCGACCGCTGGCACGTCGAGACCGAGAAACGGACCGAGGACGTCGCGGCCGCCGAGGGGGTCGAGCCGCCCGAGGAGGAGGGCGGCCCCGAGTCGACGATGACCTGACGCGAGGACGGAATCGACTCGGCACGGGAGTTTTATCCATCGACCCCTCGAAATCGCGTCCATGACGCCTCCGCTCCGGATCGAGCCCGGCGAGCGCCCCGCCGACGAGATCATCGCCGCGTTACGGGAGGGACGACGGGTCGTCCTCGACGTCGAGGTGGCCGGAAGCGCCCACGAGGTGGTGCTCCGGTACGACGGCGAGACGTACCACTGTGACACCCCGACGAGCCTCCACAGGCACACCGAGGAGGCGGAGATGCGCGCCTGCCTCGACCGCATGGGGTACGCCGCCGAAAACTGACCTTTAATCCCGTCGCGGACGACACGTTCCCATGGCCGAAGCAGAGATCGAGGACCTCGTCGGCGACGTCTCCCCGTCGTTCGAACACGTGCTCTCGTGCGTCTTCGGCATCCGCGACCACGAGAGCCGGACGTACCTGACGCTCATCGAGCATCGGGGTAGCACCGTCGCCGAGCTGGCGGACACGCTCGATCGCGACCGCTCGAACGTGAACCGCTCCCTGTCGACGCTCCGCGAGAAGGGGCTCGTCGAGCGTCGTCGCCGCCTACTGGACTCGGGCGGGTACGTCTACCAGTACACCGCGATCCCCGTCCCCGAGGCGAAGCGGCTCCTCCACGGCGCGCTCGACGAGTGGGTCGCCGGAGTCCACGAGTCGATCGACGCGTTCGACCCCGACGAGACGTAGGGGGCTCGGCCGGTCCTCGCCGGAGCCGGGGCCGACGGGGCCGCGGTCGGGATCGACGGGAGCGGACCCGCCGGTCGGGCGGTCACTCCCCGTTGTCGAACGCCAGCGAGACGCCGTCGGCGTCGACGGCCGCGCCGGCGGCACACACGGGATGCTCGAAGTCGGCGTCGAGGACCTCGCTCGCGGCGGCGTCGGCGTCGGCGGCCGCGAGGTCGTAGGCGGCGGGCGCGTCGCGCTCGTAGGTCGCCACGAGCGTCGGCGCGTCGACCGACTCGACGAGCAGCGCGTCCCGCCGGACCGTGCCGACCGTCGCGGTCTCCGCGCCGACCACGCCCGCGACCCGCGGGGTGTCGTAGTCGTCCTTCTCGAAGTCGAGCGCGAGGAGCGACGTCGCGAGCGCGTCGCGGGCGGGATAGCCGACCTCGAGCTTTTCGGCTATCGGGTCGACGTGCGAGCCGTTCCCGAGGACCGCGAGCGGTCCACCGGTCGACGTCTCCACGCGGCGCGCGCAGTTGTACGAGACGTACGGGTTGTCCGTCTCGGGCGCGTCCGGCGTGGGCCCCACGGTCAGCGTGTCGTCCCGATCGACCACTCGACGGTTCGGGAACGACCGCGAGGAGACTCGATACGCGCCGATTCCGGGACCGACGACGACGAACCGTCCGATGTACATACACGGCCGTGGGTATTCGCTCGGTTAAAGAACGTCGATCGATCCACGTCCGACGACAGCGACGGATCGATCGAGGGAACGAGCGGTGATAGAGCGGAGTCGTGTGCGAGCGCGTGACAGGGAGCACGCGACGCGCAACGCTTACAAACACGCGTTGAGTAGCGGTGGTGCACACAGTCCATTGGGGTAGTGGCCAATCCTGAAGCCTTCTGGGGGCTTCGACCCTGGTTCGAATCCAGGATGGACTATCCGTCTTCTCCGCGACCGACCGACGCTCCGTTCACGCCGCGTCGCTCTCCGTTTCCCGTCCCGTCGCCGCTTTCGATCCTTCGTTTCTTTCGCTTCTACTGGAACGACACACCGACCCAGTCTTGCGGTTTCCAGCTGAAGGAAGGGGGTACGTTTGGCGTGACGACCGGACCCACCTCGCGGTCGAGAGCCGCGGCATCGCGCCGTCCGTCGGTCACTTCTCGACGTCGAGCAGCGCGACGCGTTCGCGGACGACGTCGGGGAGGTCGCCGACGGTCGCGTCGAGTTCGCGGTCGGTGACCCCGTAGTAGTCGCGGACCGCCTCCTCGTCGAACGCGCCGAGCGTCGGCTCCGGCCCCGCCGAGAGGAGATCCTCGACCGACGCGACGGCCGACTCGAGGTCCGCTGGCGGGTGGGCGTCGTCGTCCTCGCCATCCGCGCCGGTGACGTCGCCGAAGTCGGCGACCACGAGGGCGGCCCGTCGCTCGCCCGGCGAGACGCCGAGGTCGAGCGCGCGGTCGATCTGTCGCCGACCCGCGGCGTACACCAGTATCTCGACCGCGGGATCGCGCGCGACCGCCTCGCCGCGCGCGATCGATCGGGCGGCGAGGCGCGTCGCGAGCCGGAGGTGCGCGGCGTCGACGACGCGGTCGGCGTCGAACGCCTGGACGACCGCGCCCGTCTCCTCGCGGATCGCCTCGAGGTCGGCCAGGAACGCGTCGAGGTCGTCGACGACGAGGACCCCCTCGACGAGGCGGGTCTCCGGACGCGGCGCGGGGTGGTTCGGCGTCGTCGCGGGGTCGAGGTCGCGGACCGAGCCGCCGGAGTCGGTTGGAGCGTCGGAGTCGACCGGATCGCCGGAGCCGGTCATCGGAAGTCACCGAGGCTGGCCTGCCCCTCGTCGTCGCCGTCGCCGCTCCCGGCGGTCGCGGCCGCGGAGGCGGACCGGTCCGCGTCGATCCCGTCCATCGAGGGGTCCTCGCGCCCGGCGTGTTCGAGGATCCGCTCCGCGGTCCGCTCGCGGCCGCGGAGCGCGCCGAGCACGACGCCCTTGTCCGCCTCTCGGAGGTCGGCGCGGGTCTCCACGCCCGCCTCGTACAGCCGGCGAGCGCGCTTGCGACCGACGTCGCGCACGCCGGCCAGGTCGAGCAGCTGCTCGCGGACGCCGTACTCGACCCGCTTTCTGGCCCGTCGGACCGCGAGGACCGCGTCGCCGTCGACACCGTCCACGTCGGCCGCGAGCGTCTCGGCCGCGCGCAACAGCCACTCCGCGGTGTCGACCTTCCCGCGGATGTCGCCGGGACCGACGCCGTAGCGCTCGGCGATCCGGTCCTCGTCGACCTCGTCGGCCCAGTCCTCGAGCAGCCGGGCGGTCTTCAGCGCCGCGAGCCAGTCCTCGAAGCGGACGTCCTCGTACTCGGAGGGCACGTCGCCGAGGAACTCCGCCTCGCGCTCGTAGCAGATCTCGGTGTACGTCTCGCGGTCCCCCGATTTCAGGTAGAGCTCGTACATGTCCGGCGTTCTGCTCACCAGGTGATACAGCCCGAGCGGGGTGATGTCGGATGCGGGATCGCCGGCGGCATCGACGTCGGCATCGTCGGCGTCGGTCTCGCCGCCGTCATCGCCACCGACCCGGCTGTACGTCCCGAAGCCGGGATCCTCGCCGTCGTCCGCCGCGTCCGCCGCGGCCGACCGCTCGTACGCTCCGGCGGCCGCCCCCTCGACCGCCGCGTCGTCGACCGCACACACGTCCCGGAGCCCGTCGATCATCGTCGCCGCGCTCATCGGGTCGAGGTAGAGTCGCGAGACGGTGTGGCCGATCCCCGTCGCCGAGAGCGACTCCGTTCCGCCCTCGCGGTCGCGCTCGAGGAAGCCGTTGGCCGCGAGGTACTCGAGGACGCTGTCCGTGACCGCGGCGAGCCGCCCCGCGTCGTCGGTCTGGGTCGCGTACAGCGTGTTCTCGAGGAACTCGAGGAGGCCGCCGCGGGTCGAGGCGAAGCCGGAGGCGACCGTCGCGAGCACGTGGGTCCGCAGCGCGGGCTCGGCGGCGAGCTTCGAGCGCACGGGCTCGGCGTCGGCCCAGACGTACCGGTCGAACAGCTCGTCCATGGTGTCGGCGTCGCTCGCGAGCAGCACCGCCTCGCCGTACGGGTCGAGTCCGGGGCGGCCGGCGCGACCGCACATCTGGTGGACCTCGAGCACGTCGAGCGGCTTCATTCCGCCGAACTCGCCGTCGTAGCGCCGCCAGTCGCGGACGACGACCCGCCGTGCGGGGGTGTTGACTCCGGCCGCGAGCGTCGGCGTCGCGGAGACGCACTTGATCAGTCGGTCGCGGAACGCGCCCTCGATCAGACTCCGGTGTTCGGCCGCGAGCCCGGCGTGGTGGAAGGCGGACCCGTCCTCGACCGCGTCGGCGAGGTCCTCGGAGGTGTCGGTGTCGGAGACGCCGCGAATCTCCGCGGCCAGCTCGCGGAGCCGGTCGCGCTCGTCGACCGTGAGCCGCGGTCCGGTCACGTCCGCGAGCTTCCGCGCCGACGACTCGGCGTTCCGCCGGGAGTTGACGAACACGAGCGAGGAGCCGCCCTGTCCCTCCTCCTCCGTGTCGAGCGCGTCCGCGACGAGTCGCGCGGTCTGCTCCTCGCCGCGGTCGACTGGCACCTCCCGCTGGCTCCCGTCGTCGAAGTTGATCGCGTTGCCGAAGTGGACGCCGACGCGGAGGTCGATCGGCCGCCACTCCGACTCGACGAGTTCGGCGTCGAGCCACTCGGCGATGACGTCGGCGTTGCCGACGGTCGCCGACAGCGCGACGGTCTGGAGGCCGGGATTCACCTGCCGGAGCTTCGCGAGCGTCACTTCGAGGGTCGGGCCGCGGCTCGCGTCGTCGACGAGGTGAACCTCGTCGCTCACGACGCAGGTCAAATCGTCGATCCACGGCGCGCCGTTGCGGATCAGCGAGTCCACCTTCTCCGAGGTGGCGACGATGACGTCGCGGGTCGCGAGCCACTCGCCGTCGGAGTCGTAGTTGCCCGTCGAGACGCCCACCGTGACGCCGTGATCCTCCCAGCGCTCGAACTCCGCCTTCTTCTCGCTGGCGAGCGCGCGAAGCGGGACGATGTACAGCGCCTTGCCGCCGCGTTCTATCGCCGACAGCATGGCGAGTTCGGCGATCAGCGTCTTGCCGGAGGCGGTGGGGACGGCCGCGACGAGGCTCTCGCCGTCGAGGACGCCCGCCTCGACGGCGGCCTCCTGGGGCGGGTACAGGTCGGCGACGCCCTCGGCCTCGAGCGCCTCGCCGACGCCCGCGGGGAGCCCGGAGAGGGCGGTCGGTTGCATTGGCCTCCCTTGGTCGCCGACGCGATTTAAACCGTCGGAACGGGGCGGGAGGGGCGGGAACGACGCCCCGAACACGCGGCTCGGCGCGCGTGAGACGAGGGACGGAGTCCCGAGGAACGCGTGCGAGGGAGCAGCGGCCGCGCCGCCGAGCGGTTTCCGGCGGCGCGGTCGATGCGAGGTTGGGGACGTGAGGTGCGGGGCGGGATGCGGTCGCCGACGACAGCATCCGTGGCTTCCGCGATATTCGGTCCGACATCGGGATGAACCGGCGGCTCGCCGGAGCGAACGGACCAGGGGCCTACGACCGAAGGAAGCCCCACACGTACAGCCCGACGACGGCGAACGCGACCGTGGTGAGCCACACGGCCTCGAGTTCGGACGCGGCCGGCTCGAGGAGGTGAACGGTGAACAGGTACCCGACCGCCCCGCCGACCGCGCCCGCCGAGACGACGACCGACACCGCGTGGTTCACGGGGATGGTCCTTCCGTCCCGCGCGTCGCTCATGGTCGTTCGTCGCCCGGTGTTCGGAAATAGGTTCCCCGCGTCGGCGGGTCGGGGAGTGACCCGGCCGATCACGACCGGACGCCGCCGGACCGCTCACACCGTGTCGTCGAGGTCGTGTTCGGCGGCCATCCGCGACGCCTCCGCGGCGAACCGCTCCACCTCGTCGGCGGGAGCCTCCCCGAGCGCGTCCTCGTCGACGTCGCGGCCGGCGGTCACCCCGCCGCCCGTGACCAGCCGCTGTTCGGCCAGCTCCTTGGTGTGGACGCGCTCGCCGTCCTCGGTCGCGTACGTCAGCCGGACGAGCCCCTTCGAGTCGAACTGCCGGTCGACGAGCCAGACTGCGGTCATGTACCGATCGGTCCGCACGTCGGGCAGTTAAACCACCGGCCGCGACCGGCGAAGCCGATCGCCGGTGAGCGACCGTCCCGTGTGCCCGCCGCCACCGCTTTGTACCCGCCTCGCGTAGCCGGCGTATGCGCGTCGAGTTCGATCGGGACACCTGTATCGGGATGTACCAGTGTGTCGCCGAGTGGGACGGCTTCGAGAAGGATCTGAACGACGGGAAGGCCGACCTCGTCGGGGGCGAGGAGGCGGACGAGGACGTGTTCGTCGTCGACGTCCCAGAGGGCGAGGAGCTCGACGCGAAGTTCGCTGCGCGGGTCTGCCCCGTCGACGCCATCGCTGTGTACGACGACGACGGCGAGCAGGTCGTGTGAAGGGTACTCGATCGACAGTTACCTGAAACCAGTTTCGCCGGTCCTTCAGAGGTCGAGCTCCGCCGCTGACTCCACGTCGAACCGGCGTACCTCCGGTTCGCCGGCGAGCAGGTCCGGGAGCGCCGCCTCGAACGCCCGGAAGTGGTCGGTCTCCGTGTGGGCCTCGAACGCCGCCGCGTCCTCGTACTGCTCGAAGAAGCGGAGCGTGGTCCCGTCCTCGACGTCGGTCGCCGCCCGGTACTCTATCGTCCCGTCCTCCCGGTTCGACTCCTCGACGAGGGTCCTCGCGTGATCGAGCGCCTCGTCGAGCCGGTCCTGCTCGATCGGGAAGACCGCGTGGAGTACGATCATCGACGGATGGAGGTGTCCGGCGACGGCTCCGAAAGCGTTCCGGTCGCGGTAGTCACACGGGTACGCGCCGATCGGGACTCTCGCTCTCTTCTCTTCCGCTCTCTACCCGTCCGCGCGCGCCTCCTCGACGATCCGCGTGAACTCGCGGGCCGCCTCCGTGATCTCCTCGTACTCCCCGCGTTCGGCCGCGTCGTAGTCGACGAGCGCGCCCCCCGCGCCGACGGCGAACGCGCCGGCCTCCACGAAGTCGGCGGCGTTGTCGGGGCCGACGCCGCCGGTCGGCATCATCGGGATCTGCCCGAGCGGCCCCTTCATCGCGCCGATGTGGGCCGGACCGACGGTCTTCGCGGGGAACACCTTCACGAAGTCCGCGCCGGCCTCGTAGCCGCGGACCGCCTCCGTCGGCGTCATGACGCCGGGCGCGCTCACGGCCCCGTAGCGGTTACACGTCTCGATGACGTCCTCGTGGAGGCTCGGCGAGACGACGAACTCCGCGCCGGCCATCAGGGTGGTTCTGGCGGTCTCGCTGTCGAGGACGGTGCCGGTGCCGATCACCACCTCGTCGTCGTCGAAGGAGCCGGAGACGTCCTCGATCAGGTCGGCGACGCCCGGCGTGTCGGCGGTGATCTCGACGGCGGTGACGCCGCCCTCGCGGAGCGCCTCCGCGATCCCGATGAGCTGGTCGGCCGGGACTCCACGCAACACCGCGACGACGCCGCTGTCGACGATCCGTGAGAGCGTCTCGTTCATGTGTCTCCGTTCCCGACCTGTTACTTAAATCCGTCCGCCGTGGATCGGCGACCGGCTCCGCGGGTCGAGACCCGATCGATCGTGCGACCGATCGACACGAAATCGGCGGCGATCCGGGGTGATCCCCGGCGAAACGGTCGCGGAGAAACACTACCCTTTTGACCCTGCTGGCGGTAACACGCGGTATAATGGGCCGACGCAAGAAGATCGTTCAAGAGTGCGAGCGGCTGATGGACAATCCGGAGCACATCCGGAACATCGCCATCGCCGCCCACGTCGACCACGGGAAGACGACGCTCTCCGACAACCTGCTGGCGGGTGCGGGCATGATCTCCCAGGACACCGCGGGCGAGCAGCTCGCGATGGACACGAAGGAGGACGAGCAGGAGCGGGGAATCACCATCGACGCGGCGAACGTCTCGATGACTCACGAGTACGAGGACACCAACCACCTCATCAACCTCATCGACACGCCGGGCCACGTCGACTTCGGGGGCGACGTCACCCGCGCGATGCGCGCGGTCGACGGTGCGCTCGTGGTCGTCGACGCCGTCGAGGGCGCGATGCCCCAGACGGAGACGGTGCTCCGCCAGGCGCTCCGCGAGGGCGTGAAGCCGACGCTGTTCATCAACAAGGTCGACCGCCTCATCTCGGAGCTCCAGGAGGGGCCCCAGGAGATGCAGGAGCGGCTCATGTCCGTCATCGCCGACGTCAACGAACTCATCCGCGGGATGGCCGAGAACATGGACGACATCCCCACCGACTGGACCGTCTCAGTCGAGGAGGGGACGGTCGGGTTCGGCTCCGCGCTGTACAAGTGGGGCGTCTCGATGCCCTCCATGCAGCGGACCGGCATGGACTTCGGCGACATCATGGAGCTCGAGCGGAACGACGAGCGCGACGAGCTCCACGAGCGCACGCCGCTCTCGGACGTCGTGCTCGACATGGTCTGTGAGCACTTCCCGAACCCCGTGGACGCCCAGCCCCGCCGCGTCCCGCGCATCTGGCGCGGCGACCCGGACTCCTCCCTGGCCGAGGGGATGCAGCTGGTCGACGAGGACGGCGAGGTCGTCTTCATGGTCACCGACATCTCGATGGACCCGCACGCGGGCGAGATCGCGACGGGCCGCGTCTTCTCCGGCACGCTCGAGAAGGGCCAGGAGCTGTACGTCTCCGGCACGGCGGGCAAGAACCGCATTCAGAGCGTCGGCCTCTTCATGGGATCGGAGCGCGAGGAGGTGGAGCACGTCCCGGCCGGGAACATCGCCTCGGTCACCGGGCTGCGTGACGCCATCGCGGGCTCCACCGTCTCCTCCGTGGAGATGACGCCGTTCGAGTCGATCGAGCACATCTCCGAGCCGGTCATCACGAAGTCCGTCGAGGCGCAGAACATGGACGACCTGCCGAAGCTCATCGAGACGCTCCAGCAGGTCGCCAAGGAGGACCCGACGATCCAGATCGAGATCAACGAGGACACGGGCGAGCACCTCATCAGCGGGCAGGGCGAGCTCCACCTCGAAGTGATCACCCAGCGGATCCGCGACAACCAGGGCATTCCGGTCATCACCGGCGAGCCGATCGTCGTCTACCGCGAGCAGCCCCAGGAGGCGTCCCGCGAGGTCGAGGGCGTCTCGCCGAACCGCCACAACAAGTTCTACCTCACGGTCGAGCCGATGGCCCAGGAGATCGTCGACGCCATCCAGCTCGGCGAGGTCTCGATGGACATGCCCGAGCTGGAGCGCCGCGAGGCGCTCCAGGAGGCCGGCATGGACAAGGACACCTCCCAGAACGTCGAGGATATCCACCGGACGAACATCCTCATCGACGACACGAAGGGGATCCAGCACCTCAACGAGACGATGGAGCTCGTCTTGGAGGGGCTCCAGGAAGCGCTCGACGACGGCCCGCTGGCCGCCGAGCCGGTCCAGGGGTCGCTGTTCCGCCTCCACGACGCGAAGCTCCACGAGGACACCATCCACCGCGGTCCCGCACAGGTCATTCCCGCCGTCCGCGACGCGGTCCACCGCGCGCTGATCGACGGCGAGGTGCGCCTGCTGGAGCCGATCCAGGACGTCCGGATCGACGTGCCCAGCGAGCACATGGGTGCCGCCTCCGGCGAGATCCAGGGCCGCCGCGGCCGCGTCGACGACATGTATCAGGAGGGCGACCTCATGGTCGTCGAGGGCATCGCGCCCGTCGAGGAGATGATCGGGTTCTCCTCCGACATCCGCTCGGCCACCGAGGGCCGCGCCTCCTGGAACACGGAGAACGCGGGCTTCCGCGTGCTCGTGGACAACCTCCAGCGCGAGAAGATCATGGAGATCCGCGAGCGCAAGGGGATGAAACTGGAACTGCCCAGCTCTATCGACTACATCTGAGCTGACGTCGGCGGATCCGATCGCGGTTTTTCCGTTTTCTTCGCTCTCTCCCTTTTCGACCGTTTCCGTTCTCTCGGCTTCGTTGAAATCCTCCTCTTCAGATGTCTCTCCGTCCGAAACGGTTGATCGATGAAGAGTGGTTGTAGAACGGGTGTTTCGATGGTGATCGGGGTGAGTAGAACGGGATCGTTGCTGGGGCGGTGAACACCTCCAAAGCCCCAGCCGCGAGGACTCGTGCGGCTTGCTGTGCGCCTCGCTCAGTCGCTTTGCTCCTTCGCTGCGGTGCTTACTGCGCCGTGCTTCGTCCTCGCGGCTGCTCCTTTGAGCCCCACTCGACCGCACAGCCCCGCACCTCACGCCTCCCCAGCCTCGTCGCCGGACTACGTCCGGCTGCCAGAGGCGCGTAGCGCCTCGCTGCCGCTCACTTCGTTCGCGGCGTCCCTCGCGGTCGGGTTCGCGAGCCTTCGGCCCGCTCACCGGCGCGCCACCGCGATCGCTCACTCCTTCGCCTGTATCGAGCACGTTCACGTGTGTTCACACGTCTCGAAGGCAACGACTGCCATCGCCGAAGGCTTATACCGATCCCGGCGACTCCTTTCGGGTATGCAGACGGGCACGACTCCCGCTCGGCGCATCGGCACGGAGCCAGCAAGCGGCCGCTCCGCGCCGACAGGAACGTGCCTGACGGCGGCGAGTTCGCGGGGGGTGATCGCGTGAGCGACACCCGCGACGGCGCGCCCGAGGAGGCGGTCGACGGCGAGTCGGCGGACGCGGAAGGCGAGACGGACCCGGCGGCCGACGGCGGTCACGACCCCTCGCCGTCGACCCACACGGTCCGGCTCGAGCTCGTCGACGAGCCGGGACAGCTGCTCGCGGCGCTCCAGCCGATCGCGAACAACGGCGGCAACCTGCTGTCGATCTACCACGAGCGGGGGAACAAGACCCCGCGCGGCCGGATCCCGGTCGAGGTCGACTTCGAGGCGACGACCGAGCGCTTCGAGGGGATAGTCGACGCGCTCCGCGCGGAGGGGATCACGGTGATGCAGGCGGGCACGGAGCGGTACGCCGAGGAGATCACCCTCGTTCTGTTCGGCCACCTCATCGACACCGACCTCTCGGACACGCTCTCGCGGATCGAGGCGTCCGCGTCGGCGTCGGTCGCGGACGTGTCGCTCGCGGCCCCGCAGGGGACCGAGGAGGTCTCGAGCGCTCGGCTTCGGCTGGAGGCGCGCTCGGGCGAGACGGCGGAGGCGATCGCGGCGGTCCGCGAGATCGCCGACGAGAAGGAGCTTCGCGTCGTCGCGCCGCTCGCGGGGGTGGAGGCGTGAGACTCGCCGTCGTCGGCGCGGGCGCGGTCGGGCGCTCCGTCGTCGAGCTGGCCGGCGAGCACGGCCACGAGGTCGTCGCGGTCGCGGACTCCTCGAGCGCGGTCGTCGCGGACTCTTCCGGCAGCGTCGACGCCGAAGCGGTCGTGACCCGCAAGGCCGAACGCGGGATCGTCGGCGACGCCGACCCGGCGGACGCGCTCGCGGCCGACTACGACGTCCTCGTGGAGGCGACGCCCACGACGCTCGGCGACGCCGAGCCGGGCTTCTCACACGTCCGGACCGCCCTGGAGCGGGACCGCCACGTCGTACTGGCGAACAAGGGGCCGGTCGCGGAGCGGTACGGCGACGTCCAGGCGCTCGCCGCCGACAGCGCCGGCGACGTGCGCTTCGAGGCGACCGTCGGCGGAGCGATCCCGGCGGTGTCGACGGTCGAGGACATCGAACCGGGCCACGTCACCGCGGTGCGGGGCGTGCTCAACGGGACCGCGAACTTCATCCTCACGCGGATGGCCGCGGAGGGGCTCGACTACGACCACGTGCTCTCGGAGGCGCAGGACCTCGGCGTCGCGGAGGCGGACCCCTCCTTCGACGTCGACGGGACCGACGCGGCGCTCAAGTGCGTCATCCTCGCGAACGTGCTCTCGTTCGGCGGGGCGGACGACCCGGCGGACGCGCGGGAGTTCTCGCTCGCGGACGCGTCCGTCGAGGGGATCCGCGACGTGCCCGGATCGGTCCTCCGGCTCGCCGCCGAGGACGGCCGGACGGTCCGGCTGATCGGCGAGGCGACCGGCGAGACGGTTCGCGTCGCCCCGCGGCTCGTCCACGAGAACGGGACGCTCGCGGTCTCGGGCACGCAGAACATCGTTCAGATCGAGACCACGCACGCGGGGAGGCTCAACATCTCCGGGCGCGGCGCCGGCGGCCCCGAGACGGCGAGCGCGATCCTCGGCGACGTGGGTCGGTTGCGCTGACTCGGGGCGGGCGCCCCCCGAGCGAGGCAGCTCGATCGACCCCCGTCGTGCGTTGGCCTGCCGTGTTCCCCGATCACAGGAATCAGGCGACAGCGTCGCGATCGAGCGTAAGCCGTATCGAAACCGTTTTAGTGGAATCAACCGAAAACGTACTCACAGAGCGCCTTAGCGCGTGATTACCCCATGAGTGACAAACCGCACCAGAATCTGGCCATTATCGGCCACGTCGACCACGGCAAGAGTACGCTCGTGGGTCGACTCCTCTTCGAGACGGGGAGCGTCCCCGAGCACGTAATCGAGCAGCACCGCGAGGAAGCAGAAGAGAAGGGCAAAGGCGGCTTCGAGTTCGCCTACGTGATGGACAACCTCGCCGAGGAGCGCGAGCGTGGCGTCACGATCGACATCGCCCACCAGGAGTTCGACACGGATTCCTACTACTTCACCATCGTCGACTGCCCGGGCCACCGTGACTTCGTGAAGAACATGATCACGGGCGCCTCGCAGGCCGACAACGCGGTGCTCGTCGTCGCGGCCGACGACGGCGTCGCGCCCCAGACCCGAGAGCACGTATTCCTGGCCCGCACGCTGGGCATCAACGAGCTCATCATCGGCGTCAACAAGATGGACCTGGTCGACTACCAGGAGTCCTCCTACGACGAGGTCGTCGAGGAGGTCAAGAACCTGCTCAACCAGGTCCGCTTCGCGACGGACGACACGACGTTCGTGCCGATCTCGGCGTTCGAGGGCGACAACATCGCCGAGGAGTCCGAGAACACGCCTTGGTACGACGGCCCCACGCTGCTGGAGTCGCTCAACGACCTGCCGGAGTCCGAGCCGCCGACGGACGCGCCGCTCCGACTCCCCATCCAGGACGTCTACACCATCTCCGGGATCGGGACCGTCCCCGTCGGACGCGTCGAGACCGGCATCCTCAACACGGGAGACAACGTCTCCTTCCAGCCGTCCGACGTGGGCGGCGAGGTGAAGACGGTCGAGATGCACCACGAGGAGGTGCCCAAGGCCGAGCCCGGCGACAACGTCGGGTTCAACGTCCGCGGTCTCGGTAAGGACGACATCCGTCGCGGCGACGTGTGTGGTCCCGCCGACGACCCGCCGAGCGTCGCCGAGACGTTCACGGCGCAGGTCGTCGTCATGCAGCACCCGTCGGTGATCACGGCCGGCTACACTCCGGTCTTCCACGCGCACACCGCGCAGGTCGCCTGTACGATCGAGTCCATCGATCAGAAGATCGACCCCTCCTCGGGCGAGGTCGCCGAGGAGAACCCGGACTTCATCAAGTCGGGCGACGCCGCGGTCGTCACCGTCCGCCCGCAGAAGCCGCTGAGCATCGAGCCGTCCGGCGAGATCCCGGAACTCGGCAGCTTCGCCATCCGCGACATGGGTCAGACCATCGCGGCCGGGAAAGTGCTCGAAGTCAACGAGCGATAATCGATGCAGCAGGCACGCGTCCGCCTCGCCGGTACCAGCCCCGAGGACCTCGACGCCATCTGCGACGACGTCCGCGAGATCGCGGACTCGACGGGAGTCGCCCTGTCGGGCCCGATCCCGCTGCCGACGAAGACGCTGGAGATCCCGTCGCGGAAGTCCCCGGACGGTGAGGGGACGGCGACGTGGGAGCACTGGGAGATGCGCGTTCACAAGCGGCTGATCGACATCGACGCCGACGAACGCGCGCTTCGTCAGCTCATGCGCGTTCAGGTGCCAAACGACGTCAGCATCGAGATCGTTCTCGAGGACTAAGCGCTAAGGCGTTTCTCTTTCACCCTTTCGTTTTTCGACGCGCCCAGCCGAGGCCGTATCCACCCGTTCCACCCACGCGTTCACCGCACGTCGAGCAGCCGCACGCGCCCGGCGACGAGCCCGCAGAACGCGCCGGTCGCGTGGGCGATCAGCGCGACGCCGGGCGCCGCCGTCGCCGCGGTGAGGACGACGGCGGCGAGCCCGAACAGGGCGAACTGTGCCCGTGCGGAGAGCCGAAGCCGGTCGAACAGCGTCGCGCTGACGACGTTCCCCGCGAGCAGATAGCCGCCGAGCGCGAACACCGCACCGCTGAGTCCCAACACGGGCAGCGAGGGACCGAGCAGGCCGCCGAGCGTCACCTGTGCGATCCCGGCGAGCGCGCCGGTTCCGACCACGAACGCGTGGAATCGGGGGCGGGCCGTCCGGCGCTCGACGAGGGGTCCGACGAGGAGCAGCGCGAGCGCGTTCGCCAGCAGGTGGCCGATCGAGCCGTGCGCGTACACGCTGGTGACGACGGTCCACGGCGCGGCGGAGAGCGGCGTCGACAGCGCGAACAGCCCGACGAGGCCGACGACGCCGAGGACGGTCTGTACGGCGCCGACGAGGAGGGCGATCCCGAGCGTTTCCAGGGTGGCACGCATCGGGTCGATTTGGGTGCGCGCGGTGAAAAGGTGCGTGCGTCGGGAGGGGACGAGCCCACTCGACCGCCCCCGCACCGATCGCGACTCAGATCGTCGGCGTCGACGGCGGCGGTCGTGTCGCGCACGTCCGCAAACGAGGGCAGCGCGCGTTCCTTTCGGAATATTGTGCGCCGTCCGGTGTCGCGTAGGTGAGGATCACCATATTTTGCTCGTCGTCAGAGTAGGTTCGCTCGACAAGCCACATCCGAGTCCGCTCCGAACCGGCGAACTCGGCCCGTTCGTCTCCGTTAGACCCGTCGCGCTCCGCTTCGTCCTCGCGGCCCGTCGCGGCTTCGTTCATGCGTGGTCGTTCGGCTCCCATGAACAAACGCGTCGTGCCGGTCCGTCTCAGCGAACCGCCAGCGTTAAATCATTTAGGTCGACCTAAACAATTGTATGAATCCGCGCCTCGCCGTCGCTCGACTCCGTGACCGCCTCCCTCGGGGGTGGCTCACGATCGCAGGAACCGTCCTCGTCCTCGGGATCGGCGGAGCGGTGTTGACGCGGACGCTCGACCTCGACGCCGTCGTCGAAGCGGCCGCGACCGCGAACCCGACGCTCCTCGTCGCGGCGCTCGTCGCCTACCTCCTCTCGTGGCCGATCCGGGGCCGCCGGTACGGGGACGTGCTCGCGGCGATGGGGCGGCGCTACCGGGTCGGATTCCTCACGGCGACGGTGTTCGCGAGCCAGACCGCGAACCTCGTGATCCCGGCGCGGGCCGGCGACGCGGTCCGCGCGTACCTGCTCAAGGAGCATCGGGACGTGCCGTACCCGACGGGGGTCGCGTCGCTCGCGGTCGAGCGCGCGTTCGACCTCGTGGCGATCGGGGCCCTCGGCGGCGTCGCGCTCGGCATCCTGCTCCTGACCGGTCGGTCGCCCGGATCGGGCGAGTCGATCGGCGCCGTCGCGCCGTCGACCGCGCTCGCGGCCGCGGCCGGTATCGCCGCCGTCGCCGGAACCCTCTCGGTCGCGGCGGTCGCGGTCGCCCGGAGCGACCGGCGGTTCGGCCCCGCGCTCCGCGCCCGCGTCTCGCGGCCGCGTCTCTCGCGGGCCGTCGACGCGGTCGTCCGGTTCGGCTCGTCCGTCCGGGTCGTCGCGGCCGACCCCCGACGCCTCGGTACGGTGTTCCTCTGGAGCGCCGTCGTCTGGGCGCTCGACGTCCTCACGGCCGTCCTCGTGCTCGCCGCGCTCACGGGCGGGGTCGGGGGGGTCGTCCCGACGCCGACGCTGCTCGTCGTCGGGACGCTCGCGGTCAGCGTCGGCAACCTCGCGAAGGTGCTCCCGCTCTCGCAGGGCGGGATCGGCCTCTACGAGGCGGCGTTCACCGGTCTCGTCGTGAGCGCTACGGGGCTGCCCGTCGAGACGGCGCTCGCGGCGGCGATCCTCGACCACGCGCTGAAGAACGCGGTGACGCTCGCGGGCGGCGGGGTGGCGGCGCTCGCGCTCGGTCTCTCACCCACCGCCGGCCCCGCCGCGGACGGCGAGCCGACCCCCTCGGTGCAGGCCGACGGCGGCAGTCTCACCGACGACTCGTGGTGAACGCCGGCGGCGGGGGTACCGCGGCGGACGACGAATCGTCAGTATTTTAGGCTGGCCTAAAAATTGTGGAGTATGGCAGAACACAGACCGTCAGCCGCGAACGGGGATATCTGCGTGATCGTCCCCACGATCCGGGAGTACGAGTGTATTCGAGCGTACGTCGAAAACGCCCGCACGCACGGGTTCGACGTCTCGCGGCTCCACTTCGTGCTCGTCACCGAGGACTTCTGTGACGTCGCGGAGATGCGTGAGATGCTCGACGAGCTGGGCGTCTCCGGCGAGGTCTTCGACGGGGCGCGCCGCGAGGAGTGGTACGCGGACAACGGGGTCGTGGAGTACGGCCACGTCGTGCCCGCCGCCAGCCACGCCGAGACGAGCTTCGGCCTCCTCTACATGTGGGCGAACCCCGAGTTCGAGTACGGGGTCTTCATCGACGACGACACGCTCCCGCACGACGACGAGGACTACTTCGGCCGTCACATGGCGAACCTCGCGTTCGAGGGGGAGATCGAGCGCGTCAGTTCGGACGAGCACTGGGTGAACGTCCTCTACCAGAACGCCGACGAACACGGGCTCTACCCGCGCGGCTACCCCTACTCCGCGATGGACGAGACGGTCGAGACGGGGACCGCCGACGTCGAGTCCGGCGAGGTCGTCGCCTCACAGGGGTTGTGGACGAACGTTCCCGACCTCGACGCCGTCCGGATCCTGATGGACGGGGACCTGGAGGGGCAGGCGCAGACCCGGACGACCGCCGACGACTTCGGCGAGGACTTCGTCGCCGCCCGCGGCAACTACCTCACGGTCTGTTCGATGAACCTCGCGTTCCGCCGCGAGGTGATCCCCGCGTTCTACCAGCTGCCGATGGACGACAACGAGTGGGACGTCGGCCGCTTCGACGACATCTGGTCGGGGCTGTTCTTAAAACGCGCCTGCGACGTGCTGGGCAAGCGGATCTACAACGGCGGGCCGCTCTGTGAGCACAACAAGGCCCCGCGGTCGACGTTCGACGACCTCGCGAACGAGGTGGCGGGGCTGGAGCTGAACGAACACGTCTGGGAGGTCGTCGACGGGGCGGGCGACGACGCCGACTCGTACGCGGCCGTCTTCGACGAGACGGCCGACGCGCTCGCGGAGGGCGACTTCTCCGAGTGGAACAACGGCGCGTTCCTCAACCACTGTGGCGAGTACATGCGCGACTGGCTCGACTGCCTCGACGCGATCCGGCGGACGCCGGCGCCCGCGGACGACTGAATCGACACGATTAAACGTATTTAGGTAAGCCTAAAACACATGACCGGACACGAACTCGACGGACACGACGACGGAAGAAACGTGCGACGACGGCGGTTCCTCGCCGCGGCCGGCTCGGTCGGCGTCGCCGGGATCGCGGGCTGTTCCGGCAGCGAGGACGAGGACGCGGGCGACGGCGGTAACGGCGAGGGCGGCGACGGAAACGGTGGCGGAGACGGCGGCGGCGACGCCGAGGACTCGCTCGGCCAGATCGGCTCGGGTCGCGAGGGTCGCGGTGCTCCCGGCGGGACGCCGATGGCCGAGATGCCGGAGCTGTCGGGCGAGCTCACCGTCTACTCCGGCCGCGGCGAGTTCCTCGTCGGCGAACTGGTCGGCTACATCGACGACCTCTACGACGACCTCGAGTTGACCGTTCGCTACGGCGGCTCGACCGACCTCGTCAACCAGATCGCCAACGAGGGACAGGGGTCGCCGGCGGACGTGTTCTACTCTGTCAACTCGGGCGCGCTCGGCGCGCTCGCCGACGCCGGACGCACGCAGGCGCTCCCTTCCGACGTGGCCGAGAAGGTCCGATCCGAGTTCCGCACCGAACAGTGGGTCGGTACCTCCGGACGGGCCCGAACGGTCCCGTACAACACCGACGAGTACGACGAGAGCGACGTGCCGGACGACGTCATGGCGTACCCCGAGGAGTTCGACGGCGACCTGGGATGGGCCCCGTCGTACGGCTCCTGTCAGGCGTTCGTGACCGCGATGCGGCTGCTCGAGGGCGAGGAAGAGACGCTCGAGTGGCTGGAGGCGATGGTCGAGTCCGGCGCCACGGCGTACCCGGACGAGTTCCGGACCTGTCAGGAGATCGCCGACGGCGCGATCGACGCGGCGTTCACGAACCACTACTACATCCAGCGCGTGCTCGACGGCAACCCGAACGCGCCGATCGCCACCGCGTTCACCGAGGGCGACGCGGGGGCGATGTTCAACGTCGCCGGCGCGGCGGTCGTCGACACCGCGAGCGACGCCGACCTCGCGTCGAACTTCGTCCGCCACCTGCTGTCGGCGGAGGCACAGGACTACTTCGCGCGCTCCACGTTCGAGTACCCGCTCATTCCCGAGGTCGAGCCGATCGGTGACCTCCCGACGATCGACGAGCTCGACGTGCCGGACATCGACCTGACGAAGCTGTCCGACCTCGAGCCGACGATCGACCTCATGCGCGAGGCCGGCGTTCAGGTCTGAACGGTCACTCTACCGCCCGTGTCTACTTCTCTCTCCGGTCTCCGTCCGCGCCGCCTCGCGATCCGCCTCCGCGAGCGGCTCGCCCGTGCAGACCGGGTCACTGCGGCCGCGGCGCTCGTCTCGCTCGCGGCCGGCGTCCTGACGTTCGCGATCGCCGCCACCGTCTTTTCACACCACTCCGCGAACCACGATGAGGGGGTCTACCTCACGCAGGCCGCGCTCCTCCTCGGCGGCCAGCTGGAGTTCCACGCCGGCGCGCTCGCGGACGCCTTCCACCCGTGGTTCTTCGTCGAGGACGGCGGCCGGCTCTACCCGAAGTACAACCCCGTTCCGGCGGCGACGTTCGCGGTCTCGATGGGGCTGTTCGGCGAGCCGCGCGTGACGCTCGCGGCGATCGCCGCCGGCAACGCCGCGCTCGTGTACCTGCTCGGGTCGCTGACGTTCGGCCGGCGGGCTGGCCTCGCCGCGGCCGTCCTCTTCGCCGCGTCGCCGATGGCGATCGCGACCTCCTCCGCCTTCCTCCCGTACGCGCCCACGACGTTCTTCAACCTGGTCTTCGCGGTCGCGTACCTCCGGAGCGTCCGCGACGGCTCCCTCCGAGCCGCCGGCCTCGCGGGGATCGCGATCGGGGTCGCCTTCTTCGCGCGCCCGTACACCGCGGTGTTGTTCGCCGCGCCGTTCATCCTCCACGCGCTGTGGCGGGTCGGACGGGCGGCCGCACGCGCCGACGGTCTCTCGCCGCTTCCGAACGTCTCGTCGCTCCCGGACCCGATCCGCCGCCACGGGCTGACCGCGATTTTCGGCACGCTCTTCGTCGGGATCACGCTCGCGTACAACGTCCGGATGACGGGCGACCCGCTCGTCTTCCCCTACCAGGCGTTCGCGCCGATGGACGGCCCCGGCTTCGGCGAGCGGCGGATCCTCGGGCACTCGGTCGAGTACACCCCGGCGCTGGCGCTGGAGTCGAACCGGTACGCGATCCAGGAGATCGCGACGCGCTGGCTCGCCGGCGGCCCGCTCGGGACCGCGCTGGCCGCGATCGGCGGTGCGGTCGCGATCCACGGCTGGCGTGCCCACGGGGACGTGAGCGGCGCTGCGGCCGTCGACGCCGCCGGCTCTCCCGACTCCCCCGGCTCGCCCGGATTCCGCCGGACGGCCGCCCTGCTCCTCGTCGGCGTCGCGGTCGCGGTCGTCGTCGGTAACCTCTTCTTTTGGGGGACGCACAACGCGCTCGCCGACCTCTCGGACCCGACCGACGGGCTCGCGTCGCTGTTCGGCCCCTTCTACCACTTCGACCTCCTGGTGCCGCTGTCGGTGTTCGGCGGGCTCGGCGTCGCCGCGGGACGGCGCGTGCTCTCCTCGGCGCGCGAACGGCTCGCGAGTCGGGGGGTCTCCCCCGCGGTCGCCCGCGTCGCGGTCGCGGTCGTGGTCGCCAGCGCGGTCGTCGTCGCGGGCGTCGCCGCCGTGGACGCCGCCTCGGAGCCGATCGAGCGGAACGCCGCGGTCGACGCGAAACACGAGGCGGCGTACGCGCCGATCGACGAGACGACGTTCGAGGACGGGCTGGTGTTCCTGCCCACGCCGTACGGCGAGTGGCAGAACCACCCGTTCCAGTACCTCCGGAACGAGCCGGGGCTCGACGGCGACGTCGTGTACGCGCTCGAACGCGATCCGGTGGAGGACTTCGCGGTGCTCGACGCCTATCCCGACCGAACGCCGTACCGCTACGCGTACCACGGCACGTGGACCCCGAACCCCGACGTGTACGTCACGCCGGAACTCGAGACGCTCGACCGGCGGTCCGGCTCCGAACTCGACGCCGAGACGACCGTCGAGGTTCCCGAGCGCGTCGCCCGCGCGCAGGTACGCGTGGATCCGCGTCGGGGCGGCGATGGCGGTCCGGACCACGTCTCCTACACCGTGACGGACCCCGGAGAGTCGCTCGCGGTCGACTGGACGGTGACGCCGGAGGGCGTGCGACTGCCCGGCTCGGCGGCGGACGCCGACGCCGACGAGCCCGTCCCGTTCGACCCCGAGGGCGACGTGGTCGCCGTGACGGTGACGCTCGTCGATCCCGCGGGTTCGACGTTCACCTACCGGCAGGAGGTGACGGTCCGGGAGACGGAGGGAGGCGAGGCGGGTACCGAGGGCCCCGGCGTCGAGGCCGTCTGGCCCCCCGAGCGCTCCACGTGTCGGCTCGTCACCGAGTGCGGGAACGAGGGGACGTACCTCCCCGACGCGCCCGACACCCACCCCGAGTGGGCCGCCTTCGAGACGGACGCCGAGGCGAGCGGCGACTGAGGCGGCCGCGTATCACCGGCGAAACGCTCGCTCGCGTCGGCGGTCCCGTTTCACGCACGCGCCGCCGCGAGCGGGAACGCGGTTCCGCGACCGGGTCCTTTTCGTTGTGGGGCGCGGATCCGGGCGTCATGTCCCGAGTCACGATCGACGACGTCGAGGCCGCGGCGGCCCGGTTCGCCGACGCCGACATCGTCCAACGCACCCCCGTCCAGCGAAGCCGATCGCTCTCCGACCGGTGTGGCGCCGAGGTTCGGCTGAAGATGGAACACCTCCAGCGCACCGGCTCGTTCAAACCTCGCGGCGCGTACAACGCGATCTCCCGGCTCGTGGAGTCGGAGCCGTCGGCCGAGCGGGTCGTCGCCGCGAGCGCGGGCAACCACGCGCAGGGGGTCGCGCTGGCGGCGACCGCGGCGGGGCTCGACTCGACCGTCGTGATGCCCGAGTCCGCGCCGGGCGCGAAGATCGAGGCGACGCGGTCGTACGGGGCCGACGTGGTCCTCGAGGGGGCCGTCTTCGCCGAGGCCATGGACCACGCGCGGACGCTCGTCGACGACCCGCGAACGCGGTTCGTCCACGCCTTCGACGACCCGGACGTGGTCGCCGGACAGGGGACCATCGGGTTGGAGGTGCTCGATCAGGCACCCGACGTCGACACCGTGCTCGTCCCCGTCGGCGGCGGCGGGCTGGCGGGCGGGGTCGCGACCGCGGTGAAGGCGCGCGATTCCGACGTGCGGGTCGTCGGCGTCCAGACCGAGGGTGCCTCGACGCTCTCGGAGAGCCTCGCTGCGGGCGAGCTCGTGACCCGCGAGGAGCCCGACACGATCGCCGACGGGATCGCCACCGGCGGGATGAGCGACCTCACCTTCGACCTCCTCGAGGCGCACCTCGACGGCGTGGTGGTCGTCAGCGACGACGACGTGGCCGCCGCGATCCTGCTGCTCTTGGAGCGCGCCAAACAGATGGTCGAGGGCGCGGGCGCGACCGCCGCGGCCGCCCTCCTCGACGACCGACTCGTCGCGGAGCTCGAGTTGGCCGGCGAGACGGTCGTCCCGCTGCTTTGCGGCGGGAACATCGATATCACGTCGCTCCAGGAGGTGTTGACCCACGCGTTGGTCGATCGCCACCAGCTCGTCGAGCTGGTCGTCCGCATCGACGACACGCCGGGGAAGATGGGCGAGATCGCGACGCTGATCGGCGAGGAGCGGGCGAACATCCGGACCGTCCGCCACGAACGGAGTCGCCCGGACCTCCCCGTCGGCGACGCCGACCTCGTCTTCGAGGTGGAGACGAACGGCCCGGCCCACATGGAACGGGTCGTCGAGGCGGTCCGCGGGGCGGGCTACGAGGTGGCCTCGCGGACGGACGTCGGCTCCCGGCGGTAGCGCGGGGGATCGCGATCCCCTACTCGGGTGCGACCCACCGGAGCGCGTCGGACGCCGAATCGAGCAGCGTCCCGAGGTGGTCGGCGTCGGCGGTCGTCAGCGTTCCTCCCGCCTCCGCAACGAACTCCCCGACCGGCGAGAGCGGGGCGTTGTCGTCGCGGGTACCGTGCCACGCGCGAACCGGGAGATCGAGGGAATCGGGATCGACCGACCCGGTCGCGAACGACCGGCTCTCGCGCTCGACCGCGCTCGCGCCGCTCCCGAGCGCACCGCCGAGCACGCCCTCGCCGCCGCCGAGCGCCTCGTGGAAGTCCGCGGCGACCGCCCGCGCGACCGCCGGCGACACCGACCGGTCGGTGTACTGGGAAACGACCGTCTCCGGCCCCGAAACCGACGCGAACGCGCCGAACAGGGGAAAGAGGAGCCGGATCGCGTACGGGATCCGGGCGAGCCCGGCGAGGCCCTCGTCGCTCGGGGGGACGACGGCGCTCACCAGCGCGAGCCGGGTCGTCCGGTCGCTTTCGGCGGCCGCGATCGCGAACGGGCCGCCCCCGGAGAACCCGAGCAGTCCGGCTCGGTCGACCGACTCCGCGCGGAGCACCCTACTCAGATCCGCGCACCAATCGCGCCGTCCCCAGTCGTCCGGCGGCGGCGACGAGCGCCCGTATCCGGGTCGGTCGGGGGCCACGAGCCGGACTCCCGCCTCGCCGGCGACCTCCGCGAGCAGCGCCGCGAACAGCCGCGAGCCGGGGGTGCCGTGGTGGAGGACGACCGGCGGGCCGTCCGCGGGGCCGCAGACGGCGTAGGCGATCTCGCGGCCGTCGGGGAGATCGACCGCGGCGGTTCGGAGGCTCCCGTCTCCGGCGTCCTCGTTGCGGTCGGTCCGAGGTAGTGGGTCTCCGGCGTCGTCGGTCCCGGAGGTCGCGTGTTGATCCATCGGTGGATCGGGATTTCGGTCCCGGTCCCATAACGCGTCGGATGGCTCAGGTTCCCGTTGTAGTCTTTCGGCGGTCCCGATCGAGCGTCGAGCGTACCGCTCCGGCGACGATCCGACGATTTCAAAGCCTCCCCGCGGGTATCGCCGCGTAATGAGTCTCGTCGTTACCGACACCCTGGAAGACGAGCGCGTCGAGTTCACGGCCGACGGCGACGTCACGCTGTACGTCTGTGGACTGACGGTGTCGGACGACCCCCACCTCGGCCACGCCCGGCTCTGGTTCCACGCGGACGTGCTTCACCGGTGGCTCGAGCACCTCGGCTACGACGTGCGACACGTCGAGAACGTCACCGACGTCAACGAGAAGATCACGGCCCGCGTGGGCGAGCGCGACGACTGGAGCGAGGAGCGCGACGTGGCCGAGGCGTTCACGGCGAGCACTTTCGCCGCGATGCGCGGGCTGAACCTGCTGCGCGCGGAGGTGTACCCCCGCGTCACCGAACACGTCCCGGAGATCGTCGACCTCGTGGAGGCGCTGGTCGAGAAGGGGTACGCCTACGAGGCGAACGGCTCCGTCTACTTCGACGTCACCACGTTCGACGACTACGGGAAGCTCTCGAACCAGGACGTCGACGAACTGGAGGCGCAGGGCGAACCGGACGAGCGGTCGGAGAAGCGCCACCCCGCGGACTTCGCGCTCTGGAAGGCCGGCGGCGTGAGCGAGACGGCCGTCCGCGAGCACGCCAAACACGACCACGGCGAGTCCGTCCCCGAGGGCGAGACCTGGGAGTCGCCGTGGGGCGAGGGACGCCCCGGCTGGCACGTGGAGTGTTCCGCGATGTCGACGACGCACCTCGGCGAGACCCTCGACGTTCACATGGGCGGGCGCGACCTCGTCTTCCCGCACCACGAGAACGAGATCGCCCAGTCGACGGCCGCGACCGGGGAGAAGTTCGTCCGCCACTGGCTCCACGTCGGCCTGCTGGCGATGGAGGGCGAGAAGATGTCCTCGTCGATCGGCAACTTCTGGACCGTCCCCGACGCCTTGGAGGAGCTCGGCGTCAACGTGGTCCGGACCTTCTACGCCGGGGCCGCCTACCGCTCCGAGCAGGCGCTCACCGAGGAGACGATCGCGGAGGCCGAGGAACGGTGGGATCGGCTCTCGCGCGCCCACGAGCGCGCGGTCGACGCGCTCGACTCCGTCGACGCGTACGCGAAGACGGTCGACGAGGAGCTTCGCCGGGCGGTCGCGGACGCTCGCGAGGAGTTCGAGACGGCGATGAACGACGACCTCAACCTCCGGGAGGCGACCGCGGCGCTCCTGGCGCTCACCGACGCCGTGAACCGCCACGTCGACGCGGAGCACCCCTACGACTACCGCGGGCTCCGCGAGGCCGTCGAGGCCTTCGAGGAGTTCGGCGGCGACGTGTTGGGTCTCCAGTTCGAGACCCCCACCGACGGCGACGTCGGCCTCGCCGGCGAGCTGGTCGAGCTGATTCTGGACGTCCGCGAGGCCGAACGCGAGGCCGGCAACTACGAGCGCGCCGACGAGCTCCGGGACGCCCTCCGCGACGTGGGCGTCGAGATCGAGGACGGTCCGGACGGGGCGACGTACCGGTTCGAGTAGGGCCAGCCGAGGGGCTCGGCGGGTCGGGACCGGACACGATCGTGATACATGTTACATGGGACCACATGTCGTCAGGGTTTTATTTCATTCCGCGTGCTCGAGCGAGGTATGGCGATCAGGAATCGCGGGACCGTCTTTTGGCGTATTCGATCACGGAACGGGTTCGGGAGGTCGGCGTGGTAACGACGTAACACGCGCACAAAACCAGAATGACGGAACTCGTCCCGCTGGTCGGGCTCACGCTGGCGATCGCTGCCGCCGTTCTCTTGGCCGTACAGAACCTGTGTATCCGGATCGGCACTGCGACGGGCGACACGAGTGACGCGGTCGTCGTCGTGATGGGCGTGAACCTCGTTTTCGTCGCACCGCTGGCCGCGATCCGCTACTACCCGGAGTACGGGCTCTCACGGGTGGCGCTCGGGGCGTTCGCCGCGGCAGGAGTCGTCGGCCTCGTCCTCGGACGGATCTGTCTGTTCGCGGGGATCGAGCGGATCGGTGCGAGCCGAACGACCCCGATCGTGTCGGCCTCGACGCTCGTCGCCGCCGTGCTGGCGGTGGGGCTGTTCGATGAAACGCTCACGCTGCCACATCTCGCCGGGATCGTCTGTATCGTCGGCGGGGTCGCCACCATTTCGTGGGTGACCGCCTCGACCGATCCGTCCCACGACTCGTTGCGGGAGGTGGGTACCTCGCTCTTGTTTCCGGTGAGCGCCGCGATGTTCGTCGGCATAGAGCCGATACTCGTCAGGGTCGGACTCGATACCGGCACGCCGATCCTCGTCGGACTCACCGTGATGATGGGCACGGCATTCGTCGGCTACGCCGGATATCGGAGCCTGAACGAGCGCCCCGTACCGTCGTTGTTCGGGAACCCACACATGCGATGGTACGTCGGCGCCGGACTGGCGAGCACGGTCGGGTTGCTCGCGTACTTCGGGGCGATCGCGTCCGCCCCGGTAGTGATCGCGATCCCGATCACACACACCGCCCCCCTGATCGTCATCGCGCTGTCCGTCCTGTTCCTTCCGGAACGTCTCGAGCGGATCACGTGGCCGCTGGTCGCGGCTGCGGCGGTCGTCGTGGTCGGCGCGTCACTCGTCACGTTGTCGGGGTGAACGGAGTCCTCGCGTTCGGTCGCGACGGACGGGAACGCGGGACGGACCGACCGAGACGCGCTACTCCAACACGTGCTGGGTGTCGTACGACCCCAACACCCGAACCCACCCGTTGTCGGCGATGGCCTCGACGTCTTCGACCGCCTTCGCCATGTGGTCCTCGTAGAGCCCAGCCTCGACGTCGAAGTGGAAGAGGTAGTCGCCGAGGCGCTCGCCGCTCGGGCGCGACTCGATCCGCGAGAGGTTCAGGTTCCGGTCGGCGAACGCCTCCAGCAGTTCGAGGAGGAGGCCGGGGTAGTTGGCGTTCGGGTACACGATGAGCGTGGTCTTGCCCCCGGCGTCCGAGCGGGCGCTCGTGGGGCCGACCACGAGGAATCGGGTCGCGTTCGAGGTGCGGTCCTGGATGTCCGCGGCGAGGATCTCGAGGTCGTCGCCGGCGTTGTCGGGATGGCCGATGCCGGCGACGCGGGCGTCCTCGCGGGCGCGCTCGACCCCGCGGGCCGTCGAGGCGACCGCCTCCAGCCCGGCGTCGGGGTGGTTCGCCTCCAGCCAGTTTCGACACTGCGCGAGCGCCTGCGAGTGGCTGGCGACGAGATCGAACTCCGAGGACTGCGCGAGCAGCGCGTGCCGGATGGGGGTGACGACCTCGCGGGTGACCGCGACCTCGTGGTCGGCGAGCGCGTCCAGGCTCTCGGAGACGGACCCCTCGATGCTGTTCTCGATGGGAACGACCCCGCGCTCGAACTCGCCGCTCGCGACGGCGTCGACGATGGCGGTGACCGACTCGCGGAACGACACCTCTGCGGCGACGGCCCGCGCCGCGCGGTGGGAGTACGTGCCGGCGGGACCGAGCGTGACGGCGTTCATCGCGTCGACGTAGACGTCGGGGTGCGAAAAGCGTGGTGGGACCGGGCGTCGGTCGGCGGCGGCCGGCGGCGAGGGCGACCGCCGCCGCTCACAGCAGTCCGGGGTCCTCGTCGTACCGCTGGAGCCACACGAACTCGCCGGTGTCGAACGCGAACGCGACCGTCCCGCCGTCGATCCAGCCGTCGACGACCGTCGGCGAGCGGACCTCGAGCTCCCGCGTCCAGGCCCGGTCGCCGCCCGCGTCCGCGGCGTCGACCGCGACCGCCTCGCCGTCCGGGTCGACGAAGTACGCGCGCCCCGCGTCGACGACGAGGGAGCGGTGACGGTCGCGGTCGGGCGCGACCCCGGTCCGCCACAGCGGGTCGCCGGAGTCCCGGTCGAGGACGTGGACCTCCCCCCGGCTCACGGCGGCGACGCGGTCGCCCGTCACGGTCGGCGGCGGCCCGCCGCCGTCGACCCCGGTACGCCACGCCTCCGCGCCGTCGGGACGCTCGAGCGCGAGCAGGTCGTCGCCCTCGCGGAGGACGACCAGGTCGCCGTCGACGACGAGGCTCGATCCGGTCCCGGACGCGTGACGCCACCGGCGGGAGCCGTCGGGCGCGAGCGCGACGACCGCGTCGGCCGTCGCGACGACGACGCCGTCGGGACCCTCGGCGTCGGCACACCACAGCCCGCGCACGTCCCCGCCGACCTCGGCCGTCCAGTCGACGTCCCCCCCGCGGGCGGCGATCACGACAGGGCCGCTCCCGACGTACGCGCCCAGTCCGTCGGCCGCGAGCGGCTCCGTCTCGCGCCGTTCGACGGGATCCGTCCCCGCCGCCGGCGTCCCGGTCACGTCGGCGAGCGACGCCCGCCAGTCGGGGGTGTCGACGGGCCGGGACGGTCCCTCGTCGTCCGCGTCGAACCCGTCGCCGTCGTCCGCGTCGCTCGTCCGGTTCGCGCCGGTTCCGTCGCTCCCGCCGTCCGAGTCGTCCTCGCCGTCCATCCCGGCCGCGTCGTCCGCCGTGGGCGTGACGGCGACCACGCTCCCGGTCGACTCGCGGAGGTAGGCCCGCTCCCCGGCGGACCCGAGCGCCAGCCCGACGCTCGTCCCCTCGTGTCGGAACGACCCGACCGCGTCGGCGTCGCGGTCGATCACGTCGACGGCGGTCCGCTCGCCCTCGAAGGGCGAATCGCCCGACTCGGCGAACGCCAGCCGGTCCCCGGCGGTCGCGTGGGCGCTCCAGCCGGCCATGAAGACGCCCGAGCCGCCCGCGAGCTCGCGGGCGCGGACGTCGCCGCCGCCGTAGGCGTACCCGCACCCCGCGAGCGTCGCGATCGACCCCGTCGCGAGCGCGGCGAGCAGTCGGCGGCGGTTCATTCGAGCTCCCCGGCGATCTCCCGGAGCCGGTCGATCCGGTCGGCCGTCGGCGGGTGCGTCGCCGGGAAGACGTCCGTCGACACCAGCTCCGCGTCGGTGAACGCCCGCCCCTCGAGCGGCGCGACGTACAGCGCCTCCGCGCCGCCGTCGAGCGACCGGAGGTCCCGGTCGGGCACGTCCGCCATCCGCTCGTCGAGTTTCCGGAGCGCGCTCGCGAGCGCGGTCGGATCGCCCGTGATCGCCGCCGCGCCGCGGTCGGCGGCGTGCTCGCGGTACCGCGAGAGCACCCGATGGACGAGCACGCTCGCCGCCCAGAACATCGCGGAGACCGCGAGCGTGACGACCGCGGTGACGAGGAGGACGAGGATCGCCTTCGCCGCGCCGTCGCCGCCGTCACCGTCGCCGCCGTGACCCATCGTCCGCGCCATCCCGTAGAGGACGTACGCGGCCGCGGTCGCGACGTAGTAGGTGACCGTCGGCAGCAGCCACGCCACGGTCATCACCGTGGCGTCGTCGTTGGCGAGGTGTGACACCTCGTGGGCCAACACCGCCTCCAGCTCGCGCTCGTCGAGGGCGTCGAGCAGCCCCGTGGTGACGACGACGGCCGCGCCGCGGGGCCCCTGAACGGCCATCGCGTTCGGCGCGTCGTTGTGCGCGACCGCGACGTCCGGCGGCTCGACGTCGGCCGCCTTCGCCAGCCGCGTGACGCGCGCGTGGAGATCGGGGTACTCGTCGGCGTCGACGCGTCTGGCGCCGATGCTGCCGAGCACGATCGAGGGGCCCTTCCAGGCCTGAAGTGCCAGCCCGCCGGCGACGACGACGACCGCGAACAGCGGGTCGACGTACACCCGACCGTGGTAGGGACCGCTCCCCTGCCACTCCAGAAGCGGGAGCAGAACGGTGTTCGTCACGAAGACGAACGCGTAGATGAACGCGAACGGGAGGACGGCGACCAACGCGATCGCGACGAGCAGGCGACGCCGGAGGCCGGGGTCCTCGGGGAGGCTCGCGCGGTTCTCCGGGGAGGTCGTGGGGCGCTCTGCGAGGGTGGAGGGCATCGCTCGCGCGTTGTGAGCGATACGATAAAAACCTCTCGCGCGTGGACGGGGACGGGACGGCGGAGAGCGCGCGGGCGTCGGCTCGACGCTACGCGACCGGCACCCCTACGCGACCGGCGTCCGCTCGACGACGGTCCCGTTCACGGTGGGGTACTGCTCGACGATCTCGCCCTCGTCGAGGTCGCCGTCCTCGACCATCTCCTCCAGGAGCCACCACGCGACCTCGACGTGGTTCGTCTTGACCGTGTAGAACTCCTCGGGGACGCCGAGCGCCTCGAACCGTTCGGGGGCGGCGAACGCTTTACCGTAGACGAGCGTGCCGTCGTCGGTCACCTCGTCGAACTCGCGCCGGACGTTCCGTGCCATCCGCTTGAGCCGGTTGCGGTGTTGGGCGGCGTCCTTGAACACCGACGTACAGAAGTACACCTTCTCGTGGGAGGCCATCTCCTCGACGATCGATGCGTCCTTCGATCCCTCGACCGCGGACATGTGCCCCTCCTGAAGTTCGAACCCCTCCGCTTGCATCCGACGGTAGTTCCCGTCGCTCATCTCGAACTCGTTGACGTTACAGAACTCGGCGGCCCCCTCGTCGAGGAACTCCAGGAACTCCGGCTCCGCGCGGATGCCGGGGATCTCGAATGCGGGCGTGAGCCCCTCCTCGCGGGCGACGTACAGGATCTCCTCCCACTCCGTGCCGTGCATGTCGCCCCACAGCTCTAAGGGCGGGTGAAAGCGGATCTCGTCGAGGCCGGCCTCCGAGAGCCGGCGCATGTTCTCTCGGCCGCCGGGGATCCCCGTGTAGAGGTGGGTGTGGTGATCCTCGCCGAACTCGTCTTTCAGGAGTCGAAGATACCGGGTCGTCTTCGCCATCGCCTCCTGGGGCTCGCCGCCCGTGATCGAGGTGCCGAGCGCGCTCATGCGTTTGGCCTCCTCGATCACGTCCTCGTCGGACTCCACCTTCCGCTCGTTGGCGTACACGTCCGTGACGTTCTTCCGGTTCTCTCCGAGGGGGCAGTAGAAGCAGTCCCGCTGGTCGCAGTAGCCGTAGACGAACAGCACCATCTTGCCGCCCTTGGCGCACTGTTCACAGCCCTTGGAGATCATCTACGCCCCGATACTCGCTCCGACGTGAAAAAGCGTCCGAAGCGCCGTCTCGGGCGCGAACCCCCCCACACGGGTCGCGAGGGCGGTTCCGGCCGGTCTCGAACACAAAGTATGTACGCCCGCTCGCTCGGAGGGGAGGTATGGAACGCACCGCGACCGCGCCGGAGGCGACCGAGGGGGAGGGCCGCGACGGCGAGGGCGACGCCGACGGGAGCGTCACCAGACGCCGGGCGATCGCCGCCGGCGGGTCGCTCGGCATCGCCGGGCTCGCCGGCTGTACGGCCCTCGATTTCGTCACCGGCGGCGACCCAGTCGAGTTCACCGCGGAGGCCGCGACGGTCTCGGACGCCGCGCTCGAGGAGACGGGCTACGAGTCCCAGGGCGTGACCGACGACGAGATCACCCGCGAGTTCGAGGCGGCCGGCCAGACCCGCGAGGTCGAGGTGACGAACCGGATCGCCGAGTACGACCGCGGCGTCGACTTCCTCGGCCAGCGGTACCGGGCGGCGGTGTTCGCCGCGCTCTCGACCCCGCAGGTCGAGGTGCTCGGCCGGACGTTCAACCCCGTCGCCGAGATGAGTACCGACGAGCTGGCGACGATGCTCCAGAACCGCTATGAGGGGATAAGCGACGTCGAGCGCGCCTCGGAGTACACCACCGACGTGGTCGGGACCGAGACGACGGTCGTGGAGTACGAGGCCGAATCGGAGCTCGCCGACGGCGGGGCGACCGTCGAGATGACGCTCCACGTCACCGAGCCGACCGAGGTCGGCGACGACTTCGTGGTCTGTCTCGGCGCGTATCCGCAGGTCATCAGCGACGGCGACAACGTCCGGCGGCTGTTGAACGGCGTCGAACACCCAGGCGCGTAGGGTCGGCGGGAGACGGGCAACTCCGCTGTCGTCCCCCTTTTCCGACATCGGACGGCATGAATCAGTCTGTCGCTAAAGAGTGCGCACAGCTCCCTTCGCTCGCAGTTTCTATCGCTGGAGTCTGTCCGAGACACGGGCGTCTCCCTGTGGATGAACGTACTGCGAACAAAGCGAGCGGTACACGACTCATCACTACCGACTGGTTGTGAATCACGAGTGAGTCACCCGTATTGCCCACGAGAAGGTCGGACGGTCTCACCCGCCGAGCGTTTCATCGGAGCGGGAGGACCGCGAGCCGAAAGCATATGCCGACCCCTCGCATACCCCCGGTGAATGCTGCTCGTCCTCTGTGTCGACCTCGATGACGACCTCGGCCGAAAGACGGGGATCCCGACCCCGGTGATCGGCGACGACGACGTCACCGAGGCCGCGGTCGCGCTCGCCACCGCCGACCCGGAGGACTCCGACGTGAACGTGCTGTTCCAGGGTGTGACCGTCCACGACGAGCTGGCCGCCGAGGGGGAGGCGGTCGAGGTCGCGGCCGTCACGGGCGTCGACGGCCCGGACGTGAAGGCCAACCGCGCGGTCGGCGCGGAGGTCGACCGCGTCCTCGCGGAGCTGTCGACCGGCGAGGACGTCTCGGCGATCGTGATCACCGACGGCGCACAGGACGAGTCGGTGCTCCCCGTGATCCGCTCGCGGATGCGGATCGACGGCGTCCGGCGCGTCGTCGTCCGGCAGGCGCAGGACCTCGAGTCGCTGTACTACACGATCAAGCAGGTGCTCGCGGACCCCGAGACCCGCGGCACCATCCTCGTGCCGCTCGGAATCTTACTCCTCATCTACCCGCTCGTGGTCGTCGCGAACCTCTTCGACGTCGAGGGCGCGGCCGTGCTGGGGCTGATCTCCGGCGGCGTCGGCCTCTACTCGCTCTTCCGTGGGCTCGGGTTGGAGGAGACCGTCGACGGCGCGGCCGATTCCGTCCGGAACGTGCTCTACGCTGGGCGGGTGACGCTCGTCACCTACATCGTCGCGCTCGCGCTGGTCCTCGTCGGCGGGGTCCAGGGCGCGGAGACCGTCGAAGCCGTCCGCGGCGTCACGGACGGGAGCCTCCCGCCGAGCGCGACCGTCACCGCGTTCGTCCACGGCTTCGTCCAGTGGCTCGCGGTCGCCGGGGTGACCTCCAGCCTCGGACAGATCACCGACGAGTACCTCGCCGGCCGCTTCCGGTGGCGGTACCTCAACGCGCCCTTCTACGTCGTCGCCATCGCGGTGGTGTTGTACGCGGTGTCGGGCTTCTTCCTCCCGGCGGCTCCGGGGGTCACGGCCCTGGCGCTCGCGGACCTCGCGATGGCGCTCGCGGCCGGGACGCTGCTCGGCGTGTTGAGCACGCTCACGTTCGCGATCGCGGAGTCACAGCTCCCGTCCGGAGAGCCGACCTGAGTCACGCGAGGCGGAAAAAAGACGACGCCCTCACTGCGGCGTCCACTGATCGCAGGCCTCCATGTCGTCCATGACCTCGTCGTAGTGGCCGCAGTAGGGCCGCATCCCGTCGTCGGTCCGGACGTAATCGAACTCCGCGCAGTTCCCGCAGTAGGTGTCGCCGGGGCCGTCGCGCGCGGTCCCCCCAGTCGCCCGCGATCCGGCTTCCGAGCCGTCCGGTCCGCTCGGTGCGTTCGGGGCGGCCGGCGCGTCCGCTCCCGACGGCCGGTCGAGCGGCGAGGAGAGGTCGGCGGACGCGCTCCCGCCGTCGCTGCGACCGGACGGCGTGGTCGAGGAGAGACCGAGCGAGTCGGCGGGCGCGGACCCGCCGCTCGGACCGGAGCCGGACTCGCCGGTCGACGCCGGGTGCGACTCGCTCCTCGACGGTGAATCGGCGGTCGGTCCGGGGGCGGCGTCCGCCGTCTCCGTCGGTTCCGAGCGGTTCGTCTGCGTCTCGACGTCCCCGTCGGGGGTGCCGCCGAGGAGCCCGACGCCGCCGCCGAGTCCCCTCACCCGATCGCGTTCGACCTCTATCACCTTCGTCTCGCCCTTGTGGGTGACCTCCATCGTCACCGTTCCGCCGGGGTCGTTGCGGGTCTTGAAGTTGGCGACGCCGACGAAGACGCACCACATCGTCGTCGCGGCCCCGAGGAAGTAGACGCCGGCGGTCGGGAGCGTGAGGTCCACGAGCTCCGGGCGCGGCCCGCCGACCCAGTGGTTCGGGTACGCCTGCGAGAACAGCGCGACGCCGAGCGCCATGATCGCCGCGCCGACGACCGACGCCACGCGAGTGCGCCGGTCGGCCGGCAGGACCGCCATCACGCCGAGCGTGATGAGCGGGACGCCGCTCCCGCCGAGGATCCCGCCGAGACGTCTCGCCGCGCCGGAGGTGTACCCATTCGGCACGAGCACCTCCGCGGCCACGAGGATCCCCGCGACGAGGAGCAGCGTCCCGCCGACGAACAACCCCGCACCGATCGACAGCCGTCGCGGGTCGACCTCGGAGCGTCCCTTCCCCCCGTACGCCTCCGAGAGACTGGTCATGCGCCTTCTTCGTCGGCCACCGTGAAAACAGTACGTCAGACGCTCATCCGATCGGAGGCGATCGCCGACGGGAACGCTCGCCGACGGGAACGCTCGCCGACGGGAACGCTCGCCGACGGGAACGCTCGCCGACGGGAACGCTCGCCGACGGGAACGCTCGCCGACGGGAACGCTCGCCGACGGGAACGCTCGACGGCCGTCGTCGGTCGTCACCGGCCGTCGGTCGGCCGCGCCCGTCGGATCAGACGATCGCGTCCACGTCGACGTGGGCCTCGAGCAGCGCCGCCATTCGTTCGACGGTGCGGGCGTCGCGGGTCCGGCCGCCGCTGATGACCGCCTCGACGCGGTCGATCGCGGTGGCGGTGTCGGTGTTCACGGCGAGCACGGCGGTCCCGGCCTCGGCCGCGCGTCCGAGCACCGCGCCCGAGGGACGGTGGCCGCCGGTGAGCACGAGACACTTCACGCCCGAGGCGTCGAGGGCGGCGGTCTGGACGTCCGCGCGGTCGCCGCCCGTGATCACCGCCGCGTCGCGAGCGCGCCGGAAGTGCCGGAGCGCCTCGTCGCCGCCCATCGCGCCGACGAGGAACCGCTCGACGAACGCGTCGGTGGAGCCGTCGGTAAGCAGCTCCGCGCCGAGTTCGTCGGCGAGGTCGCCCACGGTGACGCCCGCGAGCTCCTTCTCGTGCGGGAGCGCCCCGAAGACGGCGATCCCGCGGGACTCGAGGAAGGGGATCCCGTCGTGATCGAGCGAGTCGAAGGCCGCGTCGCCGACCTTGTTGAAGACGACGCCGGCGAGCCGGTCGCCGAACGCGTCGGCGGCGGCGAGCACCTCGTCGAGGTCGCCGGGCGTTCCGTACTCGGCCACGAGCACGACCCGCGCGTCGAGCAGTTCGGCTACGTCCACGTCGGTGAGGTCGACGACGCCGCCGGTCGTCCAGTCGCCGCCCCCCTCGACGAAGACGTGGTCGCGGTCGGCCGCGATCCCGTCGAACTCCTCGCGGATCCGCTCGTGGAGCGCCTCGGGGTCCTCGGTGCCGCGGATCGCGCCCTCGATGAACGTCGGCGAGTAGACGACGGGCTCCATCTGATGCATCTCGGCGTCCAGACCGAGCACCTCGCGGGCGAGCATCGGGTCTCGGTCGAGCGTCTTGCCGACGTTCGACTGGAGCCGCGTCCCCTTCGGTTTCATGTAGGCGACGCTCCGATCGCGGTCGGCCGCGAGCCGCGCGAGCGCGACGGTGATCGCAGTCTTTCCGGCTCCCTCTCCGGTCGCGGTGACGAGTGTGGTGGTATCTGTCATTGGTGGGGTTCCTCGGTGTCGGCGTCCTCGGCGTGAGGCGTCTCGAGGTCGAGCTCCTCGGGGTCGACGGTGAGTCGGACGTCGACGGCGGCGACGTTCGCGTCGCCGTCGGCGTCGGGCAGTGCGACGAGCGGGTTGACGTCGAGCTCCAGGATGGCGGGGAAGTCGGTGACGAGCTGTGAGAGCCGGCCGATCGTCTCGATCACGGCGTCGAGATCGACCGGGTCGCGGCCGCGCGCGCCGCGCAACAGCGGCGCGGAGCGTATCTCCTCGGTCATCCCGCGGGCCTCCGGCTCGGAGACGGGCGCGACGCGGAAGGCGGTGTCCTCCATCACCTCCACGAAGATCCCGCCGAGCCCGAACATCACGAGCGGGCCGAACTGCGGGTCGCGGTTCATCCCGACGATGGTCTCGACGCCGTCGTCGAGGTCGACCATCTCCTGGAGTTGGACGCCGAGGATCGTCGCGTCCGGCTGGTAGTTGCGTGCGCGGGTGATCAGGTCCTCGTAGGTGTCGGCGGCGTCCGCGTCGGCGACGCCGACCGCGACGCCGCCGATGTCCGACTTATGCAGGATGTCCGGCGAGACGATCTTCATGACCACGTCGCCGTCGATCCCGGCGGCGACCTCGCTCGCGCGCTCCGGCGAGTCGACGATCTCGCCGGCGGGCGTGGGAATGCCGTAGGCGTCGAGCAGCTCCATCGCCTCCACGCCGAGGCGGTTGTCCTCGCGGTCGCGGACCGAAGAGAGCACCTCGCGGGCGCGGGCGCGGTCGACGTCGAACGACATCGGGTCGGCGTACTCGCGTTCCCTGATGTCGCGGTACTCCGCGAGCGTCGCGAGGCTCTCGATCCCGCGGGCGGGGTCGAAGTAACAGGGTATCCCCGCCGCCTGGAGCCTCCGTTTCGGCTCGCGCGTCCGGTCGCCGCCCATGAGGCAGGCGGCCACCGGCGCGTCGGTGTCCGCGACCGTCTCGCGCACCGCCTCGCCCAGCTCGTCGAACTCGAGGGTCGCGGTCGGGGCGGCCAACACGAGCGCGGCCCCCACGTTGTCGTCGGCGATGACGGTCTCGAGCGCCTCGCGGAACCGGTCGACGTCGGCGTCGCCGATCACGTCGACGGGGTTGTGGACGTTCGCCTCCTCGGGCATCGACTCGCGTAACGCCGCGGTGGTCTCGCCCGTGAACGAGGCCAGCTCGAGGCCGGCGTCGCCGACCGCGTCGGTCGCCATCACGCCGGGTCCGCCGGCGTTGGTCACGATCGCGACGCTGTCGGTGTCGGGCAGCGGCTGGCTGCCGAGGATGCCGGCGGCGTCGAACAGCTCGTCGACCGACTCGGCGCGGATGACGCCGGCCTGATCGAGGCCCGCCTCGTACGCCCTCTCGGAGCCGGCGAGCGTGCCGGTGTGCGAGGAGGCGGCCCGCGCGCCGGCGCTCGTTCGACCGGACTTCACGGCCACGATCGGGGTGTCGGCGGCGGTCTCACGGGCGGTCTCGATGAACTCGCGGCCGTCCTCGATCCCCTCGAGGTAGCCGATGATCACGTCCGTCTCCTCGTCGTCTCCCCAGTGGTCGACGAAGTCGGTCTCGTCGAGGACGGCCTTGTTCCCGAGCGAGACCACGTCCTTGAAGCCGACGCCGTTGTCGTTGGCCCAGTCGAGGACCGCGGTGACGAACGCGCCGGACTGACTCATGAAGGAGAGCCCGCCCGGCAGGGCGTTCTCGGGACCGAACGTGGCGTTCATCCCCGAGGGCGTCGACATGATCCCGAGGCTGTTCGGGCCGACGAGGTTCAGATCGTACTCGGCGGCTATCTCGGCGAGGCGACGCTCGCGGTCCGCGCCGTCCTCGCCCGTCTCGCCGAACCCCGCGGTGATCACGACGACGTTGTCGACCCCCGCCTCGCCGCACGCCTCGATGGCGTCCAAGACGATCGAGGGCGGAACGACGACGACCGCGACGTCGGCGTCGGCGTCGCCGACCGCGTCGACGCAGGCCGTCCCGAGCACCTCGTCGTAGTTCGGGTTGACGGGGACCGTCTCGCCGTCGAAGTCAGCGAGCAGGTTGGACGTGACGGCGCGCCCGACCGCGCCCTCGCGGGCCGTCGCGCCGACGACCGCGACCCGATCCGGGTCGAACAGTTCGTTGAGCGTACCCATCGGGTCCACCTACGCGGACTTCCGGTTTAACGTCGATGACTGTTCTTCGGGGTCCGAAATCCTCGCGATCGTTCGTGACCGCGGCTCACTCGGGCGTGACCTCGTTTCGCCGGTCGCTGTCGGTCGCCTCCGCTTCCGTCGTCGCGGTCGCTCCCGTCGGTCCATCGACGTTCTCGCTCGCGGTCTCACGCGCGCTCGGGACGGCGATCGTGACGACGTTCCCGTTCGAGTGGGTGTCGAACTCGAGGTGGCCGCCGGACCGCTCGGCGATCCAGTAGACGAGCCACAACCCCATCCCGACGGTGTGTCTGAGGTGGTTCATCTCCCAGGCGTCGGTGATGACGCGGCGCTGTTCGGTCGGGATCGGCGGGCAGGTGTCCCTAACCTCGATCGCGACGCGTCCCTCCTCGGCGGTCACCTCGACGCGAACCGCGGGAGCCGACTCGGCGTGCTCGACCGCGTTCTCGACGAGTTCCTCGACCGCGTGGCGGAGTTCGGGGATCGCGAGCGCGGTCACCCCGTCCGCACACGCGACGTCGAACTCGCCGCTCGGCTCGCGGGCCCGCACCCGATCGACCGCCTCCGAAACGATCGATTCGACCGGCACGGGACGCGGCGAACCTCCCTCGCTCAGAAGGTCGATCACGTCCCGCTGCTTCTCCGCGGTCTCGAGGAGCTCCGCGGCGACGTGTCGGATCGTCTCCGCGTCGGTCTCGGGTCCGCCGGTCGTCCGGTCGGCGATGCGCTCTGCGGTCCCTATCACGACGTTCATGTCGTTTCGGATGGTGTGACGCAACAGGTTGTCCATCACCGCGAGCTGTCGGTTTCGTCGGTACTCGTCGGTGACGTCGCGGGCGAATCCCGACACCGCCACGACCGTCTCGTCGTCGTCCCCGTACACCGGCTCGCCCGGCACGCGGAGCCACTTCGTCTCGCCGTCCGAAGGCTCGATCCGGTAGTCGATGTGGACCGTCTCGCCCGCCGAGAGCCGCGCCATCGCGCGCTCGACGCGCGAGCGGTCGTCGGGGTGGACGACGTCGAGAAACCGGCGCGGACGCTCACGTAGGCTGTCCGGCGGCAACCCGAACACGGCCTCGAACGAGTCGTTGACGAACAGCAGCTCCGACCAGTCGGCGTCGAACATCCAGAGGACGTCCGGCGACTTCGAGACGATCGTCTCGAGCCGGCGGATCGGCTCGACCTCCTCGGTGACGTTCCGAGAGCTCAACACGTAGCCGCCGACGCCGGTTCGCGATGGCGGATACAGGTCGCTCCGGAGCCAGACCCAGTCGCCGTCGGCGGTTTCACACCGATATTCGAACGGCTCGTTCGGCGACGTGCCGGCGACGACCCCGGCGAAGACCCGCTCGACACGCGGCTCGTCGTCGGGGTGAACGAACTTGAAGACGCTTTCGCCCACCAGATCGTCGGGCTGAAACCCGAGAATATCGGTGACGGTCGCGTTGAGATACCGGACGGTTCCTTCCTCGTCGATCACGACGACCGCCTCCCCCGCGAGATCGAGAAGCGTCTCGGTCTCCGGCGGGTCGGTCATACGCTCACGGTCGCCCAACGGAACGTATAATCGTGACCGTCCGATTATCAGGATCGAAAACGGCATCGCCTGCGGTGGACGCCGGCCCCGTCGCGTCAGTCCGCGGAGACGCCGGGTGCGTCGAAGGCGGCCATCGACGCCTCGGCCTCCGAAGACTCCACCGTCAGCCGGACGCCGGCGTCGGAGAGTTCGACGGTCGCGTCGGTGACTCCCCGGGAGTACTCGGCCGCGTGGTCGCCGTCGGGATCGAATCGGATACCCTCGGCGAGAAGCGGCGTCTCGCTCAGTCGCTCGACCTTGCGATACGCCGTCGAGAGGGCGATGTCACAGTCGTCGGCGATCTCGCTCGTGGTCATCGGCTCGTCCACTGCGGCGAGGATGCGCCTACAGTCGGGATCCGAGAGCGCGTCGAACGCGGCGTCCAAGGCGTCGTCCGCCTCCGTCAGCGTCGTCGGTCCACCCACGCGGGACGGGTCTCGTTTCATGTCTATGGATCCGTCCGCCGTCCCCCCGTACACCGTCCCTGTATATGCGGGGTGTTTTATAGGCGGTCGCGGGGAGCGGCGGACGGCGACGGGGTGCGGTCCCCCTCCGAACGGCGGGCGGGCCGTCAACGTTTTGTCCGGCGGCGGGGAGGAACGAACGATGGGAGCCGGCATCAGGGCGGAGGTCTCGCTGCCGACGTCGTCGCCGTCGCCGTTCGACGGCGTGCTCGACGGGTCGACCCCGATCTACAGCGTGGCGCGGAGTCGGCTCGTCCCCGAGCCGGCGAGCGCGGGCGACCGGTCGGCGGGCGACGAGGTCGAGACGCCCGATCGCGGCGAGCCCGACGACGGCGACGCCGCGGATCCCGGCGTCACCGGCGGCGACGCCGTCGTGATCGAGTTCCTCGCGGACGCCGACCTCGAGGTCCCGGAGGGCGTCGAGACGGTGTTCGATTACGGCCGAAAGGCGGCCTACCGGTTCGAGGTGCCGTGCACGGACGAGTCGCCGTTCTCGGTGCTCGATCGCCACGGCGTCCCGGCGACGGAGACGGTCGTCCGTGACGGTCGGCTCCTCGTGACGTTTCACGCGGCCGACCTCCCGACGCTGCGGGCGGTCCTCGAGGAGCTTCAGGAGTCCTGTGCGGACATGCAGGTGCTGCGGCTGTTACAGTCATCGTCGACCCCCGAGGAGAGCGACCTGGCCACCTTCGACCGGAGCGAACTGACGGAACGACAGCGCGAGGTGCTCACGGCCGCCTACGACGCCGGCTACTTCGACCACCCGAAGGGCGCGAACGCGGGCGAGGTGGCCGCGGATCTCGGCATCGACCGCTCGACGTTCAGCGAACACATCGCGGCCGCCCAGCGAAAGATCCTCGCGACCGTGCTCGACTGACCGCGCGGACGGTGCTCGACCGATCGGATTCTGACGGCGTGAGAACTCGATGATCGTTTGATAGGAACGGCCGTTCCATATCCGTTCATGACGACACCCACACACACGTTCGTCTGCCCGGAGTGTCGCCGCTCGTTCGAGGTGGACGACGCGATGCGGGAGGCGCTGCTCGAGGCCGGTTGTGTCGTCTGCGGCGCGCCCGTCGTCGACGCCGACCTCACCGCCCCCGCCGTGGAGTGACCGCCGGTCCGAAGCCCGCGAATCTCCGCCGCCAGAGCCCTCTTCGCGACCACCACCGACGACCGCGGTTCGACCCGCGAGCGACGGGGCCGTCACCCGGTCTCGTGTGGTTTATCCCCCCGTGTGTAGAGACGTAGGGTATGACGACGAAGCGCGAGGCCGAGATGTCCGCGTCCGCGATAGACGCGTTCCTCGCCCGCCACGAGACCGGCGTGCTCTCGCTCGCCCGCGACGACGCCCCGTACGCGATCCCGATCTCCTACGGCTACGACGAGGACTCACGTGAGACGTTCCTGCGGCTCGTTTCCACCGTCGACAGCGAGAAACGCGAGTTCCTCGGGTCCGATCCCGACGCCCGAATCGTGGTGTACGAGGAGGACGGCGGGCGCTACACCAGCGTCGTCGCCGTCGGGACGCTCGAGCGGGTCGACCCCGCGACGCTCACCCCCGAGACGATCGCCCAGTACGGCGAGACCCGCCGGCCGCTCTTCGAGATCTGGGCCGACGGCAAGCCCGACCTCGACATCCAGCTCTACCGGCTCGCTCCCGACCGGCTGACCGGCCGGACGATCACGGTCGAGCGCGACGAGTAGTCTACGGGAGCCTCGTTCCCTCTCGCCCCGCCTCTCGGCTCCGTTCGCTCCTCGCGCCCCGTCTCCGTTCACTCCTCGCGTCGCCGACGCTCCAGCTCCTCGATCAGCGTCACCACGTCCGAGACCGCCGCGTCGACGAGCGCCGCCCCCGTCTCGGCCGTTGCGACCGTCGGGTCGCCGACGTTGCCCGCGGGGGTGATCGACGCCATCTCGTCGGCGGTGAACGCCCATCCCACCCGGTTCTCGCCGAGCGCGTCGTCGTTGGTGAGCGGGAGCGACCCCGCGGACGGGTCGACCGCGGTCGCGGCGTCCATGTCGACGAGTTCGGGGAACAGCTCCAGCATGATGCTCGTCTCGAACTCCGAGGCGTGAAACGAGACCTCGCCGGTCCGTATTTCCTCGGCGACGTCCGCGAACGGCTCCACGAGCGGGACGTGAAACGCCTCGAGGTCGCTCTCGGTGCGGAGTCGGCGGACGACGACCTCCAGTTCGGGATCCTGGACGAGGTAGCGGCCGTTGACGAGCAGGACGTGTTCGATCCCCCAGTCGGCCGCGGAGTCGCAGACGTCGAAGACGTAGCGCTGGAACGTCCCGGTCGACACCGTCCCCGGCTTGAACGTGTGGTGGGGGTGACGCCGTACGGGATCGGCGGAGCGAGAAGCGCCGGGAGAGTCGTTCATGCGGCCGCTTCGCGTGCGTCGAACGAGAAGACGGACGGAGGAACGTCGCCGGACGGGGAGCACTCGACCGGGAGGAGAACGCGAGCGAGGTCCACGATCCGGGACTACGCTTCGGCGAAGTCGTCGGTGCTCACGGCGGTCGTACACACCGGACAGCCGACCTCGAGGATGGTCTCGCGCATCTCGTCGTTCACCTCGATGGTCTGGTTACAGCCCGGACACGAGAACTCTGCGGTCGTCACGATGGTCCCTCGTTGGTCCGAGAACGACGGCGGCCGATATAAACCACCGGCTTTCGGTCGGGGCGGCGTCCGCCCTACGCGAACGCGAGCGAGTCGTCGGCGTCGCTCTCGTCGGTCGCCTGGAGCTTCTCGTAGGCCTCGAGGAAGTCGTCGAGGGTGACCTGCGTCCGGTCGTCGCGGATCGCGAACATCCCGGCCTCGGTACAGATCGCCTTGATGTCCGCGCCGGAGGCGTCCTCGACCATGCCGGCGAGTTCGGTGAAGTCGATGCCGTCGGCGAGGTTCATCTTGCGGGTGTGGATCCGGAAGATGATCTCCCGGCCCGCGGTGTCGGGTTTGGGCACCTCGATGAGACGGTCGAAGCGGCCGGGCCGGAGGATGGCGGGGTCGAGCATGTCGAAGCGGTTCGTGGCGGCGATGATCCGCACCTCGCCGCGCTCGTCGAAGCCGTCCATCTCCGAGAGCAGCTGCATCATCGTCCGCTGGACCTCGGCGTCGCCGCTCGTCTTCGAGTCCGTCCGCTTCGAGGCGATCGCGTCGATCTCGTCGATGAAGAGGACCGCGGGCTGGTTCTCGCGGGCGACCTCGAAGAGGTCGCGGACGAGCTTCGCGCCCTCGCCGATGAACTTGTGGACGAGTTCGGAGCCGGCCATCTTGATGAAGGTGGCGTCCGTCTCGTTGGCTACGGCCTTCGCGAGCATCGTCTTGCCCGTCCCCGGCGGGCCGTACAGCAGGACGCCGCTCGGCGGCTGGATCCCGACGTCCGTGAACATCTCGGGGCGTTCGAGCGGCATCTCGACCGTCTCGCGGACCTCCTGCATCTGGTCTTCGAGCCCGCCGATGTCGTTGTAGGTGACGTCCGGAGAGTGTTCGACCTGCATGACGCGGGCGCGAACATCCGTCTCCTTCTCGAGTTTCTTGACGACGGAAAGCGAGTTGTTGACCGCGACCCGGTCGTCGGGGCCGATCTCCTCGCGCATCTCGTCGGTTATCTCCGTCAGCGCCTCCTGGTTGTTGCCGTGCTGTTTGATGACCGCGCCGTCCTCCGTGAGCTCCTGGACGGTGGCCACGAACAGCGGCGACTGCTTGAGCTTCTTGTTCTCGTGGGTGAGCCGTTCGAGCTTCTGTTGGTACTTGTTGTTCTCGGCGTTGGCGTCGAGGAGCTTGTCGCGCATCTCCTCGTTCTGCGTCTCGAGGACCTCCAGCCGATCCTGGAGGGTCTCGATCTTCTCCTGTCTCGACGCCGACCCCTCGTCGTAGGGCATGTCGACGTCGTCGACGGTGTCACTCATTGGCCGTAATAAAGCGTCTCGCGGATAAGAGGCTTCGGGTGGTGGCACTCGAGGTCCGTCCCGCCGCGAAACACATGTCTCTAGGTAATAAAATAGGATAGTAAATATTATCTAGCAGCATGAGATACTGACGACCACGCATGAGCACCACGGAAGCCGTCGCCGCCGACGAGGACGTCTCGGACCGCTGGGAGGCCGTTCGCGACCTGCCGCCGAGCGCCAAACTCGTCGCGAAGGTCCTCGATTACAACGACACGCTGACCCAGAGCCAACTCGCCGAGGAGACGCTCCTCCCCCCGCGGACCGTCCGGTACGCGCTCTCTCGGCTCGAGGAGGAGGACGTGATAGACTCCCGCTTTTCCTTTACCGACGCCCGCAAGCGGCTGTACTCGCTGGCGGTGTGAGCCGCGGCCCGTCGACCGCCCATCCCACCACCGAGGGTCTAAACCCGATGCCGACCCAGCGGCCGCATGGTCTCGACGGACGACGTCAAACGGGCGCTCGCCGCGCTCGCGACGCGAACGGACACCGCGACCCGCCCCTACGCGGCGGTGATCGCCGAGGCGGACGCCGCCCGAACCGACCTCCGCCGGGCGGCCGGCTTCGTCGAGGCGGTCGGGGTCGCCCGACTCGCGACGGCGGTGGACGAGGCGGACCGCGCCGGCGACGTCGACCTCGCCGAGCGCGGGCGCGAGGCGCTCGAGGCGTACCGTCGGTATCGGGTCGTCGCCTCGGAATCGGCGGAACGTCCCGGCGGACCCGCCCGACCCGCTCCGCCCGACCCGCCCGGAACCCCTAAACCCGACACGGGCCAACCGTCGAGCCGATGACACGGGTGATCCACACCGGCGACACCCACGTCGGGTACCAGCAGTACCACTCGCCGGTCAGACGCCAGGACTTCCTCGACGCGTTCGGGGCCGTCGTCGACGACGCGGTCGACGACGACGTCGACGCCGTCGTCCACGCCGGCGACCTCTTTCACGACCGGCGGCCCGAACTCCCGGACCTCATGGGGACGATCGCCGTCCTCCGGCGACTCGCGGACGCCGGGATCCCCTTCCTCGCCGTCGTGGGCAACCACGAGTCGACCCGCGGGGGACAGTGGCTCGACCTCTTCGAGCGGCTGGGGCTCGCGACCCGGCTCGGCGACGCGCCGACCGTCGTCGGCGACGTCGCCTTCTACGGCCTCGATCACGTCCCCGTCTCCCGACGGGACGAGCTCGAGTACGCGTTCGAGCCGCACGACGCCGACTACGCGGCGCTCGTCGCCCACGGCCTCTTCGAGCCGTTCGCGCACGCGGACTGGGACACGGAGACCGTCCTCGACGAGAGCGACGTCGACTTCGACGCGATGCTCCTCGGTGACAACCACACCCCCGACAGCGCCGAGGTCGCGGGGACGTGGGTCACCTATCCGGGGTCGACCGAGCGCGCGAGCGCGAGCGAGCGCGAGGGACGCGGCTACAACCTCGTCGCCTTCGACGGGGCGGCCGTCGGCGGCGACGACCGCGTGGAGATCCGGCGACGCGCGCTCGACACTCGGGAGTTCGTGTTCGTGTCGGTCGATCTCGACGCCGGGGAGGGCGAGGCGCGCGTCCGCGAGCGGGTCCGCGAACACGACCTCGCGGACGCCGTCGTGCTCGTCGAGATAACCGGCGAGGGCGACCCTGTCACCCCGGCCGCGGTCGAGGCATTCGCGGACGCCGAGGGAGCGCTCGTCGCGCGCGTCACCGACCGACGGACGGTGGAGACCGACGAGGAGTTCGACGTGAGCTTCGCCGACCCGGAGGCGGCCGTCCGCGAGCGGATCGAGGAGATGGGGCTCTCCGCGGCCGGGCTCGACGTCGACGACGCGGTCCGATCCGACTCGATCGCCGACGCCAACGTCCGCGAGACGGTGAAGAGCCGCGTCGAGGAGCGGCTCGACGACCCCGCCGCGTTCGCCGCCGCGGACGGCGGGGCGGGCGAGGGCGACGCGGCCGGTGACGACACGACCGACGACGGCTCGACCGGGGACGAGCGGCCGACCGGGGACGACGCGACCGACGACGGAACCGAGCGATCCGACCCGTCCACGCCGGCGGACGGACAGGTCTCCATGGAGGACTACCTGTGAGGTTCGACCGGATCCGGCTCTCGAACTTCAAGCCGTACGGCGACGCCGACCTCCGACTCTCCGAGGGCGTCACCGTCATCCACGGGATCAACGGCAGCGGCAAGTCGTCGCTGCTCGAGGCCTGCTTCTTCGCGCTGTACGGCTCCAAGGCGCTGGAGGGGACTCTCGAGGACGTGATCACGAACGGCGAGGAGGAGACGGAGGTCGACCTCTGGTTCACCCACGACGGGACCGCCTACCACGTCGAGCGGCGGCTCCGCCGGTACGACGACCGCGTCGACCACGACTGTGCCCTCGAGACCACCGCCGGCGGCGACGCGACGCGCGACGGCGCGACGGCCGTCCGGCGGTTCGTGACCGAGCTGCTCCGGATGGACGCCGACGCGTTCGTCAACTGCGCGTACGTCCGGCAGGGGGAGGTGAACGCGCTCATCAACGCCACGCCGAGCCAGCGGCAGGACGTGATCGACGACCTCCTCCAGCTCGGGAAACTCGAGGAGTACCGCGAGCGCGCGGGCGACGCCAGGCTGGGCGTGGAGGACGTGTTGAACGCCAAACGGGCCGTCCTCGAGGAGAAGGAGGCGCGGATCGAGCGGAAGGAAGGGGAGGACCTCCACGGGCGGCTCAACGGGCTCGAGAGCGACCTCGGCGAGGTGACTGACGCGATCGACCGCTACGAGGCCCAGCGGGAGCGCGCGAAGGAGACGCGGGAGGCGGCGGCCGAGACGCTGTCGACCCACGAGGAGAAGCGGGAGGAGCTTGCGGACGTCGAGGAGGCCGTCGAGTCGATCGAGACGGCGATCCGCGAGACGGAACGCGAACGCGAGACGCACCGGGAGACGATCCGCGAGACCCGCGAGCGGATCGGCGAGGTCGAGTCGGCGATCGCCGACCGGCTCGACGCGGCCGGCCTCGAGGCCGCGAGCGACGAGGCGATAGCGGAGCGTCGCGAGGCGATCGCCGACCGGGAGGCGGAGGTCCGCGAGGAGCTCGACGATCGACGGGTGAGAGCCGAGGCGTTCCGCAACCAGGCGGCGAACCTCGCGGCGAAGGCGGACGACCTCGCGGGTCGCGCCGACGAGTTCGAGGAGGCGGCCGACGACCTCGTCGAGGAAGCGGGCGCCGCCGAGCGGGCGGCCGCCGAGCGGGAGGCCTCGATCGAGGCGCTCCGCGAGGAGGCCGACGCGCTCCGCGAACGGTTCGAGACGGCCGACGCCGACGTCGACCGCGGGGACGTCGCCGAGCGCCGGGAGACGCTGCGGGAGCGCCGCGGCGAGGTCCGCGAGCGCGTCGCGGAGCTGGAGACGGAGCTGAAGAACGCCCGCGAGCGCGTCGCGGAGGCCGAGGAGCTGCTGGCCGCCGGCAAGTGCCCCGAGTGCGGCCAGCCGGTCGAGGACTCCCCGCACGCGACGGGGATCGAGGAGGACCGCGAGCGCGTCGCCGCGCTGGAAGAGGAGCTGGAGTCCGCCCGCGAGCGCGCGAGCGACCTCGACGCCCGACTCGAGGAGATCGACGCGCTCGCGGACGCCGCCGATCGGCTCGCCGAGATCGACGAGAGGACCGGAACCCTCGAGGAGCGCGTCGCGGAGAAGCGCGAGGCGGCGACGGAGAAGCGCGAGGCGGCGGCGGAGAAGCACGAGGCGGCGACGGAGAAGCGCGAGGAGGCCGAGTCGACGCGGGAGGTCGCCGAGGAGAAACGCGAGGAGGCGAACGCGACCGCGGAGCGGGTGGGGGAGCTGGAGGACTCACTCGAGCGCGTCGCGGACGCTCGCGAGGCGGTCGACGCGGTCGAGGAGCGGCTCGCGACCGTCGAGGAGCTGGAGGCGGAGATCGCGCGACGGCGCGAGAAGCGCGCGGACCTGGAGGCCGTGAACGACGAGCGGCGCGACCGGCTCGCGGATAAACGCGAGCGGCGCGACGAGCTTCGCGAGGCGGTCGACGAGGAGGCGGTCGAGACGGCTCGCGAGCGCAAGGCGGAAGCCGAGGAATACGTGGAAAAGGTGGACGAGGAGCTCGACCGGCTCGACGAGCGGCGGACCGAGCTCCAGAACGCGATCGGCGGGGTGCGCGGCGAGATCGAGGCGCTGGAGGAGCTCCGCGGGGAGCGCGAGGCGCTCGCCGAGACGGTCGCGGCGCTCGAATCGCTCCACGAGGAGACGACGGAGCTGGAGGCGACGTACGGGGAACTCCGCGCGGAGCTCCGCCAACGCAACGTCCGGGAGCTCGAGCGCACGCTCAACGAGACGTTCGAGCTGGTGTACGGCAACGACGCGTACTCGCACATCGAACTCGACGGCGAGTACGCGCTCACGGTCTACCAGAAGGACGGGGAGGCGCTCGACCCCGAGCAGCTCTCCGGCGGCGAGCGGGCGCTGTTCAACCTCTCGCTGCGCTGTGCGATCTACCGGCTGCTCGCGGAGGGGATCGAGGGGGCCGCGCCGACGCCCCCGCTGATCCTCGACGAGCCGACCGTCTTCCTCGACTCCGGACACGTCTCCCGGCTCGTCGACCTCGTCGAGGAGATGCGCGGGTTCGGCGTCAAACAGATCGTGATCGTGAGCCACGACGACGAGCTGGTGGGGGCCGCGGACGAGCTCGTGACCGTCGAGAAGGATCCGCGGACGAACCGCTCGACCGTCACTCGCGAGGACGCCGCCGGGGTCGACGTCGCGTCCCTCGCGGACGACTGAGGCGGAGAGGCGACCGAGACGACCGACGCGTCCGCGGTGGCGCGCGCCCGTGAGCGGCCGGTGGCCGCGAACGGCTCGCGCGAGGGAGGGCGAGGCGGCCCGCCGGCGGCTCCGGCGGGCCGCCAAGACCGAGGCTGGGGAGGCGTGAGGTGCGGTCGCGGCGCGGTCGGCGGTCGATCCCTACGACTCGTCCGTTTTCTCGGCGTCCCCGCGTAACAGTCGAACCGCCGCCTCGGCGACCGGCGTCGCGGCGTATCCCCGGCGGCCGCCGACGTCGGCCTCCTCGATCAGTTCGGCGACGCGGAACCCGGCGAGCCGGCCGTGGAGGTCGGACTCGCACATGTCGTAGGCGTCCGTGACCTCGCGGACCGACAGCGGTCCGCGATCGACGAGCTCGATGAGCAGCCCGAGCGCCCGGTCGTCGGGGACCGCCCGGATCGTCCGGCGGACGGGCTCCGGAACCCCCCTCGCCGCGGTCGCGAGCGGTGACTCCCCCTCGACCGTCTCGAGGGTCGCGTTCTCGACGTACCGCTCCGCGCCCGTCTCCGGGTCGCGGATCCGGCTGGACTCGTCGGACCGCTTCACGAGGAGATACGTGTCGCCGTCCGCGTCTCGGACCGTTCGCATCGGACCGAGGTAGGAGAGCGGGACGGATTACGGTTCCGGGGCGGAGCGGTCCGCGTCGGCGTCGTCGGTCACGGTCGCGTCCACGCCCGCGTCAGCGGCATCGTCGCCGGCGGCATCGCCGTCAGCGGGGCGTTCAGTTTCGGCGGCGGCCGCCTCCTCGCCCCCGTCGTCCCCCCGCGACCGATCCCACGACCGGTACGTCTGATACGTGCGGATCCCGGCGAGGATCCCCGCGACGGTCAGGACGATGCCGATCCGGATCCATCCCTCGAAGAACCAGACCATCGGCCCGAGGCTCGCGAGGAGGACCGCGACGTTCGCGTAGATCACGGCGACGACGAACGCGCGGAGGGTGCCGCCGTCGACGTCGCCGGCGGCCGAGAAGTCCCCGTCGTCGTCGAACGACTTGACCGAGGGGGCCTTCGGGATCTCCGGCGTCATCTCGCGCTCGGCGTCGGAGCTCTCCCCGAAGGAGACCTCGCCCTCGTCGTCCTCGTCGAAGGGGAACACGTTCGCCGGTACGGCGCGGCGGGTCAAAGGGGTTGTGTCCGGCGGTCGCGGAGGAACGGGTCGGACGCGTCGAAACGCGATTCAGGCCGCGTCCGCGAGCCGGACCGTTCGGCTGGCCTCGACCCACGCGAGCGGGTTCTCCGCCTCGAAGAGCACCACGTTGCCGTCGTCCTCGTACACCTCCACGTCGGCGTCGACCGCGTCGTGGTCGCCCGAACGGTGCGTCCCGTCGTCCCGAAGCGGGTTCGAGGGCATGGACCGTGGTAAGTCAGTACACGATATAGGCTTTTCCGTGGGGGTGAGTGTCACCGGTCGGGTCGCCGCCGTCCGAGCGTGGCGGACTCGACCGGGGCCGTCGGGACGCCGTGAGCCGAGGGACGGGTCCGGGAACGAACGCCGGTCTTTTAGCCGGGTACGGCGAACGGAGCGTATGACTCAGTCGGGGCTCACGGACTTCTCGTCGCCCGCCGGTGCGGACGCCGACGGCGACGGCGGCGCCCGCGACGACCTCGCCGCCGAGGAGGCGAGGGTCGTCGCGGGCGGCGGACACGGACGCGTCAGCGATGTCGTCGACGTCGACGAGGCGAAGTTCCCGGAATCGACGGGCACCGTCGAGCTGATGATCACCCAGATCGACTACGCGGTCGAGGGGTACGGCAGCGACGAGTACCCCGTCGTCCACGTGTTCGGCCGCCGGCCGAACCCCGACGGCGACGACGACGTCGAACACCTCCGCGTCCTCGGCGTCGAGCCGTACTTCTACGTCCCGACCGCGGAGCTCGATCGCGACCCCGCCGAGGCGTACGACGTGGTCATCGGCACCCGCGAGGAGAACGCCGAGGGCGAGCCCTACGAGAGCATCCGCGGCGAGCCGCTCACCCGGATCGTCACGCGGACCCCGCGTGACGTTGGGAACATCCGGGACGACTTCGAGACCACCTTCGAGGCGGACATCCTCTTTCCGAACCGCTTTCTGATCGACAACGGGCTCAACGGCGGCCTGCGCGTCGAGGAGCGCCGCCTCGACGACGGGGAGGGGACGATCCAGGTCCACGAGGGGATGCTGGAACCCGCCGACGTCGACGCCGAGATGCGGGTGAACACCTTCGACATCGAGGTCGACGACCGCCGCGGCTTCCCCGAGGACGGCGAGGAACCGATCATCTGCCTCACCAGCCACGACTCCTACGACGACGAGTACGTCGTCTGGCTGTACGACGCGCCCGACGCGGAGGTGCCGCCGCCGTCGGAACTCCCCGACTACGAGGGGATCGTCGAGGACGGGGAGCTCGATTTCGAGGTCCGTGTCTTCGAGGAGGAGGCCGCGATGCTCGACGCGTTCGTGGACTACATCGACGAGACGGACCCGGATCTCTTTACAGGGTGGAACTGTCTACCGGCGGATAGTCAGATTCTCAAAGCGGACGGGACCGAGCAACGGATCGAAGACGTGTCCGTCGGAGACGAGGTGATCGGGAGCGACGAACAGCAGACGACGACCGCGGAGGTCACGAACAAGTGGGAAAGCGAGAAGGATATTCTCAGATACAGGCTCGCGGACGGAACTGATCTCCGCAGTTCGGAGGACCATCGTGTGATGGTCGGTGACGACGATCAAGTCGACTGGAAGGAGGGAAGCGAGATCGACGTCGGGGACTATCTCCTCAAGCCGCGAAAATTGAACGTCGACTCGGAGCGTGTCCCGACCCTCAGTGACCTCGTCCCGATCGAATGCCAGCGGTTCGGTAGTAAAGAAGCGATCAAATCGTTCAAATCTGAACTTCCTTACGGCGCCGTTTCTGAGCTCGCAGAGGAGTTCGATCTCGCCGCGGGAACCTTACATCACCCGAAGACAGATGTCTGGACGCCGGAGCGCTGTCAGGTTGCGTCTGACCGGTACGACGTTGCGCTCCCTGACGGCGGGAAGGAGTACCGCCGCACGCGGAACGACCTCGACAGGGAACTCACCGACCACGAGCTGTATCTCGCAGGACTCGTTCTCACGGATGGAACGATGTCGCCCGAGGACGGAGTCCGTTTCTACAACACGCGTGAGGAGTTACACGGACAGTTCCCTGGTGAGACCCATCTTCAACCCGATGGAAAGGGATGCTACAAGCAGAACGTACTGGATTACGCCCGAATGTACGCGTTCAACGGGCTCGGGATTCCGTTCGGTGATAAAAACGAGGTGGAAGTCGATCTCTCGACGATTTTCGAACTTCCAGAATCGCATATAGAACGGTTCTTGGCGGGAGTCATCGACGGGGACGGGAACGTCTCGTCTTCGGTGACCGTTGCGGCCGAAAACCGATCCATCGGAGAATGGTACGTGAAGCTATTCCGCCGGCTTGGCATCTACGCAGAACAGCGGGAAAACGTGGTTCGGGTCCCGGACGCAGAGCGTGAGATCCAGCGACTCAGGGATCGGGTCCTCCCGCATCTCTCTCACTCAAAAAAGCGAGAGGCGCTGAAAGCGCTAGACGGCGGAGAAAGCGGACGGAGCGAGAACATCCCGTACGCGCTCTTTGAGGCGGACACTGGTACGGATGAAAAGCGGATCGGCCGGGACAAACGCCGCCGAGGAATCAACCTCAAACGGCACGAAACGACTCTCGACGAGTGGTCGGAGTACGTGTTTGTGAAGGTTGAGGATGTGGAGCGTGTCGGCACGGAGACGACCTACGACATCGAGACCACCACGCACAATTTCTTCGCAGATGATTGTCTCGTTCACAACTGCGAGGACTTCGACGTCCCGTACTTCTTCGACCGGATGGAAGAGCTCGATCCGGGAAGCGAGTACGATCTCTCGGTGGATCGATTCTCCCGCATCGGCGAGGTGTGGCGCTCCGGCTGGGGCGGCCCCGACGTCAAGGGCCGCGTCGTCTTCGACCTCCTGTACGCCTACAAGCGCACGATGTTCACGGAGCTGGAGTCGTACCGGCTCGACGCGGTGGGAGAGCGCGAGCTCGGCGTCGGCAAGGAGCGGTACGCCGGCGACATCGGCGACCTCTGGGAGCAGGACCCGGAGCGCCTGCTCGAGTACAGCATCCGCGACGTGGAGCTGTGCGTCGAGATCGACCGCGCACAGGACGTGATCGCCTTCTGGGACGACGCCCGGAAGATCGTCGGCTGTAAGCTCGAGGACGCGACGACGCCGGGGGACGCGGTCGACATGTACGTGCTCCACATGGCGTTCGGGAACTTCGCGCTGCCCTCGAAGGGCCAACAGGAGGCCGAGGAGTTCGAGGGCGGCGCGGTGTTCGACCCGATCTCCGGAGTCCGCGAGATGGTGAGCGTGCTGGACCTGAAGAGCCTCTACCCCATGTCCATGGTGACGATCAACGCGTCGCCGGAGACGAAGGTCGACCCCGAGGCGTACGACGGCGACACCTACCGGACCCCGACGGGCGTCCACTTCCGGAAGGAGCCGGACGGCATCATCCGGGAGATGGTGAACGAACTCCTCGACGAGCGCGAGGAGAAGAAGGCGCTCCGGAACGAGCACGAGCCGGGGACCGAGGCGTACGAACAGTACGACCGGCAGCAGGGAGCTGTCAAAGTTCTGATGAACTCGTTGTACGGCGTTTTCGGGTGGGACCGGTTCCGCCTGTACGACCGCGAGATGAGCGCGGGCGTCACCTCGACCAACCGCGAGGTGATCGACTTCACCGCCGGCGTGACCGAAGAGCTTGATAGGAAGGTTACATACGGGGACACCGATTCAGTTATGCTTTCTCTCGGAGATTTATCGAAAGAAAAGGCGATCGCGACCTCCTTCGAGATAGCGGATCACATCAACGACCGCTACGACGACTTCGCGCGCGAGGAGTTGAACGCCGAGTTTCACCGCTTCGAGATCGAGTTCGAGAAGCTCTACCGGCGCTTCTTCCAGGCGGGCAAGAAGAAGCGGTACGCGGGCCACATCGTCTGGAAGGAGGGGAAAGACGTCGACGACATCGACATCACGGGCTTCGAGTACAAGCGGTCGGACATCGCACAGATTACGAAGGAGGTCCAACAGCATGTCATCGAGACCATCGTCACCGGCGACGACATCGACGAGGACCTCGCGGCGATCACGACGTACCTCTCGGGGGTCATCGACGACTTCCTCGCGGGGAACGTCGACGTCGAGGAGGTCGGGATCCCCGGCGGGATCGGCAAGCGGCTCGACGCCTACGAGACGCCGACCGCGCAGGTCCGGGGCGCGCAGTACGCCAACGAGCTGCTGGGGACGAACTTCGGGAGGGGCTCGAAGCCCAAGCGGCTCTACTTGGAGAAGGTCCATCCGGACTTCTGGGAGCGGATGGAGTCCGAGGTGGGGCTCGATCCCCAACGCAACGGGCTCTACGGCGAGTTCAAACGCGACCCGGACGTGATCTGTTTCGAGTACGCGGACCAGATCCCCGAGGAGTTCGAGGTGGACTGGGAGAAGATGCTCGAGAAGACGCTGAAAGGACCCATCGAGCGGATCATCGAGGCGCTCGGCACCTCCTGGGAGGAGGTCAAGACCGGCCAAGAACAGACCGGCCTCGGTTCGTTCATGTGATTACGAACCATGATTTCAGTTCTCGAAAGAATTATTCTCTAATTCGTGATTTTCGACGGGGTATCCGTAACTATTAACCTCCGCAACCCCCACGATACACGTACGAGGCAGAACCCTACATATGGCAACTCTCGAGATCAGCGACCTACGCGTGCGGGTGGCAGAAGAGGGCGGTGAACGGATCCTTCGAGGCGTCGACCTCGAGGTCGAGTCCGGCGAGATCCACGCGTTGATGGGTCCGAACGGCTCGGGCAAGTCGACGCTGGCGAAGGTCATCGCCGGACATCCAGCCTACGAGGTAACGGACGGGAGCGTGGCGCTCCATCTCGACGAGGCCGACCTGGCGGACGTTGACGCCGACCTCGACGACGATGACTACCACTGGGAGCTGCTCGAACTCGAGCCCAACGAGCGAGCCGCGCTCGGGATCTTCCTCGGGTTCCAGTACCCCGCGGAGATCGAGGGCGTCACGATGACGAACTTCCTCCGGCAGGCGCTCAACGCGAAGGCCGACGAGCGCGAGGAGCTGTTCGAGGGCGAGGACGCCGAGGAGGCGGACGCCGACGACGAGGGCTACGACACCTCCCCGATGGAGGGCCCCGCCGACGACGGCGAGATCGGCGTCGCCGAGTTCCAGGAGATCCTCTCGGAGAAGATGGAGCTGCTCGACATGGACGAGAAGTTCATGCAGCGGTACCTCAACGCCGGCTTCTCCGGCGGCGAGAAGAAGCAGAACGAGGTGCTCCAGGCAGCGATGTTGGAGCCAGCGATCGCCGTGCTCGACGAGATCGACTCCGGGCTCGACATCGACCGCCTCCAGGACGTCTCGAAGGGGATCAACGCGCTCCGCGACGAGCAGGGAACCGGCATCCTCCAGATCACCCACTACCAGCGCATCCTCGACTACGTCGAGCCCGACCACGTCCACGTAATGTTAGACGGCGAGGTCGCGAAGAGCGGCGGCCCGGAGCTCGCGGAGAAGCTCGAGGACGAGGGGTACGACTGGGTCCGCGAGGACGCCTACGGGACGGCGTAACTAACCGTGGTTACACAACAACGCTATACAACCAGAGACGTAAACAACTGACATGAGTTCACAAGACCACCTCAAAGAGACCGACACCGAGGCCCGCTTCGAGTTCAAGAAGGAGGAGAAGTCCGCCTTCAAAAGCGAGAAGGGCCTCACCGAGGAGACGATCCGCGTCATCTCGGAGGACAAGGACGAACCGGAGTGGATGCTGGAGCGCCGCCTGCGCGCCCTCGAGCAGTTCGAGGCGATGCCGATGCCGACCGACTGGCCCGAAGCGCCGGACCTCTCGGAGGTCGACATCGACCAGATCGTCCCGTACATCCGTCCCGACATCGACGTCCGCGGCGGCGTCGACGACTGGACTGACCTCCCCGAGGAGATCAAGGACACCTTCGACAAGCTGGGCATCCCGGAGGCAGAAAAGAACGCGCTCTCCGGCGTCGGCGCACAGTACGAGTCGGAGATCGTCTACCAGAACATGCAGGAGCGCTGGGAGGAGAAGGGCGTCGTCTTCTGTGACATGGACAAGGCGGTCCAGGAGCACGAAGAGCTCGTCAAGGAGTACTTCATGACGAAGGCCGTCCCGCCGAGCGACAACAAGTTCGCGGCGCTTCACGGCGCGATCTGGTCGGGCGGCTCGTTCGTCTACGTCCCCGAGGACACCACGGTCGAGATGCCGATCCAGGCGTACTTCCGGATGAACTCCGAGGGGATGGGCCAGTTCGAGCACACGCTCATCATCGCCGAGGAGGGCTCGGAGGTCCACTACATCGAGGGCTGTTCGGCGCCCAAGTACTCCGCGTTCAACCTCCACTCCGGCGGCGTCGAGGTGTTCGTCGGCGAGGACGCCCACGTCCAGTACTCGACCGTCCAGAACTGGTCGAAGAACACGTACAACCTGAACACCAAGCGCGCGATCGCCGAGAAGGGCGGGCGAATGGAGTGGATCTCGGGGTCGATGGGGTCGAAGGCGACGATGCTGTACCCCTCGACGATCCTGAAGGGTCGCGGCGCGAGCGACAACCACATCACCATCGCCTTCGCGGGCGAGGGCCAGGACATCGACACCGGCGCGAAGGTGTACCACAACGCGCCCGAGACCAAATCGACGATCGAGTCGAAGTCGATCTCGAAGGACGGCGGCCGCACCAACTACCGCGGCCTCGTCCACATCGCCGACGGCGCTTCTGACTCCTCGACCGCCGTGGAGTGCGACGCGCTGATGTTCGACAACGAGTCGACCTCCGACACGATGCCGTACATGGAGATCAACGAGTCGAAGGTCGACGTCGCTCACGAGGCGACCGTCGGGAAGATCGGCGACGAGGACATCTTCTACCTCCAGTCGCGCGGTCTCGACGACGACGACGCGAAACAGATGATCGTCTCGGGGTTCATCGAGCCGATCACGGAGGAGCTGCCGATCGAGTACGCCGTCGAGCTGAACCGGCTCGTCGAACTGGAGATGGAGGGTTCGCTCGGATAACATGAGCACGAAAGCAATCGAGAGCCTCTCGGAGGACACGGTACGACACATTGCGGAGGAACGCGACGAGCCCGAGTGGCTCCTCGAGACCCGTCTGAACGCGCTTTCGGCGCTGGAGACTGCGGAGCTACCCGACGTCATCCAGACGCCCGGCCGGCGCTGGACGGACCTCGAGGCGCTGGACTTCGAGGCGCTCGTCGACCCGCTGAACCAGTCGGACGCGACGGAGCGGACCGCCGGCGACGACGAGGTCGTCGTCGCGCCGTTCACCGAGGCGTTCGACGAGTACGGCGACACCCTCGAGGAGCACTTCGGCACCGTGCTCGACCCCGAGCACAACTACCTCACGGCGCTGTCGGTGGCGCTCTTTACGACCGGCACGTTCGTCTACGTCCCCGAGGGCGTCGACGTCGAGGACGTGAAGATCCGCGCGGAGATGAACTCCCGCTCGCTGTTCAGCCAGACGCTCGTAGTCGCCGAGGAGTCGTCGTCGGTGACGATCCTCGAGTCGATCGAGTCGGGTGAGGAGAGCGAGATCGAGGGAGACCGGTACTTCTCGAACCTCGTCGAGGTCGTCGGCGGCGAGAACGCGGCCGTCCAGTTTGGCTCGCTCCAGAACCTCGACGACGACACCTACACCTACTCGCTGAAACGCGGGATCACGGACACGTACGCCACGATCGACTGGATCGAGAGCAACTTCGGCTCGAAGCTCACCCGCTCCGACGTCGAGACCGAACTGAACGGCGACGGCTCCGAGAGCCAGATCGTCGGGACGTTCTTCGGCAGCGAGGACCAGCACTTCGACGTCAACGCCCGCGTCTGGCACCAGGCCGAACACACCACGGCCGACCTCGTCACGCGCGGCGTGCTCGACGACGTGGCGCGCTCGGTGTACGAGGGCGTCCAGGACGTCGGCCGTGACGCGTGGAACACCTCGAGCTACCAGCGCGAGAACACGCTGATGCTGTCGGACGACGCCGAGGCGGACGCGTCGCCGAAGCTGATCATCCACAACCACGACACGGAGGCGTCACACTCCGCGACCGTGGGGCAGGTCGACGCCGAGGACCTGTTCTACCTGGAGAGTCGCTCCATCGACTCGCTCACGGCGCGAAACATGCTCGTCGAGGGCTTCTTCGTGCCCGTCTTAGAGGAGATCGCGGTCGACGAGTTCCGCGAGGACGTCGAGGAACTCGTCGTCGAACGGCTCCAGTAGCGGGTCGCTCGCGGGGAAGACGCACGGAGATTCGATTTTTCGCGACCGCCTCCGAGAACGCCGTTAGTATCCCTCCTCGCCGGCGACGCGGTTCACGGCCGAGACGACGGTCTCGCCCATCGTCGTGACGTCCGCGTCGTCGACCGTGAGCGGCGGCGCGAGCATGAGGTGATCGCCGGCCCGTCCGTCGACGCTGCCGCCGCCGGGATACGTGTACACGCCGTCCTCGAGCGCGGCGTCGTAGATCCGGTCGGCGATATCGGCGTCCGGATCGAACGGCGTCTTCGTCTCCCGGTCGGCGACGAACTCGACGCCGACCTGGAGCCCCACCCGTCGGATCTCGCCGACGATCGGGCTCTCGACGAGCGGCTCCAGGGTCTCCTCGAGCCGCCGCCCGCGCCGTCGAGCCGCCGCGAACAGGTCCTCAGTGTAGCGATCGAGCACGCGGTCGGCCACCGCCGTCGAGATCGGGTTCCCGCTGTAGGTGTGACCGTGTTGGAAGGCGTGGTCGTTCGCCTCGAGCGTCTCGACGACGTGGTCGGCGACCATCGTCGCGCTTATCGGCGCGTAGCCGGCTGAGAGCCCCTTCCCGAGCGCCATGAGATCCGGCGTGACCCCGAGCCCCCCGCAGGCGAAGGCGTCGCCGGTCCGGCCGAACCCGACCATCACCTCGTCGGCGATGAAGAGGAGCCCGTACTCCGAGCAGATCCGGCGTATCTCGCGGTAGTAGGCGGGGTGCGGACGCGTCGCGGGGACGCTCGACCCGCCCACGGGCTCGGCGATGAAGGCGGAGACCGTCTCGGGGCCGACGCGACGGACGAGCCGCTCCAGCTCTCCGGCGGCCGCGACCGCCTGCTCCTCGGGAGGTCCCTCGTGATCCCAGCGATACGGGTACGCGGGGGCGATCTTCGGCCAGCCCCGCAGCGAGGGCTCGTACGTCGTCCGCCGACCGGTGTTGCCCGAGGCGGAGAGCGCGCCGAGCGTCGATCCGTGGTAGGAGGCCCACCGGCCGATCACCGCCTCTCGGGTCGGCTCGCCGCGGGCGACGTGGTAGTCGCGGGCGAGCTTGATCGCCGACTCGACCGCCTCGCTGCCGGAGTCGACGAAGAACGCCTCGTTCAACGAGCCCGGCGTCATCGCGGCGAGCGTTTCCCCCACCGACTCGGCGGACGGGGTCGTGAAGTGCGACGTCGAGACGTAGCCGACCCGCTCGGCCTGTTCGGCCATGGCGTCGGCGACGCCGGGCGGCGAGTGGCCGAGGTTGACGACCGCCGCGCCCGCGGCCGCGTCGAGGATCTCCTCGCCGCCGGCCGTCACGAGCGTCGAGTCGTGTGCGTCGACGATCTCCGGGTGGTCGGGGTCCCGACCCGCGCCCCACTTGTAGAACACGCCCATGGAGACCTTCCTCGCGGGTGGGCGTGATAAATCGATCCCCGAGGGAACCGCTTAAGTCGGGGAGGCCCCGACGTGACACCATGCGAACGGGCGTATCGAACGGCGACGGGTGGTCGAGGTGAGCGTCAGCCAGCGGATCACCTCCGACGACCAGCTCGCCAGACTGCTACAGATCGGGATCGTGTTGGAGGAGGTCGTCGAGGCGCGGGCTCACCACCACTACGAGAGCCTCGACGCGGAGCTCGACGAGGAGGTCGAGACGCTGCTTTCGGACGCCGCCGAGGAGTCCGCCGAGCACCGCGCGCGGTTGGAGGGGCTCATCGAGGGGCTCGGCGTCGACAGCGTCCCGTTCGACGAGATCGAGTCGCTCGTCGACGCGCGGTACGGGCGGACGCAGCCGGACGACTTCGACGGCGTGTTGTACGACCAGCTGTGTAACGAGGAGACCGCCTACAAGTTCTACGACGACCTCATCGAGGCGATAGAGGGCGCGGACGCGGAGTTCTCGGTCGACCGCGACGAACTGCTCGACACCCTGGAGGCGATCCGCGAGGAGGAGGCCGAGGGCGTGAGCGAGGTCACGGAGGTCATGGAACGACGATGAGCCGGAGGACCGAACCGACGAGCCGGAGGACCGAACCGACGGGACGACCGAGGAGGCCGACGACCACGGACGGAGGCGAAGCGTGAACACCGCAGACCAGTACCTCAAAACGATCTACGTCGTACAGAAACAGGAGGACGGCCCCGCCTCGACCGGCTCGATCGCCGACGCCCTCGGGGTCAGTCCGGCGAGCGCCAACGAGATGATCGGCAAGCTCGAGGAGCGCGGGCTCGCCGAACACGAGAAGTACAAGGGAGTTCGACTCACCGACGACGGGATCGTGAAGGCGCGCGACGCGCTCCAGACCTACTGTATCATCGAGCGCTTCCTCGCGAACGTCCTCGCCGTCGAGGAGTTCCGCGAGGAGGCCCACGAGTTGGAGGCGGTGATAGACGACACCGTCGCCGAGCGGCTGGACACGATCATCGACCGCCAGCCCGAGTGTCCGGACTGTTTCGACCCCGAGACCGACGCCTGCGCGTGTCTGGAGGTCGCGGCGGTGCCGGCGGAGCCGGAGCGGTGAGGACGCAGTCGGCGGTCGAACCCGTGTTTTAGACGCCGGTCGAGTACCGGAGGATGCCCGCGATGCCGCCGAAGGCGTCGAGCAGCTGTTCGCCCTTCTCGAAGTCGGTGGAGATGAACTTGGTGTCGGTGCCGCGCTGTTCGGCGATCGCCATCAGGTGTTCGATGGCGTCCTCGCGCTCCTCGACCGCCGCGTCCTCGCCGCACTCGGAACACTCGTGAGCGGGGGTGGAGTGTCGCGAGTCGACCACCTCGAACTCCTCGTGGCCGTTCGGACACTCGTAAACGATCACGTCCGACCGGAGGTCCTCCGAGATGAGCAGCCGGTCGACGGAGCCCATGATCAGGTTGCGTCGGGTCTCCTCGAAGCCGTAGGTGGCCTCCTCGCCGGTGTGGAGGTTCTCGAAGAACTCCTCCATGTGGCGTTTGTCCTCGACGATCTCCTGATCGGAGAGCGCCTCGCTGCCGGCGTCGACGAGGTCCTTCAGTCCGGACTCGTCGGTGTAGGCCACGTCGAACTTCCCGAGCACCTTGTCCTGTAGCTCGTGGTGGAGGTAGTCGCCGTCGAGGAACTCGTCCTTCGTCGGCGAGGGACCGCCGACGAGGATGCCGTCGAGCTCGTGACGCTTGGGGACGAACAGGTCGTTGGCCATCCCCGCGACCTCCTGATAGAAGTTGTCGATGGCCTCGAGTCGGAGCCGGGCGAACCGCTGGGCGGACTGGCCCCCTTTCCGTTGTTTGCCGGGGACGAGCGAGGAAGCGGACTTGACCGGTTCGACGCGTTTCCCCTTCAGCCAGCCGACGTTGGCCTCCCGTCTGTCGAGGACGATGAGCCCGAAGAGCCCGGAGTCCGCGAGCATGTGCTCGAGCGGCTCCGTGAGGAACGCGGAGTCGCAGTGGTAGCGGAACGACTGGACGGGGTTCGGCGGCGATTCGAGCGTCTTGGTGACCATGTCGGTTCGGCCGCCGCCGGCGTCGACCGCCCCGGAGAAGATCACCATCCCGTTGTCTGGGGGGTAGGTGTCGTAGTAGCGGAGACGGTCCTTGATGCTCGTCAGCGCGTCCTGAACGTTCGTCCGGGTCTGTTTGGACTTGATGTTGGACGCCTCGCTGTGTTCCTGGGTGACGTGGGCGACCACGTCCGAGATCTGCTTGTCTTCGGGGATGTAGATGGTGACGAGCTGCGTGCCGGAGCCCTCGAACTCCTTGAGCTCCTCGATGACCTTGCGGAACTCGTACTTCCGCCGGTCCTTGCTCGCCTCCTGGGCGTCGCTACTCATTGTCTTCAATACGGCGTGGCGCGTGTAAGTAACCTTTGACCGCCGGTTCGACGGCGGCGCGGACGCGGTTTCGGCCGCGAAGAGTGGCGCTCGCGACGCGAAGCGACCCCGCGCTACATCGATTCGGGCGCGGAGACGCCGAGCGCGTCGAGCGCGTTCGCCATCGTGTAGCGCGCGGCCGCGACGAGCGCGAGTCGGGCGTCCCGCAGTTCGTCGCTCTCGGCGGTCACCACGGGGCACTCGCGGTAGAAGGCGTTGTACGCGTCCGCGAACTCGCGGGTGAACGTCGCGATCGTGTGCGGCTCCAGGTCGTCGGCGGCCGACTCGATGACGGCCGGGAAGCGAGCGACCTCCCGCAGCAGAGCCTCGGCCTCGTCGGTCTCGAGGGTCCCGACGTCGACGTCGATCGACTCGCCCGATTCGGGGACGTCGAACCCCGCCTCGGCCGCCTCGTCGAGGATGCCGCAACAGCGCGCGTGGACGTACTGGACGAACGGGGCCGACTGCGCCTCGAAGTCGAGCGCCTCCTCCCACTCGAAGGTGATCGCCTTCGCGGGCTGTTTCGAGACGATGTCGTACCGCACCGCGCCGATCCCGACCTGGTGGGCGATGCGCTCGACGTCCTCGTCGGTCAGGTCGTCGTCGCGGATCCGGTCGTCCATCCGGCTCTCGACCGCCTCGCGGGCACGGTCGATCGCCTCGTCGAGGAGGTCGTCGAGCATGACCCCGGTGCCCTTCCGGGTGGACATCTTCCCGTCGGGGAGGTTGACGTACGAGTAGATGACGTGACCGAGCGCGTCGGTGTCGTTGCCGAGCAGTTCGAGCGCGGCGTCGAGCTGGTCGGCCTGGAGCTTGTGGTCCTCGCCGAGGACGGTGACGGCGCGGTCGTAGTTCGCGAACTTCCACTCGTGATGGGCGAGATCGCGGGTGGTGTAGAGGCTGGTGTCGTCGGAGCGTAAGAAGACGAGGTTCTTGTCGATCCCCCACTCGTCGAGCTCGAGCTGCCAGGCGTCCTCCTCGTAGACGGCGTGGTCGGTCTCCTTGAGCCGCGCCGCGATCTCGTCGGTCGAGCCGTCGCGCATGAATCGCGTCTCCTTGACGAACTCGTCGAACTCCGCTGGGAGCCGGGCGAGACAGTCCTTCATGCCGCCGAGTACCGCGTCGACGACCGCGCCGACGCGCTCGTACGCCGCCTCGTCGCCCGCCTCCAACCCCTGGAGGATGGCCGATATCTCGGCCTCCGCGGCCTCGACGTCGTCGGGGTCGGCCTCCTCGAGATAGGCGTTTCCCCGACGGTAGTAGCGCACGAGGTCGTACTCGATCCGGTCGCGGGCGGGCTCCCCCTCCAGGTCCGACTCGTCGAACGTCTCGTACGCCCACGTGAACACCGCCATCTGGCGGCCCGCGTCGTTGACGTAGTAGTGGCGGTCCACGTCGTAGCCGGCGTACTCGAGGAGGTTCGCGACCGCGTCGCCGACGATCGGGTTACGGGCGCGCCCCACGTGGACCGGCCCGGTGGGATTCGCGCTCGTGTGTTCGACGACGACCGAGGTGTCCCGGTCGGGGAGCGTCCCGTACGCCTCGTTTCCGGCCGCCGCGTCGAGCGCGTCCGCGAGGTAGCGCTCGCCGACGTGGAAGTTGACGTACGGGCCGGCGGTGTCGACGCCGACGAGGTAGTCGTAGGGGTCGACGTCGACCGCCTCGGCGACGTCGCTCGCGACGTTCGGCGGCGCCTCGCCGACCTCGCCCGCGAGCCGGAAGGCGACGCTGGAGGCGAGCGTCGCGTCCATCTCGTCGGGCGGGCGTTCGATGCCGAGGTCGTCGGTCGGGAGATCGAGGGCGGCGAGCGCGTCCGAGAGCGCCGCCTCGACCTCCGACCGGAACTGTCTGAACATACCGTCCGTTCGACGGGCGGATTAAAAGGGCCTTCCGAAGCGGCTCGGCGGGAATCGAACCGATCCGAAGCGGAAACGGAGACGGACGGCGACTAGTCGTCGATCCGCCGGATCCCACCCGAATGGATCAGAGACACGAGAAGGTACACCACCAACGAGATCATGAACCCTCCCGCGGCGCTGGTGACGATCTCGCTCGGAACGTCGACCCGGTTGCTCACGATCCAGACGGCCGCGGCGAAGGAGAGGATGACCACTAGTCTCCCTCCGACACCGATCGTTCGGAACCACGCTCCGACCCGTTTACCGCTCCGTGAGTTGGCGATCGGCCCCGTCGCGACCAAACCGATCGCGACGCCGCCGAACACCCAACTCCAGTGAATCGTCCGGAGCGACGCCAGGTTGATCGGTATCCAGAGCAGGGCGAGAACGCCGACGAGCACGTCCGTCCACGTCGGAGGGCGGTCGGGACACCACTTTCTCAGGACCATCGTCATCGGATCGTCGAAACGCGGTGATAGGCGTTCCGGCGGAACGGGACCTGGTAGCCGCTCACTCGACGATCTCGTCGATCAGCTGTCGCGCCGCGCGCCGGACCGCCTCGTCGCTCTCGATCGACGGCTCCCAGCCGAGGTCGGCGAGCCGCTCGATCGAGAGCCGCATCCGTGGCACGTCGCCGGTCCAGCCGCGGTCGCCGCCGGTGTAGGCGTACTCGGGGTCGACGCCGAGCTCCTCGCTCACGACGTCGGCGATGTCGGTGACCGAGGTCGTCGTCCGCGTGCCGAGGTTGTACACGTTGAGGTCGTCGTCCGCGTGTTCGACGACGTGGCGGATCGCGTCGACGCAGTCGGTGACGTGCATGTACGACTTCTCCTGGCGGCCGTCGCCGAGGATCTCGAGTTCGGTCGAGTCGTCCTCGAGCTTCTGGATGAAGTCGGGGATCACGTTCCCGCGCTGGTGGGGGCCGACGATGTTCGCGAACCGGAACACCCACGACCTGACCCCGTAGGAGTGCGCGTACGTCGATATCAGCGCCTCGTCGGCCAGCTTGGAGGAGCCGTAAATGGAGATCGGCTCCATCGGCGCGTGGTCCTCCGGCGTCGGGCGGGGGGCCTCCCCGTACACGGTCGACGAGGAGGTGAACGCGAACCGGTCGACGCCGACCTCGGCCACTCGCTCCAAGACGTTGTACGTCATCTCGGTGTTCGCCTCGAACAGCTCGCGGTCGTCCTCGTAGTTCGTGTCCGTGTACGCGGCGAAGTGGAAGACGACGTCGAGGTCCGCGGTGACGGCTTCGGCGACGTCGTCGGGGTCGGTCACGTCCGCCTCGACGAACTCGGCTCCCTCCGGCACCCGGTCACGTCCGCCCTTCGAGAGGTCGTCGGCGACTCGGACGGTCGCGCCCTCCTCGAGGAGACGGGTGGCGAGGTGACTCCCGACCAGTCCAGCCCCGCCCGTGATGAGTACGCGTGAATCAACGAGATCCATACGCGTCCGTGAGCGGTAGCGGGTAAGTACGTGTGGAATTCGGACGGGCGGCGCGGGGGAGTCCCGCGGATTCTCCGGGATCGGACGTTCCGGCGGATCCCGGACGTCGTCGCCGCCGTCCCCCGGTCACCCCTCGCGTCCGATCCGGAACCATCCGAAGACGGTTTCGTGCTTTCACCGCGTGAGCCAGCGAGACCTCCGGTCTCGCTCAGTTCCTGCTCGCTTCGCTGTGGGGGTCGTGACGTTCGTGTCCCGTTCGCAGTGCCGCGGGATCCGCCCGGCACCGCAGCACGCTTCCCCAGCCTCGTCACCGCCGCTTATCGCCGACCGTCGGAGGGTCCTCCGGTCTCTCCCCGCTCGTGTCCTGCGTTCGCTCGGAGGCCCTCCGGTTCGTCAGGGTGTCGTCCCCGACCGAGTCGCCAGCCGGCTACAACCCCAGTGCCGACCGAAGGTCGGCGACCCGGCTCTCGGTCTTCTCGCTGGGGTCGCCGTCGGGATCGACGGGCGTTCGGCCGTCGTACGTCTCGTGAACCATCGACACCCCCTCCGCAAGCGTGTCGAGGCCGTACCCGCCCTCCAGGACGTACGCCACGGCTGCGTCGACGTCGTCCGCGACCGTCCGGATCCGGTCGGTCAACAGCGCGTACCCCTCCGAGGAGACGCGCATCCGCGAGATCGGATCGTGACGGTGTGCGTCGAACCCCGCGGAGACGATCACGAGGTCGGGATCGAACCTGTCGAACGCCGGATCGATCGCCTCGTCGACCGCGTAGCGGTAGTCGGCGTCGCCAGCCCCGGCCGCGAGCGGGAGGTTCACCGTCGTACACGCGCCGTCGCCCTCACCCGTCTCGGTCAGATCGCCCGTCGCGGGGTAGAGCCCGTCCTCGTGGATCGACGCGTACAGCACGTCGCCCCGGTCGTAGAAGATGTCCTGGGTGCCGTTTCCGTGGTGGACGTCCCAGTCGAGGATCGCCACACGCTCGGCGCGGCCGGCGTCGATGACGCGCTGTGCCGCGACCGCGGCGTTGTTGAAGAAACAGAACCCCATCGCGTCGTCGGTGACCGCGTGGTGTCCCGGCGGCCGACCGATCGCGAACGGGGTCTTTCGTCCGTTCTCGCCGTCCAGCGCCGCCTCGACCGCCCACCCGGCCAGTCCGGCCGCCGAGAGCGCGGCGTCCCACGTCGCCTCGCCCGCGACGGTGTCGGGGTCCCAGTTGCCGCCCCCGTCCGCACAGAACGTCTCGAGTTCGTCGACGTAGTCATCGTCGTGGACGGCGGTCACCGCCTCGCGATCCGCCGGCGACGCCTCGACGTACTCGACGCCGTGGCGCTTCGCGAGCCCCCGCCGGATCGCACGCAGCCGATCCGGGTTCTCTGGATGTCGGTCGCCGGTGTCGTGGTCGAGGCACCGCTCGCTGTAGCCGAAGCGCATCTATTCGAACAGCGCGAAGTACGTCTCGATGTCCTCGGCCTGTACGGTCCGGCGGTCCGCGTGGCGGGCCAGCGTCGCCGCGGCGCTCGCCACGTTGTCGGCGTAGTCCTCGAGGATGTCGGCCAGCGCGATCCGCGCGTCGACGCCGACGCGATACCGGTCGTCGATGCGGAGCCGCGCGATCCGGTCGATGGGCGCGACGGGGAGGGAGAGCTCCTCGCGGGAGATGACCTGCTCGACGCCGAAATCGGACGCCATCAGCGTCTTCCGTCCGTCGGCCGTCGCGCGGTCGGCCGCGTCGATCGCCAGTTCCGCGCCGTGCGACTGGATCCGCCGGGCCAGCTCCTCGGCGGCGTCGGCGCTGACCCGGAGCTCGCCGGCGTTCCGCCGGATGATGGTATCGACCGGCGCGAACGGCAACTCGACACTCATACACACAGTCGGGTTCGTCCACCGTATAACGCTTTCCGTTACCGGCGTTTACGCGGCCGAACGACGGCCTCGAAGCCACTCAGCGAGTCGTTTCGCTCCGGATCCGTCGATCGGCGTCTCACGCCGGATACGACCCTCGAGCTTCCGGCGTGCTCCGTCCTCGAGAGCCAGGGCGGGGGGCGGTCAGAACACGTCCTCGGCGTGGATCGTCCCGTCGCGTTCCGGGCCGCGAACCGTGATCTCCTCGCCGAGCCGCAGGCTCGCACCCGTCTCGACGCTTTTCGTCCGCTCTCCGTCGTCCAACACGACTGGGTCCCCTGTCTGGACGACCGTCCCCGTGAACTCCACGTTCTCGGCGGAGCCGGAGTCGGCCGTCGCCGTCGCGGAGCCGTCCCCGTCCGCCACCGCCTCGTCGCCCGATCCCGCGGAGTCGCCGAAGGCGTCCAGCCCCGTGTCGGCCGCCGTCCCGCTCGTCGCGTCCGCCGTTCCGTCGTCCGCGCCGTCGCCCGCCGTTCCGTCGCCGGCGGCGTCGAGCACGGAGACGGTCGAGCGCCAGTTCGCGGACGCCTCCAGATCGTCCTGCCACCCGTCCTGTATCTCCACGTCGGTGAAGACGACCCGGTCCGCCAGCTCGATATCGCGGTCGGCCTTCTCGCCCCACAGCGCGACGCGGATCTCCCCGGTGTCGTCTTTGATCCGGACGTTGCGGACCTGCCCCTCGCTCCCGTCGTCGCGGTCGAACGTCCGTTTGGGGTCCGTCTCGATGACGCCGCCGGCGACGTCGACGGTCTCACCGATCTCCAGTTCGGCGATGTCGGTCGTCTCCGGGACGTACTCGACGTCCTCGTCGACCGCCTCCACGGTGCCTCGGTCGCCGACGTGTAACTCGAGGTCGCCGTCGCGCTCGCGGACGTAGCCGTCGCCCACCTCGACGACCTCGCCCGATGCGAACTCCTCGACGAGGTCGGCCTTGTCGTCCCACAGCGTGACCCGGACCCGCCCGGTCTCGTCGCCGACGGTGAGGTTCGCCACCCGGCCCTCGCTCCCGTCGTCGCGGTCGAACGTCCGGATCGTGTCCGTGTCGAGCACCTTCCCGACGAGGTCGACGTCGGAGGCCCCGAGCGTGAGGTCCTCGACGCGATAGGTGTCGAGCACCTGGACGTCGACCTCGGCGTCCTCGTCGGGTTCGACCTTGTCGGCGCTCACCTCGAGGCCGCTGTACCCCTCCTTCGGCCGGCCCATGACCCGCAACACCTGACCGACCTCAAGCTCCTCCTCGGCCGCGGTCGCCATCTCGTCCCAGAGGGCGACTCGGACGGAGCCGGAGGCGTCCGCGACGTCGACGTTACAGACGCGACCCTCGTCGTCTTCGCCGTCGCGCTCGAACGTGCGGACGTCGCCGATGGAGGTCACCTTCCCGAGGAACTTCACGTCGTTCATGCCGGGCTCGATGTCGGCGATGGTGTCGGCCTCCTCGTCGCGGAGTTCGTGCGCGATGAGCATCGCGGCGGTCTCCTCGTCCGCGAGCCCGCCCATCTGCTCGACTTTGTCCTCGACGGCGGCCGCGAACTCCTCGAACTCGACGTCGGTCTCGAGGTCCTCGTAGACGTCCTCTATGGCTCCCATACGCGTACCTCGTAGGGTCGTCGACTCCGCGGATAAGCGTTGTCCTTGCGCCGTTTCCCCGTCCTCGTCGGCCGCGTTCTCCCCCCGCTTTCGGGTCGCGTTCTCGCTCGGCATACCCCGCACTCGTCCCGGTTCGATACAAAAACGTTCAGTCGTCGCGATCGTCCGGTCGGCGTCGATCCGGCCCGCGTCCCCGACCGATCCGTGCGACCGTCGGACACGCGGACGCCGGACCGTAACCGTCTTAAGTATCTCGGCGGTACGTGTACTCGAGTCCTGGTAGGGTAGTGGACTATCCTCTTGGCTTGCGGAGCCAGGGACCGGAGTTCAAATCTCCGTCAGGACGTTTCTTTCAGCACAACGCTGCGAGCGAAGCGAGCAGCACGTGCTGAAAGAAACTCCGAGGAGATCTGAGTAGAAAAGTCGCAGCCGGGAGCGAACGAAGTGAGCGACCGGATCGTCTTTTCGAGTTCAAATCTCCGTCAGGACGCTCACTTTGCGGCTGTCTCACTTCGTTCGACAGCCGCGGCGTTCGCCTCCTGACGTGCCCTGCGCTCGCTCGTTCGCGGCTTCGCCGCTCACTTTCGAGGGCTCCCTTCGGTCGCCCTCGCACCGCTCGCGCAGGACTCCGTCAGGACGCCATAGAACAATTTGTGGCTCTGTTGAAATTCTCACCAAGTGATATATTCTGACCCAGTCGCAGTCAGTACAGCCGAAGCAACGAGCGATCGCCCGAGCGGTGGCGTCGCCGGCGGCTCTGCCGCCGGCTTCAAGCGAGAGCTTCGCTCTCGCCCTGCGCCTCCGAGCGGCCGGAGGCCGCGAGGAGCCCGCGAGGGACGCCGCGAACGAAGTGAGCGGCGAGGTTGGAGAGGCGTGAGGTGCGGGGTTGTGCGGTGCGGGGTGGGATTCAAAGGGGCAGCCGCGAGGACGAAGCTCGGCGACGTAAGCAGCGTGGCGCTACGCGCCACGGGCAGCCGGCGGCGGAGCCGCCGGCGACACCGCAGCGAAGGAGCAAAGCGACTGAGCGAGGAGCGCAGCGAGCCGCGCGAGTCGTGCGAGGGCGACCGAAGGGAGCCCTCGACTGGCGAACGGTGAAGCCGTGAGTCCTCGCGGCTGGGGCTTTGGAGGTGTTCACCGCGCCAGCAACGATCCCCTTCGTATCACCTCGATCACTTACGAAACACCCGTGCTACAAGCAGTTCTCATCGACCGGCTGTTTCAGGTGAGAATATATCTGAAGAATAGAATTTCAACAAAGCCCAATTTGTGTATTTTTTTGTGGAATTAGATTCGCTCAGTACAGGGATCTCACAGCTCACGAAAATTCTTCAGCAATCGTAGCAGCATAGCTAAAGTCAGCACCATCACAACGGTGAACGTAATTGCGATGATCTGAGTCCCTGTACCGATCATACCTGTTCTCAAGCGTCCAACCTGAATAACACATCGGCTCAAAGATTCTTCTGGGACTGTTCGGGCCGATCAATTCGTACACCGATTGTACTGCCCGGTTCGCCTGAAAACGTGGAAAATCATCTCATACGAATCGGTTTGTAAGATCGTAAAACCGCATGAGTCCCCACCTGGAATCTCAATTCTCGCCGCCTTAGTCGTGCGGGTGGAACCGGTCCATCGCCTGACGAACCGCGTCGCTGTCGCCGATGAACGTGACGTGGTCGCCGTACTCCAACACGCTGTCCGCGGAGGGGACGCGGTTCTCGCCGTCACGGCTGATGACGGCGACGAACGCCCCGTCGGGGATGTCCGAGTTGAGGTCGCGGATGGTCTTTCCAGCGAGCTTCTCGGAGGTCACCTCCACCTCCTGGACGTCGTGGCTGTCGCCGAGCTCGTTCATCCAGTGGGTGAGCGCCGGGCGCTCGATCTCGTCGTCGATGGCGACCGCGGTCGCCGTCGTGGCGTCGATGGCCTCGACACCGACGCTCTCGAACGCGTCGACGTTCTCGGGGTCGTTCACGCGCGAGTACGCCGACCTGACGTCGAATTTGGTGATCGCGAGCTGACACGCGAGGAGGTTGATGTCGTCGTCGGCAGTCGTGGTGATGACCCGTTTGGCGTCCTCGATCCCGGCGTTACGCAACGCCGCCGCCTCGCTTCCGTCGCCCTCGTGAACGGTGTACCCCTCGGCGCGCGCGCTCTCGACCACGTCCGCGTCGGACTCGACGATGACGACGAATTCGCCCCTGTTCTCCAGTCGTGTGGCGAGCGCTCGGCCGATCCGACCCCCGCCGATGATTATCGTACGCATTGGTGACACTCCGAGGTACTCGCCGATCTGCCGCGCCAGCCCCGCCTCGACCGCGACCGTCGCGAAGATGACGGCGAACACCGTCCCGACGAGCAGCTGTCCGGCCGCGAGGTTCCCCGCCAGCTCCAGCTCGATGGCGAACAGCGTCGCCACGCTCGCCGGGATGATCCCGCGCGGCCCGACGGCCGCGATGAACAGCCGCTCGGCCCGCGTGAACCGCTCGACGCCGAACGTGGCGATGAACGCCCCCAACGGGCGCAACACGAGCATGACCACGAGGACGAGCCCGACCGCGCCGAGCCCCAGCCCGAGGATCGCCTCGACGTCTATCAGCGCCGCCAGCGAGATGAACACGAACGAGAGCACGATGAGCGTCGTGTTCTGTGCGAACCGCTCGATCTCCTCTCTGTTGTCGATGTCGGCGTTCCCGAGCAGCATCCCGCTCGTCGCCGCCGCGGCGATCCCCGCCTCGGCCGCGACGGCCTCGGCGGCCGCGAACGACCCGACCGCCGCGGCCAACACGAGGAACTGCGACGCCTGAACGTCGCGTTCGGGAACCAACTCGCTCTCTAAGAGCAGGTAGATAATGACCGTCGCGAGGATCCCGGCGGCGACGCCGGTGCCGAACCGCTGGAGAAAAGACACGAGCGTCGCGGGCACGCCGAGGTCGTCGAGAAGCAGCGTCTCGAAGACGACCACCGCGACGATCGCCGCCGTCACGTCGTTGACGATCCCCTCCGTCTCCAGCGCGGTCGCGACGTGGTCTCTGACCCGGACGACGTCGAGGATGGGCGTGATCACCGTGGGGCCGGTCGCGACGAGCAGCGCCCCGATCAGCAGCGCGATCTCCCAGGTGGCCCCCTCGAGGACGCGCACCGCGATCGCGGTCCCGAGGAACATCACGGCAGCGCTGATCGTGACCAGCCGGAGCGAGACGGTCGACGCGCGCCGGATCCGGTCGATCCGCAGCGCGAACGCCCCCTCGAAGACGATGATCGCGACGCTGAGGCCGACGATGATCTCGAGGCCCTCTCCGAACGTGTCCAGCGTCACGAGCCCGAGCATCTCGGGACCTAAGACGACCCCGATAACGAGATAGAAGACCACGCTCGGAACCTTCAGCCGGTGTGCGAGCAGCTGTACGCCGAGTCCCGAGACGAGGACGACTGCGACGACCGGCAGAAGGCTACTTGACACGTCTAACTTACTATTGTATTTGACTCACATTATCGTGTTGGTTCGGTGCCGATCGAGCCGGGGTTTATCTTCCGCGCCGACCGAGACGACCGCGTGACACGCGACGCTCGTGGCGACGCCGGGGATCGCGACGACCGCCCCGCCGACGCCAGCGACGCTAACGGCGACGCCAGGAACGAGGCCGTCGACGCGGCGTTCGAGGCAGGGGTGGCCCTGTTCAACGCCGGACACGTCCTGGCGGCGCGCGATCGGTGGGAAGCGGCGCTGAACGCGGTCGTCGACCAGGACGGTAGCGATGTCGCCGCCGGCGGTAACGACGACGCCACCGATGCCGCCGCCGAGTGCGAAGGCGAGGACGAACGAGTTCTCCGGGGGCTACTCGCGGTCGCGACCGCGGCCGATCGCGCGAGAGGCGGGGAGCGGTCCGACGCCGCCGAACACGGTACGCGCGCCGTGACCCTCCTCGGAGGGGTCGGCGGGGGGTACCGCGGGCTCGTCCTCGAGCCGGTTCGTGAGTGGTGCCGTGAGCTCGCCGACGCGCTCGAGACGCCCGACGCCGCTTCCACCTCGCCCGACGAACCCGGCCCGGAACCCCCGACGCTCCGGATCGACGGCGTCGCCGTCGGGTTCGAGGACCTGGATCTGGCGGCGACGCTCGCGGCCGCGCCCGCGCTGGCGGCGGCGGTCGACGCCGGGGACGAGGAGACGCTGTCGTCGGCGGCGCGGCTCGCCCGCGAGGAACGGGGAACGGGCCGGACGCGAGTCACGGAGCTCGTGTTCGCGTATCTCCGACGGCCGGAGGCGCGCCCGCAGATCGCGGCCCGGATCGCCGATCACGTCGACCGGGACCGTCGCGAGCGACGGGACGTGTCGGGACTCTTCGAGTGATCGGCGCGGCGACGACGTCGGCATCGTCGGCGGCGTCGACGGATCCTCAGGGCTCGTCGGTCGGCGGGTCCTCGGCGATCGGGTCGCCCTCGAAGGTGTAGTTCGCGGAGTTGTCCTGCGGATCGTACCCGAGGATCTCGCGGGCGCGGTCGATCGAGTAGTACTTTCGGTCGTTATCGGAGATGCCGTAGACGATCTCGAAGCCGTACTCCGCCAGAAGACACCGCTCGAAGAGATGCGCGCAGTCGCCATGCGAGAGCCACATCGCCTGGCCGCGCTCGTACTCGCGCGGCGGATGGTCCTTGGTGAGGTTGCCGATGCGGACGCAGACGACGGCCATCCCGAACTCGTCGTGGTAGTACCGACCCAGGAACTCGCCGGTCGCCTTCGAGACGCCGTAGAGGTTGCCCGGCCGGGGAAGCTCGTCGCCGTCGAGCCGGTAGTCGTCGTCGGGGCGGTAGAGGTCGGGCGTCCGGTCGTCGGTCTCGTAGCCGCCGACGGCGTGGTTCGAGGAGGCGAACGCGAACTTCTCGACGCCGGCCTCGGCGGCGGCGCGCATCACGGCCTGCGTCCCGTCGATGTTGTTCCGGAGGACGGAGTCCCACGGCGCGGTCTTCCGCGGGTCGCCCGCGAGGTGGATCACCGCGTTCACCCCCCGCATGGCCTCGCGGACGGCGCGCTCGTCGGTGATGTCCGCGACGTATTGGTCGGCGTCGGTCACCCGGTCGGGGACCTTCGCGGCCGGGAGCGGCTCGCGGTCGAGGAGCCGCCAGTCGTACTCCTCGCCGATGCCATCGAGGATGGCCTGGCCGACCCGCCCGCCCGCGCCAGTGAGTAGGACCGGATCGTCCATTCAGCCTACTATGGACGCGAGGACGGCATATATGACACGGTTCGACCGCCGAGAGACTGACTTCGGGATCGGGCCGTCACGGGCGGTTCGTTCCCTCGTTGGAGGGCCTCCGATCAAGAGAGCTTCTGACGCGAGACGGTCACGCCGGTCGGCGCGACCACGAGCTGGTCGTCGCCCTTCTGGACGATGTCGCCGTCGACCTCCTCGGCCACCTGGCGAAGCTCGTCGATGATGTGTTCGACTGTCCGGTCCGACGTGGAGTGGCGAGTGATGTCCGCGATGACGAAGTCGCCGTCGTAGACCGCGTCCTTGATCGGGATGACGTCGCTCTGGTCGCCGATCTCGGCGATGTGTACCTTCATGCCCGCCTCCCCGCTCGCCTCGGCGAAGTCGTCTATGTCGAGTTCGACGTAGTCGTCGACGGAACGCTGCCCGCCCCCGCCGAGGATCTTGCTCATGATGCCCATACCCGTGTTACGGCGAGGTCGCACATTAGTTCTTACGTCAGACGCGGTCGCCGAGGTCACCGTCGGACGGGTGGTCGCCGTCGCTCGGAGCGTCCGTCAGTCGCCCCCGTCGAGCCGCTCCTGCCACTCCTGGACCCGCGAGAGCAGCTCCACCGGCGGGGTCGCCGCGACGTCGACGTCGGTCAACTCCTCGATCACCGCCAGCGTCTCCGGGTCGATCCCCGTCCCCTCCTCGACGGTCGCGGCCGTCGCGCCGGCCGATCCGTCGCCGCGGTCGGGTGCGTCGCCGTCACGGCCGTCGTCGTCGCGCCCGTCGCCGTTTCGATCCCCGCTCTCTTCGCGCTCGTTCCCCGCGAACGAGCCGGTCGAGAGGTCGAAGACGGCCTGTCTCGTCGCGCCGGACCCGTCCGGCGAGCCGCCCTTGGCCTCGATCGCCTTCTCCTCGCGGAGTCGGTCGAGCACCCGGTCCGCGCGGTCGACGACCGGCTCGGGGACGCCCGCGAGGTCGGCGACGTGGACGCCGTAGGAGCGGTTCGTCGGCCCGTCCCGCACCGTCCGGAGGAACGTCACGTCGCCGTCGCGCTCGTCGACCGCGACGTGGACGTTCGCGACCCGCGGGAGGTGCTCGGCGAGGGTCGTCAGCTCGTGGTAGTGGGTGGCAAAGAGGGTGCGGGCGCGCACCTCGTTGTGGAGGTACTCCGTGGCCGCCCAGGCGATCGAGATGCCGTCGTAGGTCGCGGTACCGCGGCCCACCTCGTCGAGGATCACCAGGGAGTCCGCGGTCGCCGAGTGGAGGATGTTCGACAGCTCCTGCATCTCGACCATGAACGTCGACCGGCCCTGCGCCAGCTCGTCGAGCGCGCCCACGCGGGTGTAGATCCCGTCGACGAGCCCGACCTCGGCCGACCGCGCCGGGACGAACGACCCCGCCTGCGCGAGCAGCTGGATCAGCGCGGCCTGCCGCATGTACGTCGACTTCCCGCTCATGTTCGGCCCCGTGACGATGAGGAATCCGCGCTCGGCGTCGAGTTCGAGGTCGTTCGGCACGAAGTCGGTCGTCCGCTCGACCACCGGATGCCGGCCCGCCTCGATCGAGAGGGTCCGCGACTCGGTCAGCGTCGGCCGCGTCCAGTCGTTGCCCGCCGCGTGCGTCGCGAGCGACGCGAGCGCGTCCACCTCCGCGAACGCCCGGCCGACGTTCTGTAGCAGCGTCGCCGCCCCGGCGACTCGTTCGCGCAGCTCCTCGAACAGTTCGTACTCCAGCTCGCCGCGCGCCTCCTCCAGCCGGAGCACCTCCCGTTCCCGCTCCTCCAGCTCGTCGGTGACGAACCGCTTCGAGTTCTTCAGCGTCTTGATCTCCCGGTAGTGTTCCGGCACCTCGTCCGCGACCGACTTTCCGACCTGGATGTAGTAGCCGTCCGTCTTGTTCCGGTCGACGGTGACGTGGGTGAGGCCGTGGTCGCGCTTCTCGCGCTCCGCGAGGGTGTCGAGCCACTCGACGGCCGCCTCGTGGCGCTCGATGAGGTCGTCGAGCTCCGGGTCGTATCCCTTCCGGAACAGCCCGCCCTCGGTCTTCGTCTTCGGCGGGTCCTCCGCGAGCGCCCCGTCCAGCTCGTCTTGGAGGTCGCGGGCGCGGGCACGGTCCGGCCGACGGAGGATCCCCGCGACCGGCGAGTCGGCGAGCGGCGTTCCCTCGACCGCGTCCGCGAGCGCGGGAAGCAGCGCGAGGGTGTCCCGGACCGACGACAGCTCCCGCGCACCCGCGCTCCCGCTCGTCGTCCGGGCGGCGAGCCGCTCGAGGTCGTACGCGTCGCCGAGCGTCTCGCGGAGCCGGTCGCGCGCGAGCGCCGCGGACGCGAGCGCCGCCACCGCGTCGAGCCGGCGGTCCAGCTCGTCGCGGTCGCGCTTCGGGCGCGTGAGCCACTCGCGGAGCAGCCGCCCGCCCGCGGCGGTGACCGTGTGGTCGACCGCGTCGAAGAGCGTCCCGTCGGCGTCGCCGCGCATCGTCTCCGTCAGTTCGAGGTTGCGCTGGGTGGTGGCGTCGAGCTCGACGTGGTCGCTCGCGGCGTACGTCGTCAGCCGGGTCATCGACGCGAGCACGCCCGCGCCCGTCTCCGCGACGTAGGCCAGCGCCGCGCCGGCCGCCCGCGTCGCGGGGTCGGAGTCGAGCCCGACGCTGTCGGCGGTCTCCGCCCCGAACTGCTCGCGGACCGCGTGGCTCGCCCGCCCCGGCGCGAACGCCTCCGCGTCGAAGACGGAGACGGAGCCGGTCAGGTCCTCACGGACCGCCCCGAGGAAGGCGTCGTCGTTCCGGAGGTCGGGACCCGGCAGCACCTCCGCGGGATCGAACCGGTACAGCTCCGCACGGAGGTCGCTCCGGTCGGCGAGTTCGGCCGCGAGGAACCGGCCGGTGGTGATGTCCGCGAACGCGACCCCGTAGGGGCCGTCGTCGGCGTCGCCCCCGCTTCCGCCGCCCGCCCCACCGTCTCCGCCGTGCCCCCCGCTCCCGCCGCCGCGCACCACGGTCGCGAGGTACCGCGCGTCGTCGTCGCTCGTCTCGAGGAGGGTCCCCGGCGTGACCACTCGGGTGATCTCCCGCGCGTGGCCGTCCCCCGTCTCGTACTGGTCGGCGACCGCGACCCGGTAGCCGCGCTCGACGAGCGCCTTCAGGTACGGCGTCAGCTCCGAGAGCGGGACGCCCGCCATCGGGTACGACGACCCGTGCGAGGACTTCTGTGAGACCGTCAAATCGAGCTCGTCGGCGACCAGCTCGGCGTCGTCGGCGAAGAACTCGTAGAAGTCGCCGCACTGCATCGCGAGGACGTCCGCGTCCGTCGACTCCTTGAGTTCGAGGAACTCCCCGACGATCCCCGTTGGCATACCCGTACTCCCGCCGTCGGCGGCTAAAACCCTACGGGTCGCTCGGGACGGACGAGGCGGCGGTCGCAGACCCGAGGAGCCGCGTGAGCGCGGCGTCCGCGACCGACCGTACATACAAGGCCTCATCGGCCGTCCCCTCCGGCATGGACTTGTCCCGCGACGGGCCGATCGGTCGGTTTCGCCGTCCCGAGTACACCGGCGAAAACCGGTGTCTCCCCTGTACGGCGGTGAACGTCGCCGTGGCCCTCGCCGCCGGTGCCGTGGTCGGAACCGGCGTCACCCCCGCGGCCGGCGCGGCCGTGGTCGTCGTCTCGTTCGTGGCGATCTGGCTCCGCGGCTACCTCGTTCCGGGGACGCCCGAACTCACCAAGCGGTACCTCCCGAAGCGGGTTCTCGCGCTGTTCGGCAAGGCTCCCACGTCGACCGCGGAGCCGTCGACGACCGACGCGATCGACCCCGAGTCGTACCTCCTGTCGGCGGGCGTGCTCGTCGAGACCGAGGACGGGACCGACCTTCGATACGCGCCCTGGTTCGCGTCGGCGTGGCGGACGCGTCTCGAGGACGCCCGCGAGACGGACGACGTCGCGGCGGTCACGCGGCTCGCCGCGGTCTACGGTCCCGACGAGGACCTGGTGGTCGAAGAGCGCGGCAACGCGGTGTTCGCCGCCGTCGACGGCGAGCGGGTCGGTCACTGGGTGTCTCGGGCCGCCTTCCGGGCAGACGTGGCGGCCGACCACGTGTTGCGGGACGCCGAGGGGGACTGGATCGAACTCTCGCAACCGGCCCGGAGCACCGTTCTCGGTGCGCTCCGACTGTTCGTCGAGGAGTGTCCGACGTGCGGCGGTGACGTGGCGATGGGAGAGGAAGTCGTGGCGTCCTGTTGTACCACCCACGACGTCGTGGTGGCTCGATGTGGGGGATGTGACGCCCGTCTCCTCGAGATCGAGCCGGCCACGATTGCGGCCCCCAGCGACTGACCGAGGGCCTCAGGCGAATGACCACGACCCGTCGTCGCCGCCGGAGGCGCCCGCTCTCGGACCATCTCTCCGCGTCGTTGGCCGGTCTCGTCCGGGAGGGGCTCACGGCCCGCCGTCGAACCTCGTCGGGTTCACCGCGCCGGGGCCCTCCCCCACGTCGTAGCCGCGCCGGATCGCCTCGCCCATGTCGTCGACCGCGGCGACGACGGCATCCTCGAGGGGCTCGCCGCGGGCCAGCCGCGCGGCGATCGCGCTCGACAGGGTACAGCCGGAACCGTGGGTCGCCGCGGCGTCGATCCGCGGGTTCTCGATCCGACGCACGCGAGCGTCCTCGCCCTCGGTTCCGCACGCCAGGGTATCGACCACGACCTCCCCGTCGGCGTCGAGGTGCCCGCCTTTCACGAGCGCCGCGTCGGCGCCGCGCTCGACGAGTTCGCGACCCGCACGCTCGGCGTCGGCGGGCGTCTCGACCGCGCCGTCGACGAGGATCGCCGCCTCGTCGGCGTTCGGCGTGACGAGCGTCGCCGACGCGATCAGCCCCTCGTAGGCGTCTTCGGCCGCGGGCGAGAGCAGCCGATCGCCCGTCGCGGCCACCATCACCGGATCGACGACGACCGGGCCGTCGAACTCCCGCACCTCGCGCGTCACCGTCTCGACGACCTCGCGCGTCGCCAGCATCCCGGTCTTGATCGCGGCGGGCGCGAAGTCCTCGACGACCGCGTCGTACTGGGCGGCCACGTGCTCGGCCGACAGCGGGGCCACGTCCTCGACGCCGCGGGTGTTCTGAGCGGTCGTCGCCGTCACGACCGACGTGCCGAAGACGCCGTGGGTCGTCATCGTCTTCAGGTCCGCCTGTATCCCCGCTCCGCCGCCGCTGTCGCTGCCGGCGATCGTCAGCGCGACGGGCGGTGAGACGGGATCGAAGCGAGCTGCCATACTCGAGTGGTATTCATCGGTTTTACTAGTGGCTGGCGATCGCCGCCGTCGAACGGGCTTTCCGCGTCGAGGGCGGAGGGCGGGTATGAGCGACACCGAAAGCGACGGCGAGAACGCGAGCGCGGCGGCCGGCGACGGGACCGCGGAGGGCCCCGTCAGCGTCACGATATTCTCGGACTACGTCTGCCCGTTCTGTTACCTGGGCCGGCAGTCGCTCGAGCAGTATCGCGAGACGCGCGGGGAGGACGACGCCGACCTCCGGATCGACTGGCACCCCTTCGACCTCCGGAGCGGGAAGCGGCGATCTGACGGGAGCATCGACACGTCGGTCGACGACGGGAAGGACGAGGACTACTACGCGCAGGCCAAGGAGAACGTCCGCCGGCTCCAGGAGGAGTACGACGCCGAGATGGACCTGGAGATCGCGACCGACGTGGACTCGCTCGACGCGCAGGTCGTCTCCTACTACGTGAAGGAACACTACCCCTACGACGCGTGGCTGGCGTTCGACGAGGCGATCTTCGCCGCGCTCTGGCGGGAGGGCGAGGACATCGGCGACCGCGACCTCCTCGTCTCGCTCGCCGCGGACTCCGGGGTCGCTCCCGCGGAGGTTCGCTCCGCGCTGGACGACGATACGCTCCGAGAGGCGGTCACGGAACTGTTCGAGGAGGCGAAACGACGCGGCGTCACCGGCGTTCCGACGTTCGCGTACGACGGTCACGCCGCCCGCGGCGCAGTCCCTCCCGAGCACCTCCGTCGGCTGGTCGAGGGAACGTAACCGGTTCCGCCGCGATCAGACGGTCGACGACGCGGAGTCCGACCCTCCCCCGCCGGGCTCCGACCCGCCGTCTCCCTCGTCCGGTCCAGCCTCTCTCTCGTCCGGCTCAGCGTCTTCCTCGGTCGGATCCACGTACCGGTAGGCGGCGTACACGCAGCCGAGCGCGAGTGCGGTTCCGAAGACTACGTCCGTGAGCCAGTGGATCCCGAGGTACATCGTCGAGACGACCACGGAGCCGGCGAGCCACCAGGCGATCGGCGTCCACGCGGGGTACTCCTCGCGGGTGAGCGCCGCGAAGGCCGCGACCGTCACCGACAGGGAGGTGTGAAGTGAGGGAAACACGTTCGTCTCGACGTTCACCTCCCCGGTGAGCGTCTGGAAGTTCGGGTTGAACGTGTACAGAAGCGAGGTCACGAGGTCCGGCATCACGTTTCGCGGGCCGTACGCCAACACGACGGTGTACAACACGAGTCCGATCGCGTAGTTGAGCGTGTACGCCACGATCAGTCGCTTCAACGTCGTCGGCTTCGGAAGCGCCGCGTACGCGAGAAACGGGAACACGAGCAGGAACGCGTACCCGAACACGTAGATGGAGGAGAAGTACAGCGTCAGCCGCGGGCTCTGGAAGGTCCCCTGGAGCCATGCGACGAACCCGCCCTCGAGCGCGAGGATGGCGCCGGTCAGCCGGAGACCGAACACCTCGGAGACCGACTGAAGCGCGGGACGGCCGACCCCGCTCACGGCGAGCACGACGAGCAGGGCGGCGACCTCGCGACGCGACTCGCGGAGGTGCGGAACGAGGTTCTCACCGATCCCGTACAGTCGCCGCGGGCCGACGATCGCGACCCCCGCCACGAGACACATCGCGGTCACCCAGAACAGGACGCTCGTGAGGATCGAGAGGAGCGGACTCATTGCTCCCGCGCCAGAAGTCTGTCGGACTCGTCGAACCGATAGCCGATATCGCGGAGCGACTCGCGCGTCGCTTCCACGTCGACCGACCCGTCCGTCCCGTGGAACGGGTACACCGGGTCCTCGCCGCGCTCGTCGTCCCAACGGAGGTCCTCGGGGACCCACTCGGGCGACGCCGCGAGCGGGTTGCCGGCCGGCTGTGCGTACCCGGCGAAGGCGTCATCGACGAGCGTCGCCTTGTCCACGAGCGACGCGACGATCCCACGGAACCGCGGGTTCGAAAGCGGGGCGCGCCGCGCGTTGTATCCCACGTAGTAGAACGCGGCCGACCGCGTGCTCACGAGACGGACGCCGCTCTCTCGACCGATCCGCGGAACCGAATCCGGACCCAAATTCGAGACCGTTCCGTCGGCGTGGCCGTCGGCGACCCACTGTACCGCCTCCACGTCCGACCCGACGACCGCCACCTCGAGCCGATCGAACGACGGCTTCCCCCGGTACGCGTCCGGGATCGAACCCCACCCTTCGTCCTCGGCCGTCGATCCGCCCGAGTTCCCATCGTCCCCGTCGGCCGATCCGGCGCGAGCGAGGAAGTGGTCGGGGTTCCGCTCGAAGACGACCCGCTCTCCGGGGGTCGCCTCGACGAAGCGCATGGGGCCGCTCCCCACGGGCTCCTCGTTGGGAATGACGAGGGCCTCCGTGGTCTCGAGGTCGAACTCGAACCCGCCGACCGTCGCCGTCTCGGCCCGATCGCTCCAGACGTGTTGCGGAAGTATCGGTACCTGTAAGGCTCGTTTTGTCACTTCCGCACCGGTCTCCCCGATCCGCAGTCTGACGGTCGAGTCGTCGACCACGGTCGTCGACTCCACGATCGACCCGCGTCCGCGGAACTGCGAGGCGGGGACCGGCGTCTCGGCGTTCCCCATCGAGGTGTCCCGGAGGAAGCCGTACGTGAACGCGACGTCGTCCGCGGTCAGCGGCTCCCCGTCGTGCCACGTCGACGACCGTAGCTCGATCTCGAGCGTCTCCGGATCGTGCCACTCCCAGCTGCGAGCGAGCCACGGGACCACGGTCCCGTCGTCGACGACCGTGAGCCGATCGTACAACAGCGACATGAACGTCCCGTATCGCCGGTACTCCGCCGCGATCGGGTTCCAGTTCTCGGAGATTCGCCCGTCGGTCGTCACGAGGCGGAGGGTGACCGGATCCTCGTCGTCTTCGGCGTCGACGTACTCCATGCGGAAAAGCCCGGTCGCGGAGACGGGGGGACCCGTCTCCCAGCCGACGAATCGATCCGCCCGCGTCGCCGCGAGCGCGTCCGGGAAGGCGACGACGGTGAACGGCTGTTTCTCACACACGTCGGTGAGGAGTTCCGCGACGGCGTCGTCTCGGTCGGATCCGTCCGCGATCCGCTGCGCCTCGAGATGCTCGTCGGTCTCCAAGTTGGTGAATCCGAACGGGTTCTGCCATCCCGCCTCGGCGGCGAACCCGGAGTAAACGAGTCCGTATAGTGCGTCCGGATCGAAGGGGAGCACCTCCGTGTACTGTCCAACGAACACGTCGAAGTCGTGATTGAGAAGCACCGTCCGGTGGAGGTCGGTCCCGTTCATCGTCTCGACCCGTGCGTCGACGCCAACGGCGGACAGGTTCTCCGCGAGCGCCCGTGCGATCCGGATCCCGTTCGGGTCCTCGTCGGCGGGGGTCGTCCGGATCTCCAGTACGAGCTGTGAGGACCCATCCCGTCCGGCGATGTTTCGTGCGCGACCGACACAGCCGGCACTCCCGACAGCGAGGCCGATACCCGCGAGCGCCTCACGACGACTGATCGGTCCCGTCATTTCCCAGGCTGACTCGTCCCCGAAACTATATCAGTTCTATGGTGTCTCCTCGCCCCCCGTCTCCCGAGTTTGCCCGTCGGGGAGCTCCCGTCCGACATCTCAGATCACGTCCGCGAGCGGGAGGCTCAGTCCGACGATCCACGCGACCACGCCGGCGGCGAGGACTGGCCGGTCCTCCGCGGCGCGTCCCACCGCGACCAGTCCGAGCGCGACGAGGACCGCCACGCGGTGGACGATGAGGCCCGGCGGTACCGCCACCCCGACGGCGGCGAAATCGAGGAGGAATCCCGTCCCGAGACCCAACACGACCCCGAGGAACGCCACCGTCGGGTCCGCCCGTTCGCTCCCGACGACGACGAGCGTCGGGAGTCCGACGGCGATCACGAGATACAGCGGCGCGGCGATCGCCTTCGGCGGGAGGGCGGGATACGCCGTCTCCACCGCGACCCCCACGTATCGGATCGAGACGAAGACCGCCGCGAGCGTCACTGCCAGGGCCAGCGCGGCGCCGTGTCGGCAACCCTCCCGACGGAGGCGGCGTACCGCCTCCCACGTCGCCTCGCGAGTCCGTCGTCGCAGGAGCGCGCCGGCCATCGGGAGGAGGACCGCGACCTCGATCACGGAGAGCCACCCGTCGCTCCAGCCCCCCTCGATCCCCCGGTACTCCCGGCTCACCTCCGCGGCGGTCGGGTTGTCGATGAACTCGTCCTCGAGCCGAGCCGCCGGATCGTCGATGTCGGAGACGGTGTGACGGAGGCGGAACCAGTCGTAGTACTCCCCGTGGATCTGTACCGCCGTGTACTCCCCGTCCGGTGACTCGTAGGCACGGATGTGATCGCGCGTACCGAGGTAGGTCCCGTCGTGGATCTCGAACGTGACCGCCTTCCAGACGCCGCCGTCCGATCCCCTGAAATACGAGTACCGCTCCGACCCGCTGGCGCTCTCCCAGTTCCCTTCCACGAGGTCACGAACCGGGTCCGTCCCGTTCTCGTCGTCGACGGGCTCGGTCAGCGCCGTCCCGTTGTCGCCTCCCGTCCTGTCGCCGAACTCGTCGGTCTCCTCGGCCGCCGCGGTCTCTCGCCAGTCGGCGTCCGGGTCCGCGGTGAGCGTGCGCTCGACCGTCTCGGCGTCGTTCTGAAACACGACGTTTATCGCGAGGGTTTGCCCGTAGACGGATCGGCTTCGACTCGTGTACGGCCACAGCTCGTAGTCGCCTTCGACCTCGATGAGGGACTCTTGGGGGACCTCGCCGGGCTCCGGCCGCTCGGCGGTCCCGCCGAGTAATCCCGAGAGGATCAGTCCCGCTCCGACCACGAGGAGCAGGGCGACGGCGACCGTCTTCCGATCCATGGCCAACTCGCACGCTTTCAACGCATATAACCTCCCCGGCTACCACGTCTCGACGTAGCCGTCCCGTACGTCCTCCGCACACCCCTCGCAGTCGGCGTGTCCCGACTCGAAACAGGCCGGTCTCCCCTCGGCGTCGACGGTCACCGACCGCCTTTCGGCGTATCGTCGGCAGACGATCCGCGCGCGCCCCTCGTCGTCGGTCGGCAGGTCGTACCGCTCCGCGCCGGCGTTCTCGCGGTCGGGACCCGTTCTTCCCTCCGCGTACGCCCGCTTGGCCTCCTCGAACTGCCGGCCGGCCTTCCGGAGCTGCTGGCGGATCACTCGTTCGAGCCGGTCGTCCATACCGTCGGTTTCGACCGCCCGGAGTATAGGTCCGTTGCCGACGGGTCGGCCGAGAGCGCCCCCGTGAACCCCTGTGACCGCTCCCCGTTCGCGAACGTGAACGTCACCCGTTCGCGAACTCCCATCCGTGTGAACGTTCCACTCGAAACGCAGCCCGCGCGTGACCGACGCGCGTCAGACGCCCAGCCATCGATCGTCCACGATCGGTCGACTCGAGCCGCGCTCGGCCGTTCGAGCGTCACTTTCACCGCGGTCACCGTCGTTTTAATATCATGAGGAACCAACCGTCGTACGCCTCCCATTGAAACACGACCGGAGGCGAGACACCCATGAGCGAACTGCGACAGGAAGCGGAGGCGATAGCGGAACAGTTCTCGGACCACCTCGAGGTGGGTCCCGACGAGGTCGAAGAGCGGCTCGAAAACCTGGTCAACGAGTACCGCGTACCGCTCGAGGAGGCGCGCCGAAGCGTCACCAACAGCTACCTCGACGACGCCGGGATGGAGCGCGACGAGCTCGGCCGGGGCGGCACCGAGCGGGTCCGGGTGAACGACATCGACGAGGACGAGCGGTGGGTCGACCTGCGCGTGAAGCTCGTCGACCTCTGGGAGCCCAGAAGCGACTCCATCTCGCAGGTCGGGCTCGTCGGCGACGAGTCGGGCACGATCAAGTTCGTCGCCTTCGAGACCTCCGATCTCCCCGAGCTGGAGGAGGGGACCTCCTACGAGCTCTCCAACGTCGTCACCGACGAGTACGAGGGGAGCTACTCGGTGAAGCTCAACCGGACGACACAGATTACGGAGATCGACGAGGAGATCGAGGTCGGCGACAACGCCGAGACCGTCGAGGGGGCCCTCGTCGACATCCAGTCCGGCTCCGGGCTGATAAAGCGCTGCCCCGAGGAGGACTGTACCCGCGTCCTCCAGAACGGGCGGTGCTCGGAACACGGTCAGGTCGACGGCGAGTTCGACCTGCGCATCAAGGGCGTCCTCGACGACGGCGAGACCGTCACCGAGGTGATCTTCGACCGCGAGGCCACGGAGGAGCTCACCGGGATGGGCCTCGAGGAGGCCAAGGACATGGCGATGGACGCGCTCGACACGACCGTCGTCGCCGAGGAGATGGCCGAGGACGTGCTCGGCCGCTACTACCGCGTCACCGGGCCGACGTTCGGCCGGTACGTCCTGGTCGACGAGATGGAGGAACCCGGTGCCGTCGACGTCGAGAGCGCGCTGATCGAAGCGAGGTCGATCTGAAATGAGCCAGTCAACCCCCACCCGAGAGGTCGCCCGGCGCGTGTTCGCGAGCGAGTTCAACGACGCCGGCTACACGTTCAAGGAGTCCGACGACGAGCGCGCGCCCGTCTACCTGCTGTTGCCGACGGGGGAGTCCGCCAACCGCGTCTTCTTCGTCGGCACTCTCACCGAGAAGGAGGACGTCGGCGAGGACTCGGAGTACTGGCGGGGCCGGGTCGTCGACCCCACCGGGACGTTCTTCGTCTACGCCGGCCAGTACCAGCCCGAGGCCGCCTCGAAGCTCCGAGACCTGGAGCCGCCCGCGTACGTCGCGGTCGTCGGCAAGCCCCGGACGTACGAGACCGACGACGGGACGGTCCGCGTCTCGGTCCGCCCGGAGTCGATCACGGAGGTCGACGCGACCGTCCGCGACCGCTGGGTCGCCGAGACGGCCGAGCGAACGATCGAGCGCGTGGCCGCCTTCGACGACGAGGGCAACGAGTACGCGCGGATGGCCCGCGAGGAGTACGACCTCGACCCCGAGACGTACAAGGCGGCGGCGCTGTCTGCGCTCGAGGACCTCGACGACGCCGACGAACTCGCCGACGACGGGGACGACGACCCCGCCGCGGACGGGTCAACCGCGGGAGACGGCGCGGTCGAGGATGCGGAAGCGCCCGACGCGACCGGGACCTGATCGCCTGGCACGTCCGGGATCCGACGCCGCCCCGACGGTTCGTTTTTCCGAACCGGCGCGACCGGACGTCTGCCACCGTCTGACAAATGTTTAAGTAGTCCGCGCGACGATCGGGGCGTGATGGGCAACAAGAACAAGACGATCTCGTTCCGCGTCAACGAGGACGCCTTCGAGACCCTCCGAGACATCGCCGAGGAGCGGGACATCTCGCTTTCGGCCGTCTTCCGGGACTACGTGGATACGCTCGTTGCCCACGACGGACAGGTCCGCGTCATTCCCGAGGCGGAGCTCGAGAGCATGGGCGACAGCGGCGAGTCGTTCCCCCCGAAGATCGAGGTCCCCAAGAGCTTCGTCCGGGAGCACGAACGGCTGGAGCTCGAGGCCGACCACCTCCGCGAGCAGCTCGAGGAGCACAAACGCTACGTCAACTACCTCCGCGAGCAGCTCGAGGACGAGGACGAGGACGTGATCCAACTCGAGGACCTCGACGGCGAGCCGGACGAGCCCTCCTTCCGACTCGGATAGTCGCCCGGCCGTTCGGTCCTCCTCGCCGAGCCGTAGGGTTCCCTTCCGGTCCTTGAGAGCCTACGTTTCGGACGTGTTTCCGTCCGAAACGCCCGTTCGCCACGGAGCGGTCTCGATCGAGTGGAGACCGTCGCTGGCGCGGTGACCACCGCCAAAGCCCCAGCCGCGGGGCGCTACGCGCCTCCCGCAGCCGGCGGCAACACCCCCGGCGGCTGCCCCGTTGAGTCCCGCTCCCACAGCACCACCGGAAGACGGTCCTGCTCGCTCGCTGCGCGGGCTGCGACTCCCGTGCTCCCGCTCGTTGCGCTCGCGGGAACGCACCCGCACCTCACGCCTCCCCAGCCTCGCTGCTCGCGGCTCGCGGCTTCGCCGCTCGCTTATCGAGGGACTCACTCCGTTCGTCCCTCGCCCCGCTCGCAGCGTCCCTCGCGTGTGCGACTCGCGGCCTCCGGCCGCTCGTCGGCACGCGCCACCGCACCGACGACGCTCGCACCCGACCGTCCCGTCGCCCGCGAAACCATCACGTTTGTTCGAGATATTCATCGAACGCGGCGATCCGACGAAAAGGATTCCACTTCTCCGTCCGATTATCTATATATCATCAGTTAGGGCCTATTCTGGTGAACGAACCGTCATCTCATCGGCGAGATTCCTGCCCATCGTAAACCCACCGACGAAAAGGATATTACCCAGGCGTCGGACTGTACTCCCATGACGAGGTGTCCCCGACCGTGAACGTGTTCGACAGGGCGTACGACGACCCCGTTCGCGTCCTCGACGAGGACGGCACGGTCGTCGGCGACGTGCCCGACCTCGACGAGGACGCGCTCGTCGGGATCTACCGCGACATGCGGCTCGCCCGGCACTTCGACGGGCGGGCGGTGAGTCTCCAACGGCAGGGGCGGATGGGGACGTACCCGCCGCTGTCGGGTCAGGAGGGCGCACAGATCGGGTCGGCGACCGCGCTCGCCGAGGACGACTGGATCGTTCCCTCCTACCGCGAGCACGGCGCGGCGTTCGTCCACGGGCTTCCGCCGGAGAAGACGCTGCTCTACTGGATGGGCCACGGCGACGGCGCGCGCGCGCCCGACGACGTCAACGTCTTCCCGATCGCGGTGCCGATCGCCTCGCACGTCCCCCACGCGGTCGGCGGGGCGTGGGCCTCGAAGCTGCGGGGCGAGGACGACGTCTTCGTCTGTTACTTCGGCGACGGCGCGACGAGCGAGGGCGACTTCCACGAGGCCTGTAACTTCGCGGGCGTCTTCGACACGCCGACCCTCCTCTTCTGTAACAACAACCAGTGGGCGATCTCCGTCCCGCGCGAGCGGCAGACGCGGAGCGCGACGCTGGCGGGGAAGGCCGAGGCGTACGGCTTCGACGGCGTCCAGGTCGACGGGATGGACCCGCTCGCGGTGTACGCGGTCACGGCGGCGGCCCTCGAGAAGGCGCGGAATCCTCCCGAGAGCCGGCTCCGCCCGACGCTGATCGAGGCGGTCCAGTACCGCTTCGGCGCGCACACCACCGCCGACGATCCCACCGTCTACCGCGACGACGACGAGGTCGAGCGGTGGCGGCGCAAGGACCCGATCCCGCGGCTGGAGCGGTACCTCCGCGCCGAGGGGATCCTCGATGACGACCGGGTCGACGCGATCGAAGCCGAGGTCGAGACGCGCGTCGCCGACGCCATCGAGGCGGCGGAGTCGGCCCCCAGACCGGAGCCGCGGGCGCTGTTCGAGCACGCCTACGCCGAGCTCCCGACCGAACTGGAGGCGCAGCACGCGGAGCTCACGGCGCTCCGCGAGGAACGCGGCGACGCGGCCTTCCTGGGTGAATAAATGAGCGACACGCAGAACCTCACGCTGGTACAGGCGGTACGGGACGGACTCCACACCGAACTCCGCGCGGACGACGACGTCGTCGTGATGGGCCAGGACGTCGGGAAGAACGGCGGCGTCTTCCGCGCGACAGAGGGGCTCCACGAGGAGTTCGGCGGCGACCGCGTCGTCGACACGCCCCTCGCGGAGTCCGCCATCGTCGGCTGCGCGGTCGGGATGGCCGCCATGGGGATGCGGCCGGTCCCAGAGATCCAGTTCTCGGGGTTCATGTATCCCGGCTACGACCAGATCGTCTCGCACATGGCCCGGTTCCGGGCCCGCTCGCGGGGCCGGTTCACGCTGCCGATGACCCTCCGGGCGCCGTACGGCGGCGGGATCCGCGCGCCCGAACACCACTCGGAGTCGAAGGAGGCCTTCTACGCCCACGAGGCGGGGCTGAAGGTCGTGATCCCCTCCACCCCGTACGACACGAAGGGACTGCTCGCGGCGTCGATCCGCGATCCCGATCCCGTGATATTCCTCGAGCCGAAGCTGATCTACCGCGCGTTCCGCGAGGAGGTTCCCGAGGAGCCGTACACGGTCCCGATCGGCGAGGCGACGACCAGGCGCGCGGGCGACGACGTCGCCGTCTTCACCTACGGCGCGATGACGCGTCCCACCCTCGAGGCCGCCGAGGCGCTCGCCGAGGACGGCATCGAGTGCGAGGTGCTCGACCTGCGGACGATCTCGCCGCTCGACCGGGAGGCGATCGTCGACGCCTTCGAGCGGACCGGTCGCGCGGCGGTCGTCCACGAGGCCCCGAGAACCGCCGGACTCGCCGCGGAGATCACGGCGATCCTCCAGGAGGAGGCGCTCTTGTACCAGGAGGCCCCCATCGAGCGGATCACCGGGTTCGACGTGCCGTACCCGCTGTACGCGCTCGAGGACTACTACCTCCCGAGCGCGACGCGCATCGAGGAAGGTATCAGGGAGGCCGCGGAGTTCGAGCCATGACGGTCAAGGAGTTCCGGCTGCCGGACGTCGGCGAGGGGGTCGCCGAGGGCGAACTGGTCTCGTGGCTGGTCGCGCCCGGCGACCGCGTCGAGGAGGACCAGCCCGTCGCCGAGGTCGAGACGGACAAGGCGCTCGTGGAGGTCCCCTCCAGCTACGACGGCGTCGTCGAGGAGCTGTTCGTCGAGGAGGGGGAGGTCGTCCCCGTCGGCGACGTCATCATCTCGTTCCGCGTCGGCGGGGCGGACGGAGCGTCGGCCGACGCGGAATCCGGCGATACGAAGCCGACCGACGCGGAACCCGACGACTCGGAGCCGACCTCCGTCGAGGCGGAATCGGGTTCCCCGTCGCGCCGCACGTTCGCCCCGCCGTCGGTCCGTCGGCTGGCGCGCGAGCTCGGCGTCGACCTCTCCGCGGTCGACGGGAGCGGTCCCGGCGGTCGGGTCGACGAGCGCGACGTGCGCGAGCACGCCGACGCCGAGGGATCCGATCCCGACGAGGACGACGCGACCGACCCGAAGCCGGTCGAGATGGACACCGGTGACCGGAAGTCGGCGGTGAGCAAGCGGGGCTCCGCGGAGGGGGCGGGCGCGACGACCGCGGCGGAACCGGGCTCCGGTCCCGAGCCCGCCGGCCGGGATCGGACCCTCTCGACGCCGGCGACCCGGAAACTGGCGAACGACCTGGGCGTCGATCTCGACGACGTGCCCACCGACGAGACGCGCGAGGGCGAGGCGTTCGTCGCGGAGGAGCACGTCCGGGCGTACGCCGAAGCGAGCGCGCGGCCGGACGACGAGGCCGCGCCGCCCGCCGGCGAGGGTGGATCGGGCGTGGAAACGGAGCCGACGCCGGCCGATCCGGCGACCGACGCGCCGGGAGAGACGATCCCGTACCGGGGCGTCCGCCGGACGATCGGCGAGCGCATGGAGCAGTCGAAGTTCACGGCTCCGCACGTCACCCACCACGACACCGCCGAGGTCGACGCGCTCGTTGCCGCCCGCGAGCGGCTGAAACCGAGGGCGGCGGAGGTGGGGGTGAAACTCACCTACCTGCCGTTCGTGATGAAGGCGGTCCTCGCGGGGCTGCGGGAGTACCCGATCCTCAACAGCGAGCTCCGCGAGGAGGCCGAGGAGATCGTCTTGAAAGACGAGTACCACTTCGGCGTCGCGGTCGCGACCGATGCGGGACTGATGGTCCCCGTAATCGAGGACGTCGACGAGAAGGGACTCTTCGAGCTGGCCGCCGAGGTGAGCGACCTCGCGTCGCGGGCGCGCGACCGGTCGCTCGCGCCCGAGGAGCTGCGCGGGAGCACGTTCACGCTGACGAACTTCGGCGCGATCGGCGGGGAGTACGCGACGCCGATCATCAACTACCCCGAGACCGCCGTTCTGGGGCTCGGCGCGGTCGAGAAGCGCCCCGTCGTGCGGGAGCGGTCCGGAGATGGAACGGGTCACGAGGTCGTTCCGGCCTCGACGCTGCCGCTGTCGCTGTCGATCGACCATCGGGTCGTCGACGGCGCGGTCGCCGCCGAGTTCGCGAACGTCGTGATGGACCATCTTGAAGAGCCACTGCTGCTGTTGAACGAGTGATGGTGGTCGGAGACATCTCGACGGGAACGGAGGTACTGGTGATCGGCGCGGGGCCGGGCGGCTACGTCGCCGCGATCCGCGCCGCACAGAAGGGACTCGACGTGACGCTGGTCGAGAAGGACGCCTACGGCGGGGCGTGTCTCAACCGGGGTTGTATCCCCTCGAAGGCGCTCATCACGGCGAGCGGGCTCGCCCACGAGGCGGGCACCGCCGAGGAGATGGGGATCCACGCCGACCCGGCCGTCGACCTCGCGCGCATGATCGAGTGGAAGGAGGGCGTCGTCGACCGGCTCACGGGCGGCGTCGAGAAGCTGTGTAAGGCCAACGGCGTGAACCTGATCGAGGGGGCCGCCTCGTTCGTCGACGACCAGACGGTCCGCGTCGCCCACGGCGGCGACGGGCAGGGGTCGGAGTCGATCGAGTTCGAGCACGCGATCGTCGCCACCGGCTCCCGGCCGGTCGAGATCCCCGGCTTCTCCTTCGCCGACGAGCACGTCTGGAACTCCGCGGCCGCGCTCTCGGCCGAGAGCGTCCCCGACCGCCTCGTCGTCGGCGGCGGCGGCTACATCGGGATGGAGCTCGCGACGGTCTACGCGAAGCTCGGCGCGGACGTCACGGTCGTCGAGATGCTCGAGGACGTCCTCGATCCCTACGAGGACGACGTGAAACGCGTCGTCCGGAAGCGCGCCGAGGATCTGGGAATCGAGTTCAGCTTCGGCGAGGGCGCGACCGGCTGGTCGGAGGCGAGCGACGGCGGCTACCTCGTCCACACGGAGACGGAGGCGGGCGAGGAGTCGACGTACCCCGCCGACAGGGTCCTCGTCGCGGTCGGCCGCGAACCCGTCACCGACGGGCTCGATCTCGAGCGGGCAGGGATCGAGACCGACGATCGGGGGTTCATCGAGACGGACGACCGGACCCGGAGCGCGGTCGAGCACGTCCACGCCGTCGGCGACGTCGCGGGCGAGCCGATGCTCGCGCACGCCGCCTCCAAGGAGGGGATCGTCGCCGCCGAGACGATCGCCGGCGAGCCGGCCGCGCTCGACCAGCGGGCGATCCCCGCCGCCGTCTTCACCGACCCCGAGATCGGAACCGTCGGGATGACCGAGACCGACGCCGAGGAGGCCGGCTTCGACGTCGCGGTCGGCGAGATGCCCTTCAACGCCTCCGGGCGCGCGCTGACGACCGGCCACACCGACGGGTTCGTCCGGATCGTCGCCGACGCGGACGAGGGGTTCGTCCTCGGCGCGCAGATCGTCGGTCCGGAGGCTTCGGAGCTGATCGCGGAGGTCGGGCTCGCGATCGAGATGGGGGCGACGCTCGAGGACGTCGCCGCGACGGTTCACACCCACCCGACGCTCTCGGAGGCCGTGATGGAGGCCGCCGAGAACGCGCAGGGGCAGGCGATCCACACGCTGAACCGGTAGGCGCGCTCTCTTCGGCCCGAACTGTCCGGCTCACCCGTCCGCCGCCGTGAGCGTCGCGCGTCGACGAACGTCGAACCGTCCCCCGACGGACGCGCTCGTCGAGCGTCGTCCCGCAAAACTGCGGGAGACGACCGCGTCACCCGGAGGGAACCCAAATGCTATGTGGGAATCGAGCGAACTCCGGGAACGACGAACGAATGAGTTCTCTCTCACTCCTCTCCGCTTCGAGCGCCGGATGGCCCCTACAGCCGCTCCCCGGATCGCTTCCGCTCTCGATCGACGTGCTCGTCGTGTTGGCACTCATCGCCACCGTCTTCGTCCTCTTCGTTACCCAGCCGGTTCCGATCGACGCCACTGCGGTCGGGCTCGTCGTCGCGCTCGTCCTCCTCGGCGAGTGGACCGGCGTGTCTCCGGAGCAGGGCGTCTCCGGGTTCTCGAACCCCGCGACGCTCACCGTGCTGGCGATGTTCGTGCTGAGCGAGGGCGTCCGACGGACCGGCGTCATCCAGATCCTCACGCGGAAACTGATCGCGTTCGCCGGGGACGACGAGTTCCGGCAGCTGCTCGCCACCGTCACGCTCTCCGGGCCGCCGGGCGGGGTCGTCAGCAACGTCTCGGTCGTCGCCGTGTTGATCCCCGCCATAATGAACCTCGCTCGGCAAACGAAGACGTCGCCCTCGAAGCTCCTGATCCCGCTGTCGTTCGCCTCGATGCTGGGCGGCATGCTCACCGTCGTCGGGACGATAACGAACCTCCTGGCGAGCGAGGTGTGGGTTCAGGTGGGCGGCCCCGACGCGCGGCCGTTCTCGCTGCTCGAGTTCACGCACCTGGGGGCCGTCGTCCTGCTCGTGGGGATCGTGTATCTGCTCACCGTCGGTCGATACCTCACTCCGGTCCGGATCGAGCCGGCGGAGTCGCCCACCGACGCGTTCGGCATGACCGACTATCTCACCGACGTCGTCGTCATGGAGGACTCGCCGCTCGTCGGTTCTCGGGTCGAGGAACTGAGCGGGCAGGACCTCGATCTCGACGTGTTCCAGATCGTTCGTGGCGACCGAACGCTCGCCCACGGACTCGGATCGGAACGGATCCGGGCCGGCGACGTCCTCTCCGTCAGGGCCGATCAGGAAACCCTCCAGGAGGTCATCGAACACGACCACCTCCGGCTGTTGCCGGAGGTCATGGAGGCGGCCGCGGAGGACGACGCGTCCCTCCCGCCCGGCTTCTCACCGCGGCGTCACGGCTGGGAGCCGCCCGACGCGGAGGCCAGCGACTCTCTCGCAGAGAGCGAGGCGTCTAGCGAAGACACGGAAGAGGACGGTGACGAGACGGACGAGGAGCCCCCCGACGAGGAGATCGAACTCACCGAAGTCGTGTTGTTGCCCGGCCCCTGGTCGAGTCGGCGCAGCGGTGTCGCGGACTTCGAGCGCGACTACGACGTGACGGTTCTGGCGATCCGGCGCGGCGACGAGGTGATCCGTCAGCGTCTCCGGGAGGTCCGTTTACGGGCCGGCGACGTCATCCTCGTCCAGGCGTCCGACCAGGTGCTCGATCGCATCGCGAGGGACACGAACGTCGCCATCGCGGGCGAGGACGGGTGGGAAGAGTTCGACCGGTCGAAGATCCCCATCGCGTTGGGGATCCTCGCCGGCGCCCTCGGACTCGCAGCACTCGACGTCCTCACGCTCATGGTGAGTGCGCTGACGGGCGTCGCGGCGATGTTCTTTACGGGCATCCTGACGCCCGAGGAAGCGTACGACGCCATCGACTGGCAGGTGATCTTCATGGTGGCGGGCGTCATCCCGCTCGGCATCGCGGTCGAGGCCTCCGGGACGGCGGACGTCATCGCCGACGTCATCGTCTCCGTGGGCGTCCTCCTCCCCGTGATCGCGGTCCTCGGACTGTTCTATCTGGGGACGGCGCTGATCACGGAGATGGTCAGTAACTCGGCCAGCGTGGTGTTGATGTTGCCGGTCGGCGTCGAGGTCGCCGGACAGCTCGGCGCCAATCCGTTCGCGTTCGCGATGGCCGTGACCTTCGCGGCCAGCACCCCGCTACTGACGCCCGTCGGTTACCAGACGAACCTGATGGTCTACGGACCGGGCGGGTACAAGTTCACCGACTTCGCACGCGTCGGCGCACCCTTACAACTGATACTGACGATCGTCACGACCGTCGGCATCACGGTTTTCTGGGGGCTGTGACTACGTGTCGAACCGGATCAAGGCGGTTGTTGAGTCGTGACGTATCGGATCTGAACGTCGACGTTACGTCCCGCGGCCTGATCGACTTGGGCGTCCAACCGTTCGCCGAGTTCGGGAGGGATATCCCCCGGAGGCGCTCCGATCTGGATGGTTACTTGCGAGGGTTCCTGAGCGAGAAGGTTTTCCGAGTACTCGAACTCGACGTCCAGGAGGATGAACTCCGAATACGCCGGTTCGTCGAGGGTCGTCTCGACCTCGTTCTGGATCGATTGCTCCGCAGTCGCGGTCTGAAACGACGAAAACGTGACCGCGCCGAGGAAGGCGGACAACAGGAGGATACTGAGCAGGAGCACGCCGACTCGCTTGAGAAACGTCTGCCGGGTCTGTTCGACGTTGATCCACCGGACCGGCCGATATCCCATGTACCACAACATGACGAGTGCGGCGAGGTTGATTGAGAGGACGTTGACGAGGAGCAGGACTCCCGAGCCGAGAACCAACGCCGGCGTCCCCCACGCGAGACCGATGCCGACCGTCGCGGCCGGCGGGATGAGGGCGACCGCGATCATGACGCCGACCAGCGCCGAAGAGAGCCCGGACGCGAGGCTGATCACTCCCGCGACGCCCGAGCCGAGGGCGACGACGAGCGAAAGCACGTCCGGGCGAAACCGTTCACGGATCTGCGGGATCGCCAGGATATCCAATCCGGGCGGGACGAGGTTTCCGCGCTTGACGGCGAACGCGAAGAGGGCCGCACTGACGATCGAGAGAACGAGCCCGAACACCTGAAGCTTGATGCCGTCTCGGAAGAGCGAGCGGTCGCGAAACACCGTCCCGACGCTCGCAGCCATTGCGGGGCCGATCAGGGGCGCGATCACCATCGATCCGACGACGACGGCCGCGGAATCGAGGAGCAGACCGGCCGTTGCGATGATCGCGCTGACGATTGTCATGCCGGCGTATACGGGGATCGACGCGGGGACGAGGTTCTCGGCCGCGCTCTGTAGCTCCTCGCGGGCGATCTGCTCCGGACTGTCGTCGTCTTCCGTGAACCGCTCCGCGAGCCGGTCGTAATCGCGTGAGACGACGGTTTGCGTCTCGACCGTCACCGTGATCGCATCGTCGTTTACCCCGTTCTCCCGGAGCCGGTCAAGGATGGGCTCGACGGCGTTCGTCGGGAGCGGAAAGTGAACGGCACAGGCGTATTCGCGGCTGCTCGTCTCGTCGGTGAGGGTGTAATTGATTCCTTCGTCCGTCAGAACGTCGAGAACGGCGTCCCGTTTCCCTACCGGGACGGTCACGAAAACGAGCCGAGCCATGGATACCACGACTCGCCCGTACAGGATAAATGGTTTCGTGTCCGGAAAAATCCAGTCGTGGCCGATCGAACGGAATGCGAGTGACGAACTCCTCTCGGGAGCGAGTCGACGAAACCCGCGGAACGGTCGAGGGTCGATCCGGATTCCCCCGACGGTCGACGGCGGCAAACGCGGTCTACAGCCGTGATGACGTCGAATCTTTTTGTCACTGCTCGATGAACTCGCAGTCGTGAATCTCAGCAAGGGGTTCGTTCTCGCCCTCATCGTCGCTCTCCTCCTGTTGTCGGTCCTACTGATCCGGCCGTTTCTCCAGTACGTCCTCGGTGCCGTCCTCCTCGCCTACGTGCTCTACCCGCTACAGATCCGTCTCGAAGCGTACGTATCGCCGATGGTAGCCGCACTCTCGCTCGTCGCCCTGGCGGTCGCCGGATTCGTCGCACCGTTCGTCGTCGTCCTCGCGACCGTCGTGGACAGCGCCGACCGGATCCTTCGCGACGTCGACGCTGACACGGTACAGATCGCGGTGGTCGAATCCCGGATCGGGGAGCTCACCGGACTGGAGGTCGACATCGTGGGCGAGATCGTCACCTCGGGACGGGAGATCGGGACGATCGTATTCGAACGGTCGACCCAGGCGTTCGGTACGATCACCTTCCACCTCATCGGGATCGCGTTGGCGCTCTTTCTCGTCTACTACCTCCTCAAGGACGGTGACGACTTGGTCGACTGGATCCACCGAACGGTCCCCCTTCCGGCGGATACCCAGCGCGACCTCTACGCCGAGATCAACGACGTGATGTGGGGCGTTCTCTTCGGACACGTCTTCGTCGCCGTCGTCCAGGGGGTCGTCGCCGGAGTCGGACTCGTCGCTACCGGCGTTCCCAACGCGCCGTTCTGGACGGCCGTTATGGTCGTTCTCGCCATGGTTCCGCTCGTCGGTGCGATCCCCGTCTGGGGCGGGGCGGTGGTCTACCTGTACCTCACGGGCGAACCGTTGCTCGCCGTCGGACTGTTCGCCTACAGCGTCATCGTGGTCGGGCTCACCGACGACTATCTCCGTCCGTTCGCCGTCGACAGATACGCGAAGCTCAATCCCGCCGTCATCCTCCTCGGTATTCTCGGAGGAGCGTACGCGTTCGGGATCATGGGGCTGTTCTTCGGCCCCGTCGTTCTCGGAGCACTCAAAGCCGCTCTCCGCGTCGGGTTGGACGACTGGCCCCGGCTCGACCGGAGCGACGCCTGAACGACCGTTCGTGGTCGATCGCACGACCGCCGAGTCGTGTCCCCGACCTCGGGGTGTCGAATCGGCGCCGAACCTTCCGGTCTCGCCGGGGAGACTTCGGGCGAGGCACCGATCGCCGTAGGGCGGGGGATCGTCACGTCTCGGGCAGGCACGAGAAACGGGAACCTCCGGGACCTGATTCGGAACGCCCTCACCGTGGGTTGGTCGACGGGATCCTATTTAATATCGCGAAATATGATTCATATTCGGCTCGGCCTCGAGATCCCTCGGAACGGTCGTACGCCGACACGTCGGTCGATCACGTCGGCGTTCGGGGTCGCCCCCGGCGGATCGACCGGCTTTTTCCCCGGCGGTCCCTGGATCTCGACATGGCCGACGAGTTCGACCCCGAGAAGTTCGAGGACAAGTACGTCCACTACTTCCCCGAACTCCAGCGGGCGTACAAGAACGCGTTCAACCAAATGAACGAGCGTTACGACTCCGAGCTTATCCACGGGATCGACCAGATGGTGCTCAACGAATCCGAGCCGACCTACGAGGACGGCGAGTTCCGCGTCGAACTCCCGGAAAACCCCCGCGAGCGGCTCCAGGGCGTCCTCGTCGACGACGAGACGTTCGAGGCGACGCTCGAGGAGTACGTCGACCGGATCGAGACGGAGCTCTACCGGACGCTGGGCGTCGACGCCCCCGAATAGCCCGGAGATCCCCCCCGAACCAAAGGCATAAGCCGACCGACCGCCAACTCGGAGCCATGAGCACGGATACGAGCGACGCGGACAACGACCTCCGCGAGCGGATCACGAACTTCCTGCGGCGCAACTTCCCGCAGATCCAGATGCACGGCGGGAGCGCCGCGATCAGCCACCTCGACCGCGAGAGCGGCGAGGTCCAGATCCAGCTCGGCGGAGCGTGTTCGGGCTGTGGCATCTCCCCGATGACGATCCAGGCGATCAAGTCCCGGATGGTCAAGGAGATCCCCGAGATCGAGACCGTTCACGCCGACACGGGCATGGGTGCGGGCGCCGACGGCGACCTCGGCAGCACCGGCGGCGGCATGTCCCCCTCCTTCCCCGGCGAGACGACCGACGGCGACGACGACGAGGGGCCGCAGGCCCCCTTCTGAGTCTCGGCGGTCGAACCGTTTTCTCGCGTTTTCTCGTCGTACAGCCGATAGCAGCCGCGTTTTTCGAGATCGCTCGTTCGACCCCGGACCCGCCCCCTCGACTCGATACACTTCATATCGCGATATCGAAAGAACGTCCACGCGCTCGCCCAGCCCGACTGAAGGCTTTTTGTCCCGCGGCCCGTCACCGGTTTCTATGCAGTACCGCGAAGTCGAACCGACGGCGGAGTACGTCGCGCGGTTCGAGACGGGGGCCGACTGGCGTGAGGAGATCGAGGACCTCGCCCGCGAGGAGGACGTCGACGCCGGGTGGTTCTCGGCGCTCGGCGCGGTCCAGGACGCGGAGGTCTGGTTCTACGACCAGGAGGAGACGGAGTACCGGTCGGTGACCTTCGACGAGCCGCTCGAGGTCGCCGCCTGCGTCGGCAACGTCTCGCTTCTGGAGGGAGACGCGTTCGCGCACACCCACGCTGTGCTGTCGCGGCCGAGCGGACAGGCGCTCGCCGGCCACCTCGACTCGGCGACCGTCTGGGCAGGCGAGTGTCACCTTCGGGCGTTCGCCGAGCCGCTCGAGCGCGAACACGACCCGGTCACCGACCTGGACCTATGGCTCTGATGTCGGGATCGACGGCTCCGACCCGGCGGCGATGAGGTCGGACGACGAGCGCTACTTCGCGCGGATCGAGGAGCGGCTCGACGAGGCCTTCGAGGTCGCGGAGACGGCGAAGGCACAGGGGAAAGATCCCGAACCGGAGATCGAGATCCCGGTCGCACGCGACATGGCCGACCGCGTCGAGAACATCCTCGGGATCGACGGGGTCGCGGACCGCGTCCGCGAGCTGGAAGGCGAGATGTCCCGCGAGGAGGCCGCCCTCGAGCTCGTCACGGACTTCGTCGAGGGGACCGTCGGCGACTACGACTCCCGCGCCGGCAAGATCGAGGGCGCGGTTCGGACCGCCGTGGCGCTGCTCACCGAGGGGGTCGTCGCCGCGCCGATCGAGGGGATCGACCGCGTCGAGCTGTTACGGAACGACGACGGCACCGAGTTCATCAACGTCTACTACGCGGGCCCGATCCGGTCCGCGGGCGGGACCGCACAGGCGCTCTCGGTCCTGGTGGCCGACTACGCGCGGGCCCTTCTGGGGATCGACGAGTACCACGCGCGGACCGAGGAGGTCGAGCGATACGCCGAGGAGATCGCCCTCTACGACCGCGAAACCGGGCTTCAGTACACGCCGAAGGACGAGGAGGCGAAGTTCATCGCGGAGAACATCCCCATCATGCTCGACGGGGAGGCGACCGGCGACGAGGAGGTCTCCGGCTTCCGCGACCTCGAACGGGTCGACACCAACTCCGCACGCGGCGGGATGTGTCTCGTCGCCGCCGAGGGGATCGCGTTGAAGGCCCCGAAGATCCAGCGGTACACTCGCGACCTCGAGGAGGTCGACTGGCCGTGGCTCCAGGACCTCATCGACGGGACGATCGGGAAGGACGGAGACGGGGGCGAGGACGAGGGCGCGAGCGACGAACGCGAGGGCGACGAACGCGGAGGCGACGACGCGAGCGCGGACGGACGGTCCGACGATGCCAGCCCCGCCGGACCGCCCCGGCCGAAGCCCTCACAGAAGTTCCTGCGGGACCTGATCGCCGGGCGGCCGGTGTTCACGCACCCGTCGGAGGACGGCGGGTTCCGGCTCCGGTACGGCCGCGCGAGAAACCACGGCTTCGCGACCGCGGGCGTGCACCCGGCGACGATGCACCTCGTGGACGACTTCCTCGCGACCGGGACGCAGATAAAGACCGAGCGTCCGGGAAAGGCCGCGGGCGTCGTTCCGGTCGACTCCATCGAGGGCCCGACGGTGAAGCTCGCGAACGGCGAGGTCCGGCGGATCGACGACCCCGAGGAGGCGCTCGCCGTCCGCAACGGCGTGGAGGAGATCCTCGATCTGGGCGAGTACCTCGTCAACTACGGGGAGTTCGTCGAGAACAACCATCCGCTCGTGCCGGCCTCGTACGTCTACGAGTGGTGGGTCCAGGAGTTCGAGGCGGCGGGCGCGGACGTCCAGGCGCTCGACGACGATCCCAACGTCGACCTCGAACACCCGGACCCCGAGGAGGCGCTCGAGTGGGCGGCGTCGTACGACTGCCCGCTCCACCCCGAGTACACCTACCTCTGGCACGACGTGTCGGTCGCCGAGTTCGAGGCGCTCGCCGACGCGGTCGCGGGCGGCGAGATCGTCGAGGGCGTGCTGGCGATCGAACGTACCGATCGGATCGCGAGCGCGCTCGAACGGCTGCTCGTCGAACACGCCGCCACGCCCGATTCGCTCCGGGTCCCGACGTGGCGGCCGCTCGCGCGCTCGCTCGGGGTCGACGACGGGCTCCGGAGGGAGTGGGACGAGCTCCCGGCGGCCGCCCGCGAGTGGGACGGCGGCGACAACGCGGTGCGAGCCGTGAACGCGATCGCGTCATTCGAGGTTCGCGAGCGCGCCCCGGTCCGGATCGGCAACCGGATGGGCCGTCCGGAGAAGTCGGAGAGCCGCGACCTCTCGCCGGCGGTCCACACGCTGTTCCCGATCAACGAGGCCGGCGGCCCGCAGCGCGACGTCGCCGAGGCGGCCCGGACGATGGACGACCGCGGGCGACGCGGCCGCCACGAACTCGAGGTCGCGGATCGCGCGTGTCCCGACTGCGGCACCCACACCTATCGTCCCTCGTGTCCCGACTGTGGCACCCACACCGAGCCCCACTACGAGTGCGGCGACTGCGGCACCGTCTGCGAGCCCGACGAGGCCGGGCGAATCGAGTGCCCGCGCTGTGAGTGGGAGGTCACAGCGGCGACCTACCAGGAGGTCGACCTCAACGACGCCTACCGCTCGGCGCTCGAATCGGTCGGCGAGCGCGAGTCCGCCTTCGAGATCCTCAAAGGGGTCCAGGGGCTCACCTCGACGAACAAGACGCCCGAACCCATCGAGAAGGGGATCTTACGCGCGAAGAACGGCGTCACCTCGTTCAAGGACGGGACGGTCCGGTACGACATGACCGACCTCCCGGTCACGTCGGTCCGCCCCGAGGAGCTCGACGTCACCGCCGACCACTTCCGGGAGCTGGGGTACGAGACCGACATCGACGGCGACCCGCTGCGTCACGACGACCAGCTCGTCGAGCTCAAAGTCCAGGACGTCGTGCTCTCGGACGGCGCGGCCGAACACATGCTACGGACCGCCGACTTCGTCGACGACCTCCTCGCGCAGTTCTACGACCTCCCGCGCTTCTACGAGGTCAACGAGCGCGACGACCTCGTCGGCGAGCTCGTCTTCGGGATGGCCCCGCACACGAGCGCCGCGACCGTCGGCCGGGTCGTGGGGTTCACCTCGGCCGCGGTCGGCTACGCGCATCCGTACTTTCACGCCGCGAAACGTCGGAACTGCTTCCACCCGGAGACGAAGATCTGGTACGAGGACGAGACCGGTCGCCTCCGATACGACGAGATCGAGGCGTTCGTCGAGACGTATCTCGATCGATCCGATGTCGAATTCGACGACTTCGGAACTGCAGTCGGCAAGCTGGAGGACGTCGATGGAGATCTGTACGTTCCCGCCTTGACCGCCGACGGGGATCGAGTCTCTCGTCCGGTGGAAGCGGTCAGTAAACACGAAGCGCCGGATCACCTCGTACGGGTTCGGACTGACTCCGGACGATCGATAACCGTCACCCCGGATCACGGAGTCCACGTGTACGACGTAGAGGAGGACTCGATCGTCGGTGTCGAAGCGCGAGACCTCGATACGACCGACGAGCTGGTCATCCCCGATTCGGTCGGGAACGACGACGGCGATCGGAGTTCACGTCGGTTCGATCTGCTCGCCGAGTTCATTCGATCCGAAGCGGTTCCGACCGACCGCCTCATGATAACAGGGTTGGACAAGGATCGGCTGTACGAACTCTTCGAGGACGCGTTCGCCGACGACTGGGAGGGACGGTTCTACCCGCTCCAGAGTATGACCGAAGTGTTCGAGACGAACAAGAAGACGCTGAGTAACTACCTGTACCGCGAGAGTTTCCCCGCGTCGTATCTTCAGCGGTGTTTCTCCTCGCTCGACGAACTGCTCGAGTTCGTCCCGGAAGACGTGACGCTCGGGATGAAACGTGACCGCACTGAGATCAACCGGATCGTCGAGCTCAACCGGCGCGTCACGACGTTGCTCGGCTACTACGCGGCCGAGGGATTCGCTCGCGAACAGGAGACACCGAAGGGCACCATTCACCAAACGACGATCTGTGGAACCGAGTCGGAAGCGCGAGAGTTCTTCGTCGACGTTCTGCGGGAGGAGTTCGGTGTCGATCCGTACGAAGAGAATCACGCGAAAGTGACCGTCTCCGGTCGCCTGTTGCGTGCGTTCTTCGACTCGGTACTCGATGCCGGTGTGTACGCGCATACGAAACGCGTCCCCGATCAAATATTCGATGCATCTGACGAGGTCGTCGGTGCGTACCTGAGCGGGTACTTCAGCGGCGATGGCAGCGTGGCCAAGGGATCACTTCGCATCACGGCAACCACAATAAGCGAAGAACTTCGTGAGGACCTGATCGGGCTTCTGAGACGACTCGACATCCACGCGAAAATTGACCGACCGAAGCGCGCTCAACTCCAAGATAAGTTCCCGGACTTCTACGATGAGACCGACACTCGTCTCACTTCGCAGGCGTACATCATTGTCATTTCCTCGCGCGAAGCCGTACGCTTCTCCGAGGTGGCCGGATTCCACCTCACCAGAAAGGAGGATCGACTGGAGACGAATGTCTCATCGATCAAACCGGGTACGTCTGTCGCTTCGGACGGTGGATCCGGTGACTACCTACTAGATAGTATTAGAGAGATCGAGTTTGTCGAGAGTGACACCGATCACGTCTACTGTCTCACCGTGGAGGAGACCCATTCGTTAATAGCAAATGATATATCAGCAGATCAATGTGATGGTGACGAGGATTGCGTGATGCTGCTCATGGACGGGCTTCTCAACTTCTCGAAGACGTTTCTGCCGGACCAGCGCGGCGGTCGCATGGACGCGCCGCTCGTGATGTCCTCGCGGATCGACCCCTCGGAGATCGACGACGAGGCGCACAACATGGACGTCGTGCGGCGGTACCCGCTGGCGTTCTACGAGGCGACCCGCGAGATGGCGGATCCGGGGGCGGTCGAAGAGCGGATCCAACTGGGCGAGGACACGCTCGGCACCGACGACGAGTACCGCGGGTTCGACCACACCCACGACACGACCGACATCGCGATGGGGCCGGACCTCTCGGCGTACAAGACGCTCGGCGACATGATGGAGAAGATGGACGCCCAACTGGAGCTGGCCCGGAAGGTCCGCGCGGTCGACGAGACGGACGTGGCGGAACGCGTCATCGAGTACCACTTCCTGCCGGACATCATCGGGAACCTGCGGGCGTTCTCGCGCCAGGAGACGCGGTGTCTCGACTGCGGCGAGAAGTACCGGCGGATGCCCCTCTCGGGCGACTGCCGGGAGTGCGGCGGCCGGGTGAACCTCACCGTCCACGAGGGATCCGTGAGCAAGTACGTCGACACCGCCATCGAGGTCGCGGAGCGGTTCGGCTGCCGGCCCTACACCAAACAGCGGCTGTACGTGCTCGAGGACGCCCTGGAGTCGATCTTCGAAGACGACACCAACAAGCAGTCGGGCATCGCCGACTTCATGTGAGCGGCCGCGGGTCGACGGCGATGTAGCGACGGCGACCCGACTGCGACGAACTCGCGGCGAACTCGCGGCTACTCGTCGTCGGGGTCGGTCGGCACGCCGCCGAGGTTCCCGTCCTCGTCGAACAGCTTCGCGCGGAGGAACCGGGCGCGGTAGCGGTTCGCCCCCTCCTTCGTGTCCGCCTCGCGGATCTCGTCGATCCGGCCGTCCGCGACCGCGTCGACGATCGCCTCGAGCTGCTCCTTCTCGCTCGGCGTGAGCTCGAACGCGTACGTTCTGGACTGCTCGCTCTCAAGGCGCGTCCACTTGCGGGCGGCGCTCACGACGACCGAACACGGCTCCCGGCAGGGGAAGACGCCGTCGCCGCCGTCGACGTCGAGGTCGGTCTCGTCGTCGTACTCCCACTCCCGGCGTTTCAGACACTGCGAGTCGTCACAGCAGGCCTCGGCGACCCAGTTCACGTGCTCGTATCCCTCACCGCGGTCCCACGTCCGGATCACGCCGTAGATGCCGGACTGCCGCTCCATCGTCTCGCGCCAGTGGCTCACGTCGAGTTCGCCCTCGCGCTCGCGGTGCCAGTTGGCGATCGTGGCCGGATAGATCGTCTCGACCGTCTCGTAGACCGCCTTCGGCCCCACGTCGGGGAAGATCCACCCGCCGCGCAGCGTGGGCGCGGTCTTCAGCGGCCGGTAGCGTCCCCGCTCGTCGAGTTTGACGATGTCGCGGGCGTCGAGCGGGTCGTCGTGGACGGTCAGCTCCTCGCGGGGGACGCCCGCGTCGGCCTCGTGGCGCACCTCGTACCGGCGCTCGCCGCGGTCGGTGACGCGGGCGGTGATCCGGAGCTGCCCCCACGCGCGCTCTACCCCCGCCGCGAGCGCGGCGTACCGGGCGGCCACGGTCGCACCGTCGGCGTCCTCGATCCACCGCAGGAACGCGCGCCGGGGGCCGAACTCGCCGACGACGCGCTCGAAGACGTACCAGTCGGTGACGGCGGCCGCGCGCTCGGCGAGCGCCGCGTGGAGGTCGCGCTCGCTCAGACCCGTTCGGGGATCGTCGCCGGCCGGGTCGAGGACGTAGCGGGCGTCGGCGTCGCCGGCGCGACCGTCGCCCGAGACGGCGACCGTGAACCCCTCGAACCGGAGCTCGTCGTCGGGGTCGTCGGGATCGCCGAGTTCGTCGAGCACCGCGTCGAAGGCGTCGCTCGGGAGGTCGATATCGGGGACGTCGGGGTCGTCTCCGGTTGCAGCGGCCTCGGACGCGGTAGGAGTGGAGTCCGCCACGATCAGTCCCCCGCGGCGACGCGAGTGGTTTCACGCACGGTCGCGAGCGCGTCGCCGAGGTCGGCCCCGGCGTCCGCCGCGCGCTCCAAGATCACGTCGGCCATGAGGGGTTCGGTGCCCACCGCGCCGGCGTACCAGATCCGGGTGCCGTCGACCGCGGTCGGCACGTCGTAGCCCTCCGTGTGGTCCTCACAGAGCCCCACGTCCTCCGGGATGTCCTCCTGGGTGTGGTAGCCGTCGGCGATGAAGAGCGGGACCAAGACGACGTCGTCGCTCTCGAAGTACTCCGGGAGGTCGTCGACTTCGGGGTCCTCGTCCATGTAGAGCGCCTCCACCTCGTCGAAGCGATCGCGTTCCGCGATCCGGTCGGCGTGGTACTCGATCGCCTTCGCCGAGTTCTCGTTGCGCTCGGTACCGTGGCCGACGACCGCCAGCCCAAATCCCTCGCCCACGTCGGAGTCGCCGGTGACCGACTCCGCGCGCCGGACGATCACGTCCGTCATCGCGCGGTGGGTGCCGACGGGGCCGCAGTAGTGGACCTCGCGGTCGACGTCCTCGGCGACGAGCGTGGCCTGGTCCGCGGAGAGGCCGTCGGAGTCCCACTCGGAGACGTCCCACCCCTCCAGTCGAAGCTCGCGGGGGATCACCTGTTCGGTGAAGTAGCCCTCGGAGACGAAAAGCGGGACGACGTACACCTCGTCGCCCTCGACGGTGCGGAGCACCTCCCGGAAGTGCGGTTCCTCCTTCCAGAACCCGGTCTTCACCTCGTCGAACGCCCCGGACGCGCGGATCGTGTCGGCGTGTGCGTAGGTCGGCGCGCTCGATTCCGGGTTGAGGTGGGAGCCGTGCGCGACGATGACGAGCGACTGCATACCCGATCTGGGGGCGCGCCGCTCTTAGGGACTTCGGAGGCTGCGAGGGCGTGGGAACGCTCAGGCGAACGGTCCGGAGCGGGACGGTCGCGCGCCGACCGACCCCGGCGCACGCCGACCCCGGCGCACGCCGACCCCGGCGCACGCCGACCGAAACCGACATGTCGACCGCTCGCACAGAAGCGAGCATGTCGCTGGCAGCCGACACCCGCGAGGCGGTCCGGGACCATCCCTTCCTCCTCGACGCGCTCCGCGCGGGAGTCCTGAACCACAGCGCGGCCGCCGCGTGGCTCGTCGAGTCGACCGACCTCGACGGCGACGAGGACGCGGTCGCGACCGCGCTCCGCCGGTTCCGCGAGGACCTCCCGGCGTACGCGACCGCGGCCCGAACCGCGAGCGTCACGATGCGGAGCGGCGTCGGGGTCGTGACCGACGACGAGGCGGGTGGAGCGGGCGGCGACGGCGACGACGGCGAGTCGCTGCTTCGAGTCGGCGGCGCGGCGGTCGTCCCGGACGGCTCGCACACCGCGCTGCTCGCGACCGGCGAGGTCGACGCTGCCGCGCTGGCGGCCGCGCTCTCCCGGCTCGACGCGGTCGGCGTCGCGGTCGCGGCCGCGGGCGTCGCGGTCGCGGGGGACGACGACGGCTCGCTCGTCGCGGTCGTCGGTAGGCGCGACGGCGCGACGGCGCTCCGGGTCGTCGAGGACGCGCTGGCCGCGGTCCCGAGCGACGAGGACGGATAGATCGGCCGATACTGCGAAGCGAACGCGACCGCGGTGAACGATCGCCCGTCGGTTTCGAACGAGCGCGTCGTTCCCGGTTGCGAAATACGCCGCCGGCGGCGGTCCTGGATGCCCACCGTGTGTGGACCGCCGTCCGGTTTAGAGTCGAGGTCGTCCCGTCAGAACCGCCGGAGCTGCTCTTCGAGGCAGACGGTGACGATCGACTTCGCGATGGCGGCCCCGCCGCCGATCGGATCGAGCTTCGTCTCGCCGAGGCGCTCCGCGTACCGGATCGGGCGCTCGCGCACGTCGTGGCCGCGCATCAGCGGGCGGATCAGGAGCTCGGCGGAGAGGCCGGTGTTCTCCGTCCAGCCGATCCCCTCGACGACCTCGCGGCGGTACGCGCGCATCCCGGTGGTGGTGTCGTGGACGCGCTCGCCCATGAGCAGGCTCGCGACCGCCGCGAACGCGTGGTTGCCGAGGCGGTTGAACGCCGGCATCGCCTTCGCGCCGTGGTAGAGCCGATCGCCGCTCACCACGTCCGCGCCGTCGTTGATCTCCGTGAGGAACGCCGGCAACGCCTCCATCGGGTAGGTGTCGTCGCAGTCGGTCGTGACGACCACCGGGCGGTCGGGCGCGAGGATCGCCTCGCGCACCGCCACGCCGTACCCCTGGGGCTCCTGTTCGATGACGCGCGCGCCGTGCTCGCGGGCGATCTCCGGCGTGCGGTCCGAGGAGCCGTCGACGCAGACGACCTCCGCGCGGCCGTCGGTGACCTCGTCGATGTCGGAGAGGACGGTCCCGATCGCCTCCGCCTCGTTGTACGTGCCCATCACGACGCTCAGGTCGTCGAAGGTGTACTCGTCGGCGTCGGCGCTCGCCGCCCCGTCGGCCGCGTCCGTTCCGTCGATCGAGTTCGCGTCGTCGGTCGAACCCGCATCGTCGATCGAGTCCGCGTCGTCGGTCGAACCCGCATCGTCGGTCGCGTCCGCGTCGAACGCGCTCGCGGCCCCGTTCGTCGTGTGCGCTGAGTCGCTCATTACCCGCACCTCACGTCGCACCCACTTGAATTTTTAGGTTTACCTAAAACAATCGCGAGTCGGCGTGACACGCCCGAGAGCGACGCGGCCGCCTCACGCCTCGCCGAGCCGCGCGTCCACGTCGTCGGCGACCCGGAGCGCGAGCGCGGCGATGGTGAGCGTGGGGTTCATCGCGCCGCTCGTGGGGAAGACGGAGCTGGAGGCGATCCAGCAGTTGTCCAGGTCGTGGGTGCGGCAGTCGGCGTCGACGACGCCCCGATCGGGATCGCCGCTCATCCGCGTCGTGCCCATGTGGTGGTAGGCGGGGCCGGTCGCGTCCGGGCCCGCGACCCACCCCACGTCCGCGCCGAGCTCCTCTAATATCTCCACCTGGATCTCGTTCGCGCGCTCGATCGTGTCGAGCGCGCGGTCGCCCACGGTCCACTCGATCCGGGGTACGGGATTGCCGTGGTCGTCGACTCGGTCGTCGGCGAGCGTCACGCGGCTGTCGGCGTCCGGGGCCTGCTCGACGAGCCCGCCCATCGCGACGTGGTCGCCGTACCCGTCGCGGAGCCGGTCTAAGAGCGGATCGCCCCAGTCGTCGCCGGACAGCGCCATCTCGACCGGCGAGGGGCCGGCGTAGTTGAAGAACTCCAGCTTGAAGGGGGCCTGCGTCTCGTCGGCCTCGTCGTAGAACTGATCGCAGGCGCTCGTGTAGAAGCCGACGTGGTTCTGCCTGGTCGGCTCGTCGAGCGTGCCGCCCGCGCCCGCGAACAGGTGGTCCATGAAGAACTCGCCGACGTGGCCGCTCCCGTTCGCGAGGCCGTCGGGATACCGGTCGGAGTCGGAAAGGAGGAGGAGCCGCGGCGTCTCCACGCCGCCGGCGGCGACGACGAACGCGTCGGCCTCCTGCCCGTGCTCCTCGCCCTCGGGCGTCGCGTAGACGGCCGTCGTGACCGAATCGTCGTCGTCGTGTTCGAGCCGCTGGACGGGGGCGCGGTCGATGACGGTCGCGCCCCGCTCCTCTGCGCGCTCGATATGGACGGTCGCGTCGTATTTGGCCCCCGAGGGGCAGACGGGCTGGCAGGTGCCGTAGCCGACGCAGGGCGACCGGTCGTCGTACGGCTCGGAGTTGCGCGCGTTCGGCACGGAGTGCATGTCGATCCCCAGCGACTCGCAGGCCTCGGCGAACAGCGAGTCGCTGTAGGAGGGTTCGAAGGCGGGCATCGGGTGCGGCTCCTCGCGCGGCGGCGCGTAGGGGTTGTCGGAGGCCCCCGCGACGCCGAGTTCGCGCTCGGCCTCCACGTAGTAGGGCCGCAGGTCGGCGTAGTCGATCGGCCAGTCGGGGCCGACCCCCCGCGTCGAGCCGGAGTTGAAGTCGTCCTCGTGGAGGCGCATCACCATCCCCTGCCAGTGGAGCGTCGACCCGCCCACCCCCTTCACGCGGGCGTGATTAAGGGGATAAAACCAGTCGCCGGCGTTCTCGTGAGCGTCGCGCGCTCCCCCGACGCCCCACACGTCCGGGCGGTCGTAGAACGGGCGGATCGCCCGCTCCTGTCTCGCGAGTCGGTCTTCGGGGTCGAACCGCGGCCCCGCGTCGAGCACCACGACCTCGTGGTCGCCCGCGAGCCGGTCGGCGACGAGCGCGCCCGCCGGTCCGGCGCCGACGACGCAGACGTCCGCGTCGGGAACGGGGGTGCGGTCGACGGCGTCGCCGTCGCTTCCCTCGGTACCGCCGCCCCCCTCGTTCCCGACGCTCTCCGCGCCGCTCACGGCGACCCTCGCGTGTAGCTCTCGGCCCCGCCGGCGTATCCCTGCGGGTTCTCGATCCCGACGAGTTCGCCGCCGGTCGGCGAGGCGTACAGCGCGATCAGAAGCTCGTTGACGACGAAGAACCGCACCCGCTCCGCGGTCGTGCCGTGCGGGTCCTCCTCGGCCGTGTCAGCGCCGAGTTCGCGCAGGAGTTCGTCGCGCTCGGCCGTCTCCAGGTCGGCGACGGGGGCGTCGTACCACGACCGCGCCGACGACTCGAGTTCGGCGACCGCCGCCCGGATCCCCTCGGCGTGTGCCGACCCGTCGAGCCGGCCGTCGAGGAAGCCGTCGACGAACGACTCGACTCCCGAGACGGCGTCCGGATAGACCGCCGTCGCGACCGCGGCCATCGCCTCGCGGACCGCCTCGTCGGAGGGGCTCCGGTCGCCTTCGCCGTCGCCGGCGGCTCCGTCCGCGCCGCCCGCGCTTCCGTCGTCGCCCGTCCCCCCGTCGCCCGCTCGACGGACGCCGAGCGCGACGCCGCCCGTCGCGCCGACCGCGGCCAGCGCGGCCGCCGCGTCGCGTCGCGTCAGTTCCATGGAAGTTTTTAGGTGGCCCTAAATCCTTATATCCGTCGGAGTGCGCTCGCCGAGCGATCGGAACCCCTAACGCCGGGCACGCCCTCGCTCGTGGAAAGCGACTCCGCTTCCCGTACAATGACCCTGCGACACCGCATCCGCGACCGTCTGACCGACGGCGACGACCGCCTCCCGATCGGACTGACGCTGCTGTGTGCGGCGATCGCCGCGGCGCTCGTGTTCCCGCTGGCGTGGCTCGTCATCGAGGCGGCCGCGGTCGAGCGGGAGCGCGCGACCGACCTGATGTTCAGCCCGGCCACCGCCGAGGTGCTCGTCAACAGCCTGCTGTTGATGGCCGGCGTCACCGCCTTCTCGATCGCGGTCGGCGTCCCGCTCGCGTACCTCACCACGCGGACCGACCTCCCGTTCCGGCGGTTCTGGTCGATCGCGGCCGCGCTCCCCCTCGTCGTGCCGAGCTACGTCGGTGCCTTCTCGTTCGTCTCCGCGTTCGGGCCGCAAGGCGAGTTCCACGAGGTGCTCGCCCCGCTCGGCGTCGCTCGCGTGCCCGACATCACCGGGCTCTCCGGCTCGATCCTCGTCATCACGCTGTACACGTATCCGTACGTCTACCTGACGACGCGGGCCGCGCTGCTGTCGTTCGACACGACCCTCCTGGAGGCGGCCCGGACGCTGAACCACGGGCGGCTCGCGGCGTTCCGCCGGGTGACGCTCCCGACGATCCGCCCGGCGATCGCCGCCGGGTCGCTGCTCGCGGCGCTGTACGCGGTCTCCGACTTCGGCACGCCCTCCATCATGCGGCTGCCGGTGTTCACCCGCCAGATCTACGTCGAGTACAACGCGTTCGGCCGCGACTACGCCGCGCTGCTCTCCTTACAGCTGCTCGTCGTCGTACTCCTGGTGCTCGCGCTGGAGTGGGCGGTCCGCTCGGACCGGAACGCGAGCGGCGACGACGCGGGCCGGACGAACGACCTGGTGTCGCTCGGTCGACTTCGTTGGCCGGCGACGCTGCTCCCGGCGGGCGTCTCCGGGTTCGCGCTGCTCGTGCCCCTGTGGATCCTCGGGCTGTGGCTGGTCCGGTCGGAGGCGGGCCGCCGTCCCTCGATGGCGTTCGAGCCGGTTCAGGTGCTCAACTCGGTATCGGTTTCCGCGGCGGCAGCCGTCGTCGCCGCGCTGGCGGCGATCCCCGTCGCGTACTTCGCCGCGAACCACGACTCGCCGCTCGCGGTCGTCTTCGAGCGGGCGACGTACGTCGGGTTCGCCGTTCCCGGCATCGTGCTGGCGCTCGCGTTGGTCTACTTCGGCTCCGGCTACGTGCCGTGGCTCTACCAGACGCTCCCGCTCTTGGTGTTCGCGTACGTCGTCCGCTTCCTGCCGCAGGCGGTCGGGTCGACCCGGACGTCGATCCTCCAGGTCGACCGGCGGCTCGTCGAGGCGGGTCGCACGCTCGGGGAGTCGCCGACGGGCGCGTTCAAGCGCGTGACGTTTCCGCTCACACGCTCGGGCATCGTCGCCGGCGCGGCCCTCGTGTTCCTCACGACGATGAAGGAACTGCCGGTGACGCTCGTGCTCCGTCCCTCCGGGTTCGATACGATCGTCACGCAGATCTGGCGCGCGCAGGCGACCGCGCTCTACCAGTACGCGGTCGTCCCCACGCTCATCCTCCTCGTCATCTCCGGGCTCTCGATGGTGGTCATCCTCGCACAGGAGGGCGAGGAAGGGATCTGAGTCCCGAACCCGCCCGCGGCGCTCCTCGCTTTCGACTCCCTCGAGGCCTCGTCCGTGATACGCTCCGCTCCGACTGCGGTCGGTATCGTCGAACGAATGACCGATCACACCCTCGTGCGAGCGTTCTCGACGAACGGCTCGCTACGCTCGCCGAATCGTTCGTCGAGAACGCCCGGAGCGGGATTTGAACCCCACTCGTTCCGCTCGCTTCGCTCGCTTCACTCCCTGGTTCAAATCCCTCTGAAACGATTCGTCACCGCCGGTATCGACTCGCTTCGCTCGTCGACTGGCGGCGACAGAATACGCCCGGAGCGGGATTTGAACCCGCGTCACGACCGTGACAGGGTCGTATGATGGGCCACTACACCATCCGGGCAGACAGCGACGGAGGCCCCGAAAGAGGGGACGCCCGGAGCGGGATTTGAACCCGCGTCACGACCGTGACAGGGTCGTATGATGGGCCACTACACCATCCGGGCGCGTCGCAACCTGTCGTACCCGTGTCTGGCAAATAAGGCTTGCCATCGGCGGCGGCGGTGGTGAACGCTCACAGGGAGGGCGGTACGTTTTTGTGTGTCACTCCCGAGCGTGAGGACGTGGAACGCCCCGCGCGGAGAGCCGTGCGCGGCGGAGTTGACAAACCTTATGCGGCTGCAGTCGGTAACACGCTGTAGTATCTCGTGATAGCTTTTCCCCACCACCACCACCCATGGTAGACGTAAGCCAACACGAACTCGTTCCGGACCACGTCCTGATCGACGATCCCGAGGAGATCGAGGCGGTCCTGTCCGAGTACGACGTGAAGAAGACGAACTTACCGAAGATCAAACGCACCGACCCCGCGACCCCCGACGACGCCGAAGTCGGGGACGTGGTGAAGATCGTTCGCGATTCACGCACGACGGATCGAGCGGTCGTGTTCCGACTGGTCGTCTCATGAACAGGCAAGACCGACGCGTGGTCTCACGCGAGTACTTCTCCGACGAACGGCTCGCCGAACATCACTTCCGGTCGTTCAACAACTTCCTGGGCCGCGGGATGCAGGAGGTGGTCGACGAGAAGGAGACCATCGAGACCGACATCGGCGACAAGGAGGGCCAAGAGCCCGTCTACGTCGAACTCGGCGACGTGCGGATGGTCACGCCCCGAGTCCGCGAGGCCGACGGCTCCGAGGAGCTTCTGTACCCCCAGGAGGCCCGCCTGCGGAACATCACCTACTCCGCGCCGGTGTTCATGGAGATGTCCATCGTGCGCGGTGGCGAGGACGAGCCCGAGACCGTCGTCGACAGCACGGAGACGAAGGTCGGCCGCATGCCGATCATGGTCGGCTCGGATAAGTGTAACATGGCCGACTTCACCGACGAGGAGCTGATCGACATCGGCGAGGACCCCGTCGACCCCGGCGGCTACTTCATCGTCAACGGCTCCGAGCGCGTGCTGATGACCTCGGAGGACCTCGCGCCGAACAAGATCCTCGCCGAGTACGACTCGAAGTACGGCGACGAGATCCAGGTCGCGAAGACGTTCTCCCAGCGCCGCGGGTACCGCGCCCTGGTCCTCTGTGAGCGCAACCGCGAGGGGCTGCTCGAGGTGTCGTTCCCCTCCGTCTCCGGGTCGATAGACTTCGTCACGCTCGTCCGCGCGCTCGGACTCGAGTCGGACGAGGAGATCGTCCACCGCGTGAGCGACGACCCCGAGATCGTGAAGTTCATGCTGGAGAACCTGGAGGAGGCCTCGGTCCAGACGACCGAGGGGGCCATCGAGACCCTCGGCGAGCGGGTCGCCTCGGGCCAGGGGAAGAACTACCAGCTCAAGCGGGCGAACTACGTCATCGACCGCTACCTCCTGCCGCACCTCCACGAGGAGGGGGTCGACGAGGAGGACGTCCGGATCAACAAGGCGTACTACCTCTGCCGGATGGCCGAGGCGTGTTTCGAGCTCGCCTTGGACCGCCGGGAGGCCGACGACAAGGACCACTACGCGAACAAGCGCCTGAAGGTCTCCGGCGACCTGATGCGCGACCTGTTCCGGACCGCCCTGAACAAACTGGCGCGCGACGTGAAGTACCAGCTCGAGCGGGCGAACATGCGGAACCGGCAGCTCACCGTGAACACGGTGGTCCGTTCGGACGTGTTGACCGAGCGGCTCGAACACCCCATCGCGACGGGCAACTGGGTGGGTGGACGCTCAGGCGTCTCCCAGCTCGTCGACCGGACCGACTACATGGGCGTTCTCTCTCACTTGCGCCGCCTCCGGTCGCCGCTGTCGCGCTCGCAGCCGCACTTCGAGGCGCGGGACCTCCACGCGACCCAGTGGGGGCGCATCTGTCCCTCCGAGACGCCGGAGGGGCCGAACTGCGGGCTCGTGAAGAACTTCGCGCAGGCGATGGAGCTGTCACAGACCGTCGAGGACGAACAGGGGCTGAAACGAGAACTGGCGTCGATGGGTGTCGAGGGGATCCCCGGCATCGAGGGCGTCGAACGACAGACGGCGGACGACTAACATGGCACAAGCAGAACGCGAAGCGAAGGTGTACGTCAACGGGAGCCTCGTCGGGACCCATCCGGACCCGCACGAGCTCGCCGGCCAGATCCGCGAAGCGCGCCGTCGCGGCGACGTGAGCGAGATGGTGAACGTCTCGGTGAAGGACAGGACCCGAGAGGTGATCGTCAACGCGGACGCGGGGCGGGCCCGTCGTCCGCTGATCGTCGTCGAGAACGGCGAGCCGCTGCTCGGCGACGAGGAGATCGCCGCCCTCGAGCGCGGCGACGTCGAGTTCGAGGACCTCGTCGACCGCGGCTACGTCGAGTTCATCGACGCCGAGGAGGAGGAGGACATCCTCGTCGCCGTCGACGAGGAGGACGTGACGGAGAACCACACCCACCTCGAGATCGACCCGCAGCTCGTCTTCGGCATCGGCGCGGGGATGATCCCGTATCCCGAACACAACGCCTCTCCGCGCATCACGATGGGCGCTGGGATGATGAAACAGTCGCTCGGGCTCCCCTCCGCCAACTACCGGATCCGGCCGGACACCCGCCAGCACCTGCTGCACTACCCGCAGCTGGCGATGGTGAAGACGCAGACCTCCGACCAGATCAGCTTCGACAAACGGCCAGCCGCCCAGAACTTCGTGGTCGCCGTGATGAGCTACGAGGGGTTCAACATCGAGGACGCGCTGGTGATGAACCAGGGCTCCGTCGACCGCGCGCTCACCCGCTCGCACTTCTTCCGGACCTACGAGGGCGAGGAGCGACGGTATCCCGGCGGCCAGGAGGACCGCTTCGAGATCCCGGACCAGGACGTCCGCGGGGCGCGCGGCGAGGACGCGTACACCCACCTCGACGAGGACGGCCTCGTCAATCCCGAGACGCGGGTCGACGAGTCCTCCGTGCTCCTCGGCAAGACCAGCCCGCCGCGGTTCCTCGAGGAGCCCGACGACATGGGCGGGCTCTCCCCGCAGAAGCGCCGCGAGACGAGCGTGACGATGCGCTCCGGCGAGTCCGGGGTCGTCGACACGGTGACGCTGATGGAGGGCGAGGACGGCTCGAAGCTCTCGAAGGTGAAGGTGCGCGACCAGCGGGTGCCCGAACTCGGTGACAAGTTCGCGTCCCGACACGGCCAGAAGGGCGTCGTGGGCCACCTCGCGCCCCAGGAGGACATGCCCTTCACCGAGGAGGGAGTCGTCCCCGACCTCGTGATGAACCCGCACGCGCTGCCGTCGCGGATGACGGTCGGCCACGTGCTGGAGATGCTCGGCGGCAAGGTCGGCTCGCTGCGCGGCTCGCGCGTCGACGGCACGCCGTTCCAGGGCGAAGACGAGGAGGAGCTCCGGAGCGGGCTGGAGGAACACGGGTTCAAGTCCTCCGGCAAGGAGGTCATGTACTCCGGCGTCACCGGCGAGAAGATCGACGCGGAGATCTTCGTCGGGACGATCTTCTACCACAAGCTGTACCACATGGTGTCGAACAAGCTCCACGCCCGCTCGCGCGGGCCGGTCCAGGTGCTCACGCGCCAGCCGACGGAGGGGCGCGCCCGCGAGGGCGGCCTCCGCGTGGGCGAGATGGAGCGCGACACGATCATCGGCCACGGCGCGTCGATGGTGCTCAACGAGCGGCTGCTCGAGTCCTCCGACGCGGAGCAGGTGTACGTCTCTGCGGAGACGGGCCTCGTCGCCGTCGAGGACAGAGAGCAGCGCCGCGTGTACGACCCGGTCACGGGCGACGAGGACGACATCCACGAGCTGGAGGTCAGCTACGCGTTCAAGCTGCTGCTCGACGAGATGATCGCCCTGGGAATCCGACCGAAACTCGAACTGGAGGACGCGATTTAAATGTCAATGCAAACACCGAAGGTGCTCGGCGGGATCGACTTCGGCCTCATGGACCCGGAGACGTACCGGGACATGTCGGCCACGAAGGTGATCACCGCGGACACGTACGACGACGACGGCTACCCGATCGACATGGGGCTCATGGACCCGCGGCTCGGCGTCATCGACCCCGGACTGGAGTGTCGGACCTGCGGCTCCCACTCCGGGTCGTGTAACGGCCACTTCGGGCACATCGAGCTCGCCGCCCCCGTCATCCACGTCGGGTTCACGAAGCTCATCCGCCGACTGCTGCGATCGACGTGCCGCGAGTGCGGGAAGCTGGCGCTCACGGAGGCGGAACGCGAGGAGTTCCAGGATCGGCTGGAACGCGCCGAGGAGCTCGGCGAGGACCCCCACGACGTGTTGAAGGCGGCCGTCCGGCAGGCCCGGAAGGCGTCGACGTGTCCCTACTGCGGCGAGCCGCAGGCGGACATCAAACACGAGAAGCCGACGACCTACTACGAGGTCCAGGACGTGCTCTCCGGCGACTACTCGGAGCACATCGCGGCCGCGATGCAGCCCGACGAGGAGGAAGCGGACCCCGGAACCTCCCCGCAGGAGCTGGCCGAGAAGACGGACATTGCCCTGGAGCGGATAAACGAGATCATGGCGGGCGAGTTCCGTCCGCGCAAGGAGGACCGTCGCGCCATCGAGAAGGCGCTCGACATCGACCTCACCGAGGAGGACATGAACAAGCTGATGCCCTCGGACGTCCGCGACTGGTTCGAGGACATCCCCGACGAGGACCTGGAGGTGCTCGGCATCGACTCCGAGCACTCCCGGCCCGAGTGGATGATCCTGACGGTGCTCCCGGTGCCGCCGGTCACCACGCGCCCCTCCATCACGCTGGACAACGGCCAGCGTTCCGAGGACGACCTCACCCACAAGCTGGTCGACATCATCCGCATCAACCAGCGGTTCATGGAGAACCGCGAGGCCGGCGCGCCACAGCTCATCATCGAGGACCTCTGGGAGCTGTTACAGTACCACGTCACCACGTTCGTCGACAACGAGATCAGCGGGACGCCCCCGGCCCGCCACCGCTCCGGCCGTCCCCTCAAGACCCTCTCACAGCGGCTGAAGGGGAAGGAGGGGCGCTTCCGCGGGTCGCTCTCCGGTAAGCGCGTCAACTTCTCCGCGCGGACCGTCATCTCGCCGGACCCCACGCTCTCGCTGAACGAGGTCGGCGTCCCCGACCGCGTGGCCAAGGAGATGACCCAGACGCTCAACGTCACCGAGCGCAACGTCGAGGACGCGCGCCAGTACGTCCGGAACGGTCCCGAGGCGCATCCGGGCGCGAACTACGTGCGCCGGCCCGACGGCCGCCGCCTGAAGGTGACCGAGAAGAACTGCGAGGAGCTCGCCGAGAAGGTCGAGTCCGGTTGGGAGGTCAATCGGCACCTCGTCGACGGCGACATCGTGATCTTCAACCGGCAGCCGTCGCTGCACCGGATGTCGATCATGGCCCACGAGGTGGTCGTGATGCCGTACAAGACGTTCCGGCTCAACACCGTCGTCTGTCCGCCGTACAACGCCGACTTCGACGGCGACGAGATGAACATGCACGCGCTCCAGAACGAGGAAGCTCGCGCCGAGGCACGCGTGCTCATGCGCGTCCAAGAGCAGATCCTCTCGCCGCGGTTCGGCGGGAACATCATCGGCGCGATCCAGGACCACATCTCCGGGACGTACCTGCTCACCCACGCCAACCCCGAGTTCACGGAGACGCAGGCGCTCGACCTGCTCCGGGCGACGCGGGTCGACGAGCTGCCCGAGGCCGACGGCGTCGACGACGACGGCCGGGAGTTCTGGACCGGCCGGACGCTCTTCTCGGAACTGCTCCCCGACGATCTCACGCTCGAGTTCACCTCCTCGACCGGCGACGCCGTGGTCATCGAGGACGGCCAGCTCGTCGAGGGAACGATAGACGAGGACGCCGTCGGCGCGTTCGGCGGCGAGGTCGTCGACACCCTCACCAAGCAGTACGGCGAGACGCGCGCTCGCGTCTTCATCAACGAGATCGCCTCGCTCGCGATGCGGGCGATCATGCACTTCGGCTTCTCGATCGGGATCGACGACGAATCGATCCCCTCGGCGGCCGAAGAGCAGGTCGACGAGGCGATCGGGAGCGCGTACGATCGCGTCGACGAGCTGATCGAGACGTATCGGGCGGGCGAGCTGGAGTCGCTGCCCGGCCGCAGCGTCGACGAGACGCTGGAGATGAAGATCATGCAGACGCTCGGGAAGGCCCGCGACTCCGCCGGCGAGATCGCCGACCAGCACTTCGGAGACGACAACCCGGCGGTCGTGATGGCCCGCTCGGGTGCGCGCGGCTCGATGCTCAACCTCACGCAGATGGCCGGTTCGGTCGGCCAGCAGGCGGTTCGCGGCGAGCGGATAAACCGCGGCTACGAGGACCGCACGCTTGCCCACTACGAGGCCGACGACCTCTCCGCGGAGGCGCACGGCTTCGTGGAGAACTCCTACCGCGGCGGGCTCACGCCCGAGGAGTTCTTCTTCCACGCGATGGGCGGCCGCGAGGGGCTCGTCGACACGGCGGTCCGGACCTCCAAGTCCGGCTACCTCCAGCGGCGGCTCATCAACGCGCTCTCGGAGCTGGAGGCACAGTACGACGGCACGGTCCGGGACACCTCCGGGCGTATCGTCCAGTTCGAGTTCGGCGAGGACGGAACCTCGCCGATCAAGGTCTCCTCCGGCGAGGGGGACGGCATCGACGTCGACGGCATCGCCGACCGCGTCCTCGAGTCGGAGTTCGACTCCGACGACGAGAAGGAGCGGTTCCTCGGCGAGCGCGCGCCGCCGACGAACCTCTCGGAGCACGCGGGTCCGGGACTGAACAAGGCGGACGAGCTGGGGGTGGAGTCGGATGACTGAGTACGAGCACGTCACCGAGGACATGGAGGCCGTCGTCGAGGCGACGGAGCTCCCGAAGCGGCTGAAGACGAAGGTGTACGAGACGCTGGAGGCGAAAGCCGACGAGTACGGCGAGGTCACCATCGAGCAGGCGACCGACATCGTGACCGGCGTCGAGAACCGGTACATCGAGACCCGCGTGGACCCGTTAGAGCCCGTGGGAACCGTCTCTGCGCAGTCGATCGGTGAACCCGGAACGCAGATGAGCGTCCCGTACGACGAGCGAGTGGTCGTTCGCCGTGACGGTGAGACAGAGATCGTCGAGATCGGATCGCTCGTCGACGACGTCGTCGACTCCCGCGAGTCTCGAAAGTTCGACGGCCACGAGGTCGCGGTGGCTCCGGACGGGCTCGAAACCCTGAGCCTCGACGGAGACGAGCAGATTCGCTGGAAACCGGTCGAGGAGGTCAGTCGACACGAGACGCCCGAGGAACTGCTCCGATTCGAACTCGAGTCGGGCCGAACGATCCGAGCGACGAAGGCGCACTCGTTCGTCACACGGCGTGACAACGAAGTAGTCCCCGTCGCCGGTGAGGATCTCACCGAGGGGGATTGGCTCCCGGTCGTCGGACGATTCGAATCCGACGGGACGGATACCGTCGATCTCCGGGAGTATCTCCCGGCTACCGATTACTGGTATACGTCGACGCTGACCGACGGCGGAGTCGACGCGGTACCGGCCGGTGAGGCGCAGCTCCGAACCAAACGAGAGGCGCTTGAAACCGGGGAGATCGACGAAGAAACCGTGTATCCCGTCGGTGGGACGGTCGGACTGCCGGAACGGTTCCCGTTGGATTCTGCGACCGGATTCTTCGTCGGTGCGTGGCTCGCGGAAGGGTCGGTGACGGACCACTACGTCTCGGTCTCGAACGTCGATGAGACGTTCCAATCCGAGATCCGTGCGTTCGCCGACCGGTTCGATCTCTCGGCAAACGAGTACGAGAACGACAGCGGCTTCGCTCGCGGATACGATATCCGTCTGAACGGAACGGTTCTCGCTGACTTCGTTCGCGCGACATGTACCGAGAACGGGAACAAGGCCGTCCCCGGATTCGCGTTTGGCGCGAGCGACGAGTTCGTTCGTGGACTTCTCCGTGGGTACTTCAGCGGGGACGGAAACGTCGGACGAAACGCCGTCAGATCCAGCTCCACGAGCGATCGACTCACGGCCGGGATCGCGTTGTTGCTCGCGCGGGTCGGCGTGTACTCGACTCTCGCGGAGCAGGACGGATCCCGAACGCTACGCGTTCCGAAGAAACACGTTCGCCGGTTCGCGAACGAGGTCGGCATGGTCGGCGAACGAGGGGACTCGCTCGAGGAACTCACGGCGGATATCAACCCGAGCGGTCCCGATTCGACGGATCAAGTCCCGAACTTCGGCGACTCGCTCCGCGAGATCGCCTCCGATGCCGGGATACCGAGCAGACAGGTGAACGCCGCGTCGAAGCGACAGCGTATCGGTCGGACGCGACTTCGAGGGATCGTCTCGAAGGGCGAGAACGCCGGTGTCGACTCCGACTCGCTCGACGAGCTCCGTCGGGCGGTCGAGGGTGATGTGGTCTGGGATCGGATCGAATCGATCGAGACGATCACCGACGACCACGAGCACGTGTACGACTTCTCCGTCGAGGGGTTGGAGACGTTCACGACCGCCGAGGGCGTCGTGACCCACAACACGATGAACACCTTCCACTACGCCGGCGTCGCGGAGATCGACGTCACGCAGGGGCTTCCCCGGCTCATCGAGCTGGTGGACGCCCGGAAGACGCCGGACACGCCGATGATGACGGTCCACCTCGAGGGCGAGTACGCGACGGACCGCGAGAAGGCCCACGAGGTCGTCTGGTCCATCGAGTCGACGCGGATCTTGGCGCTCGGCGACGTCTCGACCAACGTCGCGGACATGCTGGTGCGGATCGACCTCAACGACGACACCCTCCTGGAGCGGTGGCCGACCCACTCCGACCCGACGGAGGTCGCCGAGATCATCACGGAGACGATCGAGGACTCGCTCGGCGTCGACGCCCGACAGGCGGGCACCGTGATCGAGTTCGGCCCCAACGAGCCGAGCTACCGCGAGCTGTTACAGCTCGTCGAGCGGCTCCGCGACATCGTGTTCAAGGGGATCGAGGAGGTCGAGCGCGTCGTGATCCGCAAAGAGCAGCTCGAGGACGGCGAGGAGTTCGTCCTCTACACCGAGGGGTCCGCCTTCGGCGACGTCCTCGAGATCGAGGGCGTCGACGCCTCGCGGACGACGTGTAACAACATCCACGAGATCTACCGGAACCTCGGGGTCGAGGCGGCCCGCGAGACGATCATCGACGAGACGAAGAACACGCTCGAAGAGCAGGGGCTCGACGACGTGAACGTCCGGCACCTCATGCTCGTCGCGGACATCATGACGAACAACGGCGAGATCGAGTCGATCGGCCGCCACGGGATCTCGGGCTCGAAGGACTCCGTGCTCGCGCGGGCCGCCTTCGAGGTGACGGTCAACCACCTGCTCGACGCGGCGGTCCACGGCGAGTACGACGAGCTCGACGGCGTCATCGAGAACGTCATCGCGGGCAAGCCGATCTCGATCGGGACCGGCGACGTCGACCTCCGGATGGGATCGCGCGTCGTGAGCGACGACTGATGCGCGTCGAGCTCTCCGACGAGGCGCGGCGATACATCGGTCGGTTCGACGAGCTGACCGGCGTGGCGCCGAAGGACTGCCTCGTGGAGGGCGATCGGCTCGTGTTCCTGCTGCCGGCCGGCGAGATGGCGTCGGCGATCGGGCAGGCCGGCGAGACCGTCGAGGCGGCCGAGCGGACGCTCGGCAAGTCGATCGACCTCGTCGAGGACGCGGACACGCCGGAGGCGTTCGTCGCGAGCGCGCTCGCGCCGGCGGCGGTCAACGCCGTGACCGTCTCGGAGCAGGACGACCGGGTCGCGTACGTGGAGGTGCCCGAGCCGGACCGGGGCGTCGCGATCGGTGCGAACGGGCGCAACATCGAGACCGCGCGGACGCTGGCGAAACGTCACCACGACGTCGACGACATCCAGCTGACCTAGCCGAGCCGCCGCCGACTCGTCGACGGGTCCGGCGGGCTTTTTCCGATCCACCGCCACGGGCGAGTATGAACGAGCGACGCGTGAACGGAAGGCGTGTGAACAGACGGCGCGTTCTCACGGCGACGGGGACCGCCGTCGGCGTCGGCCTCGCGGGCTGTATCGGGAGCGAGGGTGTGGACGGCCCCTTCCCGGACGCCGACTGGCGCGAGGGCGACGGGCTGGACGTCGCGGCGCTGGTCGAGAGCCACGTCGAGTCGGCGGTCGACGCCGGCGGCGTGACCCTCTCGTCGACGGCGGAAACGACGTTCGACGGCGAGGACCCGAGCCCGTGGCTTCCCTCACAGGAGTACGAATCGAGCTACGACCTCGAGAACGGTCGGTGGTACGTGAGACAGGAGCTGACCGGAACCGAGGTGCCGGAGGTGCTCGAGCGGTACGTCGAGGACGGCGAGGCGCTGGTCCGCGAGCGGGTCGGCGAGGAGGTCCGATACGACCGGCAGGCGGTCGAGCGCACGTCTGACGACTTCGAATCGGCGCTTCGGTCGGAGGCGCGCGTGGGGATCCGGGTTCCACGGGAGCGAAACGGGGAGACCACGTACGAGGGGCTCGAGAACTGGGACCCGAGAGCCGACGGGGAAGGCGAGGTCGACGGACGAGCGACCGCCCGGTTCGTCGCCGACTCCTTCGACGGCGACAGGGACGTCCCGGCGACCGTCGAGACGGCGTCGGCGACCGCCCACGTGTTCGAGTCGGGATTCGTTCCGCGGATCGCGCAGTCGTGGGAGGGACCACACGACGACGGCACCGCGACCGTCGCGGTCGACGTCGCGTACCGCGACCGGGGCGCGACGGTCGCAGTGCCCGAGTGGGTCGAGGAGGCCCGCGAGGAGACGACGGACTGAGACGGGGTCGGCGGGACGGTCGGCGACGGCGTCCGTCTCCGGTCAACGACGGCCTCTCAGGGTGGCTTATCGGTTCAGCGGTCGCGAGCGCCCGTCGTTCTCGATCGAAGAAACGCGCGCAGATCTGACGAGAGGTACCGCTCGAGCGTTCTGCGCGCGTTTCTCCGGGCTGAAAGACGACGCTTAAGTAGCTCCGTCGGGAATGGAGCGTACGATGGCGAACGGCAAATATGCCGCCCGTAAGCTCAAACAGGACCGGCAGAAGCGCCGCTGGTCCGACTCCGAGTACGCTCGGCGCGAGCGCGGGCTCAAGAAGAAGTCCGACCCCCTCGAGGGCGCCCCGCAGGCCCGCGGGATCGTCTTAGAGAAGGTCGGGATCGAGGCGAAGCAACCGAACTCGGCGATCCGGAAGTGCGTCCGGGTTCAGCTCATCAAGAACGGCAAGCAGGTCACGGCCTTCTGTCCCGGTGACGGCGCGATCTCCTTCATCGACGAGCACGACGAGGTCACGATCGCGGGGATCGGCGGCGCGAAGGGTCGCGCGATGGGCGACCTCTCCGGCGTCAACTACAAGGTCGAGAAGGTCAACGGCGTATCGATGATCGAACTGGTTCGCGGCAACGCGGAGAAACCGGTCCGATGAGCGGGGAGGAAGTCGAGGCGGACGACGCGGACGCCGCTGCCGACGAGCCCGAGCCCGATGCGCCCGCCGCCAGCGAGGCCGCGAACGAGAACGCGGAGCTGTTCGGCGTCTGGGACGTCACCGAGATCGCCTACGAGGACCCCTCGACGAAGCGGTACATGACGGTGACGCCGATCGCCCACACGATGGGGCGACACGCGTCCAAGCAGTTCCAGAAGAGCGAGATCTCGCTCGTCGAGCGGCTGATCAACCGGCTGATGCAGACCGACGAGAACACGGGGAAGAAACAGCAGGCGACGCGGATCGTCCGCGACGCGTTCGACGTGATCTTCGAGCGCACCGAGGAGAACCCGGTCCAGATCCTCGTGCGCGCCGTCGAGAACGCCGCGCCCCGCGAGGAGACGGTCCGCCTGAAGTACGGCGGGATCTCCGTCCCGAAGGCCGTCGACGTCGCGCCCCAGCGCCGCGTCGACCAGGCGCTGTTGTTCATCTCCGACGGCGTCGCGAACGCGACGTACAAGTCCAGCACCTCGGCCGCCGAGGCGCTCGCGAACGAGCTGATCGCGGCCGCCGACTACGACGCCAACGCCTCCTACTCCATCTCCCAGAAGGAGGAGCGCGAACGCGTCGCCGCCGCGGCCCGCTGACGCGGGAAGACCGAGCGACGGGCGGTTTTTCGTTTCTCGAGAACTGCGAGGCGGTGAGCGGCCGTGCCGTCGAGTCGGACGGTCGCTCGCGTTGTCGACCCCCGGTTCGGAATCATCACCGGTCCCGGAGAGCGGTCGCTCCGGAGGTGAAAAAGAGAGAAGAGAAGAGTCCGAACCCCGATGCGGGTTCAGTCGTCGGCGGGCGCGGCGTCGGAGCCGCCGTCGTGCTGCTGTTTGACCCACGAGAGCTTGCCGCCGGAGGCGAGGATCTCGCGTTCGCGCTCGGAGGCGTCGAGCTCGGCGGTGAACTCCCAGTCGTCGTTCACGCGTGCGGTGAACTCGGTCTCCCCGGAGTTGACGCCCGCGGGCACGTCGTCGACGATCTCGATGTCGTCGCCCTGGTCGATCTTCTCGTAGGTCTCCGCGTCGATGGCGAGCGGGACGATCCCGAAGTTGAACAGGTTCGCCTTGTGGATGCGCGCGAAGCTCTGTGCGAAGACGGCCTCGATCCCGAGGTACATCGGACAGAGGGCGGCGTGCTCGCGCGAGGAGCCCTGCCCGTAGTTCTCGCCGGCCACGAGGACGCCGCCGTCGGCGTCGAGCGCGCGCTGCGCGAACGTGTCGTCGACGCGCGAGAGCGTGAACTCCGAGAGCTTCTCGATGTTCGAGCGGAACTTCAGGATGTCCGCGGTCGCCGGGATGATGTGGTCGGTGGTGATGTTGTCCTCCATCTTGAGGAGCGCCTCGCCGCCGTCCACGTCGATCCCGTCCTTCAGGGGCACGTCGCCGATGTTCGGGCCCTTGACGAGGCCGTCGTCGATCGCCTCGTCGGGCGAGATGATGTCGGAGTCGTCCTTCCCCATGCCGGGGCCGTACTTCGTTCCCATCTCGAGGCCGGGCGCCTCGAGGTCGCCGAGCTCGTCGGCGAGGTCACGCGGGTCGACGATCTCGCCGGTGATGGCCGCCGCGGTGGCGACCTCGGGCGAGCAGAGGAAGACGGAGTCGTCCTCGATGCCGGAGCGACCCTCGAAGTTGCGGTTGAAGGTGCGCAGCGACACGGAGTCGGAGGCGGGCACGTGGCCGATGCCGATACAGGCGCCACACGTCGCCTCGGAGAAGTTGACGCCGGCCGCCATCATCTCCGCGGTCCACCCCTCGCGGGCCAGCATCTCGGAGGCCTGCTTGGAGCCGGGCGCGACGATCATCTCGGTCTGTTTGGCGACCTCGCGACCCTCCAGCATCTTCGCCGCGGGGAGGATGTCCTCGTACGCGCCGTTGGTACAGGAGCCGACGATGACCTGCTCGACGTCGGTCCCCTCGTACTCGCTGACGGGAGCGACGTTGTCGGGCATCGACGGCGCGGCCACGAGCGGCTCGAGCTCGTCGAGGTCGACCTCGATCGTCTCGGCGTACTCGGCGTCCTCGTCGGGCGAGAGCTCGACGAACTCCTCCTCGCGGTCCTGGCGGGCGAGCCAGTCCTTGGTCTTCTCGTCGGTGCCGAAGATCGAGGAGGTGGCGCCGAGCTCGGTGCCGAGGTTCGTGATCGTCGTCCGCTCGGGGATCGTGAGCTTCTCGGCGCCGGGGCCGGTGTACTCGAAGATCTTCCCGACTCCGCCCTTGACGGTCAGCTCGCCGAGCAGGTGGAGCGCGACGTCCTTGGCGGTCGCCCACTCGGGGAGCTCGCCGGTGAGGTGGACGTTGACGACCTCGGGCATCTCGACGTAGTAGGGACCGCCGCCCATCGCGACGGCGATGTCGAGCCCGCCCGCGCCGATCGCGAGCTGGCCGAGCCCGCCGGGCGTCGGGGTGTGCGAGTCGGAGCCGAGCAGCGTCTTGCCGGGCGCGGCGAAGTTCTCCTTGTGGACCTGGTGGCAGATGCCGTTGCCGGGCCGGGAGAAGTACGCGCCGTAGGTGCCGGCGGCAGAGCGGAGGAAACGGTGGTCGTCGGTGTTCTTGAAGTCGAACTGGTACGTCTGGTGGTCACAGTACTGCGCGGCGAGTTCGGTCTGGACCTCGTCGAGATCGAGCGCCTCGAACTGGAGCCAGACCATCGTCCCCGTAGTGTCCTGTGTGAGCACTTGGTCGATGTCGATGCCGATCTCCTCTCCGGGAGTCAGCTCGCCCTCGACGAGGTGGTCGTCGAGGATCTTCTCAGTTATCGTCTTTCCCATATCGGTCGAAGATGGCCGTCCCGTGAATATAAAACCCGCGAGTGTTCCGCCGGATCGAACGTGTGGAACGCCGGATCCAGCAAGAATTGAGCGAACACGACCGTGATGACACACCGAACGGCGGCGGATCCGTCGGGGGTCTCTCGGGCTCGCGACGCGCGGACGATACGGTTTTGCCCCCGCCGCGGCTCCGGGATGACATGTTCGAATCGGGGGAGTTCGTGGCGGCCGCCTTAGCGGCCGCGGGTGCGACGATCGAACCGAACCAGCGACAGCCGAACGGGGTCGATCTCACGGCTGGGGCCGTCTTCCGGCAGACCGATCCCGGACGCATCGGTCGCGAGGGGAAACGCGTCGGCGACCGGGTCGAACTCGAGACGGACGACGGCACGTACCGGCTGGACCGCGGCACCTACGTCGTCCGGTACGGCGAGCCGGTGCGGATCCCCGAGGGGCACGTCGGATTCGTGCTCCCGCGGTCGACGCTGCTTCGCAACTCGTGTACGCTCGACACCGCGGTGTGGGACGCCGGCTACGAGGGGGTCGGCGAGGGGCGTCTCGACGTGGGACACGAACTCGAGATCGAACCCGGCGCGCGGATCGCTCAGCTGGTGTTCGCGCGCGCCGATCACGACGGGACGTACGACGGCGACTACCAGTCCGAGGGGCTCTGAGCGGCGGTCACGGCGCCACGGCTCGTGGTTCAAAATGAACGAACGACCCCGCGTGCCGACAAAAAGTGGCACGCGGGGTCGTTCAGTAGGTCCCCGCTGACGCTTCGGCCCTCCAAGCGAAGCGTCACCTGATGACTGGCGCGTGAACCACTTAACGGTGCCGGGGGCGGCAGATACGACGTGTTAACGATAGCCGTTTACTTAATAACCGTGAGGAACTCGGCGACCGGAGTGGCGGTCGTCCGGATACCTCCACGACCTCGGCGAGACGTGCTCGACGGAGGCCATTGTGAAGGGGTTGCGGCGTACGCGATCGGTCACGGTTTCCGTGGGGTCGCCGCCGGAAACTCCCCGGAGATAGGGTCGTCTCTTGACGGGATCTCGGACGCGGACGCGAGCGTCCTCGAGGGGTGAGCGGACCGCGTCGCCTACGACGCGAGCGGCGAGGAACCGGAGACGTACGCCGCGAAGTCCGAGGTGGTGATGATACCGATGGGGGTCCCCTCGTCGTCGACGACCGGCACGTGATGGAACCCGTGGTCGATCATCGTGGCGGCGATCGCCGAGACGGCGTCCTGTGCGCCCGCCGTGATCGGGTCCGGCGTCATGTATCGCTCGACCGTCGTCTCGGCTTTGGGTTGGCTCTTCGCGACGATCTCGACGAAGTCGGTGGTGGTGAGGATCCCGACCAACCGGCCGTCCTCCACGACGAGCGCGGAGCTGATGTCGTTCTCGAGGAGGACGGCCGCGGCGTCCTCGACGAGCGTGTCCGGGGTGACGGTGTGGAGGTCGGTCGTCATCAACCGAGCGACGAAGACGTCCTCGATGTCGTTCATACGGAGAGATCCCACCGTCGCCGTATAAGCGTTCTCACGGGCGGGATACCGGGTATCGGGACGAGTCTTGACGTCGTCCGAACCCGTCGAGACCCTCCTTTTCGGATGCGATCTCGTCCGAAACCGTCGATCGGTGAGTAGTGCTCGTAGAACGGGTGTTTCGGTGGGAAATTGGATAGATAGAGGGAGATCGTTGCTGACGGAGTGAACACTCACAAAGCCCGAGTCGCTCGGCTGTACGCGGTGAAACAACCGACTGTGGAGAACGCCTCCAAAGTCCCAGCCGCGAGGACTCGCGCGACTCGTTGCGCGCTTCAGTCACCCACTCCGTTCGTTCCTTCCAGGGCTTACGTCGTCGAGCTTCGTCCTCGTGGCAGCGAGGCGCTCCGCGCCTCTGACAGCCGGCGGCGGAGCCGCCGGCGACGACACCGCGATCAGTCGGTGTTTTGTCTGTACTAACCCCTCCCGGCCAGAACGTATCGCCTGCTGGGAGTTTCAACCGAGCCGTCACTGGAACCGGGAGAGCCCCGACTGCCTGCGCGGGCCGTCGCCGTCGGGGTCCGCGACCCACGCCGTTCGCCCGTCGCGGAGGCGGTCGCGGTCGAGCGCCGGCGGGTCGGCGGGGTCGCGTTCGGGACAGCCGGGACCGCACTCGCGACCCGGATCGACCACGCGGTCGAACCGCTCACAGTGGGGTCGACCGTCGTCCGTGCCCCTCGCGTGCGCGCACGCCGGCGGCTCCGGTCGCCACCCCTTCCCGTAGGCGCGCTCGGCGATCCGGCGGCGCTTCCGCGCCTTCGCCTCGGGCGAGACGAGCGCGACGTCGGTCCGGGTCGACCGCTTCTCGCGGATCTCGACGCCCGGCGCGTCCGGATCGAGGGCGGCCGGTTTCCGGACCACCTCGCGTTCGCCCGTCTCCGGGTCGAACCGCCAGACGCCGACCGGGTCGGGGATCCGGTTGAGGTGCGCACGGGTGACGTAGGAGGCGGTCGCGAGCACGACCCGATCGAAGAGCCCGAGCGCGGCGTCGTACCGGAGCTGGGCCGACAGGTCGCCGGGCGTCCCGAGGTCGGGCTTGTTCTCGATCGCGGTCAGCGACCCGACCCAGTCGTCGGGGTAGCGGGCGGTCGCGCGCACGACCGGTCGCCCGCCGCGGCGCTCGCGCTCGAGGTAGCCGGCCTCGACGGCGGCGTCGGCGACCGCGCTCGCGCGCTCCGGCGGGAGGTCGAACGCGTCGGCGACCGGGACGGCCTCGCCGGGGCCGACGCGCCCCTCGACCGCCGCGTGCGGGATCCGGTCGGGCGTCAGGGCGGCCCGCGCGTCGAAGTCGGGCCCCGGCGTCAGCACGCAGACGTCGACGATCCGCGCCCCCGGCCGCGTCACGCCCGCGCCGAGCTGGCGGGCGACCACGCGGTCCGGGGACTCGAGGGCCGCACAGAGGGCCAGCTCGAACCGGAACTCCATGTTCGAGGGAGGGCCGCCGAGATCTAAAAGTCGTCGGCGTCGACCGTCCCGTCCGCCGACGGAGGGAGTGCGGCGGCGGCCGCGGCCGAAACCCGTATTCGACGCCGCTCCCTATTCCAGGTATGCGCCCGGTCACGCGGAACCTCCTCGTCGCGCTCGCGGTGATCGCGCTCGCGCTGCTGGCGTTGGGCGCGCTGCCGAGCTACCTCGGGAGCGGCGATCCCTACTACCTCACCGCCGAGCCGATCGAGACCGACGAGCCGACCGCGAACGCCACAGGTCTCTCCGAGCGCCGCTACCCGTACCTGACGGCCGCGATCGGAAGCGAGGACGGCCGCTCGGAGCCGTACCTGATGGGTCCCTACGGGATGAAGGAGTGGTTCACCCACACGCCGTTCGACGAGGTGGACGCGCTCACCCGGCGCGCGCCGGAGGCGGGGACCGACGGCGGCGTCCGGGTCGAGCGCGACGGCCAAACGTATTACGTCGAGGTGACGCAGTCCCCGACATGACCGACGACGCGGACCACGACGGCGCGGACCAGGGCGACGGCGCGGACCGCGAGGTCGACCCGATCCGCGGCGGCGACGACCCGACCGGTTCGCCGTGGGGTCACCCCGCGAGCGATTTACGCGACCTGCCGGCCTTTTCAGACGGGCGGCTCCACTCGCTGCCGGGCGAGCCGGAGTGGCCGGTCCGGGAGGTCGCCGTCGAGTACGACCCCGGCTGGTTCGTCGGGGGATACGACCGGGTCGAACAGCCCGACGGGACGGAGAAGAACTACTACTGGGCGGAGCTCCCGCCCGCGACGGTCGTGGTCGCGGTCGCCGACGACGCGGTCCTGTTCGTCGAGCAGTACCGCCCGACGGTGCGGAACACCCAGCTGGAGCTACCGGCCGGGATCGTCGAGCCCGGCGAGTCCTACACCGCCGCGGGGGCCCGCGAGCTCGCCGAGGAGACCGGCTTCGCCCCCTCGTCGACGACGCTGCTCCAGGAGGTGTGGTGTTCGACCGGCGTGTTGCGACACCGGCGGGGATACGTGTTCGCCGAGGGGTTGGAGCCGGTCGACGTCGACGCCGACAGCAACGAGTTCCTCGTCCCGCGGACCGTGCCGGTCGACGAGGCGCTCGCGATCGCGCGCGAGACCCCGACGAACGACGCGACCCTGGAGGGGTTGCTGCTGGCCGAGCGCGACGGGATGTTGGAGTAGCGCGTCCTCGAGGGGTCGAACGACCGGCTACGCGTCGTCGGCGGCGCGGTGACGACCGCCGAATCCCGGCCGCGGACGGCGCCGCGACCGCACCTCACGCCTCCCCAGCCTCGGTCTCGCCGACCCGCCGGAACCGCCGGCGGGTCACCTCGACCTCCCTCGCGCGGACTCCTCGCGCCCTCCGGGCGCTCGGAGGCGCGCGCCGACAGCGAACCGATTTGTCTCGCTCCGTTCACGAGGGCCATCTTCACGATATCCATCGAAAACCGGACGTGCGTCCAGTTCGAGTCCGGAACGGGGAGCTATTAGTCGTCTCGGCCCCACCCTTCCTTCATGAGCCAGACGCCGGAGCAGTCAGTGTTGCTGTCGGAGGACCCCCCGATCGATCTGCGACTCTCGGAGGCGGAACTGGAGGAGGCGCGCGAGCGCATCGTCTCGTTCATCGCCGACGTCGTCGACGACGCGGGTGCGGAGGGGGCCGTCCTCGGTCTCTCGGGCGGGATCGACTCGACACTCACCGCCCACCTCGCGGTCGAGGCGCTCGGCGAGGACGGCCTCCACGGGATCACGATGCCCGCCGCGATGAACGACCCGGACGTGATGAGCGACGCCGAGCGGGTGGCTCACGACCTCGGGATCGAGTACGACGTGGTTGAGATCCAGCCGATCGCGGAGTCGTTCTTCGCTGCGTTTCCGGAGGCCGCCGAGGACCGGACGGCGGCGGGGAACGTGTACGTTCGGACCCGTGCGGTCCTGAACTACTTCGTCGCCAACGCGGAGAACCGGGTGGTGCTCGGGACGGGTAACCGCGCGGAGGCGATGACGGGATACTTCACCAAGTACGGCGACCAGGCGGTCGACTGTAACCCGATCGGCAACCTCTACAAACAGCAGGTGCGCCAGCTGGCCGCCCACGTCGGCGTCCCCCGCGACCTCGTGATGCAGGAGCCGACCGCCGGGATGTGGGAGGGACAGACAGACGCCGAGGAGATGGGCCTCGATTACGACACCGTCGACGCGATCCTCGCGGTCCACGTCGACGGCGGGCTCTCGCGAGCGGCGACGGTTCGAGAGCTGGGTCTTCCCGAGGAGGCCGTCGATCGGGTCGTCGAGCTGTACGAGCGAAGCGCGCACAAGCGGTCGATGCCGCCCGCACCGACCCGCTAGGCGGCCGTTTTCGCTTTCTTCGTCCGGTTTCGGGCGGATCAGGCGTCGTGGGCCCGTTCCTTCGCGACCTCCGCGATCCCGGCGTTCGCCGAGCAGTTCGGACACGCGTGTATCCGGCCGCGAGCGTCCGCGAACACCCGGACGAACCGTTCGGAGACGTGCGCCTGACAGTGTTCACACGTCGGCATGATGTGACGGGGTATCGTGGGTCATGTTCGGTACACGTTCCCTTGGCTCCGGAGACTCAAGACGGCTTTCCGAATTTCGTCCAAAATTCGACCCGGATCGGCTGATTCGGTCGCGAGAGCGGGCGACGAAACCGCGTTCGAACGGTGCCCTCAGAAGTCGCGGAGCGCCTCGAGGACCTCGCGGGCGGAGCCGTCGTCGATGGCCGCACGGGCCGCCTCGAGGCCCTCCTCGATCGAGTCGGCGTCTTCGCGGGCGTAGATCCGTAGCGCCGCGTTGACCGCGACCGCGTCGGCGAACGCCCCGTCGCGCTCGCCCGCCAGGATCTCCTCGGTGATGGCGGCCGACTCGGCCGCGACGTCGTCGACCGCGAGATCCGCCTCCTCGAGGTCCATCCCGTACTCGGCGGTCTCGATCTCGAAGTCGTCGAAGGACGCGCCGTCGCTGCCGGCGTCGTCTCCCGCCGCGTCCCACTCGGCGACCTTGGTGTACCCCGGCCGCACGTCGTCGTACCCCTCCATCCCCTGAAACATCAGGACGCGGTCGAGGTCGTGGAACTCGCTCTCGACGAACGTGTCGACCACCTTCTTCGCGAACGCGAGGTGGTAGAACGAGCCGAGGTGGATCGACGCGCCCGCGGGGTTCGCCAGCGTCTCGATGGTGTTGACGAACGTCCGGACGCCCATCATGTCGCGGCGCTCGAACAGCTCGTCGATCGCGGGGTTGAACGCGGGCTGGTAGTAGAAGCCGAAGCCGGTCTCGTCGACCATGTCGGCGGAGTCACGGGGCGTCAGCTCGGTGTGGACGCCCAGCTCGTCGAGGACGTGTTTGTACGCGTCCTGCTTCTGGGTCGGGACGCGGTCGCCCGAGTGGACGACGACGGGCGTGCCCGCCGCGGCCGCGACCGCGCCGGCGGCCACGCCGAGGATCGCGGTCCGACCCTTCCCGTCGTAGTTCGCGCCACAATCGACGGGGTCGGCGTCGGGCTCCGCGTACTCGACGCGATCGCACATGACGTCGACGTACGCTCCGAGCTCCTCGGGCGTGTTGCGCTTCCAGCGGTTCGCGAGCCAGAACGCTCCGAGGGTCGTCGGGTCGGGCTCGTCCGCGAGGATACGTTCGAACGCCTCCGTCGCCTGCGCGCGGGTCAGGTCGTCGGCCGACTTGTGCCCGGAGCCGCAGACCTCGGTCATCAGCCGCTTGAGGGGCCACTCGCCGAACTCCTGGGTCGCCTGAGCCATATGCGACGTTCGGGTTCTCGAACGAAAAGCCTCTCGCTCGACTCCCACGCGGCGGGAACGGTGTCGAGGCCCCCGTCGATCGAGAGCGTCTCGGTCGGGTCCCTCGATGACGGGGCGTTGACCGCCGGTGGACCGTCGTCGAGCGCGAGACGTGGGGAACGTCGAACGAGATACGACGGGAGCCGCGTGAAGCCGAGATCGTGAGACTCGTTACCAAATTAAAACCGATTAGACGTACACTTTTATGGCCAGTATATGAATATACGAAACAATATCCGATCTCTACTGTCCGTTACCGGTTCTAAAATCCGATACTATTATATGTTCGTCCATCCACGTGTGACTCGTACCAGATGACGTCCAAATCCGTGGCGACCGCACTCACGCTGTATCGCTCCCGCACGCTGACGCTCGAGCAGGCCGCAACCGTCGGTGGCTGCTCTACGGCACAGCTCGAGGAGAGCGCTCGGGCGTTCGCGCCGGTCTCCGCCCGGCACCCCGCCGACGACTGAACTCCCGCGCTCCGAACGGCGACTACCTTGCGGAACGATCCTCCGAAACGCGTAGGTACGCGCGACCCCTGCTACCGGTAATGAGTCTGGACGCCGACTGGCGGGCCGGGATCGACGCGGTCGACGCCGCGCTCATCGACGGATACCAGAGCGGCTTCCCCGTCGAGTCGCGGCCGTTCGAGCGCGTCGCGGCGGAGATCGCGGTCGAAACGGGCGTCGACGTCGACGGCGACGAGGTCCTCGACCGCGTTCGCGACCTCCGCGAACGCGGCGTGTTCCGGCGGTTCGGCGCGGTGCTCAACCCGCCCGTCATCGGCTCCTCGACGCTGGCGGCCGTGCGCGCGCCCGAGGACCGGTTCGACGAGATCGCCGAGGTCATCAACGGCTACCGACAGGTGAACCACAACTACCGTCGGGACCACGAGTGGAACCAGTGGTTCGTCGTCACCGCCGGCTCCCGCGAGAGGCGCGACGCGATCCTCGTCGAGATCGAGGAGCGAACCGGTTGTGACGTGTTGAACCTCCCGATGCTCACGGACTACTACATCGACCTGGAGTTCCCCGTGGTGAACGGCGACCGGTTCGCCAGGGAATCGCTGGAACGGACGGACGTGTCGGCCACCCGCATCTCCGAGGACGCCCGTGGCGACCTGAACGCGCTCGAGGCCGACCTCCTCGTCGCGATCCAGGACGGCTTCCCGCTGTCCGCGACCCCCTACGCCGACGTGGCTCGCGAGATCGGTGCCGACGTCGACGACGTGCTCGCGGCGGTCGACCGCCTGCTCGCCGACGGCTGTATCAAGCGTATCGGCTGCGTCGTCAACCACGTCGTCACCGGTTTCACGAACAACTGTATGGTCGTCTGGGACGTGCCCGACGACGAGCTCGACGCGCGCGGCGAGGCGGTCGGAAGCCTCCCGTACGTCACCCTCTGTTACCACCGGCCGCGCCGCCCCGAGCAGGGGTGGGAGTACGACCTGTTCACGATGATCCACGGCCGCGAGGCCGAGGCGGTCGACGCGAAGATCGACGAGCTCGCCGCGGAGTACCTCCCGTTCGAGCACGAGCGGCTCTACTCGACGGAGACGCTGAAACAGACCGGCGCGCGGTACGACGAACTCGTCGCGGACGAGGCCGGTAACTGAGCACCGACCGCCTCGCCGCGGTCGATCCCCGTCGTCGACTCGCGCGGTCCGTGAGTATACATTCGAAGCCGCGGCCATCCACCCCGTGGTCTGATGGAGGCCCGGAACGGGGGGCGGGTGCGCGGCGGTCGTTCCGGGAGGGTTCGCCGCCTGCTCGCCACTACAACCGGTCCCGGAGCCGTCGGGCCGTCGTGTCGCCGACGCCGTCGATATCGGTGAGATCCTCCAACGAGGCCTCGCGGACGTTCTCGACCGACCCGAACCGTCGGAGCAGTCCCTTTCGCGTCTCCGGGCCCACGCCGGGAACGTCGTCGAGCACCGTCTTCACTTCGTCGCGGACGGTCTGGTGGTACTGGACGGCGAAGCGGTGCGCCTCGTCGCGGACGCGCTGGAGCAGGTGGAGCTCCGGCGCGTCGTCGGGCCACCGCAGCGGCCCGTTCGGCGTCACCACCAGCTCTTCGGCCTTCGCCAAGGCGATCGCCGGCACCTCCCAGTCGGTCTCGACGAGCGCATCGCGCGCCGCACCGAGCTGCCCCTCGCCGCCGTCGATGAGAAGCAGATCCGGGTCCGGGCGGTCGTCGCGGCCCTCGATCGCCCGGATCGCACGCCAGCGGACCAGCTCCCGCACGTTGGCGTAGTCGTCGTTGCGATCGGTGAGCTTCTTCCGGCGGTACTCGCTCGTCCGAGCGCTCCCGTCGACGAAACAGACGTTCGAACCGACGACCGCGGTCCCGGACGCGTGGCTCACGTCGAACCCCTCGATCCGCGCCGGGCGGTCGATCCCGAGACGGTCGGCCAGCGCGCCGACGGGGTCGTCGCGGCCGCCGCGCTTTCGGGCGTTCTTCAACGCGAGCTCGACGAGCTTCGCCTCCCGTCCGGCGCCGGGGACGCGGACCGAGACGCCCTCGCGTTCGAGCCACTCGATCACGTCGGGGTCGGACGGACGTTCCGCGAGGAGGACCGCGTCGGGGAACTCGCGTTCGGCGTAGTACTGGGTGAGAAACGCCGAGAGCACCGCCGCCGGTGTGTGCGCGTCGACGACGGATTCCTCGGCGTCACCGACCACCTCCCCGTCGTTCGCGTTCTCCACCGCCGCGGTCACCGTCGGCGTGTCGAGCCGGTGGCGACTCCGGTCGACGAGCTGGCCGCGCTCGCTGTGGAGGCGCGCCACGCGGGCGGTATCGCCCTCGACGACGGCGGCGAGCACGTCGACGGTGCGGTCGTCGGATCGGTCGCTCACCGCCTCGCCGCCCTCACCGTGAAACGCCTCGACGGCCTCGAGCCGGTCGCGGAGGTTCGCCGCGCGCTCGAACTCGGCGTTCTCGGCGGCCGCCTCCATTCGGCGGCGGAGCGGGTCGGCGAGTGCGCCGGTCTCACCTTCGAAGAAGCGGCGTGCGGCGGCGACGTCCTCGGCGTAGCTCTCGGGATCGATCTCGCCGGTACAGGGTGCCGAGCAGATCCCCATCTCGTAGTCGAGACACGGTCGGTCACGATTCGCGTACTTGTGGTCCGAACAGCCGCGGAGCCGGTACTCGTCTCGGATCGCCTTCACGACCGTCTCGACGCGCCCCTTGTTCGTGAACGGGCCGTACGCGAGTGCGCCCTCGTCGGGATCGCGTGTCACCTCGATCCGCGAAACCTCGTGATCGGAAAACGCAACCAGTGGATAGGACTTGTCGTCCTTCAGCCGGACGTTGTACCGCGGCCGGAGTCGCTTTATCAGGTTGGCCTCGAGCAGCAGCGCCTGCGTCTCGGTGTCGGTGACGGCGAACTCGACCTGGTCCGCCCGCTCGACCATTCCGCGGATCCGGGCCGACCGCGGATCGGCGTACGACCGGACTCGATCACGGAGATCGACCGCCTTGCCGACGTACAGGGTCGTCTCTCCGGACCGGAACTGGTACACGCCGGGTTCCGTCGGGAGATCGGCCGCACGGGCTCTCACGGCGTCGACATCCATCGATGGCACGTAGCCGACGGACGCGCTTGAACGCTGCGGGCGGGATCCGTCGGCGACGGATGGAAGTATCAGATCTGATTTTCCAGGGCCGGATATTATATAGGCGGTTCGGAGAGGTTCGGGTGATCATGGCGGGATTTCGAGGGCTCCTCCGTCGCGTGTTCGGGAGGGACCGGAACGCACGGTCGGTTCCGGACGGCGGCGTCGTCGTTGACGAGTCGTCGGACGGGGGACTCCGGAAGGCGGACGACGGAGACGCGACGGGGAGACGAACGGGCGAACGACACACCGTCAGCGACGAGGACGGCGTCGACCGAGCGAAGACGCTCGCGAGTGCCGGGTTCCAACAGGTGTTCAACGCGATGAGCGTTCCGACGTTCATTCTCGACCGTGAAGGCCACGTCGCCGAGTGGAACGAGTCGATCGCCGCGCTCACCGGGGTCGACCGCGAGGACGCGATCGGTCACGGCCACGTTTCCGAGCTGTTCTACCCGGACGGCCGCCGGGCCGACACGCTCGCCGACAAGGTGCTCGACGCGCCGGAAGACGCGGACGAGGTGTACGACGTCGAGCGGCGCGATCCGGCCAAGAACCGATACCGAGACTCCAGCACGATGGTCGACCGCCACGGCGACGAGCGGCACATCGACTTCACCGCGACCCCGCTGTACGACGACGACACCGGCGAGTTCGTGGGCGTGACCGAGGTGGTCATCGACCGGACTGAGACGGTGACCGAGCGCGACGCGACCGCGGCGCTGCTCGAAGAGGTGCGCCAGACCGCGGACGCGATCGGCGACGGCGACCTCGACGTCCGCGCGGCGCGGCGGGAATCGTTCGAGCACCTCAACGACGAACTCCTCCGCGTCGTCGACGTCGTCAACGGGATGGCCGAGAACCTCGACGAGCTCTCCTCGAGCGTCCACTCGAAGGCGCGCGACCTCGACGCGACCGTCGAAGAGGCCGGTAGCGCGGCCGCGGACATCGCGGAGAACGTTGACGAGCAGAACGAGTTGTTAGAGGAGAGCGTCTCGGAGATGCAGTCCTTCTCGGCGGGGATGGAAGAGGTCGCCGCCACCGCCGACCAGGTCGACTCCGCCGCCGTCGCCGCCAGCGAGGCCGTGGACGAGGGGCTCGACGCCAGCGAGGACGCCCGCGAGGCGACGGGAGACGTCGTCGAGATCGGCGACGAGCTGGTCGACAGCGTCGGCGCGCTCTCCGAGCGGATGGACGACATCGAGGAGGTGATCGAGGTGATATCCGACGTGGCCGAGCAGACGAACCTGCTCGCGTTAAACGCCAACATCGAGGCTGCCCGCGCCGGCGAGGACGGCAACGGCTTCGCGGTCGTCGCCGAGGAGGTGAAGAAGCTCGCCGACGAGACCCGCGGCTACACCGAGGAGATCACGGAGAGCCTCGACAAGCTCCAGGAGCAGTCCGCGGAGACGACGACCGCGGTCGAGCGCTCCCACGAGCGCATCGAGGACGCCGGCATCGAGATCGAGACCGTTCTCGATTCGCTCGAAGAGATCGCGGACGCCGTCGACGAGGCGGCGGCGGGCGTCGCGGAGGTGGCGCGCACGACCGACGACCAAGCCGCCACCGTCGAGGAGCTCACCTCGTCGCTGGAGGCGGTCCGCGAGCGTTCCGACCGCACCGAGGACGCGACCGACCGCATCGTCGACGCCACCGAGAACCAGGAGGCGGCCGTGGAAGAGCTCATCGACTGGGTCGAACGGCTCGACGCCCGGTGACCGAGCGCTGGCGGCCCGCCGTTTCACAGCGGCGATCCCGTCGCATTCTCGGAGCCAACGCCCCGTACCTCGTCTCCCGCGTTTCTCGCCTCGCCGAACGTTTAACCCTGCTCAACCCCCAGAACTCGTATGTCCGTCACGCCGCCCGGACCCATCGGGGACCCCCTCTTCGGCAACGGCCGCCAGTACGCCGACGACCCCTTCAGTTTCATGCGCGCCTGCGCCGATAGCTACGGCGACGTCGTGCGCTTCGATCTCGGGCCGCGCGAAACGTACCTGCTCACGAACCCCGACGACATCGAGCGCGTGCTCGTCTCGGAGGCGGAACGGTACCGCAAACCGCAGTTCGGCGACGACGCGATGGACCGGCTGCTCGGCCAGGGACTGCTCATGAGCGAGGGCGACACCTGGCGGCGCCAGCGGAACCTCGCGAACCCCTCATTCCACAATCGCCGGATCGGCGCGCTCGCGGGAACGATGGTCGATCACACCGAGTCGCAGCTCGCGAACTGGGGCGACGGCGACGTCGTCGACGTCCAGCTGGAGGTCGCCCGCCTCACCGTCCGGATCATCGTCTCTGCGATGTTCGGTGCGGACGTCACGGACGAGGAAGTGAAGACGGTCCAGGAGGAGTTGGAGCCGCTCGGCGCGCGATTCGAGCCGGATCCGCGCCGGTTCCTGATCCCGAACTGGGTGCCGACCCGCGAGAACCGCGAGTTCGACGCCGCCGTCGACACCCTCGAGTCGGTGATCGACGGGATCGTCGAGCGCCGGCGGGGCACCGAGCGCGACCCCGCCGTCGATCCGGCCGGTCCCGAAGGGGTCGCCGTGGCGGGCCCGTCGGGGGATCCGGACGGCGACCTGCCGATGGACCTGCTGTCGGTCCTGCTGCGTGCGCGCGACCGCGGCGAGCAGACCGACGAGAACCTACGCGACGAGCTGGTGACGATGCTCCTGGCCGGCCACGACACGACCGCGCTCGCGTTGACGTACACGTTCTACCTCCTCTCGAAGCACCCCGACGCGAGAGCGCGCGTGGAGCGGGAGGCGGCGGCCGCGACCGAGTCGGGGTCGCCCGACGCCGCGGACGCCAGGGAGATGACGTACACCGACCGGGTCCTCTCGGAGTCGATGCGGCTGTACCCGCCCGTCTACACCCTGTTTCGCGAGCCCAAGCTCGACGTGAAGATCGACGGCTACCGGATCCCCGAGGGCTCCGCGCTGATGTGCTCGCAGTGGGTGGTCCACCGCTCCTCGCGGTGGTACGACGACCCCGAGACGTTCGACCCGAGCCGGTGGACGCCCGAGCGCCGGAGCGCGCGGCCCCGGTTCGCGTACTTCCCGTTCGGCGGCGGGCCGCGCCACTGTATCGGGAAGGCGTTCTCGCTGCTGGAAGCGAAGCTCATCCTCGCGTGCGTCTGTTCGCGCTACGAGCTCGACTACGAGGGGCCCGACCTCTCGCTTCGCGGGTCGCTGACGATGCACCCGGACCACCCGGTGCCGATGCGGATCCGCGAGCGGTGAGCGAAGCCGTGTCACAGGTCCTCCGAAGCGTCCCGGCGCGCCCGGTCGCGGGCCGCGGCCCGCGACCGGAACGCGAGGGAGTCAGTCGCCGGAGGCGACTGACGAGGCTGGGGAGGCGTGAGGTGCGGTGCTGTGCGGGGTGGGGCTTTGGCGGCGTTCACCGCGCCAGCAACGATTTCGCACTGCGCGGCCGACGTATCGGCCACGTCTCCTCCCGCTTTCACCCCCTCACAACTCGATCGTCGCGGCGATCTCGCGGAACGCGGGGTCGTACAGGTCGAGCGCGTGGACCCGCCACCGGATCGGGTCGAACCCGATCCGGCGGAGGCGATCGATGGTTTCGGAAGCCGGTCCCCCGCCCCGCGCGAGCGTGACGTGCGGGACGTACGCGTCGCCCTCGATCCCGTCGACCACGCCGAAGACGGCACACAGCCGGCGGTGGAGCCGGACGAGCCCCTCGCTCTCGACGGCGAGGTAGACGACCGGGCCGGAGCCGGACGCGGGCGAATCGAACGCGTCGACACCGGTGACCTCGACCGCGAACGGGGGCGTTCCGGCGAGGGGTCGCCGGAGCCGGTCGCGGAGGCGATCGAGCGCCACCGACCGCGGCGGGGCGCCGTCGCCGTCGAGCCCCTCCCTCGCGTCCGCGCCCGGAGCCGGCTCCGCGCCGGCTGTCACGTCGTCGACGCCGAACCGCTTACACACCAGGGTGTGGCGGTCGCGGACCCGATCGAACCCCGACAGTTTCGGCTGGAGATCGTCGGCGAGACGCCCCACGGCGGGCGGAAGCGGAACGTTGAGGCTGAACACGGACGCTACGTGGTCAGATCCGATCGGCGAGCCGTAAGGCGATCAGGACGACGATGATGACGACGATGAGCGTCGGGAGGGCGTCGAGCAGCGCGAACGTCAGGTCAAGCACCGTCCCGAGGACCTCCAGGAGAAGCCACACGACGGCGAGTCCGAGAACGATCTTCAGGAGGTCGTCGACGTCGATCTCGGCGCGGGTCATGGAGGCGAAAACGCCCGGCGTGGGCAAAAGCCCACCGGAGGCGGGCGGCGTCGGTCGAGCGCCGTCTCGACCGCCGATCAGGCGCTTAAAGACCCCTGCCGGCCCAACGGTGGGCATGAGCCTGGTCGCGTTCGACTTCGACGGCACGCTCTCCGACTCCGAGATGACGGTGCTGCTCGCCGAGCGGGCGGGCGTCGCCGACGAGGTCGCCGAGATCACGGAGCGGGCGATGAACGACGAGATCAGCTACGCCGAGAGCCTCTACAGCCGGGCGGAGCTGCTCGGCGGGCTCGACGAGGACGCCGCGGCCGCGGCGTTCGACGCGGTCCGGATCCGGCCGGGCGCGGCGCGACTGATAGCGCGCCTGCGGGCCGACGGCCACCACGTCGCGGTGCTCACCGGCGGCTTCGAGCGCGGCGTCGAGCGCGCGCTCGAACGCGAGGGCGTCGAGGTGGACACGATACTCGCCAATCGGCTGCCGATCGCGGACGGACGGCTCACCGGCGAGGCCGAGGGGCCGTTGATCGAGGGGACGAAGGACGACGCGTTGGAGGGTCTCGCCGCGGAGCTCGGCGTCCCGATGGCGTCCACGGTCGCGGTCGGCGACGGCGCGAACGACCTCCCGATGCTCGAGGTCGCGGGACTCTCGGTGGGATTCGTCCCGAAGCCGGCTGTCAGGCCGGCGTGTGACGCGGTGGTCGCCTCGATGTACCGGCTCGGGAAGGTGCTGGAGGCACACGGCGTGCTCTCGAGCGCGGAGTGAGCCTCGTCGTTTCGATAATCGGGACCCATGCTTGATTAGGGTCGGCCCGGAGGATCCCTCATGGCCGTTTCCGTTCGGGTGGTGCCGTGATCCCCACGCCGACGTACCTCCAGTTCCACCTCGTCTTCACCCTCCCCGCGCTCGCGGTGCTGTGGGCGCTCGCGCCGCGGTACGAGGGTGTCCGCCGTCGCCGTGCGGCCGCGGGTATCGCGGTTCTCGTCGGGATCGCGTACGCGTACACGACGCCGTGGATCGCCTACATGATCCGCCGCGGAGCGTGGTCGTACGCCGACGGCGCGGTGCTCGTCCGGGCGCTGTCGATCCCGCTCGGGGAGTACCTCTTCTTCGCGATACAGACGCTTCTCGTCGCGCTCGTGCTCCACCGGGTCGGTTTCGATCCGAGCTTTCGCGACGGGGACCTCGACCGTCGTCCGCGGGTCGCCGGCGTCCTCGTCGGCCTCGCCGCGCTGGTATGCGGGCTGTGGCTCGTCTCGCTCGACGCGTCGTTCCGTTATCTCGGCGGCCTCCTCGCGTGGATCGGACCCGTCCTCGCGCTCCAGTGGGCGGTCGGCGGCGGCCACCTCGTCCGCGCGCCCCGGCCGTGGCTCGCGGCGACGCTCGTCCCGGCGGCGTACCTCTGTGTCGTCGACCGGATCGCGATCGGGTTGGGGACGTGGCGCGTCTCCCCGGAGTTCACCACCGGCGTGGCCGTCCTCGGGCTCCCGATCGAGGAGGCGTGCTTCTTCGTCGCCGCCGGGCTGATGGCCGCGAACGGGCTCGTCCTGTTCGAGTGGGTCCTCGACCGGAACGACCGTCGGACCGCGGCGGTTGGGGAGCGTCACGGCGACGCGATCGATCGCGTCGACACGTCTGCCGAATCGAGCGTCGACATCGAGCCGAGCGTCGACATCGAGCCGAGCGTCGACCTCGATCCCGTCGATGACTGATCTCGCCGCGACTGCCGACGCGTCCGACGACCGCACCGTGCGGTCCCTCGTCGACCGCTGGTTCGCGCGCCGGCCCGCGATCGCGCTCGCGGCGCTGCTCCCGGTCGGGGCCGTTACCCCCCTGTTTCCGGTCGAGATCGGCGTCGCCGTCTTCGCGCTCGGCACGCTCGTCGTCGGGATGGCTCACGGTGCGGTCGACCACTTGGTTCCGCTGCGGGCGGCCGCCGGGGGCGGAGAGGGCCCCGGCGTGTCGCTCCGGCGGTCGGTGGCGGCCGTCTCGGTCGTCTACGCGGTCCTCGGCGGCGCGGTCGTCGTCGCGTTCTTCCTCGCGCCCGTCGCCGCGTTCGTCGGGTTCGTCGGCCTCACGTGGCTCCACTGGGGACAGGGCGACGTGGCGACGCTGTCGATCGCGGGCGTCGACCACCTCCCGACCCCGGTTGAGCGGACGCTCACGCTCGTCGTCCGCGGCGGGCTCCCGATGGCCGTTCCGCTGGTGAGCCACCCCGAGGAGTACCGGCTGGTCGCCGAGTGGGTCGTCGGGCTGTTCGTCGCCGACGCGTCCGGCACGACCGGCGCCCCCGATGCGGTCGGCGCGGAGGCCACGATCCCCACGGCCGACGTGGCGGCTGCCGCCCTCGACCCGCTCTTTGCGCCGTCGACGCGGTTCGCGGTCGGCGCAGTCATGGCCGGCGCGACGCTGCTGTCGTTGGGGCTCGGCTACCGTCGCGTTCGGGCCGGCGCGGACCGACGCGGGTGGCTCCGGGACGCCGGCGAGACGGTCGTCCTGTGGGCGTGGTTTCTGCTCGCCGCTCCCGTCTTCGCGATCGGCGTCTACTTCGCCGCCTGGCACTCGCTGCGCCACGTCGGGCGGCTGCTGTTGGTGGATCCGGACGCCGTCTCGGACGTGACGGACGGAACGGGGGGCGTTCGCGCCGCGCTCGCGCGGTTCGCCCGCGACGCCGCGCCGCTCACGCTCGGCGGCTTTCTGGTGGTGGGCGGCGTGGCCCTCGCGGTTCCCTCGAACGTCGGCGACGCCGGAGACCTCCTCGCGGTCTCGCTCGTCGCGATCGCGGCGTTGACGCTTCCACACGTCGTCGTCGTCGCGTGGCTCGACGGGAAACAGGGGGTGTGGCGGCCAGGGTCGTTCGGGTGACGGGTGTCCGGGAGGGATCGGGTGAAAGAGAGCGACCCCTCAGTCCCACCCCGGCGTCGGCGGCGCGCCGGCGTCGTCCTCCAGTTCGCGGACCAGCCGCTCGCGGGCGTCCGCGCCGAGACCGACGCCGGCACCGTCCGTGGTTCCGTCGTCGCCGGCCCCGTCGTCACCGGCTCGCTTCGACCACTCCCGGATCGCCCGCCCCGCCCACGAGTCGGCGGCGCGGGCCCGAGCGCGCGCCTCCGCCATGCGGTCGCGGTCGACGGAGAGCGATCCGGGTCGGGAGCCGGCGGCGGCCCCGACGAACCGGGCGCGGTCGGCGGCGGTCGTTTCGCCGTCGCGGATCCGCATGACCGCGCCCTCGAGGTCGTCCTGGTCGGGGTACGCGAAGACGGTCGATCCGAGCGCCTGCGGACCGAACGCCGGCGCGGGGAGGTCCGCGGGCGGCTCGTCGCCGAGGAGGCGCTCGCCGCCGCCGGCGGCCTCGACGCGCTCGCACTCGGTCTCGGCGTCGAGCGCGAGGTTGTGACCGGGGTACGCCGCGCAGGTCCGGGGGTACGCGTCGTCGTCGTGGATCCGACACTGGAGGGTGGTCGGATCGAGGAAGACGCAGGCGTCGAGCCACCGGGGCTCGTCGGTCCCGATCGGCGCGACCGGCTTCGGCGGCTTCCGTAGGCCGACCACGAACACCGGGCGGCCGTCGACCGCGGCGAGGTCGACCCCGTCGATCCGGACGCGGTCGTCGCCCTCGGCGGGCTCGAAGAGGCGGGGCGTCATCACGTCGCCGAGCCCGCGGTCGAGAAACCTCACCGCTTCGTCGCGGGTGAGCGGCACGAGGTCGTAGACGTCGTCGAGCGGCGGACGACGGCCCGCCCGGTCGGAGCCGGCGGCCTCGGGCGTGAGCGGTCGCCAGTCGACACAGCAGCCGGCACACCCCTCACAGCGGAGCTCCATCTCGTCCGTGCTGACGGTTCGCACACGTAAAACGGATCGGGAGGATACGGGTCGGCGGACGCCGAAGCCGCACGATGGCGGCCGGAACGCGGCTCAGTTGACGCCCTCGGATATCCGCACCGCGCCGTTGATGATCTCGACGACGATCGTCTCGTTCGGGTCGTCGGAGACGCGAACCGTAGCCGTCTCCGACTCCGCGTCGTCGACGGTGGCCGTGACGGTGTACTCGCCGGCCGCGAGGAGGTTCACCGAACTCCCTGACTGGTCGGAAAGCAGGCGGTAGTCACCGCGGTGGCGAAGCTCGTCGTCGCGACGGATCTCCAGTCGGACGTCGTGTTCGGTTCGACGGTCGTGGTTGCGGACGTGGAGGTCCTCGCTCTCGAGCCGCCAGCGGGTGCTATCGTCGGTCGTCGACGGTACGTGGAGGGGGTCTGACGGGGACGGTCGTCCCATACGTGCCGCTTCGACCGACGGAACCATGTGGGTCCCGATGGCTGAAACACGCGTTTGAGTGATCCAGCCGCGATCGAGGCGCCGTGAGCGGGAGGCGTGGGAGACGAGAGCCGTGGTAGGCGGGGAGCGTGAGACGGTTACAACTCGCCTTTCGTGCTCGGCGTGTCGCTCCGGCGGCCGTCGATCCGGGTCGCGTCGTCGAGGGCGCGCGCGAGCGCCTTGAACAGCGCCTCGACCTCGTGGTGGGCGTTGTCGCCCGTCTCGACCGCGGCGTGGAGCGTGAGCCCGGCGTTGTTGGCCAAAGAGAGCGCGACGTGGTCGGCCATGACGCTCGTGAACTCCCCGACCCGCTCCTGGGAGAACTCGCCCGAGAAGTCGTAGTACGGCCGCCCCGCCACGTCGACGACGACGCTCGCCACCGCCTCGTCGAGCGGGACTCGGCGGTCGGCGTACCGCCGGATCCCGCGTTTGTCGCCGAGCGCCTCCTCGAACGCCTCGCCGAGGCAGATCGCCACGTCCTCGACGGTGTGGTGATCGTCGATGTGGGTGTCGCCGTCACAGCGAACGGTGAGATCGAAGAGGCCGTGTTTCGCGAACGATTCGAGCATGTGGTCGTAAAACCCGATCCCGGTGTCGACCTCGCTCTCCCCGTCGCCGTCGATGGCGAGGGCCAGATCGATCGTCGTCTCCGCCGTCTCGCGGGAGACGGCCGCGGTCCGGTCGTGATCGCCCATACGGGACCGTCGGCGGGGGCTCTTAAGGCGGTTGCGGGTATGGCGACGCGAGGCGCTTACCGGCGAGGCGGACGAGACGGTTTCGACTGCGGCGGTGGCTATTTCCCCCGTGCGGGAGTCGTCTCCCGTGGCATGGAGGCTCCAGACGGTCCGATCGGGCCGGGATCGGACGGTCCGAGCGACGCCGATGCCGCCGCCGTCGACGTCCCGGACGGGATCGCCGACGCCGTCGACGCAGACACGGGCGAGGGGGAGCTCGAGCGGACGATCGGCCTCTCGGGCGGGCTCGCGATCGGGATCGGGACGATGATCGGCGCGGGGATCTTCGTGTTCCCCGGACTCGCGGCCGAGAGCGCCGGTCCGGCCGCGTCGCTGTCGTTCGCCATCGGAGCGATCGTCGCGCTGCTCGTGGCTCTGCCGACCTCCGAACTCGCGACGGCGATGCCGCGCAGCGGCGGCGGCTACTTCTTCATCTCGCGCGCGCTCGGTACCGCTCCCGGCGCGATCGTCGGGATCGGGCTCTGGCTCGGACTCGTGTTCGCGTCGGCGTTCTACCTCGTCGGGCTCGGGAGCTACGCCGGGCAGGTGTTCCTCGAGGCGGGGATCGCGCTGCCCCTGGACCCGGCCGTCCCCCTCGGCGTCGCGTTCGGGGCGGGACTCACGGCGCTCAGCCTCTTCGGGACCGATAACACCGCGTCGCTCCAGAACGGGATCGTGGCGGTCCTGCTCGTCATCCTCACGCTGTTTCTGAGCTACGGCAGCCTCGACGCGCTCGGGGTGTTCGGGACGGAGCGCACCCCGGAGCGCTTCTTCCCGCCCGGCGGCCTGCTTCCGGTCTTCCAGACCGCGGCGCTCGTGTTCACCTCGTATCTCGGCTTCGCGCAGGTGGCGACCGTCGCGGGCGACATCAAGGACCCCTCGCGAAACCTCCCGCTGGCGATGGTCGCGTCCGTTCTCGTCGTGGGCGTGTTCTACGTCGTGACCGTCTTCGTCGCGACGAGCGCGTTCGGCAGCGGCCGCCTCGGCGAGTTCGGCGAAACCGCCATGGTCGAGGTCGCCCGCGAGTTCGTCGGCCTTCCGGGGGCGATCGCCATCGTCGTCGCGGGGCTGTTGGCGACGTTCTCGAGCGCGAACGCGTCGATCCTCAGCGCCTCGCGGGCGGTGTACGCGGTGAGCCGCGACGACCTCATCCCCGCGGCCGCGAGCCGGATCAATCTCCGGTACGGGACGCCGCACGTCGCGTTGGGGCTCGCAGGCGGACCGATCGTCGCCCTCGCCGCGACCGGGCAGGTGGAGGTGCTCGCGGAGGTCGCCTCCTTCCTCCATCTCGTGATGTACGGGCTGATCTGTGTCGCGCTGATCCGGCTTCGACGCGAGCGACCCGACTGGTACGCGCCGTCGTTCCGCTGTCCGGCCGGACTCGCGATAGCGACCTGCGGGGCGGCCGCGAGCTTCGCGCTCATCGCGTTCATGCGCCCGGCGTCGATCGGGATCGGTATCGCGGTGATGGTCGCGGCCTACGGCTGGTACCGCCACTACGCGACGGACGTCGAACTCGAGGGGAGATTCCGAAATGACTGACACGACGCCATCGGACGACACGACACCACCGGACGACACGACGCCACCGGACGACACGGCGGGAACCGTGACCGACCGTCCCGCGGTGCTCGTCCCGCTGGAGGTGCTGGAGGGCGAGTCGCTTCCGGCGGGGACGACAGAGCTGCTCTCGAACGCCCACGTCGTCCTGTTGGGGTACCACGTTATCCCCGAGCAGACGGCCGCGGAGCAGGCGAGAGCGCAGTTCGGCGAGACGGCGATGTCGAAACTCGAGGAGTTCGCCGGCGCGCTGACGGACGCCGGCGCGACCGTCGAGGTGCGACTCGTGTTCACTCACGACGAGCGGACGACCGTCGATCGGCTCATCTACGAGTACGACTGTCTCGCCGTGTTAGTCCCGAACAGCACGGATCGCGTCGAGTCCGTCCTCGTCGCGCTCCGCGGGACGGTCGGGATCGACCGAAGCGCGCGGCTCGTCGCCGGGTTGTTCGCCGAGTCGGACGTGGCGGTGACGCTGTACCACGCGCTCGACGAGGGGGAGTCGCCCGCGGACGGGGAGTCGTTCCTGGACGGCGTGCGAGCCGACCTCGTCGAGCGCGGGATGGACCCCGAGCAGATCGGGGTCGCCGTCGAGGACGCGGGGGCGGCCGTCGACGCGATCGCCCGCCACGGCGAGAACCACGACGCGGTGGTCATGGGCGAGACGGACCCGTCGGTCACCACGTTCGTCTTCGGGATGCCCTCCGAACAGGTGGCGGAGCGCTTTCTCGGTCCGGTGTTGGTCGTTCAACGGAAGCGACCCGAGGAGTAGCCGGCGCGGATCCGCCGACCGCGACGGTCGACGAACTCAGGCCTCGTCGGTCGCGGCCTGTGCCTCCCGCAGCGTGAACCGACCCTCGTACAGCGCCGTCCCCACCACGACCGCGGCCGCGCCGGCCCGCTTCAACGCGACCGCGTCGTCCACGGTCGCGACGCCGCCCGACGCGATCACCGGGATGTCGACCGCCTCGACCATGCTCTCGACCGCCTCCCGATCGATCCCCTCCAGTCGCCCCTCGACGTCCACGTTCGTGAAGAGGATCGCGCCCGCGCCGAGCTCCTCGTAGCGCGCGGCGGCGTCGGCGGGGTCGAGGCCGGTCCCCTCCGTCCATCCCGAGACGACGACCTCCCCCTCCTTCGCGTCGAGGCTGACGACGACGCTCTCCGGATGCGTTTCGTCGACCTCGGCGACGATCTCCGGGTTCTCGACCGCCGCGGTGCCCACGATCACGCGGTCGATGCCGGCGTTCAACAGTCCACGGGCGTCGGCCGCGGTCCGGATCCCGCCGCCGAGCTGGAGACCGACGGCGTCGTCGACGGCGTCGACGACCGCCTCGATCGCGGCGGCGTTCTCGCGCTCGCCCTCGAACGCCCCGTCGAGGTCGACGAGGTGGAGGGTCGCGGCCCCCTCGTCGATCCAGCGCGTCGCCGCCTCGACCGGGTCGCCGTAGCGTTTGCCCGTGCCGCGCTCGCCGCCGACCAGCTGGACGACGGAGCCGTCCTGGACGTCGACCGCGGGGATCACCTCGAACTCGGGGAATCCGCTCATACGGGGAGACTGGCGCGGGCGTCGATTAAACGGGTCGGTCTCGGGCGGCGGCAACGGGGGTCGGCATCGGAGACGACCCGCCGCCGACACGGATCCCTTATGTAATCACCGAGTACAACAACCAAGTAATGACAGACGAGACGGACGCGATCGACGGACGACACACGCGGCGGCGGTTCCTCGCGCTCGGCGGCGCGGCGGGCGTGGCGGGGCTCGCCGGCTGTAGCGCGGAACGAACGGGGGACGGGGGATCGGGCGATTCGGGCGGCTCCGACGGCGATGGAGAGAGCGACGGCGGTAACGGAAACGGCGACGACGGGGACGACGGAAGCGAGGACGGCGAGAACGGCGAGGAGGACGAGACGCCGACGCTGACGGTCGCGACCTACGGCGCGTTCATCGACGCGCCCTCCGTGAGCCCCGGCGAGTGGCTGAAAGAGGAGTTCGAGTCGCGCGTCGACGCCGAGTTGGAGTGGGCAACCCCCGACAACGAGGTGAACTACTACGTCGAGCGCGCGGCCTCGGGGGCGTCGATCGACGCCGACCTCTACGTCGGGCTCACCGCCGAGGACCTGGTCCGGATCGACGAGGCGGTCGACGACGACCTCTTCGCCCCCGCCGGTGAGATCGAGGGAAGCGACGCGGTCCGCGACGGGCTCCGGTTCGACCCGTTCGAGCGAGCGGTCCCGTTCGACACCGGCTACGTCAGCCTCGTGTACGACGGCACCGAGACGGAGGCCCCCGAGACGTTCGAGGGGCTGCTCGCGGAGGACCATCGCGGCGACCTCATCGCGCAGAACCCCGGCGGCTCCTCGACGGGCCGGGCGTTCATGTTACACACGGTCGCCCGGTTCGGCGACGGCGAGGACGGTGACGTCGATGGGGGCGACGGCGACCCCGACTACGACTACCTCGACTACTGGGCGGAGCTCCAGGAGAACGACGTCCGCGTGCTCGGCTCCTGGGACGACGCCTACACCTCGTGGTCGGAGGGGGAAGCGCCCATCGTGGTGTCGTACTCCACCGATCAGGTGTTCGCGGACATGGAGGGCGAGGACCTCCAGGAACACCAGATCCGCTTCCTGAACGACCAGGCGTATGCGACCCCCGAGGGAATGGCGGTCTTCGCCGACGCCGACGAGCCCGACCTCGCCCGCGAGTTCATGTCGTTCATGCTCGAACCCGCGGTCCAGGGGGAGATCGCCCAGCGCAACGTCGCGTTCCCCGCGACCGACACCGCGGAGCTGCCCGACGACTACGCCGACCTCGCCCAGGAGCCCGACGAGCCGGTCACGTTCACGTACGACCAGCTCCAAGGGTCGCTCGACGGATGGATCACCGCGTGGGAACGCCAGTACGCGGGCAACTGAGCCCCGGCCCGTGACCGACGGATCGCGGGATCCCGACGCGCCGGACGCTTCCGAGGAGCGGCGGGACCGGACGAGGCGGACGGAGGGAATCCGCGACGGGAACCGGACGAGCCGGTTCCTCGGGGGGCTCGAGCGACACGCGCTGGCCGCGCTCGCGACCGCGACGGTCGCGGTGTTGGTCCTCGTCTTCTACTACCCGGTCGGGACCGTCCTCGTCGAGTCCGTCGTCGTCGACGGCGCGGTCACGCTCGGCGTCTTCGCCGACCTGCTTCGGGAGCCGTTCTACTTCGGCGAGCTGTCGCGACTGTTCGCGGGCGAGGGTCCGCTCGCGGTCGCGCGGGCGCTGCTCTCGCCCGATCGGCGGCTCGGTATCGTCGGGTTCACCGCCTACCAGGCCGTCCTGTCGACGCTCGCGAGCGTCGCCCTCGGCCTCCCCGCCGCCTACCTGCTCGCGCGCTTCGAGTTCCCCGGCCGACGGACGCTTCGCTCGCTCACCATCGTCCCGTTCGTGCTCCCGTCGATCATGGTCGCGGTGGGGTACGTCGCCACCTTCGGCCGGAACGGGACGCTCAACGCCCTCCTCGGGGCGGTCGGGCTCGGTCCCGTGGAGCTCATGTTCACGCTCGAGGCGATCGTGATCGCCCACGCCTTCTACAACGCGCCGCTCGTCGCGCGGGTGACGACGGCCGCCTGGGAGTCCGTCGACGCCGGCGCGGTCGAGACCGCCCGGAGCCTCGGAGCGAGCCCGATCCGGGCGTTCCTCCACGTCGTCGCGCCGCAGGTGTACCCCGCCGTCCTGATGGGCGCGGCGCTCACCTTCGTCTTCACCTTCGGGACGTTCCCGATCGTGTTGGCGCTCGGCGGGTTCGAGCTGGCGACCGTCGAGGTGTTCGTCTACCGGCTCGCGCGCGATCTGAACTACGCGGAGGCGGCGGCGCTCGCGGTCGTCGAGCTCGTGGTCTCGCTGTCGGTGCTCGGCGCGTACCTCCGGTACGAGGCCCGACACACGGTGACCTCGCGGGGCGTCAGGCCGCTCCCGCGGAAACCCCTCCTCCCGTCCGCGCCGACCCCGCGGGAACTCCTTCCCCGGCTCGGGCTCGGGGTCTACGGCGTCGTCGCGGCGCTCGTCTTCCTCGCGCCGATCGTCTCGATGATCCTCGCGAGCGTCACCGGGGGTGACGGGGCGCTCACGCTCGACCACTACCGGTTCCTCCTGGAGCGCCAGCGCACGGGAGCGGCGTTCCAGGTGCGGCCGTGGCCCGCCGTCCGCAACTCGCTCGTCTTCGCGGCCGCGTCGGCGCTCGTGGCGCTGCCGATGGGGGTCGTCGTCGCGGTGATCACCACCCGCGAGTACCGCGGACGGAAGCTCGTCGACGCGGTCGCGATGGCCCCCTTCGCCGTCTCCGGGATCCTCGTCGGACTCGGACTGCTCCGCGGGCTGGTGTTCGGCGTCGAGGTCGCCGGGTGGCGGATCGCGGTCGCGGGCTCGGCGGCGATCGTCGCCGCCCACGCCGTGGCGGGCTACCCGTTCGTCGTCCGCACGGTCGCGCCCGGCCTGGAGTCGCTCGACCGGGCGTTGGTGGAGTCCGCCCGCGCGCTCGGCGCGTCGCGGGCGCGGGTGCTCCGGGACGTCGAACTCCCCCTCGTGTGGCCGGGCGTCGTCGCGGGCGCGGCGTTCGCGGTCGCCATCTCGATGGGCGAGTTCACGGCGACGGTCGTCCTCGCGACCGGCGCGGACGCCTACACGATGCCGGTCGCGATCGAACGCTTCATCGGGCGGCGGCTCGGACCCGCGACCGCGATGGGCGTCGTCCTCCTCTTCGTGACCGGGCTGAGCTTCGTCGTGATCGAGCGGCTCGGGGGTGAGTACGATGGGATCTGAGCGCGACGCTCCGGCGGCGGACCGCGACGCCGACGCGGGACCCCCCGCGGTCGACCTCGCGGGCGTGAGCAAGCACTACGACGGGACGGTCGCCGTCGAGGACGTGGACCTGCGGATCCGGGAGGGGGAGTTCTTCACGCTCGTGGGGCCGTCCGGCTGCGGGAAGACGACGACGCTGCGGCTGATCGCGGGATTCGAGGCACCCACCGAGGGACGGATACGGTTCGGCGGCCGCGACGTCTCTGGCGTCCCGCCGGAGGAGCGGAACGTGGGCGTGGTGTTCCAGAACTACGCGCTGTTCCCGCACATGACCGTCGGCGAGAACGTGGGCTACGGGCTGCGCTTCTCGGAGCCGCCGGGCGGCGCGAGCCGCGCCGAGCGCGTCCGCGACCTGCTCGACCTCGTGGACCTTTCGGGGACCGCCGACCGCGACCCGGAGAGCCTCTCGGGGGGCCAACAGCAGCGGGTCGCGATGGCGCGGGCACTCGCGCCCGGCCCCGACCTCCTGCTCTTAGACGAGCCGATGAGCGCGCTCGACGCGCGCCTGCGCGAGCGCCTCCGGCTTCAGGTACGTGAGATCCAGCGCGAGCTGGGGATCACCACCGTCTACGTCACCCACGACCAGGAGGAGGCGCTCTCCGTCTCCGACCGCGTCGCGGTGATGCGTGGCGGAACGCCCGAGCAGGTCGCGCCGCCCCGGTCCGTGTACCGCCGGCCCGCGTCGCGGTTCGTCGCCGAGTTCGTCGGCGACAACAACGTGTTCGAGGGGGTCGTCGCTGGAACGGACGACGAGAGCGCGGGCGGCGGGACGGACTCGCCCGCCCGAACCGTCCTCGTCGACATCGGCGGCGAGACCCTCCGCGTCGCGGTCGACGAGCGCGAAGACGCCGCGACCGGGACGCCGGGTCCCGGCGACCGGGTGACGTTCTGCGTCCGCCCGCAACACCTCCGGGTGGGGCGAGCCGAGAACGGGCTCCGGGCGACGGTCGCGAGCGCGGAGTTCCTCGGAGAGACGACGCGCGTCCACCTCGACTGTGACGGCCGCGACCTCGTCGTGCGGGCCGAGGATCCGCTCGACGGAACGGTCGTCGTGGGGTTCGACCCCGAGGACGCACACGTGATCGACGTCGGCGACTGAGGGGTCGTATCCCTGCGCGACCGGGGAGACGCGAGGTGTGGAGCCGTGTTGACGGGACGTCCTGTACCGTCTCGTCTGGGAGCGTCGAGTCAACCAGTCGTGTTCGCTCGGTCGCTGACTTCAACCTCGATTTGACCCATAGATGGGATTAATCCGGCACGGGGACGAGTCGCGGTCGAGAAACGCATGGTACGGACGGAGATCACGGACTATCTTCGCGAGCGCGGGATCGAATACGAGCTATTGGAGCACAGTGACGACGCGGTAACCTCGGAAAAAGCGGCCAAACTGCGCGACGTTCCGCTCGCCGAAATGGTGAAATCGATGGTGTTCCTGGACGACGACCGCGAAGTCGTCGTCGCGATCGTTCCCGCCGAACGGAAAGTCGATCTGGGATCGCTCAGAGAGATCGCCGACATCGACAGCCTGAAATTCGCCGACGAGGAGGTCATCGAGGACGATCTCGGGTACACCATCGGCGCGATTCCCCCCTTCTTCCCCGGCAGGGACTGTCCGATCTACATGGACGCCGATATCTTCCGGAACGACGAGGTCAACTTCAGCAGCGGTCGTCCGGATGCGGGTATCGAGGTGGAGACACGTGCGTTCCGGACGGTACTGGATGAGTTCGACGCCGAGAGGGGATCGATCGGAACTGCCTCCGACTGAGAGCACGCGGCGAGAGCGACCGTCTTCGACGCGGAACGGGACCCGTTCCTTTCCGATTCCCGTGGACGATCCCGCGACACCCCGATGTCGGTCGTGACGACCGTGTAGCGCCGAGCGGCCGGCGTGGTGACGGTGTTCACGGCCGGACCCGCGGCTCCGTTCCGGCGGCCGACACGTCTTAACCGCCCGGCACCCAAGGTCGCGTATGGCCTCGGAGCCGTGCGACGTCTGTGAGCGGTCCGTCAGGATCGCCGGCGGGATCGGCGACCTCTGGAACTTCGCGTTCGAGTCGACCCAGGGGATGACCCTGGAACTCGCCGACGGCTCCGAGTTCTTCCTCTGTTTCGACTGTATGGAGTCGCTGCCCGAGGACGTCGAGCCGACCGCCGAGGACGTCGCCGACCTCCGCGAACGGACCGACCCGGTCGAGGAGGACGGACACTCCTTCTGGCACTGGGGCTGATCGGCGTCAGGACTGGGACCGCTCGGCGTCACGGAGGCCGGACGCTCGGGCGGGTGGTCGGATGGACACCGTCGGCTCCACGGCGAGCGGAACGGACGGAAAAACGTCGAAACGCGGTCGGAAACGGTCTACAGCCGGTAACGGCGGCGCGGGCCGAACCGGATGATCCGGCCGAACGGCCGCGACGCGCTCCGCGGCATGGAGCGGTCCGAAAGGAAGCGGACGGCCGCGAGGACGACGACCGCGCCGGCCAGCAGGCCGAGCATGATCGCCGGGTTCTCCACGGCCATGAGCACGCCGGTCACGAGCAGGAGCAGCGCGAGGATCGCGCCGAGCGAGCTGGCGACCGAGGGCGGGTCGATCAGGAGGCCGGGGTGTCGAGTCGATGTTCGGTCAGTCTGTGACATACTCTCCCCTTGGCTCCGCGCGGACATAAAACTTTCATATTACAAATATGTTTTGATGAATGGTATCACTACTCATGGAGATATATGGTCTGAAACGCGTGAAAACATCATGTAAGGTGTACCATGATATCGTCTACATAATTATAAGGAAATAGAACTATACCGATCGATCATGTTCGGCGGACGTCGATCGAAGACACTGATCGCAGACTCGACGGAAGGCGGGCGGATCGTCATCCGCGCGCCGCTCGGCCTGGTAGTCGACCCGGAAAAGCAACCCTTACGCGCGCGGCCCCCGGATCCGAACGTATGAACGAGACGGCAGCCGCGTCGGCCTCGGCGTCCGCGGACGACGTGACGGAGGAGGACGTCTCCGTCGTCGTCGGCGAGGGGGTCCGGCGGTCGTACGGCGACGTCGTCGCGCTCGACGGCGTCGACGTGGTCGTCGAGCCCGGCGAGGTGTTCGGACTGATCGGGCCGAACGGCGCGGGCAAGACGACGCTCGTGCGCGCGCTCACCGGGACGACCGACGCCGAGGGAACGATCCGCGTCTTCGGCTCGCCGCCCGACGCGGTCGATCCCCAGCGGATCGGCCTCCTCCCCCAGTCGTTCGACCCGCCGGAGCGGCTCACCGCGCGCGAACTCGTCGGCTACTACGGCGGACTCTACGAGGACGCCCGCGACCCCGAGGCCGTACTGGGTGACGTGGGGATGACGGACGACGCCGACGCCTGGTACGAGACGCTCTCGGGCGGCCAGAAACGCCGGACCTGCGTCGCGACCGCCATCGTCAACGACCCCGACCTCCTCTTCCTGGACGAGCCGACGACCGGGATCGACCCCGCGGGCCGGAGATCGATCCACCGGCTGATCGAGCGGCTCGCGGCCGACGGGACCACGGTGTTCCTCACGAGCCACGCGATGGACGAGGTCGAGCGGCTCGCCGACCGCGTGGCGCTCTTGCGCGACGGCGCGGTCGTCGCCGTCGGCGCGCCCGCCGACCTGATCGCCGAACACGGCGGAGATCCACGACTGGAGGTCGAATTGGGCGGATCGAAACCGGACGACGCCGACCTCGACGGCGTCCGGGGCGCGCTCGCCGGGATCGAAGCGGAGGCGACGGCAGACTGCCCGGCGGTCGAGTCGACCGCCGACGGCCTCCGGGTACTCGGCGTGCGCCCGGAGGGGATCGGCGCGGTCGTCGACGCGCTCGGTTCGGCCGGCGTCGAGTTCGAGTCGCTGACGTGGGCCGAGCCGTCCCTGGAGGACGTGTACCTCCGGCTGACCGGCGAGGAGTACTCGCCGCGAGCCGGCGGGACCGCGCTCGGAGACTCGGAGGAGGGAGAGGGACGATGAGCCGGCTCTCGCGAGTCCTCACGGAGGCGACTGCGGCCGCCAGGTCGTTCCTCCGGCGACGAACCGCCGTCTTCTTCACGTTCTTCTTCCCCGTGATCCTCGTCGTCATCTTCGGCGCGCTGGTCCGGACCCAGCCGACCGGCGGCGGTCTCTTCGCCGAGCCGGCCGGCTACTACATCCCCGGCTATCTCGCGGTCGTCGTGCTCTTCACGCCGCTCTCGCGGGTCGGCTCGGAGATCGCCCGCCATCGCGACGGCGGCCGCTTCGAGAAGCTCGCGACCACGCCGCTTTCCCGCGCGGAGTGGCTGTTCGCGCACACGCTCGTCAACGTCGCGATCATCGGCGCGGCGAGCCTCCTGATACTCGGACTCGTGCTCGCGGTGACCGACGCGACGCTCGTCGTCTCGCCGGCGCTCGCCGCCCTACCCGCCTTCGTCGCGCTCGCGGTCGCGCTCTTCTGCGGGCTCGGCGCGGTCCTCGGCGCGCTCGCGGACTCACAGGACGGGGTGATCGCCGCGAGCAACACGGTGGCGCTCCCCCTTCTGTTCCTCTCGGAGACGTTCGTCCCGCCGGCGCTGCTCCCGGACTGGTTCCTGCCGGCCGTCGCCGCCTCGCCGCTCACCTACTTCGCCCGCGGGACGCGAGCGATCGTCCACGAGCCGGGCGCGTGGGTCGGCGATCTGGCCGTGCTCGCGGCGCTCGCGGCCGGGTTCCTCGCGCTCGGCGCGTACGCGGTGCCGCGAACCGACTGACCGGATCGTCTATCCGGTTCGCCCCGAGCCTAGAGCGCGCTCACGATCAGGTAGGGGACGAGGAAGAACGCGAGAAAGATCAGCCCCGTCGCGATCGCGTAGCCCGCGCCGACCCCCGCGAGCGTCAGCCACCTGCCGTCGACTCGTTCGATCTCCATACGCTCCGGTGCGACCGCGGCGGCTTAACCGTTCTGTCGCCCCCGCTCGACCGATCACACGTCGCCGGCCATGGCCCGGAACAGCGCGTCGGTCAGTCCGTCGCGATCGACCGTCTCCGGCTCCGTCTCTCCCGTGGGATCCACTTCCGGGGTGATCGTGCCGCCGCCCATTCGCGAATGACCGCCGCCGTCCCCGTTCGTGACCTCCGAGAGCACCGACTCGATGGCGTTGCCCATGTGGACTCGGTCGTCGCGTGAGCGCCCAGAGAGGTGGACCGTCCCGTCCCGCTCGCCGATGACGACGACCGCACTGACGCCCTCGAGCTGGATCAGCTCGTCGGCCGCCTGCGGGATCGCGTCGACGTTGTTCACGCCGCCGACGTCGGCGACCGCGAACGAGCCCTCGACCTGTCTGCCGGCGATCGCGCGAGCTTTCACTTCCAGCACCTCCGCGTCGACGGCCGGGTTGGCGATCCGGTCCAGCCGGTCCTGGTCGACGCCGGGATAGACGTACGCGGCCGAGGCGAAGTCCGGCTCGCTCGCCCCGACGGTGAGGTGTTTGGTGTCGGTGAGGATTCCGTAGAGGAGCCCGGTCGCCGCCCGCGTCGACAACACGAGGTCCGCGTCCGTCTCGCTCGCGTGTTTATCGGGAGGCACCGGCACCGCGCCGACGTCGTCGAAGTACTCGGCGACGACGGAGGCGGTCGCCCCGTAGTCGGTCCGGACGTCGGTGAACTCGTCGCCGCGTCCGTCTCCCGGATGGTGGTCGACGACGGCGGCCGGCAACACGCCGTCGGCCCCGGCGAACCCGCGTGCCTCGTTGTGGTCGACGAGGACGACCGTCTCCGCCGCGAGGTCGCTGACGTGGTCGACCCGATCGAGCTCGAGGTCCAACACCGTCCGGAACGCGCGGTTCTCCTGGTGGCGGATCTGACCCGGATACTGGATCGTCGCCTCGACGTCGAGCTGGTCCGCCAGCGACGAGACGCCGACCGCGGCCGCCATCGCGTCGGGATCCGGATTGGGGTGCATCAGCACCGCGATCTCCGACTGCTCCCCCAGTAGCCGACGAAACTCCTCGCCGGCCGGCCGACGTGCCCGGACGAACGCGTACGCGCTGACGAGTACGACGACCGCGACGAGGATCGCGGTGGCGGCCAGTTCGGGGTTCTCCCGAATGAACGTCTCCGCCTCCGAGAGCCACCCGCTGACCGTTGCTGGGGCCCACATACGTCTCCCCGGAGTCACCGGTCCCACAAGAAGGTTCGTGGCGGTTCCGACCTCGCGAATCCAACCGGATCCCGGCCGTCGGCGGCCGTGGAGACCGCCGCGCGGCCGCCGCTCGCCTCACTCTCGCGCGCGGCGGAACCCGTCGACCGCGTCGCGGTACCCCTCGCGGAACGTCGGGTACGCGAACGCGTATCCGAGTTCTCGAAGCCGGTCGTTCGAGCAGCGCTTGCTCGTTCGGATCCGGCGTTCTGCCGCCGGAGAGAGGTCCCCCGCGGCGATCCGCGTCTCCTTCGAACGCTTCTCCGGACGGTCGACTCCGCACTCGTCGGCGAGCCAGTCGGCGAACGCGTGTTTCTCGACCGGCTCGTCGTCGACGACGACCACGGGTTCGCCGCGGGCGGCGTCGCTTTCGAGGAGGAACCGTATCGCACCCGCGGCGTCGTCGCGGTGAACCATGTTGAGGTAGCCGGCGGTCACCGGTCCCTCGAGGTACCGGTCGAGCCGATACCGATCCGGCCCGTACAGCCCCGCGAACCGTGCGACCGTGCCGTCGATCCCGGCCGCGGCCGCGTCCTCGAGCGCGACGCGTTCGGCCTCGGCGAGCACCCGCGTCTTCTCGGTCGTCGGCTCGATCGGCGTCCCCTCGTCGACCCACGCGCCGCCGTGATCGCCGTACACGCCGGTCGACGACGTGTACACCAGCCGGTCGGGCGCTCGGGTTCGGTCGCCGTACTCCTCGACGACGTTCCGGAGTCCGTCGACGTAGACCTCGCGGGCCGCCTCCGCGCCTCGGCCGCCCGAGCTGGCCGCGAACACGACCGCGTCCACGTCGGGAAGCGCGGCGAGCGATTCGGGATCGGTCGCGTCCGCCCGAACCGCCTCGACGCCCTCGTCGACTGCCTCGATCGCGTCGAGCCCGTCGTCCGACCGCCGGACGCCGATCACGTCGTGGTCGCGGGCGGCAAGCCCCCGCGCGAGCTCCAGCCCGACGTAGCCGCAGCCGACGATCACGACCCTCATGGCTTCCGCGTCTCGACGACCGCCATGACCTCCGCGAGCTGCTCGAGCGTCATCGCCGCGCGCCCCTCGAGGACCTGCTGGACCTCCTGGCCGGTGAGATCGGCGTCGATCGAGGCCGCGATCGTGTCGACGTCGAGCACCGCCGTCGCCATCCCCATCAGGAGGTGATCCCGGAGCTCGGCGACCATCGCGTCGGCGTCGCGGCCGTCGGCGGCCGCGAGGACCGCCGCGGCCTCCTCGACAGTGAGGGTCGCGGCGTCGCCGTCGCCGATCGTCTCGACCGTCGCCGGATCGAGGGTCGTGCCGTCGTCGACGCCGGCGCGACCGGTCGACTCGACCTCGTCGACCGCCTCGACCAACATCGTCTCGAAGGCCGTCAGCAACGCGGCCGCCGCGACCCCCTCGCCGTCCTCCCCTTCGGATCCTTCGCCTCCGCCGGTCTCCTCGCCGTCGATCGAGGCGGGTCCGCCCGACCCCTCGACGACCTCATGGAACATACCCGCGATCGGCGGTCGCGTCCCAAAACGCCTCCGATCGGCGGCATTCGTCGTCTCGCTCCCCGCGCTCACCAGCCGGGAGACGTCTCGTCCCGCACTCCGTTCACGTCGCCGACGCCCGGCGGCCCCGCGGGAACCGCGACGACGACCACCGTCTCGGTCTCGAACCGCACCGGCTCCGTTCGACCCAGCTGGACTCGCTCGCCCCCGACGTCGACGGTCACCGTCGACTCCTCGCGAACGTACTCGAAGGGACGACCCGGCGTCCCGACGTCGCCGGACAGCGTGAATCGCGGGTACTCGCCGCGCGCCTCCACGCGCCACGCGTTGACCGTCGCCACCCAGTACCCCGGAACGGGAGCGACTGGAAGACCCGCGCCGACGCTACGGTTGGGCTCTCTCGCCCAGCGCGCGACGGCCCGATCGGAGTCCGACGCCCAGCGCTCGACGGCCGCCTCGCCGCCGCGCCGCAGTTCGTCCTCGACCGTTCCCTCGAGTTCGCTCCGGACGTGGCCGCGTACCGTCTCTGCTGGGCCGTCGACGAACCTCGCCGGGATCCGAACGGCGTCCCGACCGGTCGCCTCCATGAGCGAGACGCGGAGCCGCGCGGCGAGCGCTCCCTCCTGCCCGTCCGAGAGCGACTCGACCCTTGCGGTCTCGGCGGCGATCCGGTCCGCGTACTCTCCGTCACCGATGGCGACGGCACGCGATCCCCTCGAACCGTACTCCGCGGCCACTGACTCGACGATCGACCGCCGTTCGTCGCGCGTCAGCGTGCTCCGCTCGCCGAGTGCGGCGACCAGTTCGCGATCGACGATCCCTCTCGCCGATTCGACCCGCTCGGCGAGTTCGTCCCGGTCGGCACGGAGATCCGGGTCGTCGCGACCGACGAGCGATCGATCGGCCGCGAGAAGAACGCGTCCGGCGGTGCCGATCCGCACGCTGTCGCCGCTTCCGAGGACGCGTTCGACGACGCCGCTCGCCACGTCGCCGTACGGGACCGTCACGTAGTTGAGGTTTCGAACGGCGAGCGGCCGGGTCGTCGTTCCGTCGACCGCCTCGACGCTCGCCCCATCGACGGCGGTCCGCGGGAGGTATCCGGGTGAGGCGTTCGGCGTCAATTCGACGGAGCCGCCGGGACCGTCCTCGCCGATCCGGTACGCTTCCGTGTCGCGCGCGGCCTCGCGGCTGGCGATGGTCTCTCCGATCGACGGTCCGCCGAACGCGTCCTCCACTCGTTCGAGGAACGCGTCGGTGGTGACCTCCTCGTCCCCGCTCGCCGACTCTAGCTCGTCGACGACCGCCTCCAGATAGGCGATCCGAACGGAGATCCGCGCCCGATCGACTGCGCCGTCGTAGGTTCGCGGCGCATCCACGAGGTCGCGGCGGCGGTCGCGGAGCGTGTCGGCGAGCCCGCCGTACGGATCCGCCTCGCCGACCGCCATCTCCTCCATGGATTGCTCGGAGTCGATCCCGCGGACCGCCTCTCGAAGGTCGTTGAGGTCGGATCTGACTCGATCGACCGCTCTCTCCGACCGCTCGCCGACCACCACCGTCGATCGTTCGACCCCACCGCGATCGACCGCGTCGTGAGCGAGACGGTCGACGTCGCGAGCGTCGTCGACGCCGAGGTCCGACCGGGCGGCGTCGGGCGTTCCGGAGAGGTCGATCCCGGCGGCTCCGCGTCCGGCACCGAACGTCGCGGTGGGCCGGTCGGGTGCGCGGTCTCGCGGCTCGTATCTCCCGCTCACGTCGACCGAGACGCGGTATCGGTCGGTCGCGGTCGCCCGCGTCGTCTCCCGGTCGACCACCACCTCACGCGTCCCGTAGGTCGCCGGATCCAGCACGGTCCCATTCGGACCCACCTCCGCCGGTTCGACGACGACCTTTCGCCGGACGACCCGCTTCCATCGCCCGGTCACGACCCGTTCGACCCGAACCTCTCGACTCGCCGAGCCGAACTCGACCTCCTCGCCGGACTCGACGGTGCCGGACGGGACGCCCGTCGGGACCTCCTCACCGGGGACGACGCGCGTCGTCTCGTCGACGCTCACGCCGACGCGCTGCCACCTGCCCGCACCGCCGCTCGGCCGCGGCGGTCGCGGTCGGCCGCCATCGACGAACCGGTCTGCAGAGACGTCGAGCGACGCCTCCACGCGGTAGCTGTCTCGAATCTCATCCTCGAGGTCGTCGTGGACCGACACGGCAGCCACGTCGGCCGCGTGGCCAACCGAGATCGATGTCGTCTCGTCGGAGTGGTTCCTCGCCGTGGCGAACCCGTCTGCTCCGGTCTTCGAGTCCGGCGCCGGCGCGTCGAGGACGCGATCGCTCCACGCCGACTCGTCCAGGTCCGTCGGCGCGAGGAGATCGGTCACTCCGGTTTTCGCCGTCGCTTCGGCGACGCCGCCGCGTGCGTCCGGGTCGCTCGTGCCGAACACGTCCCGCTGGGTTCTGACGATCCCAGCGTTCGTCGACAGCTCGACGTGCCGGTTCGCGATCACGTTCTGGATCGGTGCACGCGCGTACTGGCCGTACCCCCGCGCCCACGCGATCGGATAGATGCTGGCGGTCAGTTGCCGGCCGAGCCCCGGTCCTTCGACGGGACCGCGGTTCAGACGCGTCTCGAACCGTTCGGTCCGCTCGTGCGCGGCGAACGTCGGCACGGCAACGACGACGGTTCGGTTCTCCGTCCGTTCGGCGACGGTGCGTCCTCGCCGCGTCACGGTCACCGTCACGTCCTCGAAGACCGCGCGGGTCGCCGTTCCGTCCGCGACGGCGCTCACGCGGACCGTCTCGCGGAGCGTCTCCAGATCGCTCGGCGCGATCCGACCGTCGATACGCTCGAAGTCGACGGTAGCAGAGACGTCGCCGACCTCGGCGGTCACCGCGTCCAGCGCCTCCACGCCGGCGAGCGCCGTTCGGATCCGAAACGCGTCCTCGAAGGCCGAACCGGAACGGACTGCGTCCGTCGCGGTCCCACCGGCGGCCCGCCACGAGGGATCCGCACCGCCGCCGACCGTCGTCGCCTTGGTGACCGGCCTCGCGGCGGCCTCGTGTGCCGCCTCCCGCGCGGCGTGTCTGAGCGCCGCCGTCGCGTCCGCCTCGGCGCGTTCGACGGCTCGCTCGACGCTTCGGTCCTCGCTCACGAGCCCCTGATCCACGATGCCGGCGGCGTACGCCGAACTGGTCACGAGGAGCAACACGCCGACCAGCGCGAACGGAACGCGGGCCCGATCGTCGTCGGCGAGCGACACCGAACGACCGCGTGGTGAACCCGCCATCTACCATGCCCTCACGATGATCCGAAATCGTCCCCGTCCGTTCCCTTCGATCCGCTCCGAACCGGGGTGTGTGAGGACGGCCGCGGTCACGTCGGTACCCACGGGTGGTTCGTTCCCGACTGTAAGCGTCCAAGCCCCTCCACCGTCGCCGGATCGTACGTGAACGTCGTCGTCTCGAGCGTGAGGCCCGGACGACTCGTCGTCCGTCTCGTACCGCACGTCGACACGGGTTCGCCCGCCGAGCGCGTTCGTCACGCGTTCTATCACTCGGGATCGGAACCGATCTTCGATCTCGCCGTCGGTTCCCGGCGGTCCCCGTACGGCCGTCGCGAGCAGCTCCGCCAGCGTCGCGTGAACCGTTCGCGAGTCGTGGTCTCCCTCGCTCACCTCGTAGGTCACCGTCGCGGTCTCGGTCGCGAGCCGGTCGGCGGCATCCGAGGCGGCGTATCCTGCCGTCTCGGAGTCACTTCCGACGCTCCCGAGTGCGACGACGCTCGCGGAGACACAGAGCAGCATGACCGTCACGTCGAGAACGGTGCTCGTCATCGACGCACCGCCAGCCGGAGTCTGCCACGAACGTTCTCGCCGGGAGCGACGGCCACCGTCACCGATCGCTGCGCGACCGCGGGCGATCGGGGGTCGAGCCGCCCGCCGGCGGACGGGGAGACCGAGCCGACGCCGACTCGCCACCGCCGCCGCTCCGTCTCCAACTCGACGACCGCAGGCGTTTCCTCCTCGAGGTGACGCAGGCGCTCCGGACGGACGATCCCGCCGACCGTCGCGTCGCGTTCGATCCGGTCGAGGACGACGTCGGCGGCGGGTTCTTCCGCATCCGGAGTCGCGTCGTCGAGGGCGGTCGCGTACAGACCGAGGGCCGCGCCGACGGCGAGCACGGCGACCAGTGCGGCGAGCGGCTCGACCGCGGCGCGGTCGGCCCCGTCGAGCCGCTCACCCGACGAGCGTGACACGAGTTCCTCCGTACCGGACCTGTCGAACGGTCAGCCGCTGTGGGGCGGTCCGCCACCGATGGTTCCTCGATCTCGCCTGGGCCGCCGCGTCGGAGAACGCTTCAGGATCCTCGAACACGGTTCGCGGCGGAACGCCGTCCAGAACCCGGCGAAGTCGTCGGTCGACGGCGGTCCCGCCGGGAACGACGGGCGTTATCGGCGGTCCTCGGAGAGCCGAACGGGCGGAACCGCCGCCGTTCTCGAGTTCGACCGTGTGCGGTGTGAGTCGCATCCGGTCGGCCGCCAGTCCGTGTTCGGCGGTCGAGACGTACTCGCCGTCGGCGACCGCTCCGATCGTGTGTGCGATTCCGTCCGCGTCCGGCGGCGGGGCCGCGGGGAGCGCGGCGACCACGCCGACGGTCACGACGCTCACCAGCGCGAGGCCGAGCCACGCGTAGGTGGCGTCGAGGTGGGTCTCGAACATGGGTCGGGTGGCCTCGGTATGGTATATAAACCGTCGCCCGGCGGATCGCTCCACGTCGCGAACGCGTCGCCACGTCGTAACGGGCTACAGCAACGCCCCCGCCGCGGCGAACGCCAGGAGGTACGTCGTCGTCGCCGTCGGCAGCGCGATCCCGATCCGGTACGCCACGAGCGTCCCGTCGAAGCCCCGTTCGAGTCCCGTCCCTAGCGCGGTGAGGATCCCGGCGAGGAGGATCACGTAGACGCCGACGATCCGACCGAGGACCGGCACCGACAGCGCGGTCACGACTTCCTCGCTTTCGCTCCCGGTCCGCGGAACCGATCCGGCGGCGTCGACCGCGATCGGATCGCTCGCCATCGCGGCGGTCGTCTCGAGCCCGCCGGTCCCGATCGCCTCGACGCCGGTCGCGAGCGCGACCGTCGCGCCGCCGACTAGCGGGGCGAACACTGCCGCGGTGTTCGCCAGCGTCCCCGTCACGGTCGCGAGCTGTCTCCGCGCGTCGCGTTCCAGCTCCCGAAGCCGCTCGAGCTGGTCCGCGAGTTCCAACAGCACGTCCCCGGCCGGCCGCCCCTCCCGCGCGGCGATCGCCAGCAGGGCGACGGTTCCCTGAACCCTCGGAGAGGGGACCGTCGCCGCCGGCCCCCCGTCACCCAAAAACGCCTCGCGAACGTCGACGCGAAGGGTGTCGCTTCGCCGTGCGGCGAGTTCGAAGACCTCGCCGGTCGCACCGTCGAGCTTGTCGCCGGCGTTCCCGACCGCGCGTTCGACCGAGACGCCCTCGGCGACGTCCCCGCCGACGATCGTCATCGCGTCGGGGAGGCCGCTCTCGATCGCCGTGACCGTCGAGAGCACCGCTCGCCGCGGCCGGACGACGACGACCAGCGCCGCTCCGATCCCGACGCCGACCGCGCCGATCGGGGCCGCCCACGACGCGACGAGCGATCCCGAGCCGACGCCGGCAACGACGCCGGTTCCGACGCCGACGGCGACCGCGTGGAGACGTCTGTCCGGGACGTCGGGATGGTCGCTTCGGATCGTCGGCGGCGGGAACGCGACGGGGCGCTTCGAGAGGAGCCACGCGGCCGCGACGAGGAGACCGACGGGAAGCGCTACCAGATACCCCCCGGCGACGGCCGACGGCGGGATCGGCACGCCCGAGGCTGCCGCGGCCGGGAGCAGCGCCACGAGCGCCAAGGGAAGGAGCACGCCGAAGGCGTACAGCGCCGACACCGGGCCCTGGACGTCCCCGACGAACTCGGCCAGCCGCTCCGTCGTCCCCGAGAGCGTCGTCTCGAGCGCCCGATCGAGACACCGGCCGCGGCGCTCCGGCGGCGCGGCCGCCGCCGTCCGAACGAGCGTCGACGCCCGTTCGATCGCCGGAAACCACGCTCCCCACTCGCGGGCGAACTCGCGGAGTCCGCTCGTCGGGCCGTTGACGCACCGTCGTTCGTGTCGCGCCAGGTTCTCCGCGAGCGGTCCGCGACCGGTCCGCGCGGCGAACCGCACCGCGCGCTCCGTCGACGGGTCGAGACGCATCCGGAGGACGAGGCGTCCGACGAGTCCGGGCGTCGCCCCGAGCGCGCGGGTTCGCCGTAGCGCCGCGAGCCACACGGGACCTCGGTGTACCGCGTGGATCGCCGCGAGTCCGCCCGAGACGCCCGCGAGCGATCCCGAGACGGTCCCGGCGAGGAGCACACCGGCCACGACGAAACAGAGCCCCGCACCGATCCCGGCGCGATGTCCCGCCTCGATCACCCGTTCGGCCGTCGATTCCCACTCGAGGAACGCGATCGCTCGTCGGAGTTCGTGCGATCCCGCTTCGGTCGATCCGCCGCCGGCCGACGCTCCGTCCCCGCCCGCGAACGCGGCGATCGCCGCGGCCGCGGATCTCACCGTCGATCGTTCGGCGGTCGCGTCGCCACCGTCTCGCTCGGCTGGGCCCTCGATCTCCGGATCGATCGGTCTCTCGTCCTTCCGATCGGTCGCGCTCCGGGCCGGTCCCGAGTCGCCCCTTCGATTCGATGCGATTCCCTCGGCGCGTCGAGTCGAACGCGGCTCCGTCACCGTCCCCACCCCGCGTAGCGGTCGGGCGTCGTCCGTCCGGTCGTCGATGCCGTGCGGATCCGCCCTTCGCGTCGACCGATCGCCTCCCGGACGTCGGCATACGACTCCTCGGTCTCGGCGAGGTCGTCGACGAGACGGCTCTCGCCCCTACCGATCCGGCCGGTGGACGCGAGCCCGTCGACCGTCCGCTCGAACAGCGCGTCGAAGCTCACCACGTCGTCGTGATCGGTCACCTCGACGACCGTCTCGACCCGGTGATCGTCCAACAGCACGAGGAGATCCGTGGACGCGAACGACGAGCGGGCCACGCCGAGGTCCGTGACGACGCGTTCGCGGACCGCCGCCGGGTTCTCGCCGTGGATCGTCCCGAGGACGGTCTCGCCGGCGGCCCCGACGCGCATCGCCTCGTACAGCGCCTTCGCCTCCTCGCCGCGAACCTCGCCGACGACCAGGGCCCCGCCCCCGAGCCGGAGCGCGGTCCGAACCGCCTCGGTCGGCGTCGGTTCCGCGTCGTCGCCGACGCGGAGCCGCTGGACGTCTCTACCCGCGGCGGCGAGCGCGTCCGCGGGGAGTTCGGGCGTGTCCTCGATCAGGATCGATCGCGCGTCGGGCGGAAGCTCCCACAACAGGGAGCCGAGCGCGGTCGTCTTTCCGGCCCCGCGTCCGCCGGCGACGAGCCCCGTGACGCCGCGCTCGACGGCGATCGAGAGGAGTCCGGCCGCCGCGGGCGAGAGCGTCCCGGCGGCGACGAGACGGGCGAGCGTCCAGGCCTCCGGGTCGCCGCGGCGGAAGGTGAACGAGAGCCCGTCGCTCGCGGGCGCCGTCGTCGCCGCCACCCGGACCGTCCCCGACTCGGCGTCGACGGTCGAATCGAGCGTCGGCGTCGCTCGGGAGAACGCCCGACCGCTCGTTCGGCGGAGCCGGGACGCGAGCGTCGCGGCCCCCTCCGGCGGAAGCCTGACGTTCGTCTGACACCGCTCGCCGTCGAGGACGACGCGGAGGGGGTTCTCAGTGACCGGCGCGGAGAGGGTCGCGTCGCTGACGCGGTCGTCGGCGAAGACGTGTTCGAACGCGCCGTACCCGTTGGTGTGTCGGCGGAGCGTGGCAGCGAGCGCGTCGACGGGGTCGTCCGGACCCGCCACCGCTCGAACCGCTCGGCCGGGTGCCCGCTCGCCGCCTCTCGGGTCGGCGAGTAGCCGCTCTCTCGCGGCGTCGAGCGTCTCGAACGCGTCCGCGTCGAACGCCGCCATCGGCGGCGTGAGGTGGTACGTCCGAAGCGCGCCCGTCCCCTCGTAGAGCCTGACCGTCGCGCCCGTCTCGAGGTTCCACCGGTCGACGAGCGTCGCTCCCGGCGGCGGGTCGGCCGCGACCCGCGTCGCCGCCACGGTCGGCCCGACGTGCGCCCGGACCGCGTCCGCCGTCCGGTCGATCCCGGCGACCGCCTCCTCGAGCCCCGTCTCGGCGACGATCCGCCCGACCGGTCCGGCGCGCCCGGCCGCCTCCCGTGCGGCTCCGACCGGGTCTCGGACCACGCGCTCCGCGAGCCGCGTTTCGTGGAACTCGACGCGCTCGCGAAAGCGCCCCGCGGCGAGCAGACACGCGGCCGATCGGCCGGTGTAAGCGCGTTCGCGGCCCGCGTGTTCGGTCCGGACGACGTCGGCGTCGCGGTCGGCGAGCGCCTCGATCGCGGCGGCCAGACACGCCGGGCTCTCGGCGAGGTCGCCGCCGCCCGGACAGTCGTTCGCGTCGATCGCGAGGACGACGCGGTCGTCGACGCCCGTTCCGACGGGTCGCTCGAACGACGCGTCACAGGTACACTCGCCGCCGGTTCCGAACCTGGGGAGCGAGGAGAGATCGAGTTTCATGGCGACCGTGGCCGCGACATCGTATATAAGGGGTCGTCCGGGACGATCCGGCGTTCCCGGTCACCCGGCCCGGGCGATCCGGACCGTCGGCCCGCCGTCGTCGACCAGCCGAAGCTCGAGTTCCGTCTCGCCGTCCGGTTCGAGTTCGATCGGTCCGTCGCGGAGGGAGATCCCGATCGCGTCCGTCGGCGGCACGATCGAGACCCGTCGAACCGACCCGTGCCGGAGCCGATACACGAGGGCGGCTCCCTCGGAGACGCGGGCCTCGGTCGTCGTGTCGGTCCGCGTCGGATCCGCGAGCGCGAGCCGATCGATCGGGGCCGCGAGGACCCCGGTCGGCGCGGACACGACGAGGGACGTTCGCGCGGCGAGACTCGGGTCCGCGACGGCGACCGAGTCGGCGGTCACCCCGCCTGCGGCGCGCTCGATGTGGCTCGCCTCCGTTCCGAGTCGCTCGACGACCGTGTCTCGTCCGGCGTCCTCGATCGCCGGCATCGAGGCGGTCAGGAGCGCGACCGCGAGGAGGACCGTCAGGACGACGCGGATCACGGCTTCCCGCCCTCGTCGTCGGCGGTCGCGCGGCCGATCCCACGCCGGTTCAGTTTACAGGGCCTCACGAAGCCGTTCGAGTGGACTCGCCTCCTCCTCGGTGCTCCCGACCGATCTCTCTCCCGTCGATCGGGCATCGTCCGGGATCGCCGCGTCGAGCGCGTCGTCGCCGGGGATCTCGTCGTTCTCGGTGGTTCGATTCTCGTCGATCCCGTTCTCGTCGATCCCGTTTCCGGAGGTTACGCCCCCGACCATCCCGTCGCTGGACGACGCATCGGCGTCGGGAGGTCCACCGTCTCGGGCGGCCGTGGCCCGCGCGAGCGCCAGGTCGGCGCGGCGCTCGACCTCGCGGTTGACCGCACGGATCGCGCCCGCGTACCCGCGGACGGCCTGCGTCGCCGCCTCGAGCTCCTCGATCCGCGCCTCGACCGCGTCGAGCCGCTCCGCGATCGCCTCGCGCTCGGCGTCGGCCGTCGCGCCGTCGACGACTCCCGCGACCGACCGATCCGTCCCGGTGAGCGCGCGCTCGACCGCGTCGAGCCGTTGCTCGAGGCGGGCACGGTCGTCCGGCGATCCGCTCGCGTTCGTCTCGTTTGCCATGTCCCAGCTGGCCGCGGTTTCGTACTTAACCGGTCGGGGGAAAGAGTATTGATGTCAGACACGTATCGTGAACGCATGAAGGCCCTCCTCGTCGGCGTCGGACAGGCAGGCGGGAAGCTCACGACCGCCCTCTCCGAGTTCGACGCGGAGATGGGGTTCGGTTCGGTCCGTGACGCGCTCGCCGTCAACACCGCCGTAGCCGACCTCGACCCGCTTCCGCTCGATACGGTTCTCATCGGGCAGTCCCGCGTGAGCGGTCACGGCGTCGGCGGCGACAACGAGCTCGGCGCGGAGGTGATGGACGAGGACTCCATCGAGGTGCTGGACGCGCTCGCCCCCCGGATGACCGCCGAGATCGAGGCGGTCGTCGTCGTCGCCGGCCTCGGCGGCGGCACGGGTTCCGGCGGCGCGCCGGTGCTCGTCCGCGAGCTCTCGCGGGTGTACGACGTGCCGATCTACGCGCTCGGCGTGCTTCCCGGTCGCGACGAGGGAGCGCTGTATCAGGTGAACGCCGGCCGGTCGCTGAAGACGCTCGTCCGGGAGGCCGACGCGACGATCCTCCTCGACAACGACGCCTGGCGCTCGGCGGGCGAGAGCGTCGAGGGCGGCTACGCCGCGATCAACGAGTCGATGGCGAAACGCGTCGGCCTGCTGCTCGCGGCGGGCGAGGCCACGCAGGGGGTCGGCGAGTCCGTCGTCGACACCAGCGAGGTGATCAACACGCTGCGGGCCGGCGGGATGGCGGCGGTCGGCTACGCCTCCTCGCCCGCCGCCGAGGACCCTGGCGAGAACGTCAACACGGTGACGAGCGCGGTCCGCAGCGCGGTGATGACCGGCCTCTCGCTGCCGAACGCCACCGACGCCGACGCCGGGCTCGTCGCGGTCGCCGGCGACCCGGACCGGATCTCCCGCAAGGGCGCGGAGAAGGCCCGCAAGTGGCTCCAGGAGGAGACGGGGTCGATGCAGGTCCGCGGCGGCGACTTCCCGATGAACTCCGATCGGATCGCGGCCGTCGTACTGCTCGCGGGCGTCGAGCGCTCGAAGCGCGTCGAGGAGTTCCTCGAGCGCGCCAGACAGGCCGTCCGCGACGAGCCGGAGGCGACGCCGGATCCCGCCGCGGCGTTCCGCAACGACGAGATCGACGACCTGCTGTGAGGCGGTCGCGGGCGCTCGGCGCGGAGCGCCCGCCGAGACGGATCGCCGCCCGCCGCGACGCTTCCGCACCTTTTTGGTTCCGCCCGGTGGAGACCCGAGCGATGAGCAATCCGTGGGACGATTGGGACCACGTGCTGAAGGTCGACCCCGACAAGGACCTCTGTGACGGGGAGACCTTCGAGGACGTGTGCCGGACCGGGACCGACGCGATCGAGATCGGCGGGACCCTCGACGTCACCGCCGAGAAGATGACGCGGGTCATCGACGCCGCCGCCGAGTACGACGTCCCGCTCTACCAGGAGCCGTCGAACCCCGGCGTCGTCATCGACTCGCCGGCGCTCGAGGGGTACCTGATCCCGACGGTGTTCAACGCCGGCGGCCCCTTCTGGATCACGGGTGCACACAAGGAGTGGGTCCGCATCGACGACCTCGACTGGGACCGGACCCACACCGAGGCGTACATCGTGATGAACCCCGACGCGTCCGTCGCGGAGCTGACGAACGCGAACTGCGACCTCACCGCCGACGACGTGGAGGCGTACGCCAAGGTCGCGGAACGGATGTTCGGCCAGGAGATCGTCTATCTCGAGTACTCGGGCACCTTCGGCGATACGGAGAAGGTCGCCGCCGCCCACGACGCGCTCGACGACGCCACGCTGTTTTACGGCGGCGGGATCCACGATTACGAGTCGGCGAACACGATGGCGGCACACAGCGACGTGATCGTCGTCGGCGACCTCCTCCACGACGAGGGCGTCGACGCGGTCCGCGAGACCGTTCGGGGCGCGAAGGACGCGTGAACCGCCTCGGAGTCGGCCTAGACGTAGCCCTCTAGCATGTTCTCTACGTACTTGGCGATCACGTCCACCTCCAGGTGGACCGGGTCACCCGCGGACTTCTCCGAGAGCGTCGTCAGTTCGTACGTGGTCGGGATGATCGCCACGTCGAACTCGTCGGCGCGCTTCTCCGCGATCGTGAGCGAGATCCCGTCGAGCGTCACCGAGCCCTTGTCGACGAGGTAGCGGCCGTGACCCTCGGGGATCGAGAAGGTGAACCGCCAATCCTCGCCGATCCGCTCGACGCCTTCCACCGCCGCCACCGTGTCGACGTGTCCCTGGACGACGTGGCCGTCGAACCGCCCGTCCGCGGGCATCGCCCGCTCGAGGTTGACCGCGTCGCCGACGCGGAGGTCGCCGAGGTACGTCTTCGCGACCGTCTCCGCCGCGAGAAAGACCTCGAACCAGGCGTTCGCCCCCTCCGAGTCCGCGGTCGCGTCCACGTCGTCCGCGACCCCGTGTTCCTCGACGGTCAGACAGACGCCGCTCACGCTTATCGACTGGCCGTGCGCGAGGTCGTCGAAGCCGTCGACCCCGTCGACGGCGATCCGCAGCCGGAGGCCGTCTTCCGTCTCGGTTCGCGCCCGGACGGTCCCGGTTCCCTCGACGATGCCGGTGAACATACCCGGTCTGCGGGCGGCCGACGGATAGCCGTTCTGGGTTCGGGCGTCGCCGGTCGTCGTCGCGTCGAGCGTCGCCGGTCGTCGTCGCGCTCCCGACACCCTCAAGTCGTCGACCGTGCTGGTGGGTGACGTGTCCAGGTCCGCGGTGATAGCCGACGACGACGAGGCGATCCGGTCGATCCTCCAGTACAAACTGTCGATGGCCGGGTTCGACCTCGACGTCTGTCGCGACGGCCACGAGGCGCGCGAGACACTCGACGCGCCCGGCGCGGACCCCGACGTGGTCGTCCTCGACGTGATGATGCCGCGGCTGAAGGGGACCGACCTGCTCCGTGCGATCCGCCGGGGGGAACTCGCCGTCGACCCCGACGTTCCGGTGGTCATGCTCACCTCCCGCGGCCGCGAGGAGGACGTGTTGACCGGGCTCGAGGCGGGAGCGGACGAGTACCTCACCAAGCCGTTCAGCCCGAACGAACTGCTGGCGCGCATCGAGAAGCTGCTGGAGGGATGACGTGTACGCCTCCGCGTCGCGAACCGTCGGCGTTCCGCCCGATCCGGGACCGCCGGTCGGCACCGCACAGGTCGACCTCCCGTCGCTCGCGGTCTCGATCGGCATCGTCGTCCTCGGGTCGCTTCTCGTCTCGGCCGTCCTCGTCACGGTCGGGTACTCGCTTCTCGCGGCACGGCGTCGCCGCCGGCGCGAGCCGGTCCGGGCGGACCTCCGGTCCGAACTCCTCGAGCGGCTGTACGGCCGGGAGGACCCCGGCTGGGAGACGTGGGCCGCGTCGCTGTCGGCGGCCCGCCGCGACGAGCTCCGGTCCCTCCTCGACGTCTACCTCCGCCGGATCGAGGGACGCGACGCGGAGCGGTTGGCACGGCTCGGCGCCGCGCTCGGGATCCCCGAGCGCTCTCGTCGGGAGATCCGCGATGGCGACTATTGGGATCGGCTCGACGCGCTGACCTGGCTCGCGCTCCTCCGGGACCCGCCCGACCGTGCCCTGCTCGAGGCGCGCTGTACCGACACGCCGCGCGAGCGCGCGGCGGCCGTGCGCGTCCTGTACGCGAGCGACGCGCCCGACCTCGCGACGACCGGCGTCGACCTCCTCCTCGGCGACGACCCCTCCGCCTTCTCGGTGTTCGGGATCGATACCCTGTATCGGGTCGGCGAGACCGATCCCGGACCGCTCTTCGACCGGGCGGCGGCCGAGTTCGACGGGTGGGACCCCGCGGTCCAACAGCAGGTGTTGTCCGTGACGGGGCACCTCCACACGGTCGTCGGCGACGCCGACCTCTCGTGGGTCGTCGGGGCGGTCTCGAGCCCGGAGGAGCGGGTCAGGGTCGCCGCCTGGCGCGCGCTCGCCGCGTACGGCTGGAACGCCCCGCTGCGGGCCCGGATCGATCCGACCGCGGCGCTCGATGACCCCTCTCCGGTCGTCCGGGCGAGCGCCTACCGGCTGCTCGGCGCGTGGGGCGACGCGGAGGCGCTGTCCGCGCTCCGGACGGTCGCGGCCGCGGAGCCCGACGGACGGACCCGCGTCGCGGCGGCCGAGGCCCTGCTGTCACACCGCGGTCGCGGGGGCGGTCGGTCGCTCGAGTTCCCCGCCGGTCTCGGGAGCGAGCCTCCCGGCGGACCCGAGAGTGCGTCTCCTGGCGGACTCGCCGACGCGTGGGCGTGGGCCGTCGAGCACGCCCGGTTCGACGACCTGGCGCGCGACGTCCCCCGACGGGGTGCCCTCGGGCACGGAACCGCCTCGCGCGGTTCGGAGGGTTCGTCCCGATGACGGTCGTCGAGGACCTCGCCGTCGCGCTGGTCGTCGGATCCGGCGTGTTCATCGTCGGCTACTACCTCCTCGTCAACGCGGGCTACCTCCTCATCCACGTCCTCGCGCTGTTCGAGCTGCGCGACAGCGTGCGCGAGTCGGAGTGGAGCCCGCCGTTCCGGGCGTTCGACAGCCCCTTCTATCCCGGCGTCGCGATGGTCGTTCCCGCGTACAACGAGGCGGCGACCATCGTCGAGAGCGTCCGGTCGATGCTGACGCTGAACTACCCGGACCAGGAGGTCGTCGTCGTCAACGACGGCTCGACGGACGCCACGATGGACCGGCTCCGCGGGGCGTTCGACCTGGAACGGATCGACGCGGCGGTCCCTTACGGGGTCCCCGCCGAACCCATCCGTGGGGTGTACCGCTCGACGCGTCACGAGGACCTCCTCGTCGTCGACAAGGAGAACGGCGGGAAAAGCGACGCGCTCAACGCGGGGCTGTGGCTCACCGACCAGGAGCTGTTCTGTGCGGTCGACTCCGACACGGTCATCGACCGGGACGCCCTGCTCCAGATCGTCCGCCCGTTCCTCGAGGAGCCCGAGAAGGCGGTCGCCAGCGGGGGGACGATCCGGGTCGCCAACGACTGCGTCGTCGAGGACGGCGAGGTCCAGGAGATCAACCTCCCGAGGACCGGGCTGCCCGGACTCCAGGTGATGGAGTACCTCCGCGCGTTCTACTCCGGCCGGCTCGGGTTGAGCCGCCTCAAGGGGTTGGTGCTCATCTCCGGGGCGTTCGGCGTCTTCCGAACCGACCGGGTCCGCGAGATCGGCGGCTACCGCCACGACACGGTCACCGAGGACTTCGACGTGGTCGTCCGGCTCCACCGGTACCTCTCCGACGAGGAGGTGGAGTACACGGTCGATTTCCTCCCGGAGCCGGTCGCGTGGACGGAGGTTCCGGAGACCCTCGTGGGGCTCGGGCGCCAGCGACGCCGCTGGTACCGCGGGATGCTCGAGACGGTCGTCGCCAACCGCGGAGTGTTCTTCAGGCGGCGCTACGGCCGCGTCGGGACCGCGATCCTGCCCTTCTTCACCGCCGCGGAGGCGCTCGGGCCGCTCATCGAGGGCTTCGGCTACGTCCTCCTCCCGCTGGCGTGGTACTTCGGGATCTTGAACGTCGAGTTCTTCCTCGCGTTCCTGCTTCTCACCGTCGGCGTCGGCGTCTTCCTCTCGTGGTTCGGCGTGTTCAGCGAGGTGTGGAGCTTCAATCGCTACGAGGACCCCAGGGACGTGGTCCGGCTGCTGTGGTACGGCGTCCTCGAGAACTTCGGCTACCGTCAGTGGAAGACGGCGGTCGCCTGGCACGGGCTCGTCGAGTTCCTCCGCGGTGAGACGTCCTGGGGCGTGATGGAGCGGCGCGGGTTCGGCGGGGCGTCGGGCGGCTCGGTCGCGGCCGCCGGCACCGCCGCCGGCGACCCCCCGGACGTGACGACCGACGCGGAGACGGATCCGGGCGACTCCGGGGGGTTCGTGTGGGTCGACCGGTTCGCCGACGACCTTCCCGACCCGGACGCCGTCGACGACTTCAACTGGATCGACGACCTCGTCGAGGAGCCCGGCACCGACGGGGTCCGCTGGATCGCCCGGATCGCGGGGGTGGACTCGTCCGCGGCCGGAGGACCCCTTGCGGAGGCGGAGTCGTCCGTGGAGACAGGATCGTCCGCGGAAGGGGAGGCGGAACCGCCCTCGACGACAGTCGGGGGAGCCGTCGGCGGCTTCCTCCGGACGCCGGACCCGCGAAACGGCGTGGACGACGGCGGATTCGTGTGGACCACCGACTTCTCGGAGGGCGTCGGCGACGGCGGGTTCGTCTGGACCACGGACCCCTCCGTGGGAGTGGGTGACGGCGGATTCGTCTGGGTGTTCGGGGACGACGGCGATCCCGCCTCCGGCCGCCTCGTCGCGACGACGGACTTCTCGCTCGGCGTGGGCGACGGCGGGTTCGTCTGGACCACGGATCCGAGCGACGGAGTCGGCGACGGCGGGTTCGTCTGGACGCGCGAGTTCGCCGACGGGGAGGGTCGGGAGGGCTACGTCTGGGTGGTCGACGCCGACGAGTCGCCCGGCGACGGGATCGGGCCGTTGGGTGCCTGGATCGATGACGGAGACGACGGGTGAGACGGCTCTCTTTCGCGTGATCGGATCGATCGGTCCGGGATCGTTGCCGGCGCGGTGAACACCGCCAACGCCCCAGCCGCTCGGTTCACGGCTCCCTCGCCGGCGGCGGAGCCGCCGGCTTCCAGAGGCGAGGAGCGCCTCGCGGCCGTTCGCTATTCGAGGGCTCCCTTCGGTCGCCCTCGCACGACTCGCGCGGCTCGCTGTGCGCCTCGCTCGGTCCCGTTGCTCCTTCGCTGCGGTGTCCCCGCCGCAACGATCGATCGCTCACCCCGTCGACCGGACTGCCCGATCACTCCGCGATGTCGATCGCGGGGCGACCGGGTTCGGCCTTCCGGGCCACGTCGTCGGGCGCGTCGTTCGCACGCTCGACGACGACCGGCGCGTCGAACTCCCGCTCGATCAGCCAGGCGGCCGCGCGTAGCGCGGCGTACTCCTCGTCGCCGGAGAGGGTCCCCGAGAGCGCCTCCCGCTCCGCCTGGAGGTCCTGCCCGTAGGACGCCGCCTCGTCGCCCTGCGCGCGGATGTGGCTCTCCTGCATCAGCTCCGAGATCAGGTTGTCGGCGTCGCTGTCGATCGCGATCTCGAGGGCGTCGTACTTCCAGTCGGGGGCGACGACGACGTCGATCCGCTCCGGATCCTCGATCCCGGCGACCTCGACGATGTCGCGGACGTCCTCGCGCGTGTTCGCCACGAGCCGTCGCCGACGTTCGACGGTCTCGCGGTCGGCGGTCGCGCTCGGCCAGTCGGCCTCGACGACGAACCCGTCGCGGCCGAGCGTCTCCCACAGCTCCTCGGCGAGGTGCGGGGCGACCGGCGCGAGCAGCCGGACGGCGACGTCCAGCCCGCGCTCGTAGACGTCCGGGTGCGGCTCCGCGTGCTCGCGGTAGCTCCGGAGCGTCCGGACGAGGTCTTGGGCCTCACGCAGCGCGACGTTGAACGTGAGGTCGTCGTACTCGTCGCCGGCGATGGCGACGGCGGCGTCGACCTCGTCGGCCACGTACTCGTCGACGGTGTCGCGGTCGGCGTCGCGGCCGACCGTCGCGACGTCGCCGGCGGCGTACCCCTCGACGAGGTCCGAGAGGCGGGCCAGGAATCGGTGCGTCGACTTGACGCCCTCCTCGGACCAGTCGAAGTCGCGCTCGGGCTGGGCCGCCTGTAGCATGAACAGCCGGGCGGTGTCCGCGCCGTACTCCTCGACGATCCGCTGGGGAGAGACGACGTTCCCCTTCGATTTGGACATCTTCTCGCCGTCCAGCTGGACCATCCCCTGCGCGAGCAGGTTCGTGAACGGCTCGCGGTGGTCGAGCCCCTCCTCGTCGGCGAGCACCTTGGTGAAGAAGCGCGAGTACAGCAGGTGCATCACGGCGTGTTCGATGCCGCCGACGTACTGGTCGACCGGCATCCAGTCGTTGGCGCGGTCGAGATCGAAGGGCGCGTCGGCCAGGTCCGGCGAGACGTACCGCAGGAAGTACCACGAGGAGTCGACGAACGTGTCCATCGTGTCGGTCTCGCGGGTCGCGGCCGCGCCGCAGTCGGGACACGTCGTCGCCTTCCACTCCTCGGCGGCGTCCAGCGGATTGCCGGTCGTGTTGATGAACTCCGGCAGCTCCACCGGCAGGTCCTCGTCGGGCACCGAGACGGGCCCGCAGTCGTCACAGTGGACGACCGGGATCGGCGTCCCCCAGTAGCGCTGGCGGGAGATCCCCCAGTCGCGAAGCTGGTACTGGGTGCTCTCCTCGGCGCCCTCGATCTCCTCGGTCAGCCGCTCGCGGGCGGTCTCGCTGTCGAGGCCGCCGTACTCGCCGGAGTCGACGAGGACGCCGTCGTCGGTGAACGCCGCCTCGCTGACGTCGGGCGCGTCCGGGATCGTCTCCCCGTCCCAGTCGTCGGGTTCGGGGGCGATCACGGGCCGGATCTCGACGCCCTTCTTCGTCGCGAACGCGTGGTCGCGCTCGTCGTGGGCCGGCACGGCCATCAGCGCGCCGGTCCCCACGTCCGAGAGGACGAAGTCCGCGACGAAGACGGGGATCTCCTCGCCGGTGACGGGGTTCGTGGCGGTCAGCCCCGTCTCGACGCCGTTCGGCTCGTCGCCGTCGGGGTCGGCCTCGTGGCGGACGAACTCGTGGACCGCGTCGTCCTCGGCGGCCAGCTCCTCGCTTATCGGGTGGTCGGGCGCGAGCGCGAAGAACGTCGCGCCGTGGATCGTGTCGAGACGGGTGGTGAACGCGCGGACGGAGCCGTGGCCCTCGATCCGGAAGTCGACCTCGCTGCCGTGCTGCCGGCCGATCCAGTTGCGCTGCATCTGACGCACGGAATTCGGCCACCCCTCCAGGTCGTCGATGGCCTCCAGGAGTTCGTCGGCGTACTCGGTGATCTTCAGGAACCACTGGTCCAGGTCGCGCGTCTCGACGGGCGTGTCACACCGCCAGCACAGCTCCGCGTCGCCCTCGACCTGCTCGTCGGCCAGCACCGTCTCACAGGAGGGACACCAGTTCACCTCGGCCTCGCGGCGCTCGACGAGACCAGCGTCGGAGAATCGCGAGAAGAGCCACTGGTTCCACTCGTAGTACTCGGGGGTACAGGTGGTGATCTCGCGGTCCCAGTCGTAGCCGAACCCCATCGACTTCATTTGGCCGCGCATCGTGTCGATGCAGTCGAACGTCCAGTCGCGGGGGTTCGTGTCGCGCTCCTTGGCGGCGTTCTCGGCGGGGAGGCCGAACGCGTCCCATCCCATCGGATGGAGCACGTCGTCGCCGCGCATCCGGCGGTAGCGAGCGTACGCGTCCGTGATCGTGTAGTTGCGGACGTGACCCATGTGGAGCTTTCCGGACGGGTACGGGTACATCCCGAGGACGTACGTCGGGTCGTCGACGTCGTCCGCCGTGCGGTACACGGAGGCGTCCGCCCACGCCTCCTGCCACCGACTCTCGACCGCGGTGTGGTCGTAAGCCTCCTGAGACATCTGCTTATATACTCGTGGTGCGGTCGCCGTCGTATAGCTTTCCATCCACGGGTGCGGCGACCAGTAGGTTCTCGTGTTCCCTCCCCGACCTCCGTACATGGACCACGTCGAAACGCTGGAGTGTACGCTCTGCGGCGCGGAGTACGACCCCGATCAGGTGATCTACACGTGTCCGAACCATCCGGGGGTGAAGGGCATCCTCGACGTCACGTACGACTACGATCGCGTCCTCGACCGGTTCGACGAGCCGCTCGACGGACGTATCGACTCGCAGTGGAAGTACCGGGCGTTCCTCCCGGTCGCCGACGGCGTCGAGCCCGTGACGCTCGGCGAGGGCGGAACGCCGCTCCTCGACGCGCCACGGTTGGGCGAGGAACTCGGCGTCGACCTCCGCGTGAAAGACGACGGCCGCAACCCGACGGGCGTGTTGAAGGATCGGGCGACCGCGGTCTCGTTGACGAAGGCGCGGGAGTTCGGGCTCGACGTCATCACCTGCGCCTCCACCGGAAACGCGGCCGCGTCGCTCGCCGGTTTTTCGGCCCGCGGCGGCTTCGACTGTCGTCTGTTCGTCCCCGACGACGCCCCCGAGGGAAAACTGGCACAGCCGCTCGTCTACGGCGCGGACGTGCTCGGCGTCCGGGACAGCTACGACGAGGCGTACGACCTGAGCATGGAAGTGACCGAGCGGTTCGGCTGGTACAACCGCAACGCCGCCGTCAACCCGTTTCAAGTGGAGGGGAAACGCACCGTCGGCCACGAACTCGCCGAGGGGACCCGCGGCGACGTCCCCGACTGGCTGGTGTTCTCGATGGGCGACGGCTGTACGATCGCCGGCGGCTGGAAGGGGTTCAGGGAGTTCGCGGATCTTGACTTCGTCGAGGAGACCCCGCGGATGCTCGGCGTTCAAGCCGAGGGCGCGAGCGCGATCCACGACGCGTTCCACGAGCACGACGACGTCGACGAGGTGGCCGACACGGTCGCGGACAGCATCTCCGTCGGCCGGCCGCGGAACACGGTGAAGGCCTGCGCGGCGCTCGAGGAGAGCGGCGGCGAGTCGGTCCTCGTGAGCGACGAGGAGATCCTCGCGGCGGAGTCGCTTCTGGGACGGACCGAGGGGATCTACGCCGAGCCCGCGGGCGCCACCCCGGTCGCCGGCCTCCGGACGGCCCGCGAGGCGGGGATCGTCGAGTCCGGCGAGTCGGTCGTCGTCGTCGTCACCGGGAACGGACTGAAGGACACCGAGAGCGGGATGCGGGCCGGCGGGGAGGTCGACGGGATCGACCCCGCCATCGGCGACGTGGTCGAGCGGTACGGCGAGGGCGACTGAACCGGCGGGGTCGGACCGGGGCGGTCGAACCGGCGAGGACGCCTACAGCTTCTCGGCGTTTCGCGCCTGCTCGACGCGTCGCGTCGCCTGCTCGACCCGCTTCCCCGTCGCGTTCGCGAGTCCGGGCGGAAGTCCCTCTCGTGCCGCCGCGAGCCGCTCTTCGATCCGGGCGATCCGTTCGAGCACGTTCGCCAGCTGGCGCTCCGTTCCCTCGCCGTCGCCCTCGCGAGCGCGCTCCTCGGCCCGCCGTGCGGCCGCGACCGCGGCGGCGAGGGCTCGCTCGAGCCCGTTCACCGCGTTCGACGGGCCGCCGCCGGAGCTTCCACCGCCGGAGCCGCCACCGGAGCTTCCACCGCCGGAGCCGCCACCGCTCCCGCCGCCGGAATCGTCGTCATCGTCGTCGCCGGCATCGCTCCCCGCCGCGGCCGCGACCGCGGCGCGCGTCTCCTCCGCCACGTCGGCGACGTAGCCGGCGAGCGGGGCCGCCCCGGTCTCCGGACGCTCGATCCGGATCCCGTCGTCGGACTCCGGATCCGGATTAACTCGGTACGCGCCGACCTCGTCGGCGGCGTCGCGCACCTCGGTCGTGTACGCGCCGCCGGCGTGGACGTACACGGCGTCGGTCCCGTCGTCGACGGGCGACGCGTAGATCCGGCCCGCGAAGTCGTCCTCGACGGCCGTCTCGACCACGTCGGTCTCGGCCTCCTCGTCCGTGACCTCCAGTTTCGTGGCGTCCTCGCGCGCGACGAGCGGGACCTCCCCGTCGACCCCGGCGGCCGTCACCCGGTCGGTGGCGTCGCCGTCGCCTCCGCTCCCGTCGTCGTCAGTCTCGTCGGATCCGGCGTCCGGAACCGTCACCCGCTCGCTGTGCGGGGCTCGACCCGCGCCGTTGACCGTGAGCCGGTGCTCGCCCGGCTCGACGTCGCGGACGACCGCGACGCCGCCGAACGTCGGCACCGCCTCCGGGTCGCTCTCGAGCAGTGCGACCGCCTCGACGCCGGCGTCCGTGGTCGTCAACCCCTCGTTTTCCGGCGCGTCGTCGTTGGTGATCGCCTCGGTCACCCGCGTGAGGACCGTGTTCACCGGTGCGGGCTCGCCGATCGCGTCGTACCGGTCCGCGAGCTCCGCGCGGTGGTTCGGCGCGGTGATGTCCGCCGCCGGGTCGTCGTAGCGGGGCTGCTCCCAGGGCACGCCCGTCGTCGTGATGTGGCCGGCGACCGCGTCCTCGACCGTCCGCGGGACCGCGAACTCGAAGCTCAACTGTGGGCCGACGAACGCGTCTATCCCCTCGAGCTCGGCCGTCTCGACGAGGTCGTAGGCGACGGTCGCGCTTCGGCCGTCGGGTGCGTCGCCGTCATCGTCGCCACCGCGCCCGGCGCGCTCGAACGCGATCCCGGTCTCGCGAAGCGGGAGATCGGTCGGCGGCGACGCCAGCGCGTCGAGCGAGCGCACGGTGAGCGCGTCGTCGACCAGCGACTCGGGATCGACCGCCGGCAGTCGGTCGTGCTCGTAGACGGGCTCGCCCTCGTACTCAGGAACGACGAACGGGAGCCGCGCCCCCTCGTCGCGGGGGAGCCCGTAGGCGAGCGGCACCTCCGCGAGGTCCTCGACCCCCTCGATGGCGGAGTTCGTGACGTCGGCGAGCAGCCCGTCCGCGCTAATGCGCTGGAACCGGTCGGGGACCTCGTTGACCGACAGCGTCGAGGAGTGCGAGCCGAGCTCCGGGAGGATCCGCGGGACCACCGCGGGGTCCGGGTCGAGGAACTCGTTGTTCGGGATCCGCCGCGAGTGCGAGCTGGCGACGTACAGCTGCGGTTCGTCGGTCTCGCGGTCGACGAAGACGTGGAGCACCTCCCAGTCGTGCCAGTGGAAGTTGGTCGTGAACTGGTCGAACGCGGAGTAGAACCAGAACTGGACGGCGTCGAGCGGGGAGTCCTCGTACGCGACGCCGTGGTAGAACACGGTCGGATCGGGCGGTGTCGGCGACGATTCCGGATCGCCCGCGGTCCCCTCGAACCGCTCGTGATATCCGTTCAGCGCGTCGAAGCCGTCGACGACCGTCTCGCCGTCGCGCTCGCTCGTGTACGGACGCGGGTCCGTCGGGAACCACGGCTCGTGGACGTCGAAGTACAGCGTCGGGGCGAACCGCTCGGCGAGTTCGGAGAGCCGGTCCGCGTCCAGTTCCGCCGCGTCGCCGTCGGCCTCCCGCCGGAGCGCCGAACACCCCGCGACCGAGGCGCTCCCGAGGCCGGCGACCGCACCGAGGACCGTTCGACGGTCGATCGCGGACGGGATCCCGGTCACGGGCGGGTCCCGCTCGGAGCCCGCGTTCGCGTCTCGATCGGAACTCCCTCGGGGATCGTTCGAAACGCGTTCGGTGCCATTCGTTCGGAGAGAGAGATAGATCGGCATAAGCCTTCTGACGCCGCGGATCCACGGACCGGGAGCGGCCGGCCCCGCGGGCGAGCGGTCGCGGTCGCCGGGAGAACGGATACGGTCGCCGGGAGAACGGATACGGTCGCCGGGAGAACGTATTTGTGCGCGAGGCCGCCATCTCCGATCATGGACTCGAAGCGGGCCCTCTACTACGCCGCGGTCGCGATCGGCGTCCTGATCGCGGTGAGCGTCGTGGTCTCGATCGTCTCGGCGATCCTCAGTCTCGCTTGGGCGGTCGTCTCCGCGGCCGTGACCCTCGCGGTCCTGGTCGGGATCGTCTACGTGGCGTACAAGGTCGGATCGTGGCTCTCCAGCGGCGACGACGGGACGAGGTCCACCGACTCGGTCGGCGGGTCGCGGTCGTCCGCGTCGGTCGACGTCGACGACGCGGCGGACCGCCAGGAGCGGCTCCGTCGGCAGTACGTCGAGGGCGAGATCGACGAGGCGGAGTTCGAGCGTCGGATCGCCCGCGAACTGGAGACCGAGGACCTCGACGGGATCGAGCGGGAACTCGAACGGGAGCGGTGACACGCGGTGGAGTTCGATGGAGAAATCATAGAACACGTATTCAGATGGTTTATTTCGCGATTCGACAGCTGAACCATCGGTGAGGGCCCGCCTGCGTATTGATAGCCGGACCGTATAAGAGACTCTCATTGCTCGGAAACACTTTCAATGTCGGCAGAAGACCTGACATAATGGCCAACATTCGTCGTCCTCTCGTATCCGGTTTCGCCATCGCCGTCGGCACATTACTCGGACTTGTCATTCTTGGCGACAGCTCAGTTGAAGTCGGATTAGTGGGTGCAGTTAGCGCGTTCATCGTTATGTTCGCGCTGAGGACCTATTTTTGATAAGTTCATACCCTGTACTGACCGACTTCCGGAAGCGACACGGGGATGCTACCCGTTCTATGACACTCCGCTACAGCCCCTCGTAGGGGCTCGCCTTCGCCTCCGTGAGCCGGTCGACCTGCTCGTCGGAGAGGTCGATCGATGCGGCCGCCAGGTTCTCCTCGAGCTGGTCGACGGTGCGCGCGCCCACGATCGGGGCGGTGACGCCGTTGCGGTGGGAGAGCCACGCGAGCGCGACCTGCGCGGGCGAGGCGTCGACCTCCGCCGCGACCGCGTCGAGCTCGTCGTGGACGTCGAAGTTCTCCTCGGTGAGGTAGGCGTCCCGGAACCGGCTCGAGGCGGCCACCTTCGACTCCTCGGGGAGGTCCTCGTCGCGGTCGTACTTGCCGGTGAGAAAGCCCTGGCCGAGCGGGCTCCACGGACAGACGGCCAGGTTCCGCTGGCGGGCGAACTCGAGGTAGTCGCCCTCGATTTCGCGGTCGACGAGGTTGTACCGCGGCTGGAGCACGGTGAACGGTTCCCATCCCTCCGCGCGGGCCATCTCGTTGGCACGGGCGACCTTCCAGGCGTTCGGTCGGTGCGTCGACGCCCCGAGGTAGTGGACCTTCCCGGACTCGACGAACCCGTTCAGGGTCTTCATCAGCTCTCGGGCGTCGGTCTCGTCGTCCCAGCGGTGGATGTAGAGTACGTCGACGTAGTCGGTGCCGAGCCGGTCGAGCAGCGCGTCGAGCCGGTGTCGGAGGTTCTTGCGGTTCGTCCCGCGGCTGTTGGGGTCGCCGTCGCGGATCTGCCAGTAGATCTTCGAGGCGATCGTGTAGCGCTCGCGGTCGCGTCCGTCGAGCCAGTCGCCGATCCACTCCTCGCAGGTGCCCCCGCCGTACACGTCGGCCGTGTCGACGTAGCGCCCCCCGGCGTCGGCGTACGCGTCGAGCAGCTCGTGCGCGCGCTCCTCGCCGATCTCGATCTCGCCCGCCTCGTTCTCCTTGCCGAACCGCCAGGTTCCGAACTGGAGCTCGCTGGTGTGTAGGCCGGTGCCGTCGAGTTTCACGAACTCGAGGTCTATCTCGTCGGGTGTGGTCGTCATCGGTTCGTCGTTCGGGCTCTCGGGGCAAAAGCCCCGAGGAAGCGGCGAGTGCGGGGAGGCGGTCGGGCCCGAAGTCCAGCGGCTAGAGGACTCCCGCGAGCACCGTGTCGAAGCTCACGCCGACGACGACGCCGATCGTGACGACCGTGGTCGCGTAGATGACCAACAGCCGGCGCTCGAACAGCTCGTTCAACAGGATCAGGTTCGGGATGCTGACCCCCGCGCCGCCGATCACGAACGCGATCACGGTCCCGATCGGGATCCCCGTCTCGGCGAGCGAGTGGGCGATCGGCAGCATGCCGCTCAGGCTCACGTAGATCGGCGCACCCGCCAGCGCCGCGAGCGGCGTCGCGAGCGGGTTCCCCGGTCCGGCCACCCGCTGGAGGGCCTCGACGGGCACCGCGCCGTGGATCAGCGCGCCGATCGTGATCCCCACGAGGAGGTACGGAAGCGTGTCGCGGAAGAAGGAGAGCGCCCCACGGCCGGCCGCCGAGACCCGTTCGACGTGGGTCCGGGTCGTCGCGGCCGCGTCGCGCTCACAGCACCCGCCCGACGGCGTCGGATCGGGGTCACAACAGCCGCCGGCCGCGGCCGTCCCGCCGTCGGTCACCGTCTCCCGGTCGCCCGCGGTGATCCGCACGTCCTTGACGTAGCGGTCGAGATCCAGCGATCCGACGACCAGCCCGCCGCCGACCGCGCACGCGAGCGCCGCGGCGACGTACGCGATCGTCACCGCGGGGCCGAAGAGCCCGAACAGCAGCACGACGGCGATCCAGTTGACGATCGGCGAGGCGAGAAGGAAGGAGAAGGCGGTGCCGAGCGGCGCGCCCGCGCTCAACAGTCCCGCGAGCACGGGCACGGTCGAACACGAACAGAAGGGCGTCACGGCTCCCAACCCCGCCGCGAGGACGTTCCCGCTGCCGTGGTCGCGAGATCGAAGCAGCGTCTCGACGCGCTCGGGCGGGAGGTACTCCTGGGCGAGCCCGACGAGGAAGGAGGCCCCCAGAAAGAGCGGCGTGAGGACGACCGCGAGGTGGAGGAAGTACTCCCACGAGTCGGCGAGCGCCGCCTCGGTGCCCGGCGGGATCACGGCTCTCGCCCCAGCGCCGCGGCCAGGTCGATCAGTTGGAGGCTCGCGGTGTCGGCGATCCGGTAGTGGGTCCACTTCCCGTCCTTGCGCGTCCGGACGATCCCCGCGTCGCGGAGCTTCCGGAGGTGGGTGGCGACCGTCGACTGCGGCGCGTCGAGGACGGCCTCCAGGTCGCAGGCGCACAGTTCGCCGTCACGGAGCGCGTGGACGACCGCGAGCCGCTTCTCGTTCGCGAGCGCCTTGAACACCGCCTCCTCGCTCGCGACCCGTTCGGGGTCGGGCCGGCGATCGTCGACGACCGACCCCGCACAGCAGGCTCGTTCGCTCCCCTCCTCGAGCCGTCGGAGCGTCGCGCTCGTCGATCCGGTTCCGTCGTCGATCCCGTCGCCGGTTCCGTCCCGTTCGCCGTCGGATTGATTGGTCATATTCGATGGATTCTCTCGTTCGGGTCGCTCGCTCATGCTTCCTCTCCGTCGCTATCCGCCTTTATCTCCTCGATACGCACGTCACAGCAGTCGTCGTTCGTCTCACCGCCGCCGAACAGTCGATCGAGTATCTCCATACGTATTGAGATAATTCGATTTGACTTTAACGTTGTGGTCGTTTCGATTCGAGAGAATCCACGCCAATCGTCTCGTTCGCGACCGTTCGAAACCGATGATCCCGTTGAAATTCTTTGTTAGATCGTCCTCGTGTGAAGCGGGTGCTCGATGAACGGTGCTGGTGGTACGGATGTTTCGCGGGGGATCGGGGTGATGAGAATGAGATCGTTGCTGGCGCGGTGACCATTGTCAAAGCCCCAGTCGCGAGGACTTGCGCGGCTCGCTGTGGTCCTCAGTCGGTCGCTACCGCTCCCTCCTTGCGGTCCTTGCGTCGCCGTGCTTCGCCCTCGCGACTGCCCCTTTGAGTCCCACCCGAACCGCAACCGTCCCGCACCTCACACCTCCCCAGCCTCGTCGCTCACTGCTCGCGGTTTCACCGCTCGCTACCGAGGTGCTCACTTCGTTCGCACCTCGCACCGTTCGCGACGTCCCTCGCGGGCTCCTCGCGCCCTCTCGGGCACTCGGAGGCGCGCCACCGCACGGGCAATCGCTTACTCCTCCGCCTGTATCGACTACGGAGAGATCGGAATCTATCAGTCGCCACGATCTCGATGGAGCTGACCCGATCTCGAAGACATGGAGTATCGTCGATGAACGTGTTCAGTCGTCGACGCTCCCTCGGATTGCAGTCGTCGCCCGCGCCTTCCCTCGTCGCCGACTACTCCTCGTCCGGCTCGGCCGCGAGCGCGTCGTCGCGCAGTTCCCGGCAGCGCTCTCCGTCGACGGTGAGTTCGGGGACGGGCGTCGGCGATCCCTCCGCGTCGACGGCGACGAAGACGAAGTAGGAGTCGGTCGTCAGCTCTCGATCGCCGGTCCGGGGCGACTCGCGGAACGCCCGGAGCCGGACGCGCACGCTCGTCCGGCCGGCGGCGTAGGCGTACGACTCGATCACGCAGGTGTCGCCCTGCGGGATCGGCCGCTTGAAGTCGAGTTCGCTGATCTTCGCCGTGACGCACGTCTCGCCGGCGTGGCGCATCGCCGACATCGCGCCGACCTCGTCCATCCACTTGACGACGTTGCCCCCGTGGGCCGACTCGTAGTTGTTGGTGTGGGTCGGCTGGACGCGCTGGCGGTTCTGGATGTAGGTGTCGCTGACGCTCGACATACCGCGTAGAGGACCCGTGCGAGCAAAAAGCTCGGCTCCGACGGCGGACCACTCGATCGGTTCGTCGCCACCCCCGGCTCGGTGTCCGACGTCTCGAAAATGTCGGGGTTCGCGGCGGGACGCGCCGCCGTCGCGTCAGTCGTCCGCGGGTGCCCGCGGCTCGGCGGGCGGTTCGGACTCCTCGGCTTCCGCGCGGTCGTCCGTCTCTCCCGGCTCGTCGGACACGTCGTCGGCTCCCTCCTCCGCCGCCAGCGATCGGTGACGCTCCCGGATCTCCGCCAGGGAGAGCGCCTCGTCTCCGTGGTGGCACATGACACTAGTTACCACGGGACGAACGAAAATAAACGTTGGGTGACTGACTGGTTCGTCGCTCAGTCGGCGACAGCCGCGCCCGTCGATCCCTCGTCCGTGGAGCCGACCAGCGCTTCGGCGACCTTCTCGATCGGATGTGGCGGGTTCTCGGCGTCTCCCCCGCGGTCGCCGAGCTGCGAGCGACAGGAGGCCCCCGGCGCGGTCACCGTCTCGCCGGGGCTCGCCTCGACCTGGTCGAAGAGGATCCGCCCGATCGCCCGCGAGAGGTCGTAGTGTTCGGACTCGTAGCCGAACGAGCCGGCCATGCCGCAACACGAGGAGTCGAGCGGGTCGACCTCGTAGCCGGCGCGCCGGAGCACGCCCACCGCGTGGTGGTCCTTGTCGAGCGCCTTCTGGTTACAGTGGCCGTGGTAGGCGAGCGACTCGGCGGGCGCGTCGAACGCCAGCCGCTCGTCGATCCGGCCGACGTCGAGGTACTCACAGACGCCGCTTGCGGCCGCCGAGACCGCCGCCACGTCCTCGCCGTCGAGCAGGTCCAGGTACTCGTCCTGGAACATGACCGCGTCGGAGGGCTCGACGAAGAGCACGGATCGTCCCTCGCGGACCCGCGGCGCGAGCGCCTCGACGTTCGCCTCCGCGCGCTCGCGGGCGACGTCGAGGAAGCCGGTCGAGAACGCCGCCCGGCCCGAGGGCGCGAGGTCGTCGGGGACCTCGACGCGAATTCCGGCGGCCTCCAACACCTCCACCGCCGCCCTCCCGGCCGCCGGGTAGCTGTAGTTGGTGTAGGTGTCCGGAAAGAGGACGACGGCGTCGGTCGCGTCCGCGGGAGCGACGCTCGAGCCGCCGCGCGCCGCGAACCACTCCTCGAAGCTCTCGGAGCGGAACGTCGGCAGCGCGCGCTCGGGCGCGATCCCCGCGACGGCGTCCATCACCCTGCGAGCGCCGGGCACCTTCGTCGCCGCGTTCGACAGCGGCGCGAGCGCGCTCCCGACCGCCGAGAGTCGGTCGATATCGCGAAAGAGCCGCTCGCGGAGCCCCGACCCCTCCGTCTCGTGGTGCTCGTGTTTCACCTCCGCCTTGAGCTTCGCGAGGTCGACCCCGGTCGGACAGTCGCTCTTACACCCCTTACACCCCACACAGAGGTCGAGCACCTCCCCCTGGAAGCGGTCGGAGTGGATCTCGTCCTTCTCGAGGTCGCCGCTGATGGCGGCCCGAAGCATGTTGGCGCGCCCCCGCGTCGTCTGGATCTCCTCGCCGGAGGCGCGGTAGGTCGGACACATCACGCCCGAGTCGGTCTCCCGACAGGTGCCACAGCCGTTACACAGTTCGACGAGGTGCGAGAAGCCGCCCTCGTCGTCGAAGTCGAGCGTCGTCCGCGGCTCGATCGACTGGTAGGCGGGGCCGTACCGGAGGTGTTCGCGCATGTCGGTGTCGGCGGCGGTCTCGGGGTAGCCGCGTGCCTCGGCGGTCTCGCCGTCGACGTAGACGACCTTTCCGGGGTTCAGCCGCCAGTCGGGGTCGAACGCCGATTTCAGCTCCTGGAACGCGTCCCAGAGCTGCTCGCCGTACATCTTCGGGTTGAACTCGGTGCGCGCGAGCCCGTCGCCGTGCTCGCCGGAGAACGCCCCGTGGTGCTCCAACACGAGGTCGGTGACGTCGTCCGCGATCGAGTGCATCTTCTCCACCCCTTCCTCCGCCTTCAGCGAGAGGATCGGCCGGATGTGGAGGGTGCCGCTCCCGGCGTGTGCGAAGTACGCCGCCGAGGTGTCGTGGGCCTCGAGCACCGCCTCGAACTCGCCGACGTACTCGGCGAGCTCCTCCGGCGGCACCGACGCGTCCTCGATGAACGGGTACGGCTTCGGGTCCCCCTCCATGCTCATCAGGAGCGGGATGGCCGCCTTCCGGAGGTTCCAGAGGTCCGCCTGGTCCGCGTCCGCGTACGCCTCCAGCACGTCGAAGGCGTCGCCCCCTTCGAGAAAGCGCGCGTTCGTGTCGGCGACCGCCGCCTCGAAGTCGTCGACGAGCTCCGAGTCCCACTCGAGCATCAGCGCCGCCGCGGCGCGGTCGGGGATCGGCTCGGCGTACTCCGCGAACTGCGGGGAGCCTGCCGCGAGCTCGAACACCTCGTCGTCCATCAGCTCGACCGCGCTCACCGGGAACGACAAGGCTTCGGGCACCGCCCGCATCGCGGCCGAGAGCGAGTCGAAACAGTACAACGCAAGCGCCGTCTCCTCGGGGCGAGTGACGAGCGACACCTCCGCCTCGACGACGACGCCGAGGGTTCCCTCCGCGCCGACGAACAGCTTCGAGAGGTTGATGACCGCCTCGCCGTCGTCGTTCTCGTCGATCACCTTGTGGAGGTTGTACCCCGACACCGAGCGCTTGAGCGTCGGGTACCGCGCCTCGATCTCCGCCTCGTTCCCCTCGACGAGCTCGCGGACCGTCTCGTACAGCGCCGCCTCCCGCTCGCCGCCCTCCTCGCCCGCGACGATCGCCTCGTACTCCGGCGAGTCGAGGACGACCTCGCGGGTGTGGATGAGGGTCCCGTCCGAGAGCACGACGCGCAGCTCCTCGGTGTAGGCGTCGGTGATCCCGTACCGGACCGAGTGCGCGCCGGTGGAGTTGTTGCCGATCCCGCCGCCGACGGTCGCCCGCGCCGAGGAGGCCGGGTCGGGCGCGAACTTCAGCCCGTCCTCGGCGAGGCGGTCGTCGAGGCGGTCCTGGACGACGCCCGGCTCGACCACGGCGCGGCGGTCCTCGGGGCGGACCTCCAGTATCCCGTCCATGTGTCGCGAGAGGTCCAACACGACGCACCCGGGGCCGACGGTCTGGCCCGCGAGCGAGGAGCCCGCCCCGCGCGGGAGCACCGGGACGTCGTGGTCCGCGGCGACCCGCATCGTCGCCCGGACGTCCTCGACCGAGCGCGGACACACGACGCCCGCGGGCCGCGCGCCGTAGACGCTGCCGTCGGTCGCGTACAGCACCTGCGCGTACTCGTCGAACTGGACCTCGCCGTCGACGCGCTCGCGGAGCGCCGACGCGAGCGCCCGGCGGGCGGGCACGTCCGGCCTGTCGTGGCCGAGCGCCGCCGCCGACGCGTCGAGTCCGGACGCGCGGGGACCGGACGCCGCGGATCCCGACGCGTCCGCTCCCGACCGCCCGGACCCCGAGGAGTCGCTCCCCGGCGTGGGGTCTGTTGCCATACCGTAACAGGGCGGCGACCGTCGAATAAATCCATCGTTAACGATGATGACGTACGTCCCCGACCGTCAGCCGCGGTCGATCGCGATCCCCGAGTAGCCGCAGCCGTCACACGAGAGGGTCTCGCGCGAGCCGAACGCGTACGCCGACAGCGGGGACCCACAGCGCGGACAGGGGTCGCCGGCGGCTGGCGGCGGGGCGTACGCGACGTCCGCGACGACGACCCGGACGGCGATCTCGTCCGCCGCCGACTCGTCGACCGCGCCGCCCCAGATCACGTTCGCGTCCGCGCCGACCCGCTCGCGGACCGCCGCGATCGCGTCCGTCGCGGCGGCGATGCTGGTCTCCGGGTCGACCACCACGTCGACGAGCGCGGCGCTCGCGCCCGCCGGATCGACACCCTCCGGTAACCGACCGAACGCCGCGCCGACCGCGACCGCGGGCGCGTCGTCCACGTCCCCGCGCCGCGTGACGGTCCCGGTTCCCACCGCGGCGACGCCGGTCGAGAGCGCGGTCCGAGCGTCGGCAAGGTCCAGGTTGACGAAGCCGGGGCGTTGTACCGCCTCGAGGAACGTTCGGATCGCCTCCGCCGGCCCGCCGTCTCCGGCGAGCAGCGTCGCGTCGACCCGCCGACGCACCGCCGCCAGCGACTCGGCGTCGACGCCCGCCGGCGCGACCGCGACGACGAACGCGTCGAGGTCGGCGAGCGCGTCGAGCGCGTCGAGGACGCGGTCCGACTCGAGCGGCGGGTCCACGGCGACCAGCACGGCGGCGACGCCGACGGTGTCGGCGGCGGCGTCGCAGTCATCCGGATCGGCGTCCCGCTCGGCGAGGAGTTCCGGGACCGTCGCGACGCGCGCGCCGGGGAACGCCCCGCCGAGGACGGGGGCGTCGCCGTCGACCTCGCAGACGACCACGGAGCCGTCGAGCGCGGCGGCCCGCCGCCCGAGGTCCTCGCTCGACACCATCATCGCGCCGGTTCCGCGCCCGACGACAAACCTCTTGGCACTCCGGCCGCCGTCGACCCGGCCGTCGTTCGCGTTTCAGGCCGCTGAAACGACATGTCAGGAAAAGAGAACCGTTATATCCGATGGTCGAACTCGGGTCGAGCAGACGAGCGCAGAGACGTGACGAGTCCCACCCTGCGGATCGGCGGCGGCTCCGGCGGCGACGACGCCTCGGTTCCGGCCCCGGTCCCGCCCGACGACCCCGAAGCCTGGTACGCACCCGACGTCCGCGCGCAGTACGAGTCCGCGCCCGGCGTCGTCGCGACGATCCGCGAGCGCGACGGCGGCCGGTTCGGCTACGACGTGCGCGAACCGCCGCTCTCGCCAGTCGACGAGCGCGCGCTCGAACGGGTCAGAGAACACTTCTCCACGGTCCGAGGCCGACGGCCGCTCACCCGCGCCGGCGCGGTCGAGCGCGCGGAGGCGGGCTTCGAGCCGAAGTACGAGCGGGTGCTCGATCAGCTCCTCTCGACGACGGCCGCCGCCCGCCGCCGGATCGACCACCACGCGCTGTGTGAGCTGCGGCTGTTCGGCGACCTCACCCCCGTCGCGCTCGACGGCCGGATCGCGGTCGCGGACGTGGGCGACGACCGCGAGCTCGTCGTCCACACGGACGCGTTCGCCCCGCTCGAGACGGGCGTCGACGCCGACGCCGAGTACGTCGAGCGCGTCGCCGGCGAGCGGCTCGCGCGCTACGCCGTCGAGTTCGCCGGCTTCGCCGTCGACGTGGTGATCTACCGCGAGCGGCTGCTCGGCTCGGACGCCTTCGAGACCAAGTACGCCGCGCTCGAGCCAGACCTCCTCCCCGGCGACGAGGCGCTGATCCGCGACTGCGAGCGCCGGATCTGGGAGACGCCCGTGGACCGGCTGATCGACGACCGGACCGCGTTCGTCGCCGAGCACGCCCGCCGGTACCTCTCGCGCCGGCTCGCCGGCGGCTCCTCGCCTCGGGGGTGGATCGCGGCCGCCCGCGAGAGCGTTCGGCGCGCCCTCGCCGAACGAGACCTCGTCGCCCCGAGCGTCGACCCGGCGTACGCCGCCGACCGCCTCGACGACCTCGTTTACTACGTGCTCCGCGACTTCGTCGGCGAGGGCGTCCTCACCGTCCCGATCCGCGACCCGAACCTGGAGGACGTCGAGGCCAACCGCGTCGGCGAGCGCGTGAAGGTGGTTCCCCGTCCCGCGGTGTTGGCGGGAGCGGCGGACGGGAACGACGGGGGCGCCGCGAGCGACGCGACGGCCGACGCCGACGCGACGACCGACCGGGGCGGGATCGACCCGCTCGCGGGCGGCGGCCGGATCCCGACGAACCTCGCTTTTACCGACGAGTCGCGGTTCGTCGACGTCGTGACGCGGCTCGCGGCGCGCGACGGCGTGGAGCTGAACGCCTCGACGCCCTCCGCGAAGGTCAACCTCGACGTACCCGGCGTCCCCGAGACGATACGGTGTGCGGTCGCGCTCCCGGTCATCTCCGCCGACGGCCCGCACGTCTCGATCCGGAAGCAGGCGGCCGACCCGCTCACGCCCGTCGACCTGGTCGCCCGCGGCGCGCTCTCGACGGAGCTCGTCACCCTGCTGTGGCTGCTGTACGAACACCGCGGCGTCGTCCTCTTCGCGGGGCCGACGGGAGCGGGCAAGACGACCCTGATGAACGCCCACATGCCCTTCATTCCCTTCGACGACCGGCCCGTCTCCATCGACGAGGGGTCCCGCGAGGTACAGCTCCCCCACGAGACCGGCGTGGCGCTGACGACCCGCGACCACGAGAACGCGTACAAGGCGGTAGGCATGGCGACGCTGATGACGGAGGCCAACTACCTCAACCCCGACGTCGAGGTGATAGCCGAGATCAACACGCCCGCCAGCTTCGAGACCTTCGCGGAGACGGTGAACACGGGCCACGGCGTCGTCGGGACCACCCACGCCGCGGACGTGCGGACCCTCGTCAATCGCGCGATAGAGCGCGGGCTCCCGCCGTACCTGCTCCGGGAGATCGATCTCGTGGTCTTCCCGCGGCAGGTCGGCGGCGACCGGTACGTCGCGCAGGCGGTCGAGCCGCTCTCGCCGGCCGAGTACGACGCGCTCGATCCGGCCGCGACGCGGAGCCGGACCGGCGACCCGAAACACGGCGGGGCCGGCGTGATCGAGCGCGACGACACGAGCGTCCACTACAACACCGTCGCGTGGCGCGACCCCGCGGGCGGGTTCCGGATGGACGGCGCGCCGACGGCGGACGCCGCGGCCTCGTACTCCGACGGCGGCAGGCGGCTCCACGCGCTCGCCCGGCTCGCCGAGCGGACGGACCAGGACCTCGACGCGGTCGAGTCCGAGTTCGCCGCCAAACACCGCTACGTCGAGTACCTCGTCCGCGACGGCCTCGACGACTTCGACGAGTTGTTCGAGTTCCTCGCCGACCTCCGGGCCGACGAGGCCGCGACCGTCGAACGCGCCGCGCGATCGATGCGCCGCGCGACCGACGCGGACGGCGAGGCCCGACCCGGCGACGCACACGCCGGCGGCACGCCGCCCGACGACGATCGGGCCGGGGGCGCGCCGTGAGCGGCGACACGCGGGCGTCGATCCACGGGGAACGCGGGATCGAAACCCGACCCGGCGGCCGCGGGGCGGGAACTGGGCCCGACGAAACCGCCCGGTCCGCCGATCCTGCCCGCTCTCCCGGTCGCGGCCGGTCCGCCGACCCCGCCGGCCGCCCCGGAGTCCCTCGGTTCGACGGACTCGACCGGCTCGTCAGCGCGCTGTTCGCCCGGCACGCGGACGATCGCCGCCACGACGTCGACAGACAGCGCTACCGCGGAGCGGACCCGTCGACGGGGTTCGAGACGTACCTCGCGCGGACGTACGCGCTCTCGTGGCTCGCCTGTCTCGCGGCGGCCGTCCCGGCCTTCCTCGTCGCCGGCGCGGTCGCGCCCGACGTCTCGGTCGCCCTCGCTTCCGGCCTCGGCGCGCGCGTGCCGGTCGTCGTTCCCGCGCCCCCGCCGCCCGCGCTCGCGGTCGCCCTCTCGGCGGTCGCGGGCCTCCTCGCCAAGCGGGCGACGGTCCGCGCCGGCGGGCTCTACCTCCGGTGGCTGGTCTCCGCGCGCCGGACGCGGATCGAGCGAACGCTCCCCGGCGCGGTCAGGTACCTCGACGCGCTCTCCTCGGGGAGCGACGACGCCCGGACGCTCGTAGCGAAGGTCGCCGAGAACGACGCCTACGGCGGCGCGGCCGTGTCGTTCCGGAAGGCGCTCAACGCGGCGCGGCTCACGGGGAGCCTCGACGCCGGGCTCCGCCGCGTCGCCCGCGACACGCCCTCGCGGGACCTGCTCGCGCCGTTCCTGCTGAAGTTCCGCCAGCACGTCTCGGCGGGCGACGAGGCGCTCGCGGAGTTCCTCCGGACCGAGAGCCGGCTGCTCGCGCATCGACAGGAACACGCCCGGACGCGGGCCCGGCGGTACCTCAAACCGATCGCGGAGCTGTTCGTGCTCGTGCTCGTGTTGCCGGCGCTGCTCGTCGTCGCCGTCACGGTGACGAGCGTGTTCGCGCCCGACCTCTCGCGGCTGGTCGACACGCCGGTCGGGGCCGTCTCGCCGCGAGCGGTCGCCGTCTACGCCTCCGTCGGGTTCCTGCTCGCCGTCGGACTCGTCGGCATCGCCGCCACCGGCGCGCTCCGGCCCGTCGACTCCCGCACGAGCTATCGACGACCGAGGGGCGTCCGCGGGGTGCTCGCGTCCGCGCCGTCGAACCCCGCGAGCGCGTCCGCCGTCGCGACCGTCCCCGCGGCCGCCACCGCCGGCTGGCTCGCGTACGCCGGGTATCCGCTCGTGAACGTCTCGCTTCTGGCGTACGTCGCGTTCGCGCTCCCGGTCGGGCTCGTCGCCGCCCGGCGCGGCCGGATCGACGACGCGAAGGACCGCCGAGTCGCCGACTTCGTCTACGCGGTCTCCGCGCGCGCCTCCGTCGGTCGCCCGTTTCCCGAGTCGGTCGAGGCAGCCGCCCGCGAGACGGACCTCGGGGTGTTGCGCGACGACGTCGCCGACCTCGCGTTCAACCTCTCGTTGACGACCACGGGGAACGACGGGGTCGCCGCCGACGGCGACGCCCCCGGCACGGGCGGCTCCGCGGTCGACGCTCCGACCGCCGGCAGCGACGTGCGCGCCGCGGCGCTCGACCGGTTCGTCGCCCGTGTCGGGACGCCGCTCGCCGCCCGGACCGTCGGGCTGGTCGCCGGGGCGTTGAACGCCGGGAGCACCGTCGACGAGGTGTTCGAGACGCTCCAGGTCGAGGTCGACCGGCTGACCCACGAGAAGCGCGCGCTCCGCGGGGCGATGCGCCGGTACGTCGTGGTCGGGTGGGTCGCGGCGCTGTCGGTCGCCGCCGTGGTCGCCGCGATCAACGCGGGGGTGATGGAGACGGATCGCCTGCTCGCGCTCTCGGCCGCGCTCGACGTGCCCTTCGATCCCGGACTGGTCCACCCCGAACTGGAGCGATTCCGCCTCTACGTGGTCGCGCAGGCGACGATGCTCGCGTCGGGGTGGTTCGCCGGGGCCGCCGCGCGCGGCAGGTACGGGGCGCTGTTCCACTCCGGCGTGCTGGTGGCGGCCTGTTACGTCGGCTTCGTCGCGATCGGACAGGTCTGATCGACCCGATCGCCGGTCCGTGGCGGACGCGGCCGGGGGCGCTCAGGGCTCCATCGACCGCTCGATCCGGGTCGTGAACCGTTCGGGATCGAGCCGGCAGAACGCGAACGCCACCTCGGCCGTGGACTCGCCGAAGACGTCGACGATCGGTATCCTGCCGGTCCGTTCGAGCCCCTCGATGGTCTCCTCGGCCACGGACTCGTCCGTCGTCGACACCAGTCGACCGCTCGCCGCCACGCTCCGCCACCGGCCGTCGCGCTCGCCGTAGGTCACGAACGTCACCGCGCGGTCGTCGATCTCGCCCTTCTCTCGGTCCGGCCCGACGGAGAGCCGAAAATAGAGGACGGCCTCGACCGGGTCGTAGCCGTACGAGACCGGGACGCTGTGGGGCGGTTCGCCCTCGGCCGTCGCGAGCGAGATGACGCCGGTTCCGGCCCGGCCGAGGAACTCGTCGCGCTCGTCGTCGTCCATGCGAACCGCATCGGTGTCGCTCATACCCCGACTACGCCGCCCGTCACCATATAGGTCCGTTACGGTCCCCCGGACCGCAAGCTATATTGTTTGAAAGGCACAATACCAAGACATGAGTGAAGCCGATCGAGAGGAAGCGGACGAGACGGGAGCCGAGCGGGATGGGTCCCGATCGAGCGAGCGCGAGCGGATCCGCGAACGGAAGCGTCGGGAGCTGCGCGAGCGGCTCGAATCCGGGGCGGACGACGGGTCCGCGGGCGACGACCGCACTGGAGACCGCACCGGGGGAACCGACCCCGAAACGCCGACGGAGCCGGTCGAGGTCGGCGGCCCGGAGGAGTTCCAACGGCTCGTCGCCGAACACGACGTCGTGCTCGTGGACTGTTACGCCGACTGGTGTGGTCCGTGTCAGATGATGGAGCCGACCGTCGAGTCGCTCGCGGCCGAGACGGACGCGGTCGTCGCGAAGGTCGACGTCGACGGGTTGCCCGCACTCGCCCAGCAGCTCGGCGCTCGGGGCGTGCCGACGTTCCTCGTGTACGCGAACGGCGAGCCGGTCGACCGGTTCGTCGGCGCACAGGACCGGACGACCCTCGAGACGGCGATCGCGAGCAACGCGGCCTGACCGATCGAAGCGCTCGTCCGGCCGCTCGCGACACCCCGCTCAACGGCTCGCGGTCTCTCGATTATTACACCTGATATCTCGCCCGATCGTTTATATACGGTCGCGGCCGGAGCCGATCCAGTGACCGCTGCAGGAGAGTACGGACGAGAGGATTTCGGGCAGGGTGGATTGAACGACCGACTGGACGTCGCGGAACTGCTGGCGGAGATCGGGCTCGACGACGACGAGATCGCGTGGCGAAAGGATTTCATCGGCTTCGACGAGGAGGACGTCCGGCGTCTCGAGCGGTACGAGGAGGTTTTCGCGGCCAACGCCGACCGGATCGCCACGGACTTCTACGACAACCTCACCGATCACCAACAGACCGTGGACGTCGTCAGTCGCTCCGAGAAGGGGATCGATCAGCTCAAACGGACCCAGTCGGCGTACCTGGTGACGCTTGCGAACGGCGAGTACGGCTCCGACTACTTCGCGGACCGGGCGCGGATCGGCAAGATCCACGACCTCCTCGAGATGCCGATGAAACACTACCTCGGCCAGTACGGAGTCTACTACGACCTGATCCTACCGCTCGTCGGCGATCGACTCGTCGAGTCCCTCACGGAGCGGCTGACCGGCGCGGCCACGGACGGCGGACTGGCGGTCGACGGAGAGGGAGCGTCCGCGACGTCGGCCGGTCGGATCGAGACGGAGCTGGCGGACGTCGCCGCCGATGAGCTCGAGGACGTCGCCGCCGATGAGCTCGAGGACGCCGCCGCCGATGAGCTCGAGGACGCCGCCGCCGATGAACTCGAGGACGCCGCCGCCGATGAACTCGAGGACGCCATCCGGGCGGAGGTCGACGACGCGATCGAGGACGTTCTCTCGATCCTACGGGTCGTCAACCTCGACATGCAGGTCGTCACGGACACGTACATCCACTCGTACAGCCAGGAGATCGAAGCGGAGGCGCGCCGTTCCGAGCGGCTGATGACCGAGGTCCGCGAGGAACTGCGCGATCCGGTTCGGGACCTCGAGGCGTCAGCCATCGACGTCGCCGAAAGCGCGGCCACCATACGCGACACCTCCGGGGAGCAGTCCGACCGTATTCGCGAGATCGCCGCGGAGGTGGGCAACCTCTCCGCGACCGTCGAGGAGGTCGCCTCGACGGCGGATCAGGTCGAGAACGCCAGCGACCGCGCGGAGACGCTCGCGGGCGACGGACGGGAGGCCGCGGACGACGCCGCCGAGGTCATGGACGACATCGGGGAGGCCGTCGACGGCGCCGCGGAGGACGTGGCGGCGCTTCAAGAGCGCGTCGGCGAGATCGACGAGTTCGTCGACGCGATAAACGGGATCGCCGACCAGACGAACCTGCTCGCGCTCAACGCCTCCATCGAGGCCGCGCGGGCGGGAGAGGCCGGGTCCGGGTTCGGCGTCGTGGCCGACGAGATCAAATCGCTCGCCGAGGAGTCCAAATCCCACGCCGGCGACATCGAGGAGATGGTCTCGGGGATCCAGGCGGACACCGAAGAGACCGTCGAGAGCCTGACGGAGGCGAACGAACGGGTCTCTCGGGGGGTCGACCGCGTCGAGGACGCGATGTCGGATTTGACCGAGATCGCGGAGGCGGTCTCGGAGACCGCGGCGGGGATACGCGAGGTGTCCGACGTCACCGACGACCAGGCGGCGGCCGCAGAGGAGATCGCGGCCACCGTCGACGAGGTCGTCGAGCGGTCTGCCCGTGTCACCGACGAGATCCGGGAGCTGGCGGCGGCCAACGAGCGACAGGCGGAGATGGTCGAGGAGGTCGAATCCACCGTGACTCGGCTCTCGACGGAGTGAAAGCGGAACCTCGGGACCGTCCTCGTCCTCACTCGACGTGATCGAACGCGACGGCGAGGTCGTCGGCTCCGAAAAAGACGAACCGGTAACGCCCGGTCCCGAGGTCCGGACACACCCGGAGGTCGTCGTTCGGGTGTTCGGCCACGATCCCCTCCTCGTCCATCGAAAAGGACCACTCGACCGTCTCGCCCGGCCGCGTCAAGACCAGCTCGTCGGTGTACTCGAACCCCCCGTCGTCGCTGCCTCGCACGTCCGTCCACCCCGCCTCGGTCTCGACCTCGAGGTTGTACTTCGCGTGGTTGCCGACGCCGACTGGCCGCGCGGAGACGTTCGTCATCTCGACCCGGAACGCGTCGCCGCGCTCGAATCGGAGCACCTCGTTCGGGTCGCCCCCGTCGGTCGATCCGCCGGAGTCGTCGGCGTCGTCGCCGTCGTTCTCCGGGTCCACGACGCGGAGTTCGAGCCCCGACTCGCCGTCGACGCCGCCGCCGGACCCCCAGTTCACCTCCCCGTCGTAGGCCGCGGGGTGGCGCTCGAACGCGTCGTCCGGACACGAAAGCGCGGGCGGGACGTTCGGCGGGTCGCCGTCCGGTCGAACGGACCCGTCCAGCGCCGCCGGGTCGCGGACGCCGTCCTCGCCGGTCAGCTCGGTACTGGTCCCCCAGCCGTCGGTCACCTCGACCCGGATCGACTCCGGGAGCGTGTCGGCCGTGACCCGGAGGAACGCGCCGGCGTACGTGATCGCCTGCCCGCAGGCGACGTCACCGTCGGCGTCGTCGACGGCCGTCACCTCGGCCGCCGCGGTTAGGGTGCCGTCGTCGACGGCGACGTCCGCGAACTCGACGAGGCGCTCACAGGTGTTCCGGCCGACGGACTCGACGTAGGCGAGCGCCGACTCCTCGAAGTCGGTCTCGTCCACGAACGCGATCGTCTCCGGCGGCGCGTCCCGGAGGAGCCACTCGACCGCGACGCGTTCCGCGAACAGGGTACAGAAGCCCGGCCGCTCCGTTCGCCGCCACGCGGGCCCGGAGAGCGCGCCGCCGGTCTGGTGGACCGCGGTCTCCAGATCCGGGTCGCTCCCGGCGTGTCCGTCGGCCGCGTCGTCGCCGGATCGGGGAGCGGATCTACCGAGACAGCCCGCAACTCCGGCGACTCCGACCGCCCCGGCGGCGGTTCCGATGCCGAGAAGCGTCGATCGACGGCTGATCCCTCTCATACCCGGCCGTACGTCGGTCCCGCATAAGGGCTTCGTGTAGGCACAAACGACTCTCTGTGCTACCGTGTCTCCGCGCTCTCGCGTCGTCGAGGTGTCGCGTCGTCGCGCTACCGCGTCGGCGAGGACGTCACCTCGCCGCGGCACGACGAACCGCTACGGTCGGCCGAACACGCGGGGGAGATCCGCCCGCTCGACGCCGGCGGCCAACCCGAGTGCCAGCCCCACGCGGGCCTTCGCGGCCGGGAGGTCGCCGGCGAAGACGACGCCGTGGTCGGCGAGCGTGACCGCCCCGCCCGGCGTGCCGTACACCGGCTCGGTCGGGCCGGCGGGCCGTCCGGCGACGACGACTGGCACCTCCTCGAGCGCTCCGGCGACCGCGTCGCCGATGGCGGCCGTGACGTTCCCGAGGCCGGTCCCCTCGATCACGATCCCGCCCACGTCGGCCGCGAGGGCGCGCTCGATCCCCGCCGCGGTGGCTCCCGTCCCCGAGTGGACCACGGGCACCTCGGGGACGCGGTCGGCCGCCGCGGCCGGATCGGCGGGGTCGATCGGTCCCTCCGGTCCGCAGAGCGGATCGATCGCGACGCGCCGGCGGGGCTCCCGGACGAGGTCGGTCGCCGCGCGGGTGAACGTCGCGACCGGCGCGGTCGCCGGCGAGGTCATCGTCGAGAGCGCGTTGCTGTGCCCCTTCACGACGTCGCGGCCGGCGTGGAGCTCGTCGTCGAACGCGACGTGGACCCCGCCCGCGAACCGGTCGTCCGCGGCCGCTCGGACCGCGAGCGTCAGGTTCGCCGGCACGTCGCTCGAGGGTTCGTCGAGGCGACGCTGCGCACCCGTCACCACGACCGGCGCGGGAAGGTCCGTCAACACGTCGAGCGCGTAGGCGGTGTCGGAGAGCGTGTCGGTCCCGTGGGTGACGACGATCCCGTCCGCGCCCCCCTCGATCGCCTCCCGAGCCGCGGCCGCGGTCGCGAACACGTCCCGCCAGCGCACGTCGAACCCCGGCTGCGCACACGCCTCCCGAGCCGACACCGTCGCGTACGCCTCGACGTCGGGAACCGCCGCCACGAGGTCCGACCCCGTCTTGGCCGGCGCTGCGCCGTCGTCTCCCGGCTCGGACGCGATCGTCCCGCCGCAGGCGACGACGCACACGTGGGGTCGCTCTCCATCGCCGCGTCCATCTCCGCGCTCGCCCTCCCCGTCTCCGTGCTCGCTCTCCCCGCGCGCCCTCCTCTCGTCGACCTCGTCGCGTGTCATGGCCGACGGTGGCCGCGGGAGGGGTAAATCGCTTCGCCCCCCGGCAGCCGGGCTCCGATCCGTCGTCCGAGGTCGATCCCGATCTGCGCTCGACGGTCGGGCCTCGGTCCGTCATCGAGAGCCTCGAGTTGACCCGTGTCGCCCGGATACTGGTATCACAAAATTAGGTGTGAAAGAATATTCTAAGAAATTTCTAAACTTTTTAGAGGCTTCTGAGGGGTTTTTAAAACGTCGCGAAACCCGGTACAAGGTGTGAATTACGCCGAACCCTCGGCGGGCTATATGTGGGTTCCGCTCGTTGTCCCAGTCGTCAGATGTCCACTCGTGTCCCCCTCAACCGACTCGCCTTCGACCTCCCGCTCGCGGAGCGGATGGTTCGCGCCGTCCGCGCCGCCGCGTTCTGGGCGGCGATCGTCCTCCCGATCGGCTACCCGTTCCTGCTACACGCGGGGCTCGACGGGACGAACGGCCTGCGATTCGTCGCGCTGCTGGCCGCGAACGCGCTCGCGCTCGCGGTCGGCCACGACTACGACCCCGGCTCGTCCGGGGACCTCGGCGTGACGGACCGTCCCGGTCGCGCGGACGCTCGCGAGCCGAACGCGCGCCGCGGAGCAGGCGACCGGAGACGGACCGACGACGCCGACGCCTGATCCGGGACCGACCCGGTCGGGATCCGACCGACGACGCCGCCCTCCCACCGTCCGCCCTCCGTTTCCCTTCGCCCTCCGTTCGGCCCGTTCCACCTTCAGTCAGCCCCCGTCTCCGTCCTCCGCCGGACCCGCTCTACCGTCCACTCCACCGCCCGCCTTCGGCTCCCGGTCGGCGTCTCGAAGCGCTTACCCACCCGCCGACCCGAGCGTGAGCCATGACCGACGCGACGCGGGTCGAGTGGCGCGAGTGGGGCCGCGAGGCGTTCTCGGAGGCCGACGAGCGGGACCTCCCGGTCCTCCTCTCGCTTTCGGCCACCTGGTGTGAGGGCTGTCACGAGATGGACGCGACCACCTACGCCGAGCCGCGGGTCGCCGCCAACGTGAACGAGTGGTTCGTCCCGGTTCGGGTCGACGTCGACCGGCGTCCGCGCGTCCGCGAGCGGTACAACATGGGGGGGTTCCCGACGACCGCCTTCCTCACGCCCGACGGGGAGCTGCTCACCGGCGCGGGCTATCTCGGCGTCGACGGGATGCGCCAGGTGCTCGAGTCCGTCCACCGGATGTGGGACGAGGAGGGCCGCGAGGCCGGCCGGATCCCGCGCGCGCTGAACGGCGACCGGCCGCCGGCGGGCGAACTCTCCGAGGCGGTCGAGAGCCACCTCGCCGGCCAGCTCGAGAGCAAGTACGACGAGCGGTACGCCGGCTGGGGCACGGACGCGAAGTTCCCGCTTCCCCGAACCGTCGAGTTCGCGCTGAAACGCGACCGCGACCGCGCCCTGCGCACCCTCGACGCCGTCCGCGACCACCTCGCCGACGAGGTCGCCGGCGGCTTCTTCCGGTTCGCCGGCGCGCGCGACTGGAGCGACGTGGCCTACGAGAAGCCGGCGGACACGAACGCGGCGGTGACGCGGGCGTTCGCGGACGCCTACCTCTACACCGGCGAGGAGGCGTACCGCGAGCCCGCCGCGGCGGCGGTCGACTTCCTCACCGACGACCTCTGGACCGGCTACGGCGTCGGCGGGAGCCTCGGACCGGGGCTCGGTCGGGCCTACTACGCCGCTCCCGCCGACGAGCGCGCGGAGCTCGACTCCCCACGGCGCGATCTGACCGTCCTCGCCGGCGCGAACGCGCTCGCGGCCGACGCCCTGTTGACGGTCGCGGCGTACACCGACGACGACCGCGCCCGCGAGTACGCCGAGCGGATCCTCGACGGCCTCGAGCGCGACCTGATCGACCCCGACTCCGGCGTCGTGACCCGCTACCGGCCGACGGACGTCGAGGACGGGACCCGCCACCGGGCGGGCGACGACGCCCCGCGCGACCTCCTCGAGGACGTCTCGCGCGTCGTGGGCGCGTACGTCCGCGCCGCCGGCGTGCTCGGCGAGGGGGCCGACGTCGCCCGCGCGGTCGCCGACCGGGCGATCGCGGAGCTCCACGTCGACGGCTCGTTCGTGGACGGACCGCGCTCGGGCGCCGGACTGCTCGATCGATCCTTCAGGCCGCTCGACGGCAACGTGGAACTGGCGTCCGCGCTCGTCGACCTCGCGGCGCTCACCGGCGAGGACCGCTATCGGGAGGTCGCCCGCGAGACGGCCGAGTCGTTCGCGGGCGCGACCGACCGGCTCGGCGTCCAGGTCGCCGGGTACGGGAGCCTCGTCGGGCGGCTACTCCGCGGGACGACCGTCATCGCCGTCGGCGACGGGCCCGGAAGCGACCTCCACCGGGCGGCCTGGCGGGTCGCCGACCACGAGAAGGTCGTCGTCCCGAACGCCCATCGCGAGGACGCGCCCGCGCCGCGAACCGTTCCCGAGGGGTCCGCCGTCGTGACCGCGGGCGACGCCGTCTCCGACCCCGCGACAACGCCGGACGAGTTGATGACCCGCGTCGCAGAGACGGTCGAGTGACTGACGCGCCGACGCCGTCGATCGGCAGAGGTGCGACCCCGATCGGTCTCGTCACCTCGCCGACCCGTTCCCTCGCTCGGACCGACCGTAAACCTCCGACGCGTTTATGCCGACACCCCGACACGTGAGGGTATGGCATCCCTTCGTGACCTCGGTCTCTCCGAGTACGAGGCCCGCGCGTACCGCGCCCTGTTGCGGACCGGGCCGACGACGGCGAAGGACCTCTCGCGGGCCAGCGAAGTCCCGATGGGTCGGATCTACGACGTGCTCAACAGTCTCGAGGGCCACGACCTCGTCCGCAGTCAGGCGGCGAGCCGGCCGAAGAAGTACGTCGGGGTCGAGCCGGACGCCGCGCTCGATCGCCTGCTCGAGGAGAAACGCTCCGAACTCGAAGCGCAGGCGGAGCAGTACGCGTCGGTCGTCGAGGAGCTGTCGACGGAGCTCGACGCGACCGACCCCGTCGACGGGGAGTTCTGGACGGCCGCCGTCGGCGCGGAGGACGCCACGGACCTCCTGTTGGAGCGGATCGCGGCGGCCGAGCGGCGGATGGTCGTCGTCGCCGGCGCGCCCGCGACCGGCTTCGACCTCGGCACGGTCGGCGAGCGAGTGACCGCGGAGCTCGAGGTGGCGCTCGACCGCGGCGTCGAGATCAGGGTGTTGTTGTCGCCGGAGACGGTCGACGCGCTTCCGCGCAGCGTCGGTCGCCGATACACCGCCGAACTCGCCGACAACGAGGGCTTTTCGGTTCGGACGACGCCGGGCGTCGAGGGGACGTTCAACGTCTTCGACGGGCTGGAGGTGTGTATCGAGGTCCCCCATCCGCTCTCGGGCGAGGAGCCGTTCGCGATGATCGACATCAAGGACGCCGAGTTCGCCGCCAGCGTGAGCGAGGAGTTCGAACCACGGTGGACGGAGGCGGAGCCGCTCTCCTTCGACTGATCGACGGGAACCGTCTCACCGGTCGGGCGCGTCCGGGTCGTCGTTCGGATCGGCGGGCGGGGAGTCGGCGACGAGCGGGGAGTCGGCGTCCGTACGCGCCGGGCGACCGCACACGCCGGCGTCCGCGCCCGCGCGCTCGACGCCCGGCGCGAGCGACTCGATCCGCCACTCGACGGCGTGACCGGTGTCGGTCTCGTGATCCGCGAGCGTCTCCCTCGCCGAGCGGAGTCGGTCGTGTGTCGCCTCGAACCGGCAGTCCGCACAGCGGACGACGACGCGCGTTCGGGCCATACGGAAGGGAGGGGAGGGGTCAGCAAAACCGCACCGGTCGGAGAGCCACCGACACTCGGATCCGCGCCGGACCACTCGTCGAGTCAGCCGGCCTCGTCGGGCTCGGTCCGCCATCCGCCGTTGAGCACCACGAGCCAGATCGCGAGGCCGGCGAGGGCGAACACGCCGGCCATGTACGGCACGATCGGGAGGCTGATGCCGAGGGCGTCGAGCACCGTCCGGAGTTCGTAGATGATGACGCCGAAGATCGCGAGGCCGACCAACAGCCCGCCGCGGGTGACGTCGACGCTCACGCGACCACCCCCGAGGCGGCCGCGTCGAGGAGGCGGAAGCCGAGGAACGCGAGCGCGTCGACGAGCGACCACGCCGCCGGGACGGCGACGTCCGCGAGCGTCCCGACCGCGGCGTCGATCCACACCGGATACGTCCCGACGCCGGGACCGAGCAGCCCGCCGTCGTTGATGATCGCCGCGAGCGGGAGCGCGTACGCGAGCACGACGAGGGTCACGGCTATCCCCACCCAGATCCGGAGGTCGTCGAGCACTTCGGGAGCGTCGTCGGGACCGGAGAGCGCGGGACGGAGCGTCTCCGCGATCCCGGAGACCCGCGGGTTCCCCATCGTGAGCACGAGGTTCCCGATGAACAGGACGGTCGAGAGGAACAACAGCGTCCCGCCGATCGCGATCTGGACGTTCAGCTCCTCGAAGCCGCCGAACGCGACCGGGTAGTCGAAGCCGGAGTACTCCGGTTCCGCGGTCCGCCGCGGGACGCCGAGTAACCCCTGTGCGTGCATCGCGTTCGACATGAGCGCCATGCCGATGAACCAGAGGACGACCTGGAACAGCCCGATCTGGCTGCTGTATATCGGCTTGTTGGTGATCTGCGGCCAGAGCCAGTAGGTCGCCGCCATGAACGTGAGCGCGACCGCGGTTCCGACGGTGAGGTGGAAGTGGCCGGGGACCCAGATCGTGTTGTGGATCATGTAGTTGACGTTCATCCCGGCGTTGACCATCCCAGAGAACCCGCCGGCCGCGAACATCAGCCCCGCCAGCATCATCCCGGTGAACGCCGGGTCCCGCCAGGGGAGCAACCGGAGCCAGCCGAAGACCCCGGTGCCGCCGCGCTGACGGGCCCCGTACTCGACGCTCGCGACGACGGTGAACGCGGTGAGCAGGCTCGGCAACAGGAGGAACATCGTGTTCGTCATCGAGATGAACTTGAACCCTTCGGCGATGCCGGGGTCGAGGTACTGGTGGTGGATGCCGACCGGGGTCGATAACAGCAGGAAGAGGACGAAGACGACCCGCGCGAGGGGGTCGCTGAACAGCCGCCCGCCGGCGATCGAGGGGAGGACGGTGTACCACAGCAGGTACGCGGGCATCAGCCAGAAGTAGACCACCGGGTGGCCGAAGAACCAGAACAGCGTCCGGGTGAGCGTCGGGTTCACCGACTCGATCAGTCCCAGCGACCAGGGAAGGAGGAAGATCAGCACCGACGCGGCGACAGCCGAGGAGGCGATGTACCACATGATCATGGTGGTCAACACCATGAACGTCTGGAGCGGGATCCGCTCGTTCGGGTTCTCCTCGCGCCACGCGAGCCACGTGCGGAACCAGTCCGCGCCGGCGAGCCACGACCCGACGATGAACACGGCGAGTCCCGTGTAGAACAGGGGGTGTGCCTGAAGCGGCGCGTAGAACGTGTACAGGACGTCCGCGCTCATGTCGATGGCGTCGACGAAGCCGGCGAGGATGGAGATCCCCGTCATCGTCATTCCGCCGGCCATGAGCAGGTACCACGTCCACGTGATCTTGATGTTCACGAGCGGTCGGTCGAGACTGCGGACCACCGCCCACGTGAACAGGCCGACGAGGAAGAACACCGTGAAGCTGATGACCAGGAAGACGCCGTGTGCCGTGAGCACGGTGTAGTAGTCGGACGAGTCGATGATCCCGCGGAAGATCCCGGTCCGGTGAAGCGTCTGAATGATGCCGAAGATCGCTCCCAGCGTGAGCGCGAGGAAGGACCCGAGGAACGCCGACCGAACGATCTTCGCCTCCGCCGGGTACCTATCGAGGAACGTCTCCTCCGCTTCGAGCGCGTCACTCATTCGCTGTCACCCCCGTCTTCCGACTCGAACTCCTCTTCGGTCACGACGTGGAGTTTCCCCTCCATGCCGTGGTGGCCGGCCCCGCAGTACTCGTTACAGACGATCCCGTACTCCTGCGGCTCGCCGACCTCAACGGTTACCTCCGCGACCTCGCCCGGAACGGCCATCGTGTTCGCGTTCGTCCCGGCAACCTCGAAGCCGTGGATCACGTCGCGGGAGGTGATCTGGAGCGTGACGGTGCTGTCTTCGGGGACCACGATCGGGCTCGGGTCGAACCCGAACTGGTAGGCGACGACGTACGCCTCGTACTCGTTTTCGCCGACCTGTTCGACGCGCGGTTCGGCGAAGCGGTCGTCCTCGTCCAGCGCGTTCGCGTCGATCTGGGCCTCGCTGTCGGCGACCATCGCCACCCCCGGCCCGACCGCCCCGTACGTGACGGAGCCGAGGAGAAACAGGATCAACACGATCGAGAGCGCGAGCCAGATCTTCTCGTAGGCGTGAATGTGCATCCGATATCACCCCACCACGACCAGGTCACGGCCGAGGAACTCGATGTAGTAGATGTACACCCATGCGAGCACGAGGATCGCGAAGTACACCGCGATGAGCGCGAGCGTGCCGACGGGATCGAACTCCTCGTCGCCGCCCGCGTCGTCCGTCGGCGCGCCTGCCGTCTCGGTTCGGCTCATGAGTCCGATTACGGGTAGCCAGACATATAATATCCACCCGTTCCCGTGGTCTGAAAATCCGCTTGGTCTATATACTGACGGCCACACATTCGTTCGTATGGACTTCTCGCTCCAGCACGCCGTCTTCCTGGTGCTCGGCGGAGTGCTTCCGGCCGCGGCTTACATCGCCTCGCGCGCCGAATACGTCGTCGCCGTCACGTTCGTCAACGTGGTGCTCATCTGGGCGAGCCTCCGGGTCGCCACCGGCGGGAGCCTCCGGCCCGGCGGCGACGACGACAGGCTCGAGCCGAGCGACATCGGGGACGCGTAAGCCGGCGCAACCGTCGCGATCCCGCCCGGACGCCGCCGGCGGACGAAGCCACCACTCATGCCGAACTGTACCCTCTGTGACCTGCCGACGGGATCCGACCCGGACACCGACCCCGCCGTCGAGGGCGAGTACTGCTGTCAGGGGTGTCTCGCGGTGGCTCAGTCGCTCGACGACGTGGACGACCTCGAAGACCTCGAGGAGCGTGCCCCGGACGCGGAGCCCCCGGACGACTTCGACGGCGAGACGACCTTCCTCCACGTCGACGGCATGCACTGTGCGACCTGTGAGTCGTTCCTCGAGATGACCGCCGCCGAGCGCGACGGCGTCGCGGCCGCGGAGGCCAGCTACGCGACCGACACGATCCGCGTCGAGTACGACCCCGACCGGGTGACCGCCGCCGACCTGCCGGAGGCGCTTTCGGTCGCCGGCTACGCCGCGAGCGACCGGGCCGACCCCGAGCCCGCGGGCGACGACGTCGACGTGGTCCGGTTCCTGATCGGCGGGGGCTTCTTCGGGATGATGGCGATGCTGTGGTACGTCCTCTTTCTGTACCCGACCTACTTCGGCTACGACCCCCTCCTCGATCTGGGCGGGATGGGCGGGCTCTACCTGTTCACGCAGATCTGGCTTTTCACCTCCATCGTGCTGTTCTACACGGGGTACCCGATCCTCCGCGGGGCGTACGTGAGCCTGCGGGCGGGACGGCCCAACATGGATCTGTTGGTGTCGCTCGCGGCCGTCAGCTCCTACGCGTACAGCACGCTCGCGATGCTGCTCGGTCGGACCGACCTCTACTTCGACGTGACGATCGCCGTGATCCTCGTCGTCACCGCGGGTAACGGGTACGAGTCGCGGATCAAATCACGCGCGACGGGGATGCTGTCCGAGTTGACGACCGCGGCCGAGAGCGAGGCCCGACGGGAGTCCGGCGAGACCGTCCCGACGGAGGCGGTCGAGCCGGGCGATCGGCTGCTCGTGCGCCCCGGCGAGCGCGTCCCGTTCGACGGGACGATCGCCGAGGGGACCGCCGCGGTCGACGAGGCGCTGGTCACCGGCGAGTCGCTCCCCGCGACGAAACGCCCCGGCGACGCGGTTCGCGGGGGGACCGTGGTCACGGACTCGCCGCTCGTGATCGAGGTCGGCAAGGACGCGACGAGCACGCTCGACACGCTCGTCCGCCTGCTGTGGGACATCCAGAGTTCCCGGTCGGGGATCCAGCGGCTCGTCGACCGGCTCGCGACCGTGTTCGTCCCGCTCGTCGTCGCGGTCGCGGTCGTCGCCGCCGCGGGCACGCTCGCGTTCGGCGGCGCTCCGACCGACGCGGCGCTCGTCGCGCTCACGGTACTCATCGTCTCGTGCCCGTGCGCGCTCGGGCTCGCGACCCCCCTCGCGATCGCCGCCGGGATCCGCGACGCCGCCCGTCGCGGGATCGTGATCGTTTCGGACGCGGTCTTCGAGGCCGGTGCCGAGATCGACGCGGTCGTGCTCGACAAGACCGGCACGCTCACCGACGGCGAGATGCGGCTGCTCGAGACGGTTCCCGACGACGACGCGGATTCGTCCGGCTCCACCTCCGACGCCGATCTCGAGGTCGACGCCGGCCGGCTCCTCCGGCGGGCGGCCGCGCTCGAACGCGCGTCCGCACACCCGATCGCCGAGGCGATCGTCGACGCGGCCGCGGTGGATCGGGACGCGACCGACCGGCCGCCCGCGTCGCAGCCGGTCGTCGCCGACGGCGGAACCGAGCCCCGAGCCGGGACGGGCCACGTGGACGGGTCGGGTCCCGCCGGCGAGTCGGCCGATTCCGACGACCACGTCGATTCCGCTGACGCCGCCGACGTCGAGGTCACCGACCGCGGCGTCGCGGGGAGGATCGACGGCGACCGCGTCGTCGTCGGCCACCGATCGCTGTTCGCCGACCGCGGGTGGGCGCTCTCCGACCGACTCGACGAGGCGGGCGAGCGCGCGACGGCGGACGGAAACGTCCCCGTCTTCGTCGGCTGGGAGGGCCGCGTCCGGGGCGTTCTCGTCGTCGGCGACGCTGTCCGCGAGGGGTGGGAGCGGGTCGTGACCGACCTCGCCGACCGCGGGAAACGCGTCGTCGTCCTCACCGGCGACGCGGCCGCGGCGGCCCGGCGCTTCGAGGAACACCCGGCGATCGACGAGGTGTTCGCGGGGGTCCCGCCGGAGGCGAAAGCCGAGACGGTGAGGCGGCTCGGCGCGAGCGAGCGCGTCGCGATGGTCGGCGACGGCAGCAACGACGCCCCGGCGCTCGCGGCCGCCGACCTCGGCGTCTCCGTCGCGAGCGGCACCGACCTCGCGGCCGACGCCGCGGACGCCGTCCTCTTAGAGGACCGGCTCTCCGCGATCCCGGAGCTGTTCGACGTCACGAGCGGGACGAACCGGCGGATCAGGGAGAACCTCGGATGGGCGTTCGCCTACAACGCGATCGCGATCCCGCTCGCGGTCTCCGGGGCGCTGAATCCACTGTTAGCCGCGCTCGCGATGGGGACGAGCAGCCTGCTCGTCGTGAGCAACTCGGCGCGCTCGGTCGCCGGCGGGGAGTGACCGCGTCCCGGCTCACCCCGACGCGTCCGATCCGGACCGGTCGCGGTCCGTATTCGCCTCCGACTCGGACCGGTCGTCGCCCGCGTCCGTCCCGTTCCCGTCGCTTCGCTTCCCCGGAAGGAGCCGTCTCGCCAGCGCGCCGAGCCGCTTGTACGCGAGGTTGACGTACAGCCCCGCGAGGAACACCGTCCCGGCGACGAGGGCGTCGTTGGTCGCCGCCTCGGCCAGAACGATGTCCGACAGCAGGAAGACCCCGATACCGAGCGGCAGCGCGGCGAGAAGGTGGAAGTTGTACCGGAGCAGCCTGGCGGTCGAGCCGTCGAACCGCTCGATCAGCGTCGTGAAGACGAACCCCAGCGCGCCGAGCAGGCTGAACACGGGGACGTACGGCGGAACGAGGCCGGCCGAGATATCTCCCATCCCGGCGACCGAGCCGTCGTAGGTGACGGTCGCCGCCGCCACGAGGACGACAGTCAACAGGAGATCGCCCGCGGCGACCGCGATCCCGACGCTCGATCGGTACCACGTCCGGACCAACCACTCGGGGTTGCCCGCCTCGCCGAAGTCCCGGCTCCCGTCCGGGGTGTCCCCCCCGATCTCGCTCGGATCCCGTGTTTGACCCGCCATCGGCTCCGGGTTCGTCGGCGAGGAACAATTAACTTCCCCCGGCGGCCACGGTCCGCTCCCGAACCGACGGAGGGACCGAACGGGCGGGTCTCGGCTTACGCGGTCGCGCCGACGTGCGGCTTCACCGCGCGAACGATGTCGTCGACGTCGTAGCCGTCCTCGTCCTTGTCGTAGACGACCTCGTCGTCGACGCGGACGATGAACACGCCGTGGTCGCCGGTCACGAGCGCGACCTCGTCGAGTGCCTCCCCGAACTGCTCGAGCACCGCCCGCGAGACGTCCTGTGCCCGGTCCAGCATGCCGCACGGTACGCAGTACTCGATCTCGACTCGCGTCATACGCGCGAGTAGGATCCCGAGCGGCATAAAACGGCTGCCCCGGCGATCCCGGACCGCTCGGGTTCAGACCACGAGCGCGTCGAGGACGACCGCGAACAGCAGGAGCCCGAGGTACGCGTTCGACGCGTGAAACGCCCGGAACGCGGCCGACTCGTTCCGCTCGTAGTGGAGCCGGACGACGGTCCACAGGAAGACCGCGCCGAGCGCCACGCCGACGAGCGCGTACAGCGCGCCGAGCGGGTTGGCGACGAGCGCGAGCACCGCGGCGGCGACGAGCGTCGCCCCGAGGTACCAGAGGATGTGTCGTCGGGTGGCGGTCTCGCCGCGGACGACGGGCATCATCGGGAACCCGCCGCGCGCGTAGTCGTCCTTGTACGCCAGCGCGAGGTTGTAGAAGTGCGCGGGCGTCCACAGGAAGATCACGGCCGCGAGCAACAGCCCGCCGCCGCCGACCTCGCCGGTGACCGCCGCCCACCCGATGAGCGCCGGAAGCGCGCCCGCCGCCCCGCCGAGGACGGTGTTCTGTACCGTGTTCGGCTTCAACACCAGCGTGTACACGACGCTGTAGAACAGGATCGCGACCAGGCCGAGCGCGGCGGTCAGGGGATTCACGCTCCAGAACAGCCCGAGGGAGACGGTCGTCAACAGCCCGCCGAACGCGAGCGCGTGCGGGACCGGGACCAGGTCGGTCGCCAGCGGGCGGTCGTTGGTCCGCTGCATCCGTCGGTCGACGTCGCGTTCGAACACGTGGTTGAACGTGCCGGACGCGCCGATGGAGAGCGCCCCGCCGGCGAGCGTCGCCGCGACCGCGTACGGCGTGAACCCCGGACCGCCGGCGAGCGCCATCGCGGCGGCGGCCACGAGACAGAGCAGCCACATCAGCCGCGGTTTCATCAGTCGGAAGTACGCGGCCGCGGTCGCGCGAAGCCGCGGTACCGTCGCCGTCGGCACCGACGGCTCGGGAGCGTCCTCGACCGGCGGCAGGTCGTCGGCCCCCGGTTCGAAGTCGGTCGGGGCGTCGTCGGCGTCGCCGGTCGCGTCCTCGAGCCACCACGCCAGCGCGGCGAGGACGCTCGCGAAGATCGCCACGCCGAGGACGAGGTGGGTGAGCCCGAGCGGGATCGCCCCCTCCCGGACCGAAAGCGAGGTGTCGCCGAGGGCGACGACCGCGCCGATCCCGGCCTGCGCCGGGAACAGCGCGAGCGCGAGGAGGAGCGCGCCGCGGACGCGGCGGCCCGCGTCAGCGCGCCACGCCAACGCCGCGGCGGCGACGACGAGTCCTCCGACGACGGCGGCCACGGCCCGGTGGGCGAGCGCGATCCAGGCCGCCGGCTCCGCCGGGAGCGCGTAGCCGCCCCCGCAGGCGGGCCAACCGCCGCAAGCCGCCGCGGCGTCGGTCAGCGAGGTCGTCGCTCCGACGACGACGAGCAGGTACACGCCCATCGCCGCAGCAGCGAGGACCGCGGGGAACCGGTCGGGTATCGTCACGTGGATCGGCTTGGGCGTCGGCCCATATATGTCCCGCGCTTCCTCGGGTCGCGGTCGGCGGGGACTCCTCCCGGCTCTGACCTCATCCGCGACGCTCGAGGACCCGATCGATGATGTCGCCCGTGGAGAGCAGCTCGTCGTCGTGGCGGGGTTCCCTGCCGGACGCCCGCTCGAGCCGGCAGTCGATGCCTCGGTTCGCGAGCGCGGCCGCGATGGCGTCCTCGTCGTGGTGCTGATCGTAGCCGAGCACGATGACGTCCGGATCGATCGCCTCGATCGGCACGAAGATGTCCTCGGTGTGGCCGAGGTGCGCCTCGTCGACGGCGGCGAGCGCGGCGACCATGTCCCGACGCTGGCGGTCGGAGAGGATCGGCTTCGCCTTGTGAGTGACGTTCGCCCCTCGGGCGACGATCGCGTGGAGCTCGTCGCCGTACGTCGCGGCGTCCTCGAGGTAGTGAACGTGTCCAGGATGTAACAGGTCGAAGGTCCCCTGTGCGACGACCCGTGTCATCGCAGCCACGAGAGGAACCCGCCTCGGTCGTCGTTCGCGTCGCCCAGCTCGCGGTCGATGTCCTCCTGGGTGAAATCGAAGAAGTGCTCGTCGGGCATCTCGACGTCGAGGACCTCGAGCGTCCGCTGATTCCCCTCGTTGTCGAACGCCTTCCAGTCGCCCCAGCCGTAGGGCGCGCCGACGATGACGTGGACCTCGCCCTGCCCGAACGTCGCGAGGTCGGCGTCGCTCGGCTGGAGCACCCCGTTCGGGTGCGAGTGAACCGATCCCACCGAGCGCATGTCGTTCGGCTTCATGTGCGAGCGGACGGACGCGCTCGTCGGAGACGACTCCGTTCCGGGGATGACGAGCACGTCCGTGATGACCTGGCCGTCCCGGTCGATGTCGAGGTCGGCCGCGTCGTCCGCGCGGAGGAACCCCATGTACTCGTTGGGGTGGGTCTCCTCGCTGGCCTCGAGGACGAACTCCATCGTCTCTCGGGCGATCCCGAGGAGGTCGTCCGACCGGAACAGTCGCATGTCCCGAGAGACTCGCCGTCGACTCATATGGGTTCCGGACCGGCGGGACGCGGCCGAACGCGACGGCTCCTCGACGGACTCCGTCCGACGAGCACGAGATAACAAGCTTAACACCGTCCGATCCCGAACGACGTGTATGAGCGAGCACACCGCCGGGGATTCCGGCATGCGGGACGATTCGAGTCCCGAACCCGACGCCGTCGGGGCGAAGGGGGAACGCGATAGCCGAGACGTCGTCCACGATCTCGCACCCGACTGTACCCTCGAAGACGTCGAGACCGACGCGCTGTATCACGCCTCCGTCAACGGCGTCGTCGAGTACGGCGTCTTCGTCGACGTCTCCGACGCCGTGAGCGGGCTCGTCCACGAGTCGAACCTCGAGGGCGAGTACGCGGTCGGCGACCGCCTGATCGTCCGCCTGACCGAGGTCAAAGAGAACGGCGACATCGCCTTCGAGGAGTCGTCTCCGGGCGGCTACACGACCGAGACCGTCGAACACGAGCCGGCCATCTCTCGGGTCCGCGGGCTCGTCCCCGGCGACCAGGTGACCGTCGAGGGCGAGGTCGTCCAGACGAAACAGACGGGCGGCCCGACGATCTTCGGCGTCGCCGACGCGTCCGGCGTCGTCTCGTGTGCCGCCTTCGAGGAGGCAGGCGTGCGCGCGTACCCCACCGTCGAGGTGGGAGACATGGTTCACGTCACCGGGACCGTGGAGACGCGCGAGGGCGGTCTCCAGCTCGAGGTCGACTCGGTGAAGCCGCTCGCCGGCGACCGCGCAGAGGAGGCCCGGACGGCGTTCGAGTCGGCACTCGACGAGCGGGCCGAACCGGCCGACGTGGAGCCGCTCGTCGAGTGGGCGGCGTTCGAGTCGATCCACGACGACCTCCGCGACCTGGCCCACATGCTCCGGCGAACCGTGCTCGCCGGACGACCGATCCGGGTCCGCCACCACGCCGACGGCGACGGGATGTGCGCGGCGATCCCGGTCCAGCTGGCGCTCGAACGACTCGTCCGGGACGTCCACGAGGACCCGGACGCCTCACAACACCTCTTCAAGCGGCTCCCGAGCAAGGCTCCCTACTACGAGATGGAGGACGTCACCCGCGACCTCAACTTCGCGCTCGAGGGTCGCGCCCGCCACGGACGGAAGCTCCCGCTCCTGCTCATGCTCGACAACGGGTCGACCGAGGAGGACGTCCCCGCCTACGAGAACCTCACGCACTACGACATTCCGATCGCGGTCGTCGACCACCATCACCCCGACCCGGACGCGGTTGCGCCGCTTCTGGACGCCCACGTCAACCCGTACCTCCACGGCGAGGACTATCGGATCACGACCGGCATGATGTGCGTCGAGCTCGCGCGGCTGATCGACCCGTCGCTCTCCGAGGAGCTCGAACACGTACCCGCCGTCGCCGGGCTCTCGGACCGCTCGAAGGCCGAGGCCATGGACGACTACGTCGAACTCGCCGCGGACGCCGGCTACGGGAAGGACGAACTCCTCGACATCGGCGAGGCGCTCGATTACGCCGCCCACTGGCTGCGCTACTCGGAGGGGAAGACCCTCGTCAACGACGCCCTGAACGTCGGCTGTGACGACTCGGAGCGTCACGCGGAGCTGGTCGAGTTCCTCGCCGATCGCGCCGAGGATGACGTGGACCGTCAGCTCGAGGCCGTCGACGACCACGTCGAACACGAGCGGCTCGCCTCCGGCGCACACCTCTACCGGATCGACGTCGACGAGTACGCCCACCGGTTCACCTACCCCGCACCGGGGAAGACGACGGGCGAACTCCACGACACCAGAGTTCAGGAGACGGGCGACCCCGTCATCACGATCGGATACGGACCGGACTTCGCCGTCCTCCGTTCGGACGGCGTCCGACTCGACATTCCGACGATGGTGACGGAGCTGAACGAGGAGCTGCCGGAGGCCGGCGTCTCCGGCGGCGGCCACCTCGTCGTCGGCTCGATCAAGTTCGTGAAGGGCCGTCGCGAGGCCGTCATCGACGCGCTCGTCGAGAAGATGGCCGACGCGGAGATCGACGAATCGCTCTCCTCGACCGCCGTCATCGACGACGACTGAGCTCCCGGACCGGTTCCCCCAGCGCGGACGAGAGCTCTCAGACGAACGCGATCTCCCGACGCGCGACCGCTCCCGAGACGAGCACCGTCCCGACCAGTCCGGCGACCGTGCCGACCGGGAGGTGGACGCCACCGCCGCGCCAGTCGGCGGCGTACGCCCGAGCGTAGAAGTCGGCGACGTCCGCGTTCTCGACGACGAGGAGCACCTCGCGGTTCTCCGTCCTCGCGCCCTCGTTCCAGTTGAGGCTCCCGACCACGGCGGTGTCGTCGATCACGAGCCCCTTGGCGTGGATCTTGCCGTACCGGCCGCGTGGCTCCGCGACGGCGACGTCGATCGGCTCCGCGGCCAGCGTCTCCGCCAGTTCGCGGTTCCGTTCGCGGTCGTACCACGCGTTCGACAACAGGAGGTGAACGTCGACGCCGCGCGCGGCCGCCCGCCGGAGCGCTCGAACGATCCGGCCGTTCGGCCCGCCCGTCCGCGGGACGACCGCGAGGACCCGGTCGTCGGCGGCGTCGATCCGGTCGACGATCCGATCGCCGGCGTTGCCGGGCGCGGTGAGCAGTTCGACGTCGGCGGGAGCCGCGGCCGGCGGATCGAACCGGACGGGGTACGGCCGCTCCTCCGTGTCGGGCCCTCCCGCATCGTCGTCGCCTCCGTACGGAGGCGGTCCGTGGAACGTCGCGTCGGCGCGAAACGCCTGCCAAGAGCGGGTATCCGATCCGGTCACGTCGTTCTCGAAGAGCGCCGCGAGGTCCGCGGCGATCGCCGCGTCGTTCGCGGTCACGCCCCACCCGCGGTTCGATCCGCCGCCCGTTCCCGAGCGTTTCCAGTTCTCGGTGAGCACGACCGCCCGGTCGTCGGCGACCGCGTACTTGGCGTGGTGAAAGCGGAAGCGATTCGGCTCGCCGTCGAGGACGCGCACCTCGACGCCGGCGGCGACGAGTCGGTCGGCGGCCCGTGCGCCTCGCTTCGGGAAGCCGCCGACGGGAGTGCCCTCCACGAGGACGCGCACCTTCACCCCGCGGGCGGCCGCGTCGACGAGGCGCTCCACGACCCGGTCGGACTCGATCGTGTAGCCGGCGAGGAGGATCCGGTCGTCCGCGGCCGCGAGGGGTTCGACGGGAACGTCGGGACTGTCCGGCAGGACGAACGGCGTCACGGACGCGCCGGCGACGCGCTCCGGCGCGCGCGGCGCGTACCCGTCCGGTCGCCACTCGTCCCACGCCACCCGCCAGCGGTACCCCTCGCGGACCCGGTCGTACGCGACGACGTCGACCGGGTCGCCGTCCCGCCGGAGAACGATCCGGTCGCCGCTCGCGGACAGCGGGAAGTGGTCGTCGAGCGCGCGGACGGGAACGTCGCGACCGACGAGGTGTTCTCGAGTGAGGTTCGGTTCCATCGAGAGCGCGACGGTGCCGGTCGCGTTCGACGGGATCGACGCCTCGTGGTGCCCGTCGGAGAGCGACCAGTTCCCCGGCTCCGGCAGCCGGACGACGAGATACTCCCCGCGGTTCCCCTCGGCGACCGGATTGGGGTAGAGTTCGACGATCCGCGGGTCGGTGGCATCAGCGGCGCCGGCGGCGTCGGTGGGGGCGATCCGCGACGGCTCGGTCGCCTCCGGGACGGTGGCCGACCCGGTCGTCGCGCCGGCGACGCCCGCGACCGGTCCGACGGCCGCGATCAGGACCGCGACCGCGACGACGATCCGGAGGACGGATTCGGCCCGGTGGACGGATTCGATCCACATCCCGATCCCGGCCCGAACGAGCCGACGGGATCGATCGATCGAGGGACGCATGAGCGCTCTGGCCGCGGTATCTGGAATAAAGGGTCGGACGCTCCCTTCGTGGTACCACGACCCTCGCAAGGGTTATCCCCCGATCGGCCGTACGTTTGATTGCAATGGCAAACGGAAAGGTTGATTTCTTCAACGACACTGGCGGCTACGGTTTCATTTCGACTGAGGACGAGGACGATGACGTGTTCTTCCACATGGAAGACGTTGGCGGCCCGGACCTCGAGGAGGGACAGGAGTTAGAGTTCGACATCGAGTCGTCGCCGAAAGGCCCCCGCGCGACGAACGTCGTCCGCAACTAAGCTCCGTCGGGCGATCGTCGCCCCGAGACCCCACACGACGACCATCGGGCCCGCTTCGTCCTCGCGAGGGGACGCCGGACGCGACCCAGTTTCTCACACATATCACGCGCCGAGCATCGCCGATGACGAATCGGATCTCGACGCGTTGTCGGACCGCGTTTCGACGAACCGTCGGTTCCGCGGTTTCGGGAGATTCGAAAGCGATCCGAAACGAACGAGAGAGCTAACCCGATCGACTACGCCGGCGTCGCCGCGGCGTCGAGGGCCGTCCGCGCCTTCTCGGCTTCCGTCTGGACGACGAAGGAGCGCTCGTCGGCGTACTCGGCGACCGTCTCGAGCGCCTCCCGCGTGCCGATCTGGCGGAGCGCCCAGCCGGCGGCCGCGCGGACGTCGTCGGCGTCGTCCTCGGCGAGCGCGTCGGCGAGCGGGTCGATCGCCCGCGTGTCGCCGATGAGTCCGAGCGCGCGCGCGGCGAGCGGACGGACGTGGTCGTTCTCCATCTCCAGTTTCGCCGCGAGCGGGCCGACCGCGTCGACCGCGCCGATCTCGCCGAGCGCCTTGAACGTCGCCTTCTGGAGCTGCGGGTTCGAGTCCTCGTCGACGTACTCGAGGAGCGTCTCGGTTGCCTCCTCGGCCGCCATCTTCCCGAGGATGCGGATCGCGAACTGGTCGCGCTTGCCGGCGCGGCCGAGCAGTTCCTCGAGCGAGGCCTCGGTCTTGCCCCGTTTGCCCATCCGCTCGAGCGCCTCGAGACAGTGGCGCTCCATGAAGTCCGACTGGAGGGAGTCGAGCGCGAGCAGGATCATGTCGACGTTGCCGCGCGCCTCGTGTTCCTTCAGGGCGGCCCACTCGACCGGGAAGTCCTTGTAGTGGCCGAGCACGTCGTAGTACCCCTGCGCGCGGAGCTGCTCGTGGGTCTCGAGGTCGTCCCACTCCTCGGCGTCCTCCAGGCCGTCCTCGAGCGCGTCGGTCGCCTCCAGGAGCGCCGCGATCGTCTCCGCGTCGTCGTCGGGATCGAGGTCCACCTCGCCGATCGCGCCGGCGACCGCGTCGAGCGCGGCGACGAGCTCCGCGATCGGGACGGCCCCGTCGAGATCGGTGGCGTCCGCCGCCTCGTCCGCGTCCGCCGTCTCCGCGTCGGCGTCCGTCTCCGAACCGTCCGTCTCCGTCCCAGCGTCGTCCGTCTCCGCGACCTCGTCGAGGAGCGCGTCCGCCGCGCCCCCGTCGGCGTCGTCCTCGACCGCCGGCACGTCGATCGCGTCGGCTGCCGCGTCGATGAACGCGCGGACCGCGTCCGCGGCGTCATCGTGACCGTCGGCGGTCCACTCGGTGTCCTCGAGCGTCGAGGCCGCCGCCTCGATCGCCTCGACGACGTCCTCGGCGTAGGGGCCGCGGGCGTCCTCGACCCCCTCGCGGAGCGCCGCGATACGGTCTTCGAGGTCGCCACGCGGGTCGTCGGCGTCCTCGTCGTCCTCGTCGGGTTCAGGGAGGTCGGCGTCAGCCAGGGCGTCCTCGGCGTCGTCGAGCAGCGCCTCGACGTCGTCGAGGTCCGCCTCGGTCTCGGCGTCCTCGAGCGCGGCCTCGATCTCGTCGAGGTACTCGGTCAGGGACTCCTCGGTGGCCTCGTCGGGGAGCGTCGGAGCGGTCGCCTCGGGCTCGTCGGCCGCCGCCGCGTCGTCGGCGTCTGCCCCCTCGGAGGCGTCGGCCGGGTCGTCATCGCCGTTGCTCATACACTGGAGAATGCGCGCGTACTCCATTAAGACGTTTCCCTTCGTGGCGGGCCGCGTCCGCGGAACGCCCGTCGATCGGGCCGCGGACGCTCGACGGGAGGAACACAATATATGAATTATTCTTTCAGCTATCGAAAATCTGTTTTTGATAATGAAAGCATTAAGTGGGTGTGTCCCCTACGTCGAGACGTCATGAGCACCCAAATACAGCCCCGTCAGCGGTACGGGGAGGTACACGAGAGCGAGGCGCTGCGGATCCCGGCGGAGAAAGCCGAACAGCTCGTCGACGCGCTCAACACCGACCTCGCGGCCACGTACGTGTTGTACCACCAGATCAAGAAACACCACTGGCTCGTCGAGGGCGCGGAGTTCCGCGACGTCCACGAGTACCTCGGCGAGGTCGCGGCCGACCTCGAGGAGGGGGCCGACGCGATCGCCGAGCGCGCGCAGGCGCTCGGCGGCGTCCCGCTCTCCGGCGGCGCGAACTACGAGGAGCACGCGCCGGTGACCCCCGAGGACGCCGACGCCTACGACGTTCGAACGTCGCTCGAGAACGACCTCGAGATGTTCGGCGACGTCGTGGAGAGCTTACGCGAGCACGTCCGGCTCGCCAACAACCTCGGCGACTACACCACGGAGGACCACCTCCGCGACGTGTTGGAGGACGTCGAGGAGCACGGCCACCACGTCGAGCACTACCTCGAGGACGACACGCTCGTCAGCCCCGAAGCGCTCGACTGATCGGCCAGCGATTTCCGTCGGTGTCCGACGGTCGGTGATAGGGGCGTGATCTTCGGCGGCCGTTTCTCCTCAGCGTTCGGGTTCGACGGTCAGGTCGGTCGCGATCCAGGCGTCGGTGTTGCCCTCCTCGATGAAGACGGTACGGTCGGGAGTGGTGTGATTCGTCGCCACGGTCGGCGGCGCGTCGCCCGGAGCGTCGGGGTCGCGTTCGACGCGTTCTCCGCTGCTCATTAACGGCCGCTCGGGGACGAGCGACGTTATGAGTTTCGGTCGGCCTAAATCGCGCCGATAGCCGCCGGCGATGGCGGCGATGGCGGCGGGCTACCGGAGGGCATTACTGCGACGGCGGCGTCGATCCGACGATGACGGACTCGCTTTTCACGCCGTTCTCGCTGCGCGATACGGAGATTCCGAACCGAGTCATGCTCTCCCCGATGTGTCAGTACTCCGCCGAGGAGGGGATGCCGAACGAGTGGCACCGGGTCCACCTCGGGAGTCGGGCGGTCGGCGGCGCGGGCGTCGTGATGACGGAGGCGACCGGCGTCGAGCGTCGCGGCCGCATCACGCCCGGCTGTCTGGGCATCTGGTCCGACGAGCAGGCCGAGGCGCTCGAGCCGATCACCTCGTTCGTCCGGTCGCGGGGCGCGATCCCCGCGATCCAGCTGGCCCACGCCGGCCGGAAGGCCTCCCACGCTCCCCCGAGCGAGGGCGGCCACGCGCTCCCGCTCGATCACGAGGAGGGATGGGAGACGGTCTCCGCGACGGACGAGCCGTACCCCGACGAGGAGCCCGCCGCGACCCGACGGATGGACGGCGACGACGTCGCGGACGTGATCGACGCGTTCGCCGCGGCCGCGGAGCGCGCCCGCTCCGCCGGCTTCGGGATCGCCGAGGTCCACGCCGCGCACGGCTACCTCCTCCACCAGTTCCTCTCGCCGGTCACCAACGACCGCGACGACGAGTACGGCGGGAGCTTCGAGAACCGGACGCGGTTGGTTCGCGAGGTCGTCGCGGCGGTCCGCGAGGTGTGGCCCGACGACAGGCCCGTCTTCGTCCGGATCTCCGCGACCGACTGGCTCCCCGACCGCGACTCGTGGGACGTCGACGACTCGGTGCGGCTGGCCCCGCTGCTCGCCGAGGCCGGTGCGGACCTGATCGACGTCTCCGGCGGCGGGATCCACCCGGACCAGGAGATCCCGAACGCGGGACCGGGCTACCAGGTGCCGTACGCCGAGGCGATCCGCGAGGGGACCGACGTGCCCGTGGCCGCCGTCGGCGGGATCACGGAGCCGGCCCACGCCGACGCGCTCGTGCGCAACGGACGCGCCGACCTCGTCGCGCTCGGCCGCGAGCTGCTTCGACACCCCTACTGGCCGCTCGAGGCCGCCCACGAGCTCGGCGCGGCGGTCGAGTGGCCCGTCCAGTACCGCCGCGGCCGGTTCGAGTAGCGGCGGATCGGGGCGACCCTTCCCTCCGGACGGCCTTTTTATCTCCCGGCCGCGTACGGCCGTACATGAGTTCCCGTGGTTCCCGCGACGGCCCGCGCGACGACGACCTCGAGGAGCGGCTCGACGAGCTCGAGGACGTGCTCTCCGAACTCCGGCGCGACCTCCGGGAAACCGAGCGCGACCGCCGCGGTCCCCCGCGCCCGCCCCGCCTCTCCGAGCTGGTCCGATTCACCGAGCAGTACACGATCCCGACGCTGATCGCCCTCCTCGAGACGACGATCACGTCGCTGGAGCTGGTGCGCGGAACCCTCCGGCTGCTCGATCCCGGACGGGAGTTACGGGAGGACGCGGACGCGACCGCGGACCGACTCGCGGGGGTTCGCGACGGCGCGGCCGGGGGGCTCGCGCGCTCGCTCTCCGAGCTTCGGACCGCGCTCGCGGAGGCCGACCTCCCCGAGGAGGCCGCCTCGCGCTCGATCATCGAGGACGCGCGCGACCTCTCCGCCGAGATCGAAGCCCGGATCGAGGAGGGCCGCCGGGAGGCGGACGCGGCGAGACGGCCGGAGCGCGACGCCGGCGAGCGGACCGGGAGCGGCGAGCGGGCCGGAGCCGCCGACCGAGGACGGAGCGACGCCCGCTCCGACGACGGGGCGGTCCGCATCGACGTCACCGACCCTGACGACGACCGCGGCGAGGGCTCGACGGACGCGGACGGGAGCGACGCGCCGGCGGACGCGAACCGACCCGCCGACGAGGCGCGACCCGAGGTCGACGTCGAGTCGGAGTTGGAGTCGATCAAGAGCCAGCTCGACGAGGACGGCGACGCGGACGAGGAGCCCGAGGGAGACGATGGCGCTCCCGACCGGCCCGAGGGGAACGACGAACCCTGACCGGTCCGGTCACCACTCCGCGCCGAGGTGGCCGGCGACGCGCTCGGCGGAGTCGAGGAGCAGCGCGCCGTCGTCGGTGAACACCTCGAGCGCGACGGTGCCGTCGAACTCGCCGAGCGCGTCGCTCACGCTCCCGTAGTCCACTTCGCCGGCCCCGACCGGCATGTGGGTGTCGCCGCGTCGCCGCACGTCGTGACAGTGGAGGTGCGAGACGCGGTCGCCGTGGCTCCGGAGGAACCGCCGTATGGCCTTGTTGCCGCCCTCCATGTAGGCGTGGCCGACATCGAAACAGACCGCAGCGTCCGTCTCGCGGACGATATCACCGAGCACCGACAGCTGGATCCCGCGGTGCTGGTGTCCCACGTTCTCGACGACGACCTCGACGCCAGCCTCGCGGCCGGCGTCGGCGACGCGACGGAGCTGGTCGGCCGCGACCTCGCGGAACTCGACGTCGTCGCGGTCGGCCGAGGTGGCGTGGAGGACCGCCTTCTCCGCGCCGAGGTCGCCGGTCGCCTCCAACAGCCGCCGCTGGTAGGCGACGATGGCGTCGTTGACCTCGGGCGCGTAGCTCGTGAGCAGCTGGCTGTACGGGAGGTGAACCATCAGGTCGCGACCCGCCAGCGCCCGCTCCAGTCGGTCCGGGTCGATCGATTCGGGCGGGAGGCTGCCCGCGCCCACGCCGAGTTCGACGAAGTCGAACGCCGCCGGCGACCCCGCCAGTCGATCGAGGTCGTCGCCGACGGTCACGCCGATGTCCATACCGATCGGCTGCGCCGCGGGGGACTTAAGAAAACGGACCCACGACTCCGGTCCTACTCCTCGTCGACGAGCGAGCCGAGCACCCGCTCGGCGTCCGCGGGCACGTCGAAGTCGTGGTAGTGTTCGCCCTTCTCCTTCGAGAGGACGTTGAGCGCGGCCGCCGCGCCGTCGCCGGCGGAGATGACCGCCTGCCACTCCTCGGCGCGGACCATCGCGCCCGTCGCGTAGGCGTCCTCCACGGAGGTCTCCATGTCCACGCCGACGTCGACGGTGTCGTCCTCGGAGAAGTCACAGCCGAGGTCCTCCGCGAGGTCTCGGCTCGCGCCGGTCGCGAGCACGACGTAGTCCGCCGCGTGCTCGTCCTCCGTGGTCGAGACGACGAAGCCGTCCCCGCTCTCCTCGACGCCCGTCACCTCGACGCCCTGGTGGCGCTCGACGCCGAAGTCGTCGACCTGGTCCCGCATCGTGTCGACGAGGAGGGTGCCGTCCACCGACCCGATGCCGGGGTAGTTGAACAGGTGCGCCTTGTGCATCCACGTGCCGTCGGTGTCGAAGACCGTCGTCTCGAGACCGTTCTTTGCCGCGAAGAGGGCTGCGCTCAGGCCGGCGGGGCCGCCGCCGACGACGATGACGTTTGCCATGTCGGAGACACGGACTCGACCCGCATAAACGCCCGGTAACGGGAGTGTGATCGGGCAAGGAGGCGAATCGGTCACCGATCCGGAGCGGCCGCCGTTCGAACCGCCTCAGTCGTCCGCGAGCGGCGCGTCGAGGTCGATCTCGCCGGCGTCGATCTCGGCTTCGACCTGGCGCGCGGCCTCGACCATGTTCTCGGTCTTGCCGTAGGCGATCTCGCGGGGCAGCAGCTTCAGCCCGCAGTCGGGCGAGATCGTCAGTTTCTCCGGGGGAACGACGCGCAGCCCCTGGCGGATGTTCGCCTTGATCTCCTCGACCGGCTCGATCTCGGCGGTGTGGGCGTCGACGACGCCGAGCGCGAGGTCGGGCTCGAACGCGGGCTCCTGGAACGTCGGGATCTGCTCGTAGTCGCCGTTACACAGCTCCACGTCGAACTCGTCGATCGGGAAGTCGTTGATCTCGGGATAGATCCGCGAGTAGTCGCCGTAACAGACGTGGAGGCCGATCCGCACGTCCTCGTCGATCCCCGAGACGATCCGGTCGAGCGCCTCGCCGACGATGGCGTGGTCCTCCGGCGTCGTCGCCAGCGCGGGCTCGTCGATCTGGACGTAGCGCGCGCCCGCCTCGACCAGCTTCTCGACCTCCTCGTTCACGAGGTCCGCGAGGTCGTAGACGAGCTCCTCGGTGGAGGGGTACGCCTCGTTGAACGCCCAGAAGCCGAGGGTGTACGGCCCCGTGATGGGGACCTTGACGGGGCGCTCGGCGACGTTCGTGGTGAACGCGAACTCCTCGACGAGCCACGGCTCGTCGTACGAGACCTCCTCGACGACCGACGGCTTGTCGAAGTAGTTGTGGCCCCACACTTTCACCGGCCCGTTGAACTCGTAGCCGTCGATGCGCTCGGCGAAGAACTCCACCATCTCGTTGCGGCGCATCTCGCCGTCGACGACGGTGTCGAGGCCGGCGCGCTCGTGCTCGTGGGTGATCAGCCGGCAGGCGTCGTCGTGCGCCTCCGTCAGATCCGACTCGTCGAACTTCGAGTCGGGGTCCTCGACGAGCTCGTCGGCGCGGTTCAGCCACTTCGGCTTCGGGTACGAGCCGACGACGGTCGTGAGCAGGAACGAGTCGTTCGGGTGGTCGTGCGGGCGGAACTGGGCGCGGTTGGCGGACGGGTTTCGGACCATTACTCTAACACCTCCGTGGCGGCGGCGAGCGCGGACAGCTTCGCGCGGTACTTGTTCTCCGGCAGGTAGAACAGCTCCGTGTTCGGCGTCAGGTAGGTGGCCTCGAAGTCGGCGGCCGGAACCTGTCCCTCGAACCACTCGACGCGCTCCGCCACCGTCTCCGGCTCCTCGACCAGCGTGTTCTGGCCGTCGACGAGGCCGAGCGCGACCGAGTCGGTCGCGCCGTACTCCTGGACGTTGTACACCGTGTCCTCGCGGTCGCCGGCGACGAGGTCGAGGCCGAGCGCGTCCGCGTCGGCCTCGTCGACGAGGTGGGCGTACAGCTTCTCGTCGAGCGCGCCGTACGAGGTCTGGACGACCACGTCGGCGTCGGTCGCGTCGGCGACCGTCGCGATCGCGTCGGTCGCCCGCTCCTCTGCTCCCTCCGCCGGCGGGTCCGTCACCAGCGACGGCTCGAGGAGGAACAGCGTCTCGTGGGCGGGAAACGCCTCGAGCTCGCCGGCGAGGAAGTCGGCTATCGCCGCCTGGAACGCGCTCTCGTCGCCGTAGTGCTCGTCGGTCGCGAGCGCCGCGAGCGAGTACGGGCCGGGCAGCGTCGCCGCGAGCGGGGCGTCGCCGACGTCCGTCCCGTCGATCAGGTCGGCGGCCGCCTCCAGCTCGGCGGCGACGTCGCCGGAGAAGCCGAGGTCGTCGACCACGCGCGGGTCGCGGTAGAAGTTGTTGTTGTCGTAGTAGCGGACGATCCCGCCGGTCTCGACGCTCTCGTGAACCGTGAGCGGGTGCGCGATCATGTCGTCCCAGCGGCCCTGTCCCTCGACGACGCGGTCGAGACCGGCCCCGAGCTGGTCGTCGACGAACTCCGCGCGGACCTCGTCGTACGCCTCGGCGATCTCGCCTCCCTCGTCGCCGCTCAGGAGATCGCCCTTCTGATGGCCTTTCAGGTCCGAAAGCGTCTCTTTCGCCCAGTCCGGGAGCGGATAGATCCCCGGCGTGGCCGCGACTCGTTCAGTCATCACCGAGCGTTGGATATGCCGTTGTATAATATTTGCGAACCTGTTTCATGTTTCTCGGTTATCCTCGCGCTCCCGTCGAGAGCCGGAGCCGAACCCTTACCATCGATGGCGTCGAACCGCGATCCATGTCCGTCGTCTCGCTTTTCCCCTCGGCGACGGAGGTCACGGCGGCGCTCGGCGTCACGCCCGCCGCGGTCTCCCACCAGTGTGACCGCCCGCCGGCGGCGGCCGACCGCCCGACGCTCACCGGGCTCGTCCGCGACCTCGACGGCGACCCCGACGGGTTCGACCGGATCGCCGCCCACGACGACACCTACTACCTCGACGGCGACGCGCTCGCCGCGGCCGACCCGGACGCGATACTCACGCAGGGCGTCTGTGCCGTCTGCGCGCTCGACGCCGGCCTCGCCCGCCGGGCGGTCGAGCGGCTCGACCTCGACGCCGCGGTGCTCGACGTTCACGCCGACGACCTCGGGGACGTGCTCGCGAACGTCGAGCGGATCGGCGAGGCGGTCGGCCGTCCGGACGCCGCGGCCGAACTGCGCGCCGACCTCGAAACCCGGATCGACGCCGTCGCCGACGCGGTTCCGGGCGGAACCGTGGGGGGCGGGACGGAGGCCGCCCGCCCCCGCGTCGCCGTCCTCGACTGGACGGACCCGGTCCGCCACGGCGGGCTCTGGATCCCCGACCTGGTCCGTCTCGCCGGCGGGGAGCCGGGACTCGTGGCGGCCGGCGAGCGGTCGCGGAAGGTCGATCCCGAAGAGCTGCGCGCGTTCGACCCGGAAGTGCTCGTCGTCGGCCCCTGTAGCGCCGACGTCGGCGAGGCTCACGGACGGGCGCTCGACCTGCTGGAGCGCGAGTCGCTCGACGGCGTGGCCGCGGTGCGTGAGGGACGGGTGTACGCGATGGACGGCACCGCCTACCTGAACCGCCACAGCCACCGCGTCGTCGACGCGCTGGAGGCGCTCGCGACCCTGATCCACCCGAGCCGGTTCGAGGCGAGCGGACGCGGCGAGTCCGACGAGCGGGTCAGACGCGTCGTTCGAGCCGCAACACGCTGAGCGTCTCGAACGGGAACGACTCCTCGAGTGCGACCTCGTGGGCGAAGCCGGCCGCCTCGACCAGCGCCAGCACCTCCTCGTATCCCGTGAGCGAGGAAACGAGCAGGAGGACGACGCCGTCGGGCGCGAGCACCCGACCCACGTCGGCGAGGAACGGCTCGATGAGTTCCCTGCCGGACTCGCCGCCCGAGAGCGCCCGTTCCATCCAGTCGTCCCACTCGTTCTCGGGGTCGGTCGGGAGGTACGGCGGGTTGAAACACACCGTGTCGAACGCGTCGGCGCGGAACGGGTCGAGCAGGTCGGCGACGACCGCCTCCACGCCGCGCCCGCGGGCCTCCCGCGCCGCGTGGGGGTTGCGGTCGCTGCCCACGACGCGGAGCCCGCGCTCCTCGGCGATCCGCTCCGCGACCCAGCCGGAGCCGGTGCCGACCTCCAGCACGCGCCCGCGAGCGCTCTCGACGGCCGCCTCCGCCAGCAGCCCGGAGTCCTCCGCGGGCCGGTACACCGCCGGTCCGTCGCGGTCGAGACCGTTCACGCTCCCTCCGAGCTGTCCTCGCTCGACGGCGTGGGCTCGCCCTCGGCGGCACCGCCGATCCTGGCCTCCATCTCGGCGTCGGCCCCCTTCGTGCGGCTCGAGAGCGTCTGCTGCGGGAAGGGGATCGTGATCCCCTCGTCCTCGAACGCGGTCTTGATCGCGCTCATGACCGCGGTCTGGGTCCGCCAGCGCTTGCGCATGCTCGGGTTCGTGATCCAGTAGCGGACGCCGAAGACGACCGCCGAGTCGGCGAACCGCTTCGTCACGACGTCCGGCTGGGGCATTCGGGCCACCCCGTCGATCCCGGAGACCGACTCGCCGATGACGTCCGCCGCCCGGTCGAGGTCGGTGGCGTAGTCGACGCCGACCTCGATCTCGATCCGGAGCCGGTTTCGCCGCGATCGGTCGATGACCGCGCCGGCGCGCACCTCGTCGTTCGGGATCGTCACCACCTCCCCGTCGAACGACCGAAGCCGCGTGCTGATGATCGAGATCTCCGTGACGGTCCCCTCGTGTTCGCCGATCGACACCCAGTCGCCCACCTCGAAGGGGCGCGAGAACATCAGCACGAAGCCGGCGAGGACGGCCCCGAGCGTCTGTCTCGCGGCCATCCCGACCACGATCCCGAGGAACCCCGCCCCGACGAGCAGGCTGCCGACGTTGTCGGTGAAGAGGCCGATGGTCACGAGGCCGACGAGCGTGTACACGCTCAACTGGACGATCCGGCGGAGCACCTCCTCCTGGTGTTCGGAGATCGCCGTGCTCTCGACGGAGAGCTCGCGGATCACGCCCCCGAGGAAGTCGGTGACCGCGTAGGCGCTCGCGAGTAGGATCACCGCGAGCACGACGTTCGACAGCTGGTCGGCGATCGCGGCCGACTGGACCGCGTCGACGAGCGCCCCGCTGCGCTCCCAGACGGCGAGAAGCGAGAGCACCCCCGCGGCGGTGACCCCGGCGACCGTCGTCGAGAGCGCGAGCCGCTGTTTCGAGGAGAGCTCCTCGTCCCGTCCTTTCACGCGGCCGACGACCAGCCTCACGCCGCCGACGACCGCGAGGATCGCCGCCGTGATCAGAATGCGCCGGGCGTTCTCGCTCACGAGACGTTCGACGCCGGCGAGGACGCCGACGAGGGTCTCCGCCCCGGCCGTCATCGGTTTTCTCCGGTCCGCCGTCGTTCGGTTCGAGTCCGGTCGGTCATCGTCTCACGCCTCCGTCGGCGAGCCGTGCTCGCTGGCGAGCGCCGCCAGCGCCGCGAACGCCGAGGGGTCGAGCGTCCCCGGTCGCCGGGACAGCAGGTCCTCGTCGGCCGCGTCGACGACCGCGTCGGGCCGGTCGAGTCCGGAGATGTGCGCCGTGTTGCGGATCGCGTTCCGGACCGTCTTGCGCCGCTGGGTGAAAAGTGCCTTCACGAACCGCAGGAAGAACGCCTCGTCGTCGACCTCGTAGTCGGGGTCTCGAGGCGTACAGCGGACGACCGCGCTCTCGACGGCGGGCTGGGGATCGAACGCCTCCTTGGGGATCCGCTCGACGACCTCGACGTCGGCGTAGTGCTGTGTCGAGACCGAGAGCCGGCCGTACTCGGACTCGCCGGCCGACGCGACCATCCGGTCGGCGAACTCCGCCTGGAAGGTCAACACGAGCGGCCTCGATTCCGGGAGCAGCCGGAAGGCGATCTCCGAGGAGATCCCGTACGGGAGGTTCGCGACACAGGCGGTGAACTCGGGCAGATCGACCGTCAGCGCGTCCCCCTGGATCACCTCGAGGGTCCCCGACTCGACCGCGTCGGCGAACTCCTCGCGGAGGAAGGCCGCGAACGGCGGGTCGCGCTCGATCACGGTCACCCGGCCGGCGGGGTCCGGGTCGTTCGCGCCCGCCGCCGCGAGCAGTCGGTCCGTGAGCGCGCCCGCGCCGCCGCCGACCTCGAGGAGGTGGCTCGCGTCCGCACCGTCGGGGAGGTACGTCGGCAACCGGTCGAGGACGCGGTCGTCGACGAGGAAGTGTTGATCGTTGTCGGGGTTCGCGCGGGTGCCGGCCCGCCGCGCGAGCGCGTCGGGGTCACGGTTTCCGTACGCGTCCGCGGTCCCCGCCGATCGATCGGTCATGGCCGCGCTACACGTCGGTTCGGGGTAAAAGTCCCGTTTCGGCGCGGTGGCGTTCCGTTCCTGGGTCCCCCCGTCCGCGTCGTGTCACCCGTCCGCGTCTTCCCCCTGCGCCCGCGTCGTGTCACTCCCCGCGTCCGACGAACGTCCGGTACTTCAGGTCGTCCTCGCGGATCTCCTCTGCGATCCGTTCGAGTATCACCTCGCGGGGGCTGTGGAGCCCCGAGATCCGGTCTTCGACCTCCTCGAAGCTCTCGAAGGGGCCGCGCTTCCGCTCGTCGAGGACCCTGTTTCGGAGCTTCTTGCCGATCCCCGGAAGGAGGTTGAGCTGGTGGAGTCGAAGCGTGATCGGCTCCGCCTCGTTGTAGAAGTCGACGAACCGGCGCTCGTCCGCGTCGACGATCGCCTCGACCGCGTACTCGATCTCGGCGGCCGCGTTCCGGGTGAGGTCGTCGAAGGAGACCTTTCGGTACCGCGAGACGGCCGGTCCGTCGAGGTCGATCCGGTCGCTCACGGAGACGTCCGCGTCCTCCTCCAGGGACAGTTCGTACAGCCCGAACGACGACTCGCCGAGCGCGTACGCGACCGGTGACTTCTGGTAGCCCGGCCGGCCGTCGTCGGGCCGGCCGTTCGGGAGGACGTCGAGGAGGACGGCGACGGAGCGCTCCTCCGTCCCGTCTCCGGAGGTCGCGGCGCGCTCGGCGGCGACGTCTGTGGCGTCGTCGGTCATGCCACTAGGTAGCGCGTCCGAAGGGTAAAAAACCGCTGTCGTCGGGGAAACTCGAGACCCCGGCCGGGACGGTTCGGGCCGACCGGCCGTCTCAGGCGTACTTCGCGACGACGTCGAGGACCTGATCGAGCTCCTCGCCGTCGAGCGAGTACCGCTCCTGTGCGAAGACGGAGCGGAGTTCCGTGCGGTCCTCCGGCAGGAGGTCGGCGATCTTGACCGCGGTCGGAACGTCGATCGGTTCGAGATCGACGAGATCTTGGACGAGTTCGCGGGACTCCTCGGCGTCGAGGTGGCCGAACCGGTTCACGTGCTCGATCGCGCGGGCCAGCTCGTATCGGAGTTCGCGGTCCTCGTCGGCCGCGCGGTCGGCCTCGATCTCGGCGAGGATGTCCTTCGCCTCCGCGGTGGTGAGGTACTCCTCGTCGAGCTTCTCCTTAAAGATCGTCATCTTACTGCTGACGGCTCATGTGGGCGGCGCGGACGATGAGCGTCTTGGTCTTGCCGCCGTCCGTGATCTCGACTTTGAACGCCGCGCCCTGCTTGCCGATCACGGTGCCGGTTCGGCCGTCGAAGCGGGGGTGAAATCGGCCCTCCTGGACGCTCGGGTCGATCTTGAGGTGGACCTGACTTCCCTCCTCGAACTCCTGGATCGCGCGCTGGGGCGGCGAGGTTCCGCGGTCTCTCGGCTTGTTCGACAGCTTGTCGCGAGTGGCCTTCTGGGGTCCATTGGAACTCGGCATGGTCGTTGGGGTACGGTTCCGCTGCCGCGGTTATAAATGGTGCGTTACGCGCCGGAGCGGCGAGCGACGCGGCTTTGAGCGCTCGACGAGCTGGAAGGCCTCGACGTGGAGCGGGAGGTCAGGGCGCTCAAGCTCGAACGGTTCGGGGGGAACGGGGGTCGAGCACCGATCGGCGCGAGTGAACGCGCGATCGGCTCCCCGACGTCCCGGAGAACCCGACGTGAGACCCGTCATCGAAAGCCCTAATCGCTCGTCTCCCCTGGTACGTTCGTAATGAGTCACCAGCTGCCGGACGTACAGGCGTCGGCCCCGGACGTCACCGTCGGGCTCTCACAGGTCGGCGTCACCGGCGTGGAGAAGCTCGTCAAGCTCGCCCGCGGCGACGACCGACCGATCGTGCTCATGGCCGAGTTCGAGGTGTTCGTCGACCTCCCGAGCGGCCGGAAGGGGATCGACATGTCGCGGAACCTCGCGACGATAGACGAGATCTTAGAGGAGATAACCCGCGAGGAGGCCTATCGCGTCGAGGACGTCTGCGGCGACGCCGCCGAGCGACTCCTGGAGAAACACGACTACACGACCACCGCGGAGGTGTCGATGTCGGCGGAGCTCGTCACCCGCGAGGAGACCCCGGCCTCCGGGCTCGAGACCCAGAGCACGGCGACGATCCTCGCCAGCGCGACCGCGACCGACGAGGTGACCCGCGCCGAGATCGGCGCGGAGGTCACGGGGATGACGGTGTGTCCCTGCTCGCAGGGGATGAGCGAGTCGCGCGCCCGCGAGGAGCTCCACCGGCTCGGCGTCGACGAGGAGACCGCCGAGACGTTCCTCGAGGCGGTCCCGCAGCCCGGCCACTCCCAGCGCGGCCACGCCACCCTGACGATCACCACGGACGGCAGCCCCGAGGTCGACCTCCGGGACGTGATCGACGTCGCCCGCGACTCGATGAGCGCGCGGATCTACAACATGGCGAAACGCCCCGACGAGGACCACATGACCTACCACGCCCACGCGAACGCGAAGTTCGTCGAGGACTGCGTCCGCGCGCTCGCCGAGGGGGCGCTCTCGGAGTTCGACCACCTCGCCGACGACGCCGTGATCCGCATGAAACAGTCGAACGACGAGTCGATCCACCAGCACAACGCACACGCCGAACGCGAGGTCACGATGGGTGACCTCCGCGCCGAACTCGGCGAGTAGCGTAGCCGCCGTCCGTTCCGAGAACGGCTCTCGACTCGTCCCGAGACGCTCGTGTCGTCGCCGATGGGGTATATAACGTCCGGTACGGTTCTACATACGTGGAATTTATACACAATACTATGTTCGCGGGGGTCGGATATTCACGCGTACTCATGACCGACATCGACATCGAACCGACGGACACGGTCGACGCGCGCGGAGCCGCCTGCCCCGGTCCGCTGATGGACCTCATCGGACGGGTCCGCTCGGCGAGTTCGGGCGACGTCGTGCTGTTGTTAAGCGACAACGAGGGGTCGCTCACGGACGTCCCGGAGTGGGTCGGCGAGACCGATAACGAACTGCTCGCCGTCGACGAGACGGGCGACGAGTACGGCTTCTACGTGGAGGTGACCTGACGTGGTCGACCGGATCGCGGTCCTCGGTGGCGGCACCGGCGGAGCGGTGCTCGCGAACGACCTCGCCGACCGGCTCGCCGCCGAGATCGACGCGGGCGACGTCGAGGTGACCCTGATCAACGACGACCCCGACCACGTGTACAAGCCGGTGTGGCTGTACGTCCCGTTCGGGCAGCGCGAGCCGGCCGACGGCCGGCGGCCGCTCCGGGAACTCGTCGACTCCCGGATCGACCTCGTGATCGACCGAGTGACGGAGATCGACGCGGACGCGAAGGCGCTCGCGCTCCGCGACGCCCCCGGATCGCTCGCGTACGACTACCTCGTCGTCGCGACGGGATCGACGCTCGCGCCGGCCGAGGTTCCCGGACTCGTCGAGGGCGGCCACGACTACTACTCGGAGTCCGGCGCGGTCGCGCTCCGGGACGAGCTGCTCTCGATGACGGAGGGGCACCTCGTACTGAGCGTCGTGGGGACGCCGCACATGTGCCCCGCCGCGCCCCTGGAGTTCGTCTTCATGGCGGACGACTGGTTCCGCGAGCGCGGGCTGCGCGAGGACGTCGACATCACCTACACCTACCCGATCAACCGCGTCCACGGGAACGCGAACATCGCCGAGTGGGCCCGGCCGATCATGGACGAGCGCGGGATCGACGTGGAGACGTTCTTCAACGCCGAGTCGGTGGACCCCGACGCGGGAACGATCGCCTCCATGGAGGGGTCCGAGATCGATTACGACCTACTCGTCGGCGTCCCGCCGCACCGCGGCGTCGACGTGGTCGACGAGGCGGACCTCGGCGACCGCGGCTGGGTCGACGTGGACAAACACACGCTGGAGGCCGACGCGGCCGACGGCGTGTACGCGATCGGCGACGCCGCGACGACCGGCGTTCCGAAGGCGGGCAGCGTCGCTCACTACCAGGCGGGCGTCGTGGGCCGGCGGCTCGCGAGCGAGGTCCGCGGTCGCCCCGCGACGGCGACGTACGACGGCAAGACCCTGTGTTTCATCGAGACGGGGATGGACTCGGCGTCGTTCGTCGAGTTCGACTACGAGAACCCGCCGTCGCCCGCGCCGCCCTCGGAGAAGCTCCACTGGTCGAAGCTGGCGTACAACGAGTCCTACTGGCTCACCGCACGGGGGTTGCTCTGAGATGTCGGGGGAGCGTTCCGACCTCGACCGCGACGAGCTCGAGGCGATCGTCGCCGAGAACCCCGAGGCGGTGGCGGCGTTCATCGACCGGCTCGACGCGGTCAACGACCTCCTCGACGTGCTCGCGCTCGGCGAGGCCGCGCTCACCGACGAGATGGTCGCCGACCTCGCGGACACGGCGTCGACGCTCGCGGAGTCGGCGGACGGACTGGCGACCGCGGAGACGGTCGCGCTCGCGGAGACGGTCGGGGAGGACGGCGACGAGCTCCGCGAGGCGATGGAGACGCTGATCGAGCTCCAGCGGAGCGGCACCCTGGACGAGCTCGCGGAGCTGGGGCAGGTCGGCTCGCTCGCGACGGCCGCGCTCGACGACGGGATGGTTCGGTCGCTCGCGGGCACCGGTGCCGCGCTCGGCGAGGTCGCGGACGCCGCGGCTGACGACGACGTCCGCGAGGGAACGAAGACGCTCCTGGAGGGACTCGGGTCCGCCCAACGGAGCGAGCCGTCGAAGGTGGGTGCCGTCGGGCTCGTTCGCGGGCTCCGCGACCCCGAGATACAGTACGGACTGGGCTACGTGCTCGCGCTGTCGAAGGCCATCGGTCGGTCGCGATCGCCGGAAAACGAGTCCTAGCGGTTCGGTTCCTTTCGATCGGGGGGATACGAGTCTTTCCGAACGCCGCCGGGGCGGCTCAAACGAGCAGTTGGATGTCCGCGTCGGCCATGTCCTGGAAGGCGGAGGCCGCGCCCACGCCGGTCGTCACGCCGTCGTAGAAGTCGTCCTCGTCGTAGCCGAGCAGGTCGATCGTCATCTGACACGCCTGGAGGTCGACGCCGCTCGCGAGCGAGGTCTCGATCAGCTCCTCGACGGAGGCCACGTCGTTGTCCTCGATGCGGTTTCGCATCATCCGCGCCGTCATTCGATCCATCCCCGGAAGTGCGGCGATGGCGTTCGGGACTGGCATGTTGGGGTTACCCACGGAACTCAACCCGAGGTCCTTCGAGTTCTCCTCGTGGAGGATCTCGAGCCCCCAGAAGGTGTGGAAGACGGTGACGTCGTAGCCGAACGCGGCGGCCGTGCTCGCGAGGATGAGCGGCGGGTACGCCATGTCGAGGGTCCCCTTCGTCGCGATGATCACCATCTTGTCCGCGCTTCCCTCGTCGACCTCGCTCCGGAGGTCGGAGACCTCGCTCTCCAACGCCTCGATCTGCGCGCGCAGGTCGGCGACGTCGTCCGGAGAGAGCTCGCCGTCCGACGACGGCGGTGTGTCCGCGCTCATCTCACTCCGCCTTCCGGACGTAGTGTTTGTACACCGCCGTCCCGTCCTCGGTGGCCTCCTCCTGGTCGACCAGCTCGGCACCTTCGGTCGACTCGGCCCAGCCTTTGATGTCGCTCATGCTCCCCGAGTCCGTCGAGACGATCTCGAGGACGTCGCCGGCCGCGAGGCCGTCGAACGCTCCCTTCGTCTTGATGACCGGCATCGGGCAGTTCTGTCCTTTCACGTCGAGCGTCTCGGTCGCGGTTTCCGTGCTCATGGTTGGGATCCCCGTGTTGGGGCTAGCATACAATATTGGGTGTCCGGAGATAAGTGTGTCGATTCTTGTGATTGACCTGAACTACTGAACGATACGACGTCCGATCCTGGCGTACGTATTGATCGCAACGCGCGATAGTGGGCCAAACCACCGCTCTAATGGGCCGAAAACTCGAACTCCGACTCCACACGTGGATATCTATATTGTATGTCTTGTACATTACTATGGGAACATTTAAGTCGATACGTCCGATAGTAGGTGATGTACATGGACGCAGACGAGATGGACTTTCCGACGCCGGAATCGGACGTCGACTCGATCGCACCCGAAACGCTCAAAGACCGCATCGACGCCGGAGAGTCGGTGACGCTGCTCGACGCGCGGATGTCGAGCGACTACGAGGAGTGGCGCATCGACGGGGAGAACGTCGAGTCGATCAACGCGCCCTACTTCCACTTTCTTGACGAGGAGATCGACGACGACGTCCTCGCGTCGATCCCCGACGACGAGCACGTCACCGTGCTCTGTGCGAAGGGCGGCGCGAGCGAGTACGTCGCGGGCGCGCTCGCCGACCGGGGCTACGACGTCGATCACCTCGAGGACGGCATGAACGGCTGGGCGTCGATCTACGAGGCCCACGAGGTGACCGACTACGACGGGCCGGGAACGCTCCTCCAGTACCAGCGCCCCTCGAGCGGCTGTCTCGGCTACCTGCTGTACGACGGCGACGAGGCCGCCGTCGTCGACCCGCTTCGCGCGTTCGCCGACCGGTACCTCGCCGACGCCGAGGATCTCGGCGTGGAGCTGACGTACGCGTTCGACACTCACGTGCACGCGGACCACGTCTCCGGGCTCCGTGAACTGGCCGCGGAGGGCGTCGAGGCGGTCCTCCCGTCCGCCGCCGCCGACCGCGGCGTCACCTACGCCGACGAGGTCACGCTGACGACCGACGGCGAGGAGTTCGCCGTCGGGTCGGCGACGATCGAGACGGTCTTCACGCCCGGCCACACCACCGGAATGACCTCCTACCTGCTCGGCGGGAGCCTCCTCGCGACCGGCGACGGCCTCTTCATCGAGAGCGTCGCTCGCCCCGACCTCGAGGAGGGCGACGAGGGCGCCCCCGAGGCCGCCAGGCTGTTGTACGAGTCGCTACAGAACCGCGTGTTGACGTTCGACGACGACGTGCTCGTCGGCGGCGCGCACTTCAGCGACGCGGCCGATCCGGCCGCCGACGGCACCTACACCGCGCCGATCGGCGAGCTCCGCGAGCGCATGGACGCGCTCTCGGCCGACGAGGATACCTTCGTCGAGACCGTCCTCGCGGACATGCCCCCACGGCCGGCCAACTACGAGGAGGTCATCGCCACCAACCTCGGGCGGAACGCCGTCGACGACGACGAGGCGTTCGCGCTCGAGCTCGGCCCGAACAACTGCGCCGCGAGCCAGGATGCGCTCACGAGCGACGACTGATCCGACCGTGATCCCCGATCAGGCCGCGAGGCGGAACCCGACTGACCCCTCCGTATCCGGAGGTGATCGCCGGTGATAGCCGGCGTACTCGCCGACCTGCTCGGGGCCGGAACGGTCGACGCGCTGTTCCCAAACGGGATATCGCGGTACGCGATCGGCGGGCTGCTCGTCGGGCTCGGCACCGTCCTGATCTACCTCGGGACGGGGATCACGGCGGGCGCGAGCACGTTCCTCGAGTCGACGCTCTCGTACGTCTCGGGGCGCTCTCGGTTCGAGCAATACCGCCTCTCGCGTGACTGGCGCGTCGTCTTCACGCTCGGCATAATCGGTGGCGCGGCCGTCTACGCGCTGATCTATCAGGGCGACCCCTGGTCGATCGCGGGCAGCGCCTGGACCACGCAGGTCTCGCCGTGGCGGCTGTTCCTCGGCGGGATCCTCGTCGGGATCGGTACCCGCGTCGGGAAGGGCTGTACCTCGGGACACGGCATCTGCGGGGTCGGGTCCGTCTCCCGTACGTCGCTCGTCGGCGTGGCGACGTTCCTCGTCGTCGCGATCGTGACCGCGAACGCCGTCTCGGCGCTGGGGGTGGGGCTGTGAGCCGACATCCCCTCTTCATGCCGCTCGTCCTCGTCGGGGGGCTCGTGTTCGGCTTCGGGCTCGGGTTCAGCCACATGGCCCGTCCGGAGGTCGTCCTCGATTTCTTGACGTTCGACGACTTCGGGCTCCTCTTCGTGATGTTCGGCGGCTCGATCGTCGCCGGGATCGCGTTCTGGACGCTGCCGAGGCTGCGCGAGTCGGCCCCCTTGACGGGCCGGCCGTACGGTCGCCGGCTGAAGTCGTTCGACCGGAACGTCCTCGTCGGCGGCTCGATCTTCGGCGTCGGCTGGGGGCTCTCCGGGATCTGTCCCGGCGCGGCCTACGCCAGCCTCGGGGTCGGCAACTGGCCGATCCTGTACGCGATCGGCGGAATGTTCATCGGCGCGTACGTTCAAGGGCTCTGGCGCAGCCGTGACGCCGCCGACACGGCCGCGGCCGCACCGAGCGACGACTGACCGGCGCGACCCCTGAGCGGTGGAGACCGTTTTCGTCCGCCGGCTCGCGATCGCTACCCGCTCCCCGTATCGCCTCTCCCGACCCACATCACGACACACCACCATGACCGACGAGAACTCGGAGACGATCGACCTCGGCGACGGACCGACCGGATCGATCGATACGATCGGCGGCGAACCGACCGTCTCGACCGACGCGATCGGCGACGGACCGACCGTCTCGACCGATCGTGTCGTCGAGATCGCGACCGACCTGATCGGGTTCGACACGCGGAACCCACCCGGCGGCGTTCGGGCCATCGTCGACTACGTCGACGACCTGCTGGCGACCGCCGGCTTCGAGACCGAGCGCGTCATCACCGATCCGGCGAAGCCGAACCTGCTCGCGGTCCTGCCCGGTCGGAGCGACCGGACCCTGCTGTACAACGGCCACGTCGACACCGTGCCGTTCGACGCCGACGCGTGGACGCACGAGCCGTTGGGGGAGCGCGCGGGCGACCGGATCTACGGCCGGGGAGCGACCGACATGAAGGGGCCGCTCGCGGCGATGCTGGCCGCCGGCGAGGCGATCGCCGCGGCCGGCGACGACCCGCCGGTCACGCTCGCGTTCGCGGTCGTGGGCGACGAGGAGACCGGCGGCGACGCCGGCGTCGACACGCTCGTCGGGAGCGACGCCTTCGACCGGCTCGCGCCCGACGCCTGCGTCATCGGCGAGACGACCTGCTCGCGGGGCCGTCACTCGGTCACCGTCTCGGACCGCGGGAGCATCTGGCTCACGCTGCGCGCCGAAGGGACCGCCGCACACGGCTCTCGGCCGTCGCTCGGCGACAACGCGATCGACCGTCTCTGGGAGGCCGTCTCGCTGCTCCGGTCGCGGCTCACGGCCCGCGAGTTCGACCTCGACGCGGCGCTCCGGCCGATCATCGAGGAGTCGGTCGAGTACTACGAGCCGACGCTCGGCGCGGCCGCCGCGCGCGACCTCTTCGCGCATCCGACGGTGAACCTCGGAACGATCGAGGGCGGCGAGGCGGTGAACACCGTTCCGGACGCGGCGACCGCCCGGCTGGACGTGCGGCTGACCGCGGGCGTCGAGACCGCCGACGTGCTCGCTGACGTCCGCGACTGTCTCGACGAGTTCCCCGCCGTCTCCATCGCCGACGTGAGCTGGTCGGTCGGCAGCTACGAGCCGGTCGACGGGCCGCTCGTCGGCGCCGTGAGCACCGCGGCGGCCGCCGTCTCCGGCGAGCGGATCTACCGCCGGAGCGCCACCGGCGGCGGGGACGCGAAGACCTTCCGACACGCCGGCGTGCCGACCGTGGAGTTCGCGTTCGGAACCGACACGGTCCACGCGGTCGACGAGTACACCACCCTCGAGGCGCTGGCGCGCAACGCCGAGGTGTACGCCGGACTGCCGGCGACGTGGGCGGAGCGAGTCGAGACGTGAGAGTCGGGGATCCGGACGGTCGCCGGAAGCGAGGCTTTATGCCGTCTCGAACACAATAGTGTGTATGAATTCCAATACTGTATCGTCAGACGCAGCCGATCGCGTCGAGGGCGCTTCCCGCGGTCGCCCTATCTCGCTGGCCGACGAGGCCGCCCTCGACGACTTTCTCGCCGACACCGACGCCGCGCTCGTCGAGTTCTACACCGAGGGGTGCGGGATCTGCGCGAGCATGGAGCCCGTCCTCGGCAACGTCTCGCGCACGGTCGACGTCGACGTGGCGCTCGTGAACCCGCGCGACGATCCGCCGCTCGTCGAGCGATTCGACGTGCGTAGCGTCCCGCTTTTCGTCCTCTTCGTCGACGGCGAGCCCGTCGCCCGGCGCGCGGAGGGGTTCATCCCCGGCGACGACCTCGCCGCGTGGGTGGAGGAACACGTCGAGTAGCGGGTCGCCGCCCTTCCGCGGCCGCCGGACTCACAGAGGACCAAGGCGGAAACCCACGGTGAGACCCGCTCCTCGAGTCGGTGGCCCGCCTCGGGATCCCCCCGAGGCAGTCGCCTTGCTCATCCGTAGACGCGGGGGAGGCAAACACTATTAGTGAGGCTCGCCCGAACACTCACCGGAGAGTGTCATGACGAGACCGGAGTCGTTACGCGCGTTCTTCGAGGAGATCGAGGCCCCCGATCGGTCCCTCGTCGTGCTCAACCGATCGTCACCGGACCCGGTCCGTGGGCTGCTCGACTCGCTGCTCGAGGGACAGCCCGTGTCGATACGCGACGTCGAGGTTCCCGACGGCGACGCAGACGTGGTCGCGCTGATCGAGGGCGGCGAGGTGCTCGCGCAGTCGACGCTCGACGAGCTGCTGGAGTCGGTGCTTCTGATCAACTCGGATCTGTACAAGAGTGGCGCGATAGACCTCGAGGAGGTCGAACTCCCCGACGTGCTCCGCGGGCTCGACGAGGTGCCGTTCAGGGTACGGGGATACCCCCAGTCCAACAAGGAGAAGCTGCTCTTGATCGTCATCTCGCGGGTGATAGAGCGGATCGCGAACGAGACGGGCGAGGGAACGCTCCGCTCGTCGTTCCAGCGGCTCTCGAGGCTCAGGGACGAGCGCGGCACCTACGAGGTGTACGAGTCGATCGGGCGGATCGGCGTCGACGTCCACGTCTACGGCGTGGACGACGCCGACCTCTCTGAGACGCTTCCGGTGACGATCCACACGGGCTCGTCGTACCCCTACCATCGGTCGTGGTTCGTGGTCTTCACCCCGCCGGGCGGAGCCGACGCCGGGACGGACGGCGGAAACGGCGATCACGCCGCGCTCGTCGCGCTCGAGGACGAGCCCAACGTCTGGGACGGGTTCTGGACTTTTCAACCCGACCTCGTGTCCCGGATCGACCGCTACATCGCCGATCACGTCTGAGGGGAAGCGGGTTCGCGGCGCGGACTTGTCGGTTCCTCGGGCATCGTCGGATCGACCGGACTGCGACCGGGTGACTCTCCGTAACATATTATACCGGTGAGAGAATTTTTCACGGCATGGCAAATCGACACGAAGCTGCCGACGGGGGTCGGCGGCTCGACCGGCGGAACCTCCTCGCGACGATCGGGGCCGCGGGGACCGCCGGGTTCGCCGGATGCGGTGGTCAGGGGGCCACCGAGCCCTCGGGGTCCGCGGGCTCCGATTCGGACGACGACGGGCTGTTTCCCCTCTCGGTTCGTCTCGAGACCGGCGGGAAGGACGAACGAATTCGGATGGTCGAACTCATCGCGGAGTCGCTCCAACAGACCGGCTACTTCGAGACGGAGGTGGAGACCTACGAGTGGAACGCGTACCTCGACCGAGTCATCAACCCGACGTATCGGGAGAACGGCTACCTCCCCGCCATCGGCCTCTCCGGCACGTTCAACCCCCACAGCTTCTGTAACGTGATCCACAACTCGGCGAACGTCGGCGCGTGCTGTAACCTGACGGGCATCTCCGATCCGGAGCTGGACGAGCTGCTCGACTCCGCCCGGTACGGGATCGAGGTCGCCGAGGACGCGGACCTCCGCGCGGAGACGTACGACGAGATCTGGCGGACGCTCGCCGAGGAGCGATACACCTCCTTCACCCACTTCAGCGTGGCGACCGCCGTGACCGACGCGGCCGTCCACGGGTTCGCGACGTGGCCGTTCCAGGAGGGGCTGTTCGGTTACGCCCTGTACGCGCCACAGGACGAGCAGGTCGCCTGGATCGACCGGGAGCGGCGGGCGGGAGACGCGGACCTCGCGGACCTCGTGACGGGCGGAACGCTGACGGGTGCGATCTCGACGAATCCCGGCTCGTTCGATCCCCCCCACAGCAGCGACACGACGTCGACGATGGTTCAGAACCTCCTCTTCGAGGGGCTCGTCGTCAACGACGCCGAGGGAAACGTCCATCCGTGGCTCGCCGAGCGCTACGAGCTTCGCGACGTTCGGGACGTCGACCGCACGGCCTACGAGGAGTACATGCGCGTCGTGGGGACCACGGCGGAGGGCGCGGTCGACGCCGACGAGCAGGTGATCGCCAGACACCCCGAGGACGACCCCGCGGCCGACGACGAGGTCCGCGTCCTGCTGCCCGAGGACGCTCGCGAGGCGGCCGCGGACGGGACGTACGGGATGTGGTTCCGCTACGAGCTCCACGAGGGAGTCGAGTTCCACGACGGGAGCGAGCTGACCGCCGAGGACGTCGTCGCGAGCTACGAGTACTACGAGAACTCGGCGACCGCCCCCCAGACGTTCGACTCCGTGCTCGCCGCCGTCGCGGTCGACGACCACGTCGTCGACGTGTACGCGCAGGTCCCCGACGCGGAGGCGGAGCGCGAACTGCCGGGGATATACGTCCTCAGCGCGGACCAGATCGCCGACGTCGAGAAGGGCGGGATCGACCCGCGCGAGGGGGTCACGCCGATCGGAACCGGCCCGTACGAGTTCGGCGAGTTCGTCGACGAGGAGTACCTCGAGGTCTCGAGGTTCGACGACTACTGGGTCGAATCCCGCGGGGTCGCGGAGGCGTTCGCGTGGTTCGACGGCCCCGACGCGTTCCCGGACGGCCCCGCGATCGACGCCGTCGAGGTGGAGGTCGTTCCCGACGACGCGACGCGGGCGGGCGCGCTCCGGAACGGCGAGGTCGACCTCACCTACGACGTCGCGAGCGGGACGCTCGAGGACTTCGACGACGCCGACGACTTCGTCGTCCACGCCGTCGAGGCCGGCGGATACGACTACCTCCAGTATCCGGTGAACGTCGAGCCGTGGGACGATCCGCGGCTTCGGGAGGCGGTCAACCACCTCGTTCCCCGTCAGCGGATCGTCGACAACGTGTTGAACGGCTGGGCGGAACCCGCCTGGACGCCCATCCCGCGGATCGCGCGGGGGGCGGGGACGGCCGACTACGACGCGCTCGAGGCGACGGTCAAGCCGCTGAACGAGTACGACGTCGAGCGTGCGGAGGAGTTGCTCGAGGAGATGGCCGCCGAGTACGGCGAGTCGCCGTGACCGCGGAGTCCGCTCGACGATGAGTCTCAGACGGTTCGTCCTCCGGCGTGCGCTCGCCGTGATCCCGGTCCTGTTCGGCGTGTCGGTGGTCACCTTCGGGCTGTTCCACCTGACGCCCGGCGATCCGGTCTCGCAGGTGGTCGCGTTGAACCCGGACGTGAGCGCCGCCGAGGAGGCGCGACTCCGCGAGCGGTGGGGCGTCTCGGGACCGGTGTGGAGACGGTACCTCGAGTGGCTCTCGAACGTGCTCGTCGGCGACTTCGGTCGAGAGATCCGGACGGGACGGGCGGTCTCGGGCCTCGTGTGGCGACGGCTTCCAGAGACGATCGCCTTGGGGCTCTTCGGCTGGGTCTTCGCGGTCGCGATCGCGATCCCGACGGGGATCTACGCGGCGGTGAACAAGGGGAAGCTCGGCGACGTCGCGAGCCGCGTGCTGGCGCTGTCGGGAGTCTCGCTCCCGAACTTCTGGCTCGGCCTGCTGTTGATCCTCGTCTTCTCTCTGTACCTCGGACTGTTCCCGGTGTTGCCCCCCTCGCGGCTGCCGCTGTATCACCCGGAGACGCTCCGGTATCTCCTGTTACCGGGGGTGACGATCGGGACCGCGGCGGCCGCGAGCCTCATGCGCGTGATGCGGACGTCGATGGTCGAGGAGCTGAACGCGGAGTACGTCACCGCCGCGCGCGCGAGGGGGTTGCCCGAGCGCACGGTCGTGTTCAAACACGTTCTGCGGAACTCGCTCGTCTCAGTGGTCACGCTCGCGGCCACGCTGACGGCCGGCATCGTCGCCGGCTCGGTCGTCGTCGAGAGCGTGTTCAACTGGCCCGGACTCGGCTCGGAGCTCGTCCGGGCGATCAACCGACGGGAGGTCAACGTCGTGATGGCGATCACGGTCGTGACCGCCGTCGCCGTCGTCCTCGCGAACTTCCTCGCGGACGTCCTGTACGCAGTGCTCGACCCGAGGATCAGGTATGACTGAGAACGGGGAGCGCGGGACCGGCTCGGACGGGAGTCGAGCGCGCGGTCGAACCGCCGAGCGGGGACGGATCCGGGTCGTCGGGTTCGACGCGGACCGCGTCCGCGACCGCGATCCGCTCTCCGAGTGGAGCGAGACGGACGGCGCGACCGGCGAGGGTCGGGGAGCGACCGGCGAGGGCGACGACGGGGAAAGCGCCGAGAGGGCGACGAACGGCGCGGCGGCCGGCCGGTGGCGACGCGGGCTCCGACGGTTCCGACGGGACCGCTCGGCGATGGTCGCCCTCTCGGTCGTCGTCGCGATGGCGCTCGTCTCGCTTCTCGCGCGGCCCGTCGAGGTCTTCGGCGTGGTCGTCCAGCCGTTCGCGCTCGCGCCCTACGACCCGACGACGATCCTCTACCTCTCCGTGGACCCGAGCGTGAGCCCGTACGACCCGCCGTCCGCGCGGTTCCCGATGGGCGTCGACGGCGCGGGACGCGACCTGTTCTCTCGGGTCCTCGTCGGCGGGCGCTACAGCATCTCGATCGGGTTCGTGGTCGTCGGGCTGACGGCGGCGTTCGGGCTGGTCTACGGGGCGGTCTCGGGGTACTACGGCGGGACGGTCGACGAGGTCATGATGCGGATCGTCGACGTGGTCTTCGCGTTCCCCGGCCTCGTGTTGGCGCTCGTCGTCGTCGCCACGCTCGGTGGCGGCTACTGGCAGCTAGTGTGCGCGTTCAGCCTCTTCGGGTGGGCCGGGTACGCCCGGCTCGTTCGCGGGGAGGTGTTGTCGATCGCGGAACGCGACTACGTGCTGGCGGCGAGGGCGATCGGCGCGCGCGACCGCGGCGTCATCCGCAGACACGTCGCGCCGAACGCGCTGTCGCCGCTCGTCGTGTTGGCGTCGCTCAACGTCGGCAACGTCGTGATCGGCGTCGCCGCGCTCGGCTTCCTCGGACTCGGGATGGACCCGAGCACCGCCGAGTGGGGGACGATGCTCGACGCGACCCGCGAGACGCTGATCCAGGGGCCCGGCGGGGAGATCCCGTGGTGGGCGACGGTGTACCCCGGCGCGGCGATCTTCGTCTTCGTGCTGGCGATGAACGTGATCGGCGACGGGATCAACGACGCGCTCGACGCGCGCCGGATCGGCGTGGACCGTGGGGGACGCGGGGATCGGGGGGATCTGCGGGACGACGGCGAGAACCGCGAGAGCCGAGGTGACGAGCCGTGACCGCCCTCCTGGAGGTCGAGGACCTGACGGTTCGGTTTCACACCGATGAGGGCGTCGTGACCGCCGTCGACGACCTCTCCTACCGGGTCGAGGCCGCGGAGACGTTCGGCGTCGTCGGGGAGAGCGGGGCCGGAAAGAGCGTGGCCGCGCGGTCGGTGCTCGGGCTGATCGACCGACCTGGCCGGATCGAACGCGGCGAGGTCCGGTTCAAGGGCGAGGACCTCCTGTCGATGGACGAGTCCGCCCTCCGGTCGGTCCGCGGCGACGAGATCGGCATGGTTTTTCAGGACGCCCGCGCCGCGTTGAACCCCGTCTACGCCGTCGGCGAGCAGATCGCCGAGACGATCGAACACCACATGGGATACGACCCGGCGGCGGCGAAAACGCGAGCGATCCGGCTGCTCGACCGCGTCGGGATCGCCGATCCGGAGGCCCGGTACTCCGAGTACCCCCACGAGTTCTCCGGCGGAATGTGCCAGCGCGCGACCATCGCGATGGCGCTGTCGTGTGAGCCGGACCTGATCGTCGCCGACGAGCCGACGACCGCTCTCGACGTCACCGTCGAGGCGCGGATCCTGGAGCTGCTCGACGAGCTGGCCGACGAGTTCGACGTCGCGGTCCAGCTCATCACCCACGACCTCGGGGTGATCGCCGGGACGTGCGACCGAGCGATGGTGATGTACGCGGGGGAGGCCGTCGAGACGGCCCCGATAGAGGACCTGTACTACGACCCGAAACACCCGTACACGGCGGGGCTCATGAGCGCGATCCCGCGGATCGGCGACGGCCGGGATCGCCTCCGGACGATTCCGGGAACGACGCCGGATCCGGTCGATCCGCCCTCCGGCTGTCGGTTCCACCCGCGGTGTCCCTTCGCCGAGGAGGCGTGTACCCGGACGCACCCCTCGCTCGTCGATCCGGAGACCGGCGAGGCGGCGACGCTCGACGACGACCGGGCTGCCGCCTGCCTCGAGTACACGGAGGGGCTCTCGGGCGGGCTGGACTACTCCGTGGAGGTCGAGGAACCGCGGGACGAACGCGCCGGGGGTGACCCCGCCGATGAGTGACGATGACGGCGACGCCGTCGAACCGGTCCTCCGCGTCGAGGGGTTGGAGACGCACTACGACTCGACCGAGGGGTTCCTCGACCGGCTGCTCGGGCGGTCGCGGCGGGTGCGGGCGGTCGACGGCGTGGACTTCGATCTTCGGGCGGGCGAGACGCTCGGCGTCGTCGGCGAGTCCGGCTGCGGGAAGACGACGCTCGCCCGGAGCGTGCTCGGACTGGTCGAGCCGACGGCGGGGTCGGTGTATCACCGCGGGGAGGACCTGACTGCGCTGTCGAGCGCCGAGCTGCGCGACCGCCGGAAGGACCTCCAGTACGTCTTTCAGGATCCCCTCTCGAGTCTGAACCCTCGCCTCACCGCCGGCGGCATCGTCGGCGAGCCGCTCGACGTCCACGGGCTCGCGGCGGGCGCGGAACGCGACGAGCGGGTCCGCGAGCTGTTGGAGACGGTCGGGTTGAAGCCGAACCACGCGGCCCGCTATCCGCACGAGTTCTCCGGCGGGCAGCGCCAGCGACTCGGGATCGCCCGCGCGCTCGCGGTCGATCCCGAGGTGATCGTCTGTGACGAGCCGGTGTCCGCGCTCGACGCCAGCGTTCAAGCGCAGATCCTCAACCTGCTCTCCGACCTCCAGGCGGAGTTCGGGCTCGCGTACGTGTTCATCGCGCACGACCTGCGCGTGATCGAGCACGTCTCGGACCGGGTGGCCGTGATGTACCTCGGCGAGTTCGTCGAGCGCGGGCCGACCGAGACGGTGTTCGAACCGCCGTACCACCCGTACACCGAGGCGCTGCTCTCCGCGATCCCCGAACCCGACCCGCTGTGGGAGGGCGACGGGATCCGCCTCACCGGGACGGTCCCGTCCCCGGTCGATCCCCCCTCGGGCTGTCGGTTTCACACTCGATGTCCGCGACTCGTCCCGAGCGCCGAGTACGACCTCTCCGGGGAGACCTGGCGTTCCCTGACGGACCTGAAACTCCGGGCGAGGGAGGCCGACGGCGTGACGTCCCTGACGGCCGCGAGGACGTCGAGGGAGGGCGACGGGTCGCCGGTCGACGGCGGCGCTCTCGATCCGGCCGACGCGATCGATCCGGCCGGTCCGACCGGCCCGACAGAGGCGTCCCGAGAGACGTTCGACGCGCTGGTTCGCGAGGAGTTCGGCCTCCCCGATCCGCTCTCGGACCCCGACGCCGAGGCTGCCGTCGCCGAGGCGATCGACGCGCTCCGCGACGACCGGATCGGGGAGGCCGCGGAACTGCTCGACGCCGCGTTCGTCTCCCCCTGCGAGCGACGTCACCCGACGGAGTACGACGTCGGCGCGGACCACGGGATCGCGTGTCTCCGGTACGACGGGGAGTTCGACGAGGAGGCCGGGACGTTCGCGGACGGGTCGGAACCGGCCGGGTCGGCGGAGTAGCCGTCGTCGACGACGGATCTACGGGTCGGACGCGCTTCGCCGGAACGGCGACCCGCACGTTCGGCGGAGCGAGCGGGAGGCGGATCGGACGGCGGATGCGGTGGCGGCGTCCGCACCGTGACGTCCGACCGGCTTCTCCCGGCCGGGGCGTCGCGGCCGGGCGATCGACGCGACCGACCTGCGGCCACCGTCACGGCCAACGTTTACGGTCCTCACACCCATGGGGAGCGTATGTATCCACGCATCCATCCGGCCGCACGGCCGATCGCGCGGACGGATCGACCTCGACGTCGAGCCGTCGACCGCGCCGAACCGGTCTCTCGGGGTCGGTCCCGGCGATGACGGCGCGCCGACTGCGGTTCACCGAGCCGCGGACGGTCGAGGTGGAGTCGGTCCCGGACCCGGTTCCGGAGAGCGACGAGGTCCGCGTGCGGACGACGGTCTCGGCGATCAGCTCCGGCACGGAGCGGCTCGTCTATCGGGGAGAGGCACCGACGGACCTCCCGGCTGACCCGGCGCTGGAGTCGCTCGACGGCGACCTCTCGTTCCCGCTGTCGTACGGCTACGCCGCGGTCGGCGAGGTCGACGCGGTCGGCGAAGCGGTCGACCCCGAGTGGCACGGACGACGGGTGTTCGCCTTCGAGCCGCACGCGAGCGCGTTCACGGCGTCGCCGGGGGAACTCCAGCCCGTCCCCGACGGGGTCAGCGACGCGCAGGCCGCGCTGTTCCCGACCGTGGAGACCGCGGTCAACTTCCTGATGGACGGGAACCCTCGAATCGGGGAGCGCGTCGGCGTGTTCGGCCAGGGGATGATCGGCCTCGCGACGGCGGCGCTGCTGGCGGACTCGCCGCTCGCGGAGCTCGCCACCGTCGACGCCTGTCCCGCCCGCCGGGAGCGCTCCGAGCGGATCGGCGCGGACCGAAGCCTGCCGCCGGGCGCGGACGCGATCGAGCGCCTCCGCGAGGGCGACCCGCCCGGACGGGACCTCACCTACGAGCTGAGCGGTGCGCCCGACGCCCTCGACGACGCGATCGCGGCCACCGGGTACGACGGGCGTGTCGTCGTCGGCTCGTGGTACGGGACGAAACCTGCCGAGCTCGACCTCGGGCGGAGCTTCCATCGCGACCGGATCGCGATCGAGAGCAGCCAGGTGTCGACGGTCGAGCCGGCGCTCCGGGGTCGCTGGTCGCTCGAACGACGCCGTGAGGTCGCCTGGGAGCGGCTCGCGGGACTGGACCTCGACCCGATACTCACCCACCGGGTCCCGCTCGCGGAGGCCGCCGACGCCTACGAACTGCTCGAGGAACGACCCGAGGAGGCGGTCGGCGTGCTGTTGACGTACTGAGAGGGATCGCGAGGCGGAGTCAGGTGAGGAAGCCGTCGAACGATCCTGCGGTGGCGCGCCTCCGAGCGCCCGAACGGGCGCGAGGAGCCCGCGAGGGACGTGGCGAACGAAGTGAGCCACGAGGCTGGGGAGGCGTGAGGTGCGGGGCTGTGCGGGGTGGGACTCAACGGGGCAGTCGCGAGGCGGCCGTAGGCGACACAAGCACCGCAACGAGGGAGCGATAGCGACCGAGTGAGGAGCGCAGCGAGCGTACGGCCGCCTCGCGACTGGGGCTTTGGCGGTGTTTACCGTGTCGGCAACTGCGTATCGCCGAGCGACTGGGGCTTTGGCGGTGGTCACCGCAGTCGTTCATTTCACTTCGTACAGCCGAGCGACTGGGGCTTTGGCGGTGGTCACCGCACCAGCAACGACACGGGATCGAGCGACTGAGGGTTCGGAGACGCTAATCGCGGCAGCAACCGTCTCGGTTTACTCCCCCACGGTCGTCTGGTAGCTCGCGGCCGCGGTCTCGTCCTCCCACATCGTGACGCTCGCCGTCTCGATCCCCTCGGTCTCGATCCCCTCGAGCAGGCGGTCACAGAAGACGCGGGCGAACCGCTCGACGCTCGGGTTGTTCCCCTCGAACCGGGGGCGGTCGTTGAGCGTCGCGTCGGCGTACTCGTCGACGAGTTCGTCGATCCGGCCGGCGAGGTCGTCGATGTCGACGAGGTAGTCGTGTTCGTTCAACTCGGGGCCGGCCACCTCGACGTCGACCTCGAAGCGGTGTGAGTGGAGCTCCCCTTCCGGGCCGGCGTCCGGCACGGTCAGGAAGTGCTGGGCGATGAACCGCCGGGAGACGCGAACCGAGTACACGGGATCACCACGGACCGAGCGATCAAAAGCGTGTCCCCGCCCCGATCGGAGATCGGTCGTGCGGGCGACGTCACGGAACGACCCCGAGCACCACCCCACCGTATGGCATCGAATCGGCGGCTGCCGGGCCGGTGCCGACGTGATGAGCGTCTCCAAAGTCCCAGCCGCTCGGTACTACGCCGTTGCTAGCACGATGAACACCGCCAAAGCCCCGGTCGCGAGGACTCGGGGGCCCCGTTGCGCGCTTCAGTCGCTCACTTCCTTCCAGTGTCGCCGGCGGCGGAGCCGCCGGCTGCCCGTGGCGCGTAGCGCCACGCTGCTTACGTCGCCGTGCTTCGTCCTCGCGACTGCCCCCTTGAATCCCCCCCGCCCCGCACAGCCCCGCGCCTCACGCCTCCCCAGCCTCGTCGCCGGACTACGTCCGGCTGCCAGAGGCGCGTAGTGCCTCGCTGCTGCTCGCGCGTTCCACGCGCTCGCAGCGTCCCTCGCACGCGCTCCTCGTGCCCTCCGGGCACTCGGAGGCGCGCGCCACCGCACTTCCGGTCGACGTTTCCTCGATCAGCCAAGCGACCGCCGGCTTCCTCGAGCCGAACACGGGGTTTTTACCGGACTGCGGAGACCGAGAATCCGATGGACCCGATCGTCATCGTCGGCGGCGGCATCGTCGGCGCGAGCCTCGCGTATTGCCTGCGCGACCACCCGCGACCCGTCGTCCTCTACGAGCGCGACGCGCTCGGCTCCGGGACCACCGGCGACTCCGTCGCGATCTTCGTCCGCCACCAATCGGATCCGGACCCGCTGAGCCACGAACTTCGCGAGCGCGCGTGGGACCACTACGAGCCGCTGATCGAGGACGGCACCCTCGACTTCGAGCGGATCGGGACGCTCGACGTCGCTCGGACCGATCGGGAGCTGGCCGAGATTCGCGAAGCCGCGGCGGCGCTCTCGGAGTTCGGCGTCGAGGTGTCGATCCTCGAGCCGGCCGCGCTCGCCGACCACGGGCTCGACCCCGACGCGGTCGCCGGCGCGATGTGGACCCCGAACGACGGCTACCTCGACCCCGCGGAGATCGTCCAGTACTCCGTCCGCGAGGCGACAGCGGCCGACGACGGCGTGACCGTCGAGACCGGCACCGCCGTGACGGACGTCCGCGTCGAGGACGGGAGGGTCGCCGGCGTCGAGACCGCGGCTGGAACGCGGCCGGCCGCCGCGGTGGTGAACGCGGCGGGGCCGTGGGCACCGGCGGTGAACGAGATGGCCGGCGTCTCGCTGCCCCTCCGACACAACCGCGGGCCGGTCGTCGTCCTCGGGAAGGACGACCCCTTCTCGCTCCCCTTCGTTCAGTTCGGCGACGGCCGCTACGTCCGCGGCGAGGGACGGAACCGGGCGTTCGGAGGGCGCTTCGGCGCGAGCTACGGGGACGCCGGGCGCCTCGACCCGACCGACGCGCGCTCGGTCGACCACGACTTCTACCTCGAGATCGGCGAGCGGATCGAGGCGGCGATCCCGCGGCTCGAGGGGGCCGAGGTGGTCGCCGACTGGGTCGGCGTCCGGACGCTCACGCCCGACGGGATCCCCGTCGTCGGCGAGTCGGCGGTCGACGGCTTCCACCTCGCCGCCGGCATGAGCGGCCTCGGCGTCACGCTCGCGCCCGCGGTCGGCGACGTCCTCGCGAGGCGACTCGCCGGGGAGGCGGTCGATCCGGAGATCGCGGCGTACCTGTCTCCGAACCGCTTCGAGTGACGGGACGAGGGGTCCCGCCGCTGTTCTCCCCGCCCGCCGAAAGGGGTTTTCCCGGCGGTCCCCTGGTGGGATCGATGACCTCGAGGGATCGCGTCGTCCGCCGGCTCCCGATCGACGGCGGCTGGCTCCCGCTCGTCGCGCTGTGGGCGGTCCCGACCGGGATCGGCGCGGCGGGACTGCTCGCCGCCGGGCTCCCCCTCGTCGCGCTCGGCGGCGTCGCGCTCGGCGGGGTGGTCGCGGTCGCGGCGATCCGGGTCGCGGCCGGCCGAGCCCGCGAGGCGGCCGGCCGGGAGCCGGTGACGGCAGCGACCGTCGTGACGACCCTCCGCGCGTCCGCGCTCGCGCTGCTCGGCGCGTACCTCGTCGTCGACCCGGTCGCGGGCGGGGCCGCGAGCGGCTGGCTCCCCGGCGGACTGTTCGCGGTCGCCGCCGGCGGCGACGCGGTCGACGGCGCGGTCGCGCGCGCGACCGACGCGGTGACCGACCTCGGCGCGGAACTCGACGTCGAGGTCGACGGGGCGACCGTCCTCGTGGGCGCGACGGCCGCCGTCGTCGCCGGCGCGGCCCCGCTCGCGTTCCTCGCGGTCGGTGGCGCCCGACCGCTCTTCGCCTACGGGCTCCGACGGCGACGACGGCTGGGACTCCCGACCCACGACCTGCGCCCGAGCCGGCTCCGTCGGCCGATCGGCGCGGCGACGATGCTCGCGACGTGGCTGGCGCTGTCGCCGGTGCCGGGGCAGGGGATCTCGCGGCTCCTCACGGCCGCGGTGGCGGTGCCGGTCGTCGCCTCGTTCGCGCGCGACTGGCTCGTCGCCAGCGGCCGGTTGTAGGTACGATCGCGTGACGACGTCTCGGCGGCGACTCGGTCACGACTCCCGGCGGTACAGGACCACGAGCACCGCGATCAGGACGATCTGCGCGAGTTTGTCGGCCGCCGAAAGCGGGTTTATCGCCGGCGGCGCGGGGAGTCCGGGGCTGTTGAAGGCGTACCAGAGGACGATCTGGCCGGCGGTGAAGGGGATCCCGAGCAGGTAGACGGTCGGCCGGAAGCGGTCGGTGAGGACGAACCAGATGCCGACCAGGAACCCCGCGACTGCGACGAGGAAGGAGACGCCCATCGCCAGCGAGACGGTGAGGCCGGTCTCGAGGAAGTCGCCGAGGAACCCCACCCCCAACGCGAGGTGGACGAGCGCGCTCACGACCGCGGCGGCGATCCCGACCCAGTGCGCCGAGGCGAGCGAGCCCATGCGACCCGCGTCGCCGGTCGCGACGTCGGTCGTGGACGGTGATCCGAGCATACCCCCGCGTACGGGTTCCATCCACATCGTTGTTTGGTACGCGTAGGCATGGGTAGGGCGCGCGGCGACGAGCCGTGCCGCCGTCGGAAAAACCGGGGGAATGGCACCCCACCCCGAGGTCGATCGGAGCGACGCGCCTGCCGAGATCGACCGACTGAACCGACTTATATCCGCGTCAGACGTGTGCCCCCCGTCCGACGAGCGTCCCACGTCGCCGAGGGGGATTCGCGGTCGACGCGCCGCGCGGCCGCGCCGCGGGTTCCGTCCGGAAGGTCGATACGTGCGGCGGGCGACGGTCCGGGCATGACCTTCGGCGACCTGTTCGAGCGCGCGGCCGGCTACGACGTCGACGAGGAGGCGATCTCGCGGGCGCTCGCGAAGCGGCGCGCGGAACGGGGCACGGAAGGGGGCGAGGACGCATGAGCGACGCCGGCACCGACGCGCGACCCGAACCGAGCCCCGCTCGGGTCGTCGCCGACGCCGACGTGTTGGCGGCGGACCTGCTCGTCGGCGGTCCCGCCCGCGACGCGCTCGACGTCCTCCGCGCACACGCCTGGACGACGCTCGTCGCCAGCGACGCCCTCCTCGCGGACGCGGAGGCGGTCGTGGCCTCGCTCGCCGACCGGGAACTCGCCCGCGACTGGCGCGAGCGGGTGGCGGCGTGGCGCGAGCCCGCCACCCACCCCGAGGGCGACCACCCGGCGCTGGCGTCGGCGTACCGCGGCGGCGCGATGCAGGTGATCAGCCTCGATCCGGCGCTGACGAGCGCCGGCGCGGCCGCTGGACTCAAGGGCCGATTCCCCGTGAGCGTTCGCGAGCCGCGCGCGTTCGCGAGCGTGTTCTCGCCCGAGCGGCTCTACCCCGAGGTCGTCGGCGGGGAGTACCCCGGACCGGACCGGGACGCGCGGGAGTGGTGAACGCCTCAGCGGTCCGCATACCACTCCGCGAACTTCTCCAGCGCCCGGCCGCGGTGTGAGACCGCGTTCTTTCGCTCCGTGTCCATCTCGGCGAACGTCTCGCCGTCGTGTTCGAAGATCGGGTCGTAGCCGAACCCCCCGTCGCCGCGTGGGGCCACGACCCGGCCGGGAACGTACCCCTCGAACAGCTTGACGGGGAGCGACTCGGCGCGCCCCTCGCCGCCACCGCCCTCGTCGTCCTCGCCGCCGTCGTCGGTCCCCCCGCCGGGCCCCGCGGCCGCGGCGGCGACGCGATCGCCGCGGTCGACCGCGTCGGGGCTGGCGGCGAACCCCGCGCCGTCGCAGTACGCGAGGGTACATCGGAACGCCGCCCGGCGGTCCTCGAGGTCGTGGACGATCTCCCAGACGCGGTCGATCCCGAGGGTGTCCTCCACGTACGAGGAGTAGGGACCGGGGAAGCCGTCGAGCGCCTCGACGAACAGTCCCGCGTCGTCGACGAGGACGGGTTCGCCCGCCTCCCGGTACGCGTCGCGCGCGCCGCGCGCCGCGATCGGTGCGAGCTCGTCCGCCTGTATCTCCGCGTAGTCGAAGTCCAGTTGGCTGACCGAGCCGTCCGCCAGGTAGCTCTCCGCCTCGCGGACCTTCCCCGGATTGGTCGTCACGTACCGCAGCATGTGGCGACGAGTCCGCGCGCGCGACGGGAATAGGCGTCGATGGCGGCGACACGCTTTTTTCGCCGCGACGAGACGATCGCGATCATGGCTGCCCTCCCCACGTTCGAAAAGAAGCGGCTCATGGGACTGGTCGCGGTGCTCTCGTTCGGGCTGACCTCGCTTTTCGCGGTGCTCGAGCTCGGCGTGCTCGTCCCCGCGACGTTCGTGACGGGGTTCCTGCTCCTGCTCCCGCTCGTGGCGCTCCTCGGCGACGACGTCCCGCTCGTCGAGCCCGCGGACCCGGCGGAGACGACGAGTGCGAATGTCGGAGAAACGAGGAGTCACGACGGAGAGAACCCGATCGCGACGCTCCGGCGACGGTACGCGACCGGCGAGATCGACGAGCCGGAGTTCGAGCGACGGCTCGACCGGCTGCTGGAGACCGAGGAATTCGAGAGAGCGGTCGATCGAGACGGATCGCGAGGACGAGCGGAGGAGATGACGGAGATCGAGACGGCGCTGGAGTCGGACTCCGCGTCGCCCTGAGGAGATCGGAGCGGTCGCCCCGTCACTCGGACAGTCGCACGTCCGGAGCGGCCTCGAACCGATCGACGCACTGATCGCAGAGCGGGAGGTCCATCTCCCGCTGCTCCGACTCCCGCTCGAAAACGAGACTGAACCGCCCCGAAGAGGGTTTCCCGCAGTGAATACAGCGTGTCACGCGGATAATATGTCGTTTTACAATAAATACGTTACTTAACCAATGATATCACTGGACAACGTGGGAACGCACCGCGGGAGACCGGAACCCGATCCCTGCCGGGAACCGCTACGGGACTCGGGGATCTACAGGCTAAGCAGGCCGAGTGCCTCGGGGCGCGACCCCGAGGCGGTTCACGCTGCGCCGGTTTCGAGACCGGTGATCTCGACGCGTGCGCCGCCGGCCTCGCTCTCGGTCACTCGCACGTTCCAGCCGTGTGCGTCGACGATCTCCTCGACGATCGCGAGTCCGAACCCCGTTCCGTCCGCACGCGTCGAGTAGCCGGACTCGAAGACCCGATCGCGATCGTCTTCCGGTACGCCGGGACCGTCGTCCGCGACGTAGAACCCGTCGCCCAGGTCGCCGATCGCGATCGTCACGTCGTCGCCGCCGTGTTCCACGGAGTTCCGGATCAGGTTCTCCAAGAGCCGTGCGAGCCGGTTCCGATCGGCCCGAACCGTGCGCTCGACGGCGACGTCGAGCGTCGCCGCGGCGGTGTCCACGTTCTCCCAGCAGTCCCGGACGAGGTCGACCAGATCGACCGGTTCCGGATCGATCACCCCGCCTCCCTCGCGTGCCAACTTCAACAGGTCGTCGATCAACACCCCGATCCGGTCGTGTGCCTTCGCCACCGCGTCGAGATGTTCGCTGTCACACTCCGCACGGGAGAGTTCGAGGTGCCCCGAAGCCACGTTCAGCGGGTTCCGAAGGTCGTGGGAGACGATGCTCGCGAACTCCGACAGCTGCTCGTTCTGTCGTTCGAGCTCCCGCTGGCGTTCGATCCGATCGAGCGCGGTCGTCGTGTGCGCGGCGACGGTTTCCGCGAGCGAGACGTCCGCGTCGTCGAACGCGTCGGGGGTGGCCGACCCGATGAGGAGCACGCCGTGATCGTCGAGCGGGAGGATGATCTCGCTCCGAACGGGCGTGTCCGGGTTGAACCGTTCGGAGACCGTCGAGACGTCGTCGGAGATCAGCGGCTGGCCCGTCTCGAACGTCCTTCCGGCGAGTCCCTCGCCGGGCGTGAAGATCGGCGGTTCGCCGACGATCTCCTCGGTCAGATCCGTCCACGCCACCGGCACCAGCGTCCCGTCGCTCTCGTCGTGGAGGTGAATGGCGCTCGCCGGCATGTCGAGGACGTCGTGAACGGTCTCGACGGCGATCTCGGCGGCTCGCTCGGCCGTGTCGGCCCGCACGACCGACTGTGCGGTCTCGTGGAGCGCGTCGATGACCCGCGTGTATCGTTCCTGGCGGGTAACGTCCGTGATGAACCCTTCGAGCGCCTCCACGTGGTCGTCGTCGGCATCGATCCCCTGTCCGCGTTCCCACACCCACTTGATCTCCCCGTTCTTGGTGCGGATCCGGTAGGTGATCTCGAACGGCTCGCGGTCATCGAGCGCGTCCTGTATCGAACGCCAGACCTGCTCTCGGTCGTCAGGGTGGATGATCCGTTCGCCGTAGGTCCCGGACCCATCCGTCAGCTCGGACGGGTGATACCCCGTCAGTTCCGTCACTTCCCCCCGAACGTCCTCCATCGGCCACTCCGGCTCGTTGTCGCATCGGTAGACCATCCCCGGCAGGTTATCGACGAGCCGTTCGAGCTGCCGTTCGCGTTGGTTGCGCTCCGTGAGGTCCCGACCGATCCCGATGAGTCCGATCAGGTCGTCGTCGAGCCCCGTCAGACGCGACGCGGTGAACTCGTAGGGAACGCGGTCGCCGTCGGCCGTCAGGAGCGCGGACTCGACGGTCGTCTCCCCGACGGCGAGCGCCTCCTCGAGCGCGTCGTCGATCCGCTCCAGTTCGTCCTCCGGGAAGAGGTCGGTCGCCCGCATCCGCCCAATCGCCTCGTCCGTGTAGCCGGTGACCGCCGTGAGGTGGTCGTTCCACCGGCGGAACGTCCCGTCGGCGTCGATGACGTAGAAGACGTCGTTGAGCGAATCGAGCGCCTGCTCGACGAAGTCACGTTCCTCGCGAAGGCTCGCTCGCACCTCGAAGGAGTGGAGGACGTGGCCGATGTCGTTCCCGAGTTCGGCGAGGAGGTCGCGTTCGTTCGCGTCGAACGCGTTCGGACGCTCGGCGTAGACCGCCAGCACGCCGTACAGGGTGTCCCGATACTCGAGCGGGAGGGCGGCCACCGCCCGAAACCCGCGCTCGATCGCGTCCGCCTTCCACGGCTCGAACTCGGGATCCTCGGCGACGTTCTGTGAGACGGCGACCCGCCGTTCGCGGATCGCCGTGCCGGCGGGTCCCCGCCCGGTGTCGCTCTCGTCGGCGGTGATGGAGATCGCGTCGAGGTATCCGCGTTCCGTGCCCGCGGACGTCCCCGGTTCGACGCGGTTCGTTTCGGGATCGACCTCGCCGATCCACGCGAACAGGTAGGGGTCGGACTCGCTGAGGACCTCACAGACGCGGGTTTCCACCGCCGTCCGCGAGTCCGCACGCACGATCGCCTGGTTGACGTCGCTGGCGAGCGTGCGGACGCGGTCGAGTTCGGCGGCCCGCCGGCCGGTCCGGTACTGCTCGACCGCGTTGGTGACGTGGTTCGCGAGGACGGCGTACTGACTGGTTCCGCGCTCCTTCTGGAGGTAGTCCGTGACGCCGGCGGCGATCGCCTCGCTCGCGACCTCCTCGCTGCCCTTGCCCGTGTAGAGGACGAAGGGGAGGTCCGGGTGCTCCTCGCGGACGGTCTCGAGGAACTCGATGCCGTTCCGGCCGGGCATGTCGTAGTCGGAGACCACGCAGTCGACGTCGCCGTCGGCGACGCGCTCCAGCCCCTCGCTCGCGTTCGTCGCGGTCTCGACGGCGATCCGGTCGTCCTCGCGTTCGAGGAACGTCGCGGCCATCTCCGCGAGCTCCGGCTCGTCGTCGACGTGGAGGACACGGATCGCGTCCGAGGATGCGCTCATGGGCGGCCTGTTCCTCGCCGATTGGACGCCACGAAAGATAAGATTCGGGGACGGATCGAACGGAGCGGATCGCTCCCACACGCTTCCGCGCAATTCCGAACACGGGCGTCACGCCACCGCGAACGGGACGTGGTGGGCGAGCGGGACGGACGCTCGACCGATCCGGGCGGTCCGAGATCGATGGCAAGACTCTTGAGCGTCACCCGTCAGGAACGGACGGACATGCTGGTAACCGGAACCGTCGTCGCCGACGCGGACACCGTCATCGAGGACGGCGCGGTCGCGATCGAGGGCGACGCGATCGCGGCGGTCGGCGAGGCGGCGGCCCTCCGCGAAACGTATCCCGACCACGAGCAGCGGGAGTTCGACGTCGTCGCGCCCGGCCTCGTCGGCGGCCACGTCCACTCGGTCCAGTCGATCGGGCGGGGGATCGCCGACGACGCCGCGCTCCTCGACTGGCTCTTCGAGGCCGTGTTGCCGATGGAGGCGGCGATGGACGCGGCGGCGACCCGCGCCGCCGCCGAGCTCGGCTACCTGGAGTGTCTCGAGTCGGGGACGACGACGGTCGTCGACCACCTCTCCGTGAACCACGCGGCCGAGGCGTTCGAGGCGGCGATCGAGACGGGGATCCGCGGACGGCTCGGGAAGGTGCTGATGGACAAGGAGTCGCCCGACGGCCTGCTCGAGGACACCGAGGAGGCGCTCGCGGAGAGCGAGACGCTGATCGAGGAATACCACGGCGCGGCCGGCGGGCGGGTTCGCTACGCGGTCACCCCGCGGTTCGCCGTCACCTGTAGCGAGGCGTGCCTGCGCGGCTGTCGCGACCTCGCGGACCGCCACGACGGGGTGACGATCCACACCCACGCGAGCGAGAACGCCGAGGAGATCGAGGCGGTCGAGGCGGCCACGGGGAGACGGAACGTCCACTGGCTCGACGAGGTCGGGCTCACGGGGCCGGACGTGACGCTCGCACACTGCGTCCACACCGACGAGAGCGAGCGCGAGGTCCTCGCGGAGACGGACACCGTCGTCACGCACTGTCCCTCCTCGAACATGAAACTCGCCTCGGGGATCGCCCCGATCCACGACTACCTCGAGCGCGGAATCGCGGTCGCGCTCGGCAACGACGGGCCGCCGTGTAACAACACGCTCGACCCCTTCACGGAGATGCGACAGGCGAGCCTCCTCGGGAAGGTGGACGCCCGCGACCCCACCAGGCTCCCGGCGGAGACGGTCCTCCGGATGGCGACGGCGAACGGCGCGCGCGCCGCGGGGTTCGACCGGATCGGCCGGCTCGAGCCGGGGTACGCCGCCGACGTGATCGGGCTCACCACCGACCGCACGCGGGCGACGCCCGTCCACGACCCGCTTTCACACCTCGTGTACGCCGCCCACGGCGACGACGTGGTGTTCACCATGGTCGACGGCACGGTCCGGTACGACGACGGCGAACACGTCGGGATCGACGCCGCGGCGGTCCGCGAGCGCGCGACCCGTCAGGCGGAACGGGTCGTCGAGGCGGCCGGGATCGAGGACTGACCCGAGCCGCCTCCGAACGCCTCGCCGGAAGCGACGGAGTGAAAACGTAGATCCGACGAACGTTCGATATGGACCGCAGACGGAGGGGAGTTCTGTGAGCATCGGAACCGACGGGATCCGGCGGGCGAGCCGGATCGCGAGCAAGTACTTCGTCGTCTGGGTGCTCGTCGCCTCGGCGCTGGCGCTGTACTCGCCGGGGACGTTCACGCCCATCGCGCCGTACATCACGCCGCTCCTCGGCATCATCATGCTCGGGATGGGGCTCACGCTCGAGCCCGCGGACTTCAGGCGGCTCGTCGAGCGCCCCCGCGACGTGGCGATCGGCGCGATTGCCCAGTGGCTCGTGATGCCGCTCGCGGCGTGGGGGCTCGTCGTCGCCTTCGACCTCCCGTCCGCGCTCGCGGTCGGGCTGATCCTCGTCGGTGCCGCGCCCGGCGGTACCGCCTCGAACGTGATGACGTACCTCGGAAAGGGTGACGTGGCGCTCTCGGTGGCGATCACGACCGTCACGACGCTGGCCGCGCCGGTCGTCATGCCCGCGTGGGTCGTGTTCATCCTCGGAGAGAGCCTCCAGGTGACGTTCATGGAGATGTTCGTCACCATCGTTCGGATCGTCGTGATCCCGGTCGGGCTCGGGTTCGCGATCCGGTACGTCCTCGACCGGAGGGCCCCGCGCGTGGCCGAGGTCGGCCTCGACGTGTTCCCGGCGGTGAGCGTCGCGGCCATCGTTGCCATCGTCGCCGCCGTCGTCGGCCTCAACGTGGAGAACATCCTGACCGCCGCGGCGCTGGCGTTCGCGGCGGTCGTGATCCACAACGGCGTCGGACTCGGCGCGGGGTACGGGATCGGGAAGCTGACCGCGATGTCCGAGGACCGCACCCGCGCCTGCGCCTTCGAGGTCGGCCTCCAGAACAGCGGGCTCGCGGTCGCGCTCGCGACCTCCTTTTTCAGCCCGGAGGCGGCGCTGATCCCGGCGCTGTTCTCGGTCTGGCACAACGTCTCGGGGCCGGCGCTGGCGAGCTACTTCTCTGCGAACCCGCCCGCCGACGCCGCCGGAGGGACGGAGCCGGCGACCGCCGACTGACCGGATATCGTCGGCGTTCGAGGACGGCCGGGACGGGGATACGGTCGACCGCTACGGAGATACGGTCGACCGCTACGGAGACGACCTGAGCGAGGAGGGCGGCTCGGGCGACGACCGCGCCCACCGGACGGCGGTCGCGGGGTCGTTGAACGCTTCGACCGCGATGTCCTCGATGGCGATCGTCCGCTCGAGGTACCGCCGTTTCGACCGCTCCCCGACGACGGCGAAGCGGTCGACGCCGCGGGCGACCGCGATCTGTACGGACTCGCGGAGCGCTCGCCGACCCGCGTCCGAACACGGTCGACTCGTCCGCACGACGATCACGACGGCGTCGACGTCGCGATCGGCGAGCAGGCCTCGCCACCGATCGAGGAGCGCCTCGCCGGCCGCGGGGCTGATCCCCGTTCCGTGTGGAAACTCGACGACGAGGACGCCCCCGTCGACCCGCATCGACCATCGTTCGCCCGGTTCCATGTCACCAGCTATCGGTTCGGTCGGCATAAACGCTCGTGCTCAGATATCAAATTTGACATCCACAATGGGCGCGATCTCGACGTGAGGAGAGCCAGCTTCTCGGGCCGTGACCGCCGAAGGACGTGAGAGGGTCACGGGAGACGGTCTCCAGTTCTCGGTTCACGATATCGGCGGTTCGGCCATGGCGCGCCGTTTCGACGCGCTCGCCGACCTCGCCGATCAGGCGTCCTCTACGGTCTCGCTCTCGATCGCGTCGGTTCCGTTCGAGCGGCCCTCGGCCGCCTCGACGACGTCCTCGGCGAGCGCGCCGAAGTCGGCAGCGTCGGGGATCACGTCGACGTCGATCCCGAGGTCTGCCGCCGTTTCGGCGGTCGGCGGGCCGATCGCGCCGACGACCGCGTCGTTCGCGCCGGCGACCGCCGCCTCCCGGATCCCCCGTTCGTCGGCGACCGCGAGGAAGTGTTCGACGGTGAGCGAGGAGGTGAACGCGAGCGCGTCGAGGTCGCCGACGGCGGCGAGTTCGGCTGACTCGCCCGCCTCGGACGGCCGCGTCAGTCGGTAGAGGACCGTCTCGGTGACGGTCGCGCCCGCCTCTCGGAGCCCGGCGAGGAGCACGTCGCTCCCGTGGTCCGAGCGCGCGACCTCGACGCGCTCGCCGTCGACCCGGTCGCGGAGCGCCGCCACGAGCCCAGCGGAGGTGTACTCCTCGGGGACGAGGTCGACCGCCCAGCCCGCGTCGCGGGCCGCGGCGGCCGTCGACGGGCCGATGGCGACGAGCGTCGCGTCGCCGGGGGACCATCCCGCCGACGCGGCGAGTTCGACGCCCGTCTTGCTCGTGAGCACGACGAACGCGGCGTCCTCGGCCGGGACCGCGCCCGTCGGCTCGACCGCGAGCATCGGGTCCGGAACCGGGCGCGCGCCGAGCGACGCGAGGAGGTCGACCGCCTCGTCGATCCGCTCGTCGTCCGGGCGGAAGATGGCGACGCGGGGGGCGTCGTCACTCGCGCGGTCCGCGTCGTCGCTCACGCGCCGTCACCTCCGGAGGCGCTCTCGTCGGCGTTCCCCAGGAACCCGACGACGCGCTCGCGGGTCGCCGCCACCTCGCCGATCACGGTGATCGCGGGCGGCTCGATCCCGGCGTCGTCGCGGACGTCGACGATCGTCTCCAGCGTGCCGGTCGCGACGCGCATGTCGGGCCACGTCGCGCGCTCGACGAGCGCCACCGGCGTCTCCGGGTCCATCCCCGCGTCGCGGAGTTCGGCGGCGTAGGCGGGCAGCTTCCCAACGCCCATCAGGACGACGATCGTTCCCCCCGTGGCCGCGAGCGCGTCCCAGTCGACCGCTGACTCCGCCTTGGTGGGGTCCTCGTGGCCGGTGACGAACGAGACCGACGAGGCGTGATCGCGGTGGGTGACGGGGATCCCGGCGACCGCCGGGCCCGCGATCGCGGAGGTGATCCCCGGAACGACCTCGAAGGGAATCCCCGCCTCGGCGAGGTGTTCGGCCTCCTCGCCGCCGCGCCCGAAGACGAACGGGTCGCCGCCCTTGAGCCGGACGACCCGCTTGCCCTCGCGGGCCAGTTCGACCATGCGGCGGTTCGTGTACTCCTGGGGCGTCCACTCGCCGCCGGCGCGCTTGCCCACGTCCTCGCGTTTCGACTCGGGGATCTCGCCGAGGATCGCCGGGCCTGGCAGCTTGTCGTGGAGCACGACGTCCGCCTCCGCGATCAGCCGGGCCGCCTTCACCGTCAGGAGGTCCGGGTCGCCCGGCCCGGAGCCGACGAGGGACACCGTGCCGACCTCGTCGTCGTGGCGGGTGTCGACCTCGTCGTCGTGGTCGCGATCGCCCGTCGATCCCGCCGCGTCCTCAGGCATCCGCGTCGACCTCCTCGCGGGCCTCGGCGATCAGCTCCGTCGCGCCGCGGTCGGCGAGGTCGCCCGCGAACGACGCGGCCGCCGTCGCGTGCGACCGGATCGGGAGGTCGCGGGTGCCCTCCACCTCCTCGGTGCCGTCGGTCGAGAGCACGCGAACGCGGGTGTGGACGTGCTCGCCCTGGACGAGCGCGGAGACGCCGATCGGGGCGATACAGCCGCCGTTGAGCTCGGCGAGCACCGTCCGCTCGACGGTGGTCGCGACCCGCGTTCGGGGGTGGTCGACCGCCGACCGCACCGCCTCGGCGACCGCGTCGTCCGCGGCGGTGACGGCGATGGCCCCCTGTCCGGCCGCGGGGACGAACTCCTCGCGGGAGAGCCGGGTCGTCCCGACCTCGTCGAGCAGGTTCGACCGGCGGAGCCCCGCCTCCGCCAACACGAGCGCGTCGTACTCGTCGTCCACCTTCCGCTCCATCGCCGAGCGCTCGAGGTCCGACAGCGAGTCGAACCACTCCTCGACGCTCGCGTCGAACGTCTCGTCGGAAGCGTCGGTAGCCTCGTTTTCGCCGTCTCCCTCGGCGGTCAACGCGGCGTCCTCCCCGGCGGCGACCAGCCGGCGCTCGTGTTCCGCCTGGAGGCCGGGCGCGAGCAGCTTCTCCAGCCGGGTGTCGACGTTGCCGCGGATCGGCTCGACGACGAGGTCCGGGCGCGCCGCCAGGATCTGGGCGGTCCGCCGGAGCGAGCCCGTTCCGACGACCGCGCCCGAGGGGAGGTCCGCGAGCGCCTTCCCCTCGGGATGGACGAGCACGTCGCCGGCGGCGGCGCGCTCGGGAACGCCCGCGACGACCATATCGTCCATCCCCTCGGTGGGGACGTCCTTCATCGAGTGGACGGCGAGGTCGGCGTCGCCGGCGAGCACCTCCTCGTCGAGCGCGCGGACGAACGCCCCCGTCCGGCCGAGCCGGTGGATCAGCTCGTCGGGGATCTGGTCGCCGCGGGTCTCGACGCGGCGGATCTCGACCTCGCGCTTCCGGGTCGCGAGCGCGTCGCGGACGGTCTCCGCCTGTCGGAGGGCAAGCTCCGACCCGCGGGTGGCGAGGATGAGGGTCTCGGTCATGCTCGAATCCAGGCCCCCCGCGTTCAAAAGCGCACCAGTTCACTTCCACCTTTTTCGAGGAGCGGTTCCCTCGCTCACTCCGTTCGCTGCGGGAACCGCTCCTCGAAAAACCTGGAGGGAAAAAGCCGACGGCTCGGCGTTCGCCTCGCCGTCGGTGAACCGCTCACTTCGTTCGCGGATGCTCACTACACTACAGATGAGAGAATGAGCGATCTTCGGTGCGGTGGCGCGCCTCCGAGCGCCCGATAGGGCGCGAGGAGTCCGCGAGGGACGCGGCGACTGAAAGGAGCCGCGAGGCTGGGGAGGCGTGAGGTGCTGTGCGGTTGGGTGGCCTTTGGAGACGTTTCACGTACCCCGATTCCACGATTCGTACTCTCGATCGGTCGGATCGCTCAAACCACACGGATCAGGGTAGCTCCCCGATACGGGCAACACGTACCGGACCGAAGGTGTGTTAGTGCTCCGGGACCTACCTCGGGCAATGGGAGTTCAAGAACAGTACCCGTTCGACGTGGGGGCCATCCGCGACGACTTCCCGATCCTCGATCGGCTGGTCGGCGGCAACCCCACCTCGCCCGGGCAGGACGAGACGGACGACGTCGACCTCGTCTACCTCGACAACGCGGCGACGTCGCACACGCCGGACCCGGTCGTCGATCGGATCGCCGACTACTACCGGAGCTACAACTCCAACGTCCACCGCGGGATCCACCAGCTGAGCCAGGAGGCGTCGGTGGCCTACGAGGAGGCCCACGACGTCGTCGCCGACTTCATCGGCGCGAACGGTCGCGAGGAGGTGATATTCACGAAGAACACGACGGAGGCGATGAACCTCGTCGCGTACGCCTGGGGGCTCGCGGAGCTCGGCCCCGGCGACAACGTCGTGCTCACGCAGATGGAACACCACGCCTCGCTCGTCACCTGGCAGCAGATCGGCAAGAAGACGGGCGCGGAGGTGCGGTTCATCGAGGTGACCGACGAGGGGCGACTCGACATGGCCGACGCCGCGGCGAAGATCGACGACGACACGGCGATGGTGTCGGCGGTCCACGTCTCGAACACGCTCGGGACGATCAACCCGATCCGCGAGCTGGCGGAGCTCGCACACGACCACGACGGGCTGATCTTCGCGGACGCGGCCCAGTCCGTGCCGAACCGTCCCGTCGACGTCGAGGACCTCGACGTCGACTTCCTCGCCTTCTCGGGTCACAAGATGTGCGGGCCGACCGGGATCGGCGCGCTGTACGGCCGGGAGGAGTTACTGGAGGCGATGCAGCCGTACCTCTACGGCGGCGAGATGATCCGGAAGGTGACCTTCGAGGAGTCGACTTGGGAGGACCTCCCGTGGAAGTTCGAGGCCGGCACCCCCTCGATCGCCCAGGGGATCGGGTTCGCGGCCGCGATCGAGTACCTCGAGGAGGTCGGCATGGAGCGCATCGAGGACCACGAGAGCCTGCTCGCCGAGTACGCCTACGACCGGCTGACCGACCTCGGCGGCGTGGAGATCTACGGCCCGCCGGGCGACGAGCGCGGCGGCCTCGTCGCGTTCAACGTCGAGGGCGTCCACGCGCACGACCTCTCGAGCGTCCTCAACGACTACGGCGTCGCGATCCGCGCGGGCGACCACTGTACCCAGCCGCTCCACGACGAACTGGGCGTCGCGGCCTCGGCGCGCGCCTCCTTTTACCTCTACAACACCGTCGAGGAGGTCGACGCCCTCGTCGACGCGGTTCGGGAGGCGCGCGACCTGTTCGCCTGAGCGCTCGCACGCCGGTCGCTCGCACGCGTCCGCGGACGAGCACTCGCGGGCGAGGGCGGGTCACCCGTCGGGAGAAACGGGCGGTTCGGTGGCGTGACGGGCCCGACGGAACGCTTTTGAACGCGACGGGCTTACTCGGAGCCAGTATGGGAACGGGCTCGGACATGTACCGACAGCAGATCCTCGACCACTACAAGAACCCGCGCAACTACGGGGAACTCGAGGATCCGGACTTCACACACGTCGGGGAGAACCCCTCCTGTGGCGACACGATCAAGGTCGACGTCGCCCTCGACGACGACGGCGAGACGATCGAGACGGTGGCGTTCACCGGCGACGGCTGCGCCATCTCGATGGCGTCCGCGAGCATGCTCTCCGAGCGGCTCCGCGGGATGACCGTCGACGAGCTCGACGCGCTCGACACCGACGACGTCACCGAGATGCTCGGCGTCGACATCTCCCCGATGCGGATCAAGTGCGCCGTGCTCGGTCGACAGGTCGCCCAGGACGGCGCGAAGATCCACCGCGGCGAGCTCGACCCCGACGCCGACCGGACCCGCACCGAGGAGTGAGGGGCGGATCGCGGGAGACCCGATCCGCACCGGCGCGAGCCGAGCCCACCGGACTTTTGCTCGTGAAGGGCGTTCGGCCGCACATGAGCGACGAGTTCGACAAGGAAGCGGAACGCGAGAAGCTCCGCGAGAAGTTCGCGGAGGACGAGAAGAAACGCGAGCACACCCAGCGGATGTCGGAGCTGCTCTTACAGGGCGCGACGATGACGAACCGCCACTGCGACGCGTGTGGGGACCCGATATTCCGACACGACGGCCGGGAGTTCTGCCCGACGTGTCACGCGACCGAGGACGGGTTCGAGGTCCCCGCGGCCGACGAGACCGGAACGGAGGAGTCGGAACCCACGGCTGACGCCGGCAGCGCCGCGACCGCCGGAAACGCCGCCGCCACGGGAGACGCCGCGGCGAACGCCGCCGCGGGGGATGCCGCCGTCGCGAACGACCCGGAACCGACCGGGATCGAGGGCGCTCGTAACGCCTCGGACGGGGCCGTCGGACGGTCGCCGTCGACGCCGGAGGCGGGATCGCGAACGTCGACGCCGAACGCGGGGTCGCGAACCGGGACCGGGGAGGCCGCGGCCGGAGGAACCCCGATCGACGACCTCGCCGGTGGGATCACCGCGGCCCGCGAGTCGCTGACGCGGACGCTGAACCGGTTCGCCCGCGCGGCGGAGGAGACGGACGACCCGCGCCGCGCTCGCGACCACCTGCGGGCGGCGCGGGAGGCGGCGGAGGCGCTCGCGGCGCTCGACTGACGGATCCGTTCATAACCCGTTGCCGGCGCAGTGACCGTCTCCAAAGTTCCAGCTCCCTGACCGTACTGATCGAGAAACACGGTTCCGACGAACATCTCCAAAGCCCCGCCCCTCCCGCACAGCCCCGCAACCGCAGCCTCACGCCTCCCCAGCCTCGTTGCTCGCGCTTTTCAAGCGCTCGCAACTCCCTCGCGGGCGGTTCGCGCCCGCCGGGCGCTCACCGGCGCGCCGACGCATGATCTCGTGAAAATCGACCCTACCGACCGCTCTCGACCGCCGTGCGCATCTCCTCGGCCAGCCGATCGGCGCGGTCGGCGTCGCCTGACTCGGCGTAGATCCGGATCTTCGGCTCCGTCCCGGAGGGGCGGACGAGCACCCACGCGTCGCCGTAGTCGAGCCGGTAGCCGTCGGTCGTGTTCGGGGTCGCATCCGAGGTCTCGACGAACGCCCGCGCGGCCGACAGCATGTCCTCGCGCTCGTCGCCGTCGTCGTACTCGACGTTGACGCGCACGAAGTGGTAGTCGGTGTAGGGCGCGATCGCCTCGCTGACGGGGGCGTCCGCGGCCGCGAGGAGCTCGAGGAAGCGCGCGCCGATGTACGCGCCGTCCCGCGAGAGCCGGTACGGCGGGAAGAACACCCCGCCGTTGCCCTCGCCGGCGATGGGCACGTGAACGCCATCCTCGTCCAGCTCGCGGGTCCGGGTGATGATGTTGGTCGCGCCGATCGGCGTCAACTCGAGGTCGGCGTCGTTCGCCTCGCAGACGTCGACGAGCCGCTGGGAGACGTTGACCGCGCTGACGACGGCGTCACCCGGCGACAGCGCGTCGTCGGCGAGCGCCGCGAAGGAGGTGTCGCCGTCGACCACCGATCCGGTCTCGTCGACGAAGACGGCCCGGTCGGCGTCGCCGTCGTGGGCGATCCCCACGTCCGCCTCGGAGGTCGCGACGAGCCGCGAGAGCGCCCGGAGGTTCTCGGGGACCGGCTCGGAGTCCCGGCCGGGGAAGTGGCCGTCCGGGGTGGCGTTCACCGTCAGTACCTCACAGCCGAGTTCGCGGTAGATCCGCGGGGAGCTCACCGACGCGGCCCCGTGTCCGGGATCGACGGCTACGGTGAGATCGGCGGCGGCGATCGCCTCCCGATCGATCGCGGCGACGAGCTGGTCGGCGTAGTCGTCGACGACGCCCTCGACGGTCGTCTCGCTCCCGGCGGTCCGCCAGTCGGCGTGGGCGTACTCGTCGTCGAGGACGCGGCGCTCGACGCGCTCTAACACGTCGACGGCGAGCTCGACGCCGTCGTCGCCGACGAGTTTGATCCCGTTGAACTCGGGCGGGTTGTGCGAGGCAGTGACGAGCACGCAGGGGACGCCGACGGACTCACAGTAGTGACCGACCGCGGGCGTGGGGACGACGCCGAGCCGGTCGACGTCACAGCCGACGGCGGCGAGCCCGCTCGCGGCGGCGTTGGCGAACAGCTCGCCGGTGGTGCGGGTGTCGCGGGCGACGGCGACCCGGTCGGCCTCCCAGGTCGATCCGGCCGCCTTCGCGATGTCGAGGACGAGCTCCGGCGTGAGATACCGGAGTGCGACCCCGCGAATGCCGCTGGATCCGAACAGCTCCATACGGGGCCATGGGCCGGCCGGCGGGAAAGCGGTTCCGAACGCCGGCGCCTGCGGTCCCGAACGCGATCGCCGGCGACTCCGTCGGGCCGGCCACACTCGCGGGGTTGAAACCCGTCGCGTTCGTAGCCCGGACATGAAGCGTTCACGGCGGGACCTGCTGTGGCGAGCCGGTTCGGCCGGGATCGTCCTCGGCGCGACCGCGACTGCCGGCTGTCTCGACGTCGCCGCCGGCGACGGCCCGCAGGGTCCCGAGGGGACGCCCGAGACGCTGTCGTGTCCCGACGAGGAGTTCGTCCGGCTCGAGGCCCCGTTCGACGCCTCCGTCGAATCGCGAACCGTCGAGACGGAGGGGACGACGCTCGAGCTGTCCGCGGAGGGGACCACCGAGACGTACGGACAGTCGCTCCGGCTCGTGATGCGGAACGCCGGCGAGTCGTCGGTGACGACCCGTGGCGAGCACGCGTACTCGATACAGCGCCGGACCGGTGAGGGGTGGCTCGACGTGCGCGGATCCACGACCGGCGATGCCGCGGACCTCCCCCGCGAGGACGACGCGCTCGGGCCGGGCGACACCTACAGCTGGTCGATCGATCTGGAGGAGCCGGCCATCGTCGACGCCGTTCCGGGACGCGAACTCGACGTCTGTCCCCCGCTCGGTTCGGGCCCCTACCGGTTCGTCTACTGGGGAGTCGTCGACGCCCCGCCGATCGGCATCGAGTTCGAGCTGGTGGGGTGAAAACGGCCCTCGACGGGCGTTCAAAACGACTCCCAGCCGGAGGGGTCTCCCATCCGGTCGCGGACCCTGAACTGCCGCTCGTCGCCCTCGACGCGGGTCTCGACGACCAGGTCGAACGGCTCGTACAGGGTGTGTATCACCTGCTCGTCGTGGGTCGTCGATCCGACGGCGCTCACGAACGGCCACCCCTGTCCCGAGCACTGAGAGGCCATGACGCGGGTGAACTGGTAGACCCGGTCGGGATCCCAGTACATCAACAGCTCGGAGAGCGAGTAGACGCCGACCGCCCGCTCACGACCGATCGACGACTCGACCACGTCCGTGAACTTGATCCCGATCTCGGTGAGGTCGCCGGGACCGCTCACGTACTTCGTCGTCGGCGTGTCGACTGGACTCCCTCCCTGCTGGTGGGTGACGCAGTCGATGACGACGAGGTCGTCACCGCCGTCCCCGACGATCCGGTCGTGATCCGCGCGGACCTTCTCCGCGGTCCGACCGGTCGAGACGACGACGGGGGCGTCCGACCACGCGGCGAGCAGTCGGTTGAAGAGGTCGTACTTCCCGCTCATCGGTGGTCCGCTGACGAGGACGCTGTCGGCGGAGACGACAGCGTCAGGGAGCGGACTCATGTCTCACACATCGGGGCGACCCCGATAAAACCCTTCCGAGGAATCACTTTCGGAGGAACCTCGGCAGGTCAAGCGCGGACGGTGACCCGGTTCTCGGCGAGCGGGTGATCGTCAGTTCACTGAGGGCTCCGGGGAGCGCCGCCGGCAGCGGCGGCGTCCGCGGCGTACCGACCCCGTCGACCAGCTCCGCCCAGACGGCCTCGGGTTCTTCTGCCGGGGCGTCGAGCGCCTTGGTCCGTCCCTCGTCGTAGGCGAGTTCGACCATGCTCCGCTCGTACGCGCCGGGGAACGCCTCGAGGATCCGGTCGAGCTCCTCGGGGCGTTCGCTCCCGCAGCCCGCCGCAACGCCGAGCGCGAACGCCCGATCGATGGCCGCCTCGCGGGTCAGCTCCGCCGGATCCCAGTCCGTCCCGAAGGTCCGGGCGTACATCACCGGGTCACCGTCGCGGCCGAGCCGACGCGAATGCCCCCGTCAGTGAACTCGACGTCCTGGATGTCGGTGTTCACGTCGGTTCCCCTCATCTTCAACACCTGTATCCCGCGACGCATCCCCTCGTCCTCCAGGTAGTTGTGGAGGAAGACGACGCCGTGTGCGAGGTAGTGCTCCTCGGAGTACGCGCTCGGGTCGGTCATCTCGGAGATGAGCATCGTCGTCGCGTCCGTCCGCTTCAGCGAGGAGAGCAGCTGGATCATGGTGTCCTCGTCGTCGTCGAGCAGGAAGCGCAACAGCATCGTCGAGTCGAAGACGACCCGGTCGATGTCGCGAGAGTTGACGAACCCCGTGAGCCGGTTCGTGACGCCCGAGCGGTCCCGGCGCTCGCCCGGAAGCCCGAAGAACCGCCGGCCGTCCGCCGAAAAGGAATCGAGGAACGTCACCCGGTCGGTGTCGAGCGCGCGGTCGAAGCCGAAGTCGTACCCGCCCATGTCGCGGCGGATCCCCTCCTTCGTCTCGTGCATGCTGACGTACAGCACGTCGTCTCCGTTTCGGGCACCCTGCGCCGCGAACTGCGAGCAGAACGTCGTCTTGCCGCTTCCGGGAGGGCCGCTCACCACGTACAGCCGGTCGGACGGGAACCCCCCGTCGACGAGCTCGTCGAATCCGGGAACCCCGCTGGAGACTCGCATACGTGGAGCATCGCGGGCGGCCCGATAAGCGTTGGCACCCGTTTTTCAGCGGTGAGAACCCGATCCGCTCGGAATCGATCCGGGCCGATCCGCCCCTCGCTCGTCGATCATGCCTCCACGGACTCGTCGGCCGCCGAGTTTCCTTCTCCGTCGATCTCGACGTCGACGCCGGCGTCGACGTCGGGGGCGACCCAGACGACGAACCGGTCGTCGGATTTGACGATCCCGTGGACGCCCTCGTCGTCGGTGGTGGTCCCCTCGTCGACGTCCTCGGGCGCGACGTCTCTGACCTGGAACACCTCGTCGACGATCCACCCGACGGTCCCGCCCTCCGAGACTCGGTCGTCATCGAAGACGACGATCCGCTCGCGGGGACCCGTCTCCCCGATCGAAAAGAGCGTCTTCGGGTCGACGATCGTCGTCGTCCGACCTCGGAGGTCCATCACGCCCTCGACGTGCTCGGGCGAGTTGGGGATCCGCGTGAGCTCGCCGGCGTCGACGATCTCGTCGATGACCCCGATGTCCAGACAGTACGTGCCGTCGCCGAGGCCGAACTCCAGTACCTTCGTGTGTTCGGCGTCCGCCTCCGTGGCTGGCATGCTTCCACTCGCGTCGAGACGACCAATAACGGTATCCCCTGAATTATCACCGGTGATTCCTGGGTCCGTGGGTTTATGCTCGCTCTGGGAGCGGTTTCGGACATGAGTAGGACGACGGATCGGCGTGGCGGCCGGAGCGACGCCCCGCGAGTGGTCGTCGTCGACGACTCGCCGTTCATGCGCGGACTGATCGGCGACGTCCTGACCGACGCGGGGGTGGCCGTCGTCGGCGAGGCCGGCGACGGCGAGGAGGCACTGTCAGTTGTCGGCGAGACGCGGCCGGACGTGGTGACGATGGACGTCGAGATGCCCGGAATGGGCGGTCTCGAGGCCGTCGAACGGCTGATGGCGGAGACGCCGACGCCCGTGTTGATGCTGTCGGCACACACCGCGGAGGGTGCCGAGGTGACCTTCGAGGCGCTCGAGCGCGGTGCGGTCGACTTCTTCTCGAAGCCCGGCGGCGAGGTGTCGACCGGCGTCTCACGCGAGGCAGATCGGCTCGTCGAGGCGGTCCGGTCGGTCGCCGACGCGGACCTCGAGGCCGCGACGCGCGATCGGAACCCCCGAAGCGGGGCCGCGAGGGGCTCGGCGGCGAACGTCGACCTCGAGGAGCCGCTGACCGCCGTCATCGGCGCATCGACTGGCGGCCCGAAGGCGGTCGAGCGGGTGCTCTCCGCGCTTCCGATGGCCGACTGTCGCGTGCTCGTCGTCCAGCACATGCCCGAGGCGTTCACCCCGCGGTTCGCCGAACGGCTCGACGCGGCCTCCGAGTACGACGTTCGGGAGGCGACCGACGGCGCGCGGATCGGGGCCGGCGAGGCGCTCGTCGCCCCCGGCGGCAGCCACATGCAGGTCGGGAGCTACCGAGCGGGTCGCCTGCGCGTGAAACTCGTCGAGGACGACGACGCGTCGGTGACGCCCGCCGTCGACGTGACGATGCGGTCGGCCGCGGGGACGGTCTCTGACCCGCTCGTCGGCGTGGTCCTTACCGGCATGGGCGACGACGGCTCCGCGGGCGTCCGGGCGATGGCCGACGCCGGAGCGCGGACGGTCGCACAGAGCGAGGACACCTGCGTCGTCTACGGGATGCCGAAACGCGCCGTGGGGACCGGCGCGGTCGACTCGGTGTGTGACCTCGACGACGTCGCCGGCGCGATCCTCGGAGGTGCGGCCTGATGGACTCCCACCGCGCGGCGTTCGTCGCGGAGGCCGAAGACGGGATCACGGACCTCAACAACGCGCTGCTCGCGCTCGAGGCAGATCCCGGAGACGACGCGGCGATGGACGACGTGTTCCGGGTCGCACACACCCTGAAGGGGAACGCCGCCGCGATGGGGTACGAGGACGTCTCCTCGTTCGGCCACGCCCTCGAGGACCTCCTCGACGCGGTCCGCGGGGGCGAGCGAGAGGTCACGCCGGAACTCATGGACCTGCTCTTCGAGGGGGTCGACGCCGTCGAGGCGATGGTCGCGGAGATCGAGGAGACCGGCGAGGTGTCGACGGACCCCTCCGGCCTCGAATCGCGGCTCCGAGCGGTCGAGGAGCACGGAACCGTCGATCCCGATGCCCGCGAGGACGAAGCCGTCGGCGACGACGACAGCGGCGAGGTCAGCGACGACGACAGCGGCGAGATCAGCGACGACGACGGGGACGGGGACGCGGACGCCGAGATCGACGTTCCCGAACTGCCGGCCGGAGCGGCCAGGTTCGAGGGCGCGACCTACGCCGAGGTGACCGTGGGCGAGACCGCGATGCCGGGTGTCGACGCGGCGCTCGTCCTCCGAGCGCTCGAGGAGAACTTCGACGAGTACGCCACCCGGCCGGACGCGGAGGCGTTGGAGGAGGGCGAGTACGACGGGACCTTCGACGCCTTCGTCGCCGACGCCGACCCGACGGTCGTCACGGAGGGACTCGAGGCGCTCACGCAGGTGGCTGGCGTGCGAACCGCGCTCGTGAGCGACGGTTCCGGAGCGGATCGGGACGGTGAGACCGAGTCGACCGACGCCGAAGCCGCCGTCGACCCTGCCGAGGATCGCTCGAAAAACGGCGACGACTCGGAAGAGAGCGACGGGAACGACATCGCATCGGACGATGACGACGAACCGGACGACGCCGGCGTCGGCGGGGAATCGGACGGCGCTGTCGACGGGGACGGCGCTGCCGACGAACCGGAGTCCTCGGGAGCGGCCGATCGCGAAGAGATCAAGTCGATCCGGGTCGACGTCGACCAGGTCGACGAGCTGTACGGCCTGGTCGAACAGCTCGTGACGAGCCGGATCAAGCTCCGTCGGGAGCTCGAGGGAACCGGAACGGAGCCCGACACGCTCGATGAACTCGACAAGCTCGCCTCCAGCCTCCAGGACACCGCGATGGACATGCGGCTCATTCCGTTCTCACAGGTGTCCGATTCGTTCCCGCGGCTGGTCCGGGACATCGCTCGCGACCTCGACAAGCGCGTGAGCTTCGAGATCGAGGGCGACGACGTCGAACTCGATCGGACGATCCTCACGGAGATGCGCGATCCGCTCGTCCACGTGCTGCGGAACGCGGTCGACCACGGGATCGAATCCACCGAGGAGCGCGAGGCCGCCGGCAAGGATCCGGTCGGGCGGGTCGAGCTCACGGCGGAGCGCGATCGCGACCACGTCGTCATCGAGGTCGCCGACGACGGTGCCGGGCTCGACGCCGACCGTCTCCGGGAGAAGGCGGTCGCGGAGGGCGTCGAGGACCGCGAGACCGTCGAGGCGATGACCGACGGCGAGGTGTACGACTTGGTCTTCCATCCGGGCTTTTCGACCGCCGAGGAGGTCACCGACGTCTCCGGCCGCGGCGTCGGGATGGACGTGGTCAGAACGACCGCCCGCGACCTCGACGGCTCCGTCTCGGTCGAGAGCGAGCCGGGCGAGGGAACGACCGTGCGCTTCCGACTCCCGGTCACCGTCGCCATCGTGAAGGTGATGTTCGTCGACGTGAACGGGACGGAGTACGGGATCCCGATCAAATCGATCGCCGAGGTCTCCCGCGCCGATGACGTGGAAACGGTTCACGGCGACGAGGTCGTCCGCCACGAGGACGACCTCTACTCGGTCATCCGGCTCGCGGACCGACTCGACGTCGCCGGGTCGAGAGCTGGAGCGGCCGACCCACACGCCGCGGCGACCGACGGCGGCTCGATCGAGGGCGACAGCGACGCCGACGATCCCGGCGGCACCGACGACGGCGCTGCGGCCGCGAGCGGTGCCGCGGGGGCCGCCGACGAGGGGATGCTCGTCCGGATCCGCGGGGAAACCCGGAAGGTGGCGCTCCACTGTGACGGGGTGTTGGACCAGGAGGAGGTGGTCGTGAAGCCGCTCGACGGCCCGCTGTCGGGAACGCCGGGACTCAGCGGAACGGCCGTGCTCGGCGACGGCGATGTCGTGGCCGTCCTCGACGTGGTGAGCCTATGACCGGCGAGAGCGCCTTCGAGGGCGTGCTCAAGCAGATCGACGACTCGGTTCCGTTCGAACCCGGCTACTACAACGAGTCGTACCTCGACAGACGGATCACTGCCCGAATGCGCCGTCGTGGGATGGAGTCGCACCACGAGTACCGACGGCTACTTCGCGAGGAGGACGCGGAGCGCGAGGCGCTCATGGACGCGCTCACGATCAACGTGACGGAGTTCTTCCGGAACGCCGAGATGTGGGAGGTCCTCCGAGATGTGTTACGGCGTCTCACCGACGAGCAGCGGCGGGTCCGCGTCTGGTCCGCGCCGTGTGCGGACGGTCGGGAGGCCTACTCGCTCGCGATGCTCGCGTGTGACGACGACGACGTAGACGAGGCGCGCCTGGAGGTGCTGGGGTCGGACATCAGCGAGGGTGCCCTCGATCACGCCCGCGAGGGCGTGTACCACACGACGCGGACGACCGACATCGCCGAGGAGCTCGAGCCGCTCTCGGAGCCGGATCGCTACGTCGACCGCGAGGGTGACGCGTTCCGCGTCCGCGAGGCACCGAGGCGGCTCGTGACGTTCGACACCCACGACCTGATCAGCGACGGGTCTCGGGGACCCTTCGACGTGGTGTTGTGCCGGAACCTCCTCATCTACATCGACGCGGATCACAAAGGGTCGCTCTTCGATACCCTGGAGGCGTCGCTCGCGGCGAGCGGCGTCCTCGTCGTCGGGATGACGGAGAGCATCCCGCCGGACCGCAGCGACGGCTACGATCCGATCGACAAGCGCCGACGGGTGTTTCGGAGGCGCTGATGTCGCTGTACCAGCACGCTCGCGAGGGGAACGTCGACCGTCTCAGGGACGCGCTGGCGAGCGACAGCACCGCGGTTCGGAAACGTGCGGTCGAGTTCCTCGGCGAACTCGCCGACGAGGACGACCAGGCGACGATCGACGGGCTCCTCCGCGCGGCGACGGTCGACGAGGACGCCGGCGTCCGTGGGGCTGCCGTCGACGCCCTCGACGAGATCGGACAGGAGGCGCTCGAACAGCTCCTGTCGGAACTCGCCGGCGGGAGCGGGTCGGAAGCCGAGTGGGTCACCGCCCGGAAGTTCGCTCGCGCACTCGAGGCGGACCGTGCCGAACTTCGGATCGCGGCGGCGAACGGGCTCGCTCGCCTCAACGAGCCGAGCGCGCTTCCCGCAGTCGTCGGGGCCCTCTCGGACCCGGATCCGCGTGTTCGGCTCCGGGCGTGTCACGCCTGCGGGACGTTCGCCGACTCGAGAGCGGTTCCTGGGCTGATCGAACGCCTCGACGACGAACCGCGCGTCCGGCGGGCGGCCGCGAACGCGCTGGGAGCCGTCGGGACCGACCGCGCGCTCGACCCGCTCATCGACCTGCTCGAGGACTCGGACGAGTCGCTCCGCCGCATCGCCGCCGGCGCGCTCGGGAACGCGAGCAATCCGAAACCGGTCGAGCCGCTCGCGCGTGCGCTCGCCGACGAGAGCGCGATCGTCAGGAACGCGGCCGTGTACTCGGTCATCGAGCTGCTCTCGAACGTGCCGACGGAACACAGCCACGCGGTCCGGGATCGAGTGGTATCCGAGCTGAAGGCGGCCGACGACGAGACGGTCGTCGAGCCGCTCGTCGAGATCCTCACTGAGGGTACACAGAGCCGACAGCGTCGGAACGCGGCGTGGATCCTCGGACGCGTCGCCGATCCCCGATCCGAACCGGCCGTCGAGGCGCTCGCGGCCGCCCTCGACGACGACGACGCACAGACCGCCCAGTTCGCCGCGACGAGCCTCACGAACCTCGGCGGGCCGGTCGTCGAGGATCGGCTGCTCGATCGGCTCGGTACCGAACGTCCCGACGACGTACGCGCGAAGGCAGTGTTCGTGCTCGGACAGATCGGCGGACAGGAGACGCTGAATCGACTGGAAGACCTGACCGACGACGAGAGCTCGGCGGTCCGGAAACGCGTGTTCTCGGCGGTCTCGAAGCTCCGGGCGGGTGGTGTCTAAATGCCGACCGGAGACGGCGAGTACAAGGTCACGGACACGCAGGCGCGGTTCGCGGTCGCCGTCCGCGAGGGGAGAGCCATCAACGACGTCTCCTGGACGCCGGGTCGGGTCCTGTTGTCGAACCGACGGCTGATACTCGCGAGCAACGACGGGAAGCGCACGGTTCCGCTCTCGCGGCTCGAGCGGCTCGGCGGCCGCCACGACGCCAACCAGTCGATCGCTCGCGTCTCCAACTACGTGAGCTTCGACCTCGGCGAGGAGGTGCTCTTAGTGGCCGCCGCCGATCACGAGTCGTTCGAACGCGACGTCTACCGCGCGCTGCTCGACCAGCGGACGCTGCTGGCCAAACATCCGGCCGTCGAGGGCGGCGTCGTCCAGGATACCGGCTGGGAGCAGGCCCGCGTGAAGATCGACGAGAACGGTCTCGGAGCGGCGCTCGAAGGCGGCGCGTTCGTGGAGTTCGACCTCGACGACATCAGCGGACTCGACGCCGCGAGACGAACCGTCGACGGCGAGAAGAAACCCGTGATCGAGGTGTCACACACCGACGACGGAGACACCAGCATCGAGACGCATCTCGCCGGGACGCCACGGCGGATGCGGTTCGTCGAGTCGTGGCTCCGGAAGGGCGAGGAGCGGAGCGCGACGAACGTCGACCTCTCGAGTCGGGATCGGGAAGTGTTGATGGCGCTGTACTCGGGCGTCTCTCCGTTCGAGATCCCCGCGTTCCTGGGCAGCGACGTCGACGAGGTCGAGGAGACGTTCGAGCGACTGATCGAACTGGAGGTCGTCGAGGAGGTGCGGGTTCGCCGCGAGGTGGCGCTCAACTCGCGCGGACGCAACATCGCCAGCGAGGCGATGAACGAGCAGTGAGGACGGATCCGGCGGTGGCAGTACTGTCGGTCCTGCCGGTGGACGAGAGGTAGGTGGCGGACAGCCGGCGAGGGCGCTTCCCGGTCGGGCCGCCGGACGCCCGCCTCGCCCGATCCGGGTCCGTGATCAACGCACGGGCGGGCTGGCCGCGTTTCCGGTGATAAACGTACGGCGCCGTTCCGGCATCCGGTCGAGGACTCGCGTCCCTCGACGACCCACGAGCCGACACGTACTTGCATCGGGCGGGAGGCGTTTCGTTCGGAATGGACGACGCCACCACGACCGATGTCCGCGAGCTCACGACCGGTCCCGAGTTCGAGGCGGCCTATCCGATACTCCGTGAGCTACGGGATCACCTCGACCGCGCCGAGATGGAGGTGACCCACGAGCGAATGCGCGAGGAGGGGTACCTCCTCTTCGGCCGGTACGACGGGTCTGAACTCGTCGCCGTCGCCGGCATCACCGTCGACACGAACTTCTACCTGGGAAAACACGTCTTCGTCCACGACCTGGTGACGACCGAGTCGCGGCGGTCGGAGGGGCACGGTTCCGCCCTGCTCTCGTTTCTTCACGAGTGGGCGAGCGACCGTGACTGTGAGACGGTCGAGCTCGAGTCCGGACTGTGGCGAGAAGAGGCTCACCGATTCTACGAGGAAGTCGGCTACGAGAAGTACTGCTACTCGTTCAAGTACGACCTCGATCACGGGAGTCGAGTCGGCGACTGAGTCCGGTGACCGACCCCGCCGAACCACGCTTAAGTCGCCGCCCCGCGAGGGTTCGACATGGAGTACGAAGCGGTCTGTTTCGACCTCGATAACACCCTCTACCCGTACGATCCCTGTAACGAGGCGGGCAAGCGGGCGGCGCTCTCGACGTTCCGCGAACGCGGGTACGACCTCGACCGCGAACGGTTCGACGAACTGTACGCGAGGGCACGTGCGGACGTGAAACGCGAGACGGCGGGAACCGCGGCCTCACACGAGCGGTTCGTCTACTTCAAGCGGGCGCTCCGACGACACGCCGACGTCCACGACGCCGCCGACGCGTTCGCGATCGGCGAGGCGTACTGGGACGGATACGTGGCGGAGATGGAACTCTTTGACGAGGTCGAGGAGACGCTCGACGCGCTTCGTGAGGCCGGTCTCGCGGTCGTCGTCGTAACGAATCTCACGACGCGAGTCCAACTGCGGAAGCTGGCTCATCTCGATATCGACGACCGGATCGATCGGCTCGTCACCTCCGAGGAGGTCGGCCGCGAGAAACCAAGTGCGCTCCCGTTCACGGCGGCGCTCTCGGCGCTCGATCTCCGGGCGAGCGAGGCCGTCATGGTCGGGGACAACGTCGTCGCGGACGTGGAGGGCGCGAACGCCGTCGGCATGCGAACGGTGCTCTTCACGGGCGGAACGGGCGAGAACCCGACCGGCGACGAGCTTGCGGGTCCGCGACGACCCGACCATCGGATCGACGAGTTCGCGGCGCTCCCGGAGGTGCTCGCGTGACCCTCCGTTCCGAGCGCGAGGCGGTGGTGGCGTACGCCACGGCGCTGTCGGAGCTGACGCCGGGACGGACCGGAAACCTGAGCGTCCGCGCCGGCGACGCGTTCGCCGTCACGCCCACCGGCGTGGCGTACGACGCCTTCGACGCGGCCGACGTGCCGGTGGTCGGCGTCGACGGCGAGCGCCGTGCGGGCCGGATGGCCCCCTCGAGCGAGGTGCCGATGCACGCGGGGATCTACGAGCACGCGCGGCCCGGCGCGATCGTCCACACCCACTCGCCGTGGGCGACGACGCTGGCGACGCTCGGGGTGTCGCTCCCGCCGGTCCACTACATGATCGTCGCGGTGGGGCGGGAGGTACCGCTGGCGGACTACGCGCCGTACGGGACCGAGGAGCTGGCCGCCAACGTCGTCGCCGCGATGGCCGAGGCGGAGTCGGACGCCGCGATCCTCGCGAATCACGGCCTCGTAGTGACTGGTCCCGACCTCGAGACCGCGATCGAGAACGCCCACCACGTCGAGGACCTCTGTCGGCTCTACGTTCGTTCGTCGGCGATCGGCGAGCCGAACCTGCTGACGGACGACCAACTCGCGACCGTCGAGGAGCGCTTCGAGAGCTACGGCCAGCAACCGGAGGACGGATGAGCGTCCAGCGCCGGCCGCGTAACGGTGGGGACGGAGGGAACGGAAGGGGCGCGGGCCGAGTGAGGTTTATATCCGTCTCGCGGGAAACGGTATCGACATGACCGATCACCGACTCGCCCCCGACGTCGAGGAGACCACGGCGGCGATCGCGTCGATGGAGATCCGCGGCGCGGCGACGATCGCGGCCGGCGCGGCGGAGGCGCTCGCCACGCAGGCGCGCGAGGCCGACGCCGACTCCCCGGAGGCGTTCCGCGCGTCGATGCGCGCGGCCGCCCGGAGGCTCCGCGAGACGCGGCCGACGGCCGTCTCGCTCCCGAACGCCCTCCGGTACGTCCTTCGTCGGATGGAAGGGCGGAGCGTGGAGGCGCTACGGGAGAGCGTGACCGACGCGGTCGCGGAGTTCGTCGCGCAGCTCGACCGCGCCCAGGAGGACCTCGGGCAGGTCGGTGCGAACCGCCTCGCCGACGGCGACACGGTGATGACCCACTGTCACTCGACGGACGCGCTCGCGTGTATCGAGGCCGCCGTCGACCAAGGCAAGGAGATCGAGGCGATAGTCAAGGAGACGCGTCCGCGCAACCAGGGACATATCACCGCCGAGCAGCTCCGCGAGGCGGGCGTTCCCGTCACGCTCGTCGTCGATTCCGCGGCGCGGCGCTACCTGAACGAGGCGGACCACGTCCTCGTCGGGGCGGACTCGATCGCCGCCGACGGCGGCGTCATCAACAAGATCGGGACTTCGGGACTGGCGGTCAACGCCCGCGAGCGCGGCGTGCCGATCATGACCGCCGCGCAGACGATCAAGCTTCACCCGGAGACGCTGACGGGCCACACCGTGGAGATCGAGATGCGCGCCGAAGACGAGGTGATCGCCCCGGAGTCTCGCGAGCAGATCGGAGAGATCGCGGTCGAGAACCCCGCCTTCGACGTGACGCCGCCGCGGTACATGGACGCGATCGTGACCGAACACGGCCAGTTCCCGCCCGAGAGCATCGTGACGCTGATGCGCGAACTGTTCGGTGAGGGTGCCGCCGAGCCGTGGGCCGAGCCATGAGCGGCGAGGACGACGGCTCACGACGAACGGACGCGAACGACGGCTCACGACGAACGGACGCGAACGACGGCTCACGACGAACGATCGCCGACGGCGGCGACGAGATCGAGCCCGCGGTCGATCCCGATCTCGAGCCGGAGACCGGGACCGGACCGCCGGCGGTGATCGCCGCGGGTCACATCAACTGGGACGTGACGATCCACGTCGACGAGTTGCCCGAGCGCGACGGGGAGACGCGGATCGAGCGGCTCGAACAGTCCGGCGGCGGCAGCGCCGCCAACGTCGCGGTCGGCGTCGTGGGGCTCGGCGGCCAGTCGGTCGTCTTCGGCAGCGTCGGCGGGGACGAGTCCGGCGCGCTCGCCCTCCGCGAGCTCGCGAGCGCGGGGGTCGACCCCGGCCACGTGCTCGTCGACGCCGACGCGCCCACCTCGGTCACCTACGTGATCGTCGACGGGAACGGCGAGCTGTTGATGCTCGCCAACGAGGGGGCCAACGAGTCGTTCTCCGCGAGCGACCTCGACCGCGAGACGCTCGCGGCCGCCGACCACCTCCACCTGACCGGCCAGAAACCGGAGACCGCGGCCGCGCTGGCGACGACCGCGGCCGAACTCGGTCCGACCCGGAGCTTCGACCCCGGTCGCCGGGTGACCGACCGCGGGTACGACGCGGCGCTTCACGCCGCGGACCTGATCTTCGTGAACGACCGCGAGGCGGACGCGCTGGCGGACGCGACCGACATCGACCCGCGAGCGCCGGACGACCGCATCGTGGCGGTCAAACACGGCGGCGACGGCGCGACGGTCCACACCCCCAACGGCGACGTCTCGCATCCGGGGTTCGACGTCGACGCGGTCGACACCGCGGGCGCGGGAGACGCGTTCGCCGCGGGGTTCCTCGGGGCGGCGCTCAGGGAACCGGCGATCGCTGACGGCGGCTTCGCGCACGACCCGCGCGAGTACCAGGTGCCGCTGCTCGTCGCCAACGCCTGCGGCGCGATCGCGGCCGAGACCGTCACCGCCCGCGCGGACCTCTCGTGGGACCGAGTCCGGTCGATCATGGGCGAGTCGCCGGAGGCGGACCTGCTCATCGAGATCCGCGCGTGAGCGGGCGAGGGCGTCCTCGGAGTCTCCTACGCTCCCGAGCCGGCTCCCCCGCTCGTCTCGATCCGGTCCTCGTACTTCGCGAGCGCGACCTCCAAGGCCTCCCCGGCGTCGACGTCGGCCGCCTCGGCGAGCGCGAGCAGCGCGAACAGGCAGTCGCCGACCTCGTCGGTCGCGACCTCGGCGTCGTCGGGGGCGGACCCGTAGTCGGTCGAGGTCGTCACCTCCTTCGCGACCTCGCCGACCTCGCTCTCGAGGTCGAGCACGCGGTACGCGAGGTCGGCCTCCAGCCCGTGCTCGTCGACGAACGCGGAAACGCGGTCCTGTGCGTCCATGGCGGCCGGATCGACCGGGCTGCGTATAGGCGCACCGAAGATCGCTCGGCGACGGCGGCGGGAGGGCTCCCGTCGGCGTCGGGGAGCGCCGCCGACGGCGAGGACGGCCGGTCACGCAACCCCTAAGGTCGTAACGCGCCGACGGGTCCCATGGACATCGCGATACTCGGCGGCACCGGCGACATCGGGGAGGGGCTCGCGCTCCGCCTCGCCGCCGACACTTCCCACGAGGTCCTGATCGGCTCGCGGGACGCCGAGAAGGCCGAGACGAAAGCCGAGGAGTACACCACGGAACTCGACAGCCGCGGACTCGACCGCGAGGTGTACGGGTTCGAGAACGTCGCGGCCGCCGAGCGCGCGGACGTGGTCGTGCTCGCGGTGCCGCCGTACCACGTCGGCGACACGGTCGAGGAGGTCGGCGACGCGCTCGACGACGGCGACATCCTGGTCTCGCCGGCCACCGGGATGAAACGCGACGAGGAGGGCTTCCACTACCACAAGCCCGGTGCGGGCTCCGTCACGCGGATCGCGGCGGACGCGGCACCCGAGGAGGTCGCGGTCGTCGGCGCGTTCCACAACCTCGCGGCCGCGCGCCTCGCGAACCTCGACGCGGATCTCGGGATCGACACCCTCGTGATCGGCGACGACGAGGACGCGAAGGGGATCGTCACCGACGTCGCCGAGGGGATCGAGGGGCTCCGCGCGCTCGACGCCGGCGGGATCGCGAACGCCCCCGAGATCGAGGGGCTCACCCCGCTTCTCATCAACGTCGCGAGCAACAACGAGCGACTCCACGACCTCGGGATCCGGTTCCAGTAGGTCGGAGATCGGGCCGAGGTCGTTGCTGGCCCGGTGAACGTTCCCAGAGCCCCACCCCGCACAGTACCTCACGCCTCCCCAGCCTCGTTGCTCGCGCGTTCGCGCTCGCAACTCCCTCGCGGGCTCCTCGCGAGCCGCTGGCTCGCTCGGAGGCGCGCCACCGCGGTAGCGCGCGTGCGAGTGGCACGTATGGCGGAGCGTGTACGACGCCTCGGAGGCGTACTCCGGGCTCCGCCCGTCGTCCTCTCGTCCGGACGTTCCGTTAGGCCTTTGCTCGGCCGTCCCCTCCGGTCAGTGGATGGAGTACCTGGAGCGCCGGGTCGCGCTGGTCGAGGACCGTCTCGAGGAGGTCATCGACCGCGTCGAACCGGAGGAGCTGTCCGACGAGCTCGCTCACGTCGTGCTCGCGGGCGGCAAGCGCGTCCGCCCCGCGGTGACGATCCTCGCCTGCGAGGCGTTCGACGGCGACCCCGACGACGCGGTCGACTTCGCCGCCGGCATCGAGTTCGTCCACAACGCCTCGCTCGTGATCGACGACATCATCGACCGCTCGGACGTCCGGCGCGGGACGCCCTCCGCGTGGGCCGAGTTCGGCTACGGCCCGGCGATGATCACGAGCGACGGGCTGCTCGGCGAGGCGTTCGCGCTCTTCTCGACCGACGAGCGGGCGATGCGGACCGTCGCCGAGGCGATGGTCGAACTCGGCGAGGGCGAGGCGACGGAGCTCGCCGCCCGCCCCGCCACCGAGGCCGAGTACATGGAGTTGGCCCGCCGGAAGACCGGCGCGCTGTTCCGCGCGGCCGCGGAACTCGGCGCGGTCGCCGGCGGCGCGGAGCCAGCCGCGATCGAGTCGTTCGGCGAGTACGCCGAGCGCGTCGGCGTCGCCTTCCAGATGCGCGACGACGTGTTGGACGCCACCGCCGACGCCGACGACCTCGGCAAGCCCACGGGCCAGGACGCCGAGATGGACCGGCCGAGCGTCGTCCAGGTGACCTCGCTCTCGCCCGACGAGGTCGACGAGCGAGCGCGCAACCAGTCCGAGCTCGCGCTCGCCGCGCTCGAGGACGCGGACCCGCCCGAGACCGAGGCGATCGAGTACCTCCGGGATCTCGCGGAGTTCGTCGTCGTTCGCGAACGGTAGTTCGTCCGCGAATCGTTCGCTGAGGGTCGTTCGTTCGTGGATATTCTCTGCGTCGTGTGACTTCGATGTATTCATAGTTGTGTGATCACGATCATCGGTATGAACCGCGCAGAGAAGGCGGCCCTCCAGCTACAGGCGGTCGCCGTGTTGCGGACGCTGAAGGAGACGCGGACGTACGAGGAGCTGTCGACGCTCACGGGGCTGCCGGCGGGTGATCTGAACCGGTACGTGAACGGCCACGTGCTCCCCGGAGCCGACCGGGCGCGCGAGGTCGTCTCCGAGGTGGGCCGCGACGCGCTCGCCGACGAGCTCGTCGCCCGCGTCGCCTTCGACGACGAGGGGTACGTCGACAACTCGGGAGTCGTCTTCGACCAGTCGTTCCTCGACCTCGTCGCGCCAGTCGCCGCCGAGACCTTCGAGTTCACCTCGCCAGACGTGGTGTTGACCGCCGCGACCGACGGGATCACGCTCGGTGCGGCGATGGCCTCCTTCTTCGACGCGCGGCTGGCGTACGCCAAGAAGTCGAAGGAGACCGCCGTCGAGGAGTTCATCGAGTCGCGCCAGCGGCTCGCCTCCGGCATCGAGCTCACCTACTACCTTCCGAGGCGCGCCATCGAGGCCGGCGACACCGTCCTCGTCGTCGACGACCTGATCCGCTCGGGCGAGACCCAGGAGCTCCTGCTCGACATCGCGTTTCAGGCCGACGCCGACGTCGGCGGGGTGTTCACGCTCATCGCCGTCGGCGACGAGGGAATGCGCCGGGCCCGCGAGATAACCGACGCGCCGGTCGGCGCGCTAACGGCCTTCGAGTAGCGTCCGAACCCGCCGCCGTCTCCCGGAACACACGTTCGACCAGTTTTTGACGGCGAGAAAACATTTCGACTCCAGTCATGTCCACATTTGTGTATATTTGCGTATTTCAGGTAGCAATCCTTATGTTGAACACCGAGAGTATCCACGAGTAACCAATGGGGATCGCAGACACGCTGGCGGCGCGATTCGACGTCGAAGCGCACGGGTCGGACTTCCGGACCGAGTTGGTGGCGGGGCTCACGACGTTCCTCGCGATGTCCTACATTATCGTAGTGAATCCCTTCATCCTCGCCGAAGCGATCCAGATTCCGGGCTACGAGTTCTTCGAGGTGGTCCAGATGATCGCGATCGCGACGATCCTCTCCTCGGCGCTCGCGACGCTCGTGATGTCGCTTTACGCCAACCGACCGTTCGGGCTCGCACCGGGGCTCGGGCTCAACGCGTTCTTCGCGTTCACGGTCGTGTTGGGCCTCGGGATCCCGTGGGAGACGGCGCTGGCGGCCGTCTTCGTCGAAGGGGTCCTGTTCATGGCGCTGACCGCGGTCGGGGCACGCGAGTACGTCATCCGGCTGTTCCCCGAACCGGTGAAGCGCTCGGTCGGTGCCGGGATCGGGCTGTTCCTCCTGTTCATCGGCTTTCAGGAGCTCCAGATCGTCGTCCCCGACGACGCGACGCTCGTCACGCTCGGCGGGATCTTCGGGAACCCGTGGGCGATCCTGGGGATCCTCGGGCTCGCGTTCACCTTCGTCCTCTGGGCGCGCGGGATCACGGGTTCGATCGTGATCGGCATCCTGACGACCTCCGTCGTCGGCTGGGGACTCACGCTCGCCGGACTCTTCGAACGCGGCGTCGTCACCCCGGAGTCGCTGCCGTCCGCCCAGTACGACATCACGCCGATCGCCGGCGCGTTCGTCGACGGGCTCGCGGACGTCGATCCGCTCACGTTCGCCTTGGTCGTGTTCACGTTCTTCTTCGTCGACTTCTTCGACACCGCCGGAACGCTCATCGGCGTCTCGCAGTTCGGCGACTTCCTCGACGACGAGGGCGACCTCCCGGAGATGGACAAGCCGCTGATGGCCGACGCGGTCGGCACCACCGCCGGCGCGATGCTCGGCACCTCCACCGTGACGACGTTCATCGAGTCGTCGACCGGCGTCGAGGAGGGCGGCCGCACCGGACTCACCGCGCTCGTCGTCGCGCTCCTGTTCCTCGCGTCGCTCGCCGTGATCCCGCTCGTGGCCGCCATCCCCGCGTACGCCTCCTTCATCGCGCTGATCGTCGTCGGCGTGATGATGCTCCAGGGGCTCGTCGAGGTCGACTGGAGCGACCCCGCGTGGGCCGTCTCCGCCGGGCTCACCGTCACCGTGATGCCGTTCGCCTACTCCATCGCCGACGGGCTGGCGGCCGGCATCGTGGCGTACCCGCTGATCAAGGTCGCGACCGGCGAGTACGACGACGTCGACCGCGGCCAGTACGTTATCGCGGCACTGCTCGTCGTCTACTACGTGCTCCAGACGCGCGACGTGATCCTCTAGGGCGGTGATCGCGGTCGTCGCCGCGCGGTCGTCGCCGCGCCGTCGTCGCGCCTCCACCGCCGTCGCCACCGTCGTCCCGCCACGTCACCAGCGTCCGTGCGCGCCGGGTACACCGACCGCGGAGGTTCTTTACCTCCCGGGCCCGTGTTCTCGGACGATGACGGACCTGAAACTCTACGAACTGGAGGGGTGCCCGTACTGTGCGAAGGTCAAAGAGAAGCTCGCCGAGCTCGACTTGGAGTACGAGTCGATCATGGTCCCGCGCCCGCACGGGGAGCGAACCGAAGTCGAGGAGGTGAGCGGCCAGACGGGCGTCCCCGTCCTCGTCGACGAGGCGAACGGGATCGACGCGATGCCCGAGAGCGACGACATCGTCGCGTACCTCGAGGAGACGTACGGCGGCGCGAGCTAGACCCGGCGACCGGTCGATCGCGGCGGTCCGAAGGCCAACGTTGATACGTATTGAGACGAATCCACGGGCATGAACCTCCCTCGCGCGCCGAAACAGCGGTGGGCGAGGGCGACGCTCGGGCTCTCGCTGTTTTTCGCGGTCGGCGCGTTCGTCTACCTCGCGCTCGACGGCTCGCTGTTTCAGGGCACGGTGCTCGCCGTCCTCATCCTCGGTGCCGGCTACTGGGAATACAAAAAGAAGCTCCAGGAGAAGCGGGTGGCGAGACGGTACGAGGCGGAAGCCGAGGAGCAGCGCCGCGAGGACAAGCGCTAACGTACGCGGCGTGTCGAGTCACCGCACTGTCGACCGCCGTCCCCGGAAGTCAAGGGTTTCATGTGTGAGAGCGGAGATCACACGTTCATGAGCGACGAACGCGAGGAGGCGTTGGACGCGATGGACTGGCTGCTCGACAGCCTCGAGGCCGACGACGCGGTGTCGTACGCGGAGGTCGGCGGCGTCTACCAGGAGAAGACGGACATCGTCGTCACCGACGAGGGCCCCCGAAACCGAACGGAGTTCACGGAGACGGGCGTGTGGCTGCGGGTCTTCGCCGACGGGGCCGCCGACTACCGCTACACGAACTCGCTCGACGAGGAGAGCCTGCGCGACGTTGCCGACCGCGCGATCCGGAGCGGCGAGGTGCTCGCGCAGGACGAGCCGGGGCGGTTCGACGCCTACACCACCCACCGGGGAACCCACGGCGGCTGGGCGAGCGAGGGGATACACGAGCGCGACCTCGACGAGAAGGTCGCCGCCGTCGAGGAGGGGTTCGCGGCGGCCGACGACCTCGACCTCGACCGTCGGTGGGCGAACTACGTGGACGCACACGTCGAGGAGGCGGTCGGGACGACGACCGGCAGCGTCGTCCGCACGACGCTCGACCGGGCGAGAGTGAACTTCAGCCTCACGCTCGCCGACGGGCCGAAGGTGAGTCGCCACGCCGGGTCGACGGAGGGCGCCGCGTTCCTCGAGGAGATCGGAGACGACTTCGAGGCCGCCGCCGCCGACGCTCGGGCGCTCGCGAACGCCGACTCGGTCGAGGCGTCGACCGGAGAGACGACCGTCGCGTTGAGCCCGGAGGCGTCCGGGCAGCTGTTCCACTTCGTCTCACACTACCTCGAGGCCGACACCGGCTACATGGGATTGAGCCCCTACGACGTCGGCGACCGGATCGGGCCGGCTGACCTCGCGATCGAGGACACGGTCCACGCCGGCTCCTGGGCCGCCCGCGCGTACGACGCCGAGGTCAAACCGACCACGCCCACGCGGCTGGTCTCGAACGGACGAATCGAGCGACTGCTCCACAACACCACCACCGCCGCGGAGGAGGACGTCTACCCGGCCGGAAACAGCGTCCCGAGCCTCGGGTTCACGGAGCCGCCGCGGATCCACGCCCGCCACCTGGAGGTGGCCGCCGGCGACGCCGACGCCGCCGCGCTCCGCGAGGACGCCGACGTGTACGTCGAGCGATTCAAACAGCCGTGGCTCCGCGACGAGTTCGAGCGAGTTCAGCGGCAGGGCGTGTTCCCGGCGAGCGCCCTCTACGCGAAGGACATCGACGACATGACCGAGGAGCGACCGGACTGCGGCTCCGCGGAGCTCTCGATCGCCGAGGGGTACCGGCTCGAGGACGGCGCGCGCGCCGGTCGCGTCGACGGGGTCGCTCTGGAGTACACGCCGGACGTGCTCCGGAGCGTCTCGCGTATCGGCGACGCTCGCGGGACGGTGACCGGCGTCTGTGAGAAACACAAATCCCAGATCCCGTTCGCGGTGACCGCGCCGGGGATCCGGCTCGAAGCGCCGCTGACGGACGGGAACTAGTCGTCGGCGGGCGTCGACTCGGCCCCGTCGCCCGTCTCGGCGGCGCTCGGACTCCCGCTCATCTCCTCGTAGGGATCGTACCCCGCCGCGCTCTCGTAGAGGTGACAGGCGACGTCCTGTTCGAACTCCGTCTTCTGCTCTAACGGCGGCACCACCTGGTCACAGACGTCGCCGATGTACTCGGAACACCGGTTCTTGAACCGACAGCCGGTCGGGATGTCGATGACGTCGCCGACCTCGCCCTGTAGCTCGACGCGGTCGCGACCCACGCCCGGATCGGGGACCGGGACGGCGTTGATGAGCGCCTGCGTGTACGGGTGTTGCGGGTTCTCGATGATCTGGTCCGTCGGCCCCTTCTCGACGATCTTGCCCATGTACATGATCGCCAGCCGGTCACACATGTGCCGGAGCAGCGAGAGGTCGTGACTGATGTAGACGACCGAGAGGCCGAACTCGTCCGTCATGCGGTCGAGAAGCGAGAGCACCCCCGCACGGAGGCTCACGTCGAGCATCGACACCGGCTCGTCCGCGACGATGAAGTCGGGATCGAGCACGAGCGCCCGCGCGATCGCGACCCGCTGTCGCTGTCCGCCGGACAGCTCGTGCGGGTACTGGTCGAAGTAGTGCTCGGCCGGGAGCAGCTCCGCGAACTCCAGGGCGCGTTGGACCCGCGCCGTCTCGTTGGGGATGTCGTGGATGCGCAGCGGCTCGGCGACGGTGTCGTACACCGTCATCCGCGGGTTCAGGCTCTCGAAGGGGTCCTGGAAGATCATCTGGGCGTTCTGCCGGAACTTCTTGATCTCCGCGTCGGTCGCCTCCGAGAGCCGCTGGTCGTCGTAGATGATGTCGCCGGCGGTCGGCTCGTGGAGCTTCACCAGCGACATCCCGGTCGTCGTCTTCCCGCAGCCGGACTCGCCGGCGAGTCCGAGCGTCTCCCCCTCGCGGAGTTCGAAGCTGACGCCGTCGACCGCGTGGACGTAGTCCGGCTCCCCGCTGCCGAACGACTCCATCAGGCTGGCGATCCAGCCCTGATTGACCTTGAAGTGCTTCTTCAGGCCGTCGACCTCGAGGAGGGCCTCCTTCCCGCTCATTCCTCGACACCCCCGTCGGTGGCCGCGGCAGTCTGACTCCACGTGTCCGAGTCGTCGGCGTACGGTCGGAGCTCGGTGTCGATCTCGTCGGCGTAGTGACAGTACGAGCGGAGGCCGTTCTCGTAGTGTGCCTCCGGCTCCTCCTCGCGACACTTGTCCGTCGCCATCGGGCACCGCGCGGCGAACCGGCAGCCCTGCGGCGGGTCGACGAGTTCGGGCGGGTATCCCGCGATGGAGAGCAGGTCCTGGCTGCTCTTGCGGATGTTCGGGAACGCGCGTTTCAACCCGATCGTGTACGGGTGATACGGCCGGTTGAAGATCTCCTCGACGGGACCCTCCTCGGCGATCTTCCCCGCGTACATCACGATGACCCGGTCGCAGGTCTCGGCAACGACGCTCACGTCGTGGGTGATCACGAGCATCGAGGAGTTGATCTCCTCCTGGATCGACCCCATCCGCTTGAGGATCTGGTCCTGCATGATCACGTCGAGCGCCGTGGTCGGCTCGTCGGCCAGCATCAGCGACGGCTCGAGCGCGAGCGCCATCGCGATCATCGCGCGCTGGCGCATTCCGCCCGAGAACTGGTGCGGGTAGTCGTCGGCGCGCTCGGGGTCGAGCCCGACGAGTTCGAACATCTCGGTGACGATCTCGTCGGACTCGACGCGGCCGGTCCCCGGCCGGTGGGTCTCGATGGCCTCCACGATCTGCTCGCGGATGGTGTACACCGGATCCAGCGAGTTCATCGCCGACTGGGCGATCATGGAGATCTCCTCCCATTTGAGGCGGCGACGCTCCGGTCCGGACATCTCCGTCAGGTCGTCACCCTTGAAGTTGATGCTGCCGTTGTTGATGTAGCCGGCGTCGGGGAGGATCCCGATGATCGCCTTCGCGAGCGTGGTCTTCCCACAGCCGGACTCGCCGACGATACCGAGGTTCTCGCCCTCTTCGAGTTCGAAGGAGACGCCGTCGACGGCCTGTGCCGGCCCTTCTTCGGTTTCGTAGTAGACTTCGAGGTCTTCGACTTCCAGTTGACTCATTGTAGTTTGGGGTTAGTGATCTCTTCGTAGCCGCGGCCGATGAGGAAACCGCTGATGACGAGCAGACCGATACAGATCCCCGGCGGCACGAACCACCACCACGCGCCGAACGAGAGCGCGGAGTACGCACGGGAGGCCTGCAGCATCGTTCCCCACGAGACCGTGTTGGGGTCGCCGAGGCCGATGAACGAGATCCCCGCCTCGGCGAGGATGGCCCATGCGATCCCGAAGGAGCCGTAGAGGAACGTCATCGGAAGGACGTTCGGCGCGAGGTGTCGACTGATGATGTGCCAGTCGCCCGCCCCGGCGACCTCCGCGGCCTTCACGAACGGCCGTTCACGCAGCGACAGCGACTGCGAGCGGATGACGCGGGCGGTCGAGCGCCACTGGAGAACGATCAGCGCGAGGATGATGTTCCAGAGGTCCGGTCCCAACACCGCGACCAGGACGATGACCGTCGGTAGAAGCGGCATCCCGTACAGGAAGTCGACGATCCGCATCAGCGCGTCGTCGACCTTCCCGCCGTAGTAGCCGGCGACGAGGCCGACGAGCGTCCCGATCCCCGCGGTGAAGATCGCGGCGACGAGCCCGACCAGCAGCGCGGCGCGCGTCCCGTAGATGAGCTGGCTGAAGATGTCGAATCCCTCCGCGGTCGTCCCGAGGAGGTACTCGGTGTCCGCGCCGAGAAGCGACGGTTCGGCCCAGTCCTCGATGATGATCCCCGCCTCGCCCTGGTACTGCCGCTGGAGCGGCTGGTGGGTCGCGATGAACGGCGCGAAGATCGCGATCAGCATGAACCCCGCGACGGTGAGCATCGAGAGCTTGACCGACAGCTCGTCGGTCAGCATTCCCCAGTGTTCCCGGAGCGTCTCCCGCCAGAGGCGGAACGTCCGCTGCCACTTGTCTATCTCCTCGTCGGAGCCGCCGTCGTCGAGGTCGGTGTATATCGACCGACTTGATTGTTCTTCTTGGGCCATTGGTCTAGTCGTAAGTCACCCGCGGGTCGAGGTAGCCGTACGCGAGGTCGGCCACGAAGTTCAGGAAGATGATGGTCGACGCGAGCACGATGAACGTGCCCTGTGCGACCGGGAAGTCGCGCCGGAGGACCGCGCGGACCATCTCCCGACCGATCCCGGGCCACGCGAACACGGTCTCGATGAGGACGCTCCCGCCCACGGCGTAGCCGAGGGCGATCGCCGCCGCCGTGACGATCGGGAGCAGGGCGTTCCGGGCGGCGTGTTTGAACATGATCGTCCGCTCCTTGAGCCCCTTCGCGCGGCAGACGTCGATGAAGTCCTCCGAGAGCACCTCGAGCATGCTCGAGCGCATGATCAGGAGCGGGTATCCCATGTAGTAGAACGCCAGCACCGCCGCCGGCGCCATGAGGTGTTTGAGGAAGTCCACGGTGAGGACCATGTCGAGGAACCCCGTGCTCTGACCGCCGGTCCCCAGACTGGTCATCCCGCTCATCGGGATGAGGCCGAGTTCGGCACCGAAGATCCAGAGCACGATGAGCCCGACGTAGAAGGTCGGCACGCTCCGGGCCGTCAACGCCGTGATGACCGTGCTCCGCTCGAACCGGGAGCCGCGGTACCAGCCGGACAACACGCCGAGCGTGATCCCGATGGCGTACGCGACGACGAACGCCGACAGCATCAACACGAGCGTGTTCGGCATGTACGTCGCGATGATGTCGGTGACGGGTTGATTCGAGTGGAACGACTGCCCGAAGTTCAGCTGGACCAGGTTCTGGAGGAACCGGATGTACTGGACGTACAACGGGTCGTTGAGGCCGTAGCTCTCGATGAGCCGTTGGCGGGCCTCCTGTGTCATCTGCGAGGAGACCACGTACGACGTCGGATCGCCGGGCATGAGCCTGAACAGCCCGAACAGCACCGTTCCGACCGCCCACAACGTCGCGACGAGTTGGAGCGTGCGCCTGACAACGAAGCTAGCTTTTCCCATGTTACTTAGTCACTAATATCCTTGTGGTTCGTTTAAAGATTGCGCCGTGAGGTGGGGTAAGCGCCCGTGCGCTCTATTCGGGTGCCTGGATCGCGCCCTCGTCGTTCCAGGAGTAGCCGGCCTCCTCGAGCCGGCTGCGGGCCGCGTCGATGCTCTCCTCGTACTCGGTGACGTCCTCGGTGTGGAGCGGACCGAACGCCTCCGAGACGACGTTGAAGCCGGGCTCCGGGAAGCCGAACAGGATCTGGTCGACGATGGGCGTCCGCGGGATGGCCTCGACGAGCGCCTTCCGCATCTGCGGGTCGTCGAGTCCCTCCTGACGCTCGTTCGGGGTGAAGTGCCAGAACGTCGCCGCGGGGTTGAACTGGGTCCCGATGTTCTCGTTGTCCTGGTTCTCGTTGAGCTGGCGGTCGATCCGGCCGAACGGCTCGTAGTTGAGGTCGCCGTCGATGAGGTTCTCCCACACCGTCGACGCCTCGGGGATGACCCGCCAGAAGCGGCGATCGAAGTCGACGGGCGCGAAGTGCTCGTCGAACTTCGTCATGCCGAACTCGCTGCCCTGCTCCCAGTAGTCGAACATCATCGGACCGCTGCCGACCGGCTCCTCGATGCTGGCCTCGCTCGGGTTGTCCCGGTCGGCCCACTTGTGTTCGGGGATTATCGGGATGAGGTTGGCGACCGAGAGGTTGAACGGCCCGAGCGGCTCGGACATGTTGATCCGAACGGTCTCGTCGTCGACGACCTCCGCACCCTCGATGTAGCCGGCCTGGGTGGAGTACAGCGGCACCTCGTTATCGACGATGTAGTTGTACGAGAACGCGACGTCCTCGGCCGTGACGTCCTCGCCGTCGTGCCACGAGTGGTCCGTCCGGATGGTGTACTCCATCGTGGTCTCGTCGACGCGCTCCCAGTCCGTCGCGAGGCTGACCTCCGGGTCCGGTTCGGCGTCGCCGTTGTACTGGACCAGGAAGTCGTACAGCATGTTGAACTGGTAGACGTGCTTGCTCTCGTCGTTGTGCCCGAGCACGTTCATCGTCGAGAGCGTCTCCGGCCAGTAGCCCTTGAGGGTGTCCTCGTCGCCCTCCATCTCCAGGTTGATCATCGTCCAGTAGGAGTTGAACCCGTTCGCGAGGTCGGACTCCCAGTTGGAGACCTGGTTGTTGTTGTAGATGGCCGTCTGTGGCATATGCGTGACGGGCATCATCGGCACGTCGTCCATCACGGTCTGCTGGATCTCGTGACACTGGTCGATCCGCGTGTCGGCGTCCGGCTCGGCCAGGTAGCTCGACATCAGCTCGTCGAGGTCCTCGTTCACGTAGCCCGCGTAGTTCCCCTGTCCGGGGTCGGTGTTGCCGGAGTTGAGCAGGTTGTTCAGCTCGGTCACCGGCTCCGAGACGAAGAACGTGTGCCACGTCGAGAAGCTGTAGTCGTACTCCTCGGAGACCCGGCTGAACAGGGTCCCCCACTCGAGCACGTCGACCTCGATGTCGAGGCCGAGTTCGTCGTCGAACTGGCTCGCGATCAGGTTGATCGCGTCGTGTCGCGGCGGGTTGTAGCTCTGTGCGTTGTTAACGTATGTGTACGTCGGGAGGTTGCTCCCGCCGCCGTTCTCGGAGCCGTCGTCGCCCGAACCGTCGTCACCGGAGCCGTCGTCGCCCGAACCGTCGTCACCGGAGCCGTCGTCGCCCGAACCGTCGTCGCCGCCGCCACCGCCGCCACCGGAACAGCCGGCGAGGGCCGTAATTCCGACCGTGCCGCCGGCACCGGTCGCTTTCAGGAAGTCACGCCGTTTCATGTCCGCGTCTGACCTAACCATGGATCAACCCACCGTTTCGGTAGGAAGTATATAAATATGTGGTTCATCCACTCCGACAGTCCTCCAGTATCAGATCATGAAGGAGAGGCGTGATAATCTGTGCGTATATCGTCATCGAAGAGGTATTACTATCGATTTTCTTTCTCTAATGGTCGTTACTGATCTATGTGCGGGATCTCGCGCCCGCGTTCGACCACCGATCCGCGGCGGTCCCCCGGTGACGACGTCGGGTGGAGGGCGATCGCGACCTCGCGTCGCCCGGAGATCCGCGTCAGTCCCAGAACGACTGCGTTCGCGCGTACTCGCGTTCCTGGCGCAGCACGTCGCGGTAGAACTCGTCTTCGTCCTCGCGCAGCCTGTTGATGATCCTGGCGGCGTTGTGCGGGCCGACGCCGCGAGCGGCCATCGCGATCACCGCGCGCTTCCCGTGTGACTGGACGAGACTCGCCGCCCGGTGTGCCCGCTCCGTGCGGCGCTCCTCCTCGTCGTCCTTCTCCGCGGCGCGGACCGCGGCGACGGTCTCCTCGTCCCACGGGTTCAGCGCCGCGACGCGCGTCGATCCGCACTCCGGACACTCCGGCCGCTCTCCGACCCGCCTGACCTTCGTGGTGCGCTCCCAGTCCCGGCAGTGGAGACAGAAGAGGCGAACCCGGTCGTCCCGGATGCGCTCGCGGACCGTCTCGATCACGTCGGCGTCGGCGTTCTCGGGCACGAGGAACTCCGTTCCGGCGGACCGGCCGGCCGTGCCGAGGGGCGTGCGCTCGCGAGCGGTCGCGAGGTCGATCCCGCCGGACCGGACCGCCTCGAGCACGTCGGCCGTCTCCGCGACCGCGAGGTCGGCGTGGAACACCTCCCGGAGCGCCTCGTCGTAGACTGGCGTCCCCTCCAGCGCCGCGAGGAGTCGATCGCCGCCGAACTTCCCGCGACCCTCCCGGTAGCGCTTGACCGCGCCGAACTTCGCGGCGACCTGCGCGAGCGTGAACTTCAGCGCGTCCGAGTTCTTCACGGCGATCTCGAGGTACGCCGCCAACCCATCGGGATCGGTCGTCTCGAGGACCTCCCGGAACGTGCCGGAGTCGGCCCCGCCCGGCACCTCGAACTCGACGCGGTAGGGGTCGACGTCCATCCCGACGGACGACCCCGTGCGCTGGCCGACGAGCGCGGCGAGCAGCCGTGCGAGCGTCTCGTTGACCTCGTGGCCGAACGTCGCGTTCACCGCGACGGTCCGCGCGCTCCCCTCGATGGTGACCCGTTCGTCCGTCGGCACGGGGTGGCCGGCGTCGACGTGGTCCGCGATCGTCCCGATCGCCTCCCGGACCGTCCGCTCGTCCGCCGGGTACCGGTCGGCCAGGTCGCCCGCGACCGCCGCCGGCGTCGACCCCGCCTCGAGCGCGCTCGCGACCTCCCCGCGGATCCGCCCGACCTCCTCGGCGACCGGCCTCGGGACGGGGATCTCCTGACCCACCCACGAGGGAACCTCTCCGGCGGGGTCGGCGATCGGCGTGACCTCGACGCGCTCCTCCTCCTCGTCGACCTCCGTGATCCGCCACATCTCGCCGCGCTGGACGAACGTCTCGCCCGGCCCGGCGAAGTTGACGACGAACCGCTCGTCCAAGGTGCCGATCCCCCGCCGGGAGGACATGTCGTACACCTCGTAGGTGGACTCGTCGGGGATCATCGAGAGGTTCGCGTAGAAGTACTGCCACGTCCCCCCCGACTTCTCGAGGGTGTCCGACTCCTCGTCGAGCCACAGCAGGCGGTTCCCGTCCAGCTCGCGGACGATCTCCTGGAACGTCGGCTCGGAGAGGTCGCGGAAGGGGTACGCGTTCGTGATCGTCTCGTAGGCCGTCCTGGCGTGGACCTCCCCCTCGTCCATCACGACGCCGACGACCTGGTTCGCCACCGTGTCGAGGCTGCCGTGGTGGATGCTCGCCGGCTCGACGAGCCCCTCGCCGGCCCGCCGGGCGATCGCCATCGCCTCCAGCGTGTCGTCGCCCCCCTGCGTCACGACGGTCCCCTCCGAGACCAGGTCGCGGCGGTGGCCCGCGCGCCCGACCCGCTGGAGCAGCCGGGCGACCTCGCGGGGGCTCCCGTACTGGACCACGTGGTCGACGCGCCCCACGTCGATGCCCAGCTCCATCGAGGACGTACAGACGAGCCCGTCGACCGCGCCGGCCTTGAAGCGGTCCTCGACGTCGACGCGGACCTCCGTCGAGAGCGAGCCGTGGTGGACCTCGATCGTGACCGTCTCGTCCTCGGGGTCGCCCTCGGCGAGCGTCTTGAACCGCGATCCGAGCGCCTCCGCGGTCTGGCGCGTGTTGACGAAGATCAGCGTCGAGTCGTTCTCGCGGACCGTCTCGCGGATCGCGCGGACGTGACTCGCGGTCGTCTCGTCGGTCGCGAGCTCGCCGGCCAGCCGCGAATCCGCCCCCGTGATCTCGGGGTCGAGCACGCGCACGTCGGTCCGGGTCCCGGCCGCGACCTCGACCGTCTCGAACGCGCGGTCACCCTCCCGGTCCGGGTCGCGCCGCCCGCAGCCGACCAGGAACCGCCCCACCTCCTCCGGCGACCCCACCGTCGCGCTCAGCCCGATCCGCTGGAACGGCCCCGCGACCCGCCGGAGCCGCTCGAGCCCGACCGTCAGCTGGGCGCCGCGTTTCGCCGACGCCAGCTCGTGGACCTCGTCGACCACGACGTGTTCGACGTCCTCGAGGGCGACCCGCATCTTCGATCCCGTCAGGATCGCCTGGAGCGTCTCGGGCGTCGTGATCAACACGTCGGGCGGGTCGTCGGCCTGCTTCGACCGCTCGTACCGGGTGGTGTCGCCGTGACGCACCGCGACCTCGATCCCGAGCCGGTCGCCCCACCACTCCAGCCGGTCCATCATGTCGCGGTTGAGCGCGCGGAGCGGGGTTATGTAGAGCGCGGAGATCCCCTCACGCGGGGGGTCGCCGGGGGCGTCGCGGGCGCGGTGGATCGCGTCGAGGACGGGCAGCATCGCGGTCTCGGTCTTCCCGGTGCCCGTGGGTGCGAGCACGAGGGCGTTCCTCCCGGCCGCGATCGGCGGGATCGCCTTCCGCTGCGGCTCCGTGGGCGTCGAGAAGCCCCGCTCGGAGAGCGCCCCGCGGACCTCGCTCCCGAGGCGGGTGAAGGCGTCCATACCCGACGGTTCCGCCATCGTCTGATCGTCGGACGTTGGGCGCTCGGCCGATTAAGTTCGTCGCTGTACGAGGAACGTCTTTAGCTGAGTGTCGGCGGTGTAGTGCCGCTCGCCGAAGCCGTAGTTGCGCGATCGTATCTCGTTGTTAGCGCGGTGAACATCACCAAAGCCCCAGTCGCTCGGCTGTACGACACGGAAAACGTGACTGCGGAGAACGCCTCCAAAGCCCCAGCCGCGAGGGCGAAGACGCGCGACGTAAGGACCGCAAGGAGGGAGCGGTAGCGACCGACTGAGGACCGCAGCGAGCGCATCGAGTCCTCGCGGCTGCCCCTTTGAGTCCCGCCCCGCACCTCGTGCCTCCCCAGCCTCGTCGGCCGCCCTCCGCGTCGCTCCGGGCGACCGACTCCCTCGCGGGCTGCTCGCGCCCTGCCGGGCGCTCGCAGGCGCGCCACCGCCCCGTCGCTGGATGATCGGCGTACCCCTACGTCACGCCGCCCTCGCCGACCGCGTACGCCAGGTGGTCCCCGCTCTCGAGGAGCGCCTCGATCCGGTCGACGACCGCCAGCACGTCCGCGAAGGACGTGTACGGCGCGGCCGGACAGACTCTGACCACGTTCGGCGGCCGGAAGTCGACCACGGCGCCGCGGTCCGTCAGGGCCTTGCTCAGCCGCTCCGCCTCGGGATGTTCGAGGGCGACGTGGCCGCCGCGGGCGTCGCGCTCGCGGGGCGTCCCGACCGAGACCTCGGGAAGTCTCTCGTCGACGAGGGCGATCAGGAAGTCGGTGAGCGCGAGCGACTTCGCGCGGATCCGGTCGATCCCCGCCTCTCGGAGGAGTTCGACGGAACCTTCCAGGGGGGCCGCCGCGAGCAGCGGCGGCGTGCCGATCTGCCACGCGCCCGCGGAGTCGGCGGGCGTGTAGGTCAGGTTCATCTCGAACTGCGTCGCCTTCTCGTGACCCCACCACCCGGCCAGCGCCGGCGTGAGCCCGTGGTGGCGCTCGGCGACGAACAGCGCGCCGATGGAGCCGGGGCCGGCGTTGAGGTACTTGTACGTACACCACACCGCGAAGTCGACGCCCGCGTCCGCGAACGCGTGCGGGACCGCCCCGACCGAGTGGGCCGCGTCGAACCCCGCGTACGCCCCCGCGTCGTGGGCCGCCTCGGCGATCCGCGCCACGTCGAACAGCTGTCCGGACCGATAGAGCGCGGTCGGCATGAAGACGATACCCACGTCGTCGTGCGCCCCGAGCGCGGCCTCGATGTCGCGGGGGTCGATCGTCCGCCCGTCGCGGCTCTCGACGATCCGGAGCTTCTCGGCGGGGTCGATCCCGCGCTGCCGGAGCTGTGCGCGGATCGCGTAGTGGTCGGACGGGAAATCGAGGTCGTTGACGAGCACCGCGGGCTCGACGTCGGGATTCCAGTTCCCGTCGGCGGCCGCGTGCCCCGCCCGGTCCGGGCCGTTGCCGGCGAGCAACTCGTCGAGGAACGTTCCGACGAGCGTGTGAACGTTCACCGTGATCGAGTTGCCGACGACGACCTCCGCCGGGTCGGCCCCGACGAGCGGCGCGAGCGCCGCGCCGATCCGCTCGCCGACCTCGAACCACGGCGGGTCCGCGTCGGTCCACCCGCCGATCAGCAGGTCGCGCCACTCGTCGACGACCCGGTCGAGGCTCGCGAGCGCGGCGTCGCTCGCGGGGCCGAGGGAGTTGCCGTCCATGTACAACGCGTCGCCGGGGACCGAGAAGCGATCCGCGAGGCCCGAGAGCGGGTCGTCCGCGTCGAGTCGGGCGGCGACCGCCGCCGGGTCCGCTTCGAACGCCCCGCGGTCGAGTGCCGTCGTCGCAGGGGCGTACGGATCGGCTCCGTCCCCTCTCCTGGCTTCGTCGCGTCGATCGTCCATACGGGGGAGGGACGCCGCCGGCGACTAAGCCCTTCCGGGGATCGGGCCGACTACTCCCGAGAGTCGCCGAACCGGTGGACGGAGCCGGAGGCGAGCGCGCCGCAGGCGGCGATACCCGCGAGCACGAAGAACAGCTCCCGCGTGCCGGCGACCGTGAGGACGAACCCCGCGAGCCCCGCGCCGAGCGACCCGACGCCGAAGATCCCGAGGTAGGTGTACCCGAACGAGAGCCCCCGCGTTCCCGGCGGCGAGTAGGCGGCGACGGTCGCCTGCGAGAGCGGCTGGACGGTGAACAGCGCGACGCCGAGCAGTCCGGAGACGAGCAGGAACGACCAGATCCGACCGGTAGCGGGCACGAACGCCAGCGCGAGCGCGGCCAGGATCGACATGAGGTAGACGAGCCCCCGCTCGGGTGGGATCCGGTCGGCGATCCGGCCGCCGAGGTACTGGCCGGGGACGCCGACCATCAGGATCGCGACGTAGAGGTACCGCGCCGGGTCGAACTCCTCGGCGTAGGGGCCCTCGGGATCGACCAGTTGGAGGTCGGCGAACCCGCCGAGCGTGTCGCCGAGCAGGTCCGGCAGGAACGTGAGGAAGGTCCGGTAGTAGAGCCCGCTGAACGTGACGAACACCAACACGAGCGCGAACCCGAGCGTCAACAACGCCCGCGTGTCGCCCACGAACCCGGCGAGCGAGTCGGCGAGGGAGGCGTTCGTGGGTTCACCTTCGGCTTCGTCCCGGCCGTCGGCCTCGCCGGCGGCCGCGAGCGCGGCGTCGACGTCGACGGTGACGCCGTAGCCAGCGACGAGGAACGCCGGGATCGTGAGCAGCGCGGCGACGATCCGCCAGTCGAAAGCGAGGAGCAGCAGGACCGCCGCGAGGGGGCCGAGCGCGATGCCGAGGTTGCCGCCGATGCCGTGGTAGCCGAGCGCGGTCCCGCGGCGCTCGACCGCCTTCGAGAGCAGCGTGAGCCCGGCCGGGTGGTAGACGCTCGCGGTGACGCCCCACACCGCGAGCGCGAACGCGAGCACCGGCAGGCTCGGGGCGGCCCCGACGAGCAGGAACGCGCCGCCCATCCCCAGCAGGCACGCGAGGATGACCGGCTTCGAGCCGAAGCGGTCGACCACCACGCCGCCGGGGAGCGCCCCGACGCCGAAGAGCCCGTAGCCGACGGTGACGAGCGCGCCCAGCGTCGCGGCCGTGGTCGAGAACTCCGCGATCCACACGGTGAGCAGGATCGGGATCGAGAGCTCGTAGGTGTGGACGAGCCCGTGGGAACTCGCCGTGAAGGCGACGATGCGTCGCTCGTTCGCGTCCATCGATGTCCGGATCTCATCCGGGGCGGGCATAACCCCGCGGGTAGACGCCGGCGTTGCCGGGAGCGGTCGAACCGGTCACCTCGTCTTCCCGTCTTCCACGCCCCGGAATCGATGCGACGCCCCGACGCGAGTCGACGGAACCCCGAACCTCGCGCGCGGTCCGAGAAGAACGCCGATCCGATACGTCGTGATTCCTCCCGATCCTCGCCGGGCCGTTCGAGATCGCGTGGGCGGTCGGGCTCCGCCTCGGTCCGGCGGGCACCGAGCGCTCCGGGGACCGCTCGCCCGACGCGCGACCGAGACCGCTCGACCGGGACGGCTCAGACCGCGTCCAGATCGTAGGCGTCCGGGTGGTCGGGTTCCTTCCAGCCCTCCTTGCCGCTCCAGGAGTCCACGTCGAGGCGGTAGACGGCGGTCCGGTCGATGGACTCCGCGGCCATCTCCTCGTAGTCCTCGCCCGGCGTCAACTGGGGAGCGAACTTCTCCATGAAGCGTTCGAGGACGCGCCGCTTCGCCGGCCGCTCCGTGACGAAGTCCACGGTCCCGTAGGCGACGACGCTGGAGTACTCGACGGTGAAATTCACCGGCTCATCGGCCGGGACGTACCGCCCCTTCTCGCTCGTCGTGAAGCTGGCTCGCGGCCCGTCGCCCTCCTCGACGAGGTCGTGAGCCCGCCCGCCCTGCGCGCCGTGGAGGTAGATGGCGCCCGCCTCGGAGTCGTAGACGAACAGTTGCGTCACGAGGTGCGGCGTGTCGTCGTCGACGAGCCCGAGCACGCCCGTCTCCTGGTCGGCGAGGAACTCCGGGATCCACTCCGGATCGTCGATCGCCTTCCCCTGATAGCGGATCTCGTCGGAGACGTCGGCGGGCGTCGGATCGGTCATGCGGACCGATCGAGATGATGTTTGTAAAATCTTGTCGTGACTTACAGGCGATGAACGTGGAACACAGGATCATCCTACGTGTCGTCTACATCGTCTTCGAGTTGGATCTCTCTGATATGATACGTTGAAATATATTGTTGACGTTGGTCATTCAAAAGTCGTCTGACTTCTTCCCTTTTTTCGATTAGATCAGATCGAATATCTTGGAGTTTGGCCAGTTCTTCGTCATAGATCTCACGGATTGATTCAAAATACGCTTTATTTTCACTAATTTCCATCCGTCGTTCCCAGGCCTGCTGTATCACAAGATCAGCGTATTGATTGTATCTCTGTCTGATCGCATATTTCTGATCTTCCGGTCGTCCATCTAGGCTTTCAATCCAATCTTCTTTGTCATCTATAAAATTATCTCTTATATATTTCTCTATGCCGTTTTTAACGTCTGATCTCACGTCCGAATATTCTTTATAAATATCTCTGTAGTCTTCACATAGCTTGATTATTTCCGAACTATCTCTTTCTAGATCTTTTCTGATAGGTTCGTTGATCGGAATAGATGGTCCTCCCAAATTTACGACAAGTGGTCCTCTAGTTTCACTAGACGGATCTTTCCAAGAATAATCTGGGAGCGGTTCAAGATCATCTGAGTCATAATTAGAATCTGTACTATCGTGTCTCTCAATAATTGACAACATCGGATCGATGCCATCACTGATGATTCTGATGATGGCACCTCTTTCTCTACCCCTTCGTGTCTCTTCAACTGTTTCCCGAAGTTGATACGCATACCATGCTGTAATCGCGACCAGTACGACAGTTGAGACAGCCTGTAGTTTTTCCGGACTTTGATAGTAATATGTGTATCCGATTAGAATCATGCCAGCAGTCGAAAGCCCCAACAGAATATGCGTCGACTTGAGGTAATCACTCGCCTCTTTTATTCGGTTGAGATCAGTCATAGTTATCTCTCGTAGATCGTGTTTCAATATCCGACTGTGAGAATTCTAAGCACATCGTCTAGTATTCATGAAACACGATACGGAAAGTCATTTCTCCGATCCGATCGATTTCCTTCGCCAGACGGCGGCGGGATGATGCGGCTGCCTGTTTAACTCGATTTGCCGATCCTCTTCTTTCCGGTCTTCTCTCTCTCGAAACGACACAGGAAGCTCTTCTTCTGGTCGATTCGAGACCTTCGCAGAAACGGGAGACTGCTATGGACTCGCGGGGCAGGAGCTTTATCGGTCATCTGACAACACCTCCACATCATCGAGGGCTCTCTTGCGGACGGTCATCTTCTCCTGATCTGTCCGAACATCGTAGTGCTCGTACAGCACCTCAA
>NZ_JANHDM010000025.1 GCF_024494685.1 Halorubrum rubrum | reverse complement strand
ACATGTAGCCGAGGTCGCGGAGCCGCTCCATGAGGTCCTCTTTGTCCTGGGCGCGGCCGGCGCGTTCGGTGGTGTTCTCCAGGTCCTGGAGCCAGGCGGGCTCGCCCGTCGGTTTTTCGGTGCTGACCTCGCTGCCGAGCGAGCGGAACCCCGCGAAGTACTTCGGCGAGATCGGCACGTCCGCTTGGGTGACGCCCTCGGGGAGGTCCTCGGCCGACTCGGGGACGTACCCCTCTTCGGGGAACCCCTCGACCGTCTCCGGGACGACGACCTGCCAGAACGCGTCCCACACGTCGCGCTCGTCGAACTGGAGAATCGGCTGGATCCGGTCGTGCGGCGGGTAGATGTCGGGATCGTGACGCGGCGAGAAGAACGTCTCGTCCGCGCGCGCCTCCTGTTCGTCCCAGCGCACGCCCGAGATCACCCCGTCGATGCCATACTCCTCTAAAGCGTCGTTGAGCGCCACCGTCTTCAACAGGTGGTTGCCCACGTACGTGTCCAACAGAAACGGGAAGGTGTCCTCCTCGTACTCGAGGATCTCCCGCACGTGGTGCCGGTTGTGCTCGGAGAGCGCGTCCACGGGGACGTCGTCGCCCGGCTCGAGGCCGTGCTCCTCGACGTACGCGCCCACGTCGTCGTTGCGCGCGTACACGACGTCGATCCCCCACTCAGCCGCCCAGCGCTCGACGAAGTCGGTGATCTCCTCGAAGTGCTGGAAGTGGTCGATGAACACCGCGGTGGGCTTCTCGTAGCCGAACCGCTCGGCCACCTCGGTGATGAAATACAGCGTCAGCGTCGAGTCCTTCCCGCCCGTCCACATCACCGCGGGGTTGTCGTACTGCTCGAGACCCCGCCGCGTGACCTCGACCGCCTTCTCGATCTTGTGCTGGAGCGACGGGTAATCGCCCGGACCCTC
>NZ_JANHDM010000024.1 GCF_024494685.1 Halorubrum rubrum | reverse complement strand
GGGCTCTGTAGTTTCGGTATACGGCGGCGGATTTTACGGGTATCGGACGCTGCGGCGAAGGTTGTAGACGGTGGCTTTCAGCAGCATTTCACGGAACTCTAGCCACCAGCTTCGCGCACGCACGGCGGAGCCGAGCGTGCGCTTGATCGACGAGAAGACGGTTTCTGACATGGAACGCTGGTGGTACCGATCACCATTCATGCGGGCGTTGTGGGCGTGATCGAGCGGATTCATGATCCGGTGTTTGATCAGCGGTCTGATGCCGTTTTCGCGGAGTTCATCGCGGAAGGCTTTGGCGTCGTAGCCGCGATCAGCAGCGAGGCTCCGCAGGTCGCCGGCGTTGCGCCGGGCGACCTGCGGGCCGATCTTCACATCATGTTTTTTGCTCGTGGTGGAGTGGATGTCGGTGATGTACAGCGTTTCGACATCCACGAGGGCGGTGACTTTCAGCGCTCGAACGCGGTAGTTCGTGCGGTTGGCGTAGTGACGGCTGGGCTGATCACGGTCGAAGCCAGTCGAATCGATAGCAGCGTGACCGGTGCGTTTCTCGGCTGACGCGCCGAGAAACGCACGCCACGTCGCGGTGGGAATCCGCTCAAACCACGTGCGGAGAACGGTGTAGTGCGGAAGTCTGGTGAGTCCGATCTCCTCAAGGACGCCGGGCATTTCAGAGAGCAAATCCACGGCGACGCGGTAGGATTTGGCCAGTTCGATGCGGAGTGTATGCACGGTGAGCATCGCCCACTCCGCGAACCCGCCTCCCCCTTCGGGGTCGGCGGGTTCGTCCGGGTTAGCGACAACTGATTTAGCCTTCGCCACCGTAACACGCGTGAAGAGACGGATTTCGGATGTCACACCGATCCGTCTCTTCGCTTTCTACCTAGATAACGGAGTCGTCGGCTTCGCGTCTAGCGAAACTACAGAGCCC
>NZ_JANHDM010000023.1 GCF_024494685.1 Halorubrum rubrum | reverse complement strand
TGCTCTGTTGAATCCGCAGAAGGCAGCAGGATAGCGTCGCTCTGAAGGCGGAAGCGAAGCGGAAGAGCCGAATGTGTCCAAACTCCTCTTCCGCTTCGTTAAGCAAGCCGCGTCGCTGGCTCAAAAGCGCTGTGCCGCCAGTCCAACGGCGGTGAGTGATCCGACTGGCAACGGATTTCCCGGCTGGAAGCATGTAACGCTCCACTTTTTGCGGGTTCACATGGACGCGACGTACCGCGAGATTGTGGATTGGGCGAGTGAAATGGATCGCGTTCGTGGTCTGTTACAGCTGGCGCGGACGGCATTTCCCGCACCCTCAACGCTGTATCGGTCGTTTGAGAGGGTGCCCATGTCGATATGGCGTGGATTCCTTCGTGAGTCCGCGAACATCTGCGATCCGGGCTCGCATGGTGCCATCGATGCCACGTTCTTCGACCGCGAAACGGCATCGAGACACTACCAATACCGCTCGGATCGCCACATACGCACGCTCAAAACGACGGCGCTCGTCGATACGGACTCGTGTGCCATCCTCGATCTTCACTGCTCGGCACACTGGCCTCACGACACACAAACTGGCCGTCGAGTCGCTCTTCGCAACACCGGGAAAATAGAGAGTCTCGCCGGCGACAAAGGCTATGACGACCAATCTCTCCGGGACGCCCTCCGTTCAGAGGGCGTCCGGCCTTTGCTGCGTCACCGGCTGTTTGCTGCGTACGATCACGCACACAACGCACGGTTGGACAGCGAGTTATACGGCCAGCGCTGGATGGCCGAGACCGCCTTTTCGGCCATCAAGCGTCGGTTCGGCCCCGCTGTCCATCCTCGCGCGTGGTACCGCGAGTTCCGCGAACTCGTGTTGACCGCCGCAGTCTACAACCTCGAACAGGCGCTCAAACAGTGACCCCGACGCCGTCATCGGATTCAACAAAGCA
>NZ_JANHDM010000022.1 GCF_024494685.1 Halorubrum rubrum | reverse complement strand
CTTCTCAAGTACCGAACCAGGCTCTTCTATAGCCGGTTCCCCCACCATAGCTCCTGGAAATCAGTAGATCGCTGGGTCAAAGCCTTCGCAGCGTTCCACAATGCCATCATCTAACCTTGACACCCTCAGGTGGTCAAGAAGAGAAAGATTAAGCTTCGAATATGAGTCCTTGAATTCAATAATGTAATTCACTAGTTCACTCAGTAGGTCATGGGCAACATCTTGAGTTTCGGGTATCGTACGGGATATTTCGATATCAGTAAAGTCTTCAATACCATCTATGTATTCCTGAGTCTGCTTTTTTCGCTCTCTTTTTGAGCTATCAAAGGAGATTGATGGTACAGAAAATGGATTGAGATACTGTGTCTTGAATGTGAAATATCCGCCACGTAGCGTGTATCCGGTGTTACTCAAGAAGAACCACAAGACGGGAGAGTTCATAACTGCTAGCAGATATTCCTCAGACACCTCAATGTTCTCGTTTTTAAGTAACCCGTAAACCTTCGTGGTGTGATATAGCCCCCCGGAGTCATATGTGAAATTGCTACCATAACTAATCTCTGGAGTCAGAATTTTTTCTTTTCGGAACTTTGTTAGATTCTTTGGATACACATAGTCATACCACCTCTCATGGTCCATCTTACCATTTTCTCTACCGCGAAGATCGTCTTCATGCTCCCTTAGATATTCATAAGTTCTGGGATATTTAGATTTTAGTTGCTCTTCATCGACAAACTCGGCATTCCCTTCCTCAAAATGATACGGAAAGATAACCCAGTATCGGGGTTCAAGCGGTTCGTATCGGCTAACGTCCTTACCCTTTAGGAATGGTTTGAGCAACTCCTTTTCGAGAGTGTAAGTATTACCATTTTGACTTTTGACTTTGACCAATTCATCATCGGTACCCTCGTCTAAGATCTCCACTAGATAGATCCGGTCAGCACTCGTTTGAAGCCCAACAAAAATATTCAGGCATTCTTCAAGAGAGGGACCGCTTCGATCTATCTTATTAAGTAAATCTTCTTTCTCTTCTGAGTGCTTTGTTGAATCCGATGACGGCGTCGGGGTCACTGTTTGAGCGCCTGTTCGAGGTTGTAGACTGCGGCGGTCAACACGAGTTCGCGGAACTCGCGGTACCACGCGCGAGGATGGACAGCGGGGCC
>NZ_JANHDM010000021.1 GCF_024494685.1 Halorubrum rubrum | reverse complement strand
ATGAGGATTTCGCCCCCTGCGCTCCGGCGTAAGAGGAGATCTGATGTGAGCCGTGGACGTTCGGTGTCATCCGGGTCGCCGGTGAGACCGGACTCCACATTGGACCATGCAATGGTGTGTTGACAACGAGTCAACACCCGCCAACATAACCCCCTCGTGCCGGGAATCAGGCGCGAGGGTAGTCATTCCGGTTGATCCTGCCGGAGGCCATTGCTATTGGGATCCGATTTAGCCATGCTAGTTGTACGAGTTTATACTCGTAGCGAATAGCTCAGTAACACGTGGCCAAACTACCCTTCGGAGCACCATACCCTCGGGAAACTGAGGCTAATAGTGCATACCACAGTTCACCTGGAATGAGAACTGTGTCAAACGCTCCGGCGCCGAAGGATGTGGCTGCGGCCGATTAGGTAGACGGTGGGGTAACGGCCCACCGTGCCAATAATCGGTACGGGTCATGAGAGTGAGAACCCGGAGACGGAATCTGAGACAAGATTCCGGGCCCTACGGGGCGCAGCAGGCGCGAAACCTTTACACTGCACGCCAGTGCGATAAGGGGATCCCAAGTGCGTAGGCATAGAGCCTACGCTTTTGTCCACCGTAGGGAGGTGGACGAATAAGGGCTGGGCAAGACCGGTGCCAGCCGCCGCGGTAATACCGGCAGCCCGAGTGATGGCCGATCTTATTGGGCCTAAAGCGTCCGTAGCTGGCCGCACAAGTCCATCGGGAAATCCACCCGCTCAACGGGTGGCCGTCCGGTGGAAACTGTGTGGCTTGGGACCGGAAGGCGCGACGGGTACGTCCGGGGTAGGAGTGAAATCCCGTAATCCTGGACGGACCGCCGATGGCGAAAGCACGTCGCGAGGACGGATCCGACAGTGAGGGACGAAAGCCAGGGTCTCGAACCGGATTAGATACCCGGGTAGTCCTGGCCGTAAACAATGCCTGCTAGGTGTGGCTCCCACTACGAGTGGGTGCTGTGCCGTAGGGAAGCCGCTAAGCAGGCCGCCTGGGAAGTACGTCCGCAAGGATGAAACTTAAAGGAATTGGCGGGGGAGCACTACAACCGGAGGAGCCTGCGGTTTAATTGGACTCAACGCCGGACATCTCACCAGCATCGACTGTGGTAATGACGGTCAGGTTGATGACCTCGCCACGAGCCACAGAGAGGAGGTGCATGGCCGCCGTCAGCTCGTACCGTGAGGCGTCCTGTTAAGTCAGGCAACGAGCGAGACCCGCATTCCTACTTGCCAGCAACGCTGTGAAGCGGTTGGGGACAGTAGGAAGACTGCCGTGGCCAACACGGAGGAAGGAACGGGCAACGGTAGGTCAGTATGCCCCGAATGTGCTGGGCAACACGCGGGCTACAATGGTCAGGACAAAGGGTTCCAACTCCGAAAGGAGACGGTAATCTCAGAAACCTGATCGTAGTTCGGATTGTGGGCTGAAACTCGCCCACATGAAGCTGGATTCGGTAGTAATCGCGTGTCATAAGCGCGCGGTGAATACGTCCCTGCTCCTTGCACACACCGCCCGTCAAAGCACCCGAGTGAGGTCCGGATGAGGCTCGTCACACGAGTCGAATCTGGGCTTCGCAAGGGGGCTTAAGTCGTAACAAGGTAGCCGTAGGGGAATCTGCGGCTGGATCACCTCCACAGACCCGAGACCTCCCTTCAGGGAGGCTCATCTTACCTTTCGACCGTCGCCGTCACCGTGTCACCACCACACGACACCCAGACCGCGACCGGTCACTACTCATTTCGCATGCGTCCAATCACGGAGTCCGGCCCACCGCCGGCCCGGACACCTTCGAGCGTCCACGGCTCACACTTACACACCCCACACCAGACCCTCTCCACGTGGAGAGGTGGGCTCATAGCTCAGCGGTAGAGTGCCTCCCTTGCAAGGAGGATGCCCTGGGTTCGAATCCCAGTGAGTCCATGTCAGTCCGACCGGCTCGAAACGTGCCCCTTAAGGGCGTACCGACGAACCGTTCGGACACGACGACCGATGCACCATTCCGGGAAACCGCGAATGGGAAGGGTTCGACGAACACCCCGCCAGGGTGATTCGATGACGACCGTGTATACGTGCGATCCAGACGTCCACTGAACTCATACGAGTTCGTGGAACGTCAGTGAACCAATTACAGTCGGTGACTATTACAGTCACTTGACACCGTCAGTGTTCAGTGAACACTGACACACTACTGGCTACTGTGCCAGCTGGTGAATGGCTCGGCTCGAGAGCCGACGACGGACGTGCCAAGCTGCGAAAAGCTCGTGGGACCCGCATGGAGGGAAAGAACACGAGATCTCCGAATCGGAATCCGTTTACAATTGCCACGCGCAATAGGGAACCCCCTGAATTGAAACATCTCAGTAAGGGGAGGAAAAGAACGCAATAGCGATGTCGTCAGTAACCGCGAGTGACCGCGACACAGCCCAAACCGAAGGTCTTCGGACCAATGTGGTGTTCGGGTTGACAACCAAATCTCGACAGCTCATCTGAAGTCTCCTGGAACGGAGCGTGAAACAGGGTGACAACCCCGTAAGATGAGCCAGTACAGATGGCGTCAAATCCAGAGTAGCAGGGGTCGGATATCCTCTGTGAACACTCCAGGCATCCCCTGGAAAGGCTAAACACTCCTCGAGACCGATAGCGAACAAGTAGCGTGAGCGAACGCTGAAAAGCACCCCGAGAAGGGCGGTGCAATAGGGCCTGAAATCAGTTGGCGATCGAGCGACAGGGCGTAAAAGGCGTCTCTCAAAACGACCGAGAAGCGATTCTCTAGTAGGAAGAGAGACGAGCCGGCGTCGTGTCGTGCGTTTTGAAAAACGACCCAGGGAGTGCACTTGAATGGCGAGTCTAACCCGTGAACCGGGGAAGGCGCAGGGAAACCGATACGGCCGCAGCACTTTGTGCGAGGGCCACCGTGTCCAAACGCGGGGAGTCATTCGGGTGCGACCCGAAACCAGGCGATCTATACGCGAGCAGGGTGAAGCGTGGCGAAAGCCACGTGGAGGCCCGTTAGAGGTGGTATCCTACAATATCCTCTCGTGATTCGTGTATAGGGGTGAAAGGCCCATCGAGCCTGGCAACAGCTGGTTCCGACCGAAACATGTCGAAGCATGACCTCATCCGAGATAGCCCGCGGGGTAGAGCTACCGATTGGATGACCCGCCTCCGAGAGGAGTCGGCCATCCTGTCAAACTCCAAACCCGCAGGCGTCGTAGACGATGGGAGTCCGGTGCGCGGGGTAAGCCTGTGTACCGTGAGGGGAACAACCCAGAGCCGGGTTAAGGTCCCAAAGTGTAGATTAAGTGCGATTCGAAGGTGGTCTCAAGCCCTAAACAGCCGGGAGGTGAGCTTAGAAGCAGCTACCCTCTAAGAAAAGCGTAACAGCTTACCGGCCGAGGTTTGAGGCGCCCAAAATGATCGGGGCTCAAATCTACCACCGAGACCTGGCCGTATCCATACTTGGATAACCGCGTAGGTCGGCGTTCTGTTCGGATGGAAGCTCGGGCGAGAGCTCGCGTGGACCGTTCAGAAACGACAATCCTGGTCACAGTAGCAGCGATAGTCGGGTGAGAACCTCGACGGCCTGATGAGCAAGGGTTCCTCGGCACTGCCACTCAGCCGAGGGTCAGCCGGTCCTAAGACACACCGCAACTCGACTGTGTCAACGGGAAACTGGTTAATATTCCAGTGCCATCATGCGATAAAAGTCGACGCCGTGTGGAGAGTTGAGCCGGGCATTCGCCCGGTCGAATCGTGGAACCTCGTGGAGACCGTCACGGTAAGAAGCGAGAGAAGCGCGAGATAGGGTAACTCAGCCGTACATAGGGCCCGTGAAAAGACGAGCATGATGTCCGTACCGAGATCCGAAACAGGTGCTCTGGCAGCGCAAGCCACGGCCTGTCGGGAGAACCGACGTTAGGGAATTCGGCAAGTTAGTCCCGTACCTTCGGAAGAAGGGATGCCTGCTCTCGACGGAGCAGGTCGCAGTGACTCGGGCGCTCCGACTGTCTAATAACAACACAGGTGACCGCAAATCCGCAAGGACTCGTACGGTCACTGAATCCTGCCCAGTGCGGGTATCTGAACACCTCGTACAAGAGGACGAAGGACCCGTCAACGGCGGGGGTAACTATGACCCTCTTAAGGTAGCGTAGTACCTTGCCGCTTCAGTAGCGGCTTGCATGAATGGATAAACGAGAGCGCCACTGTCCCAACGTTGGACCCGGTGAACTGTACGTTCCAGTGCGGAGTCTGGAGACCCCCAAGGGGAAGCGAAGACCCTATAGAGCTTTACTGCAGGCTGTCGCTGAGACGTGGTCGCCGATGTGCAGGATAGGTAGGAGTCGTTACACAGGTACCCGCGCCAGCGGGCCACCGAGACAGCATTGAAATACTACCCGTCGGTGACTGCGACTCTCACTCCGGGAGGAGTACACCGGTAGCCGGGCAGTTTGACTGGGGCGGTACGCGCTCGAAAAGATATCGAGCGCGCCCGAAGATCATCTCAGCCGGGTCGGGAACCCGGCGAAGAGCGCAAGAGCACAAGATGGTCTGACAGTGTCATTCCCAACGAGTGACGCTGACGCGAAAGCGTGGTCTAGCGAACCTACGAGGCTCCGGAATGGGGCCCGTAGATGACAGAAAAGCTACCTTAGGGATAACAGAGTCGTCACCCGCAAGAGCACATATCGACCGGGTGGCTTGCTACCTCGATGTCGGTTCCCTCCATCCTGCCCGTGCAGAAGCGGGCAAGGGTGAGGTTGTTCGCCTATTAAAGGAGGTCGTGAGCTGGGTTTAGACCGTCGTGAGACAGGTCGGCTGCTATCTATTGGGGGTGTTATGGTACTTGACGTGAACGGTCGTATAGTACGAGAGGAACTACGACTGGTCGCCACTGGTGTATCGGTTGTCCGGAAGGGCAGATGCCGAGTAGCCACGCGACACGGGGTAAGAGCTGAACGCATCTAAGCTCGAAACCCACATGGAAAAGAAGTACCGACGAGGTCACTCGTAGAAGACGAGGTAGATAGACTCGGGATGTACGCGCCGAGGCAACGAGGCGTTGAGTCCACGAGCACTAACAGACCGAAGCCACAGTCATACGGTCACTGGACCTTCCACACTCGTATGAGTTCAGGCGGTACCTGGATCGCACGTACACACGGTAGTCAGACATACACCGAGACAGGCGTCTCTCCATCGTGGAGAGTTCCGGTTCGAGTCCGGGAGTCGGCATGAAGGCGGCCAGAGCGGTGGGGGCACACCCGTACCCGTTCCGAACACGGAAGTTAAGCCCACCCGCGTGCCGGGAAGTACTGGAGTGAGCGATCCTCTGGGAACCGCGGTTCGCCGCCTCGCCATTCATACTGTAGTCGTATTCGGGCCCACGGTCGTCGCGGCCGTGGGCTTTTTTCATAC
>NZ_JANHDM010000020.1 GCF_024494685.1 Halorubrum rubrum | reverse complement strand
ATTCGAAAGTGATAGACCGGCAAGATGGTGGCGAATACCCTTTTCAATGATCTCGCGGGGTGTCCGCTCTCGCTCCACAAATTCCAAGTCGATCCACTCGGTAGACTCGCTGAGGCGGTTGGATTCGGACATGGACATTCGAACTACCGACCGCCTCTTTCTTAACTTAACACCGCGGTTTAACCGACGCATAGTCTTGACCGTGTGGCCGACACGGTTCGGTGATGACCCTGCGAGCCGCGATCATCGGAACCGGAGCGGACCCGGACGAACGCGACCGGACCGGCTACGCGATGGCGTATCGTCACGCGCCGGGGTATCGACGCCTCGACGGCGTCGAGCTGGTCGCGTGCGCCGACATCGTGCGGGAGAACGCCGAGGCGTTCGCCGAGACGTTCGACGTTCCGTCGCCCCACGTCTACGAGGAGTACGAGGAGATGCTGGCGGTGGCGGAACCCGACGTCGTGAGCGTCTGTGTTCCCCCGGCGATCCACGCCGACATCGTCGTCGACTGCGCCGAGAGCGGGATCCCGAGCGCGGTCCACTGCGAGAAGCCGATGGCGACGACGTGGGGCGACTGTCGACGGATGGTCGGGGCCTGTGAGCGGGCGGGCGTCCAGCTCACGATCAACCACCAGCGCCGCTTCGGAGCGCCGTTCACGCGGGCGAAGTCCCTGCTCGACGACGGGACCGTCGGGGAGCTGCGACGGGTCGAGTTCGGTGAGGTGAACCTCTACGACGCCGGGACCCACCAGTTCGATCTGTCGGGCTACTTCACCGACCGGTCGCCCGTGGAGTGGGTGCTGGCGGGTGCCGACTTCAGCGAGGAGAACGAGTGGTTCGGCACGCGGAACGAGACACAGGGCCTCGCGCAGTGGCGCACCGAGAGCGGCGTCCACGGCCTGGCCGCCACCGGCGAGGCGCCGGGGACCGGGCGCGACTTCACCGGGTGTTACATGCGGCTCTCGGGCGCGGACGGGGTGATCGAGATCGGCGTGGATGACGGGCCGCCGCTCAGATATCGGACCGACGGCGGGGGGTGGACGACCGTGGACACCGGCGAGGACGTCCACGGACCGACGCCGGGGAGACTCCGGCTCGGGCTGTCGAAGCTCGCGGAGCGTGCGCCGGTCGGCGACGGAGCCAGTCTCACGCCCACGTCGTTCGTCGAACGGGCCATCGAGGAAGTCGTCGACGCGCTCCGGGAGGGTCGAGACCCCGTCATCAGCGGCGAGCGGTCGCTGTACGCCGCCGAGCTACCGTTCGCCTCGTGGGAGTCGGTCCGGCGACGCGCTCGCGTTGACCTCCCGCTGGAGATCGACGGCAACCCGCTTCGGACGCTCGTCGAGGGCGAGGAATCGGGCTCGACGACGACCGGGATCGGGGACCGCGAGTCGGAGTCGCCCACGGAGTGACGAGCGCCGCCGGCGGTCGGAGCCGTCGTTCGGTTAGGGCGCTACTACGTCGGGTTTTCCGGGACATAACGAAAGGTCGCTGGTCGGTACCAGTCGACGAAATGGACAGTCAACCAGCAGCCGATACGGAGGAGGGTCCGTGACCGTGTCGGGCGACGCGGAGGTCGCCGCGGACGTGACGCTCGGAACCGGTGAGGGAGCCGACCCGGACGTCGGGGACGACGCGACCGTGCGTTCCGGGACGATACTGTACCACGACGTCGTGATCGGCGACCGGTTTCGGACGGGCCACGACGTCCTCGTCCGCGAGGGGACGGAGATAGGCGACGACGTGCTCGTGGGAACCAAGACGATCATCGACGGCCACACCACCGTCGGATCCGGCGTCAGCCTCCAGAGCCGCGTGTACGTCCCCTCCCACACGACGATCGGCGACGACGTCTTCGTCGGGCCGGGCGCGGTGTTGACGAACGACCCGTCCCCGGTCAGAACGGAGGCGGAGCTGAACGGGCCGACCGTCGAGGACCACGCGTCGATCGGGGCGAACGCGACCGTCCTCCCCGGCGTGACGATCGGCCGCGGCGCGTTCGTCGCCGCCGGAGCGATCGTCACGAGGGACGTCCCGCCGGAGACGCTGGCCGTCGGCTGTCCGGCGAGCATCGAACCCCTTCCCGAGGAACTGACCGGCGAGAACCGGATCCGGTGACCCGATGATACCCATCGCGGACCCCACGATCGGAGCCGAGGAGAAGCGCCGCGTCGAGGCGGTCCTCGACTCCGGGATGCTGGCCGAAGGCGAGGTCGTCGACGCGTTCGAGGCCTCGTTCGCGGACTACTGCGGGACCGACTTCGGGCTCGCCACCACGAACGGAACGACCGCGCTCCACGCCGCCCTCGTCGGACTCGGGATCGGACCTGGCGACCGGGTCCTCACGACGCCGTTCAGCTTCATCGCCACGGCGAACGCGGCGCGACTGGCCGGCGCGGCGGTCGACTTCGTCGACGTCGACCCCCGCACGTACAACGTCGATCCGGACGCGCTGGAGGCGCGGCTTCGCGACGGCGACCGCGTGGACGCCGTCGTCGCCGTCCACCTGTACGGACTTCCCGCGGACGTCGGGCGGCTCTCCGAACTGGCCGACGAGTACGATTTCCGGCTCCTCGAGGACGCGGCACAGGCGCACGGCGCGTCCTACGACGGGCGGCGCGTCGGGAGCTTCGGCGACGCCGCGTGCTTCTCGTTTTACCCGACCAAGAACATGACCACCGGCGAGGGCGGGATGATACTCACGGACGACGACGCGGTCGCCGAGCGGGCGCGCCGGTTCGTCGACCACGGCCGGACGAGCGGATACGAACACGAGTCGGTCGGACACAACTTCCGGATGACGAACGTCGCCGCGGCGATCGGGCGCGCACAGCTCGAGCGACTTCCGGCGTTCGTCGAGGCGAGACGGCGGAACGCCGCCGCCTTGACCGAGCGTCTCGCCGACGTTCCCGATGTCACGACGCCGGTCGAACCCGAGGGGTACGAGCACGTCTATCACCAGTACACGGTCCGGGTGCCGAACCGGGATTCGCTCCGGGAACACCTCTCGAACCGGGGCGTGGGGACGGGCGTCTACTACCCGGTCCCGATCCACCGGCAGCCGGCGTACGACGACGTGTCGGGGTCGTACCCGGTCGCGGAGGCGTGTGCCGACGAGGTCCTCTCGCTCCCCGTCCATCCGGGGCTGGACGAGTCGGACCTCGACCGGATCCTCGAGGCTACCGCGGGGGCGATCGCATGACCGTCGACGTCGGCGTGATCGGCGTCGGCTCGATGGGCGGGAACCACGCCCGCGTGTACTCGGAGCTCCCCGGTTCCCGTCTCGTGGGGATCGCCGACGCCGACGTCGGCCGGGCCGAGACGGTCGCGGAGGACGTCGGGACGACGCCGTACGCCGTCGACGACCTGATCGACCGCGTGGACGCGGCGTCCGTCGCGGTGCCGACGCAGTACCACGCGGACGTCGCCGGCGCGTGTATCGACGCCGGCGTCCACGTGCTCGTCGAGAAGCCGTTCGTGGACTCGCCCGAGGCGGGCCGCGAGCTCGTTCGTCGGGCCGCCGAGGCCGACGTGCTCGTTCAGGTGGGCCACATCGAGCGGTTCAGCCCCGCGGTCGCGGAGCTGTCGCGGATCGTGGAGGACGTCTCGCCGATCGCGATCGACGCCCGACGGCTCGGGCCGCCGACCGACGAGGGGCGGTCGATCGACGACGACGTCGTCCACGACCTGATGATCCACGACCTCGACGTGATCCGCTCGTTGGTTCCGGGGGAGGTCGCCGAGATCGACGCGCTCTGTACCGAGGACGGCCAGCACGCGAACGCACAGCTCCGGTTCGACGACGGCACCGACGCCACCCTCACTGCGAGCCGCGTGACCCAGAAGAAGGTGCGCGATCTCACCGTCACCGCGGAGAGCTGTTACATCGAGCTCGACTACCTCATGCAGGACCTGGAGATCCACCGTCAGTCCCGGCCCGAGTACATGAACGTCGAGGGGAACGTCCGCTACCAGCACGAGGGGATCACCGAACGGCCGATGATACAGTCGGGAGAGCCGCTCCGCTTCGAACTCCGATCGTTCGTCGAATCCGTCGCGGACGGGAGCGTCCCGCGCGTCACGGGGGACGACGGGGTCCGGGCGATCGAGCTCGCCGACGCCGTTCGCGAGCGTGCGCGAGGGAACGACGGCGTCCGATCGAACCCCGACGGGCGACTCCCGTCCGGAGTGAACCGATGACTCGGCGCGCCGGACGGACGATCGGGACGGAGGCGTCGGCACCGTTGTACGGGGCCGGCCCGGACGACGAGATCCGAGCGGCCATTGAGGGACGGGACGCCTCGGTCGCAGTGTACGGGCTCGGGAAGATGGGACTCCCGCTGGCGGCGGTCTACGCGGCTCGCGTCGGCGACGTGATCGGCGTCGACGTCGACGAGTCCGTCGTGGCGTCGATCAACCGCGGCGACTGCCACGTGGACCGCGAGCCCGGCCTCTCCGGGCTGACTACCCGCCTCGTCGAGGACGGGGCGCTCCGGGCGACGAGCGACGCGCGGGCCGCGGCGGACGCGGCGACCGTCCACGTCGTCATCGTCCCGACCCCCGTCACGGACGCGAAGGAGCCGGATCTCTCGGTCGTCGACGCGGTGGTCGAGTCCGTCGCCGACGGGCTCTCCCCCGGAGACGTCGTGTTCGTCGAGTGTACCGTACCACCGGGAACGTGCCGCGATCGCGTCGTGCCGACGCTGGTCGACCGAAGCGGGCTTGACGCCGACGAGTTCGGCGTCGCGTTCTGTCCGGAGCGCACGTCGAGCGGGAGAGCCATCGAGGACATCACGGGCGCGTACCCGAAAGTCGTTGGCGGCGTGGACGCGGAGAGCGCCCGCATCGCCGAGCTCGTCTACGAGCGCGTCACCGACAACGAGGTCATTCGCGCCTCGAACGCGAGGACGGCCGAGGCCGTGAAGCTGTTCGAGGGCCTCTACCGCGACGTCAACATCGCCCTCGCGAACGAGCTCGGGACGCTGGCCGACGACCTCGACCTCGACGTCAGGGAGGCCATCGAGACGGCGAACACCCAGCCGTTCTGTAACGTCCACGACCCCGGACCGGGCGTCGGCGGCCACTGTATCCCGTGGTACCCGTACTTCGTGATGAGCCGCGTGACGGAGCCGACCCCCCTCCTCCGGATGGCCCGCGAGGTGAACGACTCGATGCCGGCGTTCACCGCGAGGACCGTCGAGCGGGAGCTCGGCGAACGGGACACGCCGATGGACGGCGCGCGCGTCCTCGTCCTCGGCGTCACGTACCGACCGGGCGTGGAGGAGACGCGAGCGACCCCCGCGGGGGCGCTCATCGCCGAGTTGAGCCGTCGCGGCGCGGAGCCCCTCGCGGCGGACCCGCTGCTCGACGACGACGCGATCGCGTCGTTCGGTGCGGAGCCCGTCGACGTGTCCGAGCTGGGTCGGTCGGATCCCGACGCGGTCGTCGTCGTCACTCCCCACGAGGAGTTCGACGCGATCGAGTGGGACGGGTTCGACGACGTCCTCGTCGTCGACGGACGGGACTCGGTCGGCGACACCGGCCACGAGACGTACACCATCGGCTCCGGACGCCGGTAACGGGCCGGGTCACCGGATCGGGACCCGATCCCGTTCGTCCGCCATCACAGGTATCCCAGGTCGGCGAGCTGCCGTTCCATGGCCGCCGAGTACTCCGCCGTCCCGTTCCTCCGGTGGCTCTCGTCGCGGACGGTCATCTCCCGGAACGCGCCCTCGAGCCGTTCGTCGAGCCGATCGCGGACCGCCGGTCGGTCGTCGCCCACGTCGGTCTCCTCGTCCGGAAGCTCGAACAACTCCGCCCGGTCCGCGCTCTTCAGGTACTTGAACTCGTCCGTACGGAGCGCCGTCACCGGGCTGCCGTGGTAGCGGGAGACGTCGAACTCCGGGTCCGTCTCCAGGTACTCGTCGAAGTGTGGGATCCCCCGCTGGCTGACGGCGACGTCCGGGGCGGTCTCCCGGAGGTCGACGCCGCCGAACTGGTCGTGGCTCACCCCGAGCCGCTCCGCGACGGTTCGGGTCACGTCGACGTGCTGGACGACCGAGTCGCGCGCGCCGTCGATCCCGTCGAGCCCCGAGACGACCATGGGGACGTTCGTCAGGTGGTCGTGGAGGACCAGGTTGTGACCGAGGATCCCCTGTTCACCGAACAGGTCCCCGTGGTCGGCGGTGACGACGAACAGGGTCTTCCCCGCGTCGAGCTCCTGCACGTGGTCGAACAGGGTACCGACGAACTCGTCCGCGTACGCGATCTCCGCGTCGTACATCGCCCGGATCGCGTCCCGCTCGTCCGGCGTGAACGGACGGCCGTTGGCGATCCGTCCGATCATTCGGTCCCGGCTGGCGTACGTCTCCAGCGACAGATCCAGCGCCTCGCGCGCCGAGTACGCGATGTCGTCGGTGAAGCGTTCGATCCACTTTCGCGGGGGCGTGTACGGCAAGTGCGGGTTCGGACAGTGCGTGTAGAGGAAGAAGGGCGAACCGTCCGCCGAAAGCGAGTCCAGCCACCGTTTCAGGGTCTCCCGCATGATGTACGTCTGGTTGTGCTCTCGCACGTTGAGGGAGAATCCCGGACCGTAGCTCCGGGACCGGAGGAGGTACCGTAGCGCCCCGCGGCGGGTCTCGGCGTCGTGGAACGCCCTGCGGAGTAAGAAGAGGTGGTGTCTCTCGAACCCCCTGTCGAGCCCCGTCGCCTCGCTGAGGTACGAGCTCGGCGTGAGACACGCCGTCCGGTACCCTCGTTCGCGGAGGAGTCCAGGGAGCGTGGCGACGCCCTCGGGCAGCGGCTCCTCGGCCTTCCCGTCGTATCCGACGCGGTGTTCGGAGAGGTACGTCCCCGTGAGGATCGAGGCGCTCGACGCCGGCGTCCACATCGACTACGAGAAGCAGTTCGGAAGGGAGACCCCGTCCGGCCGCTCCGCGATCCGACGCAGGTTCGGCGTCGTCTCCCGCTCGTACCCGCACACGGACGCGTTCGCGGCTCGAACGCTCTCGAGCGTTATCCAGACGACGTTGGGACGGCCCTCGCTCATGAGACTCGTTCGTCCGGACGGCGTGATGAGTATACACCGTCTAACGGCGGCGTCGAGCCGTTCGGGACGCCCTTCCGGCGGGTCGGGTAGTCCCCGGACGCCGCGGTTCGACCCCGGCTCCCCGGTCCGTCGAACGGGAACGAGGCCGTCGCCCGCGAGCGATAGCGGGACACGTGTGTCGGACGCGTAGGGTCGGATTACCCACACTCGTCGGCCTCGTCGCGTGGCTCGCGCCGCCGTCCGGTGGAGACGCGAGCGCCTGCCGTGGACCGAGCGGCTACTCCGTCGTCGGAACGAGCCGTCCGCGTATCGCGATCCAGAGCCCTCGGACACCTGGTGCCCCCTCGAGGACCCACAGCGCGACCGCGACGCCCGCGAGGCCGAGGTCGACGACCACCGACCCCTCCAGTCGCGCGTCAAGGAGATACCGGAGGATCCCGGCCTTCGGTTCGGCCGGGGGGGTCTGCGACACCACCGGCCACAGGAGGAACGCCAGGTCGTGGAACCGACCGTCGAGGACCGGCCGGATCGAGTCGCCGAGGAGGTGCGTGTAGTACCCGAACGCGAACGGCCAGCCGGGCAGGTCGAGCCGCCTGAGCACGACGACGACGACCGCGACGATGGCCGTCCCGAGGATGACCGAGTGACCGAGCGATCGGCCGGTCGGGAGCACGTCGAGCGTCCACGCGAGCGGCTTGTCGACGAGGTCCGGGCCCTGGGACCCGACGACGAGGAGCGCCACGCCCGGCCACGTCGGAGGCGTCCGGTACCGGAACCGATACAGCGGCGAGTAGAGCAGGTAGGCGAGCGCGAGGTGTCCCCAGGGCCACATGGGTTGCGCTACTGCGCCCTCGCGGCGGCCGGCCCGTTCGTTCGACCGCTCGGCGCTCCGGAACGGTCCGGCGATGCCGCTCGGGTCCGCGTTCCGGCGCGACTATTGAAATGGCTCCCGCTCGAAGGGGCGGTATGAGTCGAGAGCCGAGCCGAGAGGACCCGGTGAAAGGGGACGAGTACGTGCTTCCGGACGGGTCCACCGAGATCGTCTTTCTCGTCGAGGACGGACGCGTCCTGACCGTCAGCGAGTACGAGAGCGTCGACGCGTTCGAGGAGTCCGTCTCGACCGGACGGTACGCCGGGAGCCGGGAGGAGGTCGCGACGATGCCGGACGTCGAGGCGTTCGCCGACCCCGACCCGGCGACCGACGACTCCGAGAACTGACGGGGGTCCACGGCACGTCCGACGATCTCGGGGACGACGGCGGGCGGAACCGGAGCGACGGCGGAGCGGGTCGGTCACGACCGGTACCAGACGTCGACGGTCCGGTGAGCGTACCCCTTCCCCGCGACGTCGAGCCGACCGTCGTCGTCGAGGTCGACCAGTTTGGCCTCGTGGGTCGGGACGCCGCTGTCGACCAGCTCCGAACCGAACGTCCCGTCGCCGCGGTTCCGGAACACGAACTGCCGCGGGTCGTGTCCCTCCTCCAACCCCATCTCGGCGACGAAGATGTCGAGGTCGCCGTCGCCGTCCAGGTCGGCCACCTGGAGGGAGTGGGGGTTCGACAGGTCGTCGTGGAGGACCGTCAGGTCCCACTCCGGCGGGTCGAAGACGCCGAGCCGCCCTCGGCGGTCGCCCTGGTACGGGAGGTCGCCCTCGGCGACGACGAGCTCCGGGTCGCCGTCGCGGTCGACGTCCGCGGCGACGATCCGCGTCCACTCCCAGCCCTCCGCGACGACCTCGCGATCCCACGAGCCGTCGTCGTTCCGGTGGAACACGTTCGTCCCGGCGACGATCTCCGTTCGGCCGTCCCCGTCGACGTCGACGACCTGGACGCCCTCGACGTTCAGCCCCTCGGCGACGACGTGTCTGTTCGAGACCGGCCACGGCTCCGACCGGGGGTCCTCCGGAACGTCGTAGTAGAAGACGACCTCGCTCTCCTGTGAGAGCGCGAGCACCTCCAGATCGCCGTCGTCGTCCACGTCGGCCACCGCCACGTCGTGGTACTTCTCGAAGTCGTCGGTGACGAGGTGGCGGGTCCACGGGTCCCGCGGATCGGTCGCCTGTTCGAACCAGTAGAGCTCGTGTCGGTTGAGGTTCCGTCCGGTCACGAGCTCGACCCGCCCGTCCCCGTCGATGTCGCCCAGGTCGGCACCGACCGACAGCTCGGGGGACCGCGCGACGTCGTGACGCTCCCAGCCGGGGTTCTCGTACCAGAAGACGTTGTACTCGAGCCGGTCGATGAGCTCCTGGGTGCCGGGGAGCTTCCCGAGGTTGATGCGCTTGTTCAGGACCGGGAGGGTCACGGGGAGCTTCCGCCCCACGGCGCCGACGACGACATCCGGACGACCGTTACCCGTGAGGTCCGTGGTGAGACAGAAGCTCATGCGGGCGGCCGGCGGGTCGTCGTCGATACGCTCGTGGTCGAACCGTAGCCGTCCGTCGGCCTGAAGCGACATGCCGGAGAGTGCGTCGGGGGAGACATTGTAACGTTGCTGTTAACGCGCCCGCGGCGGCGTTCGGCGCGCGTACCGCGCGGCGTCTCGGGGAGTCGTCGTCTGGCCACGGGCGTCACGCCGCGAGGTTCCGGTAGATGCGCTGGAAGTCGGTCGTCACGTTCCACCCGCTCACCAGCTGGAGGAACAGGACGTTGACGCCGAAGACGGCGACGCCGACGGCGACGAGGAGGATCAGACTCACCAGCGACCCGAACGGCGAGATCCGTCCCAGGTACCAGACGACGAGCCCCATGGGTACGCTCGCGAGGAGGGGATAGACGAACTCGTACGCGATGGATCGGACGGGCATGTCGATGGCGCGGGACGTGATGTAGACGTCGAGCGGGAGCATCGGGAAGACGAAGATCGTCGTCACGGTGAGTGCCGTCCCGACGATGCCGAAGGCGTCGGTCATCGGGTAGATGAAGACGGCGATCAGGAGAACGCGCAGCGCGGACAGCTTCGTGACGTAGTCCGGCCGACCGATCGCCTCCCAGACGGGACCGAACGTCCTCGCGATCGCGCGCATCAGCCCGTAGAACGCGAGAACCTGCATGGCGGGCACGGCGGGCATCCACTCCTCGCCGAAGACGGTGAGGATGAACTCGGGTGCGACGGCGGCGATCCCGATCGCCGACGGGAAGGCGATGAGGGTGGCCATCCGGAGCGTCTTTCCGAACGCGTTACGCAGCTCCTCCTCGTCCGACTGAAGCTTCGAGAACGCGGGGAACATCACGCTGGTGATCACTTGCGTCAGTTCCGTCGCCGGGGCGTTGGAGAACCGGTAGGTGTACTGGTAGTACGCGAGCGCCGTCGGCGTGAGGAACCAGCCGACGAAGGCGTCGTCGCCCTCGCTGTAGAGGAAGTACAGTATCGACGAGCCGGTGAGCCACTTCCCGTAGTCGACGAGCTCCTTGGCGACGTCGAGGTCGAACGACGGGGAGGGCCGGTACCCGTGGATGGCGTACGAGATGAGGAGCTTCGCGACGTCGGCGGCGACGAACCCGAAGACGAACGCCCACGCCGTCGGGTGGACCAGCGCGTACCCGGCCCCCACGGCGAACTGGGTAGTGTCTCCGCCGATCTTGTACACGAACTGCTTGTGAAAGTCGAGGTCCTTCTGGAAGTATACGATTCCGGGGTTCCGAAACCCGAGTATGAGCGGTGAGAGGCCGAGAGCCTGTATCAACCGGACCGCTCGCGGTTCGCCGAAGAACGCCTCGCCGACGAACGGCGCGACGAGGAGGAGGACGGCCGAGATCAACACTCCCCGACCGATCTCCAGGACCCACGTCGTGTTGAGGTGGCCGTCGATGTCGTCCTCCACCTTCTGAATGAGCGCGTGGTTGAGGCCGATGGTCGTGAACCGCCTCGTCGCGCTCAGGGTCAACAGCCCGATGCCGACGAGGCCGAGTTCTCCGGGGCCGATGAGTCTGGCGAGCACGGCGAGAAACCCCAGCTGGAGTCCTCGACCGACCACGTTCTGGCTCGCAAGCCAGGCCGCGCTCTTGACGGTGCGTTCGGCCGTCCCCCCGCTTGGCGTCAGCCGTTCGACTAGCGCTCGTAACTCGTCGAGCGGACTCATCGGGGGGAGGCGGTACCGCCCACGGATCGAGATCTCGGCGGCGGGGCACCGGGCGCGGTCGTTCGTTCCATCGAGTCGTCGTAAACACGGATCGGCACAATGTAATTTCACTCCTAATTCGGTCGAGGTCGGGAAGCCGGCGGGAAGACGGGGCCGTCGTTCCCGAAAGTCGACCCGCGTCGGCCGCCCGTGTCAGCCGTCTCTCGTCGGGGAGGCGACAGCGAGGACGAACCGGTTAACCGCCGATGAACTACCTCGGGGGCGACCGATCTCGCGACCGATGCGAGACGAGACCCGCCGCACGTCGCTCCACGGACGGCTCCATCGATCGCCGAACGGCGTCGGTATCGCTTCGAGAGGCATCGACCGACGTCGGCCGAACGACGGCCGGAGGCGCCGATGAGCGAACCGACGGTGCTGTCCGTCGTCGGCGCGCGACCGCAGTTCGTCAAGGCGTTTCCGGTGTCACGGCTGCTTCGCGAGCGCGTCCGGGAGGTGCTCGTCCACACCGGGCAACACTACGACTTCGGGATGTCGGACGTGTTCTTCGAGGAACTCGACATCCCCGAACCGGAGTACAACCTCGGCGTGGGGTCGGCGAACCACGCGGTCCAGACCGGCGCGATGCTCCGCGAGATCGACGCCGTCGTCGAGTCAGAGGAACCGGATCTCGTCCTCGTGTACGGCGACACCAACTCGACGCTCGCCGGTGCCCTCGTCGCTGCGAAACGGACCGTCCCGGTCGGGCACGTCGAGGCGGGACTTCGGAGCGGCAACTGGTCGATGCCGGAGGAGGTGAACCGGGTGCTCACGGACCGCTGTTCCGACCTGCTCTTCGTCCCCTCCGAGCGAGCGGTCGAGACGCTGGCCGCGGAGGGGATCACCGACGGCGTGACGGTCACCGGCGACGTCATGTACGACGCCGTCCTGCGGGTCCGGGACCGGACGGCCACGGAGGCGACGGTGCTGGACGACCTCGATCTCGGTCGCGGCGAGTACGTCCTCGCGACGGTCCACCGGCAGGCCAACACGGACGATCCCGAGCGGCTGGCCGCCATCGTCGAGGGGCTGGCGTCGTCGCCCCGTCGGGTCGTCGTCCCGTTGCATCCGCGGACGAGGAACGCGCTGGACCGTCACGACCTCCTCGAGCGGGCGAGCAACGCGCTGACGCTTATCGACCCGGTCGGATACGTCGACTTCGTCGAGCTGCTGGCGGAGGCCGAGCGCGTCGCGACCGACTCGGGTGGGGTCCAGAAGGAGGCGTTCTACCTCGACGTTCGATGCGTCACCCTCCGCGACGAGACGGAGTGGGTCGAGACGGTCGAGGCGGGCTGGAACGAACTCGTCGGGGCCGACGCCGGGGCGATCCGCCGGGCGCTTCGGCGGACGGACGAGCTCCCGGAGAAGCCGCCGCTGTACGGCGGCGGGCACGCGGCGGAGCGGGTGGTCGACGGCGTCGTGGCGTTCCTCGAGCCCGAGGCGTAAACCCGCAGGGACGGCCCGCGGAACCGTTCCGTCCCTCGACGGGCCGACGCGTCACTCCAGCGGCGGACCGACGCGTCACTCCAGCGCCGGCGTGAGGTACCGCGAGATCCCGTGGGCCATCCACGCCTGACACCACCGCATGAGCGTGGTTCGCTTCGTGTAGAACCGACGTTTCTCGTGGTAGAACGCCCCCTTCCGGTTCGAGAGGTTCGTGACGGCCCACCCGATGATCCGGCGGGCGAACTCCTCGTCGCCGAGCATCGAGAACACGACGGCCCCCTGTGCGGACGAGTGAACGTCGCGGGGGTACTCGTTCGCCTCGTCGAACCGCGGCGCGCCCTCGTCGGTGAACAGCCCTCGATAGAACGGGAGCGCGTCGGCCAGCGTGTCGGCGTACCGCTCCGTCCCGCAGATCTCCTGGTACCTGAGCAGGGACTCGACGACGAAGCCGTTGTGGAAGTTGTCCATCGAGAGGTGGGACGTCTCCGGCGGGTCGCGGTACATCCATCCCCCCTCGTCCGTCTGCTGGGCCGCGACGTAGTCGAGGACGTTCCTCGCGCCGTCCTCGAGTCGGTCCTCCCCCGTCACGTCGTAGAGGTTCGTCAGGAGCCGCGCGCCGAGCGCGTTGGCGTTCAGCGTGTAGTGGTCGCCCGTGTCGATCGGTTTGTACTTGATCCGGGCCCCGTCCGGGTGGCTCGAGTAGTCGAGGTCGTCGAAGACGAAGTCGGCGGCGGTGACCGCGACGTCCCGGTACGAGGGGTCGACGTACTCTCCGGCGGCCAGGAGCGCCTTCACCGCGTACGTCGTTCCGACGATACCTGGGTCGTTCGGGAGGGTCCGCTTCGAGAGTCCCTGGAGCGGGTGTTTGTGGCCCCCACAGAATCCGCCGTACCCCGTGCTCCGGTTTTCGACGAGCCACTCCGCCAGTTCGCGGGCGTCCTCGCGGAACCGGTCCCGGCCGGTGAGTTCGTACGCCCGAAGGTTGGCGATGGTGAACAGCGCGACGCCCATGAAGTTGCGTCGCGGTTCGACGCCGAGGAGCGGCCGGACGTTGACAGGCGACCGTCGGACCGTCTGCTGGAACACGAGGTTCACCCACTTGTTGTCCACCGGTATCGCTCGGAGGAGGCGGCTGCTCTCGCCGTCGTAGAGGTCCCATCCGCGGTACTCCCGTTCGCGAGCGTAATCCAGCGCGCCGACGAGGTGGTGGAGCGCCCACGGGTCGGAGCGTGCCCGGTCGGCGTCGTCCGCGGTCGGGGCGGGGACGTGCGTGCCGTCCGTCATTCGAGGTACCCGAGGTCCTCGAGCCGTTTCTCCAGCTCCTCGTCGGCCGTGGCGTCCCGTTCGCCGCCGCCGCCGCCGATGGGATCGCGGTCCTCGCGTTCGGGAAGGCCACCCGTGAACGGCTCCTCGAACGCCTCGCCGTGCATGTCCGTCGGAACGGGCGAATCGAGGTATCTGAGCACCGTGGGCGCGACGTCCAGTATCGATCGCGTCGGAAGCTCGCCGGCGGCCACGTCGGGGCCGTGTACGAGCAGGGTGCCGATCGGGTGGTTGCCGGAGGTCCACGACGTGACCTGGCGCTCGACGACGGACGGCGTGACGCCGCCGTACACCTCCCACTGCTCCGCCGCGACGACCATCAGGTCCGGGGCCTCGTCCACGTGGTCGCCGCTGTACACGTCCTCGGCGTACGCGACCGATTCGAACGGGGACTCGCCGTCGACGGAGACGTCCTCGAGTTCCGCCTTGAGTTCGTCCCGGAACCCTTCGGCGTCGTCGCCCAGGCGGTCGCGGTTGAGGTATATCGGGCCCTGGCTCAGTGCCACCGCGTCGGACTCCGCCCAGTTCACCCGATTCGCGAGCTCGAACGTCGGGATCGGATACCCGGATTCGACGACGCGCTCGTAGAGGGGCTCGGGGAGCACCCGGCGGGCGAGCGCGCCGGCCGTCCGCGGCGAGATGCCGGCCCGCTTCAGAAGCGAGTAGACGCCGCCGGTCACCCCGTCGCTCGCCTTGCTCTCGATGGAGAGGTACCCGTTGTCGATGAGGTACTTGTTGATGACGAACGTTCGCTCGATGTGTGAGTGGCCGTGATCGGAGTAGACGATCGTCGTCAGATCGTCCGGCAGCTTCCCCAGGTACTCGTCGATGAGCCTCCAGCCGCGCTCGGTCTCCGGACCGTCGCCGAAGTGGTGCTGGAGGACGTTGATGTAGAACACGGTCAGGTGGACGTACGCGAGCTCGCCCGTCTCGAGCGTCTCGAGCAGCAGCTCGAACCGCGAGCGGATCACGTCGAGCGCCTCCTCGACACCCCCCGGAGCGTTCACGTCGTCGACGCCGACTCGCCAGTCGTACTCCCGTCGCAGCCGGTCGTGGAGCCCCGGCGGGTACGTCATCGACTCGGCGTCGAGGTCGACTTCGAATGGCGCGCCGAACCCGGAGACCATGACGCCGTCGACCTCGGACGGGGGGTAGGTCATCGGAACGTTCAGCACTCCACACCGCCTTCCCTCCTCGGAGAGGTAGTCCCAGACGTCGGCCGTGTCGAACGAGTCGGCGGTCGGCGAGGTGAGACGGCCCGTCTCCCGGTCCAGGTTGAGCCACCAGAACACGCCGACCTGTCCCGGATTCTTCCCGGACGTGGAACAGCGCCACGCCGGACAGGTCACGGGGGGGAGGACGGTCTCGAGCGGGGCTCTCGTCCCCTCCTCGACCATCCGCTCCAGGTTCGGGAGCTTTCCGTCCGCCATCATCCGATCGAGCTTGTGCCACGCCGCACCGTCCAATCCGAGCGAGAGTAGTTCGGTCATCTATCCGAACCTCCTGTAGAGATCCGAAACGACGTTCATCGCGCGCGTTCCCCGTTCGATCTCGAAGTACTGGACCGCCGTCGGGTTGTACTTCGACTTGTACCGACAGAGGTGCCGGGTGTTCGCGCCGACGAAGTTACACGTCGACCGCCCGGCTGCGATACCGTCGACCATCGATCGCCAGTTCAGGACGTCGTTGATCGGCACGTCGACGTCGACGTCCGGCTTCGGTGACCCCTGCCAGAGGGTCACCCGGTCCCCGCCGTGGAGCGTGAGGCGACCGCTCACGGGTCGGTCGTCGACCTCCGCGACGTAGACGAGGAGGGTGTCGGGTCCGAGGACGTCGCGGAGGTCCGCGACGTACCCCTCGTCGAGGACGAGCCCCCCGTCGCCGTCGTCGTATCTGGCGTTTATTCGACCGAGGACGTACTCCAGTCCCGCGTCGCCCCGCCGTTCGATGGTGTACGACTCCTCGGGCGTGTTGCGGATGGACTTCCGCGCGTCCCTGGTCATCGACCGTATCAGCGCCTCCTCGCCCGCGGACAGGTCGATGTCGTAGGTGTAGCGCGGGGAGACATCGAAGTCGTTCCACTGGAACGGGCGGACGTCGTCGTACCCCTTCGGCGAGACGACGTGGAAGTAGTTCGGATCGAGGTGCGCTTCGATCCAGTCGAAGCTGGCCTCGACGAACCGGTTGTTCCGCTTCTCGAAGCGTCGTTGCTTGAGCTTTCGGTAGTTGACCAACACGGGACCGAGGGAGGGAACTCCCATTCCCGGCGGCGGAGAGAACGCCGTCGTCACGGGCCCCTTCCGCAGTTCGAACACGGGAAAGACGCCGACCGGCTCCTGTCCCTTGAACCCGACCAGCGGGTGGAGGGTGGCGTCGCTGTGGTCCTCGATGACGCGCAAGGCGTCCCATCGGTGGAACAGCGTTCCCATCGGGGAGCCGTCGACCTGGCCGTCCCAGGTGCCGTCGAGGCCGTCCAACCGCTTCGAGTCGGCGCGCTCGACCTCGATCGTCATGCGTTCCGTCCCCTCCCGTCCGAGGTCGAACGACAGCGCGTTCGTATCGGCAGCCGTCTGTACATCTAGTGGCTCGAACAGCGGACCGTCTCCACATCGTTATACGCTCAATACCTCGGATCGCGCCATCGGCCACGAGGGCGTTCGGCGGCGAGTCCGGCCGATCGACGAGGCCGGCGGTCCGGCTCGACGGCGAGCGGTCGTCGGTCGACGCGGGGTGACGGGCGGACGGCACGGCGGCCGGAACGGGGCGCGCGACCGGTCGCCTACTCGGTTCCTAACGGCCGAGGAGACTCGGCAGGATCCAACAGCTCACCCGGTGACCCGACCCACCCGCGGGAGTCCAGCGCGTACTCGACCATCCAGCGATACAGACGGCGATACCCCGGAAACTCGCGTTCGTTGAAATATCGCGGGTGCCACAACGCGGTCATGACCGCCCCGTTTTCGGCCGCTTCGTCGACGAGGTCGGCACAGACCGAGCGGGCCGACTCGAAGTCGTCGCCGGGGTCCGGCAGCGCGACCTCCATCGCGGTGAGCGGGAACACCACGAACTCGTCGTCGAACGGACGAACGAGGTCGTATCCGTGGGTGAACCCCACGGACGAACTGGACCCGAGGCTCGCGTCGTATCGCAGTCCGATATCCCGATGGTGTTCCCACGTCCCGTCGGAGAGTTTGAGGTGGTGTTGTCGCCCGCCGTTGACCTCGTGGCCCAGGATCGATTCGAGCGTTTCCTTCTCCTCGGCAAGTCTGTCCCGATCGGTCGCGGAGTGGAACGATCCGTGAAGTCCCACCTCCCACCCACCCTCGTCGAGTCCACGGATGACCGACGCGATCGCGTCGTCGGTGGGATCGTATCTCCCCGCATGTTCGAGGAGGTTCGCCGGTCGGATCCACTCCCGTGGTCCCTGGCTCGCGAACAGGCTCGGCTCGTTGAGGAAGTAGAACGCCGACCGAACGCCGAGTTCCGATTCGAGCTCCATGATCTCCTCGAACTGCCAGTACGGCTCGACGCCCGGTCGAAGCGACGAGAGGTGGTACAGCGGGTTTCCGGAGAGCGCGGCGTACAGAGCCTGGTACGTCTTGTACGGTCTATCGACATCGTGTGTCAGACACAGCGCGAACTCGTATCCGTCAGGGGCCGCGGTCCGCGTCGGAGCGGCGGGTTCGATGGGTGGTTCCATTGGCCTCGGGCGCGGGACGTCACCGGTGGGCTGCCCGGAGACGACGTTCGACCCACCCCAACCGCCGCGGGGACTTCGTTACACGCCGACATCCCGGCCGGCCGGGGAGGTAAACCTCGGCGTAACACCGGCCAGCGTGAACTCATCGGCGCGAACCCTCGGCGAGTGACGCGACGTCATCGTCGTCCCCGAAGGTCGGCGAGGAAGGGACCCTCACTCCGTGGACCGGAACGTCGCGACCGCGGATCCGCGGAGTTCGAGCTCGTCGATGGAGCCGGTGAACCAGTACGCGTCCACGCCCCTGTGCACGACGCCGACGACGGAGTCCTCGTCGGAGTTCGGTTCGAGCGAGTCCCACTTCCCGGCCCCCCGAGTGGAGTGCTCCTCGCTCTTCGAGACCCCTCCGGACGCCGAGATCCGATACGAACTGACCTCGTTGGTCTTCGAGCCGTCGAACTCGATGAGGTTGAGTTCACCCGACCCGTCGGCGCCGTCCATCAGTTCACCGTTGCGGTACACCTCGACGCCGCCCGTGACCGTGAGGTCGGTGACGACGCCCGAGAACCCGTACACGTGCGTTCCGTCCTCGATCGCCCCTTCGGCGCTCGAGTCTGAGACGTTGTCCTCGATGTCGTCGGTCGAACTGCTCCCGGCGGCTATCTCCCCTGACACCGTGAACTCGTAGCTGGTGGCCTCGCCGTTGCCGACGAAGCTCAGCGTGTTCGGGAGGTCGTCCTCCTCGCCGAGCGCGGCGAGGTCGTCGTCGTCGAGGGGAGTCCCGTCGACCGTGACGGTGACGGCGTCGGGGTCGGTGACGGCGACCTCTTCGAGCGAGCCGGTGAAGTGGAACGCCGCGCGACCCGTCGTCGAACCGCTCGCCGTGCCGTCCTCGACGGTGGCACCGTCGCCGGTTGCTCCGGGCACCACCGCTCCCGACGCCGAGAACTCGAACCCGCTCGCGTGGTCGTCGTCGGACTCGACGGTGAGGACGTTCTCGCCGAGGACTGCCGGGTCGACCTCTCGGAGGTCCTCCGGATTCTGGAGCACGTAGTCGTCGACCTCCAGTTCCACGTCGTCGTCGGCGAAGTAAACCGTCGCGTACTCGAGATTGCTGCCGGAAAACGCCGTGAGATGCCCGTCGAGGTAGAAGTCGTCGACGCCGCGGAGCCTCCCCGTACGGCCGGAGACGGTGTCCCCGTCCGGCTCCTCCTGTGCGTACTCCCCGCTCTCGAGCCCCTCGCTGGCGGTCATCTCGTACCGGGCCACCTCGCCCTCCCGCGTGTGGGCCACGACGACCCGGTTCCCGCTCGTCTCCTGGTCCTCGCTCGTCCCGTCGAGCGCGGCGAGGTCGTCGTCGAGGGGAGTCCCGTCGACCGTGACGGTGACGGCGTCGGGGTCGGTGACGGCGACCTCTTCGAGCGAGCCGGTGAAGTGGAACGCCGCGCGACCCGTCGTCGAACCGCTCGCCGTGCCGTCCTCGACGGTGGCTCCGTCGCCGGTTGCTCCGGGCACCACCTCACCCGACGCCGAGAACTCGTAGTCGACCTCCGTGTCGTCGGACTCGACGACGAGGACGTTCTCGCTCAGGACGGCGGGGTCGGCCTCTCTGAGATCCTCGGGGTTCCGGAGCACGTAGTCGTCGACCTCCAGTTCCACGTCGTCGTCGGCGAAGTAAACCGTCGCGTACTCGAGATTGCTGCCGGAAAACGCCGTGACGTGGCCGTCGACGTAGAAGTCATCGACGCCGCGGAGCCGCCCGGTGCGGCCGGAGACGGAGTTGCCCTCCGGCTCCTCCTGTGCGTACTCCCCGCGCTCGAGCCCCTCGCTGGCGGTCATCTCGTACCGGGCCACCTCGCCCTCCCGCGTGTGGGCCACGACGACCCGGTTCCCGCTCGTCGCGGGTTCGGACGCGGAGTCGTCGCTGGAGTCCCCCTCGGTGGCGTCCTCCTCGCCGGAGTCGGATCCGTCGCCCGTCTCTCCAGTCGACCCCGAGTCGTCGTCCCGCCAGGAGTCGAGGACCGGCGCGGGACAGCTCTCCTCGGAGGTGAGGTTGGTCGTCGTGACGTCCGCACTCTCGAACATCGTCGCCCGTCCGCCGACGTTGACGTTCGTGTCCTCGATCGTCGCGTTCGACGTCCCCTCGAACCGGATCCCGTCCGCGTTAGGCATCTGGATACAGCTGTTCTTCACCGTCGTCCCGTCGCGTCCTCGGATCTCGATCGCCGGTCGCCCGCTCCCGGTGCCTGTGACGGAGACGCCGTCGAGGAGTGATTCGTACGGGGTTCCGGCCTTCTCCGTCGATTCGGGCTGTATCAACACCGGATAAATATCGTCCTGGTTACACTCGATGCGCGTGTTTCGGACGGTCATCCCGCCGGTGTCGCCGTTGTTCAAGATACCCGCGACGCCGTTTCCGGCGTTGTCGATGACGATATCACAGTCCTCGATGAGCGGTCCGTTGTGTTCGTGCTTCGCGCTCTGGATCCAGATACCGCGGTTCAGTTGGACGCCTTCCGGATCCTTGATTTCGGCATCGGGATGGAGGTCGTCGATGTCCATGACGATGGTGGTGTTCTTGATCCACGAGTCGTCCCCGGTAACGCGGACTGCGGAGTGTGCGCAGTTCTTGAAGTAGCTGTCCTCGACGCGGACGGGGCCGTACGCCTTCCCGGCGTAGATCGCGGACTCCGTGGCGTTGTGGATCTCGAGGTTCCGATACGTGATGGTCCCTTTGGACGAGGGACCATTGAAGATCGTGAGCGTCGTGCTCGGATACGACGGGAACTGGGTCGGTCCCCTCCGGGTCACCCCGTCGACGAGCGCGGAGCCGTCGGGATCGGTGATGCTGAAGATGAGCAGCTGTTCACCGCCGTGTGGTGCCCATCCGTTGACGAGGAGGTCCGTTACGTAGACATTATCCGAAAATATCCCGCGCATCAGCGTCATCGAACTGTCCCATTCGTCGCGCCGGTCGAGCGTTACGGACCCGACGTAGAACCCCGACTGATCGCGGTCGGGCCGGAACATGGTCGGTTCGGTTCCGGAGACGGGCTTGAACACGACGTCTCCGCGGTCGCCCGTCGTGCTCTCGATCCCGAAGTCGTCGGCGCGGAGCCGTATCGAATCGCCCACGAGATACTCGCCGGGCGGGAACCGGACGAGCGTGTCCCCCTCGTTCGCGACGCCATCGAGAACCTCGTCTACGCGCTCGCCGTCGGCGATCCCGAGGTCCGTGTCCGCGTCGAGCACCCGTCCGAATTCGATGCCGTTCCGTTCCGCCGTTCCGCTCGACGAGGCGAGGGTCGTACCGGTCCCGGTTCCGACGACCCCGACGGCCGCCGCGCCGAATCGAAGGTACTTCCGCCTATCGAGGAGAACGGTCCCCCCGTCTTCCGGTCGTTCGGAGCTGTTCTCGTGTTCGCCGAGATCCGCTTTCGAATCCGTCACGACCGTTATTCAGACATTAATTACGTTAAGTATTTCTTAATATAATCATCCATATACTCGTGAATTTCAGACTTATTCAGTTGTTTCAGAGTGACTTTCCTCAGTCGATGAACGAACTCCTACCTCGGCGTAAGCGCCGATTACCGCGAGTTACGGAGTGATTAACGCGAGGAGGACGTCAACCACGGAGCTTCTCGAACCGAAGGCTGTCGTCGTCTCCACCCGAGACCAGCACCGCGGTCACGTCGTCGTCGACGTCTCGAAACGGGAAGACCGTCCGGCCCTCGGTGACGTCGAGAGTAGTCGTCTCACCGGCGTCGAGAGAGCCCCCGTTGACGTCCGCTTCGCCGTTCATGCTGAACTCGTTGTCTCCCCTGAACTCGATCGAGTAGTCCTCGAGCGAGCCCGACGGCCGTTCGATACGTAGCGGGACCCCGTTGGTTCGAACCGTCACGTCCTCGAAGACGGTTCCGTCGCAGCCAGCGACGTCCACCCCGTGACGTGCGCCGAAGTCCCTCTCGGAACGGATGGAAACGTTCCGAAGCACGGAGTTCGGTCGGCCCCTGATCTCGATGGCCGGCTCCGTACGTCCGTACTCCGAGAACTGTACGTCCTCCAACACCACGTTCCAGGGCCTATCGACGTAATCCGAGGGATCCGTCGCCCGGAACGAGGGGGAGTCGGTCCAGTTTTGGAGAGTGGAGTCGCGCATCGTCATGCCGCCCTGGTTGTGCGATATCTGTACGAGCGCCTGCGTTATGAACGTCGATCGGAGCTCGAGTTCCGTGTCCTCGATCAGTCCGCCCGAGTATCCCTTGTCCCCGGATTGCATTCGGATCCCACGCATGTTCCCCTCCACGCCTCGGTTGTCGGGATGGAAGTCGTCCGAGTCGATGACCACGGACACACCACGTATATAAGACCCCTCTCCGGAGATCCGGACGCCGTCGTTTCGATTGTTCTTGTAGAATCCTCCCTCGACATGGACGTCGCCCGGACACTTCGACGCGTAAATTCCGTTCTCCCCGGCGTTACGTATATCGAGGTTTCGATACGTAATGGTCCCTTCGTGTGCTTGACCGGAGTAGACGCAGAGTTCGTTCTCGGGATATGGGGCGAACACTTGCGGTCCCGTTCGGACGAACGTGTCGACGACGGCCCGGCCGTCCGGGTTCACGACGTTCAACAGAAGCGCGCTCACGCCGTTGGGGTCGCTCGTCGGGTTCGCTCCGGCCTTCTCGACGTTGTGGATCCGGAGGTTGTCGTCGATGAACAGCGTCATCCCCATGCTCCGGTCGAACTCCGGTCCCTGATCGAAGACGAAGTTCTCGAAGAACAGATCGGTTCCCCGTCCGTGTATCTCGAACTCGATCCGGGAGCCCTCGGTCGTGACGAACCTCACGTCCGTCCGTTTCTCTCCGAGACCCGCCAGTCCCCAATTCGATACCTCCGCGACCGATATCGGTTCGGCGATCTTGTACCGACCCGGCGGGACCTCGATCAACGCGTCGTGTTCGAAGCTCCTGACGAGCCACGGATCGATGCGACGTTTCCCCTCCGGGTCCCATCCGAGGTCTTCTACCGCGTTGAGACGCTCTTCGAACCCGAACTCCTCCCGGAGTCGCTCCCACCTGCTTTCGGTTCGGGACTCGGGTTCGGTGGGGTCGGATTCGGGAGGGTCCGGGGACTCGGAGCGGCTTTCGGTTCCGTGCGACTGATCCTCCCGTTTCCGGTCCTCCGATCGTCCGCTACAGCCGGCGATCGATCCACCGAATCCCGCCGCTAGGGAACCCAACAGCGCTCGGCGATCCATTACTACTTGGCGGTGCGTGACGAGTTTAGTTAGTCCGTTCCTATCCTCCGGGCCAAGCGGGTGATCGTCGCGTGGAGCGGCCGAGCGGGTCGGTAAGCGATCGGTAATCCCGGTGCGGAAAACCGGACCGGGCGGCGGCTCGAATCGGTACGGGAACGGACGGGTGACACCCCCCCGTAACCGCCCCTCGGGCACCAGTTCGTTTGGACGGCGACACGCGGCCGGCGAGGACCGTGGGCCGGCCTCCCCGACGGGTCGGTCCGTTCGCGGTAGATTCTCCGTAACTATACCCTCGACCGTCCAAGCTATCTCGAACTGATGCGCGTCGGCATATTCACGAACACACCCGCACACGTCCACCTGTATCGAAACGCGATCGCCGAGGTCGAGGAGGACGGCCACGACGTGGTCGTCTTCGCGCGTGACGACGGTTGCGCGCTCGACCTCCTGGAGTACTTCGGCATCGATCACTACGTGTACGCGAGCGTGGACAACGCGAAGCGGAACCTGTTCGTCAAGCTCCCGAAGCACCTCCGGAACATCCATCGGATCGTCCGAAAGGAGGAACTCGACCTCGTGTTCGGAATGGGCATCTACTCGGCGTTCGCCGGAACGGTATCGCTGACGCCCACCATCCTGCTGACTGACTCGGAACCGATGGCGATACGACACGTCGGAATGTCTCTCTCCCCGTTCATCGAAGCACTCCTGACGCCCGAGTCGTTCACGCGCGACCTGGGAAGGAAACATTACACGTTCGACGGGTTCAAAGAGACCGCGTATCTCCACCCGGACGTCTACACGAGCACGGGGTCGATCCGGGAGGAGTTGGGCGTCGGAGACGACCCGTACGTGTTGATCCGGTTCAACGCGTTCAACGGCCACCACGACGTCGGGCGTCGCGGGTTCACGTCCGAACAGAAGCGGAAGCTGGTCGACCGGGTCTCTGAGCACGCGACGGTGTTCATCTCCGACGAGACGGGCGTCCTCGATTTCGACGAGAGCGCCGCGCGAGCGTACGACGCACATCCGGCGCTGATACACGAGGCACTCGCCGAAGCCGAGCTCCTGATCGCGGACACACAGACGATGATCACCGAGGCCGCCCTCCTCGGAACCCCCGCGATACGTTCCAACTCCTTCGTCGGCGACGGGGACATGGGGAACTTCAAGGAGTTAGAACGTGCGAACCTGGTCTACAACTTCTCGGAGTTCGCTCCGGTCGTCTCGACCGCCGAGGAGCTGCTCACCCGGTCGGACACGGACGAGGTCTGGGAGCGAAAACGAACCGAGTTCCTCTCGGACAAGTGTAATCTGACGGCGCTCATCGTCGACGTCGTCGAGCGGGTCGACGCCACCGGATCGATCGACGAGGCGGTTCGGAGCAACCGCGACCTGATCCGTCGTCGGGGGTTCCCACTCTCGGTGACGTGACTGCTGAACGAGGACGTACGTCGAGCGTGTTCGTCGAACAGATCGCTCCCTCCACGCCGACGGCAGGTACGTCCCCGTGGTGACTCACACGACGTCGTACAGTCCGATGAACAGCGAGTCCGTTTCGAGGGGACGCGTGTTGACACCGTACGAATTCCACATCAGCACCTGTTTGTCGATTCGGGCCCACTCACGACCCGGATCGACGTCGGACATCATCAACAGCATATCTGCGTCACGAGCGGTTGCGACCTCCTCCACGCCGTCGAGTAACGCCACGAACGCCTCGTCGTCCGCGACGACGGTGTCGAGAACCCACGCCTCCAGCGTGTCGGCGGTCTCCGTGAGAACCACCGGGGCGGCCCCTACGATCCGGTCCCGTCGTCTCGCCGTGACAACCGCGAATCGACGGGGGTGATCCAGGAGATGTCTGACGTCCGCGATCGACCGCCGGAACGCGAGGTCGTATTCGTTCGTCACCTCGTCGTACAACGTCGCCATCGATCCGAGGAGGTCCTCGTCGACGGTGGGTCGGGTACGTATCTCGACGTCGCCGGCAGGTCCGGGCCGACCTGACGACAGCCGCCGTCGCAGACTCCCTCCGAGCGAGTCGCTTCCGGCGATCTCGACGGCGGCGGTCGTCGCCCGTTCCGGGAACGGGATCGAGATCGACCGTCCGGGATCGCCGGTCGATCCGTCGAGCAGTCGATCGAGCCGGAACTCGTCCCCGCCGGTATCCAGCGTGATCCGACCGCCGAACCGATCGAGTATGGCTGCGACGACCCCACTCTCGTCGAGGGCGAGTCGTGCGTAATGCGGGATCACGTTCCCTGGCGAGAGGACGCGGAGGTACAGCGGAAGCGTCCGGTAGTTCCAGCCGCGGTCCAGCCCGACCTCGAACGGGACGTGCTCCTTGCGGGTGAACAGGCTACAGAAGTCACTCCCGTCCCGTTCGATCGCCGATTCGGTCGCCTTCCGGATCTGCGAATAGAGCCCTTGGCCCCGATGTCCCGCGGCGATACAGGCATCACCACACACGTGGAACTCGTAGCCCCCGGTTTCCCCCTCGATAACCCGCTCGAACATCCCGCGGAATCCGACGAGGTCACCGTCCCGAACGATCCGATACCCAGTCGCGGTGTCAGCACCGGGTCTGGTATACTTCCAGTTCAGGAACCGACCGTCCCCCCAGCGCTCGAAGCATCCGTTCAGCAGGTCGAGCAGCGGCTCCTCGTCCGGAAGGCCTCGAACGACTCGATACCGGTTCTGCATGGTCGATCGGTCGCAGTCGGTTCGGCTGGATCGCCGTCCGCCTTCGATTCGCCGAGATCGTTCCGACTCGGTGTCGAAGGTCACATGTAGCCGAGGTCGCGGAGCCGCTCCATGAGGTCCTCTTTGTCCTGGGCGCGGCCGGCGCGTTCGGTGGTGTTCTCCAGGTCCTGGAGCCAGGCGGGCTCGCCCGTCGGTTTTTCGGTGCTGAC
>NZ_JANHDM010000001.1 GCF_024494685.1 Halorubrum rubrum | reverse complement strand
AGCCCACCCGCGTGCCGGGAAGTACTGGAGTGAGCGATCCTCTGGGAACCGCGGTTCGCCGCCTCGCCATTCATACTGTAGTCGTATTCGGGCCCACGGTCGTCGCGGCCGTGGGCTTTTTTCATACACATCGGACGAACAGCGACGCTTTCCGACCGCTAGGCTTAAACGCTCGACTGCGGTAGGTTCGATAGCGCCAAGGTGGCAGAGTCTGGTCAGACGCAGCGGCCTGCAGAGCCGCCCAACGCCGGTTCAAATCCGGCCCTTGGCTTTACGTTTTGACGCGAACAGCCGTCGGCTCGGGTAGGTGATTCGTCGCGTCGTCGTCGTGCGTCGAGAGAACGGCTCGTCCGGTCGGTTCGAAAGCGGGCCAACGGGTGGCCGTGTCCGGGGCGCGTTTGGAACGTGATGATCTCGTAGTCGTCGTCGACGAGCGAGCGGATGCTCGGGTGGCCGTCGTGCTCGTCGGGGGTGACGAGGCCGGCGTCTTCGCGGTCGGCGACGCCGAACGCGCCCGAACAGTAGTCACCGACGGTCGCGTCGTCGCGTACTGCTTGGTACAGTTCGTAGTAGTCGCTCTCTTCGCCCTCGCGTTCGGGGATCCACTGGGTACCGGCGTCGTCGAAGATCCGTTCGGGCTCGTCGCGGTCGGTTTCGGCGAACTCCTTTGCGGCCTCCAACGCGTTCGCGAGGCGGCCGTCGTCGTCGTGCGATTCGTTGCCGGCGAGGATCACTATCGCTGCTTACCAGCGCAGTGCCGTGGGAATCCTCGCGCTTCAGCGCGGGGAGGATGTCAAGTCATCGCACCGCCACAGGTCGCGCTCGTACTAAATGCGTCCGCGGTTGTGTGTCGCCACCGTCGATTCGGTTCGTGTTGGCGTATCGGGTCCGTCTCGCGGTTCCCTCGGTCTCGCGCCGAACCGGAGCGGTGTTACCGGCCCGTCTCGTTTCCAGGGACATGAGCGACGGGATCGACGCGGACGGTCGGAGGGACTCGAACGACGGATGCGATCCGAACGCTACCGATCCCGACGACGAGAGGTGTTCCGACGACACGGGCGATCCTGACGACGCCTACGACCTCGACGTTGGGACAGATCCGGCGGCGTACGCGGCCGCGACGCCCGACATCGAGCTTCCGGACGCGCCGGGGTCGGCCGACTCCGCTCCCGCGGTCCGCGCGGTCGGGATCGGTCCCGGCGATCCGGCGTTCCTCGTCCCACGGGCCGAGCGTGCGCTCCGTGAGGCGGACGTCGTCGTCGGGTTCGAGACGGTCGTCGACCTCGTCCGCGACCGCACCGACGCGGACCTCCTTTCCTGTGGGTACCGCGACGAGGCCGAGACGCTGACGGCGTTCGCCGACCGCGTCGCCGGCGGCGACCGCGGGGTCGCGGTCCTGATGGGGGACCCGAACCACTCGGGGTATCAGTTCCTCGGTAAGGTCGAACGCGCGGTCGACGAGGCGACCGACGGCGGGGTGGACGTCCACGTCGTTCCCGGCGTCTCCTCGCTTCAGGTCGCGGCGAGCAGGTGCCGGACGCCGATGGAGGACGCGACGTTCGTCACGCTCCACAAGAGCGGCGATCTGACGGCCGACCTCGACCGGCTCCACCGGGACGTCGGCGACCGTCACCTGCTCGTCCTCCCGCGTCCGTTCGACTGGATGCCGGGGGACGTCGCGGCGGACCTGCTCGAACACGGCGGGCGGGCGGACGCGACCGCGCTCGTCTGCGAGCGACTCACCCACGACGACGAGGCGATCGCGCGGACGACGCTCGGCGACCTCGCCGAGCACGCGGGCGGCGACGGGCGCGACGACTCCCCGTTCTCGGACCTCTCGGTGCTCGTCGTCAGGCGATGACGAGGGACGGGATCCTTCGTCGAATCGCTACGGGTTAGTAACCGTTATACATCGGGTGACCCACACTCGAACCATGCAACGACGCGCTGTAGCCGTATACGTCGCGTTCTTCTTGCTCGTCGGGAGCGCGACCGGTGTGCTCGTCACGACGGCCCAGACTCCTGGGATATCCTTCGAGAACCCGGATTACGACCTGTCGGAGGGTGATTCGCTCGAAGTCGACGGGGAGGAGTACACGTTCGCGGGGGCCAGCGAGACCGACGGCGAGGTGATCGGACAGGTCGAACGGAACCGAACCGCGGAGATGTCGGAGTCGTGGTCGAACGGCTCGACCGTCGAGCTCGACGGGGAGGAGTGGACCGTCCGGATCGACGGCGAGAACGCCACCTCCGTCGCGCTCGTCGAGGTCCTCGACCGGACGGCGATCCTCGAGGAGGACCCGAACGCGGACAACGAGACGATCGAGCGCGACGGCGAGGAGTACGTCGTCGTCAGCGAGGACGACGAGACGCGGCTCGTCCCGGCGGACGAGTACTTCCCCGAGCCGGAGGAGCGCTCGTACGCGGTCGACGACGAGCTCGAGTACGACGATCGGACGGTCACCGTCGACGCGGTTTCCGCCGACGCGGCCACCCTCGTCTGGACCGGTACGGAGACGGTCTCCACCGAGGTCGTCCAGAACGAGCGGGTGACGATCGGCGAGACGGAGTTCGTCGCCCACTTCGAGGACGCGTCGACGCTGACGCTGTCGACGGACTTCGAGTCGCTCGAGGCGCAGCAGGCCGCGATCGATCGCCACGAGACGCGAAGCGACGGCCTGTGGCGCGTAATGATAGCCAGCCTGCTGTCGTCGGGGCTGTTCCTCGCGATGGCGTTCATGCCCTCGCGGTACTGAACCGGGCCTCGACCGAGCCCCCTTTCCTCCGTGCCGGTTCCGATGGATCGACATCCACTAGCCCCCGGAACCGGTAGCGCGGCCATGAACTCCCTCGCCGAGACGGTGCGACAGCTCGCACCTCACTGGGGCGTCATGTTCGTCGCGATGCTTTCCGCGCTCGCCGTCGCGGAGCGCGTCGTCCTCGCCGTCCCGCTCTGGGGATCGCTTCTCGTCGTCCTCGTCGTCGCCGTCGGCTACCCGCCGGTCGTTCGCGTCCTCGGCGTCGCTCCCGAGGTGTGGGAGCGGTGATGGGATAGCCCGGTTGCGGCCGGTCTCGATCGCCGCGCTACTCCTCTTCGGGGCTCGCGTCGGCGGTCCGGTCGGGTCCGACGTCGAGTCCGTACGCGCCGACGCCGACGCCGAGCGCGAAGGAAGCGACGGCCGAGACGGCGATCCACAGCAGTTCGGGATGTCCGTGGCCGGTGTGTAACAGGATCTCCATGTCGACTCCTCCTCGCGCCGACGCTAAAACCCATCCATTCGATCCGATAACATCCACGTCAGCCGGTCACCGTCCGGTCTCTCCCGGCTTTATTCCGGTGGGTCTCCAAGGGGGTGTATGAGCGACGAGAGCGAGGTCCCGGTGACCGCAGAGGATCCCGACGCGCCGTTTCACACGACCGGAACCGACCACATCACGATCTGGGGGAGCAACGAGGCGGACACCGTCGCGTTCTACCGCGACCTGTTGGGGATGCCGCTCGTCCTCCGCCAGCCCAACCTCGACGACCCGTCGCAGACGCACCTCTTCTTCGACACCGGCGACGGCCGGATCCTCACCGTCTTCGTGAGCGACGACCGCCCCTCCGCGCGCGGCCAGCGTCCGGGGACCGGCGCGGTCCACCACCTCTGTTTCAGCGTCGACCCCGACGAGTACGAGGACATCATGCGGGCGCTCGAGGACGCCGGCAAGGGGTACAACGTCTTCGATCGGGGGATCTTCCACTCCATTTACACCCAGGACAACAACGGGCTCGTGATCGAGCTCTCTTCGGACAAGTACGAGATCCCCGCCGACCGCAAGGGCGAGGTGCTCGCGACCGCCCAGCGGCTTCGCGAGGAGGACGGCGCGGACTTCGCCCAGGACCGCCACATGGAGGGGGCCCTCGAGGAACTGGGGCTTCCCGTGAAGAAGTACGACCTGCCCGAGGCCGACGCCGGAGTCGGCGTATGAGCCGGGGAGCCCCACACGCGAGCGACGACCCCCACGGAGACGAGGAGCTGGTCACGGCAGGAACGCCCCTCGCAGAGACCGACGCGGCGGTCGTCCTCGTCCACGGCCGGGGCGCGACCGCCCGGAGCATCGTCGGGTTCGGCGAGGAGGTGTCGCCCGCGAACGGGGGCGTCGCGCTCCTCGCGCCGCAGGCGGCCGCGAACACCTGGTACCCCAACTCGTTTCTCGCGCCCGTCGAGGAGAACGAGCCCGGACGGAGCTCGGGGCTTCGGGCGGTCGGCGACGCCGTCGCAACCGCGACGGACGCCGGGATCCCCCCCGAGCGCGTCCTCGTGGCCGGGTTCTCACAGGGGGCGTGTCTCGCGAGCGAGTTCGTCGCGAGGAACCCCCGCGAGTACGGCGGGCTCGCCGCCCTGAGCGGCGGGTTGATCGGCGACTCGGTCACCGTCGACGACTACATCGCGGACGCGGCCGCCGGGAGCGACGCGGACCCCGCGGACGCGCTCGCCGGAACCCCCGCCTTCCTCGGCTGTAGCGACGTCGACCCGCACATCCCCGAGGAGCGCGTCCACGAGACGGCCGCGGTGTTGGAGGCGCTCGGCGGCGACGTCGAGACCCGGATCTACGAGGGGATGGGCCACGGGATCAACGCGGACGAGACGGAGCACGTCTCGGCGATGGTCGCGGCGCTGTCGTAGTCGCCGCCGCGACCGGCCTCGCCGCGAGGGCGGTCCGTCCTCCCGTGATCCGGATCGTCGTCCGGACGTTCCGTACCTTTTTCGCGGCCGGAGTCGACCTCGGGACGTGACGTTCAGCATCTGCGTTCGCGAGCGGTACACGGACGACGCGGGCGACGGCCAGGTCCGGTTCGGCGTGGCGGTCACCACGCGGCTGCCGGGTGTCGGCGCGCTGTGTCCGTTCGCCTCGGAGCACGGCGCGGTGGCGACGCAGTCGCACACCAACGTCGAACTCGGTCGCAAGGGGATCGCCTATCTCGCCGACGGTCTCGCGATCGAGGACGCGCTCGACGCGCTGTTGGCGGCCGACGAGGGCCGCGAGCGGCGACAGCTCCACGGCGTCGACGCCGACGGAACCTTCGCCTTCTCCGGAGACGAGTGTGGCGAGTGGTTCGGTCATCGAGTCGGACAGAACTACACCGTCGCCGGCAACCTCCTCGTCGGACCGGCCGTCCTCGAGGACGCCGCGGCCGCCTACGAGTCGACCGCACACGGCGAGGCCCCGCTCGCCGAGCGGCTGATCGACGCGCTCGCGGCGGGTCACGACGCGGGAGGCGACAAACGCGAGGACCTCTCCGTCCAGTCGGCGGCGGTTCGAGTGGAAACGACCGAGGCGGCGGGCCGGCTCGAACCCTCCCACGACGACCTTCGCGTCGACGCCACCGAGACGCCGATCGTCGACCTCCGCGAGACGTTCGAGACCGCCCGCCGCGGCCACGAGGACGCGCTGGCGCGGTACGCGGACGACGAGCAGTGAGACTTCCCCGCCACTCGAGCGTCACAGTCGCAACCGGGCGAACACCGGCAGGTGATCGGAGGGATACCGTCCCCGGTCGTCGCGGTCGGCGAGCGTCGCGAACGCCTCCGTTTCGATCCCCGGCGAGACGAGCACGTGATCGATCCGTCGGCCGTCGATCAGCCGCGAGAAGTCGGTGAGGCTCGTCCGCGGTCCGTGACGCACGTCGGCGGCCGCGGCCGCGTCGTGGAGGGTGTCGTCCGTTCCGCCGCCCGCACCGTCGGCCGATCCGGTCTCCGCGTTCGGATCGGTCCCCGTCAGGATCCGATGGGGGGCCGATCCGGCCGTACAGTTGAAGTCGCCGACGAGGACCCGCGGGATCCGCTCGGTGTCCCCGGATCGGCTGCCGGCGGAGTCCGCGTCACCGTCCTCCCCGATCGCCGCGGCGAGTTCCGGGACCCGCTCGCGGAGCAGTCGAGCGGACTCGCGACGCGCGCGCGAACTCACGTGATCGAGATGGGTGTTGACGACGAGCAGCGGCGAACCGGCCGTCGCGGCCGGTCCATCGGTTCTCTCCCGCGGTCGGATCCGGACCCAGGTGGCGATCCGCGGGTGCGCGGCGTCCCAGCCGGCCGAGGGCTTCGCCGGCGTCTCCGAGAGCCAGAACGTGCCGCCGTCGACCGTCCGCCAGCGGTCGGTTCGGACCCCGATCGGGCACCCCTCGCCGGCGTCGTCGCGCTTTCGGCCCCGCCCGAGGAGGTCGTACTCGGGGAGCCGCTCGCGGAGGTCCGCCCGCTGGCCGGGCAGCGGTTCCTGGAACGCGACGACGTCCGGCCGGTGGAAGCGGACCAGGTCCGCGACCCCGTCCCTGCGGGCGTACCAGGCGTCGTGGCCGTCGTGTCGGTTGTCGTAGCGGACGTTGTAGCTCAGGACGCGGATCCGACTCATCTCGTCCGAGCGCTTGTGGGCGATCCGACGTAAACCGCGCGGCGTGCGCGGCCGGAACGGTCCGCCCGCGGACGCCTCCGGATCACTCGACGGCTTCCTCGTCGGCTCCCGGCGCGTTCCGCTTCACGCCCGTGACGGCCTCGACCGCGTTCGACCGGGAGGCGTAGCCCTCGCCGGAGTCGGCGACGACGTTGCCGTTGCGGTGGCGGAGCCGCCAGCGCCACTCGCTCGCGGCGTCCTCGTAGATCTCGAAGGCGGCGTTTCCGACCTCCAGCGTGTCGGCGTCGGGGGCGTACTCGCGGACGCGTTCGATCGCGTCTCTCGCCCCACCCTTCGAGGCGTAACCCTCGCCGGAGTCGGCGACGACGTTGCCGTTGCGGTGGCGGAGCCGCCAGCGGTACTCCCCGGCGTTGTCCTCGTACAGTTCGAACGTCGCGTTCGCCCCGCCGTCGGATCCGGCCTCGTCCGCGTCGGCTTCGGCGTCGCTCGCGTCGGCGTCGAGGTCCTCGAGGGTGGCCTCGGCGGCGTTCGACCGGACGCTCTCGAGCCCCTGGCGGGCCTTCGACCGGCTGCTGTACCCCTGTCCGGAGTCGGCGAGGACGTTGCCGTTCTCGTGGATCAGCCGCCAGCGCCACTTCCCGCCCTTGTCCCGGTACACCTCGAAGGCCGCGGGATCGACCCGGAGGTAGTCGGCGGCGGCGACGTGCTCGCGGACTCGCGAGAGCGCGCGCTTCGCGTTGGACTTCGAGGCGTAGCCCTCACCGGAGTCGCCGATCACGTTGCCGTTGTCGTGACGGAGCCGCCAGCGCCACTCCGCCGCGTCGTCCTCGAACAGCTCGAAGGTCGCCTCGCTCTCGATCGCCTCGTCGTCGCTCGGGACGGCCACCTCCGGCTCGTCGGCGTCCGCGGGCTCGGGGCCGTCGTCGGCGATGACTTCTGCCTCCTCGGCGGTCGTCTCGATCCGCAACAACCCCGCCCCGAGCGCGTTCCGTCTGACGCTGTGGAGCCCCCTCTGGGCCTTGCCGCGGCTGCTGTACCCCTGCCCCGAGGTCGCGATCACGTTGCCGTTGCGGTGGCGGAGCCGCCAGCGCGGCTTCCCGCTCGCGTCCTCGAACAGCTCGAACCTGGCCTTGCTCTCGTGGAGCGCCGCGGTCTCTGCCCGTGCGGCCGCGGTCTCGGCCTCGCGCTCCTCCGCTTCCGCCGCCGCTCCCGTCTCGATCTCCTCGATCCGCGCCTCGGCGGCGTCGAGCTCGTCGCGGGTCGCCTCGAGTTCCTCGCGGGTCGCCTCGAGTTCGCCCTCCGTCGTCGCGAGCTCCGATTCCGTCTCCTCGCTGGCGGCCGCGGTGGCGGCCGTCTCGGCTCGCATCCGCTCGTAATCCTCCCGAACCGGGTCGGTCACCAGAGGGACGATCGTCCCCGCCAGCCCGATCACGACGATGCCCGCCGCGTACAGCGCGTTGGCGGTCGCGTTCCCGGTCGCCCGCGACCAGCCGTCGGGGAAGACGACGAAGAAGTAGGCGACGGCCGCGAGCGTCAACAGCCCGCCGAGCGTTCCGAGCGTCGTCGCCGACCGTCGGAGCGGGAACCGCACGATGGCCCCGAGCATGACGAGCGGGGGCGAGAGTGCGACGAGCGCGTACCCCACGGCCCGACTCGTCGTCCGCGGCGCGGTGACCGCGAAGACGACGACGCCGAGGACGCCGACGAGCACGCCCAGCGAGAATATCCAGTATCCACGCACCTCGTCGTCGGTCGTCGGGGTCCCGATGCGCCCCTCGTACAGTTCCGCCAGCGGTCCCGTCGGCGTGTCGTTTGTCATGTCTTCGAAATCTATGTCCGATGTGTTATAAATGTGGGTTGGTATTGTTTGTCGACCGAACCCCTCGATTCGCCGGTCCGTGCCGGGCGTTTTTAACCCGAACCGTCCCTATCGTCGGTCGATGACGAGCTCGTCGACGCGGCACGCGGACCCCGAGGAGAACCCCTACGTCGAGGAGCCGCCGACCGACTTCGATCCGGTCGCGGAGCTGTCGTCCGACGCGGCGGAGCGGCAGGCGTCGCTCCTGCGGTCGGCGCTCCGCGAACACGACCACCGCTACTACGTCGACGCGGACCCGCTGATCGCGGACGCGACGTACGATCGCCTCTTCGAGCGGCTCCGCGAACTGGAGGAGGCGTTCGATCTTCCGACCGAGAACTCCCCCACTCGGCGGGTCGGCGGTGAGCCGCTCGACGGGCTGGAGACGGTCGAACACGTCGCGCCGATGCGCTCCATCGACAGCGCGAAGGAGGCGGACGCGGTCCGCGAGTTCGATGAACGCGTCCGACGGGGCGTCGCCGACGCGGGGCTCGACCCGGACGGCGTCGAGTACGTCTGCGAGCCGAAGTTCGACGGCCTCTCCGTGGAGGTCCTCTACGAGGACGGCGAGTACGTCCGCGCCGCGACCCGCGGCGACGGGATCGAGGGCGACGACGTGACCGAGCAGGTCCGGACGATCCGGTCCGTGCCCGGCAGGCTCCGGGGCGACCCCCCGTCCCGACTCGCGGTCCGCGGCGAGGTGTACATGCCCCGCGACGCCTTCGAGGCGTACAACGGGGAGCTGATCGAGCGCGGCGAGGAGCCGTTCGCGAACCCCCGCAACGCGGCCGCCGGGACGCTCCGCCAGCTCGACCCCGCCGTCGTCGCCGAGCGCCCGCTCGACGTCTTCTTCTTCGACGTGCTGGCGTGGGACGAAGGGGATCCGGCCGACGACTCGGCCGACGCCCGTCCGGACGCTCACTGGGCCGAGTTCGACGCGTTCGACCGCTTCGGGCTCCGCCGGACCGACCGGGTGGCGCTGGTCGACGACGTCGAGGCCGCGATCGACTACCGCGACCGAACCCTGGCCGCCCGCGACGACCTGGACTTCGCGGTCGACGGCGTCGTGATCTCGGTGAACGACCGGGAGGCCCGCGAGACGCTCGGCTCGACCTCGCGGGCCCCCCGGTGGGCGTTCGCGTACAAGTTCCCGCCCCGGACCGCGACGACGACCGTCGAGGCGATCACGGTTCAGGTCGGCCGCACGGGGCGGCTCACCCCCGTCGCCGAACTCGATCCGGTCGAGGTCGGTGGCGTCACGGTCTCGCGAGCGACGCTCCACAACCCCGCGGAGATCGAGTCGCTCGGCGTGAACGTCGGCGATCGGGTCCGGATCTACCGTGCCGGCGACGTGATCCCCTACATCCCCGAGGTCGTCGAAAAGCGCTCTGCGGGGACCTACGCGTTCCCCGAGACGTGTCCGGTCTGTGACGCGCCGGTCGAGCGCGAGGGGCCGCTCGCCTTCTGTACCGGGGGACTCGGCTGTCCAGCACAGCTGGAACGGGCGGTCGAACACTGGGCGCGCCGGGACGCGCTCGACGTCGAGGGGCTCGGCCCGGAGCGCGTCGAACGGCTCCGCGAGGCCGGACTCGTCGAGTCGCTCCCGGACCTGTACGATCTCACGGTCGACGACCTCGCCAGCCTGGAGGGGTGGGGCGAGACGAGCGCCGAGAACCTGGTCGACTCCCTCGACGCCACGCGGAACCCCCCGCTCGACCGGTTCCTCGCCGGCCTCGGGATCCCCGACGTGGGCCCGACGACCGCCCGAGCGCTGGCGCGGGCGTTCGGCGACCTCGACGCCCTGCTCGACGCCGACGAGGAGACGCTCCGCGAGGTCGACGACGTGGGACCGGCGGTCGCGGCGTCGATCCGAGAGTTCTTCGACAGTCCGGAGAATCGAGCGGCCATCGAGGCGCTCCGCGAGCGCGGAGTGGAGCCGCGGTCCGTCGAGGCCGCCGCTGACGACGCCGACGCGCTCGAGGGGCTGACGTTCGTCTTCACCGGATCGCTCTCGACGACCCGCGACGAGGCGCAGGCGCTCGTCGAGGCGCACGGCGCGAACGCGACCTCGTCGGTCTCCGGCAACACCGACTACCTCGTGGTGGGGGACGACCCCGGACGATCGAAACGCGAGGACGCGGACGCCGAGGACGTGCCCGTCCTCGACGAGGACGGCTTCGCCGACCTGCTCGACGAGCGCGGTGTGGCGTGGCCGCCGGACGCCGACGCGGCGTAGAGCGACGCGAGTCGTTCGGTCTCGACGCCGTGGCGAGCCACAACCCTTTATCCGATCCCACCGGAACGGGAGGATATGACCGCCATCGATCTGCGCGGCGTGACGAAGGAGTTTCCGGGCGTCACGGCCGTGCGGGATCTCGACCTCACCGTCGAGGAAGGCGAGGTGTACGGCTTCCTCGGCCCCAACGGGGCGGGAAAGTCGACGACCATCGACATGGTGCTCGACCTCGTCCGGCCGAGCGAAGGAACCGTGACCGTGCTCGGCCACGACGCCACCGCGGACAGCGTCGAGATCCGCCGACGGACCGGCGTTCTCCCCGACGGATTCTCCGTGTACGATCGGCTCTCCGGCCGGAGACACGTCGAGTTCGCGATCGAGTCGAAGGAGGTCGACGTCGAGCCCGAACCCGTCCTCGAGCGGGTCGGCCTCCTCGAGGACGCCGACCGCAAGGCGGGCGGCTACTCGAAGGGGATGCGCCAGCGGCTCGCGCTCGCGATGGCGCTCGTCGGCGACCCCGACCTGCTGATCCTCGACGAGCCCTCCTCCGGGCTCGACCCCGCGGGCGTGAAGGACATGCGTGAGATCGTCGCCGCGGAGGCCGACCGCGGCGCGACCGTCTTCTTCTCCTCGCACGTGCTCGCGCAGGTCGAAGCCGTCTGTGATCGCGTCGGCATCCTCCGGGAGGGCGAGCTCGTCGCCGAGGACTCCATCGAGGGGCTCCGCGAGGCGGTCGGCGACGGCGAGACGCTGGAAGTGACCGTCGACGACGCGACCGACGCGGTCGTCGACGCGGTCCGCGCGGTCGAGGGCGTCTCGCGGGTCGACGCCGACGGGGACACCCTCCTCGTGAGCTGCGACCCCGGCGTGAAGACGCGGGTCATCGCCGCGGCCGAGGACGCGGGTGCCGTCGTCGACGACTTCCACACGGAGGAGGCGTCGCTGGAGGACCTCTTCCTGGCGTACACGGAGGGCGAGGGGACGCCGAGGAGGCACGGAGACGCGGCCACGGAGGAGGTGGACGCATGAGCCTGCTCGCGGTCGCGAACAAGGACTTCCAGGACACGGTCAGGTCGCGCGGGATGGTGCTTCTCGTCGCGCTGTTCTCGCTTCTCGTCGCCGTCTTCGCGTACGTCGTCCGCCCGCAGGGACAGGCCGAGCAGTTCGCGACGGAGCTGCTCTTGAGCTCGTTCGTCGGCCCGGTGCTCGTTACCGGGCTGGTCCCGCTCGTGGGCGTCGTCGTCGGCTACAACGCCGTGAGCGGCGAGCGCGAGTCCGGTTCGCTGAAGCTGCTCCTCTCTTTACCCCACTCGCGGGCCGACGTCGTCTTCGGCAAGGTGATCGGTCGGGGTGCGGCGCTGGCGCTGGCGACGTTCGCCGGCTTCCTGCTGCCCGCGCTCGTGTTGATCGTCGTCCCGGTGACGTTCAACGCGGGGGCGTTCCTCGGATACACCGTCTTCGCCGCGACGCTCGGGGTGGTGTTCGTCGCCATCGCGGTCGGCTGCTCGGCCGCGGTAGCGACCCGCCAGCGCGCGCTCATCGCCGGCATCGGCGTCTACGCCCTCTTCGTGCTGCTGTGGGGACTGTTCACCGGTCGCGTGGTCGGGGCGTTCTCCGGACCGATCGAGGCGCTCCCCGTCTCCATGGCGCAGATCCGCACGTTCCTCGACGCCGCGAATCCGACGAGCGGGATCGAACTCCTCGCCAACGCGTTCCTGGGCGACCAGCTGTTCGCCGGCGAGTCGGTGGACCGACAGATCTCCGCGGTCGCGATGCTGGTCTTCTGGACGCTCGCGCCCCCGCTGGCTGGGCTGTTGAAGTTCGAGCGCGACGACCTCTGAGGCCGCCGTTCGTGGGTTTCTCCCGCCCCGAGACGCTCCTCGCCCACCGCGCCCTTGATGTCCGGCGGGCCCCACCGCCGACACGATGGACCGACGTCGATTCCTCTCGCTCGCCGGGCTCGCCGGGACCGGAACGCTCGCTGGCTGTGTTGGAAACGGCGGTGGTTCCGGTGGTAACGGCGACGACGCGGGAAACGGGGGGCCCGCCGACGGCGACGATGGACCCGATCCGGACGCGGCGTACGCGGTCGAGACCGTCGCCTCCGGATTCGAGCACCCGTGGTCGATCGCCTTCCTTCCCGACGGCGACCTCTTCGTCACCGAACGAGCGGGAACGCTGAACGTCGTCGACCCCGAGTCGGGCGACGTTCGTCCCGTCGACGGGACGCCCGCGGTCGACGCACGCGGACAGGGCGGGCTCCTCGACGTCGCGCTCGGTCCGGCGTTCCCGGATCCGGGCTGGGCGTACCTCACCTACTCGGCGTCGAACGCCGCCGGCGACACGGCGACCCACGTCGGCCGCGGGCGGTTCGACCCGGACGGCGCCCGACTGGAGGGGTTCGAGGTCCTCCACGCCGCCGAACCCTTCGTCGACTCGACGGGTCACTACGGATCGCGGATCGCCTTCGACGCGGACGAGCGGCTGTACGTCACCGTCGGCGACCGCCAGTTCAAGGACTTCGGCCCGGACCACGTCGCCCAGGATCTGGGCGTCGAACTCGGCAAGACCCTCCGGCTCGAGGCCGACGGCTCGGTCCCCGCGGACAACCCGTTCGTCGACGATCCGGACGCGCGGGACGCGATATTCAGCTACGGCCACCGCAACGCGCAAGGGTTGACCGTCCACCCCGAGACGGGCGAGATCTGGGAGAGCGAGTACGGCGAGCGGGCCGGCGACGAGATCAACGTGCTCCGGCGGGGCGGCAACTACGGCTGGCCGGTCGCCGACGAGGGGTGTACCTACGACACCGGCGAGCCCATCGGCGTCTCCCACGACGACCGCGAGGACGTGATCGCGCCGGCGTACTCGTGGCCCTGCGGGAGCGGCGGCTTCCCGCCGGGCGGGATGACGTTCTGTTCCGGAACCGCGTTCCCCGACTGGGAGGGCGACCTGTTCGTGGGCGGGCTCGCCTCGCGGGCGCTCGCCCGGCTGACCGTCGAGGGACGGGAGGCGACCGGGATCGAGCGGCTGTTGACCGACCGGGAGTGGCGGGTCCGTACCGTCGCCGAGCATCCGGACACGGGCCACCTCTACGTCGCGGTCGACGCCGGGGACGCGCCGGTCGCGCGGCTGACGCCGGCGTGACTGCCCGAGGGACGGCGTACCTCTCTCGCTCCGTCGTCCTCCCGAACCGGCGTTACTCCGTCGCCGTCTCGATCGCCGCCTCCAGGTCGGCGACGATGTCCGCGGGGTCCTCGATCCCCACCGAGAGCCGCACCATGTCGCCGGTGACGCCGGCGGCCGCCTGCTCCTCCTCGGTCAGCTGTTGGTGGGTCGTCGAGGCGGGGTGGATCACGAGCGTCTTCGCGTCGCCGACGTTCGCGAGCAGCGAGGCGAGCTCCGTGTTCTCGACGGTCGCCTTCGCGGCCTCGAAGCCGGCCTCCAGCCCGAACGTGATCATGCCGCCGTAGCCGCCCTCGAGGTACTCGCTCGCCTCCTCGTGGGTCTCGTGACTCTCCAGGCCGGGGTAGTTCACCCACGCCACGTCCCCGTGCTCCTCGAGGTACTCCGCGACGACCGCGGCGTTCTCGCAGTGGCGGTCCATCCGCAGCGGGAGCGACTCGGTCTGCTGGAGCGTGTTCCACGCGTCGAAGGGGGCCTGCTGGTTGCCCAGGTCGCGCAGGCCGCGGGTGACGGCCGCGAACGTGAACGCCGCCTCGCCGAACGCGTCGACGTAGTTGATCCCGTGGTAGGCGGGGTTGTCCTGCGCTATCTCCGGGAACGTCTCGGGGTACTCGCCCCACGGGAACGAGCCGCCGTCGACGAGGACGCCGCCGATCGTGGTCCCGTTGCCGGTGAGCCACTTCGTCGTCGACTCCCAGACGAGGTCCGCGCCGTGGTCGAGCGGCCGGCAGAGGTACGGCGTCGCGAACGTGTTGTCGACGAACAGCGGGACGCCGTGCTCGTGGGCGATCTCCGCGATCCGCTCGATGTCAGGGGTGACCAGCGAGGGGTTACCGATCGTCTCGAGGTGGACGTAGGCGGTGTCGTCGTCGATCGCCTCGGCGTACCCCTCGTAGTCGAGCGGGTCGACGAACCGCGTCGAGACGCCCCGGCGCTCGACGGAGTGGGTGAGGTAGGTGTAGGTACCGCCGTACAGCGCCGAGGAGGTGACGACGTTGTCGCCGGCGGCGGCCAGCATGAACGTCGCGAGGTCGAGCGCCGCCATTCCCGAGGAGGTGGCGATCGCGCCCACGCCGTTCTCGAGGGAGGCGATCCGCTCTTCGAGCGCCGCGTTCGTCGGGTTCATGATCCGCGAGTAGACGTTGCCCGCCTCCTCTAACGCGAACAGCCGCGCGGCGTGGTCGGCGTCGTCGAACTCGTAGGCGGTCGTCTGGTAGATCGGAGTCGCGCGCGCCCCCGTGGTCGGGTCCGGCGTCGACCCGGCGTGGACGCTTCGCGTGCGGAACTCGCGGTCGGGATCCTCGTCGCTGGGCATGTACCTCCCTCCGTGCGCGATCCGGTTAAAGCCGACAGACGTTCACGGATGCTACCGGTAGCTCGGAGGGGCCCAAACAACGAACGATCGCCGGAGCGGTGGCGCGCCCGGGAGCGGGCCGACGGCCCGCGACCGGAACGCGAGGGACGCGGTGAGCGCTCGGAGAGCGCGAACCGCGAGGCTGGGGAGGTGTGAGGTTCGGGGCAGTTGCGGGGGGACTCAAAGGGGCAGTCGCGAGGACGAAGCCCGGCGCAGTAAGCAGCGTGGCGCTACGCGCCACGGGCAGCCGGCGGCGGAGCCGCCGGCGACACCGCAGCGAGCGAAGCGAGCGAGGAGCACAGCAAGCCGCGCGAGTTCTCGCGACTGGGGCTTTGCTGGTGTTCACCGCGCCAGCAACGACATTCTTTTTATCACCTCGATAATTCACGAAACACCCGTACAACTAGCACTCAAATCCTGACGAGGATCTCGGTAGGGAACGCATTCGAAGAACAGGATTCAACGGAATCCTCTCGTTCGAGCCTTACACGAACGGGTTCGCGTCCTCGCCGAATCCGCTCCCGTACGCCTCGACGACCTCCGTGACGGTGACCTCGTACGCGTCGTACCACTCCGTCCACCGCCGTTTCGCGCGTTCGTGGTCCGAATCCGCCCCGAACGACTCGAGCGCGTCCAACGTCTCCCAGTAGTAGACGACGAGCACCTCCTCGTCGTCCGGTGCGTGCCACGTCCGTTTGCCCAGATACCCCTCCGTGTCCTCGGCGGCCGCCTGTATCGCGTCGTTCAACTCGTGGAACTCCGCGTCGTACTCGCCCGGAGCGAGGCGGAACGTCACCAGATACATCCGGCGTACCCACTCCTCCCCAGACCAAGACGCTTCCCCACGGCGGGGACGGAGATCGGCGATCACACCGTCGATCCGAGATCACCCCGCGGATCCTCGCGAGTCGCCCGCTCCGCGCGTCTCCGATCCCGGTTTCGTGCGAACTGTTAACGTCGTCGAACCGTAACCTCGGGTATGGGAACACAAGGCCCGCAGGACGGCCCTCCAGACCTCTCCGACGTGGCCGGCGGGATCCCCGACTCCGTCTGGCAGTACACGGCGCTGGCGTTCGCGCTGGTCGTCGGGTTCGCGGCGCTGAGCCAGAGCCTCACCCTCGGGGTCGGCGTGCTGGCGATCCTGCTCGCGATCGTGACGCTCGCCAGCGCGGTCGAGATCGTCGACGCCTACGAGAAGGAGGCGCTGACCGTGTTCGGCGAGTACCGGACGCTTCTCGAACCCGGCGTCCACCTCATCCCACCGTTCGTCTCGCGGACGTACGCGTTCGACATGCGGACGCAGACGCTGGACGTGCCCCGCCAGGAGGCGATCACGCGTGACAACTCGCCGGTGACCGCGGACGCGGTCGTCTACATCAAGGTGATGGACGCGAAGAAGGCGTTCCTCGAGGTCGACGACTACAAGAAGGCGACCTCGAACCTCGCCCAGACCACGCTCCGGGCCGTCCTCGGCGACATGGAGCTCGACGACACGCTCTCCCGACGCGAGCAGATCAACGACCGGATCAACGAGGAGCTCGACGAGCCGACCGACGAGTGGGGGATCCGCGTCGAGGGCGTCGAGGTCCGCGAGGTGAGCCCCTCCGCGGAGGTCAAACGCGCCATGGAGCAACAGACCGGCGCGGAGCGCCGCCGTCGCGCGATGATCCTCGAAGCGCAGGGGGAACGCCGCTCGGCGGTCGAGCAGGCGGAGGGCGACAAGCAGTCGAACATCATCCGCGCGCAGGGGGAAAAACAGAGCCAGATCCTCGAGGCGCAGGGGGACGCCATCTCGACGGTGCTTCGCGCCCGCTCCGCCGAGTCGATGGGCGAGCGCGCCATCATCGAGCGCGGCATGGACACCCTGGCGGCGATCGGGAAGGGCGACTCGACGACGTTCGTGCTCCCGCAGGAGCTCACGAGCCTCGTCGGCCGCTACGGGAAGACGCTCTCGGGGTCGGACGCACAGGAGATGGAGGGGCTCGAGAGCAAGGCGTTCGACGAGGAGACCGAACGGCTGCTCGGGCTCGACGACATCGAGAGCGCGCTCGAACAGCTCGACACGGTCGCCGACGACGACCTCCGGACCGACGAGAGCCGCGAGCGCGACGCGGCGGGCGTCGCCGGCGACGTGGACGTGGGCGGGGATATCGACGTGGGCGGGGACGTCGACGTCGGAACCGCTCCGGACCTCGACGACGCGGACGGCCCCGACCGCGAGGCCGACCGCGACATCGAGCTGGAGTCGGAGTCGGAGAGTCCGGGCCGGTGAAGTCCGGGTCGGCGAGACTCCGGGGCGGCGAGCGGCCGGCGTCGCTCGCGGGGGCCTACCAGTCGAGCGAGCCGCCGGACTGGTACTCGGTCACCTGTCGCTCGAAGAAGTTGGCCTCGCGGTTGAGGTCGACCGCCTCGGACATCCACGGGAACGGGTTCTCGGTCCCGTACGCCTCCTCCATCCCCAGCTGCGTGAGCCGGCGGTCCGCGATGTACTCGACGTACTCGATGAACCCCTCCGCGGACATCCCCAGCAGGTCCGGCGGGCACGCCTCCGCGGCGTACGCCGACTCGAGCTCGACCGCCTCGCGGATCAGCCCGTCGATCTCCGCCTCGAACTCGTCGGTCCAGACGCCGGGGTTCTCCTCGCGGATCGTGTTGATCAGCTCCACCCCGAAGTTGAGGTGGAGCGACTCGTCGCGCATGATGTACTCGAACTGCTCGCCGACGCCGACCATCTTCCCGCGCCGCTTCAACGCGAGCATCATCGCGAAGCCGGCGTAGAAGAAGATCCCCTCCATGATCACGTAGAAGCCGATGAGGTCGCGGACGAACTCGCGGACGTCCTCGTCGATCTCGATCGTGAAGTCGGGGCGGTCGATGGCGCGGGTCAGATCGACGACGAACTCGTCTTTCGCCTCGATGGCGGGGATGCGGTCGTACATCCCGTAGAGGTACTCGGGATCGAAGCCGAGCGAGTCACAGCAGTAGATGAACGTGTCCGTGTGGACCGCCTCCTCGTACGCCTGCCGGAGGAGGTACTGGCGGCACTCCGGCGCGGTGACGTAGTCGTAGACGGCGAGCACGAGGTTGTTCGCGGTCAGCGATTCGGCCGTCGAGAAGAACCCGAGGTTCCACTCGACGAGCCGGCGCTCGGCGTCGGTCAGCTCGTCGCCCTCCCACTGGTGGACGTCGTCGGCCATCGGGATCTCCTCGGGCACCCAGTTGTTGTTGACGCCGTCGCGGTAGTACTCGCGGGCCCAGTCGTAGTCGATCGGCAGGATCTTGTTCGGGTCGTGCTGGCTGTCGGTGTTGATGAGCGGCATGGTGTAGATCGTGTGGTGTCGACTGTCGTTCGTCCGACTCACTGACAGGCGTCGCAGGTCGGGTCCTCGACGGTCGGCAGCCCGTCGACGCGGTCCGCGTCAGCGTCGGCTTCCGCGTCGCCACCGGGCTCGCCGTCCGCTTCGTCTCCGCCGTCGAGCCCGCCCCCGCGCGACTGCGTGTCGTCGTACTCGGCCATGTCCAGCGTCGACTGCTCGATGCTCGACGCGCCGAGCGTGCGCAGGTAGTAGGTCGTCTTCAGCCCCAGCTCCCAGGCGGTCCGGTACACGTCGTCGAGCAGCGAGCCGTCCGTCGACGGGAAGAAGACGTTGTGCGACTGGCTCTGGTCGATCCACGCGCCGCGGCGCGCGGTGAGCCGGAGCTGGCGGCGCGGGTCGATCTCGAAGGCCCCGCGGTAGAGGTCGGAGAGCTCGCCGGGCAAATCGAGGTCGCCGACCGCGCCGTCGTGGTACTTCAGGCGGTCGAGCGCCTCCGACCCCCACTGCCCCTCGGCCTTGAGGTCGGCGACGAGCCGCTCGTTGACCACGGTGAAGTCGCCGGACATGTTGGATTTGACGTAGAGGTTCGAGTACAGCGGCTCGATCGAGGGGGAGGTGCCGGCGATGGTGGAGATGGTCGCCGTGGGCGCGACCGCGGTGGTGTTGGAGTTGCGCATGCCGTGTTCGGCGATCCGCTCGCGGACCGCGTCCCAGTCGAGCGTCTCCTCGCGGGCGACGGGGATCTCCCGGCCGCGCTCCTCGGCGAGCAGGTCGAGGGTGTCCTGCGGAAGCAGGTCGCGGTCCCACTTCGACCCCTCGAAGCTGTCGTACGCGCCGCGCTCGCCCGCCAGCTTCGCGGAGTTGTCGATCGCGTGATAGCCCAGGAGTTCGCCCGCCCGTCCGGCGAACTCGAGCGCGCGGTCGGAGTTCATCGGCACCCGCGCGAGCTGGAGCGCCTCGTGGAAACCCATCATCCCGAGGCCGATGGGCCGGTGGCGCATGTTGGAGCGTTCGGCCTTCTCCGTCGGGTAGAAGTTGAGATCGACGACGTTGTCGAGCATCCGCATCGCGGTCTCGGCGGTGTCGGCGAACAGCTCGGCGTCGAGTTCGGCCGCCTCGCCGTCGGCTCCGACGGTGATCGCGCCGTCCACGTCGGCGTCGCCGGCGTTCGCCCCGTCGCCCCGCGCCGCGACCGCGACGTCGTCGGGGGCGGGGTGGGCCTCGGCGTCGCCGCGGAAGGTCATGTGCCGCGCGAGGTTGACCGAGCCGAGGTTACAGACGGCGGTCTCCTCCTCGCTCGTGTTGAGGGTGATCTCCGTACAGAGGTTCGAGGAGTTGACGACGCCGGCGTGGTCCTGCGGCGACCGGACGTTACACGGGTCCTTGAACGTGATCCACGGGTGGCCGGTCTCGAAGAGGCGCGTCAGGGTCTCCCGCCAGAGCTCGCTCGCGTCGACGGTCTCGTACTGGCGGAGCTCGCCCTTTTCCGCGGCCTCCTCGTACGCCTCGTACCGCTCCTCGAACTCCTCGCCGTAGGTCCCGTGGAGATCGGGCACCTCGTCGGGCGAGAAGAGGGTCCACTCCTCGTCGGCCTCGACGCGCTTCACGAACAGGTCGGGCACCCACGCCGCGGTGTTCATGTCGTGGGTGCGCCGGCGCTCGTCGCCGGTGTTCCGCCGGAGGTCGATGAAGGCGGGGAAATCAAGGTGCCACGCCTCGAGGTAGGCGGCGGCTGCCCCCCGGCGCTTCCCGGAGCGGTTGATCGCGCCGGTCACGTCGTTGGAGATCTTGAGGAAGGGGACCGTCCCGGTCGACTCGACGCCGGTCGAGGAGACCAACGCGCCGTCCGCGCGGAGCGGGGTCCAGTCGTTGCCGAGCCCGCCGGACCACTTCGAGAGCTTGGCGTGCTCCTTGTACGCCTCGAAGATCCCCTCGAGGTCGTCGGGGACGGTGGTGAGGTAACACGAGGAGAGCTGCGGATGGGTCGTCCCGGCGTGGAACAGCGTCGGCGTGGAGTGGACGAACCGCAGCGTGGAGAGGACCTCGTAGAACTCCTCGGCGCGCGCCGCTCGCTCCGACTCGTCCTCCCGGAGCGCGACCCCCATCGCCACCCGCATCCAGAAGACCTGCGGGAGCTCGAACGGCGCCACGTCCGCCTCCCGGAGGTAGTACCGCTGTTCGAGGGTGTCGAGCGCGGTGTACTCGAACAGCTCGTCGCGCGCCGGCTCGATGGCGTCGGCCAGCCGGTCGAGGTCGTACTCGTCCATCCGCTCGTCGAGGAGGTCCGCCCCGAGGCCGCGGTCGATCGCCTCGCGGAAGGAGTCGCGGTACGCCGCCGCGAGGTCGCCCTCGTCGTCGGGCGGGCGCTCGCCGGTCACCCGGCGGAAGTAGTCCTCGCGTGCGACGCGGGCCGCCATCGCGTCGTAGGCGGGGTCGCGCTCGATCCGCGCCGTGAGCGCGTCGACGGTCGCCTCGGCCACCTCGTCGGCGTCGGCTCCGTCGTAGAGCGCGCGCTCGATCTCGGCGACCAGCCGGTCGCGTTCGTCGGCGTCCAGTACGTCCTCGTTCCCCTCCCTGGCTCGGTCGAGTAGGTCGCGAACCGCAGTGTCGTGTGTCGTCGTGCTCATGGGTGCTCGGGGTTCCACGGGTCGGTGCGTCGGACGGCGTCGCCACTCTCGGTACGTTCCCCATTCGACGCGAACGCGCGGCTACCCGTTGAAACCGGGCGGACCGCTCCGGGCGAACCGCTCCGTGTGAACCGTGTCAAACGTCTCCGGCTCCATCGGCATAAACATTACCAACAGGATTTCAGTAGTACAAGTTCAGTTGTTCACCGCACAACTGAGTCCGTGCTGTCGTCGTTCGTGTCCCGAGCCGGACGCCTCACGACCAAGCCCGACCGATCGATGCGGCTCACGGCCGCCAGCTCTCCGCGTCGAGCGTCCACAGGAGCCCGATCGCGACTCCCCCGCCGAGCAGTCCCGCGACCAGCGCGAGGGCGGGAGCGGGCGCGAGCGCGAGCGCGACCAGCAGGAGGGCGGCCCCGGCGAGCAGCGCGACCGTGTCCTCGCGGGTCGCCCCGAGGACGACGGGCGCGAGCGACCCGCCGATGACCGCGCCGGCGACGACGAATGGCGTCACGCCCGAGACGCGCAGCGTCGGCACCGACACGGCCTCGGGTCCGACGTCGACGCCGAGGGCGACGCCGACGGCGACGCAGACGAGAGGCGACGCGAGGCTCGCGCGTGCGCTCAGCGTTCGACCGCGGACGGCCGCGATCCCGGAGAGGAGCGTCACCGCCCCGGCGGCCACGAGCGCGGGCGGGGCCAGCCCGATCAGCGATGCCGGCTCCTCGAGGGTCGGGATCGCCGCGCCGGCGGTGACGGACCGAAGCGCGAGCGGTTGGGCGAGAAGTAGCGCCGCGATCCCGAGCTGGACCGCCCCGAGCGTGCGGCGGGAGACGGAGGTGCCGGAGGTCACGTTCGTGCGACGCCGGCGGGCCGTATATATCCGCCGAACGCGCCCGCGTCGACGACTTCGCCGCTCGACCGGGGTCCCGCGCTCAGACCGTGACGCCGGCGCGGTCGCCCTCGATCGACACGACGACGCGCTCCGGCGGCCCGCGCTCGTCCGTCAGCCGGACGAGGAGCGTGTGGACCGCGAGGTCGTCCTCGTCGCCGGGGCGGTGCCCGATCTCGTCGGCCGCGACCCGCAGCGCGCGATCGCCGATCCGGCTCACGGACCCGAGGCGGACGTCGAGCCCCGGCGGGGCCAGCCGCTGGGCGATCACGAGCACGGCGTCGCCCCCGTCGTCGACGAACGGGGTCGCGTCGACGAACGAGCGCGTCCGTTCCGCGTCCGGGCGGACCGCTCCTCGTGCGGCCGCGGCCGACCGAAACGAGAGGGCGTGCGTCAGCAGTTCCGGGGGCTGGGCGCGCACGCTCTCTCCGGGAACCAGGGGGTCGTCGTCCACGTATCGACTCCTGACCCCGACGTCTCCCGGAGCCGACGCCGCGAGGTCGTGGACCCGGTCCGTACACCCCGCGGTCGCGACGGCGAACGCGCCGGCAACGACCGCGCGACGGTACATGCTTCCCGGTCGATCGGTCGTCGGTAAAAACCCCGTCGCCGCGGCTCGCTCGGCTGATAATCGGCGGTCACGTCGAGGCGGGGACTCCCCGCGAGATCCGGCCCCAGGTCCGCTCGTAGCGGTAGTACGTCCTCGTCTTCGCGACGTTCGCGACGAGCCCGATGTTCACATATTTACAATTCGAATCGGGTATCCTCCTCCGCGACGCCCCGCGCCGCGAAACCGAGCCTCGGTCACTCCTCGACCATCGGCGCGGGGACGCCCTCCTCGTCGCCGTCGAGCTCGAACGCCCGGCGTAGCTCCGCGATCCGGTCGCGGATGTCGGCGGCCAGCTCGAACTCCAGGTTGCTCGCGGCCTCGTCCATCCGGTCTTCGAGCGCCTCGATCTGCGCTTTCGCCTCCTCCTCGCTCTCCACGTCGCCGACGCTCACGCCGCTCGTGTCCGTCTTCGAGCCCGGCAGGTTCGTCTCGCCGACCGGCTTGTCGATGGTGGTCGCCTCGTGGCCGTGCTCGGCGTTGTACTCCAGTTGGATCTCGCGGCGGCGCTGGGTCTCCCCGATGGCGGCCTCCATCGAGTCGGTGACCCGGTCCGCGTAGAGGACCACCTCGCCGTTGACGTTGCGAGCGGCTCGCCCCATCGTCTGGACGAGCGTCGTCGTCGAGCGGAGGAAGCCCTCCTGGTCGGCGTCGAGGATGGCGACGAGGCTCACTTCGGGGATGTCGAGGCCCTCCCGAAGCAGGTTGATCCCGACGAGCACGTCGATGTTGCCTAAACGGAGGTCGCGGATGATCTCGTGGCGCTCCAGGGTGTCCGTCTCGTCGTGCATGTACGCCACGTCGATCCCCGCCTCCTCGAAGTACTCCGTGAGGTCCTCGGCCATCCGCTTGGTGAGGGTGGTGACGAGGACGCGCTCGTCGCGCTCGATACGTTCGTCGACCCGTTCGAGGAGGTCCTCGACCTGCCCGGTCGCCTCCGTTACCTCGACCTTCGGGTCGACGAGGTGCGTGGGTCGGACGATCTGTTCGACGACGTTCGCGGACGTCTCGCGCTCGTACTCGCCCGGCGTCGCGGAGACGTACAGCGTCCGGTCGGCCTTCTCCTCGAACTCCTCGAACGTCAGCGGGCGGTTGTCGTAGGCGGTCGGGAGCCGGAACCCGTTCTCGACGAGCGAGTCCTTACGGGATTTGTCTCCCTCGTACTGGCCCTTGATCTGGGGGATCGTCTGGTGGGACTCGTCGACCACGGTGAGGAAGTCGTCGGGGAAGTAATCGAGCAGCGTGTAGGGGGCGTCGCCGGGGTCGCGGTCGTCCATGTGGACCGAGTAGTTCTCGATGCCCGAACAGTAGCCCGCCTCGCGGAGCATCTCGACGTCGAAGGTAGTGCGTTCCTCGATGCGCTGGGCCGCGACGAGGTCGCCCTCCCGCTCGAAGTGGGCCACGCGCTTCTCCATCAGCGACTCGATCTCCGCGATGGCCTGCTCCAGCTTGTCGTCGGGGATCGAGTAGTGCTCCGCAGGGTGGAGCATTACCGCGGGCTCCTCGCTCACGACCTCGCCCTTCATCGGGTCGACCTTCACCATCCGGTCGATCTCCTCGCCCCACAGCTCGACGCGGACCGCGTACCGGCCGTACATCGGGTAGATCTCGACGGTGTCGCCGCGCACCCGGAAGGTGCCCTGCGTGAAGTCCACGTCGTTGCGCTCGTAGTTCAGGTCGACGAGGTCGGCGAGCAGTCCCTCGCGACCCACCTCCTCGCCGACCTCCAGCCGGAGAGCCATCTCCCGGTAGTTCTCGGGGTCGCCGAGCCCGTAGATTGCCGAGACGGAGGCGACGACGATGACGTCGTCCCGCGTCAGAAGCGAGCGCGTCGCGGAGTGTCGCAGCCGGTCGATCTCCTCGTTTATCGACATCTCCTTGTCGATGAACGTGTCCGTCTGCTCGACGTACGCCTCCGGCTGGTAGTAGTCGTAGTAGGAGACGAAGTACTCGACGGCGTTGTCCGGGAACAGCTCGCGGAACTCCTCGTACAGCTGGGCCGCGAGCGTCTTGTTGTGTGCCAACACGAGGGTGGGCCGATCCAGCTCCTCGGCGACCCACGAGACCGTGTTGGTCTTCCCGGAGCCCGTCACGCCGAGCAGCGTCTGTTTCTCCGCGCCCGCCTCGAACCCCTCGACGAGCTCTTCGATCGCCTCGGGCTGGTCGCCCGCGGGCTCGAACGGGGCGTCCACCCGGAGCGGTCTGTCGGCGGTCGGTCGGTCCTCCGAGAGAGGGGAGTCGGCGTCGCTCACGATACGCGTCGTTGGCGGCGGAACCACTTGAGCGGCGCGGCGGGACGGGGAGTGGGACGGCAGGACGGAAGCGGCGAGAGGGAGGCGGCGAGAGGGAGGCGGCGAGAGGGAGGCGGCGAGAGGGAGGCGGCGAGAGGGAGGCGGCGAGAGGGAGGCGGCGAGAGGGAGGCGGCGTGAGGGAGGCGGTGAGACGGACGCGACGTAGTGGGTCGGCGCTCGATCGGCTTCGTCCCCGTCCCGAACCGAAGACCTACCCTCCTCGGAACGGAAGGGGAACCATGTCCCCCGCGTTCGGGCTCGTCGTCGCGTTCGGCGCGCTGCTGTTCCCGGTCGTCTGGGTCGCGACCGGCGCGTGGGTCGTCCTCGACGCCCGCGCCCGCGGGAGCGCTCGCCCGCTTCTCTGGGGCCTCCTCGCGCCGCTTTCCGGGATCCTCCTGGTGTACTACCTGCTGTGGTGGCGTCGCGGGACCGACCGGGAGGCGGAGCCGTCCAGGTGGGAGCACCGCGCCGCGGTCGTCGCGCTCGCCGGGTTCGGCGGGCTGATCGGCACCGTCGTCGCGTCGCCGGCGGACCCGATCGCACAGATGCTCGCGTGGCCCGTCGTCTTCGTCTGCTGTCTCCCCGTCGCCCACCGGCTGCTGTGAGCGTGCGGGCCGGGTCGCTCGCGTGACCGCGACCGCCCCGCGTTCGGGGCCGTCGCCGGACGAAAACGTTTCCCGCGCGCCCCGCGAGTCGTCGCGTATGCGCATCGCCGTCCCCAACAAGGGCCGCCTACACGAGCCGACGCTCTCGCTTCTGGAACGCGCCGGCCTCCACGTCGAGGAGACCGCCGACAGACAGCTGTACGCCGAGACGGTCGACCCCGACGTGACGGTCCTCTACGTCCGGGCGGCCGACATCCCCGAGTACGTGCGCGACGGCGCGGCCGACCTCGGGGTCACCGGCCTCGACCAGGCCGCCGAGTCCGGCGGCGTCGTCTCGGATCCCGCGGACGCGTCCGACGACGACCTCGTCGACGTGTTGGACCTGGGGTACGGCTCCTGCCGGCTCGTCCTCGCCGCGCCCGAGGGCGGCGACGTCGAGACGGTCGAGGACCTGACCGGGAAAACGATCGCCACCGAGTTCCCGACCGTCACCCGGAGCTACCTCGAGCGCGTGGGGGTCGACGCCGACGTGGTCACCGTCACCGGCGCGACGGAGCTCACCCCCCACGTCGAGATGGCCGACGCCATCGTCGACATCACCTCCACGGGCACGACCCTGAAGGTGAACCGCCTCGCCGTGATCGACGACGTGCTCGACTCCTCGGTCCGGCTGTTCGCCCGGCCGGACGTCGTCGACGACCCGAAGGTCGAGCAGGTCGTCACCGCCTTCGGGTCCGTCCTCGCCGCCGACGGCCGGCGCTACCTGATGATGAACGCGCCGACGGACCGCCTCGAGGAGGTGAAAGACGTGATCCCCGGTCTCGGCGGCCCGACCGTGATGGACGTCGAGGCCGACGCGGAGGGAAACGGCATGGTCGCGGTCCACGCCGTCGTCGAGGAGCGCGACGTGTTCGCGACCATCTCGGAGCTGAAGGCGGTCGGCGCGAGCGGGATCCTCGTCACCGAGATCGAACGGTTGGTGGAGTAACGCTCACTCCCCGCCGATCAGGTCCTCCTTCCCGGCGCGCGACAGCGACTTGATCGCGTGTTCGCGCGACAGCGCCGCCGACCGCGAGTCGAACGACTCGACGTGTCGCAGCGTCACGGGCGTCCGCCCGCGGGTGTATTTGGCCCCCTCGCCGGCGTCGTGTTCGGCGACTCGCCGCTCCACGTCGGTGGTGTAGCCGGTGTAGAGGCTTCCGTCGGCACACTCGATCACGTATACGTAGTGGTCGGACACGGGCTCACCCTCCGCCCGTTCCGCCCGCCTCGTCGTCGACGCCACCCTCGTCGCCGACGCCCGCCCCGTCGATCGTGCGGGCGATGAGCCCCGCCTGCGCGCCGGCGACGAACCCGGCGTCGACGTTCACCGTCGTGAGGGCGGTACACGACTGGAGCGCCCCGGCGAGCGCGGCCGCGCCCTCGCCGCCCTCGCCGTACCCCGTCGAGACGGGCACCGCGATCACGGGCGCGGCGACGAGTCCGGCGACGACCGTGGGCAGTGCCCCCTCGCGGCCGGCCGCGACGACGACGATGTCGGCCTCCCGGATCCGCTCGATCTGGTCGAGCAGCCGATCGAGGTTCGCGACGCCGACGTCCTCGACCCGGTCGACGCTCGCGCCGATCTCGCGGGCGACGACCTCCGCCTCGCCCGCCACGGGCGCGTCGGCGGTCCCGGCGGTCACGACCGCGACGGTCGCGGAGAGCTCCGGCGGCTCGAACCCCGCGGCGTGGACGACGACGGTGCGGGTCACCTCGTCGTGGTCGACGTCGGCGTCCGGCGCGGCGTCCCCGACGGCCTCCCGGACGGCCGCCGCGTGGTCGGGGCTCGCGCGGGTCACGAGCGCCCGACCGGTCGTCTCGAGGGCGGTCGTCGCGAGCGCCGCGGCCTCGGCGGGGCGCTTCCCCTCCGCGAGGACCGCCTCGGGGATCCCGCGGCGGTCCTCGCGGGCGGTGTCGAACCGCCCCGCGGTCGTCGTCGCGTATCCCGCGATCCGTGATTCCGCCTCCGTGACACCGATCTCCCCGCTCGCGAGCGCCTCGAGCGTCCCGCGAACCGTCGATCCGTCCGTTTCGCGCTGGTTCTCCTCGCGCATGGTCGGCCCGTCGGGACGAACGGATTCGTAGCCGTCGATCCGCGACGGATCGCCTCGACCCGCCGTTCCGGTTCCCGCCACGGCTCGCTGCTCCACAAAATATATAAGTCCTCCGCCCGGCACCCCGCCGTGAACCGCCCGCACGGCGGCCCTCGCGGGCGAATTCAGGAACTCTTATTAACTATCGACGGATATCCACGACCGCATGGCAGACCTCATTGTCAAAGCGGCAGTCAAGGAAGCCCTGGACGACAAGAACGTCGCTTCGGACTTCTACGACGCGCTGGACGAAGAAGTGGACGAGCTGCTCGAAGACGCCGCACGCCGCGCCGAGGCCAACGACCGGAAGACGGTCCAGCCTCGCGACCTGTAAGGCGTCCAATCCTGCCGTTTTATTTCGACCGTCCCCGGACAGCGGCGGCCATCGTCCGACGGCGGCTCTCGCACGCTCACGCCTCCCGTATCCGAACCCCCTCGGCGGTCCCGACGTGGACCTCGTCGGCGAGCCCGACGAACAGCCCGTGTTCGAGCACGCCCGGCGTCCCCGCGAGCGTCGTCGCGAGCGCACCCGGCTCCGGGATCTCGCCGAACTCGCAGTCGAGAAGCAGGTTCCCGTTGTCGGTGACGACGGGGCCGTCCTTCCGCTCGGCGCGCCGGAGCGTCGCCTCGCCGCCGGCCGCCCGCACCGCGTCGGCGACGACGCCGCGGGCGCTCGGGAGGACCTCCATCGGAACCGGCCGGTCGAGGACGGCGGCCTCCTTCGAGGGGTCGGCGACGACGACGAACCGCTCCGCGACCGAGTCGACGAGCTTCTCGCGTGCGTGTGCGCCGCCGCCGCCCTTGATCAGGTCGCCCCCGGCGACCTGGTCGGCACCGTCGACGGCGACGTCGATCCCCGCCGCGCCCGGTCCCGTGACCTCGTCGAGATCGAGGAGGGGAATCCCCTCCGCGACGGCGAGCTCCCGGCTCGCGAAGGAGGTCGCCACGCCCCGGACGTCGAGCCCCGCGTCGACGCGCGCGCCGATCGCGCGGATCGCGTGTGCCGCCGTCGACCCGGTTCCGAGCCCCACCACGTCGCCGTCGTCGACCGCCTCCGCGGCCGACTCGCCGGCCCGTCGCTTCATCGCGTCGCTGCCGCCGCTCGTCTTCATGTCCTCGCGTGCGTGCGGGGAGGTGGAAAAGGCGTCGGCCCGGTCGATCGAACTCGTCGACCCGCTCACTCCAGCCGGTCCAACACCGCGTCGGCGTCGTACGCGAGGGTGAGCTCGCGCGAGCGTCCGCGCCCCTCGACGTCGGCGTACTCGGCGTCGATCACGCCGAGCTGGTCGAGCTTGTTGATGATCTCCGAGTAGCGGGTGTAGCCGAGGTCCGTCTCCTCGTGGAACGCCTCGTACACCGCGCCGGCCTGTTCGCCGTCGTTGGCCGCGAGCACGCGGACGAGCGCGCGTTCGGACTCCGAGAGCCCCCGGAGCGACCGCGAGAGGTGGACGTGTTTCGACTTGTCGTAGGCGGCCTCGACGTCCTCGACCGAGATCGTCTTCGAGGCGCGCATCTCGGCGTTGAGTCCGGCCCGACGCAGCAGGTCGATCCCGACGCGGAGGTCGCCGCTCTCGGCGGTCAGCTCGGCGATCCGGTCCAGTTCCGCGTCGCCGACGACGCCTTCGTGGAAGCCGCGCTTCGCGCGCTCGCCGAGGATGTCGTAGATCTCCGTCGCGTCGTACACGGGGAAGTACACCTCCTCGGGCCGGAACACCGACTGGACCCGGCCGTCGAGGTCGTCGATGACGTCGAGCGAGAGGTCCGAGGAGACGACGATCACGCCGATCTTCGCGCCGGAGTGCGCCTCGTGGGCGCGCAGAAGCGAGTAGAGCGTGTCGGAGGCCTCGTTCTCGTAGAAGAGGTAGTTCACGTCGTCGAGGGCGACCACGAGCACCTCGTCCTCCTCGACGAGTCGGTCGGTGATCTGGCCGAACAGCTTCTTGAAGGAGATCCCCGAGGAGGGGGGTTCGTACTCGAAGATCCCCTCGAAGAGCCGGGAGAAGACGGCGTAGCGCGTCGAGTCGACTTGACAGTTCACGCGGACGGTCCGCACCTCCGTTCGCGCGCGCAGCTCCGAGAAGAGCTTCTGGACCGCGGTGGTCTTGCCCGTTCCCGGCGGTCCACGGACGATCGTGTTGAGCGGGCGGGAGCCGCGAACGGCCGGACGGAGCGCGTACTTCAGGCTCTCGAGCTGGCTCTCGCGGTGGCGGAACGTCTCGGGGACGTGGTCGATCTCGAAGACCGACTCCTCGCGGAACACCGACTCGTCCCACGAGAGCATGTCGTCGTCGGCGTCCCCTGGCATGGAGGTACCACTCCCCGCCGGTCACTTAACGGTTGCCCGGCCGCGGCGAAACTGAAAACCCGTTCGCCGGCGGTCGAATCCCGCGGTACCCGGACGTTCGGCTTCACTCTCACGTCGCTCGGTTTCCGGTTCGCCGCCGCCCTCACGTCGTCCGGGACGGCTTCCGGTCGCGCTCTAAGACCAGCACGTGTCGGGTCAGCGACCGGTGAACGCGGCGCTCGAAGGCGGCGGCGACGTCCCATCCGGCCTCGCGGGCGGGTCGACGCCAGTCGCGGTCGGCGACCATCACGGCGCGCGGTGCGACGCGCGCGGCCTCCCCGAGCGCGCCGGCGACGAGGTCGGCGAGCTCGTGGCGGGCGATCTTGGACTGCCTGCCGTAGGGCGCGTCGAAGGCGACGCCGTCGACCGCGTCGTCGACGATCGGGAGGTCCGTGGCGTCGCCGCGGGCGACGTGCCAGCTCGGCGCGTCGCCCGGATCGCTCACGTCGTCTCCGCCCTCTCTCACGTACGCTCGGAGGTTCTCTCGCGTCCCGCGGACCATCTTCGCCTGGGCGTCGCAGGCGACCGCGTCGGCCCCGACGAGCCCCGCCTCCAGCGGGAGCCCGCCGGTTCCACACATCGGGTCGAGCAGGGTCCGGCCGGGGGCCGCGCCGGCGAGGTTGACGTACGCGCGGGCGTCCGCGGGGGCCATGCTCCCCGGCTGGAAGAAGGGCCGGTCGGTCGGGTCCGGCGCGAAGTCGCGGGCGGCCTCCAGAGCCACCCACCCCAGCGCGCAGACGGAGGCGCTCTCGCCGTCCGCCCCGGCGACCGCGTCGTGGTCGGCGCGCTCGCCCGCCGCGAACAGCGCGCGCAGGACGTGGTCGGGATCGTCGAGGTCGACGGAAAAGCCGCGGTCGACGAGGACGCTCCCGAGCGCGCGCTCGGCGTCGGTCGTGGAGACGTCGGTCGTGTTCCGGACGTTGCGGGCGCGGACCGCGACGCTTCCCGTTCGATCGAGCGGCGCGGCCTCCAGGGCGGCGACCGCCGAGGCGACCGTCGCGTCCGTCCGAGCGACCGCCTCGTGGGCGGCGCGGGTGTACGCCAGCCGCCCGACGCCCTCGCCGACGCTCCCGGCGGCCGCGATCCCCGGCGCGAGGAGTTCCACGCCGGTCGCGGCCGTCGCCGCCTCGCAGGCCGCGAACGCGTCCGTCTCCCCCGCGAGCTCGATCCAGTACACGCCGGATGCTCCGCGGCGGCGTCGCATGAGGGTGGCGGATCCGGTCGACCGCCCGCCGAAGAAAATTACAGGAATCTGATCATATTCTCGAAATACAAGATATCTTATAGTTCTCTTGATGCTCCTCTTCGAGACAATAACGATCTCAGAGGCTCTTTTACGAGATATAACTCGAATATACGTCTTCAACGTTCTCACGGCTCTCCGATCGTCTCCATCGATATATTGCGCGATTAAAACCGGAAAGAATGACTCTTCGCGTCTCACAGCCTTCCATTCTATTTAACTATACGCAATATTATATGAATAACAATGACATCCTCAATAGTTGTCTTTATCGTCTCACGGCGGGACGCCGGCCGCTCGAGCGACGTGTTCCGTCCAGTTTCGGGTGGCCTCGGACCCGTTTCCGGCGGTGGTTCAGCACGCGTGCGCTCGAGCGCCGGAGAGACGTGTGCCTCCGTGTGACCGTTCGTCTCGGTCGTTCCTCGCTTCGCTCGTCTCGTCCGCTCAGCGGCGTCTCGGCGGTCGAGGTGTGCGCGTCACTGGTTCGGCATGAACCGGTGGTCCACGTCGCCGGAGAACTCGCCCGCCCCGACGATGTCGTGTTCGAGCGTGCCGACGCCCTCGACGGTGACCGCCACCGTGTCGCCGTCGCTGAGCGGACTGACGCCCGAGGGGGTCCCCGTCGCGATGACGTCGCCGCGCTCGAGGGTGACGAGCTTCGTGATCTCGCTTATGAGTTCCGGGACGGAGAAGATCAGGTTGTCGATCGAGGAGTGCTGTTTCTCCTCGCCGTTGACCGTCAGCGTGATCTCCGCGTCGTCGGGGACGTGTTCCGGGTCCGCGACGACCGGCCCGATCGGCGCGGCGTTGTCGAAGGCCTTCCCGCGGATCCAGTTCTGTTCTTTCCGCTGGTCGTCGCGGTTCGAGAGGTCGTTCACGCAGGTGTAGCCGGCGATGACCTCCTCGGCTCTGTCTTCGGGAACGTTCCGACACTGCTCGCCGATGACGACGCCGAACTCGGCCTCGTGGTCGACCCGCTCTTTCCCCTCGGGCAGCGAGATCGTGTCCCCGTGGGCGGCCAGCGTGTTGGGCCCCTTCAAGAACAGAAGCGGTCGGTCGGGGATCTCCGAGTCCGTCTCCTCGGCGTGATCCGAGTAGTTGAGACCGACACAGACGATCTTGCTCGGTTCGGTCGGCGGAAGCACGTCGACCTCCGACGGGTCGAACTTCTCCTCGCCGAATCGAAGCTCGTCGTCGTCGGTCCACTCGCCGGTACGGACGGATCCAGCCGGATCTCGAAATCTAACCTTTCGCATGGCGAGTTACTGTGCGACGCTCTCACAAAAAAAGGTTCGGGGTCGCCGCCGCGAATTCCGTCGGAACGCGGGCCGATACGGCCGGCTCGACGGGTCCTTGGGACGGTAAAAATCCGCGGGTCGGCGACGGCGTCGCTCAGAAGTCGTCCGGGTTCGGCTCCTCGCCCTCGGGCCACGCCTCGAGGTCCGCGTCCTCGGGGTAGTAGAGGTTGCCGTCGTCGTCCCAGCCCCAGCCGGCGTCCTCGAGGACCTGCCGGGCGGCCTCGACGTCGCGGGTCTCCGGGCCGGCCTCGCTGAGGTACTCCTCGTCGTACCACGGGTGCTGTTGGGAGTTGAACGTACAGTACGTCACCTCGTCGGACTCGCCGAAGGCGTACGTCTCGTTCAGTCCCGCCCGGTCGACCATGTGCGAGAGCGCCTGGCGGAACTCCATGTGCATGCCGGGCGCGTACGACATCTGCGGCATCATGCCGAACGGCAGGAACGCCGCCCCGTTGACGATCTGCGCGGTGTCGCCCATCGTCTCGCTGATCTGCCGGCCGGCGTCGGGCGTCAGCGTCACCGCGATGGCGAGCTCGCCGTTCTCGAAGGCTCGGCGGACCGCGGAGACGCTGTCGTAGATCGACATGATGATCGACGACTCGACGTCGAACGCCGGGTTCCCGTCGTGGGGCACCAGCTCGATGTTCTCCTGGTTGTTGTACGTCGCGATCTCGTAGGGACCCGCGCCGATCATGGGGTCCTCGAAGTCGGTCGGGTTCTCCTCGATGCCGGCGTCGACGTACGCGTCACGCGGCAGCACGCCGAACGTCGGGAGCTGTGCGGTCACCAGCGTCGGCGCCGGCTCCGGCGTCTCGAACCGGGCCGTCGTCTCGTCGACGGCCTCGACGGTCAGCTCCTCGGGAAGGTCCGTCCACTGGTAGGGGCCGTCGTGGAACTGCTCGCTCAGGAACTCGTAGGTCCATTTGACGTCGGTCGCGGTCACCGGCTCCCCGTTGTGGAAGGTGGCGTCGCGGAGGTTGAACGTCACTGCCGTCCCGTCGTCGGAGACCTCCCAGTCCTCCGCGAGCACGGGCACCCGCTCGTAGTTGGAGTCGTACAGCATCAGCGGCGAGTGCGTCAGCTGCGTGTACAGCCCCAGCGAGTCGGTGTCCCCGACGGTCGGGTAGAAGCTGCTCGTGAGGAACTCCCCCGGCAGGTTCGCCAGGATCGTGTCGGTGCCGCTCGTCGTCTGTGCGCCCGACTCGACCAGCGCGGCCCAGTTGACCGCGGAGAGGCCCGCGCCGCCCGCCTCCACCGGCTCGACCATGTCCGTGTTGATCGCCGCCGTCGTCGGCCGCTCGATGGTCGGGATGAACGGGAGGTCCTCCGAGAAGAGGCTCATCGCCTCCCCGACGACCTCTCGGCGCTCGTCGGGAACCCCGATCGATGCCTGCTCGTCGGCGAGCTCCGAGAACTCCGTGTTCGCGTAGTTCGACGGGTTGTACTGGCCGTTCGACCCGGCGTTGTCGATGCTGTACGCCTGCATCAGTCCGTTGGGGTCGAGCCGTCCGGGGTCCGGTCCGTGGCTGTTCACGGCTAGATGGAAGTCGCGCACGTCGTCGCCGACCGCCGTGATCCCCTCCGCGGTCGTCATCGGCTGCGTCTCGATCTCGATGCCGACGTCCGACGCGACCGACTGGATGCTCGAGATCGTCTCCTCGAACAGGATCGTCGGCGGGCCCTGGTCCGACCAGTACTGGAAGGTCAGCGTGGGAACCCGCTCGCCGAGTCCCTCCGGGGTACCGCCGCCCCCGTCGCCGCTTCCGTCGTCGCCGCTTCCGTCGTCGCCTCCGTCGTCGCCGCCCCCGTCGTCGCCGCCTCCGCCGTCGCCCCCCGAACCGTTTCCGCCACAGCCGGCGAGTGCGGCGGCGGACGCCACGGAGATGACTTTCAGCGCTTGTCGACGGTCGATACTCTTCCGCTCCACGCGGTTGCCACTTGATGGCATACCCTATGCCTTCGGAGGTACTGTTAAAAAATTTGTGATACTTAGAAATTCTGACGTACGTCACGTTTCGAGCGGCGAAGCGGGTCGGAACCGACCGTCTACGTGGTCCGTGAGACGATCGTCCGCGGAACGAGGAGTCGAGAAGGACCCGGAAGAACCCGAAAGGACGGCGACGCCTCAGTCCTCGTCGCCGGCGACGGACACGCGCGGGTCGAGCACGCCGTACAGGAGGTCGACGAGGAAGTTCCCGATGATGACCCAGGTGGCCGCGATGAGGAACACGAACTGGATCACGGGGAAGTCCCGCGCCAGGACCGACGAGACCAGCAGCTGGCCGATCCCCGGCCAGTTGAAGACGACCTCGATCAGGACGAGCCCGCTGATCGACGCCGCCAGCGAGATCGGGTACAGCGTGATGACCGGAAGCGAGGCGTGCCGGATGATCTTCCGGAGCAGCTTCGACTCCGGGAGCCCCTTCAGCCGGTGGTAGTGGAGGTACTCCTGGTCGCTCACCTCGACGACGCTGTTCCGCATTATCAGCGTCGGGTACTGCATGAAATACAGGAGCACCGTCATGAACGGCAGCGTGTAGTGCCGCCAGAACTCCGGCAGCAGGAACCGCTGCCAGTACGCCTGGTCCTGGACCTGGAGCATCGTCGCCGGCGAGAGCATCCCCGAAGTGGGGAAGATGCCCAGCGTCGAGGAGAACAGCGCGATCAGCATGATGCCGAGGAAGAAGTCCGGGATCGAGTGGAAGACGGAGACCGAGATGATCCCCGACTTCTCGAGCGGGCTCCCGCGGCGACGGCCGATGTACGCGCCGAACAGTCCGCCGACGATGTACGTCGCGGTGATGGCCGGCGCGACGAGCACGAACGAATTCAGGATGCGCGGGGCCACGAGCTCCCAGACCGGCTGGCTGAAGCGGAAGGACTGGCCCGCGTTCCCCGTCAGGAGGTTGGTGATGTACTCGTAGTACTGGACGTATATCGGCTCGTCCAGCCCCCAGTCGGCCCGGAGCTGTGCGATCTGTTCGGGATTCATCCCCTGTTGGATCAGAAGCGACGAGTAGTCTCCCGGCATCGCTCGGAAGAAGAAGAACAGCGCCGAGGCCACGAGGAAGATGAGCCCTACCGTTATCGCCGTTCGGCGGACGAAGTAGCTCAGGCGGCTCACGACCGGTCACCTCCGGGTCCGGAACCGCCACCGTCGACGTGATCGACGGCCGCGGAGCTGCTCGTCGGTGGCTGCGCGTCGGGTCGTGCGTCCGCGTTGGGCTCGTTTCGAGTCATGTCGGTGTCTCCGGGGTGTGTTCTTCGACCGGCTCCTCCGCGTCGCCGGTCGTCGCTTCGTGGTCGTAGTAGAGGTGACAGGCGACCGAACGCTCCCCCTCGCCGTCGGGGTCGACGTCGCGCGGCGTGTGGTCACAGACGTCCATCCGCTCCGGACAGCGCGTCTTGAACCGACACCCCTCCGGCATGTCGATCGGGTCGCCAGGCTCGCCGCCGATCGTCGCCCGTTCGCGGTCGTGGTGCGGATCCGGGATCGGGATCGACTGGATCAGCGCCTTCGTGTACGGATGCTTCGGGTCCGAGAGCAGCTCTCTGGTCTCGGCCTTCTCGACGATCCGCCCCAGGTACATGACGTTGATCTCGTCACAGATGTACGAGACCGTCGACAGGTCGTGTGAGATGTAGATCATCGAGACGCCGAACTCGCTGGTCAACCCGTTCAACAGGTTGAGGATCTCCGCCTGCGTCGAGACGTCGAGCATCGACGACGGCTCGTCGGCGAGGATCACCTCGGGGTCGGTGACCAGCGCGCGGGCGATGGCGACGCGCTGTTTCTCCCCGCCCGACAGCTGGTTCGGGAACTGCTGGATGTACTGGCTCGCGGGCGTCAACCCGACCTTCTCCAGCATCTCCTCGATGTCGGACCGGTCGTAGTCGATGTCGTGTATCTCCAGCGGCTCGGCGATCGTCCGCCGGACGCTGAACTTCGGGTCCAGGGAGTTGAACGGGTCCTGGAACACGATCTGAACCTTCCGGCGGAACTCCTTCCAGTCGGCCTTGCCGAACTCGCTCGTCGACTGTCCCTGGAACCGAATGTCCCCACCCGTCGGGTCGTACAGTCCCATCACGGTCCGCAAGAGCGTCGTCTTCCCGCAGCCGCTCTCGCCGATGACGCCCTGGACCTGGTTCTGCTCGAGCGTCATGTCCAGGTCGTCGACGGCGCGAACGAGCTTCGGCCCCTCCCCGAAGACGGTCTCTTTGACCGTCTCGACGAAGCTCGAGGTCGTCTTGAAGTGTTTGTCCATCGATTCGAGCTCGAGGACGGGTTCGTCCGCACTCATCGTTCTCCCTCCAGGATGCTCTCCTCGGTCGCGTTCCGATCGAGGTGGTCGGCCGCCAGCTCCTCCATCTCGTCCGCGCGGATACACCAGGCCTGGTGGTCGTCGTCGCCGGCGACGGCCTGCGGGTCCGGCGCGCCCTCGCGGCACTCGGGTTTGGCCCACGGGCACCGGTCGGCGAACGTACAGAAGTCGACCTCGCCGCGAAGCTGCGGCGGGTGGCCGTCGATGACCGCCAGCTCGCGGTCCGGGAACCGGACGTCCGGGAACGCGTTCTGTAACAGGATCGCGTACGGGTGACGGGGCCTGTCGAACACGTCGACCACGCTCCCGGTCTCGGCGACCTGTCCGCCGTGCATCACGGCCATCGAGTCGCAGTTCTCGAAGACGACCGAGATGTCGTGGGTGATCATCAGCATGCTGATGTCCCAGTCGTCTTTGAGCCCGTTGATGTAGTCGATGATCTGGTCTTGCATGATCACGTCCAGCGCCGTCGTCGGCTCGTCGGCGATGATGAGGCTGGGCCGGAGGTACAGCGCGAACGCGATGATCGCCCGCTGTTGCATGCCGCCGGAGAACTGGTGCGGGTAGTCGTGGATCCGCGACTCGGAGAGTCCGACGACCTCGAACAGCTCGCGCAGCCGGTCGACCGCCTCCGTCTTCGTCAGGTCGGTGTGGTACTTCGCCATCTCGACCGCCTGGTTGCTCAGCTTCATCACCGGGTCCAGGCTGTTCATCGAGGACTGCGGGATGACCGAGATCTCCTTCCAGCGAACGTTCCGGTTGAACTCCTTCTCGGAGTAGTCCTGGATCTCCTCGCCCTTGTACCGGATCGTCCCGGAGGTGACCTCGCCGTTGGCGTCGAGGCCGCCGACGATGGCGTCCGCGATCGTGCTCTTCCCGCAGCCGCTCTCGCCGACCAGCCCGAAGTAGTCGTGCCGGTTTATCGAGAACGACGCGTCGTTGACCGCGTGTACGTCGTTTCCTTTCTCCGTCCGATAGCGAATGTCGACGTCCTCGAACTCGAGTATTGGGTCAGTCATTTACACCACCACCTCGTCGTCACTGCTTCCCTCGTACCCGCGACCGAGCAGGTACAGCGACAGCACGGTCAACGCGATCATGATGCCCGGCGGGAACGTCCACCACCAGGCCTCGGCGATACGACCCGCTTGGTTCGCGTTCCGGATCATGATCCCCCACGTCGGCGTGAACGGGTCCGTGACTCCGATGAACGAGAGGCCGGCCTGCTCGAGGATCGCCAGCCCGACGCCCATCGCGAAGAACAGCGCGGCCATGTTCGCGATGTTCGGGAGAATGTGTTTTCGCATGATCCACGGGGTGCTCGCCCCGGTCGCCCGCGCGGCCATGATGTACGGCCGTTGGTTTATCTGGAGCACTTGGGATCGTATCACCCTGGCTATGAACCGCCAGAGGACGAGCCCCAGTATGGCGACCGTCGTGTAGAATCCCGCCCCGAAGAACGTGATGAGGACGATCGCGAACGGGATGAAGGGGATCCCGTACATGAAATCGACGAACCGCATGAGGAAGCTCTCCGTCCTCCCCCCGACGTATCCGGCCGTCATCCCGACCGTCAACCCGATCGTCATCATCAGGCCGCCGGCGAGCAGTCCGGTGATGAGCGTCGCCCGCGCCCCGTACAGCAGCCGCGACAGGACGTCCTCGCCGCGGTCGTTCGTGCCGAGGGGGTGCTCGAGCGACGGTTCGGCGTACCGCATCAGGTCGCCGTCGTCGGTCGTCTGCTGGGTGTTGTACGAGTACGGTGCGATCGCCGGACCGATCAGACCCATGAGCAGGATGATCGCCAGGATCACGAAGGCGACCCTCGTGATCCGCTCTTCGAGGAGGTTCTCGAGCGCACGCCTCGCGATGATCGCGAGATCGCTGTTGCGATACGCGTGAACCTTGTCAGCGATACTCATTGGTCTGTGCGGACCTCTCGATGGTGGGCACACTCTCCGTTACTGGCCATTGTAGGGTGTATGTCGGCTTCTCCCAGTACTTAATAAAAGTTCGGGTAGATGGGGGTGTCGTTCCGGGACGGCGCGGCGATCCGACGGCGACGCGCTCGTCGGGACGGTCTCACCGTCGGTGTCGTTCGAGCTCCGTCTCGATGGTTCCGGGTCCGTGGGCTCCGTAGAGTCGCGCCTCGACCTCGCCGTCGCGGGTGAACAGCACGGCCGGCCCCGCGGTGAGGGAGTACTCCCGCTCGAGGAACTCCCTGTAGTCCGGACCGTACACCGCGAACGGCATCACCTCCTGTGGTTCCTCGAACACCGCTTCGAGGTCGCGTTTCGCGAGATCACAGCTCTCGGAGTCGTCCAGCCAGGCGTACACGAGCGCCGGCGAGTAGATCCGCAACAGCTCCGGGAGCTGTGTCGCCGGGACGGGAACGAACGACCGGGGAACCCCGTCGGTTCGGACGTCGTCGTCGCGGAACAGCCGCAGGGACGGAAGCAGCTGAACCGGGTTCCCGTTCGCCTTCGCGTCGTCGGCTCCCAGTCGATCGGCGAGGGCACACAGCTCGGCGACCGTCCGCGGGTCCTTCTCGCCGAGTGCCGCGAACGGCTCGACCGCGACCTCGTCACCGACGCGCTCCTCGATCGCGTCGGCGAACTCCGCCTCCGTGTGTCCATCGAACCGCGACAGGTACTCCTCGACCGCCTCCTCGAACTCCTCGGAGAGCGTCACCGATCCTCCCTCGGCGGTGAGGACGCCGGACGCGAGAAGCGGGTTGTCGGCTGACATGGTGTCTCCACCCGTTCGCCGTACGTACATAAACGCTTCCCGCGGCGGACGGCTCGACCGTCCCGTTCGTTCGCGAATACCCGGTTTCACGCGCCGCGTCCGAGGCGCTCTACCGGCATGTCGGGGCCAATCTATATTACAGGGGGCGTCGATCACGACGCCTGTGACCGTTCTGATAGCTGTCGGCGAGACCGAGGCCATGAATCGTGTCGTCCCGCTCGGCTACGAACTCGCGGAGCGATACGACGATACCGTCACGGCGTTCCACGTCGTTCCGCGGTCCGAGTTCGAAGACCACAAGGAAACCATCGAGAGTTCGAAGCGGTTTCACGACCTCTCCATCACCCAGGAGAAGGAGAGCGCCGCCCGCTTCGCCCGCCGCGCGGTCCGCGACGCGGTTCCGGAGTTCGAGAACTCCCGCGTCGACGCGCGCGGGGCCGTCGGGGAGCCGTCCGAGGAGATCGTCTCGCTCGCGAACGAGATCGATCCGCGGTACCTCGTGCTCGGCGGTCGACGCCGGTCGCCCGTCGGGAAGGCGCTGTTCGGGAGCATCACCCAGGACGTGCTACTCGACGTCGACTGTCCCGTCGTCACCGTGATGACGGACTGAGCGGTCGGTCCGGCGGTCTGTGCTCCGCCGACCGACCCCTTCCGAACGCTCCCTCTCCGAGCACTCTCCTCCGAACGCTCCCTCTCCGAGCACCCTTCTCACGGCGGAGACCCTTCTCGCGAGTGAAACCGCCGATACGTTCTTCACCCGTCGACGAAACGCGGGGGTATGGTCGTCGTGAGGGACTTCGAACGGCCGGACCGGGAAACGATCGACGCGCTCTCCGAGTCGGACGCCGCGAGCGTTCACGAGGCGCTGGGGGAACGGACGGCGATGGACCCGGAGGTCGGGCCGGTAAACGAGGACGCCACGGTCTGTGGTCCCGCCTGTACGGTCCGCGTCCCCCCCGGCGACAACGCGATGGTCCACCTCGCGTCCGACCTGGCGGAGCCCGGCGACGTCCTCGCCGTCGCCACGGAGTCGCGTCGGGCGGCCGTCTGGGGCGAGCTCCTCACGCGCAACGCGGAACGGCAGGGGCTCGGTGGGCTCGTCACCGACGGCAACGTCCGGGACGTGGACCACCTCTCGGAGAGCGAGTTCCCGACGTTCTCGGCGGCCGTCTCGCAGGCGGGCGCGGTGAAGGAGACTCCCGGATCGGTGAACGTCCCGGTCTCCGTCGGCGGCGTTGCCGTCCGGCCGGGAGACGTCGTCGTCGGCGACCGGGACGGCGTCACCGTGGTCCCGCGCGAGGCGGCCGACGCCACCGCGGAGGCCGCGGCGGCGATCGCCGACCACGAGGCGACCCTGCGCGAGCGGATCGACGAGGGGGAGACCCTGGCCGACCTGCTCGGCATTCACGACCTGATCGACGACGCGGACGTCCGCGTCGTCGACTCGCCCGACGACGTGTGAGGGTCGGATCCGTGCGCGAGGGCCGCGACGAGGATAACACTTAGTACCTCCGTTCCGAATGTGTGAATCGCTCGCATGACCGCGGACATTCCCGCGCCGGGGCTCGGCACGTACCGGGTCACGGACCACGACGACTGCGTCCGGAGCGTCCGGACCGCGCTGGAGGAGGGGTATCGACACGTCGACACCGCGGAGGCGTACGGGAACGAGGTCGCCGTCGGCGAGGGGATCGCTGCGGCCGACGTCGACCGCGAGGACGTCTTCCTCGCCACCAAGGTGTTGCACCCGAAGTTCACCGACGACTACTCGGCGGAGAGCGTCACGGAGAACGCGCGCGCGTGCCTCGACCGGCTCGGGGTCGACCGCGTCGACCTCCTCTACGCCGTCCACTGGCCCGCCGACGGATACGATCCGGAGACGACGTTCGACGCGGTCGCCGACCTCCACGACGAGGGGCTCTTCGACCGGCTCGGCGTCTGTAACATGACCCCAGACCAGATCGACGAGGCGCGCGAGGCGTCCGCCGTTCCGATCGACGCGCTCCAGGTGGAGCTACATCCGCTTCTCCCCCAGCGGCGGCTCCGGACGTACTGTGACTCACACGACATCGACCTCGTCGCGTACGCGCCCCTCGGAAACGGACGCGTCCTCGACGTGCCCGAGCTCGCGGAGATCGCCGACGCCCACGGCGTCAGCCCGGCGCGCGTCAGCCTCGCGTGGGCCATGGACCGGGGCGTCGTCCCCATCCCGAAGGCGACGAGCCGCGATCACATCGTCGACAACGTCCGGGCTCGAGACCTCGACCTCTCGGCGGCGGAGCTGGAGCGGATCGACGGGATCGACCGCCGCGACCGACAGTACGATCCGCCGTACGCGCCGACCTGGTCGGGCTGACGGACGGCCGGCGGTCGACCGAAGGCGGCTCCGAACCTTCTCGCCTCCCGTTTCGCTCCAACAGCGTCCGCCACCTCGAGTTCCGTCCGTCGCTCCCGCCGTCGCCTGCCATTGATCCGTGGTACCGAACTTCTCTCACCACGTCCACCTCGATTCCGTTCCGCATGGCTGAACACGTTCGATTCTACGCCGGCGATCGATCCGTGGAAACGGTCCGTTCGGCGGAGTATCCCCGTTTCACGACCTTTCCGTCGCGTATACGGACGTGGGTTGTGAAACCATCTCACGATCTCGTTCGACTATACCGAACGACCATGCGGTATCGCGGTTCAGGCTCCGCGTTCGCACCGTCCTCGTCCTCGATCGGATCCGATCGCGGCAACACACACTTCACTAATTTATCATATCCGAACAGATTAGTATACATAGATCGATCGTTATGTATGACTGAACCATCGCGGAATCGGGTGGGAACCACCGAGAAGTCGCTCACCATCCTGGAGTTCCTTCAGCGAGAGGACGGTGCCGGCGTCACCGAGGTCGCCACCGCGCTCGAAATGAGCAAGAGCACGGTCCACAGCCACCTGACGACGCTCGTCGACTGCGGGTACGTGACCCACCACGACAAACAGTACCACGTCTCGACGAAGCTCCTCCGGCTCGGCGGGAGGCTCCGGGACCAGTCGCCGCTGTATCAGGCGGCCCGGATCGAGATGAAGTCGCTGGCGGCCGAGACCGACGGCGTGGTCCGCCTCTATCTCAAGGAGGGCGACGACGCGACGATGATCGCCCAGGAAGGGTACTACCCCGGCATCCCCGAACGGCACCTCGGGGAACGAACGCCGCTCACGGAGTCGATCGCGGGACCCGTCATGCTCGCCGAGCACGGCCGGAGCGACGGCGGAGACGTCGTCGACGGGGCTCCCGACGACGCCGCCGAGGCCGCCGACTCCCCCCAGGTCGACGACGAGGTCCGTGACCGGTTCGCTCGCATCCACCGCCGCGGATACGCGGTCGAGACGAGTTCGACGAGCTCCGACCGGACGTTCGCGGGCGCGCTCTCCCGTCGGGACGGCGCCGTCATGGGGGCCCTGACCGTGACCGTCCCCGGCGACGCCGCCAGCCCGCTCTCGGCGGGCGACCGCCTGCTCGAGGCGGTCGAGCGCGTCGAACTCTCGCTCACCTCCTGGTACGACTCCCACGCGACGTTCTCGCCGAAACACTCCTGGCACGTCCACTCGCACTGAGCCGTCAGAGGTCGGTCAGTTCGTCCGCCTCCGTCGCCTTCTCGACGATCTCTTCGGCCATCTCGAACGTCTCCTCGTCGATCACCTGTCCGTCGACCTCGACGGTCCCCGGCTCGTCGTGGTCGGACGCGGTGTACGCCTCGTAGATCCGGCGCGCGCGCCGAACGTCCTGCGGGCTCGGCGTGAAGATCTCGTTCGCGATGTGGATCTGGTTCGGGTGGACGACGGTCTTGCCGTCGAACCCGAGGGCGCGGCTCGCCTGACACGCCGCGCGGAACCCCTGCGTGTCGCCGGTGTCGGGGTACATCCCGTCTATCACCTGTATCCCTACCTCCCTCGCCGCGTTCACCACTCGGGAACGCGCGTACTCCCAGTGTCCGCCCACCTCCCCGCCGTCGCCCGTCTGCCCGACCCCGATGCTCGCCGCGTAGTCGCCCGGCCCGAAGAGGAGGGCGGTGAGTCGGTCCACCGATCGCGCGATCCGCGTCGCGTTGTTGATCGCCGTCGCGCTCTCGAGCTGCGGGATCAGCCCGATGTCGCCGGGTTCGACTCCGGCGTTTCGTTCCACCTGTCGCAACAGCAGGTCGACGGCGTGGAGCTGTTCGACCCGAGACACCTTGGGGACGATGAGGCTGTCGACGTGTTCGCCGGCTGCGGTGATCGTCTCGATCAGGTCCTCGTACCACCACTTCGTGGTGACGGCGTTGATCCGCACGGCGATCGATTTGTCCATCTCGGGATCCGAGCCGAGGAACTCGACGAGGCCGTTCCGGGTCTGGACCTTCCGTTCCGAGAGGATGGCGTCCTCTAAATCGAGGAACAACGCGTCAGCGTCGGTCGTGCGTCCCTTCCGGATGAGGTCCTCGTCCGAGGCGGGCGTGATGAGGAGCGTGCGTCTGAGGTTCATGGATAGCGGATCCACATCCCGAAATAAAAACCCACGCACGCAACGAATATTCGCTCCCGATCGGGCGTATCGTGACGCGTCCGCGTCGACCGGCGACGCTCTCGTGTCGAACCACGGGATCGGTCGGTCAGATCTCGGAGACGACGTCGTAGCCGTCGTCGAGCGCCGAGGCGTCCTCCGGAAGGAGCGCGACGACGAGGTACTCGGCGTACTCCTCGAAGTACTCGACGACGCGCGCGATCCGGTCGGCGTCGATGACCTCGAGCGAGTCGAGCAGCACGAACGGCATGTCCTCGTACACCTCGTGAGCGAGGTACCCCGCCAGCGCGAACACCAACCCGGTTACCGCACGCTCGCTCTCCGAGAGGTGTGCGACGGAGTCCTGATAGCTCGCCCCCTCGTCGTTGGATCGGACGACGTGGAGTTCCGACTCCGTCCGGGCCGTCCCACGTCCGCTCGTGTCGTCCCGTTCCCGCCGTTCGATCCAGATCCGCTCGATGTTGTCGTACTCGAGGATGTCGAGGACGGCGGACATGTGTTCGTTGAACGACTCCACCGCGTCGGCCTCGATGCGGTCGACGCGCGTTCGGAGATCGACCAGCTCCTCCGTGAGGGTCTCCCGCTCGTCCTCGAGGCGGTCCCGCTCCGCTATCGCCGACTCCGTCTCGTCGATCTCCGTATCGACCTCCTCGAGGTCGGCCGTTATCCCCTCGATCTCGAGTTCGAGTTCGGTGGCGTCGCGGTGGAGCGCGATGACCTCGTCGTAGTCGGGGCCCCCGGCGTCCCGCGCGACCGTCTCCAGTCGTTCGATCTCGTCTCGCTTCTCGTCCATCGCCGTCTCCAACTCGTCGATCCGGTCGCGACACTCCGCGAGTTCGGTCGTCACGTCGGCCAGCCGCCCTTCCGCCCGCTCGATCCGCCGGGTCCGCTCCACGACCGCCGACCGCCGCTCCGAGAGCTCGCCGATCCGGCTCTGAAGCTCGTTCCGGTCGGAGAGCTTCGTCTCGTGGAGACTCCGGAGCCGCTCGATCGTCTCCTCGATCGCGGTCCGATCGACCCGCGATCCGCACGACCAGCAGACGGTTCGGTCCGCGTCGGCGACCAGCGCGTCGGTCACGTCGCTCTCGGATCCGTCGCCGGCGAGGTCGATCTCGACCTCTCCGTCGGCCAGCATCTCCTCGTTGAAGTTGATCACGCTCCGGAGCTCCCCGAGCGTGTCGTCGAGGTCCCGTTTCCGCTCGCGGAGGTCGTCGATCCGGTCATCGATCCGGTCCGGGTCCGTCTCCGGTACGTCGATCCCATCAAGTTCCTCTTCGAGTTCCACACGTTCCGATTCGAGCTCCTCGACGGTCGCCTCCTCGGTGGAGCGTTCGAACTGGAGGTCTTCCAGCTCCGACCGTGCTCGCCGCACCGCCTCGAACGCGTCGTCGACCTCCTCGCGCCGCTCGCGGCTCTCCTCGAGGTCGGCGTCCGCCCGCTCTATGGCCTCCTCCACCTCCTCGAGTTCCGTCCGCTTCTCGTCCAGTCGCTCCCGGAGAGTCGTTCGTCTCGACTCGAGGCGCGGGAGTTCCGCTTCGATCCCTTCGAGTTCGGTGAGCCGATCGTCGATCTCGTTCCGCTCGCGCGTCCGCTCCTCGATCGCCGCCTCGATCGCGTCCACGTCGATCGGGCGCATGATGACCTCCCGAAGGTCCTCCCCTCGAGCGACGGCCAACCGCGCCTCGTTGTCGCCGAGCAGGAACGCGAACAGGTCCGCAGCGGTCGGATCGTCGAGGTACGGGTCTCCCTCGAAGACGACCCTCCCGTCGCGTCGCGTCAGCGTCCTGGTGTACGTCTCTCCGTCGACGTCGATCGTTACCTCCCCTTCGTCGGCGTCCCCCTTCAGCGAGGGGCGAGTGCTTCCGAGTCCCGCCATGATCGCCTGTAGGAACGAGGACCGATGCGTGGCGTTTCGCCCGCGTAACAGTGTCACGCCGGAGGAGAGGTCGACCGCGGTCCGGTCGATCCCGCCGACGTTCCGTGCGCGTACCTGAACTGACTCCAACGCCACTTCGCTCCGTGCCATCGTGTAGGCGCACACCCCCCCGTCAGTAAATACTTGTGTCTCGTCGTCACTCGGCCGCACAACCGCATCCGCCTCGCCGAAGCAGCTCCCCCGCCCGGTAGTCCGTCCCGCAGGCTCCACACGTCACTCGAACGTCGACGAACACCTCGTACGGACGCTCGGCGAGGTCGCCCGCGTCCACGAGCGCCCCCACGGCCGACTCGGCGACCGCCTCCGTCCGCCCCGCGAGGCGCTCGATCGTCTCCCGTCGCTCGTCGAGTCGGTTCGCACCCTCCTCGGGCGGTCGAGCCTCCCGCTCGGCCGTGAGGTACGTGTGGATCGTCTGGTGGCTTACGAAGTCCTCGCGGACCGCGTCCACGTCGACCCCGAGTCGTTCGAGCTCCCGCCGCGTTCGAAGGGTTTCCGCCGGCGGGGCTTCCTCGTCCGTGAGCGTCCGATGAGCGCTCTCGATGTCGGAGCGCGTCACCGACCCGTCGACCTCTCGCATCGCCGCCCCGAGAACCGTCCGATTGAACTCCTCGGCGAGCGATCGCAGACTGGTTCGGTCGCCGTCCTCGCCCGTCCAGGCGGCCTCCAGCTCCTCGCCGAGGCCTTCGAGGCCGTACTCGTTCATCGTCCGCTCGACCTTGCTCGTCGAACCGGATCCGGAACCGTCCATACGTCCGATCCGACCCCTTGCTTTACAAAAGTACTGGTGTAAAGCAGTGTGCTCGACCCGACCGGCTCCTCCCACTGAAAAACATACTAAATATTTTCTTTTAGAATACTAATTCGATTTCTTATACTATCTCGGCGTCGAACCCTCGTCGTCATCCTCGATCGCGTTCTGTGGGATGAAATGCGTATAACCATCCGTTTCGCCGGCGAGAGCCGCGTTCGATTTCCGACTGATGAGGATCCGATCGATACTCGTGAATCCACACTCGGTTCAACGATCATCCCCGAGTCACGGTAAAATCGGGCAAAATGCCGGTGATAGTCGTCGAATACCGGAGATCGGATCGTCTTCGTCCGGGTCGTCGCGCGTCTGGTCGACGAACGATCTGCCGCCAGAATTATCAAAGTAGCATATATTATTTTTTCGTTGTATTTCGGATCGTTTTCGGCTTCGTCACCGCCGTCGTCGCTCCCACCTACCGACCCCTTTAAAAGCTTGACCGTCATACGTTCGAGCGAATGGCCGACCCGAAGGACACGATCACGATAGAGAACGTCGTCGCCTCTACCGGGATCGGGCAGGAACTCGACCTTCAGAGCGTCGCGATGGACCTCGAGGGCGCCGACTACGACCCCGAGCAGTTCCCCGGACTCGTCTACCGGACCGCGAACCCGAAGTCGGCGGCGCTCATCTTCCGCTCCGGAAAGATCGTCTGTACCGGCGCGAACTCGACCGAGGCGGTCCACGAGAGCCTCGACATCGTCTTCGAGAAACTCCGCGCCCTCCAGATACCGATCGAGGACGACCCCGAGATCACGGTCCAGAACATCGTCACGTCCGCCGACCTCGGCGAGAGCCTCAACCTCAACGCGATCGCCATCGGGCTCGGGTTGGAGCACATCGAGTACGAGCCGGAGCAGTTCCCCGGACTCGTCTACCGGATCGAGGAACCCGACGTCGTCGCCCTGCTCTTCGGCAGCGGGAAGCTCGTCGTCACCGGCGGCACGGATCCGGCGGACGCGGCCGCCGCAGTCGACGTGATCGTGGAGGAGCTGTCGGGACTCGGCCTCCTCGAATGACGCGACGCGCGCCCGGATCCCGTCGGCTCTTTTAGCCTCCGCCGCCTACGGCGGGTATGCCCGCTCAGACGGTGACGCCGGTCTCGGTGCTCGTGACGACCGTCATCTTCGCGCTGTTCCTCTCGGTCACCGCCCACGTGGCCGCCCGGAACGTCCTCGGCGACGTCGACCCGCGGCGCGCGCTGTACGTCGGCCCGCTCCCCGCCGCCGTCAGCGTCGTCGGCGGGGGGTTCGCCGTCCCGGCGGCCGTGACCGTGACGGTCGCGTTCGCCCTCGACGCCGTCATGTTCAAGTGGAGCTACGAGCAGCCGCCGCGGGTCGTCGCCGTCATGACCGTCATCCACGCCGCCGTCACGATCCTCGTCGGGGTCGTTCTCGGCGGGATCGCACTGCTGCTCTCGACGCGCCCGGCGTGACTCGGCGTCGCGCTTTCGAGGTCCACTGAGACGGCCGTTCACGGCTGCAGCGGCGATCCGTCGTAGGCGTCGTGGTCGCCGTAGAAGTTCAACATCGCGAACTTCAGTTTCTCCGGGTCGACGTCGAGCAATTCCTCGCGCTCCTCCGGCGGGAACGCGCCGCGCACGGAGTACTTTCCCATGTCGGCGGTCGTGTACCGCCGGTCGGCGAGGATCCGGACGCCGAAGTCGTCCGGGCCGCGGATCACCCGGCCGATCGCCTGCCGCGTCTTCCGGACCGTCGGGATCTCGACGGCGTACGCCCAGCCGGGGTCGCGGGCGCGGTCGCGGTCGGCGAACGCCCGGTCGTAGGCGTCCTGGACCGCCTCCATCCGGTCGGAGAGGTGCGGGTACGGGACGCCCACCACGACGACCGTGCGGGCGTCGTCGCCGTCGAAGCTCACCCCTTCCGCGAGCGTCCCCCACAGTGAGGTGAAGAGCGCGGCGCCGTCGCTCGCGACGAACCGCCGCCGGAGCGCCTCCTCGTCCTCGCCCGAGCCGTCGAGGTACAGCGAGCCGAGGTCCGCGCCCGCGAGACCGCCGTCGCCGCCGAGCCGCTCGTGGTAGCGTTCGGCCTCGCCGTACGACGGGAAGAAGACGAGCGTGTTGCCCGGCGTGAACCGGATCGCGTCGCGGAGGAGCCCGGCCACCGCCTCCTGGGTCTCCGGGTCGTTCCGCTCGGAGGCGAAAAGCGGCGGCGTGTCGACCGCGAACGTCCGCCGGTTCTCGTCGGGGTACCCCATCCCGTACGCGAGGGTGGCGACGTCCTCCACGCCGAGCACGTCCTCGGTCACGTCGAAGGGGCGAAGGGTCGCGCTCATCAGCACCGAGGCGGCCACCTCGTCGAACAGCGCCGAGGTGACCGACCGCGGGATACAGGTGTAGAGCTCGGCGCGGCCGTACACCTCGTCGCTTCCCCCGTCGCGGCGCACGGAGACGACGGGATACTGGCCGAGCGCGGTCCCCTCCTCCATCCACGTCGCGACGAACCGGGCGGCCTGGAGGGTGCGACACTCCGCCCGGCTCGTCGTCTCGCCCTCGCGATAGGCGCGCTCGTACTCCTCGTCGAGCGCCTTCCCGAGCTGGACGGCCAGCTCGAGCTCGGGATCGATCCCCCGACCCTCGTACCGCTCGAGGAAGGCGAGCGTGAGGTCGTCGCGGCGGTCGTCGTTGGCGATCGACACGTCCTCCCAGCCCTCGCCGACGGACTCGCGCGCGCCGAACCCGAGCGCCCCGTCGTACGCGTCGACGAGGGCGTCGCGGAACGTCGAGAGCACGTTCTCGGCGGGCTCGGCGCGGGAGTCGTCGCTGTCGGCGAGCTCCTCGAGGGCGGCCTCGAGGGTGTTCTCCGTCAGCGACCGCGAGGCGTGCTCGCGGGCGGCGTCCTCGACGTTGTGCGCCTCGTCGAACACGGTGATTATCTCGGAGGGGTCGCGGTCGATCCACCGGAAGAACTGCTCGCGGATGTTCGGGTCGAGCAGGTGGTGGTAGTTGCAAACGACCAGGTCGACGCCCTCCATCCCCTCCTTCAACAGCTCGTATCCGCACAGGTCGCGCTCCTCCGCGTACTCGTAGACGTCCTCCGGGGTCCGCACGTCCTCGAAGAGCCACTCGAAGAAGCCGTCCGTGTCCTGCGTCAGGTTGTTGTGGTAGCGTTCGCAGACGTTGGTCGTCTCGAACTCGTCGAGCTCCCCCTCGAGGTCATCGAGCTCGTCCATGATCGCCTCGCGGGCCTCCGCGGCTCCGGCATCGCCCTCCCGGCTCTCGGCGAGCAGCTCGCGCTGGCGCTGCTCGAGCTCGCGCTTCTCCGACTCCGTCTCCACCATCGAGCGGGTGGCGTCCCGGAGGGTCTGACACTCCTGGTAGTCGACGCCGATGTGACACATCGAGGACTTCCCCTTGAAGACGACCGCGCGGATCGGTTCGGTTCTGGTGATCGCCCGCGCGTCCTCGACGAACTGGCGCATCTGCTGGTGGACGTTCGTCGTGATGACGACCGTTCGGTCGTTCTCCCGCGCGTGCTCGAGCGCGGGCACGAGCGCGGAGAGGGTCTTTCCCGTCCCCGGCGCGCCCTCGAACAGCACGTCCTGGCCCCGAGAGAGCGCGTTGACGACTCGGTCCATCGCCTCGCGCTGGTTCGGGTACGGCTCCTCGTACGGGAAGAACCGGAGGTGCGGCGACTCTGACACGGTCGCAGTTTCGTCGGCATCGGGCAAAAGGGGTGGGGTACCCCGGCGGAAGTGGTCGATCGACGAGATCCAATATAGTTGGGACTCACCGTATATATCCGTTGAGGTCCCGTGCGGAACGAGCGCACACTACCGGCGTTTATTACCGGCTATCGCGCGACGGGCTGGATATGGCAACCGAAACCGCAACGGCGACCGACGTATCGACCGACACCGGACACTGGCAAGCGGGGGTGGCCGGCGGGCTGGCCGGCGGACTCGTGTTCGGCGCGATGATGTCGGTGATGACTCCCGGCGTCCTACAGATGGGGATCCCCGCCATGTACGGCATCGAGGGCCCCGCCGGCGCCCTCGGCTGGGTGATCCACATGTCCCACGGTGCCGTCATCGGTCTCGGATTCGCCGTGATCGCGGGCCTGAAGCCGGATATCGGCGACTCGATCGGGACGAGTCTCGGCGTCGGTGCGGGCTACGGCCTCCTCGTCTGGGTCGCGCTCGCGGTGATCGTGATGCCGATCTGGCTCGGCGCCGTCGGGTTCCCCGGCGCGCCGCCGCTCCCGAACGTCGGCGTCGAGAGCCTCGTCGGTCACGTCGTCTACGGAACGGTTCTCGGCGGCGTCTACTCGTCGATGGCCAACTGACCGTCGCGACGGTACCCCGCTTTTTAACCCCTCACGGTGCGGATCCGTAGCAACGAATGTTCGACGAGATCCTCGAGAAGTTCGAGGGGTCCCCGAGCCAGCAGGCCGTCATCCGGCTGTTCTTGGAGCGCGGGTTCTCCGTCAACGAGGAGGGGCGAGTCGTCTCCGGCGGGATCGAGATCCCGTACACGGGGATCGCCCGCGAGCTCGACGTCGACCGGCGCGTGGTCGACTCCACGACCGACGCGATCCTCGCGGACCCCGAGCTGAAGCGCATCTTCACCAACATCTCGTCGATCCCGAGCCTGATGGATCTGGCCCCCGTCCTCGACCTCACCGTTCTCACGATCGAGGTCGCCGCGGCCGACGAGGCGGGGATCGTCGCCGAGGTCACCGGGATCCTCGCCGACCACGACGTCCCCATCCGCCAGGTGTTGAGCGACGATCCGGAGTTCACCGACGACCCAAAGCTGTACGTGATCACGGACGCCGAGCTCCCCGGCGAGCTGCTCGTCGAGATCCGCGAGTTGGGGTACGTCCGCCGCGTCGGCTTCTGAATCGCGGTGTACCGGCGTGCGTTTGGGATCCGCGGACCGCGCGGTCGCCGTCCACGACTCTGTCGTTCGGGACCCGTTCGTTCCTCCTGCGTTCACTTTCACTCGGGTGTTAACCAGGGTTTATATCCGAAGCCGCACAAGCCGGGTGTACATGCCTGAAGACGAACTCGAGGACCTCCCAGGAGTCGGCCCGGCGACCGCGGACAAACTCGTCGAGAACGGATTCGAGAGCTACCAGTCCATCGCGGTCGCGAGCCCCGGCGAGATGTCCAACACCGCCGACATCGGCGAGTCGTCCGCCTCGGACATCATCAACGCCGCCCGCGACGCGGCCGACGTCGGCGGGTTCGAGACGGGCGCGACCGTCCTCGAACGCCGCCAGGAGATCGGCAAGCTCTCCTGGCAGATCGACGAGGTCGACGACCTGCTCGGCGGCGGCATCGAGACCCAGTCGATCACCGAGGTGTACGGCGAGTTCGGCTCCGGGAAGTCGCAGGTCACCCACCAGATGGCCGTCAACGTCCAGCTCTCGAAGGAGAACGGCGGCCTCGAGGGCGGTTGCATCTTCGTCGACTCCGAGGACACGTTCCGGCCGGAGCGGATCGACGACATGGTTCGCGGGCTCGACGACGACGTCCTCGCCGACGAGATGGAGCGGCGCGAGATCGAGGGCTCCCCTGACGACGAGGAGGCCATGGAGGAGCTGATCGACGCCTTCCTCGATCAGATCCACGTCGCGAAGGCGTTCAACTCCAACCACCAGATCCTGCTGGCCGAGAAGGCCAAGGAGCTCGCGGGCGAACGCGAGGAGAGCGAGTGGCCCATCCGGATCGTCTGTGTGGACTCGCTCACCGCCCACTTCCGCGCCGAGTACGTCGGCCGGGGAGAGCTCGCCGAGCGTCAACAGAAGCTCAACAAACACCTCCACGACCTGATGCGGATCGGCGACCTGTTCAACACCGCCATCCTCGTCACCAACCAGGTCGCGTCGAACCCCGACTCCTACTTCGGCGACCCCACGCAGGCGATCGGCGGCAACATCCTCGGTCACGCTTCGACGTTCCGGATCTACCTCCGCAAGTCCAAGGGCAACAAGCGGATCGTCCGGCTCGTCGACGCGCCGAACCTCGCCGACGGCGAGGCCGTGATGCGCGTCCAGGGCGAGGGACTGAAACCGGAGTAAGGACGGGTTCGCCCTCGGAGTCGACGAATCGGACGATCGGGAGACACCGAACGTGAGATCCCCCGACGCGATCCCAGGTTGACAAACGTCAATTTTCTATCTCACGTGCCGAATCATCCGATATCGACGGATACGCCGCGTGAATCGGTCGGTCCGTCGATCCCTGCTCGGCAAAACTCGCCACGATCGGGCGCGCACCCGCCCGATGAGGCGTATCCCGACCGATCTCGACGAACCAAACGGAAAGTTGACACAACATCCGTCCGATTTCACCGCAATTATTGCTGGTGAATCCCGAGTTAAACGTCCTTATATTACATAGTACTGTCTTTATATCTTACACTCGGTGTATTATCAAGAACATTTTTTGTGAAACTCAACTCTAACGTTTATATATGGTCGTTCCTGGGTGTCGAAACGTGATTCAACACATGAACATGATCGAAACGCGGTTTGAACCTGACATGCGTTCAGTAAGGGTGACCGAGGCGTGACGACCGACGTTCTCGCCTCGATCGACCCGAGCACGTTCGCCTCGGCCATGAACGGGACGTGGATCCTCGTCGTGACGTTCCTCATCTTCTTCATGCACGCCGGCTTCGCGATGCTCGAAGCCGGGCAGGTGCGGTCGAAGAACGTCGCCAACCAGCTGACGAAGAACCTCCTGACGTGGAGCGTCGGGGTGACGGTGTTCTTCCTGATCGGCACGGCGTTCACGAGCTTGGTGAACGGGTCACCCGGCGTTGCGTCCGCCGCAGGGACGCTGTTCTCCGGCGGCGAACTCGCCGTGGAAGAGGGCACGATCGGGCCGTACGTCAACTGGCTCTACGGCGCGGTCTTCGCGATGACCGCCGCGACCATCGTGTCGGGCGCCGTCGCCGGCCGCGCGAAGCTGCGCGCGTACGTCATCTACACCTTCCTCCTGGCCGCGGTCATCTACCCGATGGTCATCGCGTTCACCTGGTCGGCCGCCGATACCGGCCTCGTCGAACTGCTCACCGGGACCGCGTTCCACGACTTCGCCGGCGGCATGATCGTCCACGGTATGGGCGGTATCGCGGGCCTCACGGCCGCTGCGGTCCTCGGACCGCGGATGGACCGCTACGCCGAGGACGGCTCCACGAACGTCATCCCCGGCCACTCGTTGACGTTCGCGGTCCTCGGAACGCTCATCCTCGCGTTCGGCTGGTACGGCTTCAACGTCGGCACGGCCTCCGTCGTCAGCGGCGGCGTGTTCAACACGCTGACGCTCAACCTGGTCGCGATGGGGACGACGGTCGCGATGGCGGCCGGCGGGATCGGCGCCGCGCTCGTCGTGTGGCTCCGCACCGGAAAGGTCGATACGCTCTACGTCGCCAACGGGCTGCTCGCGGGGCTCGTCGGCATCACCGCCATCCCCGACACCACGGCGTGGTGGGGCGCGCTGGTCGTCGGCCTCCTGGCCGGCGCACAGCTCCCCCTCGTCTTCGAGTTCGTCTCGGACACGCTCAAGGTCGACGACGTCTGCGCGGTGTTCCCCGTTCACGGCAGCGCCGGCGTGCTGGGAACGCTGCTTTTCCCGTTCGTCGCCGCGCCCGGCGAACTCAGCGCCGGCATCGGCGCGCACTTCATCGCGCAGCTGACCGGGGTCGTCATCATCGGCGGCTGGACGCTCACCGCGACCGCCATCGTCTGGTTCGTCCTCAAGATCCTGGGCGAGGCGCGCGTCACCGCGGAACACGAGCAGGAGGGGCTCGACATCTCCGAGCACGGCGTCGAGACCTACCCCGAGTTCGGCGGCGACCGCGTCGCGACCGACGGCGGACCCGCCGTCGTCGACACGACAGAATCCACCGACTCCCCGCGCGCCGACGGCGGCGAGGTGGCAGGCTCCGGGATCAAGATGGTCACCGCCGTCGTCCGCCCCGACAAGCTCGGGGCCATCAAGCAGGCGCTCGCGGAGATCAACGCACCGTCGCTCACCGTGACGAACGTCTCCGGCCGCGGCAGCCAGCCCGCGAAGACGGGTCAGTGGCGCGGCGAGGAGTTCACCGTCGACCTCCACCAGAAGGTGAAAGTCGACGTGGTCGTCGCCGACATCCCGGCGGACGAGGTCGCGGACGCCATCGCCGGCGCCGCGAAGACGGGCGAACCGGGCGACGGCAAGGTGTTCATCCTGCCGGTCGAGGACGCGCTTCAGGTCCGGACCGGCGCGAGCGGTCCCGAGGCGGTGTAGTCGGCGGGGGCGATTCTCCTCGCGAACCGACCCGCCTCGCGGGATCGACACACGACCGACCAACCCTTTTGTTCCCGCCGTCGTCACGTACCGCATGGTCTCGGACACCCGGCTGTACGGCGCGGCGATCGCGTTCGCCTCCGGCGGGTACTCGCTCGCGAGCGCCGCCGGCGCGACGCGCATGACGGCGACCGCGTGGCTCATGCTCGCGCTCGGAGCGGTGGTCGTCGTCCACGGCGCCCTTCTCCTCGCGCCGACCCTCCCCCTCGACGACGCGACGAGCGGCGGGCTGATGGTCGCGTACGCCGTCGGCATGCCCGCCACCCAGGCGGCGCTGGCGACCGGCATGGCGGGCGGGATGGGTGGTGACGGCACGATGGACGGGAGCGGCATGGGTGGCGGGGGAATGGGCGGCGCGATGGGCGACGCGACGGTGACCGCGGCGATGCCGTGGGACCTCGGGATGGTCGCGCTCGCGCTGCTCATGCTCGTCAGCGGCGGGATCATGGTGCGGAGCGACGACGGGATGTAGGCCGTCGGTCCGGCGGGGATGACGGGGAGCCGGCGCCGGAGGAACGGGGGCGACCGCGGCCGACTCGGTAACACCTTTCCACGGGGCGGTCGAAGCGTCGGGCATGAACCACGAGCGCTCCCGCGGACTGTACGACCGCGCGCTGTCGGTCATGCCCGGCGGTGTCAACTCCTCGGTCCGGGCGACGATGCCGCACCCCTTCTTCGTCGAACGCGGCGACGGCGGCCACGTGATCGACGCCGACGGCAACCGGTACATCGACTGGGTGATGGGGTACGGTCCCCTGCTGTACGGTCACGACCTCCCCGAACCGGTCGAGGCGGCGATCCAGTCGCACGTCGCCGCCGGACCGATGTACGGCGCGCCGACGGAGGTCGAAGTCGAGCACGCCGAGTTCGTGGCACGACACGTCCCGAGCGTCGAGTCGATCCGGTTCGTCAACTCCGGCACGGAGGCGACCGTCTCTGCGGTCCGGCTGGCGCGCGGCCACACCGGCCGCGACAAGGTCGTGGTGATGCAGGGGGGCTACCACGGCGCACAGGAGTCGACGCTCGTGGAGGGCGGCCCCGATGATCCCCACCCGTCGACGGCGGGGATCCCCGAGTCGTTCGCCGAGCACACCCTGCCGATCCCATTCAACGACCCGGATGCCGCCACGGAGGTGTTCGCCGAACACGGCGACGACATCGCGGCCGTTCTCGTCGAGCCGATCCTCGCGAACATGGGGATCGTCGCCCCGATCGACGGCTACCACGAGACGCTGCGGGACCTCTGTGACGACTACGGGTCGCTCCTGATCTTCGACGAGGTGATCACGGGCTTCCGCGTCGGCGGGCTCGGTTGCGCACAGTCGAAGTTCGGCGTCACCCCGGACGTGACGACGTTCGGGAAGATAATCGGCGGCGGGTTCCCGGTCGGCGCGATCGGCGGGCAAGCGGAGATACTCGAGGGGTTCACGCCCGCCGGCGACGTCTTCCAGTCCGGCACGTTCTCGGGGCACCCGGTCACGATGGCCGCGGGGAAGGCCACGCTGGAGTACGCCGCCGAGAACGACGTGTACGACCACGTGAATCGGCTCGGCCGGAAGCTCCGTGAGGGGATCGCGGAGATCTGCGCCGAGCGCGCGCCCGAGTACACCGTCGTCGGCACCGACTCGATGTTCAAGACGGTCTTCACCCGCGAGGCTCCCGACGACCCCGACGACTGCTGTGCCGGCGGCTGTCTCCAGGACCCCGACTGCGACCGCTACGACGCCTGTCCGAAGACCGGCGCGGACGTCGCGAACGCCGCCACCGACCGCTGGGAGCGGGTGTTCTGGCAGGAGATGAAAGAGCGCGGGGTCTTCCTCACCGCCAACCAGTTCGAGTGCCAGTTCACCTCCTACGCGCACACCGAGGAGGACGTCGAGACGACGCTCGAGGCGTACCGCGAGGCGATCTGAGCGGAAGCGGCGTGTCTTCCGAGTCACACCACACCGGCGTATCACCGTTTTTCGGCGTCGAAACACCGAAGTCCGTTGGGTGTATACATCGATGTATAATGGCGGATAAGACGATCCGCGTGTCCGAGGAGACGTGGCGGAAACTCCGAGCACGGAAACGGGGTGACGAGAGCTTCGAGGCCGTGATCGAGCGTGAACTGGAAGACGACGACCCGCTCGCCGGCTTCGGCGCGTGGAGTGACACGACGATCGACGAATCCGTGCGCGAGGTCAAATCGGAGATGGACGAGGACCTCGAAGCGGGTCCATGAAGGTCCTCGATAGTAGTTTCTGTGCCGACTTCCTCCGTGGCCGGGAATCGGCGAAGGCGTACCGACTCGACAACGAAGACGAGAGTCTGCTACTCACGCCCATCGGCTACTACGAACTGTACCACGGGGCGGTGAAGGAAGGTCGCGACCCGGTCCTCGTCGACGACGATCTCCCGTGGGTGGAGCGTCTGGACTACGACCGGACGCACGCGCTCGAAGGTGCCCGTATCCGTCGGGAGCTGGAAGAGAGGGGTGAACGAATCCAGCATCCCGACATGATGATCGCGGGGATCGCTCGGTCCCTGGACGTTCCCGTGGTTTCCGCCGACGGAGGCTTCGAACGGATCGACGGGCTCACGGTCGAGAACCATCGCGAACTGTACTGACGTCGCCGCGTCCGGCACGGTTACGCAACATTTTTATGCCGAACCGGAATTACGTCCTAGTGATGACCGCGGAGGCTCGTCGCGACCTCGCCCGCTTCCGACGACGACGAGCCCCGCGACCGCGACGAGCAGTCCGACCGCCGCGACCGGCCTCCGGCGCGGCGCGACGACCGGCCCCCTGAGGCCGCACATCTCTCTCGTCGCGTTCGCGCCGTTTCGTCCCGGAGAGTCGTCGCTGTATCGTTCGTCAGCGTCGGCTCTCTTCTTTTCTTACGATACTTAAACCGATGAATTTAAGGGTCTAAGGTGATTCTTCTCCGGTAATGACAAGCGTTGCACTCGCGTTCAGTGGCGGACTCGACACCACGGTCTGCGTTCCGATCCTGAAAGAGGAGTACGGCTACGACGAGGTCATCGGCGTCAACGTCGACGTCGGCCAGCCGACAGACGAGTTCGACGAGGCGGCGGAGACCGCGGAGGCGCTCGGGCTCGACCTCCACGTCGTCGACGCGAAAGCGGAGTTCGCCGACCTCTGTTTCGACGCGGTGAAGGCGAACGCCACCTACCAGGGGTACCCGCTCGGGACCGCGCTGGCGCGTCCCGTCATCGCCGAGGCCATTCTGGGCGTCGCCGAGGAGCAGGGCTGTGACGCCATCGCGCACGGCTGTACGGGCAAGGGCAACGACCAGCTCCGGTTCGAGGCCGTCTGGCGCGGCTCCGACCTGGAGGTCATCGCGCCGGTTCGCGAGCTGGGGCTCACCCGCGAGTGGGAGATCGAGTACGCCGCGGAGAAGGACCTCCCCGTCGAGGCCGGCGACGGCGGCGTCTGGTCCATCGACGAGAACATCTGGTCGCGCGCGGTCGAGGGCGGCAAACTGGAGAACCCGAACTACGAGCCGCCGGAGGACATCTACGAGTGGACCGCCGAGCCCGAGGGCGAGGTGACCATCGAGGTCGCCTTCGAGGAGGGCGTCCCCGTCGCCGTCGACGGCGAGGAGATGGACCCCGTCTCCCTGATCCAGTACCTCAACGAGTACGCGGGCGAGTTCGGCATCGGCCGCACCGACGTCATGGAGGACCGCATGCTCGGGCTCAAGGTACGCGAGAACTACGAGCACCCGGCCGCGACCGTCCTGCTGACGGCGCATCAGGCCCTCGAGGACCTCGTTTTGACCAAGAACGAGCGCTCGTTCAAGAAGGGGATCGAACACGAGTGGTCCGAGAAGGCCTACCAGGGTCTCACCTTCGCGCCCGTCGTCGACGCGCTGAACGCCTTCATCGACGAGACCCAGGACGTGGTGACCGGCACGGCGACGGTCAAGGTCTCCGGCGGCAACTGCCGCGTCGTCGCCCGTGACTCCGAATACGCCGTCTACTCCGAGGAGATGGCCTCGTTCAACACCGAGGACGTCGCCGGCATCGCCCAGGAGGACGCCACGGGCGTCGCGAAGTACCACGGGCTCCAGGAGCGCCTCGCCAACGACGTGAGCGCGAACGTCAAGAAGCCCGAGCTCGCCACGGACGGCGGTGCCGCATCCGACGACGGCACCGACGGGACGGACGAGAGCTAGATGACCGACGACGATCCCGGTGCGGCGGCGGACGCGACTGGCGAGAGCGAGACTGCCGTCCGCCGCGACCGCTTCAGCGGCGGCCCCGCTCGCGCGTTCCTGTCGAGCCTCGCCGCCGACGAGGCCATCTTCGCGGCGGACCTCGCGGTCGACCGCGCGCACACCGTGATGCTCGCCGAGCAGGGGATCGTCGACGACGAGGTCGCGGGCGAGATCCTCGCGGCGCTCGACGGCGTCGAGACCGCCGGCCACGGCGCGCTCCCCGACGGCGAGGACGTTCACGAGGCGATCGAGACGGCCGTCATCGACCGGGTCGGCCCCGACGGCGGGCGGATGCACACGGCGCGCTCGCGCAACGACGAGGTGGCGACGTGTATCCGCTACCGCCTGCGCGAGGACCTACTCGCGGTCATCGAGGCGACGCTGACGCTGCGGGAGGCGCTCCTCGAGGTCGCGGGCGAGCACGCGGGGACCGTGATGCCGGGGTACACCCACCTCCAGCCCGCCCAGCCGACGACGGTCGGCCACTACCTGCTCTCCTACGAGGGTGGGATCGCCCGCGACACCGAACGCCTGCTCGGCGCGTACGACCGGACGAATCGCTCGCCGCTCGGCGGGGCCGCCTTCGCGGGCACGCCCTTCGACGTCGACCGCGAGCGCACCGCCGACCTGCTCGGATTCGACGGGCTCGTCCGCAACTCGATGGACGCCGCGTCCGCGCGCGACTTCCTCGCGGAGGCGTCGACCGCGTGCGCGACGCTCGCGACCACCTTGTCGGGACTCGCGGAGGACTTGATCCTCTTTTCCAACAAGGGCTTCCTGGAGCTGTCCGACGACTACTCGTCGACCTCCTCGATCATGCCCCAGAAGAAGAACCCCGACACGCTGGAGCTGACCCGCGGCGTCGCCGGCGACGCGATCGGCGAGGCGACGGGGACGCTCTCGCTTCTGAAGGGGCTCCCTCGTGCGTACAACCGCGACCTCCAGCGCGCGCACGCGAGCGTCTTCGAGATCGCCGACGACGTGCGGGAGGCGACCGAGGTCGCCGCCGGCGCGGTCGCCACCGCCGACTGGGCGATCGAGGACCTCGCGGCGACCGCCGGAGACGGGTTCTCGACGGCGACGGGCGTCGCCGACCTGCTCGCCATGGGCGGGATGCCCTTCCGGACCGCCCACGAGATCGTCGCGGCCGCGGCCGGGTCGATCGACGACGCCGACGCGCCGGCGACGGCGGCCGCAAGAGTTGACGAGGCCGCACGGGAGATCACGGGTGAGCCCCTCTCGACGTACGTGAGCCGCGAGGACGTGGAGACCGCGCTCGACCCGACCGAGAGCGTCGCGAGCCGCGACTCGACCGGCGGGCCCGCTCCCGACGCGGTCGCCGAGGCGCTCGCGACGAGCGAGGTGGCGCTCGACGACGACGACGAGGACCTGGCTGCCCGACGCGGCGCGCTCGCCGACGCGGCGGATCGCTTGGAGACGGAGGTGGCGACGTATGTGTGAGATCGTTCTTGCGCCGGACTCGACGCTCCGGCAGCCGTCGCGACCGCCGCGACCGCCGCGAGCGCCGCCGTCCCCGCGGGGGGACAACTAATTACTGAGATCTGTCACCGGATTTCACACGACGGCCGAATTCGCTTTTCGAACCGGTAGAGGCGACTCCACGTATTGTAAACAAAATTATATTTTCGATGGGTTTATGTGTACTCGTCGGCGAGTGTCTCCCACGATGACGACCGATACCGATCCGGTGCTGGCAGAGGATCCGATCACGGGCGAGGAGATCGAGCTTCCGGCCGACGTCGAGGTCGGCGAGATAATCGACAGTCCGGTCACCGGGACCGAGCTGGAGGTCATCTCGCTCGACCCCGTCACGCTGGAGGAGGCTCCCGAACTCGAGGAGGACTGGGGGGAGTAGATGGTGACGACCGTCACGACGGCGACACGCGAGTGGTCGACATGCGCGTAGGGATCCTCTACTCGCGGATCCGCCGCGACGAGAAGCTCCTGCTCGAGGAGCTCCGCGACCGCGGCCACGACGTCGAGAAGATCGACGTGCGCAACCAGCGGTTCGGGCTGGAGTCGACGACGGCGAACGTCGCCGACCTCGACATCGTGGTCGACCGCTGTCTCTCCACCAGCCGCTCGCTGTACGCGACGAGGTTCCTCGACAGCTACGGCGTGCCCGTGGTGAACAGCCCCGAAACCGGTGACGTCTGCGCGGACAAGGCGAAGAACTCGCTGGCGCTCGCGGAGGCGGACGTCCCCACGCCCGCGACGGAGGTCGCGTTCACCAAGGAGGCCGCGATGGAGGCCATCGAGTCGTTCGGCTACCCCTGCGTGCTCAAGCCAGTCGTCGGCTCGTGGGGCCGGCTGATGGCGAAGATCGACACCCGCAGCGCCGCCGAGGCGATCTTGGAGCACAAGGAGACGCTCGGTCACTACGAGCACAAGGTGTTCTACGTCCAGGAGTTCGTCGACAAGCCCGGCCGCGACGTCCGCGTGGTGGCGGTCGACGGCGAGCCCGTCGCCGCGATGACGCGCTCGTCGGAGCACTGGCTCACGAACGCCGCGAAGGGCGGGACCACGGAGTCGTTCGACCTCGACGACCGGGCGCTCGAACTCGTCGAGCGGGCCTCGGAGGCGGTCGGCGGCGGCATGCTCGGCGTCGACCTGATGGAGGTCGGCGGCAAGGGCTCCGGCGAGTACACCGTCCACGAGGTGAACCACACGGTGGAGTTCAAGGCGCTCACCGAGGCCAGCGACGTCGACGTCCCCGCGCGGGTCGTCGACTGGCTGGAGACGAAAGCCGAGGCGTTCGCGGCCGACGGCGACGACTCGACCGACGCCGACGAGGTCATCGCATGAGCGGAGCGGGAACGGGCGCCGCGGACGCAGCCGCGGTCGGGGCGGACGCGGAAGCGGAGACTGCGGTCGAAACCTACACCACGAGCGTCGTCGGCGGCACGGGATTCACCGGCGGCGAGCTGTTGCGCCTGCTCGCCGGCCACCCGGCCTTCGAGGTCGTCCAGGCCACCTCGCGGTCGGCGGACAACATGACCGTCGGTCGCTCGCACCCGAACCTCCGGGACCTCGACCTGCGATTTTCGGATCCCGACGACCTCGAGTCCGTCGACGTGCTCTTCTCCGCGACGCCCCACGGCGTCTCGATGGGGCGGGTCGACGAGTACTTCGACGTCGCGGACACGGTCGTCGATCTCTCGGCGGACTTCCGGCTTCCGGAGGCCGCCATGTACGACGAGTGGTACGACGGCCACGCGTCGCCGGAGTACTTAGAGCGCGCGGAGTACGCGCTCCCCGAGCTCAACCGCGAGAACCTCCCCGGCGCGGACCTGATCGCCGGCGGGGGCTGTAACGCGACCGCGACGATCCTCGGGCTCAAGCCGCTCGTCGACGCGGGCGTGCTCGGCCCCGAGACCGGCGAGGTCGTCGTCGACGTGAAGGTCGGCTCCTCGGAGGGCGGCGCGGGCGGCGGCGCGGCCTCCTCGCACCCGGAGCGCTCGGGCGTCGTGCGCCCGTACGCGCCGACCGGTCACCGCCACGAGGCGGAGATCGAGGCGTACCTCGGTCTCTCCGTCTCCTTCACCGTCCACGCGGTCGACATGGTCCGGGGCGCGTCCGCGACCTGTCACGTCTTCCCCGACGAGCCCGTCTCGAAGGCGGACCTCTGGACGGGGTACCGCGGCGCGTACGCCGACGAGCCGTTCATGCGGATCGTCTCCGGCGGGGGCGGCGTCTACCGCTACCCCGAGCCGAAGTCCGTCGCGGGTACGAACCACGGCGAGGTCGGCTTCGAGCTCGACCCCGGCAACCGCCGCGTCGTCGTCTTCTCGGCGATCGACAACATGACCAAGGGGTCGGCGGGACAGGCGGTCCACGCGGCCAACGTCGCGCTGGGACTGCCCGAGACCGCCGGCTTAGAGTTCGGGGGGCTCCATCCCGTGGGGTCGCCATGAGCGAGGAAGGGACCGACGCCGGCGGCGCGCCAGTCGGCGAGCCGCCCGTCGTCGTCAAGATCGGCGGCGCGAAGGCGGTCGATCCGGCCGGCGCGGTCGACGACGTCGCCGACCTCGCGGCGGACGGTCGGCGGGTCGTCGTCGTCCACGGCGGCTCGACCGTCGTCGACGAGACGATCGAGCGGCTCGGCATGGAGCCCGAGTACGTCGAGTCCGCCTCCGGCGTCACCGGCCGGTTCACCGACGCCGACGCGATGGAGGCGTTCACGATGGCGATGGCCGGGAAGCTCAACACCGAGCTGACCGCGCTGTTCCGCGAGGCCGGCGTCGACGCGGTCGGCCTCTCCGGCGTCGACGGCGGGCTCCTCTCGGGGCCGCGCAAGTCGGCGGTCCGCGTGGTCGAGGACGGAAAGCGGAAGATCAGACGTGGCGAGCACTCGGGGACGATCGAGTCGGTCAACGCCGAGTTACTCTCCGGGCTGCTCGACGACGGCTACACTCCCGTCGTCTCGCCTCCGATGGAGGGGAAGGAGAACGACGGCGGCGTGACGCCGGTCAACGCCGACGCGGATCGCGCGGCCGCGGCGGTCGCGGGCGCGCTCGGTGCGGACCTGGTCCTGTTGACCGACGTGGCGGGCGTCTATGCCGACCCCGAGGACTCGTCCACGCTGATCGAGTCGGCCGCGACGCCCGACGAACTCGCGGCGCTCGAGGAGGCGGCGGAGGGGTTCATGGGCAAGAAGGTGATGGCGGCGACGGAGGCGCTCTCGGGCGGCTCCGCCCGCGTCGTGGTCGCCGACGCCAACGCCGACGACCCGATCCTCGCCGCGCTCGGCGGGTCGGGGACGACGATCGAGCGCTCGGCGCTCGGCGAGGCGGACGGCGACGCCGAGGAGACGGAGGCGGTCGACGCGTGAGCGGCTTCGTCTTCTCCGAGAAGCCGATCGAGATCGCCGCCGGCGACGGGGTCCACCTGACCGATACGAACGGCACCGAATACCTCGATTTCGGCGCGAGCTACGCGTGTACCCCGGTCGGCCACTGTCACCCCGAGGTCGTCGACGCCGCGACGAGCCAGCTGGAGGAGCTCCTGTACGTCCAGGCGTCGTACCCGCACGCGACGCGGACGGCGCTGTACGAGCGGCTGGCCGAGGTCGCGCCCGGCGACGTCGGGAACGCCTGGCTGTGTAACTCCGGCACCGAGGCCAACGAGGCCGCACTGAAGTTCGCGCGGCACGCCACGGATCGCGAGAAGATCGTCGCGACCACGCAGGGCTTTCACGGCCGGACGATGGGCGCGCTCGCGACCACCTGGAAGGCGAAGTACAAGCAGGGGTTCGAGCCGCTCGCCGGCGGCGTCGAGTTCGTCGAGTACGGGGACGAGGCGGCGATGCGCGAGGCCGTCGACGAGGAGACGGCCGCCGTGATCCTCGAACCGCTCCAGGGCGAGGGTGGGATCAACCCGGCCTCCACGACGTACCTCGAGGCGGTGCGAGGGGCCACGGCGGAAGCGGGGGCCGCGATGGTCCTCGACGAGATCCAGACCGGACTCGGCCGGACGGGCTCGATGTGGGCCGCGGAGCGTCACGGCGTGGTTCCGGACGTGCTCACGACGGCGAAGGGGCTCGCCAGCGGGCTCCCGATCGGCGCGACGCTGTGTCGCGACTGGGTCGCCGCGGACGCGGGCGACCACGGCTCGACGTTCTCCGGCGGGCCGGTCGTCTCCGCGGCCGCGGGCGCGACCCTCGAGGTCATCGAGCGCGAGGGGCTCGCCGATCACGCCGCCGACGTGGGATCGTACCTGCGCGAAGGGATCGAGACGCGTCTCGGCGACGACGTGCGCGAGGTCCGCGGCGAGGGACTGATGGTCGGCGTCGAGGTGAAGCGCGGATCGAACCGGCTGCTCCGCGACCTCGCCATCGACCACGGGATCCTCGCGCTGCCGGCGGGTCGCACCGTGTTGCGGCTGCTGCCGCCGCTGACGGTCGAGCGCGGGCACGTCGACGGCGTGGTCGACGCGCTCGAGGAGGTGATCGCGTGACCGCCGCGCCCGACGCGGCCGGGAACGCCGAGGGGGCTCCCGCCGACGGCGGTACCGGTTCCGGCGACGCCGCCGGCGACGCGGGTATCGACGACGCCGGAACCGACGTGGTCGCCGGCGGCGGCTACCCCGAGGCCTGCGACACGCCGGCTCGCAAGCTGCTGTACGACCTCGTCTCGATCCCCTCGCCGTCCGGCGAGGAGTCGGCGGCGGCCGAGCGGCTCGTCGACTTCTTCGAGGCCAACGGCCGCGAGGCGTGGATCGACGAGGTCGGCAACGTCCGCGCGCCGGCGAACGACGCGGTCCTCCTGACCTCGCACGTCGACACCGTACCCGGCGACATCCCCGTCGAGGTGCGGCCGGCCCCCGAGGACGTGGACGAACTCGGCGCAACCGACGTCGAGGTGGGCGAGCCGGGCGAGCCCGTGTTGTGGGGTCGCGGGTCGGTCGACGCGACCGGGCCGCTCGTCTCGATGGCGGTCGCCGCCGTCGAGACCGGCGTCTCCTTCGCGGGCGTCGTCGGCGAGGAGACCGGGTCGCGCGGGGCGCGCCACCTCGTCGACGACCGCAACGCGCCCGACGCGGTGGTGAACGGCGAGCCGTCCGGCTGGGACGGCATCACGCTCGGCTACCGCGGCTTCCTCGCGGGCACGTACGTGAACACGAGCGAATCGGGCCACTCCTCGCGGCCGGAGCCCAACGCGATCCAGCACGCGATCGACTGGTGGCACGGCGTCGAGGAGGCGTTCACGCCGACGGACCCGGAGACGCCCGTCTTCGAGCAGGTGACGACGAAACCCGTCTCGATGGACGGCGGACTGACCGACGACGGCCTCGCGGTCGAGGCCGCGATGGACGTCCAGCTTCGGGTGCCGCCCGCGCGGACCGTCGACGAGGTCCACGAGCTGGCGGAGGCCGAGCTTTCGACCGGCTCGGTCCACTGGAAGGAGCCGATCCCGCCGGTGATGGAGAGCCCGCGGACCGACCTCGCGCGGGCGTTCCGCGTCGCGATCCGCGGGGCCGGCGGCGACGTGCGGCTGCTCAGAAAGACCGGCACGAGCGACATGAACCTCTTCGCGGCCGCGTGGGACTGCCCGATGGTCACCTACGGCCCCGGAAACTCCGAGCTGGACCACGCGCCCGACGAGCGGCTCCCGCTGTCGGAGCTGGACCGGGCGACGACCGTCCTCGCCGACGTCTGTCGCGACCGACTGTAGCGTCGCGGCCACGCGCCGCGGCGCGCCCTTCTCGACGACGCCTCCCGTACCGATCCATCACCGAATCCGACCCATCGACGCAGATCAGCCACACACCACTCATCGAACTCACCCATGCCACTCGCTACCGACGACTTCCTCGACATCGACGACGTGACGCCGGCCGAACTGGACGCCCTGCTCGACCGCGCGGCCGCGATGAAGGCCGGCCAGACCGACCCGCGACTCCCGGACGCGACGCTCGGGATGATCTTCGAGAAGCCCTCGACGCGGACGCGGATCTCCTTCGAGACGGGGATGACGCGGCTCGGCGGCCACGCGATGTACCTCGGGCCCGACGACCTCCACCTCGGCCACGGCGAGCCGCTGCGTGACACCGCGCGCGTCCTCGGCCGGTACGTCGACGCCGTGATGGCGCGGCTGTTCGACCACGGCGACGTCGAGACGCTCGCCGCACACGCCGACTGCCCCGTGATCAACGGGCTCACGGACGAGGCACACCCCTGCCAGACGCTCGCGGACCTGCTCACGATCCGGGAGTCGGTCGGCGAGGACGCCACCGTGGCGTGGGTCGGCGACGGCAACAACGTCGGGCAGTCGTTCGTCGTCGGCGCGGCGATGGCCGGGATCGACGTGCGGGTGGCGACGCCCGCCGAGTACGGGATGGACCCCGCCGTCTTCGAGCGCGCGGCGGCCTTCGGCGCGGACGTGGATCCGACCACGGACCCCGAGTCGGTCGTCGGGGGTGCCGACGTCGTCTACACCGACGTGTGGGTCTCGATGGGACAGGAGGACGAACGCGAGGAGAAGGTCGCCGCCTTCGACGGGTTCCAGGTGAACGCCGACCTGCTCGCCGGCACGGACGCGAGGGTGATGCACTGTCTGCCCGCCCACCGCGGCGAGGAGATCACGAACGACGTGCTTGAGTCCGACCGCGCGCTCGCGTGGGAGCAGGCGGAGAACCGGATGCACGCGCAGAACGCCCTGCTCGTCGAGCTGCTCGAGGGCGAGGCCGGAACCGGGTCGTAACCGATCCGGCCGATCCGGCCGATCCGGCCGACCCTGCCGACCCCGCCGGCATCGCGTTCCTCCGACCGCCCGCTTCGGCGCGTGCGACCCGCGAGGACGACCGACGGGAGTCCGAGCGGAACGCGCGCGAGGGAGGTGGCGGGCGGCCGCGGAGCGGTCCCGCGGCCGCCCGTCCACCGAGGCTGGGGAGGCGGGAGGCGACGCTCTGCCGGCCGTCGCTCACCTGGGTCGACCGGAGCCCGCCGGGAACGACCGTCGGAGCCCGCCGGGAACGACAGCCGGCCTACCGGAGCCGCCACCACAGCGACCGGAGTGTATATCCGAGCGATCCGGCCCGGTAGCCGTTCCAGCCGCTCATCCCACCGGCGAGCGTTCTCGCGTCGTACCCCTCCTCCTCGAGCACCCTCGTCGCCCGCCTCGCGACGATCCCCATCTTACACACCGTGACGACCTCCCGATCCCGCGGTATCTCCTCCAGTCGCGCCCGGAGCGCCGACTCGTCGCCGCCGCGGAGGTCCCCGTACACGGGCAGGTTGTGGCTCCCGTCGATCGCCCCCGACTCGTACGCGTCCGCCGGGCGAATATCGAGGACGAAGGGCTCCTCCCCGTTCCCGTCGGCGTTCCCGTCCGCGAGGCGCTCGTCCAACTCGTCCGGTCGGATCGCGTTCATTCCCGCAGCCGCTCCGCGTGTGCGGTCACGACGCGGCCGAGCCGCTCGGTCCGCTTACGGAGGTCGTCGTCGGGGATCCGGCCGTCGTCCTCGATCTCGGAGGACGCGCCCCGGATCCCGACCTCGTGGGGGACCACCCACGCGTGGACGTTCCGGAACGTCGACCGGAGGTGTTCGAGGGTACCGCCGTAGGAGCCGCCGCCGGCGGTCGCGAGCAGTCCCACCGCGGTGTCCTCGTACTCGTGGGAGCCGCAGAAGTCGTGGAAGTTCTTGAACGTTGAGGAGTAGGAACCGCGGTAGACGGGGGTGCCCGCGATCACGCCGTCGGCCTCGCGGACTCGGCGTTTCAGTCGCTCGCTGTCGCCTTGGTGGTCCTCGTCAGGGTGATACAGCGGGAGGTCGACCGCGCCCAGGTCGATCAGGTCGGTCTCCGCGCCGGCGTCGGCCGCGGCGGCGAGCGCGACCCGGAGGGCGGCCTTCGTGGTGCTCGCCTCCCGACGGCTGCCGGAGATCGCGACGATCCGTGTCATACGCCGGATTCGGGCCGGGGAACCAAAAACGCGAGCGATTCGGTGTGGGGTACCGAGGCCGTCTCGACCGTTCCTGCCCGTTCGGAACCGCAGGTCGACTATATCACAGTTGCGGTCGTAATGGGAACCGATGCCCGAAGAAGAACTGTTCAAAACCGAGGAACAGGTATCGAGAACGGAGATCGCCGAAGCGTTACGCGATGCGGCCGACCAGGTCGACACGGGCGACGTCACGTTGGTGAGCGACGCGGAGGAACGGCACGTAACCGTCCCGGAACGGCCTCGATTCGAAGTCGAACTCGAACGGCTCACGGATTCGGAAACCGGCGAACAGCGGTACGAACTCGAATACGAGATCAGGTGGACGGAGTAGTTCCCTCTTTTTCGCTGCGTCGTTTTCAGTTACGGATGAATAGAATCACCGTTCGTCTGGGTCGAGCGACAAATCCAACCGGTCGCACACGTCTTCGAGCAGAGAAACGATGGTGTCGGTTTGGGCCGATTCCGAACCCAAGTCCCAGCTCAGAGGCCCCAGTCCGGTTGCGCCGCCACCTGCTATCACCGTCACAGACGCCCGATCCGTGGTTTTCTGATCAATCACGATCGTCGCTTGGAGGTCCGAGTTCGTCCGCAAGTAGTACTGTTCGGCTACGATGACCTCAAAGCCACTGCCCGAATGTCTCACTACGGCGTTCCCGTCGTTCTGATCTGAACCCCCGTACAGTGACCCACCCAGCTGTACCGTTTCCTCCTCTTTCCTGTCGGTCTCACGGAGGGCATTGTACAGTGACTCCGGCAGCTCCTCCACTGCCGTCCCCCGTACTTCGACCGCCTTTCGATCCATTATCGCTACTGTGTTATCTATGTCAAATAAAAACCATCTACCGCAGGTACGGTTCGATCCATAGCTGGACTGTACTGAACGATCCACTCCCCCGGTCGCCGCCGACTCCCCCGCGCAAGGTTCGTAGGCGACACCGGACGTTATGGTCCCGGCCGCCGAGGAAGCGAACATGGACCAGATCTCATTCGGCACGGACGGCTGGCGGGCGACGCTCGACGTCTTCACCGACGAGCGCGTGCGGATCGTGGGGCAGGCGGTCGCCGACCACCTCGAGGCGGCGGGCCACGACGAGCCGGTCGCGGTAGGGTACGACGCCCGCGAGACCTCGGAGGGGTTCGCCGAGAGCCTCGCGGAGGTGCTCTCGGGGAACGGCTTCGACGTGCTCCTTCCCGAACGCGACGTCCCCACCCCGCTCGTCGCCTACGGCATCGTCGCGGAGGGACTGGCGGGCGCGTGTATGGTCACCGCCTCGCACAACCCGCCGGAGTACAACGGCGTGAAGTTCATCCCGAGCGACGGCGCGCCCGCGCTCCCCGAGGTGACCGAGGACGTCGTCTCGCGGCTCGCGGAGCCGGACCTCCTCCCGGAGAGCGAGCGCGGGGAAATCCGGCGACACGACTTCGTGACGCCGCACGCCGCGGCCGCCCGCGACCTCGTCGACACCGACCTCGACGGGCTCACGGTCGCGTACGACGCGATGCACGGCAGCGGCCGCGGGGTGACCGACGCCCTGCTCGAGTCCGCCGGCGCGGAGGTGCGCCGTCTGCGCTGTGACCGGGATCCGACGTTCGGCGGCGAATCCCCCGAACCGAACGCGGAACACCTCGATGAACTCGCCGACCTGGTGACCGATCCCGAGAGCGACGTGGACCTCGGCGTCGCCAACGACGGCGACTCCGATCGGGTCGCGGTGGTGACCCCCGAGCGCGGCGTGCTCGACGCCAACCTCTTTTATGTAGCCTGCTACGACCGCCTCCTGGAGAGCGACTCCGGACCCGCGGTCCGGACCGTCTCGACGACGTTCCTCGTCGACCGCCTCGCGGAGGCGCACGGCGAGGAGGTGTACGAGACGCCCGTCGGCTTCAAGTGGGTCGCCGAGGCGATGGGCGAACACGACGCGCTGTTCGGCGGCGAGGAGTCCGGCGGCTTCTCCGTGCGCGGGCACGTCCGCGAGAAGGACGGCGTGTTGATGGCGCTGCTCGCGGCCGACGCCGCCGACGCGGAGCCGTTCGACGCCCGCGTCGACCGCCTGCTCGACGAGCACGGCCACATCGCCGCCGGGAAGGTGTCGATCGACTGTCCGGACGACCGCAAGACGGCGGTCCTCGACGAGCTGGAGGACCACATTCCGGAGTCGGTCGACGGCCACGCGGTCGCGGAGGTCGTCACGCTCGACGGGTTCAAGCTCCTCTTAGAGAACGGCTCCTGGCTGCTCGTCCGCCCCTCGGGGACCGAGCCGAAGCTGCGGGTGTACGCCGAGGCCGACTCGGACGCGCGCGTCGACTCGCTGCTCGCCGAGGGCCGCGAACTGGTCGAGCCGCTGGTCTGAGTCGATCGTCGTTGCCGTCGCAGGCGGCCTCGACGACTTTCAGTTTCACCTTCCGTCCGGCTCGGATATTTCCGAATTACGCGTGTAGCCGTCGGCACGGCGGCCCCGGTGGCCGCACCGTGTTCTCATGATCGACGATCCCGACCACCCGCCGAGGCGACCGACCCCGCCCACCCCGCCCGAGCCGTCCGCCCGATCCGACGACCGCGGGTCCGCACGCGCCGATAGCGACGCCGTCGCCGCCGGCGACGACACCCCCCGCGACGCCGCCGGCACGGGGGGCGTTGCCGATGCCGCCGGCACGGGGAGCGCTGCCGACGAGCCGGTCGGCGACCGCGACGGCGACCGCAGCGGTGACCCTGTCGACCGCGACGCCGACCCCGCCGACCGCTCGGAACGCCGGATCGAACGCCTGCGGCTCGTCCGCGCCGTGCTGCTCGTTATCGCCGCGATCGCCCGGCTGATTCGAGGGCTCTGACCGTCACTCACGGGCGGTTCACGGTCGTCGTCGACGAGTTTCGATCGGGTGTCTTTTTAGGGGATACCGCCCTAGCCGAACGTATATGTTCAAGGCCATCGTGAGCGCGTCGACGCTACAGGACGCGCTCGATTCGGTGAGCGTGCTGGTCGACGAGTGTAAGATCCGCCTGAACGAGGAGGCGCTCTCGATCCGCGCGGTCGACCCGGCGAACGTCGGCATGGTCGATCTCACCCTCGAGGCCGCCGCGTTCGAGTCCTACGAGGCCGACGGCGGCGTCATCGGCGTCAACCTCGCCCGCCTCGAAGACATCGCCGGCATGGCCAACTCCGGCGACCTGATCCACCTCGAACTCGACGAGGAGACCCGCAAGCTCCACATCGAAACCGACGGGCTCTCGTACACCCTCGCGCTCATCGACCCGGACTCCATTCGCCAGGAACCGGACATCCCCGACCTGGACCTTCCCGCCGAGATCGTCGTCGAGGGCGCACAGCTCGACCGCGGCGTGAAGGCGGCCGACATGGTCTCCGACCACATCCGCCTGCGCGTCGACGAGACCGCGGAGACGTTCCTCATCGAGGCCGAGGGCGACACGGACGACGTCGACCTCGAACTCGCCCGCGAGGACCTCATCGCGCTCACCGCCGGGGCCGCGGACTCGCTTTTCAGCCTCGACTACCTCAAGGACATGAACAAGGCGATCCCCGGCGACGCCGAGGTCACCGTCGAGCTCGGCGAGGAGTTCCCCGTCAAGCTCCACTACGCCTTCGGCGAGGGGCTGGGTCAGGTGACCTATATGCTTGCACCCCGCATCCAGAGCGACTAAATTGCCTAGGGAAACGTGTCCTGGATGCGAGAAATCGTTCAAGCGGGTCGGCAGCCACTGGGCACGTGGAAACTGTAGCTATCCCGAGATACCGACGTACCTTCGCGAGATCCTCATCGGCTGTCTCATGGGTGATGGATCCGTTCCAAAGACGAACGACGGATCTCACGGTTCATTCCGTCTCCCGATGGTTAACAGACAATTTCTGGAGTGGTTCGATCACGAGATGGGGATCTTGAGTACTGGTGTTAATTTAAAAAAGACGGCGCAGGAACTGGCGCGTCATAACCGTGACTCAGGGTTCAGTCCGAAAGCGAAGGCCGAGAACTATCATGACATGTACACCGTTGTGTCGCGTTCCCATCCGTTCATGAGGTCGCTCCGACGGTGGTATCGGTCCGGCGAGAAACGGTTTCCGGGGGGCCTATCGTTAACGCCGCGGATCGCACGAATGTGGTACGCCTGTGATGGGTATCTCGATGTTCAAGAGTACGGCCAGCCGAGAGCCGCGATACGCATCCGAAATCGGGACGAGCGTCAGGACTTCCTTTTGAATTTGTTCGAGGAAGTCGACCTCTCGCCGACGTACAATCGTGAAACCATTCGTTTCGGGGTCGAAGGGACTCGTTCTTTCCTCGACTGGATGGGGAACCCGCCTCCGGGCTTCGAATACAAATGGGTTCTCGACTCACGAGAACGCTACGACCGCCTGAAGGCACAGGCGTACGGCGAGGCGCGGGCGTTATAGATCGCTCACGACCGGAACCCGCACCGTCACCCGCGTCCCGCGCGGGTCGCGGTCGGCGTACGCCACCTCGGCTCCCAGTGCGCCGGCGGCCCACTCGACGACCCACAGCCCGAGCCCGGAGCCGTGTTCGAGCGCGGTCTCCCGACCGGACTCGACCGCGTCCACCTCGTGTTCGGGGATCCCCGGCCCGTCGTCCTCGACGACGAGGAGGAAGCAGTCACGAGCCTCCGACCCGTCGGCGTTCCCGGTACCGTCCCCGCCGTCCGCGTCCTCGCGTCGGAGCGTCACCCGGACCCACGGTCCGCCGTCCTCGCGCTCCGTGCCCGCGCCGTCGTGGTGATCGATCGCGTTCTCGACGACGTTCTCGACGATCGCCCGGAGCGCGTCGGCCCTGAGTCGGGCGGTCGGTCCGCCCGCTCCCGTCTCACCGTCCCCGATGCCGACCGCGAGATCGACGGTGGCGTCCGGGTCGCGCTCGCGCGCGTCCTCGACGATCCCCTCGACCGTCTCGACGACGTCGACCGCGGTCGGCTCCGCGTCGGCGAGCAGCGACTCGACGGTGCCGGCCTTCTCGCCGAGCGCGGTTAGCGCGCCGGCGCGCCGCTCGATCGCGTCGGCCATCCGGACGAGTTCGGGGTCGTCGAGCCGCTCGGCGAGCAGCCCGCCGTAGCCGTGGACGACGCCGGCGTCGTTCCGGAGGTTGTGTCTGAGCACCCGGTTGAGCACCTCCAGCTGCTGGCGGCGGCGCTCGCGTTCCGTGACGTCGGAGAGGACGACGGTGTACCCGACGTGGGTCCCGTTCGGGTCGGTCAGGTTCGAGGTCGACACCGCGTACGTGCGGCGGCGGTCGGCCGCCTCCACCGTGACCTCCTCGTCCGCGTCGTCGGTCTCACCGTCCTCGTCGACGCCGGCCGGCACGTCGAGGAACGCCGAGAACGGCCGGTCGCGGGCGCGCTCGGCGTCGACCCCCAGGAGCGTCTCCGCGGCGGGGTTCAGCCGGACGATCCGGCGGTCGAGCGCGAGTGCGATGACGGGGTCGTCGAGGTCGTCTATCGCCCTCCGCTCGGCGGCGCGGCTGGTCGTCGGGTGGCGGTCGAACATCTCCGCGCGGTCGAACGCGTACGCGTCGAGCAGGACGTGCGGGACGAACATGAGTGGCGCGAGCCGGAGCTGGGGGACGGGACCGACACCGAGCGTCCACGCGACCAAGGCGAACCCCGGCGGGAGCGAGCTCAACGCCACCGCCGCCGTCTCGCGGCGGTAGAGCGGGCCGTAGCTGAGCAGGGTGTCGACGAGCAGGAAGACCGCGCTCGCGACGAGCACCGACTCGACGGCGACGACGAGGTACGCCCACGGGCCGAGGGCGTACGAGACGGTCGAGACGCCGAGAACGGGATCGACTTCGAACCCCGTCCAGAACGCGCCGTGGATCGGGTTGGTGGCGAGAACGAGCGTCGAGAGCAGGCCGAACCCGACTATTGCGGCGAAGAGCCGGCCTCGGATCACGTCGCTCCGTCCCGTGTACGCGAGCGCGAAGCCGAGGAAGGCGATCCCCGTCCAGACGACCCCGAGCCAGGTCGTCGCCTCCAGGACGACCCGGAGCGCGAGGTCGTCGACGAGCAGGCCGACCCCGTAAGAGAGACACCACGTCGCCTGCGCGGCGAACACGACGAGGAACCAGTCGACGCCGGGCCGACCGCGGTGGCGGCGTATCGCCCACGCGAGCCCGAGCGCGCCGACGCCGCCCGCGAGCGAGCCCAGCGCGGGCCACGGTGGGAGAGCCGCGAGCGCGGAGGCGACGCCGGCGGGGCCCATGTCGGCTCCGACGGCGACCGGCGGCGTAAACCTGTCGCGGCGACCCGATCGGGTCGCGGTCGGTCGACCGATCTAGCCGGGTCGGTCCGCGTCGGCGTCGTCGGATCGGCGTCCGAAGGCGACGGCGACGGGGAGGAGAAGCACCGCGCCGACGAGGAACGGCGACGCGACGGCGACGGTGTACAGCACCGCCATCACCGGCGGCCCGACGGTCCGGCCGAGGCTCGACGCCCCCTGCGTCACGCCGAACGCCGCGCCCTGTTCGGCGTCGTCGGCGGACGCCGAGACGAGCGTCGCCAGCGAGACGTTCACCAGCGCGTTCCCCAGCGAGAGCGCTGCGAGGGCGACGAGCAGTGCGACGAGCGGGAGGGTGAGCCACGCCGGGCCGCCGAGCGCGACGTCCCCGAGGAACCGATCGACGGCCCCCGTGGCCGGGAGCGCGACGAGCGCCGCGGCGAGGAGCACCGCCCCGACCGCGACGAGCGTCCGCGAGGGGACCACCCGCGAGAGCCGGCCGACGAGCACGCCCTGGTTCACCGCGCCGAGGACGCCGACGTAGGTGAGGAGCAGCGCGGCGGCGGTCGCGTCGTAGCCGAAGGCGTCGGCGACGTAGGGGACGAACATCACCTGGACGCCCGCGAACGCGACCGCGACGACGAAGTACGCGATCGTCAGCGGCCGGAGCGCGACGGACGCGAGCGCCTCCCGAAACTGGCCGACGACGGTCGTCCGGCGGCCCGCGGTCCCGCGAGCACGGTCCGGTTCCTCCAAGAGGACGAGGCCGACCCCGACCGCGAGGAAGCTCATCGCCGCGGCGGCGAAGCTCGGCAGCGAGTACGGGGTGGCGGGGACGAACGCCGGGAGGAGCGCGTCGGCGCGGGTCACGACCGCGTCGGCGGCGAGCAGCCCGCCGATCGCGGGCCCGAAGACGAACCCGAGCGCGAAGGCGGCCCCGACAAGCCCGAGCGCCCCCGCACGACGGTCCCGCGGGGTTATGTCCGCGACGTACGCCTGCGCGGCCGCGATGTTGCCGCCCATCGCCCCCGCGAGGGTTCGGGAGCCGAACAGCGTCGCGATCGCGGCGACCGTCCCGAAGCGCGCCTCCGCCGCGCCGGCGTAGCCGAACGCGACCCACGCGACCCCGGCCGCCGCGAGCGACGCGAGCAGGACGGGGCGGCGGCCGACCCGGTCCGAGAGCCGGCCGAGCGTGGGGGCGGCCAGGAACTGTGCGAGCGAATACGAGGCCGCGACCAGCCCGATGAAGGCGTCGCTGACCCCGAACGAACGCACGTAGAACGGCAGGATCGGGATCACGATGCCGAACCCGACCAGGTCGATGAACACGACGCCGATCACGACCGCGAGCGCCCGTCGCGGGTTCGACACGCCGCCGACCGACGCGGTCCCCGCCTCCGGATGCGTCACGATGGGGGTCCGTACGGGTCGACCGGGTCGACCGGAACGCCGGTCATCGGTGGCGCTCGATGACCCGCTTCGCCGCCCGTCCCTTCTCCTTCCAGCCGTACCCCGACTCGTACACGTGCCGTTTCGACTCGACGAGCTCCTCCGGCGAGGACTCCTCGAAGCCGCCGCGGTCCCACGCGCCGGAGGTGCGGAGCCACTCGACGACGTTCTCCTTGGTCTCCGGCCAGGAGAGCCCGACCATCTCGTACCACGCGACCATCGCGAAGACGGCGTTGTCGTGACAGCCGGGGACGGAGCCGCGCTCGTAGACCGTCCGCATCGGCTCGCGGGTCGGCTCCGAGACGAGCTCTTTGAACTCCGCGGCGGTGAGCAGTCTGAGGTCGTCGCCCTCGCGGACGACGCGCTGTTCGCGTTCGAGTGCGCCGAGCGCGGCCTTGTGAAGTCCACCCCACTCGCCGGCGACGGCCTCGCGGAGCGCCGATTCGGTGATACCGTCGCGCTCGGCGGTGAGGACGGCCAGGAGGTCCGCGTACGCCTTCTCGACGGTGGGCCAGCTCACGCCCTCGAACTCGCAGTCGGCGTCGTGAAGGCTGTTGGTCGTCCGGCAGCCGGGACACGGGTAGCGGAACGTCGGCACTACGCGCCCCTGCGTCGCGCCCGGAGTTAGGGTTTTCGCGACGGCGCGGCGGGGAGCGGAGGAACGCGCGGGAGGCGCGGCGCGACCGGACCGCGTCGGCCCTTCCGAAACGTTTACTCGCCGCCCGCCCGCGGTATCAGGTGGCATGACCAAAGTCAGCGTGATCGGCGCGGCGGGAACGGTGGGAGCCGCGGCCGGCTACAACCTCGCACTGCGCGACGTGGTCGACGAGCTCGTCTTCGTCGATATCCCCGACCAGCGCGAGACGACGATCGGACAGGCCGCGGACGCGAACCACGGCGTCGCCTACGACTCGAACACGACGGTCAGACAGGGCGAGTACGCGGACACCGCCGGCTCCGACGTCGTCGTGATCACCGCGGGGATCCCTCGGCAGGAGGGACAGACCCGGATCGATCTCGCCGGCGACAACGCGCCGATCATGGAGGACATCGGGTCCTCCATCGCCGAGCACAACGACGACTTCGTCACGGTCACCACCTCGAACCCGGTCGACCTCCTCAACCGCCACCTCTACGAGGCGGGCGACCGCGATCGCGGCCAGGTGGTCGGCTTCGGCGGACGCCTCGACTCCGCGCGGTTCCGGTACGTCCTCTCCGAGCGCTTCGACGCGCCCGTGAGGAACGTCGAGGCGACGATCCTCGGCGAGCACGGCGACGCGCAGGCTCCGGTGTTCTCGAAGGTGCGCGTGAACGGCCGGGACCCCGAGTTCGACGCGGACGAGCGCGAGGAGATCCTCGCGGACCTCCAGGAGTCCGCGATGGACGTGATAAGCCGGAAGGGCGCGACCCAGTGGGGCCCCGCAACCGGCGTCGCACACACGGTGGAGGCGATATTGAACGACACCGGCGAGGTGCTCCCCTGCTCGGTCGTGCTCGACGGCGAGTACGGCTACGAGGACACCGCACTCGGCGTGCCGGCGAAGCTCGGCGCGAACGGCGTCGAGGAGGTGATCGAGTGGGAACTCGACGAGTACGAGTCCGATCTCCTCGACGAGGCGGCCGAGAAGCTCTCCGAGCAGTACGCGAAGATCGCGTAGGCGACGCGCGATACCCGCGGACCCGTCCCGTTCGAACTCCTCCGTATCGCTCCCGAGCCCTCCGATCCCGGACGGTTCCCTCATAGTCGACTTCAGGTGGATCGGCTCCCGACCCCCGATCATGAGCACGTCGGATCCGGATCCCCGGACGCACCGCCTCCTCATCGCGGCGACCCCGGACGCCGAGACCGTGATCCCGTGGCTGCGGGCCCTTTCGGTCCTCGTCGGGTTCCTGACGCTCGCGATCCTCCTCGTGACGCTCGAACTCCTCGGCCGGGTCTGAGTGACCCACGCTCGATCTGCGGCGACCGGCGCTCGCCTCGATCCCGCGCAGGGCCCCGCAATCGGCGAATTTCACTTTCGCTTTCGGGCTCGGATATAAACCGCGTCGGCACGACGGTCCCCCCATGAGCCAGTCCACGTTCGACGACGACGACCTGTTCGGGGAGGCGGCCGAGGAGACCCGCGCGGAGGTCGAAGACCACCTCGCGGCGGCCCGCGAGGAGTTGCCCGACCCCGACGACGTGTGGGTGACCGACGCGGAGAACGTGCTGGGCGCGCTCAACGGGCTCAAGTCGGCGCTGGACGTGGGCGACGCGGTCGATCACGTCAGGTCGGCAAAGAAGGCGTACGTCCTCGGCGAGCGCGCCGACGCCTTCGAGGACGCCGACGACCTCGAGGCGCAGATCGCCGATCTGGAGTCGCTCGTGGGAGATATCGAGTCGGCGGCCGAGGAGGTCGCCTCGCTCACCGGGACGATCCCCGCGATCCGCGGCGCGCTCCAGGACGCCGAGGACGACGACGAGTAGGCGGGATCGGCCCGAACGTCCGTTTCCTCCCGACGGGAACGCCCTCCTCGGTTTATGCTCTGCGCGTTCGAACCCACTGGCATGACGGAACCAACCACGGAGGGCGTTCGCGTCTGGCTGGTCGAGCGGACGTACTCCGACGACGAACAGAACGTGGTGATACTCACGTACGCCACGCCCGACGGCGAGCGATACTTCCGGAAGGAGCGCGCGCTCACCTCCTTCTCGGACGTGCGGGACACCACCGCGGCGGTCGAGGCCGGACCGGGCGAGCTCGGCTCCGTCGACGACCCCGAGCTACGGGAGCGCTACGCCGCGGAGGCGCGGCGGATGCGCGACGCGCACGACTCCGACGACGTCATCTGAGCGGCCTACTCGTCGTTTTCGACCTCCCGGTCCGCGACCGCCCGCGCCAGCTCGGCGAGCGCGTCGCGTGCGCGGTCGAGCAGCTCCCGGCCGCGGTCGGCGTCGCCGGCGGTCGGGTCGCCGACGACGCCGTTGTCGGTGAACTCGTCGGAGTCGTGCGCGAGGTTCACGCCCGAGACCCACTCGCCCCACCGCTCGGCTCCCCGGTCGCGCGCGTCGTCGACGCGGTCCTCGCGGACGAGGTCGGGGTTCGTCGCGCGCAGAAGCGCCGTCTCGAGCGGCCCCGCGTGGCCCATGTCGCCCGCGTGCTCGCCGACCGCCTCGAACCAGGTGAACGCCACCCCGTAGCCGTCGTGTGCGGGGTCGCGCGAGAAGCGCCGGGCGACCTCCGCGAGCGCCTCGACGTTGCCACCGTGACCGTTCACGAACACGACGCGGTCGACGCCGTGTGCCGGGAACGAGGCGGCCGCCTCGCGCACGTACGTCCGGAAGGCGTCCGGGCTCACCCACATCGTCCCGTCGAACGAGCGGTGCTCCTCGGCGACGCCGACGGGGATCGGGGGGCCGACCAGCGCCTCGCCGCGGGGGACGCCGTCGGCGATGCCCGCCCGCGGCTCCGCGCCGTAGGCCGCAGCCGCCGCCTCCGCGACGGCGACCGCGTTCAGCGTGTCGGTCGAAAGCGGCGCGTGGGGGCCGTGCTGTTCGGTGCTGCCGACCGGGAGGAACGCGACGTCGACGTCGGCGTCCCGCACGTCGGTCCAGGTTGCGTCCGCGAGTCGCATACCTCCCCTGTGTCGACCGACACCGTATAGCCGACGGTCGGCTCCTCGGCGCGTCGCGGGTTCCGTCTCGCTCGATCCGCCCCCGGAACTTAATCCGTCGGGCGTGGATCGGCGAGTATGTCCGACGACGAGACCACCTCGGAGGCCGTCTACGGCGTCCGGTTCGGTCCGCTGAAGCCGGCGATCCGCGAGCACGCCTACCCGGTGACGAAGGAAGAACTGATAGAGCAGTACGGCGGCTTCGAGCTCGACCACGCCGACGGAACCGACCGATTGGAGGAGGTGTTGCGCCGAACCGACGTGACGACGTTCCGGGAACCCCGTCAGGTCCGCGACGCGATCCTCGCGGTCGTCGGCGTCGACGGGACGGGGAACTCCGTCGATCCGGAGACGGTCGGGAGGGAGACGGGCGACTGGAGCCGGCGTTCGCCGTGACCCGGCCGTCCGTGAGCCGCCGTCGGCCGTCGGTTTCGGACCGCTAGTCGTCGTCGCCCTCGACGTCCTCGAGGACTCGCGCGGTCCGTTCCTGTGCGCGGTCGATGAACTCCTGGGGTAACTCGTCGATCTCGCCGGCCTGGACGCCCCAGAGGTGCGCGTACAGCTCCCCGTTCTCCAGCAGTTCGTCGTGGCTGCCGCGCTCGACGATCTCGCCGTCCTCCAACACCAGGATGGTGTCGGCGTCCCGGATCGTCGAGAGCCGGTGGGCGATCGCGAACGTCGTGCGGTCGGCGGTGAGCCGGTCTATCGACCGCTGGATCAGCATCTCGGTCTCCGTGTCCACGTCCGAGGTGGCCTCGTCTAAGACGAGCACGTCCGGGTCCTTCAACACCGCGCGGGCGATGGTGACTCGCTGGCGCTGGCCGCCGGAGAGCTTCACGCCGCGTTCGCCCACCATCGTGTCGTAGCCGTCCGGGAGGTTCTCGATGAACGCGTGCGCCTCCGCCGCCTTCGCGGCCTCGCGGACCTCCTCGTCCGTCGCCTCGAAGGCCCCGTAAGTGATGTTCTCGCGGACGGTGCCGTAGAACAGGTACGAGGACTGTCCGACGTAGCCGATCGACCGGCGCAGCGACCGCAGCGTGACCTCGCTGACGTCCTGGCCGTCGACCCGGATCTCGCCCTCGTCGACGTCGTACATCCGGAGCAACAGCTTGAGCACGGTCGACTTCCCGGCTCCGGTCGGGCCGACCAGCGCGAGCGTCTCGCCGCCCTCGACGGCGAAGTCGACGTCCCGGACTATCGGCTCGTCGTCGTAGCCGAAGGTGACGCCGTCGTAGACGACCTCGCCCGCCTCGACGACCAGGTCCGGGGCGTCCGCGTCCTGTTCGAGCTTCGAGGGCTCGTCCATCAGCCCGAAGATGCGCTCGGAGGAGGCGCGGGCCCGCTGGTACATGTTGATTATCTGGCCGAACTGGGCCATCGGCCAGATGAACCGCTGGGTGTAGAGGATGAAGACGACGAACATTCCGACGGAGAGGTCGCCGGAGAAGGGGCCGGGTGCGGCCCCCTGAAACACCCAGAGGCCGCCGACCACGAAGGTGAACACGAAGCCGATCCCCGCGAGCACGCGCAGCGCCGGGAAGAACTTGATCCGGGTTCGGATCGCGCCCCAGTTGGCGTCGAAGTAGTCCATCGAGACGTCGTCGACGCGGTCCGACTCGTACGGCTCGGTGTTCGAGGACTTGATCACCTGAATGCCGCCGAGGTTGTTCTCCAGCCGAGAGTTCATCTTCCCGACGGAGGAGCGCACCGCGGCGTACTTCGGCTGGATCGTCCTGATGAAGAGGAAGGTGAACCCGGCGATGATCGGGACGGGCAGAAGCGCCACGAGGGCCAGCTGCCAGTTTATCCACACCAGGAGTCCGCCGATGCCGACGACCATCACGGAGAGCCGGAACAGCGAGTTCATCCCGTCGTTCAGGAATCGCTCGAGGCGGTTCACGTCGTTCGAGAGGATCGACATCATCTCGCCGGTCTGCTTGTCGGAGAAGAACGCCATGTTCAGCCGCTGCATCCGGTCGTAGGTGTCGGTGCGGACGTCGTGTTGGATGTGCTGGGCGAAGGCGTTGAACCCCCAGTTGCGGACCCAGTGGAACGCCGCGCCGAGCGCGAACGCGCCGGCGATGACGGCGACCGTGAACCAGAACTGCTCCGTGCGGCCGGTCGGGAGCCACGCGTCCGGGAGCACGACGAGCGGGATCTGCTCGCTGAAGAGCGCGTCCTCGTAGAAGACCGCGTCGATGGCGATCCCGAGCATGAGCGGCGGGAGGAGATCGAGCAGTCGCGCGAAGACGCTGGCGACGACGCCGACCGTCACCTGCGGGAGGTACGCGCGGCCGTACTCGGCGAACAGCCGCTTCATCGGGTTCTCAACCTCCGCGCGCTGCTCCTCGAACGGGTCGTCGTCCTCCCACTCGGCGCTACTCATCACGCACCCTATCGGACCACGAGCCAAGTGCGTTTCCTTCGGATCGATCCCGGCCGACAGAAATCGGAGAGAACGGCCGCTATCGGTCGTGGAGCCACTCGTACCACTCTCCGAGATCGACGAGTTGATCCGCGACCCCGTCGAGTCCGTACTGATCGAACACTTTCTCGACCGTTCGGGCGAGTCCCTCGGGATCGGTGTCGGGCAGGTTTTGGTCGTAGTAGAGCAGGATCCCGGCGTGGTCGTGCTCGCGGTGGAGTCGTTCGAAATCCTTTGCGTTGTTCGTCACCAGAACCGTTCCGGACTCGCCACACCACTCGACGAGTTCGGCGTCGCTCGTGTGTTCTCCGAACCGATCTTTCGCCTGTTCGATGTCGTATCCGCGCTCCCGAAGCGTCCGCTCGAAAACCCGGCCGACGTGCTCGTCGAGCAGGATCCGGATCTCCGTCACTGTACGGGCTCTTTGGGCTTCACCGACGACTCTCGAATCCGCTCGAACGCCTCCTCGTTCTCCCGTTCGAGTTCACGCATCTCGTCGATATGGGCGTAGTAGTACGAGAGACACTCGTACACGTCCGCGAGGGATACGTCGAACTGATCCGCGACGTGGGCGGGAGCGCGTCCGCCGTCGATCACCCGTGCCGCGACGTGGCGGACGCCCACGCGCGTCCCGTCGATCCGTGGCTCCCCGCCGAGGACGTCGTCGTCGCAGGCGATGCTCATGTGAACGTGTAGGCACCGCTTCCGTTATATCCTTTCGGCGACCGGCACGCGAGGGTGGCGATTGATTTCGGCGCCCGACGAGGCCGGAGTCCGTAACGGCCCCTGCCGCGCCGGCGACGACGTAGGTTTATTATGGAAGTTACAAGGCTAAAACCCCGCCCTTCAGGGCGGGGAGGATGTCAATATCGTCCGATCGAACGGGTACGGCAATGGAACACGCGAAGGACGCGTCATCGCGCGACGCCCGCGTCGGCGCGGTCGAACGCATCCACGTCACCCCGGACACGGGCGGCGACCCCGAGCCGCGGGAGTCGGTCGAGGCCGTCGCCGGCCGGGGGCTGAAGGGGGACCGCTACTTTAGGGGCGAGGGGATCTACAACGAACGCGACGACCTCGATCCCAGCGACGTCACGCTCGTCGAGGCCGAGGCGCTGGAGGCCGCCGCCGAGGCGTACGACGTCGACCTCCCCGGCGGCGCGCACCGGCGAAACGTCACGACGCGCGGGGTGGCGTTGAACCACCTCGTCGGGGAGCGGTTCCGGGTCGGCGAGACCGTCCTCGAGGGGACCGGCCTCTGTGAGCCCTGCGGGTACATGGCGTCACACGCCGACCAGCCCGACGCGAAGGCGGCGCTCGAACACCGCGGCGGGCTCGACGCCCGGATCGTCGAGTCGGGGACGATCGCCGTCGACGACGAGGTCGTGTGGTGACCTCGTCGTCGGTCCCTTCGCGGACGGCGATCGACGAGTGCGTCGCCGAGCACGTCACCGCCGCTTCGGCGACGCCTCGACGACGCCCGACTCGAGGATCGCCCCTCAGACGCCGCGCCGCTCGACGTCGGGGTCGACGCCCGCGGCGTCGAGGTCCTCGCGGATCCGCCGCCGAAGCGGGTCCGGGACGGTCTCTCGCGGGATCGGCGCGGCGGTGCCGGTAGTGCCGGTGTCGGCCGTCGTCACCCCGCTCCTCGTTTCCGCCCCGGTCCCCGATCCCTCGGGGACGGTCCAGTAGAGGACGCGCTCGGCGTCGGCGTAGAACTCGATCGCGACCCGGTCGCCGCCGCCGTCGTAGTGGACGCGGGCGGCGGCCCCCTCCGCGCGCCACCCTTCCTGGCGGACGAGCGCGGCGATCTCGTCGTGCATGCCCGACCTCGGGGCGGGAGCCTCATGTCGGCTTCGACCGGCGGCCGCCGCGGTCGCGGCGTCCCTCTCGTGGTCGCCGGCTTCCCTCGTCCCGGCGGACGCGGCTCGAAAGGAGTTTACCCCCGCCGGCCACAGGGCGCGTATGTCCCTTCGCGTCACCTTCCTCGGGACGGGCGGTGCCGTCCCCACCACCGAGCGCGCGCCGAGCGCCCTGTTCGTCAACCGCGAGGGCGACCGCCTGCTGTTCGACTGCGGCGAGGGCACCCAGCGCCAGATGATGCGGGCCGGCACCGGATTCGGGCTCGATCGCCTCTTCGTCTCGCACCTCCACGGCGACCACGTCCTCGGGATCCCCGGACTCGTTCAGACGCTCGGGTTCAACGATCGGACCGAGCCGCTCTCGATCCACTGTCCGCCCGGCACCGGCGACGACCTCCACGACCTGGTCCACGCGGCGGACCACCAGCCGGGGTTCCCGGTCCGGATCGAGGAGGTCGCCCCCGGCGACGTCGCGCTCGACGCCGACGGCTACGAGGTCCGCGCCTTCGAGACGACACACCGGACGGTCTCACAGGGGTACGTCCTCGAGGAGGCTGACCGCCCCGGCCGGTTCGACCGACCGAAGGCCGAGGAGCTCGGCGTCCCGGTCGGTCCGGCGTTCGGCCGGCTCCACGAGGGAGAGTCCGTCGAACTGGCGGACGGGACCGTCGTCGAGCCCGAGCAGGTCGTCGGACCGCCCCGCCCCGGCCGGACGTTCGTCTACACGGCCGACACCCGACCGCGCGAACGGACCGTCGAGGTCGCCGAGGACGCCGACCTCCTCGTCCACGACGCCACCTTCGCCGACGGGATGGCCGACCGCGCCCGCGACACCGCCCACTCGACGGGCCGCGAGGCGGGCGGGATCGCCGAGCGCGCGAACGCCAAGCGGCTGGCGCTCGTCCACGTCTCCTCGCGGTACGCGGCGGACGCGTCGCCGATCCTGCGGGAGGCCCGCGAGGCGTTCGACGGCGAGTGTCTCCTCCCGGACGACGGAACGCTGATCGAGGTCCCGTTTCCGGACCGGAGCGAGTGAGTTCGAGAAAAGGCGCCGCGGGACGGCCGAACCCTCCCTAGAGCAGCAGTCCCTTCAACGCATTGACGACCGCCCACTTGACCTGCTCGATGACGTGGCCGCTCTCGCCGGTGATGACGATGTCGTCGTTGGCGACGGCGTCCCGGAACGCAGCGGCCGGGTTGTCGGCCTCGGTGATGCCGACGAGCGTCGCCCGATCCGCGGTGATCCGTCGGACCGCGTCCTCGTCGGGCTCGTCGTCGAGCGCGGTGATGCGGTTCCGTTCGTCCATCGTGATCGAGTAGACGGTCTCGGAGTCGCCGTCCTCGATGTAGACGTTGCTGGTGCCCGCGAGGTTGACCGGGCCGAGGTCGACGTTTTCCGCGTTCTCGTTGTACACCGGGACCATCTCCTCCAGCGATTCGAACAGGTCTTCGTCCCCGTCGGACTGCGCGACCGCACCACCGGTCGCGGCGCTCACGAGCAGCACCGCGGCGACTACCGTAAGGAAAACACGTATCGATCTCATTCTCTCATATAAATATACGTACAAGTATATAGTTTCATACTATGGTGATCGTTCACTCGTCATGCGGTCCGGTCCCACCACGGTTGGCGTCTCCGGTACCGTCCGGGAAACCTTGATACGTCGCGGCGTCGACCCCTCGCGTATGCCCGACGACTGTATCTTCTGTTCGATCGTCGACGGCGAGATCCCGGCGCGAACGGTGTGTGAGACCGACGACGTCCTGGCGTTCCTCGACGCCAACCCGCTCGCGCGCGGCCACACGCTCGTGATCCCGAAGGCACACGCCGAGCGCGTCGGTAACCTCGACGCCGACCTCGCGAGCGCCGTGTTCGACGCCGTGAGCGAACTCACGCCCCGCGTACAGAACGCGGTCGACGCCGACGGGGCGAACGTCGGGATCAACGACGGCGAGGCGGCCGGCCAGGAGATCCCGCACGTCCACGCACACGTCGTCCCGCGGTTCGAGGGCGACGGCGGCGCGCCTATCCACGCGGTCGCGGGGAAGCGTCCCGACCTCTCCGACGGTGAGCTCGACGCGATCGCCGAGGACGTCGCGTCCGCGATCGACGGGTGAGACCGGCGGGCGATCGATATCTCCGGTCGGACCACTCCGGCCTGCCGCCCGTCACTTCCTGCGGACGGATCAGCCCCGCCCGCCGGCCAGCCGGTCGGCCGCCGGAAGCGTACGGAGCCACAACATCGCGGCGGTCCCCGCGAGCGGCCCGACGACGAGCGGAGCGAACGCCCAGCGCCAGCCGACGGCGTCCCGTACGACGGGTATCAGCTGGATCGACGCGATGGTGATGAGAAAGCCCACCGCGGTCTGAAGCGTCAGCGCCGACCCGACGTAGCTCTCGTCGGCGAGTTCCGAGACCGCCGCGGAGAACTGCGCGGAGTCGGCGACGATGACGAAGCCCCAGACGAGAACGAACGGGACGACCACGGCCGGCGGGGCTCCGAAGACGACGCCCGCGAGCAGACAGGCGCTCCCGGAGACGACCATCGACGCGCTGGTGACGACGGATCGACCCCAGCGGTCGGCCGCGGAGCCGGCCAGCCACGCGCCGACGCCGCCGACGGCGATCGTCGCGAACGCGAGCAGCGCGGCGCTCCGGTTCGCGGCGGCCACTCCCCTGGCCTCGAAGCTTGCGACGAGATAGACGGGGATCCACGTCCAGACCGCGTAGAGTTCCCACATGTGGCCGAAGTAGCCGATGTTCGCGAGAACGACGCCGCGGTCGGTGACGATCCGCCGGATCGCGCTCGGATCGAACGGGGCGGTCTCCGGCTGGTGCGGACCGTCCTCGTACGCGAGGACGAGTACGCCCCCGAACGCCGCGAGTCCGGCGGTGCCGTACAGAACCACGTCGGGACGACCGATACCGCTGGCCGCCCGGAGCAGATGCGGCGACGCCGACCCGACCGTCAGCGCGCCCACGAGGACCCCGATCGCCAACCCCCGGCCCTCGTCGAACCACGACGCCATCATCTTCATCCCCGTGGGATACACGCCCGCGAGCGTGACGCCCGTCAGGAACCGCAGGAGGATCGCGGGCGGTCCGTTCGAGACGACCGCCGCGATGATCGCCGTCCCCGCGGCCCCGGCCAGCGCGGAGCCGGCGAACAGATACCGCGGCGGGACGACGTCGGCGATCGTCAGCGACGCCGACGCGAGGGCACCGACGACGAACCCGAGCTGGACCGCGTTCGTCAGCCAGGCCGTCTCGGCGGCCGAGAGCCCCCACGCCGCGGCCAGCTCCGGCCCGACGGCGCTCCCGCTGAACCAGAGCGTCATCGCGAACAGCTCCGCGACGCCGACGAGCGCCAGCGCACGCCACTTCCCGTCCGCGATGGCCGCCATGTGTGCGTACAGACCCCAACATCTCGATATAAGCGTTGTGGCACCGGAACGCTCTCGGCGACGCCGCGATCACCGGGTCCGGCGAGACCGCCGGGACGGGCGACGACGACGCCGGCGGGCCGGCGTTCGGAGGCGATCCGCGACGCTTAACACTCGACTCCGGCGATCCAAGCCATGCACGCGACGACGCTCGCGCTGGTCGGAGCGACCGGCGGCGCGGGGACGACACGGACGGCCGTCGAACTGGCGGCGGCCGGCGCACGCGGCGGGCGGGACGTGGCGGTGATCGACGCGGCGTTCGCGACGCAGGGCCTCTCCGAGTACGTTCGCGGCCGGATCGGAACCGATCTCACGGCGCTCGTCACCGACGAGGCCGGCGCGTCGCTGTCGGCGGCGACGTACCCGATCGCCCTCGGCGGCGGATCCGGGCGCGCCGACGACGGGGACGACGCCTCGACGCTCCCCGGACGCGCGGACGCCGTCCCCGCCCGCGCCCCGTTCGAGCGGATCGCCCGCGCGAAGACCTCCGAGGCGGCGCGTAGGCTCGAACGGCGGATCGACGAGGCGGCGACCGCCTACGACGCGGTGCTCGTCGACGCGTCGCCGGTGGCGTCGAACGAGGCGGTCGCGGCGGTCACGGCCGCGGAGGGCGTCGCCGCGGTCCGTCCCGTGACGCCGCACGGCAGCGACGCCCTCCAGCGGCTCCGCGGCCGGATCGCCGACGTGGGCGCGAGCGTCGACGCGACGGTCGCGGTGTCCCGCGGGATCGACGGCGAGACCGGGGGATCCGCCGCCGACGTGACTCTCCCGGAGACGGACCCGCGCGTGGCGGTCGCGCCCGCGACAGCGACCGGCGACGGAGCGTACCCGCGGGCGGTCGCCGACGCGTACGCCCGGCTCTTCGATACGACGCTCGAGGTCGACTTCTCGGAGGAGGGACTGATCGAACGCATGCGGTCGTAGCGGGAGACGGTCCGGCTGTGGAGCACGGTTCTGCGGGAGACCGCACTGATCGGGAGCCGGCGGAGCCGGTCAGCGGAGGTCGTCGGGCGAGTCCAGCGCGTCGCCGAGGGGATCGTCCGCGCCGAGGCCGGTCCCGAGCGGCGACGACCCCGCGAGCTTGGCGTCCACCACGTCGGCGACCGCCGGGAGCGGGTCGTGGGTCTCGACGTACGTCGCGAGCGCGAAGTCCGCGTCGTCGCCGCCGGCGAGCGTCACCGCCTCGCTGCGGCCGATCCGGCCGTCGAGCCAGTCGCGGACGACCCCCCGGCGGGTCGGCGCGAGCGGGCAGACGCCCGAGACGCCACAGCGGTGGAGGGTCTTCGCGGCGGTCACGGGCGCGACGCCGGCGTCCGCGGCGGCGTCGCCGACGCTCCGACCGGCCGTGTACGCGTCCACTACCGTTGCGGTCGCCTCCGGCGTACACGGCAGGTTCTCGGCGTACTCGCGCAGGCGTTCGGTCAGCGGCGTCTCCGTGTCGTCGGCGACGGCGACCCCCCTGTCGCGCTGGTTGGCCGTCACCTCGAGACCCGCCGCGATGTCCGACAGCGTCATGTCGACCGGTCTCGCGTTCGGATAAATAAACCCACCTACTCCGTCGGGACCGACGCCGGTCACCGACCGGTAACCGGTCGGTACGGGAGCGCGGATCCGACGGTTCACCCCCCGATCCACCGGGATTTAAGTAAGGGATCGGGACCGAGGTTCAGGTGTGATGAGCAAGGCACCCTCGACCCGCGTCCGTTCGCGCCGTTCCCGGAACCCCCGCGCCGCCTCGACGTCCGCCCGCGCCGACCGCGCCGACCGCACCGACCGCGCCGACCGCACCGACCGTGCCGACCGCACCGACCGCGCCGACCGCACCGACCGCACCGGTACCGCCGACGCCGCCGAGACGACCTCGTCCTCGACCGCCGTCCGCGACGAGGAGTGTCCCGAGTGCGGCGGGCGCACCGAAGTCGACAGCGCGGAGCGCGCCTGCGTCGACTGCGGGCTCGTCCTCGAGGCTGACCGGATCGATCACGGCCCCGAGTGGCGCTCCTTCTCCGATGACGACACGGACCCCAAGCGCACGGGCGCCCCCCTGACGCGGTCACGTCACGATCGCGGACTCTCGACGAAGATCGGCCGCTCGACCCGGCTCAAGGGGCGCAAGCGCCGCCGGATGGCCCGGATGCGCACCCAGCACAACCGCGCGCGGATCTCCACGAAGCGCGACCGCAACAAGGTGTACGCCTACACCGAGATCCGACGGCTCACCGGCGCGCTGGGGCTGCCCACGAGCCTCCGGGACACCGCCTGCGCGCTGTTCGACTCCGCGCAGTCGGAGAGCCTGCTCCGGGGGCGCTCGCTGGAGGGCTTCGCCGCCGCGTGCGTCTACGTCGCCTGCCGGACCGCCGACGTCGCCCGGACCGTCGGCGAGGTGTGCGCGGAGGCGAAGGCGACCGAGGCGGAACACCGCGCGGCCTTCGACGCGATGAACCGCGAGCTCGGCCTCCCGATCGGTCCGGCCGCGCCCGCCGAGTACCTCCCGCGGTTCGCGAGCGAGCTCGAGGTCGACTCGAGCGTCGAGGCGCGCGCCCGCGAACTCGCCGACCGTGCCGTCGAGGAGGGGATCGCGAACGGTCGCAACCCCGTCGGCGTCGCCGCCGCCTGCCTGTACACCGCGGCGCGCCAGTTCGACGCCGACTACACCCAGCAGGAGACCGCCGACGTCGCGGGCGTGACGCCCGTGACGGTCCGCCGGACGTACGTCGAACTGCGGGACTGACCGGGCGTCCACGGGCGGACGTTCCTCGAACCGCGCTCCTCTCTCCTCGACTCGGACGGAACCTCCCCGACCCGTCCGCCGAGTCTGAGGAGGCGTGAGGTGCGGGTGCGGTTCCGCGAGCGAGGAGAGATCGACGGTCCCTCCGCCGGCCGACGGCGGAGCCGCCGGAAGCGAAACGACCGACCTCCGGCGGTCGCGGGACGCGCCGCCGCGTTCCGGAGTTGGTTCGCGAGACCGCTCTGCGGCGTCAAAACGACGGACGAGCCGTCGTCCGTGACGCTCCGCCGGGCGACCGCGATCGCGTCAGCGGGGACCGCGAGGGCGGATGGAGGGCAGGGGAGGGCGGAGCGGGTGCCGCGCCCGCCCGACGGGGCGTCACGCGTTTCGATCGATGCCCGGTCGATGATTCTACGTTAGCCATGGATAGTCCGGACGAACCGTACGATCCGCACGACATGCGGGATCCGTGACGGCTCCTGGAGGGCCGTGGACGGTTCGTGCGTCGCCCGTCGAGCGATCCGGCGACGCGCTCAGGGCTCGCCGAGCTTGTGCTGGAACGCGAAGAAGACGCGCCGGCCGGTCTCCGTGAGGTGGACCGTGTCGGAGCGCCCCACGTCCTCCAACTCGACGTAGCCGCGGTCGCGGAGCGGCGAGAGCACGTGCGTCTCCAGCGCGCGGTACTTCGCGGTCCGGCTCTCGCCGGCCTCGCGCAGGAACGCCAGGTCGCGCTCGCGAGCCCACTGGATCAGGTTCCACTTGTCCGTCGTCACGTTCCGGTCGGTCCGCTCGCGGAGCCGGCCGAGCACCGCGACCTGATCCGTCGTCGGCGCGTCCATCGGGTACAGCGGCAGGTCGACCGTCTCCGCGACGCCGGCGGTGAGCGGCGTCTCCGCCACGTCGTGGCGGTGGACCTCGGGCTCGACGCTGTAGGGCCGCGCGCCGACGACCATACAGCCGATGGCGACGCCGACCGCCGCGATCCGCGGGCCCGTCGAGACGTTGGCGAACAGCCGGTCGCCGTCGGGCTCGCCGGCGTCGTGGCGAGCGGCGACGGTGGTCGTCACGCCGAGCACGTCGTACACGTCCGCGAGCTCGACGGGCAGCGCGCGGACCGCGGCGAACTCGGCGGTCTCCGCCCACGCGTCCCGCTGGTACTCCGTCAGCCGGTCGACGTCGACGCAGTTCTCCTCCGGGCCGGCGGCGGCCGCCTCGAAATCGACCGTGCCGCGATCGGCCTCGCGGTCCGGGACGTCCGCGAGCAGGTACACCACGTCCGCGCCGTGGCTGCGGAGGGGCTCGACTATCCGGTCGTGTTCGTGGCCGAGTGGCACGACGTGGACGCGCCGTTCGGCGACGCGGGGGACCGTTGTGTCCATGCGTTCTCTCCCCGCGGGGAGAGGTTAAATGCCCCCGTACCGGTTCCGGTCCGCCTCGACCGGGTCCCCCGGTCTCCGGAGCGCTCCGTACCGATCACGTGGCGTGGGGACGGCTCCCACGAAAACCGTTAAGCCCGGCTGTCGCCTACGGGGCTTCATGAGCGCTGACCGGTCCGCGTTGCGGCGGGCCATCGAGCGCGGCGAGCGCGACGGCGGGGCGATCGAGTTCAAGGAACGGCTCACCCGCGAGGTCCACCTGGCGGACGGTCGCATGGAGTCGCTCGTGGCACAGCTCCGCCACCGAGTGCTCTCGGGCGACGGCGAGGCGACGTACGTCCTCGGCGTCACCGACGACGGGGGGCTCGCGGGGGTCCCGCCGGACGCCTTCTCGGAGACGATGGACGTCCTCTCGCTTCTGGCCGAGGAGGCGGACGCCCACATCGCCGACGTGGAGACGTGGAGCGCGGGGGCCGACGGGGACGGCGACGCCGCGGGGCTCGTCGGACTCGCGACCGTCCGGGAGGGCGGGATGTTCGAGGCCGACGACGACCACCTCGTCGTCGGGACGGCCGGCCACGTCGACCACGGGAAGTCGACGCTCGTCGGGACGCTCGTCACGGGCCGGGCCGACGACGGCCAGGGCGGTACGCGCGGCTTCCTCGACGTTCAGCCCCACGAGGTCGAGCGGGGGCTCTCCGCGGACCTCTCGTACGCGGTGTACGGCTTCGTCGACGACGCCGACGACGCGGTTCGGATGGACAACCCCCATCGAAAATCCGACCGCGCACGGATCGTCGAGGAGGCGGACCGGCTGGTGTCGTTCGTCGACACGGTGGGTCACGAGCCGTGGCTTCACACGACGATCCGCGGGCTGGTCGGTCAGAAGCTGGATTACGGCCTGCTCGTCGTCGCCGCCGACGACGGCCCGACGGCGACGACCCGCGAACACCTCGGGATCCTGCTCGCGACCGAACTCCCGACGATCGTCGCGATCACGAAGGCGGACGCCGTGACCGACGAGCGACTCGCCGCGGTCGAACGCGAGGTGGAGTCGACGCTCCGGAACGCCGGCCAGACGCCGCTTTTACTCGACCGCCACGACGTCGACGTCGCGGTCGCGGAGGTGGGCGACGGGGTCGTTCCCGTGGTTCGAACCAGCGCGGTGACGAAGGAGGGCGTGGATACGCTCGACCGGCTGTTCGAGGCGCTGCCGAAGCGCGCGACGCCGGAGCGCGGGACGTTCCGGATGTACGTCGATCGAAGCTACAAGGTGACGGGCGTGGGCGCGGTCGCGTCCGGCACGGTCAACTCCGGGACGGTCGAGGCGGGCGACGAGCTCCTCTTGGGTCCGATGGCCGACGGCTCCTTCCGCGAGGTCGAGGTCCGCTCGATCGAGATGCACTACCACCGGGTCGACAAGGCGAAGGCCGGCCGGATCGTCGGGATCGCGTTGAAGGGCGTCGACGAGGTGGAGATCGAACGCGGGATGGCGCTCGTTCCCCGCGAGAGCGACCCCGATCCGGTTCGGGAGTTCGACGCGGAGGTGATGGTGCTCAACCACCCGACGCGGATCCGCGAGGGGTACGAGCCGGTCGTCCACGTCGAGACCGTCTCGGAGGCGGCGGCGTTCGCGCCCGAGGAGGGGCGACTGCTTCCGGGCGACACCGGCCGGACGCGGGTCCGGTTCAAGTTCCGGCCGTACCTGATCGAGGAGGGACAGCGCTTCGTCTTCCGCGAGGGATCGAGCAAGGGCGTGGGAACCGTCCGCGACGTGGAGCCGGACGGTTCGGTCGGGGCCGACGGTTCGGGCGGCGGAACGTAGGAACCGCTTCCCGAAAAACGGGAATCGGGGACTGAACGACCCGCCCCGCCGACGCGCAACTAGACGTACTCGAGGATGTCCCGGAAGTTGATCGCGACGGCCAGCGCGGCGCTGACGACCAGCACGATGATCGTCGCCATCGGGTCCATCGCCTCCGTCCCCTGTGAGTACACCACCATGCCGTACATCTCTTTGGTGAGCGCGTCCATGGTTCCGCCGACGAAGAAGACGCGGATGAAGTCCTCGAACGAGCGGAGCCAGGCGAAGATGAAGCCCGCGGCGATCGCGGGCGAGATGATCGGGAGGGTGACGTCCGTCAACACGCCGCGTCCGTCCGCGCCGAGGTCGCGTGCTCCCTCCTCGAGCTTGCGGTCGAACACGGCGAGCCTGGCGACCACGGGGAGGACGATGAACGGCAGCCCGTACACGGAGTGAGCGAGCACGGTCCCGAAGAAACCGGGAGAGAGCCCGATCACACGGAACAGGATCAGAAGCGAGATCCCCATGATGATCCCTGGCATCAGGAGCGGGACGATGACGAGCCCCCTGAGCATCTTCCTGCCGCGGAACTCGTGGCGGGCGATGGCGAACCCCATCGGGACGCCGATCAGCGTCGCGACCGAGGCGGACACCGTCGCCACGAACGCGCTCTGTCTGGCCGCCATGAGGAGTCCCTCGTTGGTGAACAGGCTGACGTAGTTCTGGAGGGTGACTCCCTCGAACGGAAACAACACCGCCGAGTTCTCCATGAACGAGAGCGCGATTATCTGCGAGAGCGGGAGCCAGAGGAAGACGACGATCCCGATCGTCAGCGCCCACATGCCGTAGGAGGCGATCGCACTCACGAGCCGGTCGACGGAGACGGTTCCCGCCAGTCCGGGCTCGCCGACGAGACGCGAGAGCCGACCGTGTCCTTCACTGTCCGCCATGGGTCACCCCATCGCCTCCAGGCTGGTGGTACGCATCACGATCGCGAACGCGATCAGGGTCGGGATGATGAGGAACAGCGACCCCGCCGCGCCGTAGTTGATGGCGTACAGCTCGTTTATTCTGGCCGTGAGCACCTCGGCGATCATGGTGAACTTCCCGCGCGCGAGGAACTGCGGCGTGATGAACGTCCCGAGCGCCGGGACGAACACGAAGACGCACCCGGTGATGAGCCCCTGTGCCGAAAGCGGGATCACGACGTCCCTCGCGATCTCGATCCGCGTCGCCCCGAGGTCCCGCGACGCCTCGATGACGCCGTAATCGATCCCCTCGAGACTCGAGTACAGCGTCAACAGCATGTACGGGAAGAAGGCGTGGGTGAGCGAGATGACCACCGCCGCGAGCCCGTACTCGAAGATCCCGAGCGGCTCGGAGGTCAGGGGAGTCGCGACCAGTGCCGAGTTGATCAGTCCCTGGCTACCGAAGAGCGAGAGCCAGGAGTAGATGCGCACGATGAAGATGGTGAAGAAGGGCACCAGGACCGCGAACAACACGACCTTGAACCGCCGTCCGGAGAGTCGCGTGAGCAGGTACGCGACCGGATACGCGAGGACGACCGTCAGGAACGTGGTGGCCGCCGCGATGCGCAAAGAGAGGAAAAACGAGTCGACGAACGGCGTCTGGAGGAACCCGCTCTCCCCGACGAACAGCTCCCGGTAGTTCGACACCGAGAAGGACCACACCACGTCGTAGGAGCTGTTGATCTCCGCGAAGCTCACCATCACGAGGAACGTCGTCGGGACCAGTATCAGCGTGAGCAGCCATCCGACTCCCGGTCCCGCCATGATCGCGAGCTTCGCCCGCTTTCCCCGCCGTTCGAACGCGTCGCCGAGCTCCTGGATGGTGCTCATATCGTTCTCACGCGTTCTTGACCCGTTCGAACATCTCGATCCACGTGTCGTCCCGCTCCGCGGGCTTGAACGGGATCATTCCATCCAGGATCTCCGGCTCGATCTGGAGCGACTCCGTTTCGATGTTGTCCATCGCGTCCTGGGACGCGTTCATGATGTTCCGATTCTCTGATAATTCAGCGCCGGTTTCGGGATCGATGTACTCGTTTAACACCTCGAAGGCGGCCTCCTTGTTCTCGGAGCCGGCGGTGACGACGGCCCCCTCGAACCAGGTCAGTTCCTCCTCGGCCGGCTGGGAGAACTCCACGCTCTCGACGTCGTTCATGATCCCCACGTGCGTGCTCCGGTTCGCGAACGACGCGATGAGGTTCCCGTTCTGGTAGTCCTGCGTGAGCGTCTCCTCGTCGTGGATGAACCCGAGGAGGTTCGGCTTGAAGTCGATCAGCGTCTCCTCGATGTTCGTGAGCTGCTCGTCGGTGAACGACACCGTGTCGCCCTCGAACGCCTCGGTGTAGCCGAGCGCGAGCCCCGTCGCCATGATCGACTTGTAGTAGCCGTCGTACAGCGTGATGCTGCCGGTGAGGTCGACACCCTCGACCTCCTCGCTGAAGAGCACGTCGTAGGAGTGGTCGTGGTCCTCCGGGAGCACCGAGCTGTCGTAACCGTACGCGTACCACCCGAACTGGACGGGGAGCCCGTACATCTCTCCTCCGTCGGAGAACTGTCCCTCGGCCGCGCTCTGGAACGTGGGATACAGCGCGTCGAAGTTGGTCATCACGTCCATGTCCACCGGTGCCGCCAGGTCCGCGTCGATGAACCGCGGGACGTACTCGTTGTTCGGGATGACGATGTCGTACTCCTCGCCGCCGCCCGCGTTCACGGTGGAGAACATGTTCGCCGAGCCGTCCGCCACCGAGACCTCGAGCGTGACGTCCTCGAGCGCCTCCTCGATCTGGTCGTTGACCGCGTCGTAGCCCGTCCACGTGAGGATCGACACCGTCGTCGCTCCGCTACCGCCCATACACCCCGACAGGCCCGCCATACCCGTAACGCCGGTCGCGCCTGCCGCCTTGATGAATTGCCGTCTGTCTACCATCGTCAACCGACTTCTACTTCTATGTAATAAATCTATCCTGACTAACACATGAACATTGGGAAATCGTCCTAATACTCCTATGAACAATACTTCGATGAAGACATACAGATCGATCATCCACTTCTGTGGGCGGCGTGAGACGTCCGCTACCGCCGCGAGACGCGAGTGCTCGAACGTTATCTTCCGTATGTCGTACTCTACCGGTGAATATGTTATACTTACAAATAACAATCCGATTAAGGTGTATGTATTATCAAAAATATACGAGTTGATCGGAAGAAAGCTTGAATACGTGTCGTCCGGTCGGTCGCGGTATGACGACACCAACGACGGCAGTACAGCTCGACGGCGTCCGTAAGGAGTTCGGCGACACGACCGCGGTCGACGGGATCGACGTCGACCTCCAGCGCGGCGAGTTCTTCTCGCTGCTCGGTCCGTCCGGCTGCGGGAAGACGACCACTCTGCGGATGATAAGCGGCTTCGAGACGCCCACCGACGGTTCGATCCGCATCGAGGGCGAGGACGTCGTTCACCGCCCGCCGAACAAGCGGAACACGAACCTAGTGTTCCAGAGCCTCTCGCTTTTCCCGCACATGACCGTCGCCGAGAACGTCGGGTATGGATTGAAGAAGGACGACGTCGACCCGGACGAACGCGAGCGGCTCATCGAGACGTACCTCGACATCGTGGACCTCTCCGGCTACGGAGACCGGAAGCCACAGGACCTCTCCGGTGGACAACAACAACGCGTGGCGATCGCGCGTGCGCTGGTGAACGAACCGGACATCCTGCTTCTCGACGAGCCCCTCTCGAGTCTCGACCGGAAGCTGCGCCAACAGATGCAGGTCGAACTCCAGGAGATCCACGACCGCGTCGAGAGCACGTTCTTCTACGTGACACACGACCAGGACGTGGCGATGAGCATGTCCGACCGGCTCGCCGTCATGAACGACGGGCGGATCGAACAGATCGGCACGCCGAGGGAGATCTATCGCGAGCCGTCGACCGCGTTCGTCGCCGACTTCATCGGCGACACGAATCTGCTCAACGGCGTCGTCGAGAACACGACGCACCCGCCACGGCTCGAGCTCGACGCCGAAACCGAGATGACGATCGATCTGGGCGACTCCGCGGTGAAAGGCGACGTGATCGCCTCCATCCGGCCGGAGGAGGTCGATCTCGTGGAGCCGGGTGCCGGCACGATAGACGGCACGATCGTCAACCGTTTCTTCCACGGCGACCGGACCAATCTGGTGGTCGAACCGCACGACGACTCGCTTCCGGAGTTCGACGTCGCCGTCCAGGGACGGTCGGAGCTGCCGGACTCCGAGGAGGTCTCCGTCGAACTCAATCCCGACGCGATGAGCGTGTATGCGAAGTAGCCGTCCCGCCCGCCCGCTCGCGGTCGTGGGATCGACGGCGACCCCGATCGACTCGAAAGGGCGTATCGAACCCGCGAACGGACCTCCCGACGCCGCATGAAGGGGAGCGTGGACCCCGAGACCGACGTCGCCGAAGCGAACGTGCTGGTACACCACAGCGTCCCGGCCGTCTTCGGTACCGACTTCGTTCGAGGACTGTACTCCCGGATCGATGCCGCGCTCCCGTCGACGGACCGGATCGAGACGGCGGCGACGGCCGCGGAGTCCCGCGGGGCGGTCGGCGACGTCGACGTCGTCTTGACCGTCCGGCCGATCACCGACGACCTCCCCGACGGGACGGCTCCCGACTGGGTCCAGACGCTCAACTCCGGGGTAGACTCGTACGACCTCGACGAGCTCGCGGATCGGGGCGTCGCGGTGACGAACGCCGCGGGCGTCGCGGCGAACCCGATCGCCGAACAGGTCCTCGGCTACCTGCTCGTCTTCGAGCGACGGATCCACACGGGGATCCGCCAACAGGAGCGGGACGGCATCTGGCGGCGCTACTCCGCGGGCGAGATCCGCGGGAAGACCCTCGGGATCGTCGGCGTCGGCGCGATCGGCACGCGCGTCGCCGAGTTGGCCGCCGGGTTCGACATGGACGTGATCGGGACGAAGCGCACTCCCGAGACAGCTCCGGCGGTCGTCGACGAGGCGTATCCGCCCTCCGGGCTCCCGGAGCTTCTCGCCCGCTCGGACTACGTCGTCCTCGCGTGCCCTCTCGTCGAGGCGACTCGCGGACTGATCGGTACGGAGGAGTTCATGTCGATGCGGTCGGACGCGGTCCTCGTGAACGTCGCACGGGGCGAGGTGGTCGAGGAGTCCGCGCTCGAGACCGCGCTCCAACAGAGCCGGATCCGCGGGGCTGCACTCGACGTCTTCGAGGAGGAGCCGCTGCCGCCCGAGTCGCCGCTTTGGGACCTGCCGAACGCGATCGTCACTCCCCACATGGCGGGAACGACGCCGAAGTACGCCGACCGGATCGGCGACCTGTTCGTCGAGAACTACGCGCGGTACGCGGCCGGGGAACGCGACGAACTACGGAACCTGGTCGTCGGATGACTGCCCCTCGGGCGGCTCAGTCGCCCGCCCCGATCGCGGGAACCTCCGCACGCACCGCGGTCGCCAGCGCCGCGATCCCCTCGTCGATCGCGGCGGGCGGGACGTGGCTGAACGACAGCCGCGCGTGACGCGTGCCGTTGTCGCCGGCGTAGAAGAACGAGCCGGGGAGGTACGTCACGCCCTCGTCGATGGCGTCGGGGAGCATCCCTTCCGCGTCGACGCCCTCGGGGAACTCCACCCAGACGAAGAATCCGCCGTCCGGCTCGCTCCACGTCGTTCCCGGCGGCATCCGATCCGCGAGGCTCTCCATCATCCGATCCCGTCGCTCTCGATACCCCGCACACAGCTCCTCGATGGCCCGATCGAGCCGGCCTTCCTCCGCGTATCGGGCGATGAGCCCGCGGGTGTAGCTGGGCTCTCCGCCCGCGTTGATCCGGTCGAACTGCTCGACGAACGGTTCCTCGGCGATGATCCATCCGGTTCGGACGCCCGGAGCGACCGTCTTCGAGAACGTGTTGATCCGGATCGCCCGCCCGGTCCCGTCGAGCGCCCTGATCGGCGGCGGCTCCGTCCCGTCGTACCGGAGCTGTCCGTACGGGTCGTCCTCGAGGACCAGGAAGTCGTACGTCTCCGCGAGCTCGAGGAGCCGCTCGCGTCGACCCTCGGGAAGCGTCACGCCGGTCGGGTTGTGGAAGTTGGGGATCGTGTACAGGAGCTTCGGCAGCGGGTCGCCCGCCTCCTCGCGGGCCGCGAGGTCGGCGGCGAGCGCCTCGACGTCGAGCCCGTTCTCGTCCATCTCGCAGTCCTCGATGTCGACCCCGTAGTTACGGAACAGCCGCAACGCGCCCATGAACGTGGGTGCCTCGACGAACACGGTGTCGCCGCGGTCGAGGAAGGTCTGACACGCCGTGTCTATCGCGTTCGTCGCGCCGTTCGTCAGGTGGACCTGCGAGGTCGTACAGTCGATCCCGCGGTCGCGGGCCCGCTCGACGATCACCGCCGGGAGCGCGTCCGCGTACTCGCCGCCGCCGTACTGGAGCGCGCGATCCCCCTCGTACTCGAAGAGGGACTCGGCCGCCGAGACCAGCTCCCCGTTCGGGAACGACTCCGGATACGGGAAGCCGAAGCTCAGCGGGACGGCGTCCGCGTCCCGGATCGATCGCCACGCCCCGTACACGGAGCCGTCCATCGTCTCCCGGACCGTCTCGCTGAACAGGTGATCGAGGTCGTCCGATTCGGATCCGTCCATTCGATATCGTCTACCGAACCCGTCTTCACTAACATAAACTTATTGTCCGGATTGTTCGAATATTCAATCACATATTGACAATATAGTTCCTATCTATTGTGCTTACCGTGCTCCCTTGTGGACGAACGCTGATGCGCCTCTCGTGGATCCGGGCGTCGCGTTCGTGGGGACCCTCCCCGTGGAAGCCCCCGGTCGGGTCACTCCGCCACCGAGGCCAGCTCCATCAGCGGGTAGCCGTCGACCGTCTCCATCCGCGCGTCGACGACGACGCCCTCGTAGTCGATCCGCATCTCGACGTCCATGAGCGAGCCCGTCAGCTCGGTGTAGCCGTTCGCGTGGTCGATCGCGTCCGCGACGCGGTCGTCGTGGATCGTCACGTCGACCGACTCACAGAACGGCTGGTTCTCGATCGCCTCCGCCATCGCGGCCTCCAGGCTCCGCGTGCTCGCCGGGCTCACGGGCGTCCCCGCGAACTGGTGGTACAGCGAGCCGAACTTGATCCCCGCCTCGAAACACGCCTGTTGGGCGTCGGTGGCCATGGTCGAAGGCGCGGTCCGGCGGCGTAAGAAGCTTCGGAGCCGCCTCGTTTCCGGGGACGGAGCGGTGCGGGTTCCCGCGTCACCCGCCGGCTTCGATACGCTTTACCCACGCGCCGCGCCTCGTGGACGTAAATGAACGAGAACGGCCGGTCGATCGTGGCGTTCACGATGGTGTCCCACGCGATCGTCCACACCTACGAGCTCTCGATCCCGATCCTCGTCGTGATCTGGCTCTCGGAGTTCTCCGCGACGACCGCGGCGATCGGCACCATCGTCGCGGTCGGCTACGCGCTCTTCGGGATCGGGGCGCTCCCGAGCGGCCTCCTCGCCGACCGCTACAGTACGAAGTCGATGGTGCTGATCGGGCTGGCCGGAATGGGCGCGTCCTTCCTGCTCTTGAGCGCCGCGCAGGGGACGGCGACCATCGCGCTCGCGCTCGCGCTGTGGGGCGTCTTCGCGAGCGTCCACCACCCGGCGTCGCTCTCGCTGATCTCGACGGGCGTCTCCGAGAGCGGCACCGGCTTCGCGTACCACGGGATGGCCGGCAACCTGGGGATCGCGTTCGGACCGCTCGTCACCGCCTCGCTGCTCATCGTCTTCGACTGGCGGCTCGTCTCCGCGCTGCTCGTCGTGCCCGCCGTGCTCGCGGTCGCGTACGCGCTGACCGCCGAGTTCGACGAGATGGCGGCCGTCGACGTCGGCGGGGACGACGGTGGCGACGCCGACGACGAGGCCGCGGACGACGGTCGCTCCGGCGCGCCCGACTCCCTCGCCGGGTTCCTCGCCGACAGCCGGGCGCTCTTCACCCTCGGGTTCGCGCTCGCGATGGCGGTCGTCCTCATGAACGGGGTGTTCTACCGCGGGGTGCTCACCTTCCTGCCGGACGTGCTGGGCGGCTATCTCCCGGACGTCTCGGAGACGCTCGGCCTCTTCGCGCCCGACAGCCCGATGGCCGAGGAGTTCGACCTCGCCTCCTACCTCTACGCGGGGCTGTTGACGGTCGGGATCGCCGGCCAGTACGTCGGCGGGAAGCTCACCGACCGGATCCCGGTGTCGGCGGGGCTGGCGGCCGTCTTCGGCGCGCTCGTCGTCCTCGCCGTGGCCTTCATCCCGGTCGCCGAGGCCGGGCTCTGGCCGCTCGTCGCCATCAGCGCCGTCTTCGGCTTCGTGCTCTTCTCGATCCAGCCGCTGTATCAGGCCGCCATCGCCGTGTACAGCCCGCCGGACGGGCGCGGGCTCTCGTACGGCTACACCTACCTCGCGAACTTCGGGATCGGCGCGGCCGGCGCGGCGCTCGCCGGCTTCCTCCTCGACGCCACGACCGTCGGGCGGACGTTCCTGCTCTTGGCCCTCGTCCCGGCGGCGGGGGCGACGGTCGCGCTCACGCTGTACACCGTCGTCGACGCGGGGTAGGCGGCGGTCGACGACCCGACGACGAACGGAAGGCGTTAGGCCCGCGGCGCGAAACCGACCCGCATGGACACGCTGTGTATCACGGGCGGACGGGTCCTCCACCCTGACGGCCGCGTGCGCGAGGGTGACGTCGTCGTCGACCGGGAGACGGGGACGGTCCTCGCCGTCGGCGGAGACGACGCGGTCGCCGACCACGTCGACGACGCCGCGGAGATCCTCGACGCGACGGGCGGACTGGTGATCCCCGGTCTGGTCAACGCGCACACCCACGTCTCGATGACCCTGCTGCGCGGCTACGCGGACGACAAGCCGCTCGACGCGTGGCTTCGGGAGGACGTCTGGCCCGCGGAGGCGGAACTCACCGACGACGACATCGAGGTCGGGGCCGAGCTCGGCGTCCTCGAGATGATCCGGTCGGGGACGACCGCCTTCGCGGACATGTACTTCGCGACCGACCGCGTCGCCGACGTGGTCGACCGCGCGGGCGTTCGCGCGCGCCTCGGCCACGGGGTCGTCACGGTCGGGAAATCGGAAGCGGAAGCGGTCGCGGACGTCGAGGAGAGCCTCGCGGTCGCCGCCGACCTCGACGGGGCCGCCGACGGCCGGGTGCGAACCGCGTTCATGCCCCACTCGCTGACGACGGTCGGCGAGGCGTACCTCCGCGAGGGGATCGAGCGGGCCGCGGCGGAGGACGTCCCCGTCCACCTCCACGCAAACGAGACGCGCGCGGAGGTCGACCCGATCCTCGAGGAGCGCGGCGAACGACCACTCGCGTACGCCGACGACCTCGGCGCGCTCGGGCCCGAGAACTTCCTCGCCCACTGTGTCCACGTCGACGACGCGGAGATCGAACTGCTCGCCGACACGGGGACCGCGGCCGTTCACTGTCCGGCATCGAACATGAAGCTCGCGAGCGGGATGGCCCCCGTTCAGCGCCTGCGCGAGGCGGGCGTCACCGTCGCGCTCGGGACCGACGGGGCGGCCTCGAACAACGACCTCGACCTGTTCGACGAGATGCGCGACGCCGCGATGGTCGGCAAACTCGCCGCGGACGACGCGAGCGCGGTGCCCGCGGAGGCCGTCGTGGAGATGGCGACCGCGGGCGGCGCGGACGCGCTCGGCCTGCCCGGCGGGCGGATCGCGGCGGGAGCGGCCGCCGACCTCGCGGTCGTCGACCTCGATCGGCCGCACCTGACGCCGGTTCACGACCCGGTCTCGCACCTCGCGTACGCGGTCCGCGGCAGCGACGTGCGTCACACCGTCTGTGACGGGCGCGTCCTCATGCGCGACCGGGAGGTGCTGACGCTCGATTCCGACGCGATCCGCGCCCGCGCCGCCGCGGCCGCGAGCGACCTCGTCTCGCGGGTCGAGGAGGCGTCCTGAGCTGGCGACCGCTTAAGCCGCATGCCGCGGCCAGTCGGCGCATGCCAGCACGCCTTCGCGTCCTCGCCGGCGACTGTCGAGTGACCGAACGGGGCGACCGGACCCGCACCCACCGCGGCCGCGTCGTCGTCCTGATCAAACCCGACAACACCACGCTCGTCCACGACGCCGACGGCTACCAGCCCGTGGCGTGGCTCACCCGTCCGGACTCCGTCGTCGTCGAGGGCGACGGGACGGGCTTCACCGTCACCGCACGGGAGGGATCCCGGCGGCTCCGCGTCGTCGCCGAGGGGGCGACCGCCAGCCGGGCGCTTCCGGTCACCGAGGCCGGGATCCCGGTCGGAACCTGTCCCGACGACGGTGGGTCGCTCGTGCGCTCGCGCGGCGACGTGGTCTGTCTCGACTGCGAGCGTCGGTGGGGGCTCCCCGCCGGGGCGAGCGTCACGGACGCGACCTGCGAGGCGTGCGGGCTGCCGAAGATCCGCGTCGAGCGCGGCGAGGCGTTCCACCTCTGTCTGGACCCGTCGTGTGACCCGCTCTTCGAGGCGGTCCGCGACCGGTTCGACCGCGTCTGGGAGTGCCCGGACTGCGGGGGCGACCTCCGGGTTCGGTTCGCGCCCGGCCGCGTCTACCTCGCCTGCGAGAACGACTCCGACTGCGAGACCACCTTCTCGATCCCGTCGGGCGTCGCCGTCGACGAGTGCGACTGCGGACTGCCGGCGTTCGAGACGGCGACCGGCCGACGCTGTCTCGACGGGACCTGCCCGGTCGGCGGCGGGAGGTGAGAACGGGGGCCCGGCGGCGGTCGCGGTCGTCGTCGCGGCTACTCGATGACGGTAGCTACGGTCGTCGCGGCTACTCCGCGAGCTGTTCGCGGCCGGGCGCGACGAGTCGGTCGAGGTACGCCGCGAGCGCCCCCTTGGCGTCCGCCGGGTGGAGCTCGCCGGACTCGAGGTCGGCCTCGAGCGCGTCGTACTCCGCGTACTCGAGGTCGCCGCCGTACTCCGCGGGACGCTCGACGACGACGGTCTCGAACCGCGGGAAGACGTGGTACTCGAACACCTGGAGGACGGGGTTCTCGCGCTCGACGCCCTCCTCGGTCGGCTCGGGGTCGGCCGTCGGCGGGCAGTACGCCTTGTTCACCTTCTCCTCGATCGCCTCGCGGGAGTCCTCCATCGAGATGGTGACGCCCGTACTGGAGGACATCTTCCCCTCGCCGGTGCCGAGGTCGGCGATGAGCGGGGTGTGGAGGCTCGTCGGCGGCTCGCGGTCGATGCTCGGGAGCACGTCGCGCGCGAGCATGTGGACCTTCCGCTGTTCCATCCCGCCGACCGCGAGGTCGACCCCGAGGTACGGGATGTCGAGCGCCTGCATCAGCGGGTAGACCGCCTGTGAGACCTTCACCGAGTCGCCCGACTTGATGTCGGCCATGGCCCGCTCGGCGCGCGCGAGCGTCGTCTCCAGCTCGAGCGCGTGGAGGTCGAGCGTGTAGTCCTCGTCGAGCTGGAAATCGGAGCCGAGCACGAACTGGGTGTTCGACTCGTCGAGCCCGTAGGCGATGAACTGGTCGCGCATCCGTTCGGCGGTGCTCCGGATGTCCGCGAACGACCCCTTGTCGTTGAGGTACGCGTGGACGTCCGCGAGCAGGACGGTGACCTCGAAGCCGGCCTCCTGGAGGTCGATCAGCTTGTTCGCCGTGAGCATGTGGCCGATGTGGAGGACGCCGGAGGGCTCGTAGCCGACGTACGCCCGCTTGCCGTCGGGGTCGTCGGCCAGCGTCTCGATCTCCTCCTCGGTGACCACCTCGGCCGTGTTCCGGGTGATCCGCTCGTGGGCGTCCATGGCTACGATAGCGCGACCGCTCGGCATATGACTTCTGGAAACGCGCCGGTCCGGGTCGGCGGTCACTCCTCCGTCTCGAGTCTCGTCCCCGCCCGGTGTTCGGAGATGATCCGGTCGAGCCGCTCGGCCCGCTCGTCGCGCCGGCGACGCTCCGCGCGCGACTCCCAGTCGTCGATCGCGGCCTCCAGCGCCGCCTCCTCGGCGACCGCGAGCTCGTCGACCTCGCGGACGGGGACGTCATCGGCGGGAACGACCGGGATCCCGCCGTCGAAGAGCACTCGATCCGCGACCTCCGAGAGGTTGCCGTCGCGGATCACCGCCCGCGGGTCGGTCCCCGCGAGCCGCTCCGCGGTCCGTCGGCCGGCCCCGGAGGCGTCCCGGAGGTAGACCACGTCGCCGGCGACGAGCCCGTACGCCTCGTCGGCCGCGTCGAGCGCGTCGAGCGTGAACTGCTCGACTGGCTTCACGCTGACGAGCCCCCGTCCCTCGGCGACGTCGTCGAAGTTCGAGTGGTCGAGCCGCCACAGCTCCTTCAGCGTCTCCACTTTCCCCTCCAGCTCCGCGACCGTCTCGCGTGCCTCGTCGCGCTCGCGCTCCAAGCGATCGGTCTCGCGTTCGAGCCGCGAGACGATCCGCCGGCTGCGCGCCTCGATCCGCTCCTCGCGTTTCGCCTCCTCGAGGTCGGCCTCCAGCTCCTCGATCCGATCGTCGCGCTCGGCGAGGTCCGCCTCCAGCGACTCGGCGTGCGACTCCAGCCGGTCGACCCGGTCGCGGAGCCGCCGGATCGTCTCCTCCTCCTCGGTGCGTTCCGGCTCCGTGGGGTCTTTTGGGTGTTTCCCCCCGGCCTCCTCGCCGCCGTCGGGGTCCTCCCGGAGGTCCTCGATGACGGCCTCGACGGACGCGCCGCCGGCGACGACGCCGGCGATCACCTCCTCGCGGTCGAGCCGCGGCGGCGTCTTCTCCGTGATCCGCTCGAACTGGTCTTCGTGGGCGTCGTAGGCGTACAGCGCCGCCGCCAGCGCGTCGCGCTCGTGGTCGTTCCCGTAGCTCGCCTCCCGCGTGCGGTGGAGCTTCTCGTCGACCGGGAGATCCGTCGTGGGGCGCCAGCCGGCGGCGTCGAAGGAGCGACGGAACTTCTCGACGGTCTCGGGCATCGGCTCCACGTCGGCGGCGACGAGGATCGGCCGCCCCTGCTCGATCACCCACTCGGTCACCTCGGCGGTGTCGGCGGTCCGCGAGGAGTAGAGCGCGTGGACGGTGCCGTCGAGGCCGACCACCGCGGCCGCGGTGGTGGTGCCGGGGTCGATCCCGACGATGACGCGGTCGCGCCGCTTCACGAGCGGCTCGTACTCGATCCCGTCGCGGCGCTCGCGTTCGACCTCGACGCGGACGTCGCCCGCGCGCGAGTTCGACACGGGGATGTCCTCGGGTCGGGCCTCGACGGTGAAGACGGCGTTCGCGTAGCCGCCGTACTTCTCCGTCACCTCGCGGTCGAACTCGAGGTTCGCCTCCTCCAGTTTCGACTGGACCTGTCTGGTCCGCTTCCGGACGTTGCCGTGGATCCGGCGGGTGTAGCGGTCCTGGCTCCAGCCGCCCTTCCCGGTCGAGCGCCCGCGGGAGACCTTCACCGTGGTCTCGTCGGTGAACGCGGTCACCTCGTGGCCGACGTTGGCGGCGGCGAGGCGGGCGGCCGCCTCCGCCTCCTCCATCGGCTTCTTCCCGTACGGGATCCCGTGTCTGGAGGCGACCCGCGAGAGGGGTTCCGGGCGCTCCGCGCCCGTCACCTGAACGAGCCGGGTGCCGTCCGGCAAGGACCGCAGAAAGCCAACGAGCGCGTTCTTGTCGGGGGCCAGCTCGTAGGCGTTGTCGGTGGCGACGTACAGCGGCTCGCGGTCGTCGATCAGCCGGCGGAGCTTCCGGAGGGAGACCACGTCGCGGGTGACCCGCGCGAGCGGCCCCTCGGCGTCCGGGGCGTCGGGGTCGTCGTCGTCGACCGGGTCGAGGATCACGAGCGCGTAGGAGGGGTCGTCGCCGCGAACGTCGCCGCTCTGCACGTCGACGCCGAACACCGGCCGGTCGCGGGCGCGGATGGTCCGGGATGTCACGGACTCACGTAGGCCGGTCGGGCGTATATACCCCACGCCGGGGGTGACCGCCCGCGCGGCTCCGACGGGTCGACTCTCGCCTCCGATCCGCGGCTCCGACCCGCCCGCTTATACGTCGTCCCGGCGAAGACCGGACGAATGAGCGAGGAGTTCGTGCTGCTCGAGCCCGAGGACCAGCCCGGCGACGAGTGGGAGGAGCTGGACGTCTCGGACACCGAGGCGGACCGGATCGCCCGCCGGCAGGACCGGGAGTTCAGCGAGTTCCGCGAGCGGGTGAAAGACACCGAGCAGTTCAAACTCCAGGAGTCGGTCTTCGACGACGCGACGCTGGCGGCGGTGTACAAGCTGGTCCAGGACGGCTACGTCGACGCCTTCGGCGGCCCGGTCTCGACGGGGAAGGAGGCGAGCGTCTTCGAGGCGCTCGGCGGGGAGGCGGGCGAGCGGCCCGAACCGGGATCGGCCGCGGCCGCCGACGAGCACGCCCGCGAGGTCGCGGTGAAGGTGTACCGGATCAACTCCTCGAACTTCCGACAGATGCGCGACTACCTCGAGGGCGACCCGCGCTTCGAGGGCATCGCGAACGACAAGAAGGCGGTGGTGCTGGCGTGGACCCGCAAGGAGTTCGCGAACCTGAAACGCGCCCGGAAGGCCGGCGTGCGCGTCCCCGAACCGATCGCGGTCCAGCGGAACGTGCTGGTGATGGAGCTGGTCGGTCACGCCGAGGAGCGCGCCCGCCGGTTGAGCGAGGTCGACGTCGAGAACCCCGAGACGGCCTACGAGGTCGTTCGCGAGTACATGCGTCGGCTCTACCGCGCCGGACTGATCCACGGCGACCTCTCGGAGTACAACATGATCATCCACGACGGCGAGCTGGTGGTCATCGACATGGGGCAGGCCGTCACCGTTCACCACCCGAACGCCGGGGAGTTCCTCGACCGCGACTGCGAGAACGTGGCGACCTTCTTCACCCGACAGGGGATCGACGTCGACCCCGACGACCTGCGCGCGTACGTGACCGAGCCGGAGCCCGACCCGAGCGGGGAGCCGGATCGGAGCGTGGATCCGGAACCGGGTCCCGCCAACGCCTCCGATCGAGAGCGAGACACCTAGAGACTGCGGACCCACACATCGAGCGGGTAGGTTTCATCGGCGATCTCGACCGCTCTCACGCCGGCTCGTTCGAAGCCGCGCGACTCATAGAAGCGAGCGCCGGACTCGTTGTCGGCGAACGCGTCGAGCCGAATCGCGTCGATATCCGTCGGGAGCGCGTCGAGACCGCGCTCGAGCAGCGCCGTTCCGATCCCCTCTCCCCACCGATCGGGGTGGACGTAGATGGCTTTCAGGCCGGCCTCGCCGATCCCGACGAACGGCTTCGTGTTGTCGTCGCCCCAGCGTACGTCGACGAACCCCCGGACCGTTCCATCGATGACCGCGACGAAGGTAGCGGCGCAGTCGCCGTCGAGTCCCTCCGCCCACTCCTCGACTTCCTCAGGAGTCGGCTCGACCGTCACCTCGTCGAGCACCGGGTCCGGGAGGACGTCGTCGTACGCTTCCCGCCACGCCCGTCCGTGGGCTCGGATCAGCTCCACGATGTCCGTGTCCGTTTCAGGAGGGCGGATATCCATGTGCGGGCGTCGTTGGTAGCTGAAAAAATTCTGTCGGCGTACTCGGGGTGTTACGTTACCGCCATCTTGAGTATCCCTCATGTCCTCCACGAGCGGTACCGCGGAGTCCCCGCCCGAAGTCGCGTCGGTCGTCCGGCGATACCACCGAACCGAACGCGCGGTCAGCTGGCTCGTCGCCCTCCTCGTCGTCGCCGCCGCCGCGTTCCTGTCGCTCGATTCCCTCCCGGCCGCGCTCGTCGCGGTCGGCGTCGTCGCCCTCGTTCGCGTCCCGATCGTGTCCCGGAGCGGGCGCACGCGACTGATCGCCGACGCGGATCCCTCCGCGGTCGTCGCCGCGTTCCGGAGCGCCACACCGCCGATACTCGCCTTCCAGTGGGCGATCGCGGACGAGATCGACTCGGGCGGCGGGGATCGGAACGGCGCGGGTGGCGAGGTCGGGACGACGCGAGTGGGGCCGATGGCGGCCCGACGACCCGCGCGACCTACGAGCTCTCCTACCTGTTCGGACTGCGGTCGATCTCGATGGTCGTCGAGGTGCGGTCGCCGGGAGTCGACGACGGGGCGGTCACGGACGACACCGGGGCGGTCACGGACGACACCGGGGTGGTCACGTCCGGCGACGACAGGGCGGTCACGTCCGGCGACGACGCGGTCGAAACCCTCGAAGTGAGCGCCACGGCCGGCGGGCGGCCGTGGGGAACCTACCACGTGTCGGTGCGCGAGGGCGACGCGGGGACGGTCGTCGACGTCGCGTTGACGACCGACCGGCGGTTCGACCTGCGGTCGGTCCCGCAGGCGCTGGTCGCAGAGCGGTACTTCGGGACGGTCCTCGCGGCGCAGGGGTACCGCGTGGCCGAACGGGGGGTATCGTGGTCGACGTGAGCGGATCCGTGATGAGTGACGCAGAATCCACGGTAGCCGGCCGCACGCGCCCGGTATTCGGACACACACCGGGGACGGCGGAACACGTTTAAAAGGCTTCGCCGGATATCACCCGGTATGCAACACGTGACGGTTCCGCAGGACCGGATCGGCGTCGTCATCGGTTCCGGGGGCGAGACCATGCGGGAGATCGAAGAGCGAGCGGGCGTCAGGCTCGACGTCGACTCGGAGTCCGGCAGCGTCGCGATCGAGGAGACGGGCGACCCCGTCGCCGCGCTGGTCGCGCCGGACGTGATCAAGGCGATCGGGCGCGGGTTCAAACCCGAGACCGCGCTGTCGATCCTCGATCACGACCTCCGGACGCTGGAGCTGATCGACCTGACCGAACACACCCGAAACGACAACGACCTCCAGCGTAAGAAGGGGCGGATCATCGGCGAGAACGGCCGGACCCGCGAGCTGATAGAGGAGCTGACCGGCGCGAACGTCGTGATCTACGGCACCACGGTCGGGGCCGTCGGCGGTCCGGAGGAGCTTCGGGTCGTCCGGCGAGCGGTCGGGATGCTGCTCGACGGCGCGCCCCACGGCGCGGTGTACTCCTACCTCGAGCGCAAGTCCAACGAGCTGAACGACGACGTGAGCTTCAGCGCACCGCGGTAGGCGGTCCGCGGCCGGTACGCGGTCCGCGGGAGTTTCGGTCGCTCGGCCGTACATCGTTGCCGGCGCGGTGTCACTCCTCCACCCGCCGATCTCGCGTCGCTGTTCCCGGAACTCCTCGATCCGCCGTTCTATATAAAGGGCCGTGATAACGAGACACATGCGACCGCTCTCGGCACCCCCGTGTTGCGGTTCCGCACGAACCGAACGAAGGATTTATATAGAATCACAAACAATCGGAGGTTGATTATGTCCCAGCGACAGCGGATGGGTAACCAGCCGATGATCGTACTTTCCGAGGAGTCGCAGCGCACCTCCGGAAAGGACGCCCAGAACATGAACATCACGGCCGGGAAGGCGGTCGCGGAGTCCGTCCGCACCACGCTCGGCCCGAAGGGGATGGACAAGATGCTCGTCGACTCCGGCGGGTCCGTCGTCGTCACGAACGACGGCGTCACCATCCTCAAGGAGATGGATATCGACCACCCCGCGGCGAACATGATCGTCGAGGTGTCCGAGACGCAGGAGGACGAGGTCGGTGACGGAACCACGTCCGCCGTCGTCGTCGCGGGCGAACTCCTCGATCAGGCAGAGGAGCTCCTCGACCAGGACATCCACGCGACCACGCTCGCGCAGGGGTACCGCCAGGCCGCCGAGAAGGCCAAGGAGATCGTCGAAGAGCAGGCCATCGAGGTCACCGAGGACGACCGCGAGACCCTCGTCGAGATCGCCCAGACGGCGATGACCGGCAAGGGCGCGGAGAACTCCAAGGACCTGCTCGCCGAGCTCGTCGTCGACGCCGTGCTGGCGGTCAAAGACGAGGACGGCATCGACACGGAGAACGTCTCCGTCGAGAAGGTCGTCGGCAGCTCCGTCGACCAGTCCGAGCTCGTCGAGGGCGTCATCGTCGACAAGGAGCGCGTCGACGAGAACATGCCCTACGCGGTCGAGGACGCGAACGTCGCGCTGTTCGACGGCGCCATCGAGGTGAAGGAGACGGAGATCGACGCCGAGGTCAACGTCACCGACCCCGACCAGCTCCAGCAGTTCCTCGACCAGGAGGAGGCCCAGCTGCGTGAGATGGTCGACCACCTCGTCGACATCGACGCCGACGTCGTCTTCGTCGGCGACGGCATCGACGACATGGCCCAGCACTACCTCGCCCAGGAGGGCATCCTCGCGGTCCGCCGCGCGAAGTCCGACGACCTCAAGCGGCTCGCCCGCGCGACGGGCGGCCGCGTCGTCTCCAACCTCGAGGACATCGAGAGCGACGACCTCGGCTTCGCCGGCTCCGTCGCCCAGAAGGACGTCGGCGGCGACGAGCGCATCTTCGTCGAGGACGTCGAGGAGGCCAAGTCCGTCACGCTCATCCTGCGCGGCGGCACCGAGCACGTCGTCGACGAGATCGAGCGTGCCATCGAGGACTCGCTCGGCGTCGTCCGCACGACGCTCGTCGACGGGCAGGTCCTGCCCGGCGGCGGCGCGCCCGAGGCCGAACTCGCCTTACAGCTCCGCGACTTCGCCGACTCCGTCGGCGGCCGCGAGCAGCTCGCAGTCGAGGCGTTCGCCGACGCGCTGGAGGTCATCCCGCGCACCCTCGCCGAGAACGCGGGGCTCGATCCCATCGACTCGCTCGTCGACCTCCGCTCCCGGCACGACGGCGGCGAGTTCGGTGCCGGTCTCGACGCCTACACGGGCGACGTGATCGACATGGAGGCCGAGGGCGTCGTGGAGCCGCTCCGCGTCAAGACCCAGGCCATCGAGTCCGCCACCGAGGCGGCCGTCATGATCCTCCGCATCGACGACGTCATCGCGGCCGGCGACCTCAAGGGCGGCGGCAGCGACGACGACGGCGACGAGGGCGGCCCCGGCGGCGCGCCCGGCGGAATGGGCGGCGGAATGGGCGGCATGGGCGGAATGGGCGGCGCGATGTGAAGTTCGGCGAGAACACACACACGCTCCCAACCGCGTCCTGACCTAACCACTCGCGGTATCGTTTTCGCCGACCGTCGCGCGGCCCGTTCGGGCCTCGACGATAGCGATCTTTTTCGACGCCACTCCGACCGTCACGGAGCGACGCGACCGCGAAGCGTCCCGTCTCGACTCCCCGTGACCCTCGTCACCGTTCATCATATTCGTCCCACCGGGCACGAAGTAACACCGACGTAACCACCGGACGGCGGCGTCCGCGAGCGATTAAGTGCGTTCCGCGCCTCCGATCGTTCAGACGAGGTTCTCACGTTCCAATGGCACAACAGAAGGCGGACTACGTAGACGAGGCCGAGATCGACGCGGAGTTGGACGACCTCCCGGACGCGGAGACCGTCGAGGCGACGGTCGCGAACCTGGAGGAGCGCGGGTTCGACGTGGTGGTCGTCGACGACGCCGAGGCGGCGCTCGAGGCGGTCACAGAGCGGATCCCCGCGGGCGTCTCCGTGATGAACGGCCACTCGACGACGCTCGAGGAGATCGGCTTCGACGAGTTCCTCGGAGGGGATGATCACGAGTGGGAGAGCCTCCCGGACGAGATCTGGCGCATCGACGACGACGCCGAACGGCAGGCCGCGCGACGCGAGGCACAGACCGCGGACTACTTCCTCGGCGGGATCAACGCCATCGCCCGGACCGGCGAACTCGTCGCCGCCGACCTCTCCGGCAGTCGGATCGGCGCGTATCCGTTCGCCGCCGGCAACGTGATCATCGTCTCCGGCACGAACAAGGTCGTCCCGACGCTCGATGACGCCCTCGACCGCCTGGAGTCGGTCGCGTATCCGCTGGAGAACGAGCGCGCCCAGGAGGCGTACGGCGTCGAGTCCGCGATCGCCAAACAGCTGATCTACCGCCGGGAGACCGAGGAGGACCGGACGACGATCGTGCTCGTGCGCGAGCAGCTCGGGTACTGAACGACGCCTGCGAACTCTACCGCTTTTCGTGTTTTCGACCAACTAACCCCGCCGCTCGCGACGTTGCTCGCGGCGGAACAGCGGGCCGGGAGGGATTCGAACCACGTCCGGACGTGCTCGCTTCGCTCACTGCGCGCGACTGGTCTCTTCGAATCCCTCCTGCCGGTTCCCTCACCGCCTCGCTCTCGCTCGGCGGTTCAGTGTACGGGCCGGGAGGGATTCGAACCACGTCCGGACGTGCTCGCTTCGCTCACTGCGCGCGACTGGTCTCTTCGAATCCCTCCTGCCGGTTCCCTCACCGCCTCGCTCTCGCTCGGCGGTTCAGTGTACGGGCCGGGAGGGATTCGAACCCCCGACCGTCCGGTTAAAAGCCGGACGCTCTCCCTAACTGAGCTACCGGCCCGCGTCACCGGGTACGACCAGACCACGGATAAACGTTTAGAAACGGCAGGACTCGGCGGCTACTCCTCCGCCGGCGACGACGCGAAGTGGTCCTCCAGCGCGGCCGCGACGATCGCGCCCGGATCGACGTTCCGCATCGCGGCCCGCCGCCGGAGCTCGACGTACGTCTCGGTCGGGAGATCGAGGTCGATCCGACCGAGATGGACGCCGACCTCCCTCGCCGCGTCGGTCACGTCGTCGCCGTCGTTGACCGCGGAGGCGACGGAGCGGACCTCCCGGACGGTCATGTCGCCGTCGATGGCGGCCCACGCGAGGCGGTACCGGTCGGTCCCCGCGAGCCGCGCGACGTGTTTGGCCGCGCTCGGCGTGATGTACCCGCGGGCGACCTGACGCCGGATGGCTTGGGGCAGGTCGTGAACCCGCGCCCACTTGCGGATGAACGCGACGGTGACCCCGTCACCGGCGCGGGCTGCGGCCTCCTTGTAGGAGCCGACGCCGCGAACCAGCGCCGCACAGGCGGCGGCTCCGCGCAGCATCAACACGTGGTCGTCGTCGCCGACGTCGCCCGACGCGAAGCGACGGACCGTCTCCGCGGCCTCGGCGACGCTCTCGGGATCGTCGGGGTCGAACCCCACCGCCTCGGCCGCGCGCTCGCCGGTGACCGCCGGGTCAGAGCGAACGACGGGCTCGCCGACCGGGGACCGCCGGTCGGCGCGTGACTGCTCGTCCATACGCCTCCTTCGAGCCCCAGCACATAAGGGGTCGGCACCGTGGCAGGTATCGCAGCCGACGCGGAGAACGGGTTCGACGTATCCCTACTCGTCGCCGTCGTCGGCGTCGCCGTCACCGGCCGTGGCGTCGGCCGTCTCGTCGTCGGACGTGTTCTCGTCGCCGCCGGCGGCCGGTCCGCCGGCCGCCAGCTCCTCGGCGAGAAGCGTCGGAGTCACGAGCGCCGGGTCGACCGCGAGGTCGGCGACGCCGGCGACGAACTCCGGTAGCGACCGGTCCGCGTACGTCACGACGGTCACCGACGGGTTCAGCTCCTTCGCGACCGGGATGCCGGTCGCCTCGTCGGCGTCGGTCAACACGAGGTAGTCGGCCTCCGTGATCCCCGCTGCTTTCAGCGCGTCCGCCGAGACGACGCCCTCGACCCGCGACACCGTCGCGTCGAGCGCCTCCAACTCCTCGCCGATCCCGTGTTCGTCGGGGCCCGCGACGATCGCAGTCAGCGCGTTCCCCGCCATCACTCGTACTCGATCGTCGCGGGCGGTTTGTGGGTCACGTCGTAGACGACGCGCGCGACGTTGTCGTTCTCGCCGGTGATCCGGCTCTGGATCCGCTGGAGCGTGCTCCAGTCGACCTCCTGGGCGCGCGCGGTCATCCCGTCGCGGCTCTCGACGGAGCGCACGGCGACCACCCAGCCGTGGACGCGGTTGTCGCCTTTCACCCCGGTCGCCTTCCCGATCACGGCCCCGAACGCCTGCCAGGGGTCGTACTCCGCGAGCTCCTCCTCGACGACGTGGCACGCCTCGCGGGCGACGTCGGCCTTCTCGGGGGTGACCTCGCCGACGACCCGGACGGCGAGTCCGGGGCCGGGAAACGGCATCCGCTCGGAGATGATCTCCTCGAGGTCGAGCGCACGGGCGACCTCGCGGACCTCGTCCTTGTAGAGGTCGCGAACCGGCTCGACGATCCCCTCGAAGTCGACGACCTCGGGGAGCCCGCCAACGTTGTGGTGCGACTTGATGTTCCCCTCCGACTCGATGCGGTCGGGATAGATCGTCCCTTGGACGAGGTAGTCGGCGTCGACGTCGCGGGCGACCGCCTCGAACTCGTCGATGAACCCCTCGCCGATGACGTGGCGTTTCTCCTCCGGATCGGTGACGCCCGACAGTCGGTCGAAGAACCGCTCTTGCGCCTCGATCACCCGGAGCGACTCCATGAAGGAGAACGTCTCGCGGATCTCGTCGGTCTCCCCCTTCCGCATCAGTCCCGTGTCGACGTACACCGGGGTGAGCCGGTCGCCTATCGCCTCGTACGCCAGCGTCGCCGCCACCGAGGAGTCGACCCCGCCCGAGAGGGCGATCACGGCGTTCGCGTCGCCGATCGCCTCGCGGATCTCCGCGACCGCCTCGTCAATGAACGCGTCCGTCTCGACCATCTATAGCCTCACGTCCGCGTTCCGCTCGGTTGTGTCCGTCGATCCCAGCGCCGCCTCGACGAGGGCGACGAACGGCGGGCTCGCCCGGTCCGGCCGCGACCGGAACTCGGGGTGCGCCTGCGTCCCGAAGAAGAACGGGTGGTCCCCGCGTTCGAGGATCTCCATCCGGTTGTCCGCGCGCCCGGAGAAGACGAGGCCGTCGGCCTCCAACTCGTCGATGTACTCGGGGTTCACCTCGTAGCGGTGGCGGTGTCGCTCGGTACAGGAATCCGCGCCGTACACCCGCGCCGCCAGCGTGTCCGGCTCGATGTCGGTCTCGTGTGCGCCCAGCCGCATCGTCCCGCCCATGTCCTCCGTCTCGTACTGCTCGGGGAGCAGGTCGATGACGGGATGGGGGGTGTCCGGGTCGATCTCCGCGGAGTGAGCGTCCGCCAGCCCCAGGACGTTGCGCGCGTGCTCGACGACCGCCATCTGGAAGCCTAAACAGAGCCCGAGGAAGGGGACGTCGTTCTCGCGGGCGTACCGAATGGCCTCCACCTTCCCGTCGGTCCCGCGGGAGCCGAACCCGCCGGGGACGACGACCGCGTCCGCGGTCGCGAGCCGCTCTTCGTGTTCCTCGCGCGTCTCGTCGGCGTCGACCCACAGCACGTTCACCTCCGTCTCCGTCTGGATCCCGGCGTGTTTCAGCGCCTCGTGGATCGACATGTAGGCGTCCTCCAGCGCGTACTTGCCGACGAGCGCCACGTCGATCTCGTCCTCCCGCTCGCGCGTGACGAGGTCGCGCCACTCCGTCGAGCGCTCGGCCTTCGGGAGCGCCTCCTCGGCGAGCCCCAGCCGCTCCATCACGTACTCGTCCAACCCCTCGTCTTCGACCATCAACGGGACGTGGTAGATGTCCTCGACGTCGGGATTCGAGAAGACCGCGTCCGTGGGAACGTCACAGAACAGGGCGATCTTCTCTTTCGTCTCCGGCTCCAGCCGGTCCGCACAGCGCCCGACGAGCACGTCCGGCTGGAGCCCGATCGAGCGCAGCTCCTTCACGGAGTGTTGGGTCGGCTTCGTCTTCTGCTCGCCGTTCTTCGAGTAAGGGACCAAGGTGACGTGGGTGAAGAGGATGTCCTCGTCGTCCTCCTCGTGGGCGAACTGGCGGAGCGCCTCTAAGAACGGCATCGACTCGATGTCGCCGACGGTGCCGCCGATCTCGATCAGACAGACGTCCGACCCCTCGGCGGCCTCGCGGATGCGTCGCTTGATGTCGTCGGTGACGTGCGGGATGATCTGGACGGTCTTGCCGAGGTAGTCGCCGGCGCGCTCGCGCTCGATGACGTGCTGGTAGGTCTTCCCCGTGGTGACGTTGTGGTCGAACGTCATGTCGGTGCCGAGGAAGCGCTCGTAGTTGCCTAAATCGAGGTCGACCTCGCCGCCGTCCTTGAGGACGTACACCTCGCCGTGTTCGTACGGGTTCATCGTCCCGGCGTCGACGTTGAGGTAGGGGTCGACCTTCACCGCGGTCACGTCGAAGCCCGCGTTCGAGAGGAGTCGGCCGGTGCTGGCGGCGGTGATTCCCTTGCCCAGCCCGGACATGACCCCGCCCGTGACGAACACGAACTTCCGACCCAGCGACGGGTCGTATCCCGTGTCAGGATCCGTTGGCATATCGACCGTCCGTCAGGGGCCGGCAAAACCGTTTCGGAGGGGTTCCGAATCGGACAAAACGAACACGGTCGTCCGTGACGATCGCGGTCGAAGCGATCGTTCGTCGAACCGGAACGGTTCGCACGACGGATTCGCGAACGGAGGCCGGGCGGGTCGGACCGGTCGCGTCGCGGGTCGGACCGGTCGCGTCGCGGGTCGGTCAGGGCGCGAGTGCCGGTGCCGGTCGGGGACGGTCCTCGACCGTCGCGTCACAGGCCGGACACGTGTGGGTCGTCCGGTTCGGGCCCTCGTCGACGATCCAGTCGCCGGGGAGGCCGCTCTCGTGGCCGCAGTCGGGGCAGAACAGCACCGCCTTCGGGCGCGGTTCCGCGTCGGACGTGGAGGTGTGGTTGGTGGACACTGTCGGTGGAAGCGGTAGGCGTTCGCCGGGAATAACGCTGTTGGCGGGGATCGATCGGGAAGGATCCGGTCCGAGCGTCGCGAGCGTCGGTTCCGAAGCGAGCCATTTGACGACCTGGCCGCTCGACTGTACGTCGTTGCTGGCGCGGTGAACACGGTCGAAGTCCCCGCCTCCCGGCTGCCCCTTCGAGTTCCACCCGCCAAGCACCACCGGAAGACGGTCCTGCGCTCACTTCGTTCGCTGCGCGGGCTGCGACTCCCGTGCTCCCGCTCGCTGCGCTCGCGGGAACGCACCCGCACCTCACGCTTCCCCAGCCTCGGTCTCGCCGACCCGCCGAAACCGCCGGCGGGTCGCCTCGACCTCCCTCGCGCGGGTCGTTCGCGGCCCGACGGGCCGCTCACGGCGCGCGCCGACCGCGAAGTCTCCCGTTCCGACGCGTTCGGCGGACGCGGATCTCCGCGCCGACGTCGAGTCGGGGTATTATGGTCCCGTCGGCGCTACCCCGGATCGATGACCGGATCCGGCGACGCCGACGGCGACGACGAGCGCGACCGACCCCGAGTCGTGATCAGCGACACGAAACTCACGAGCCTCGAGACCGAACGCGAGGTCTTCGGCGACGAGGTCGTCCTGACCCAGGAGCCGCTGCGCTCACCGGCGGCGGTGATCGAGGCGGACCCGGACGCGATCGTCGTCGACGCGGGCACGCCGGTGACCGCCGAGGCCCTCGAGGGGTGTTCGAACCTCCGGGCGGTCGTCCGCGCCGGGGTCGGCGTCGACAACGTCGACCTCGCGGCGGCGGACGCCGCCGGCGTGGCCGTCTCGAACGTCCCGGACTACGGGACCGACGAGGTGTCCGCGCACGCGATCGGACTCTGTGCGTCGCTCGTCCGCGGCATTCCTACCGCGAGCGCGGACACCGCGGCCGGCGGCTGGGACTGGCAGGTCAGCGCGCCGCTCTCGCGACCCGCGGAACTGACCGTCGGCGTCGTCGGCTGCGGGCGGATCGGGAGCCGGACCGTGCGGAAGGCGCACCCGCAGTTCGGCCGCGTCCTCGTCGCCGACCCGTACGTGCCCGACGCGGAGGTCCGGGACCTCGGTGCCGACCCCGTGCGCTTCGAGGACCTCCTCCGCGAGAGCGACGTGATCTCCGTCCACACCCCGCTGACGCCGGAGACGCGGGAGATGTTCGACGGGGACGCCTTCGACGCGATGCGCGAGCGCGGCGGAGCCGAGTCGGGAACGATCCTCGTGAACACGGCGCGGGGCGAGGTCGTCGACACGGACGCGCTGGTCGACGCCTTAGAGGACGGGACGGTCCGGAGCGCCGGGCTGGACGTCCTTCCGGCGGAGCCGCCGGCGGACGACCGGCTGGTCGGCCGCGACGACGTCGTCGTCACCCCCCACATCGCGTGGTACTCCGAGGAGTCGAAACGCGAGGTGCGCCGCAAGGCGGCCGAGGAGGTCCGGCGGTACCTCCGCGGCGCGGAGCCGGCGTACCGCGTCGACGCCGACGCCTACGGGGGCGTTCCCGATCTCGACTCCGACGGGTAGCCACGGTATCGTTCCGACGACCCGTCGACCGGAACGTTCAACAGTTCGTCGGATCGGGATCGGGCCGTGAGCCGAGCCCTCCTCCCCGCGGCCGTCGCGGCCGTCGCCGCGGGCACGACCGCCGTGACGCGTCGGATCGCCCCGATCCTGCTCGAGTCGCCCGTCGACCTCCCGGCCACGAGGGTCCTCTCCGTCTACATCGCCGGCGGCCGGTTCGTCTCGTTCGCGCTCGTCTACGGCCTCCTCCTCGGGGTGACGTACCGGCTCGGTCGAACGGGAGACGACTCTCCCGACGGCGGGACCGTCGCGCTCGCGACCGGCCTCGTCGCCGCGGTCGCGTACCTCGTCGTGACCGCCGGGACGCTCCTCTGGCTCGGCCCTCAGCAGGGCGCGATCACGGCGCTCCTGGCGGTCGGGTCGAGCGTCGGCGTCGGCGTCAAGCTGGCGGTCGTCGCCTTCGCGGGGCTGGCGCTGGGACGGTCCCGACGCCCGGCGACCGCCGCGGACGCGTAATCGTCCGGGACCGAGCCGAGACGCCGGCCCGCGAGCGCGGGCGAGCCGTCGACGAGGGTCGACACCGCGATGAGTCTTCCACGCCGTCCGCGATCCGCTCGTGATCCGCTCCCGATCCGCGAACGGCACGTACAACCGCGTTAACCCGAATACAATCCGGGTTAATCGGGCTTAACGGAGTTCCCTTCTTAAGGGAAGTCGGCCTCACGACCCGAGTGGACATGAGCCAACGCACCATAGGCCTGCTGTTGATCGCGGTCGTCGCGGTCGGCGCGGTGACCGGCGTCGCGGCCGCCGAGGAGACGCTGGGCGTGACGGTCGACGACGCCGACGGCGAACCGACGGTCACGGTGACCGAGAACGACACTGCCGTCGAGAACGCGACGGTGATCGTGAGCGTCGCGGACGACGAGAACGCCTCGTACGCGGGGACGGGGGAGTACGCGACCGACGAGAACGGGACGGTCGACCTCCCCGCTCCCGAGGAGGACGTGGGGATCGAGGTGACCGCGACCGACGGGAACGCGACCGGTTCGACGCTCGCCCACCTCGACGCGCCCGACGGGCTCGAGGTGGACGTCGACGAGACCGACGCGGAGCCGCTGGTGACGGTGACCGAGAACGGCACCGCGGTCGAGAACGCCTCCGTGAACGTCACGACGGTGACGGCGGGGAACGCGACGAACGGAACCGACGCGGAGAACGGAACCGACGCGGAGAACGCGACCTACGTCGGCGAGGGGACCTACACGACCGACGGGAACGGGACGGTCGAGCTTCCCGCCGCGGAGGAGAACGTGACGATCGAGGTGACCGCGACGTTCGAGAACGAGACGGCCTCGACGACGGCCGATCTGACCGCCGGCGGCGACGCCGACGAGGAGGGGGGTGACCGGCGGTTCGGCCAACTGGTCCGCGAGTTCGTCTCGAACCTCGAGGACCGTGACGGCGGCATCGGCGGCGCGGTCTCCGACTTCGTGACGGAGAACAACCCCGGCAACGCGCCCGACCACGCGGGCGGTCCCGAGGACCCGGACGAGGCGGACGGTGACGACGGAAACGAGAGCGACGCTCCCGGCAACGCGCCGGCACACGCCGGAGGAGGCGAGGATGGCGAGCATGGCCCGCCGGCACACGCCGGTCCCGGCGACGAGTCGGAAGATGCCGAGGATGACGACGCGGACGACGACGAGTCGGAAGATGCCGAGGATGACGACGCGGACGATGACGAATCGGAGGCGGACGACGCCGAGGAGGAGGACGTTGACGACGAGAACGACGCCGAGGAGGATGACGACGAAGACGACGAGGACGCGAACCCCGGAAACGGTCCGGGTAACGCTCCCGGCAACGGGAACGGCAACCAGCCCTGACTGACGGTCGACCGGATCGCGGCTGACGACGGAGCCGGGCGCGACGGTCGTCGAGCGTTCGGCGACCGGTCGCGGAGCGCTTTTTTATACTCTCCATCGCGACCCGGTGTCGGCATCGTTTAGTGTGCGGTGAGCGAATCGAATCCCATGAGCGAGCAGACGTATCCGCCGGTCACGGAGCACCTTTCGGACCCCGAGACGGCCCGCGAGGAGGGGCGTCGCAAGATGGATTGGGCGCTCCAGCACATGCCGATCCTGAACGCGCTCCGCGGGGAGTTCGAGACGGAGCGGCCCCTCGAGGGCGAGACGATCGCGATGGCGATGCACGTCGAGGCGAAGACCGCGAACCTCGTCGAGCTGCTGGCCGACGGCGGCGCGGAGGTCGCGATCACCGGCTGTAACCCGCTCTCGACGCACGACGACGTCTCCGCGGCGCTGAACGACCACGAGGCGATCACCTCCTACGCGGTCCGCGGCGTCGACGACGAGGGGTACTACGACGCGATGCACGCCTGTCTCGCCCACGAACCCACCATCACCGTCGACGACGGGATGGACATGGTGAAGCTCGTCCACGAGGAGTACCCCGACCTCATCGATTCGATCCTCGGCGGCGCGGAGGAGACCACGACCGGCGTCCACCGCCTGCGCGCGATGGACGACGACGGCGAGCTCCACTACCCCGTCTTCGCCGTCAACGACACGCCGATGAAGCGCCTCTTCGACAACGTCCACGGCACCGGCGAGTCCTCGCTCGCGACCATCGCGATGACGACGAACCTCTCGTTCGCGGGCAAGGACGTCGTCGTCGGCGGGTTCGGCTACTGCGGGAAGGGCGTCGCGAAGAAGGCGGCCGGCCAGAACGCCAACGTGATCGTCTGCGAGGTCGACCCGCGCAAGGCCCTGGAGGCCCACATGGAGGGGTACGAGGTGCTCCCGATGACGGAGGCCGCGAAGAACGGGGACGTGTTCGTCACGACCACCGGCAACCGCGACGTGATCACCCGCGAGCACTTCGAGGTCATGAACGACGGCGTCCTCCTCGCGAACGCCGGCCACTTCGACGTGGAGATCAACCTCGAGGAGCTCGACGACCTCGCGGTCGACCGCTTCGAGGCCCGCGACGGGGTCGAGGGGTACGAGATGGAGGACGGCCGCGTGCTCAACGTGCTCGCGGAGGGGCGGCTCGTCAACCTCGCCGCGCCCATCGCCCTCGGCCACCCGGTCGAGGTGATGGACCAGAGCTTCGGCGTTCAAGCCGTGGTCGTCCGCGAACTCGCCGCCAACGCCGACGACTACGAGCCCGGCGTCCACGACGTTCCCGACGACCTCGACCGCGAGGTCGCCGAGATCAAACTCGCCGCCGAGGGCGTCGACCACGACTCGCTCTCGGAAACGCAACGTGAGTACATGGGGAGCTGGGAGCACGGGACGTAGGCGGTCGGCGGTGGTGCCCGGAACACGCCGATCCGCTCGCACGTCGGGGCCGCGGGCCTTCGCCTCACATCCTTTATGCTCCAACCACGCGGTACCTCGCGACATGGACCGGCGGACCTTCTGTGTCGCCTCGAGCGGGGCGCTCTTCGGAACCGCGGGATGCCTCGAGGTCGTCCGCGATCGAGGACTCCGCCTCGGCGGTGTCGTGTTGACCAACCGTCGGGACGACCCCGTCCGGGTTCGGCTTCGGATCACGCGGGGCGACGCCACGGTCGTCGACGGCGAGTATTCGCTGGAAGCGTCCGATCGCTCCGGCTCCGGTGCCGCCGTGAACGAGACGTGGAACGGTCGCGTCGCGCAGTACACGGTCGCGGTGGAGCTCGACTCGGGAACGGTCGAATCCTTCACGTACACGGCAGATCACGGCCACGGGGAGTGTACGGTCGCGCGCGTCGCGCTTCGGCCGTCGACCATCGCCTTCTCCAGTCACCGCGCTCCAGACGGGCGGTTCTGCTCTGCGCCCGAGTGACGACCGGAGGGATCCCCCGACCGCGCGGTCGACCCGATACGCCTCGCACTCTTTTTCAACGTCACGCGCGTACTCCAGCCAGTGACAGTCACCAGCCTCCACGACCCGAGCCACCGCGAGGCGCTCTGGGAGCTGGAGGACGCCTTCGAGCGCGGCGACCTGATAAGCTTGTTCGGGCGCTGTACGGTCTCCTACGAGGGCCGGGCCGCCTCCGACCTCGGTGCCGGCGACCGGCTCCTCCTCTTGAAACCCGACGGGGCCGCCCTGGTCCACACCGACGAGGGCCGCCAGCCGGTCAACTGGCAGCCGCCGGGCTCCGAACACCGTGCTGCGGTCCGGGAGGGGCGGCTCCGCGTGGTGTCGACCCGGACGAGCCCCGCCGAAACCCTCGCCGTCCGCTTCTCCGACGTCCACCAGCTCTCCGCGCTGCCGGTCACCGGCGGCCGGGACCTCGACCTCCACGGCAGCGAGGAGGACCTCCGGACCCGCATCCTCGAGCGGCCCGACCTGATCGAGCCGGGATTCGAGCCGAGAGAGACGGAACGCCCGTCCAGCGCCGGTCCGATGGACGTGTTCGGCGTCGACGCCGACGGCAACCCGGTCGTCGTGGAGCTGAAACGCCGACGGGTCGGCCCCGACGCGGTCGGGCAGCTCGCCCGGTACGTACGGGCGCTCCGCGAGGAGTTGGGGATCGATCCGGGCCACGCGGATACGGGGGACGCGGACGACGTCGAGGTCCGCGGCGTGCTCGTCGCGCCCTCGATCACCGACCGCGCCGCGGACCGGCTCGCGGACCGCGGGTTCGACCACGTCGCGCTCGAACCGACGCCCGAGGAATGAGGGTTCCCGTGAGGGCAGCTTTCGCCACGCGCGGGACCGCTCGTCCCGCGGGCGACCGTCCCCGCCGTCCTCGCCGTCTCCGCCACGGTATCGAAGGCTTTATCGACGCAGCGGGGGCTACATCGGACAAGTAACCATGTCCGACAAACCCGCCTCTATGTACCGGACGATAGACAAACCGTCCTACACCCGACGCGAGTACATCACGGGCATCCCCGGCTCGAAGATCGCCCAGTACAACATGGGCGACCTCTCCTCGGAGCCCGAGGACTACCCCGTCGAGATCAGCCTCCGCGTCGAGGAGGAGCTCCAGATCCGCCACGGCTCGCTCGAGAGCGCGCGCCTCTCGGCGAACCGCCACCTCATCAAGGAGCTCGGCGAGGGCAACTACAAGATGACGCTCCGCAAGTTCCCCCACCAGGTCATCCGCGAGAACAAGCAGGCGACCGGCGCGGGCGCGGACCGCGTCTCCGACGGGATGCGTCAGGCGTTCGGCAAGCCCGTCGGGACCGCCGCGCGACTGAACAAGGACGACGTGGTCTTCACCGCCTACTGCGACGTCGATCAGGCCCCCACGGTGAAGGAGGCGTTCCGCCGCGCGTACAACAAGCTCTCCCCGCCGTGCCGGATCACGGTCGAGCGCGGCGAAGAACTGCTCGTCGCGTAGACGCCGCTATATCGACACGTCGCTTCCCCGCGTCCGTTCGGTTTCTCCCTCCTGCGTTCCCTCCCTCGACTCCGACCCGAGTGGCGGCTCCCGAGACGAACCGCTGAAATACCCGCCTCGCGTACGTCCGGGCAGTGTCAAAGCAGTTGGCCGAGGTCGAGACGCTGTTCCTCCACGAGGCGCGGAGCGACTACACCGTGGTCGCGAACAGAGGCGGCAGCCGGGTGCTTCGCGGCCGCCTGGAGCTCAAGGAGACGTCGGCGGGCCCCCGTCCCGGAAAGTTTCGCGTCATCAGGGACGGTGAGGACCACCCCCGATCGCCCGACGAGTTCGTCGATCTCGCCCGCGCGGCCTCACGGATCCGGATCTCCGAGCAGACCTCGCCCGAGCGCCGCGAGCGCCTCCGCGAGATGCTCGACGGCTACCAGCTGGAGGCGATGACGGTTCGGACCTGTCGGCGCTGTGCGAACGACGGCCGCTACGGTCCGATCACGGCGGACACCGCCATCGAACACAACGGCGAGCACGTCTGTCGGGACTGCGCCCGCCGCGAGCTCGATCGCGAGCTGTCGTACAAGGGCGAGTTCACGGGAGCCGCCGAGGAGCGGCTCGAGGAGCTGCTGTACGACTCGAAGGACCTCGATCGGATCGTCAACCTGCTCTCCGGCGGGCTCGATCCCGACCTCACGAAGTACGACGAGGTGTCGGCCACCGTCGACGACGTCTCGCCGGTGCGGACCGACGAGCTCGACCTCCATCCCGACTTGGCCACCCACGTTCGGGGCCGGTTCGAGGAGCTGTTACCCGTTCAGGGCCTCTCCGTTCGGAACGGGCTGTTGGAGGGCGACGACCAGCTCGTCGTGAGCGCGACGGCGACGGGCAAGACGCTCGTCGGCGAACTGGCGGGGATCGACCGGGCGCTGAACGGCGACGGGAAGCTGCTGTTTCTGGTCCCGCTCGTCGCGCTCGCCAACCAGAAACACGAGGACTTCGAGGACCGCTACGGCGACCTGCTCGACGTCTCCATCCGCGTGGGGTCCTCGCGGATCGCCGACGACGGCAACCGGTTCGACCCGAACGCCGACGTGATCGTCGGCACCTACGAGGGGATCGACCACGCGCTCCGGACGGGCAAGGATCTGGGCGACGTGGGGACCGTCGTCATTGACGAGGTCCACACCCTGAAGGAGGGCGAGCGCGGCCACCGGCTCGACGGGCTCATCTCCCGGCTGAAACACTACAGCGAGCAGCGTCAGGAGAGCCACGAGGGCTACGACGGCACGCAGTTCGTCTACCTCTCCGCGACCGTCGGCAACCCCGAGTGGCTCGCCGAGCGGCTGCGGGCCACCCTCATCGAGTTCGAGGAGCGACCCGTCCCGATCGAGCGCCACGTCACCTTCGCCGACGGTCGAGAGAAGGCCGAGATCGCGGATAAACTGGTGAAACGCGAGTTCGACACGAAGTCCTCGAAGGGGTACCGCGGGCAGACGATCATCTTCACGAACTCCCGGCGACGCTGCCACGAGATCAGTCGGAAGCTCCGGTACGACTCCGCGCCGTACCACGCCGGGCTCGATTACGGCCGCCGCAAGACGGTCGAGCGCATGTTCGGGAACCAGGACCTGTCGGCGGTCGTCACCACCGCGGCGCTGGCCGCGGGCGTCGACTTCCCCGCCTCGCAAGTGATCTTCGACACGCTCGCGATGGGGATCGAGTGGCTCTCGGTCCAGGAGTTCTCCCAGATGCTCGGCCGGGCCGGCCGACCGGACTACCACGACCGCGGCCGGGTGTACCTCCTCGTCGAGCCCGACGCCGTCTATCACAACTCGATGGACCGGACCGAGGACGAGGTGGCGTTCACCCTGCTCAAAGGCGAGATGGAGGACGTGGCGACCCACTACGACGAGACGGCCGCCGTCGAGGAGACGCTCGCGAACGTCGTCGTCGCGGGTAAGAAGGCGAAGCGGCTCAACGACCGGATGATCGGCGACGTGCCGACGAAACACGCGGTCGGGAAGCTGTTGGAGTGGAAGTTCATCGACGGCTTCTCGCCGACGCCGCTGGGGCGGGCGATCTGTCGACACTTCCTCGCGCCCGACGAGGCGTTCCGGATCCTCGACGCGGTCCGGAAGGGGACCGACCCCTACGACCTCGTCGCCGACCTCGAGCTGTACGACGACGAGGAGTGAGTCGTTCGGAACGAACGGATCGCGCACGACGACCGACCGATCGCGACGACTGAGTTGGTCGCGACGATCGAGCCGACCTCAACCTTTTCGCCGGTCGGTCTCGTGACTCCGCCATGAGCGCGCTCGGGGGAGTACAGGCCGGGTCGAGCCTCCCGCCGTTGACCCCCGAGATCCTCCTCGTCTTCGCGATCGTCGCCGTCGCGCTCCTTCTCTTCGTTACGGCCCCGATTCCGATAGACGTCACCGCGATCGGCGTGATGGTCGCGCTCGTCGCCCTCGAGCCGTGGACGCGGGTCGATCCCGCGACCGGCGTCGGCGGGTTTTCCAGCTCCGCAACGGTGACCGTCCTCGCGATGTTCGTCCTCAGCGAGGGGATCCGGCAGTCCGGCCTCGTCAACGGGATCGGGGCGTGGATCGCCGACCGCTTCGGCGACAGCCACGACAAACAGCTGCTCGCGGTGCTCGGGCTCGCCGGCGGGACGGCGGGGTTCATCAACAACACGCCGGTCGTCGCCATCATGATCCCGATGGTGAACGCCATCTCCGAGAAGACGGGCGTGTCGCCCTCGAAGCTGCTCATGCCCGTCTCGTTCATGGCGATGCTCGGCGGGATGTTGACGCTCATCGGGACCTCGACGAACGTCCTCGCCTCGGACGTCTCCGCGCGCCTGCTCGGGCACCCCTTCTCGATGTTCGAGTTCACCAAGCTCGGCGTCGTCGTGTTGCTCACCGGCGGCGTCTACCTCGTGACGGTCGGACCGTACCTGCTCCCCGAGCGGATCGGGACCGACGACGAGCTGATGGACGAGTTCGGGATGACGGAGTACCTGACCGAGGTGGTCGTCCGCGGCGACTCGCCGCTCGTCGGCCGGACGGTGAACCAGGGCCTCGAACCCCTCGATATCGACGCCGACATCGTCCAGCTCGTCCGCGACGACCGGACGTTCACGGGGCCGCTCGGCCCGAAGGAGCTCCGCGAGGGCGACGTGCTGGTGTTGCGGACGGACCGCGAGAGCCTCATGACGCTGCTCGACGTGGACGGGCTCGACCTCGCGCCCGACGCCGACGTGGCGGAGGCGCAGCTCACGACCGAGGCGGAGACGACCGAACTCGAGACCGAACAGAGTCTCGTCGAGGTGATCGTCTCCCCGGAGGCGCGGCTCGTCGGCGAGACGCTGGAGACGCTGAACTTCCGCGACCGGTACGACGCGACCGTGCTCGCGATCCGGCGCGGCGGGCGGGTCATCCACGCGCGGATGGACGAGCGGCGCCTCCGGGCCGGCGACACCCTGCTCGTCCAGGCGACGGAGGAGACGATCCGGCGGCTCGGCAAGGACCGGAACTTCGTCGTCGGCGGTCGGCTCACGCGCCCGGACTTCCGGACGGAGAAGATCCCGGTCGCGATCGGGATCGTCGCCGTCGTCGTCGCGCTCGCCGCGCTGGAGGTCGTTCCCATCTTCGTGAGCGCGCTCGGCGGGATCGTCGCGATGGTCGCGACCGGCTGCGTGAAGCCGAACGAGATGTACTCCTCGGTGGACTGGAGCGTGATATTCCTCCTCGCGGGGCTCATCCCGCTCGGCGTCGCGATGGAGCGGACGGGCGCGGCCGCGTGGCTCGCGGCCGTCGTCGTCGCCTCCTCCGGCGGGCTCGATCCAGTGATCGTCTTGGGGCTCTTCTACCTCTTCACGGCGGTCGTCACTAACGTCGTCAGCAACAACGCGAGCGTCGTGTTGATGGTCCCGGTCGCGGTCGACACCGCGGAGGCGATCGGGGCCGACCCGTTCTCGTTCGTGCTCGCGGTGACGTTCGCGGCGTCGACGGCGATGCTCACGCCGATCGGCTACCAGACGAACCTGATGGTGTACGGCCCCGGCGGCTACGCGTTCACGGACTACTTCCGGCTCGGCGCGCCCCTCCAGCTCCTGTTGACCGTTGTGACGACGCTCGGGATCGCGTTCTTTTGGGGCGTCTAGGCGCGGTCATCGCCGCGGAAGCCTCCCCGCCGAACGAAACGCTTTAGCGGTTCATCCCGGTAGGAAGAGGCACGGGACCATGGGTTAGTGGTATACTTCGAGCCTTGGGTGCTCGTGACCCCGGTTCGAATCCGGGTGGTCCCATCTACCTCAGTCGAAGTCGTCACACACGGCGCGTTTTCGTCCTCCACCGGAATACCGGCGTGTACGGCGTGCCGTCCTCGACAGCCTTCCGGCGGGTCGACGCCGGCCGCTCGGGCGTGTGTGGGCTCTCGATCGTCGAGATCGCTCCACGTCGCGACCCGCTCGGGGTCGCGGGTGTTGACCGAACTCATCGGGCCGTCCGTTTCGCCGTTTTCTCCATTCTCTCGCCCCCGCTCGTCGGTTCGTCTACGTCACCAATCACTGGTGTCATCGATGTGCGATCACACCGTATCGGACGGTATAACGGTCCGGTGAGCCGGAGGTAACCCGAACGGGTCGGCGAGGTCGGCCGTCTCGTTCGCGTTGCTGCGACAGCGGGACCGCGAACTCGTCCCCCGAACGGTCGAGCGTGTTCGACGTCGAGACGGTCGTACACCGTCGAGGGGATCGAGAGGTCGACGAGCCGGAGGTCGCCGCCGATCGCCGCGAGGCCGGTCTCCGGCAGCGCGAGCGTGACTGTACAGTCCGATTCGACCGCGGCTCCGGGGACGTCTCCGGTCGTGCGCGCGAGCACGGGGGTCGAAGACGCTCTCGGAACCTCTCGGTAGATGCTGTGTAACAATGTCGTCATGGCGTCGAATCGGTTGATATGACAACCGAAGCCAGGTCACTGTCCGGGGCCCTCCGGACCGCGACCAGCGTCTACCGCCAAAAGGGGGTGAGAGAACTGCTTCGTACCGGATTCGAGTACGCGATCAGCCGTCCCCGCTTGCACCCACGACTGCACTGGTGGCTCGCGAGCGGTTACTATCGACGGCGGTGTGCGAACGACGTGGCCGACTACGACCCGCCCGTCGACCCGTTCCGACTCGAGTGGGTCTCGCCGGACCGGATCCGTCGGCACACGCGACGCGAGTACCCGCCGTACCGCGACCGACTGAAACGCTTCGGGGCGGTCCAGTCGGGCGACTGGGACGTGCGGAACGCCCCACCGGAAGACCCGACCTACGGGGGACCGCCGGCGTCCCTCTTCGTGAGCGAGACGTTCGAGGACTCCGTGCTGTACCGCTCGTTCGAGGCGCATTTCGAGGACGGGGTCCCCTGGGCGGAAACGGAACTGGTGGGCGAAGCGCTCCGGCTCGTCTCCGAGCCGAGTCCGGAACGCGTCTGGCACGAGTGCCGGACGGAAGCGGACGTGCGCCGTCGCTGTGCGGATCTCGACGACCTCTACGAGCGTATCGAGCGCGACGGGTACCGGAGTCAGCGCCAGCGGCTGGGGACCGACCCGAACGTGGGGTTCCGTCACTGTCTCCGTCACGAGATGACCGTCGACGTCGGTCGAGACGGCGACCTCCTGGTGGTCTGTGGAAAGCATCGACTGGCCGTCGCGAAGCTCCTCGGTCTCGAACGCGTGCCGGTCGTCTTCCTCGTCCGCCACGAGTCGTGGATGGACCGCCGTGCGGCGCTGGCTCGACGCTCGCGGCGACTGGACCATCCGGACGTCCCGGCGGCCGACGAGTGATACCGTCGCCGGGAGACGTCCGTATTAGTCTCGGACGTCGGCGAGATCGGGGTGTTGCCGAAGTTCTGGAGAGACCGCCTCGATCCCGCGGTCGGCCACGCGTCGCCGGGTCTCGTGCCACTGTCGGTGGCGGACGACCGGCTGGACGGTGACGGTGTCGAGGTCGAGCAGCTTCGCGATGGCGAGGCGGTGGCGGCCGTCGACGAAGCGAAACTCGCCGTCACGACCGATATGGACCGCGATGTCGATCTCGTGCCGTCTGAACACCCCCTTTCGGAGCCGCTCGGCGGTCGACTTGCCGGTCAAGTCGGCTTGTGATCGGTACCCCTCCGACGACATCCTGTCGTAGAGGTCGTCGACCGCGTCGCACCGCGCTTTCAGTCCATCCTCCGTCCAACTCCCGTGCCAGCCCCGCTTGCCGCGCCAGAGCCGTGCGAGGGCGCTCCGGTACAGTTCGGTTTCCTCCCACTCTCTCCCCGCCTCGAACCGCTGGCGGAGCGTCCGGAACGTCGGCATCGCCTCGAACCGCATCAGTGGGTCGTCCCACCGACCGCCGCGGACATCGCCGAGGCTCCGCCACTTGTGGAACCGGGCGGTCGGAAGCCACTCGATCGCCCTGGGGCTGACCTCGATGGTTCCGAACGGATCGGTACACCTCTCCCCGCGTACCGCTCGCAGCCGTGCCCGATAGTAGTAGTACCGTCCCTGGGGTTCCACGCCGACCCGCCGGGCGGCGGCGAACCCCGTCGGGATCGGGCCCTTTCGCCGTAGCGAACGGAGGGTAGACCGGGCCAGTCGAACCAGCCCGCTCATCGTTCCCCCGATCGGTCTCTCGCCGGCCCGCGGTCGCCGTTCGCCGAGGTCTTCGCGGACTCGCCGACGGCTCTCGGCTCGCGACCGACGGATGTCGTCTCCCACAGGCGAACGGGATCAGTTCGCATCATTTCACTGAGTCGCGTACAGATCCGCGTACAGGCCGTCGTCGTCGACGAGCTCTTGATGTTCGCCCTCCTCGGTGATCCGCCCGTCTTCGAGCGCGTAGATGCGGTCGGCGCCCCGAACTGTCGAGAGCCGGTGTGCGATCGCGACGATGGCGTACTCCCGATTCATGCGTTCGATCTCGCGCTGGACGTCCGACTCGATCCCGGTGTCGAGGTCGCTCGTTGCCTCGTCGAGGATGAGGACGTCCGCGTCTTTCAGGAGCGCACGGGCGAGCGCGATGCGCTGGCGCTGCCCGCCCGAGAGCCGGACGCCGTTGTCGCCCAGTTCGGTCTCGTAGCCCCGAGGAAGGTCGTCCAGAAACTCCGTCACCTGAGCGATCTCACAGACGCGCTCGATCTCGGTCCGTGACGCCGAACGGTTGCCGATAGTGAGGTTGTACTCGAGGGTTTCGTTGAAGATGAACGGGTCCTGTCGGACGATGGCGACGCGCCCGCGCCACTCGTCGATGTCGAACTCGTCTATCGGAACCCCGTCGGCGGTCACGTCCCCCGTATCGGGTTCGTACATACGAGCGAGCAGCGACGCGACGGTCGACTTCCCGGCGCCCGACTGGCCTACGAACGCGACGAACTCTTGGCTGTCGACGTCGAAGGAGACGTCTCGCAGAACCGTCTCGTCTTCGTAGGAGAACGTAACGTCCTCGAAGGCGATCGGGAACGGGTCGTCCGGAACCGGCTGTTCCTTCTCGGTCGGCTCCTCGTTGCGCTTCAACTCCTCGACGAACAGCTGGGTCCGGACGAGGTGCGGGAGCCGACCCTCGAACTTGTAGAAGCGCCGATTCAACGAGCTGACCCGCGGGGCGAGCCGGAACATCGCGAAGAGGAACACGCCCAGCGAGCTGAGATCCATCGACGTGAGATTAATCGCGGCGTAAATCATGACGAAGACCATCACGGCCGCGAGCAAATTGTAAAAGTCCTGGATCGCCGCCTGGTTCCGGCCGAGGTGGACCGACGACGTGGTGTACTGGTCGACGTGGTCCGAGAACGACGAGAACAGCTCGTCGTCCATCTGGAACAGCTTCACGTCCCGGATACCCTGTGTCCCGGCTTGGACGGTCTCCTGGATCCGCTCGTTGGCGTCTGCTACCAGGTCACCGAGGGCATATCCAGGCTCGAGCACGTTTCTGAACAGATACGTGAGCCCGCCGAGAACCACCGCCCCGAACAGCGTCAGCTCCCACGAGAGGTAGAGCGCGATACCGAGGTACATCAGCGCCAGCAGTAGCTGCTCGAAGAATTTCACGAAGTCCTTGATGACCTTGCCGGCGTACTCCGCCTGGGTGACGATCGCGTTCATGACGTCGTCGGACCCCTCGCTGTCGAAGTACGCGACCCGCGCGTCGAGCGCGCTTTCGAAGGCCTCGGTCTGGAGGTGTCGAACGTAGTACGTCTTCAGCGCCACGCGCAGCCACGAGACGAGGAAGCTCGCCGTGTACCGGGCGACCATGACGAGCGCGACGCCGACGATGAGCCATTCGATGACGAACGGAACGCCGAGAAACTCGTAGAGCTGGAGGAAGACGCCGGCGTAGCCGTCGGCCGATTCGCTAGGGGCACCGCCGGACTGGGCGAGTTCGATGATCGGGAGGATGAAACTGATGCCGACACCCTCCAAGAGCGCCGCGAAGAAACTGAACACGATTATAAACGCAGTGAGGACGGGTCGATACGCCGCAACGCGATACAACCCGTTGAATTTTTCTCGCAGGGAGATGTCTGTCTCGTCCATTCGATTCGGTGGGAGACGACGTACACCTATTGTTTTAGACTACCTACCGCGGGCGCGCGGAGCGACCAAGCGACAACTGTAGCGACGCTTCTCCGAGCTACTGATTAATATATCCATTACAATGCCCGTTACTCCGGCTACATCTCTCCCAAGTGAACTCAACCACCCCTCGGACGTCCGTTTCTATCATCATCCCTGTCTACAACGATCCCGCCGGCGTCCGGATAGCGGTCGATGCGCTCGTCGACCAGACCTACCCGTCGTCGCAGTACGAGGTCGTTATCGTCGACAACGACTCGACCGACGCCACGCTCGAGGTCGCACGGACGGCCGCCGCCACCAACTCCGAACTCTTCCGGGTCGAGCGAGAGACGGACGTACAGAGCTCTTATGCCGCGCGAAACACGGGGATCGAGGCGAGCGAGGGCGAGGTGGTCGGTTTCCTCGATGCGGACGTCGTCCCGGACGGCGACTGGATCGAGTCGACAGTCTCGGCGATGGTGGATCGTGACATCGCGTACGCGGGGTGCCGCGTCGACGTCGAGTGCTCGAAATCGACGTACTCCGGGCGGTACAACGCGGCGACGGGGTTCCCCATCGAGCGGTACATCTCGGAGCTAGATTTCGCTCCGACGTGTGCTCTGTTCGTCGACAGAGACGTTATTCGCGACGTCGGGCCGTTCGACGAGGGACTCGTTTCGAGCGGTGACCTCGAGTTCGGACGGCGCGTCGCTGCGGCGGGATGGAAGCAGGGGTACGTCCACGAAGCGAGAGCCGTACATCCCGCTCGCTCGTCGCTTCGCTCGCTGTTACGCAAGTATTTTCGCCTCGGCCGCGGAGATACGCAACTGTCTCGGAGGCACCCCGAGCGCTTCGAGAGTTCGGCGTTATCGTGCGTGATCGGATTGCTTCCCGCTCATCCGTTGTGTTTCCCCAACTATTTCGATGCCCAGTGGGACCAGTATCCGGCTATCGATTGGGTGGCACTGTACGTCCTCAGCAGTCTCGTCGGGGTCGCCAGAGTGCTCGGCCGCGTCGTCGAACACGTCGACTAGGGCCAGCCGACGGTCGGAGGAAACGAGAGGAACTGCCTGCGGCGGACGCGTGGGATCTCGGTCGCCAGCCGGGTACAGAGGCGGGGTGCTCTGCCGTCGGAGCGCGTGTCGCCCGCGGAAGGGTGACAAGCCGGATCGACAAAAACGGACGCCTCCATGCGTGGCGGTTCGAATCGGGTGTTGAAAACGGTAGTCGCCCCCAGGGCGACGAGACCCGGTATCGCCGCTTAGAACGTGATGATCTCGTAGTCGTCGTCGACGAGCGAGCGAATACTGGGGTGGCCGTCGTACTCGTCGAGCGTGACGAGTCCCGAGTCGGCGACCGCCTCGTCGACGCCGAACGCGCCCGAACAGAAGTCACACACCGCGGCGTCGTCGCGAACCGCCTGATACAGCTCGTGGTAGTCGCTCTCCTCGTCTTCCAGCTCCGGGACCCACTGGGTCCCGGCGCCGTCGAAGATCAGTTCCAGCTCGTCGTCGTCGTTCTCGGCGAATTCCTTCGCGGCCTCCAGCGCGTTCGCGAGGCGGCCGTAGTCGGCGTGCGATTCGTTGCCGGCGAGAATCACGATTGCTGCTTTTGCCATCGTGTTCATTTATAAAACACACACGTACAAAACCGGTCTGCGGGTGTGTGTTCGGAACACCTTCTCGGCACGCGATAGCGTGTCAGGTTCGTCGGAGCGTGTTACGAGAAGTCCTCGGCGTCGAACGACCGCGGCTCGGATCCCTGATCGACGAACCGAACCGGCCCGTCGTCGATGGCAACGAGGGCCGCCACCCCGCCGTACCCGTGCGTCTGGTCGTGACCGCGGACGACGACGCGGATGACGTCGTCGGGAATCGCGACCGTCTCTGACCGCGTGAACGGCTGCTCGGAGTGGGCGTGGAGCAGCTCCCGGCGACCGAGCCGCGTCTCGTCGAGTCGCTCGACCTGCCACCAGTTCGCGTAGCCCTCCTCGCCGTCGTCGTCGTGGTGGAGCGTCACGTCGAACGCGTAGCCGCTGTCCGTCGCCTCGAACGCGACGTCGACGACGTTCGTCTCTCGGAGGTCGAGGTCGTCGGCAGCGGGCGGTTCCGATTCCGTTCCGTCGGCGTCGGTGTCGGCTTCGGTACCGGTGTCGCTCTCGGCGCAGCCGGCCAGCGCTACCAGCACGCCGCCGCTCGCGAGATCGGCTAACAGTCGACGCCGAGAGAGGTGACCGCGGTCGTTCATAAGAGGAGTTCGGTGGGAAGCGACAAAACCGCTCGGCCGACCCGGAAGTCGCCGTGTTCGGCCGCGGAGTAGCTGTGACGGCTAGCCGTGGTGATGATGCCCGTGGTCGTGACCACCACCGCGGGAGAACTGCCCCGAGAAGGCCCGGTCGACGACCTCGGAGAGTGCGGGATGGATGTGGACCGCGTCGCGGATGTCCGCGACTGTTCCGGAGCCGGCGGTCATCGCCACGACGACCTCCTCGATCAGGTTCGACGCCTCAGGCCCGATAATATGACACCCCTCAATTTTCCCATCTAAATCAATGAGGACCTTCACGAAGCCGTCGGCGTGCATCGCGCTGCCGCGGGCCGTCTCGTCGTACGCGTACGTGTTGGTGGCGTACTCGACATCAGCCTCGCGGAGGTCCTGCTCGCGCGCACCGACACCAGCTACTTCGGGCGAGGCGAACACCGCAAACGGCATCGCCGAGTAGTCGACGGGTTCCGGCTCGTCACCCAGCAGGTTCCGGACCACGGCCTTCGCCTCGTGGTTCGCGCTGTGTTTGAGCAGGTACTCGCCGACCACGTCGCCGAGCGCCCACACCCCCTCGGCGTCGGTCCGAAGGTACTCGTCGGTCTCGACGAACCCGCGCTGGTCCGTCTCCACACCCGTGGCGTCGAGGTTCAGCGCGTCCGTGTTCGGGCGGCGGCCGGTCGCGACCAGCAGCGCGTCGCCCGTGACGGTCACGGCGTCGGCCTCGTCGAGCGCGCCGACCGTCTCGCCGCCCGCGCGCACCGAATCGGCCTCGGGGTACGGCCGGGCTTCGACCGTCACGTCGCCGTCCCTCTCGTCGGCCGCGACGGCCTCGTAGCCGGTGTACACGTCGAATCGGTCGGCGTAGCGGTCGGTGAACGCCTTCCCGACCTCGGCGTCGGCCTCCGGGAGCAGATGCTCGCGCCGGCCGACGATCGTCACGTCGGTCCCGAACGTCCCGAAGAAGTGGCCGAGCTCGGCCGCGATGTACCCGCCGCCGACGATCACGAGGCGGTCGGGCGGCGACTCCAGCCGGAGCGCCTCCGTGCTCGTGAGGTACTCCACCTCGTCGATCCCGTCGATCGGGGGAATCGAGGGGCGGGTACCCGTGGCGACGAGGACGGTGTCGGCCCGCAGCGTGGCGCCCTCGTCGTCGCCGTCGACGATCTCGATCGTGCGGTCGTCGACGAACCGGCCGGTTCCCTCGAACAGGTCGTGGCCGTTCGAGGAGGAGAGCCCCCGACGGATCGACTCGGAACTCCCGGAGACGTCGTCGTTCACGTTGCGAACGATCCCCGCGAAGTCGACGTCGCGTACCTCGGCGTCGATCTCGAACGCGCCCGCGCTCTCGACCGTCTCCAACACCTCGGCGTGATAGAGGAGCCGTTTCGAGGGGATACAGCCGCGGTTGAGACAGGTCCCGCCGAGCCGCCCCTCCTCGACGACCGCGACCGAGTTCCCCCGGCCGGCCATCGCGTTCGCCACGTCCAGTCCCGATCCCGACCCGATAACGAGGAAGTCGAACTCCTGCATGAATCGGTCGACGGGACCCACGGTCATCAAGTCCCGTCCGTCGTGGTGGGAGCCGCACACGACCACGGCGGATCGGAGCGGAAGACACTCGGACGCCGACCGTCCCGCCGACGAGCACGCCCGCCATCGATCACTCCTCGGTACTGGTCGCCGGCGACCGCGCGACCCCACGGTGGTCGTCCATCTCGTCGGCGCGCGCCCCGTACGCGTCTGCGACCCGGTCGTTGCCGTCCGAGCGGATCGGGAAGTCGATCCGGTGTTTCTCCGCGACCGCGCGATGGCTGTAGACGCTGTCGGTCGAGATGCCGAGAACGACCGCGTTTTCCGGCAGTGACAGCGTCTCGCTGTCCCGTAAGGTACACATCTGCGTGGTACACATCTGCGTGGTACAGAGGGGTGGACGTCGAACGGGTAGCACACGACCACCACCGCCCAGCCGTTGTCGGCGTGTTCGGACAACCCGTGCGTGTCGATCCGGCCGTCGCCCGCGCCGGGGAGTTCGAACGTCGGCGCCGTCTGTCCGGTCTGAAGCACGGTGAATCATGGCGGCCGAGTGACATGAGCGCCGGCCGATCGTGCGGTATGATCGCACACGCCTCGATACTCCCGACAGGGACGAGTTCTCCGAGCAAGCCGGTCTCGGGCGCCCGTGCCTCGGCGCCGCACAGTCAGCGGTCGTTTATAAACCGCGATCGCGTCCCGAGCGTATGGCCCTCGCGCTCTCGCCCGAGCTGGCGGCGACGATCGTTCTCGTCGTCGCGGTCGCGGGTGCGATCAACGGGGTCGCGGGGTTCGGCTTCGCCGTCGTCGGGACGATGGTGCTCGCCGCGACGCTCGACCCCGCGACCGCAGTCGCGTTCATGATCCTCCCCATGTTCGCCGTGAACCTCGCGCTCGTCGGCGACCTGACCCGCGAGGAGCTCCGCACCTGTGGAAGGCGGTTCGCGCCGTTGCTCGTCGCCGCCTTCGGCGGCACCATCCTCGGGATGGCGCTCCTCGATCGGCTTCCGGGGGCCCCGCTCCGGATCCTGCTCGGGCTCGTCTCGCTCGGCTTCGTCGCGACGAATCAGCGCGCCGTCCCGTTACCGCCCCTCCCTGTCGTGAGCGACCGGGAGGTCGCCGATACGCCGCTCGTCATGGCGGCCGTCGGCGCCGTCTCCGGCGTCCTGTTCGGCGCGACGAACGTCGGGGTCCAGCTCGTCGCGTTCGTGCGGAGCTTCGACCTCTCACACGGGCTGTTCGTCGGCGTCGTCGCGCTCGTGTTCGTCGGCATCAACGGCCTGCGCGTCGCCGCGGCCGGCGCATTCGGACTCTACCCGGATCTCGGGCTCGCCCTCGCGTCGGTCGTCGCGGCGGTCCCCGCCGTCGCCGGCGTCGCGGTCGGAAAGCGTCTCCGAGAGCGCGTGAGCGAACGCCTCCGGCGCGGGGTCGTCCTCGGGCTGTTGACGGTCATCGGCGTCCGGCTGATCCTCGGCGGCGCGGGAGCCGTCTGAGCGGCGTCAGCGCCGCGCTCACGCTCACCGGTTCAGCCGCCACCGGATCGCGACGGCCGCGACGAACACGGTCGCGAACGTGACGCCCCCGGATATTAGCGCGCCGCGGACGCTGGACGCGCCGGTGGTGACGACGGTCGCGGATGCGCCACCGCCGGCGACGATCGCGCCGCCGGCGATCCCGCCGAACCCGAGACAACAGAGACTCAACAGTCCGACGACCGACAGCGACTCCAGCAGGCCGTCGTCGCTCATCGGGTCCCCTCCTCGTTCCGGAACGCGTCGAGCGCGAGCGACCAGTCGTACTCGCGGTAGCGTATCCGCGGGATCGCGTCGGGATCGATCACGTCGTGCTCGCGGAGGAGCGCGCGGATGCCCGCGCGTCCGCCGAAGTCGCCGCGATACCACAGGAGGAGGCGGGGCACGCGGGCGATCCCGTCCTCCACGACCGTCTCGCTTCGCAGGTACGACGCGGCGGCGCGGTCGAGTTGGTCGTCCACGTCGGTCACGTCGTACGCGGCGACCGCGGGACAGGAGGCGGCGCCGCAGTTGAGCGCGAAGTGAACGCGCGGGTCGGGGTCGGCGACGCGGTGCCGCCGGACGAACGCCGAGGGGACGGGGTTCGGCACGTAGCCGAGCCCGTACTTCCACTGTGAACCGCGGAGGATCCCGTGTTCGATCCGATCGAGACTCAGGTCCGTTCCGGCGACGGTGACGATCGGCTCGCCGAAGAACCGCCGGCGGGCCGCGAACCGGTCCGGGTCCGCGAGTAGCGCGGCCCCCGTCGCGGCGTTGTAGACGTTGAGCCAGAACGCGAGCCGGTCGTCGGGCCCCAGCGCGTCCAGGTGGTCGGGCGAGGCGTCCTCGATCCGTTTTCGAGCGGCGTCAAGTGCCGGTCCACGGTCGTCTGGAGTTCGGACCGCGCGGAGGAACCGTTGGGAGGCCGCGACGAGAGCGGGGTCGTCGGGGGACTCGAGACGGCCGTCGTCGGACGCAGAGTCGGACTCGTCGGGTGGCGCCCGGTCGGAATCCGGTGCGGACGTCGACTCCGGGGCGGTCATGAACGCACGTCGATCGCCGCGTGCGAATAGGTGCCGCGGTCTGGCACCGCACGCGCCAGACCGAACCCGGCGTCGTGCCGTGGCTTCGCGTACCGCGTACATGAGCGACACGACCGCGTCCTCGACGGCGGACGGCGTGCCGGACTTCGAACTGTCGTACGCCGGCGCCGGCCCCGACCCGTTCTCGCTCTCCGCGGCCGCGGCCGACCCCGACGTCGACGCCGTGGTGCTGCCGTTCCAGCGGGACTACCCCTGCGGGAACTGCCGGAAGCAGGTCCGAGCGATCGGCGACAGGGACGACGAGTTCGAGGCGCTGAACGCCGCCGTCGTCTCGATCCTCCCGGAACCCGTCGAGCGAGCCAGCGAGTGGCAGGAGTCGTACGACCGCCCGTTCGCGCTGCTCGCCGACCCGAACGCCGACGTGAGCGAGGCGTCGACCAGCCCGTGCGGTTCGGCGTCCTCGGTTCGCTCCACGACCTGGTGGGCCGGATGCCGGTCGCGACGGTCCTCGACACCCGGTCCGGCGAGCCCGTCGTCGCGTGCGCCTACGAGGGACCGACGCCCGCCGACCGCCCGGAGACCGACGACCTGCTCGACGAGATACGGACGCTGCGTGCCGAGTCAGTAACCCACGACTGAAGTCGTGGGAGGAATCCGACCGATCCGCTCTACCGCCGGTTCCGCTTCAGTTCGCGGACCCCCGCGTACCCGTGGAAGGTGTCGGCGACCCATCGAGCCGCGGCAACGACCGCCTCGATCGGCCGCCGCCACCACGGTCCGGATCCCTCCTCGGAGTCGTCGTCGGTCTCGTTCGGTGCCATCGATCCGAGCGTTTCGGTACCGAGGAACATAGACTTTGCTCGACCAGGTGTTTCGGTTTGCTTTCCGGTGCTGCCAGGATGAGTGTCCACGCCGGGAAGCCGTCGCCGCCTCTCGGATCGGCGTTCGCGGCCCGTAGCGCGTCGCCGGGGCGTCCGCCGTCTTTCGAAATCCTTTTGTCTCGATTCGGCCTTGGTCGAAACGCGAGCCGCCTTAGCTCAGACTGGGAGAGCACTCGACTGAAGATCGAGCTGTCCCCCGTTCAAATCGGGGAGGCGGCATACTTCTCCGGCCGACAACGCGAACGAGCGTAGCGAGTGAGCCGTCGGCCGGGAATCAGCGTCCGCGAGCCGATTTGAGCAGAGGAGTCGCAGCCCCGGAACGGCGAGCGAAGCGAGCCGCACGCCCGGAACGTCTCGTCTCGAGTTCAAATCGGGGAGGCGGCATCCCGATTCTACTCGGTTCTCATTCGCACGCAGGCACCGTCTCACGGCAATTTTCTCCGCCAAACTCCCGATTAGGTTTGACCACGATTCCACTCGCGCCCCGACGCATTCTGGCGCTTCGTCCTCATTTGACCGGGGCGGCGTTTGTAGTTGCTCGTGCGGCTCGTCAGTCTGTAATAGAAACCCGATCCGCGCAGTCGCCCCCGGTACCGTTATATATTCGGGCGCGACAGTAGCAAGACAGCGTGAACTGGCCGAACCACGTCTTCGGCCTCGGTGGATCCGGAAAGGAACTCGTTTTCGAACTCCTCGCCACGGAGTGGGTTCGGGAGTCGATGCTCGACCCCGCCTCCGACCCCTCCGGAGTGACCGTCACGATCATCGATACCGCCGAGTCGGAGCGCGAGGAGGACATGAAACGGATCCGGCGGATCCGATCCGCGATCGAAGAGACCGAAGACCGGATCGCCGACGACGGGAGTGTTCCCGACGGGATCCGGATCGAGTCTCGAACCCTGACGGACATGACCCGATTCGAGGACCCCATCGACATCGCCGGGACGATAGCCCGACGGCGTATCGCCTCGAAGCACGGGATGGACCCCGACGACTGGTGGATCGACGCGGATCAGATCTCTCCGAACCCCGACGTCGACTATGGACTCTCCGGCAAACGTTCCCTCGCGAAGGCGCTCTACTACAAGGCGTCCGCCGAGGACGAGAACGATACCCTCGCGACCGTGATCGCGCCCACAGCGGACGCCGAGGTCGCAGTCCTCTGCGGTTTGGGTGGTGCGACCTCGGGGATCCTCTTCGATCTCGCACGCGAGCTAACGCGGTCGGAACCGACGGCGTCGATAACGCTGTTCGCCGTTCTCCCGAATCGGGAGTCGTCCCGTCGGGAGCAGGCCAACGCACATGCGGCGCTCTCGGAACTAGAGTATCTCGCCCTCTGTCGGAAGCAACTCTTCGAGGATCGGATCCTTCTCCCCACCGACGCCGTCGTGAGGGACGCGAAACGACCGGAGAACCGGTTCCTCGGTGACGCGCTCGACGAGGCGTTCACCTACCTCTTCGTTTCGTACTACAGCCGGTGGCGACGGACCGGAACGGAACACGCCGGTTCCCGCCCGTCACGAGGACTGTTCCCCGACACCCCGAGTTACGCCCCCTTCGTGGTCGGGGTTCCGCAGATCCTTCGGTACGCCGTCGAGGAGACCCGAGATGGCAGGGAACCGGCCGTTCCCGAGGAAACTGAGTCCGTCCCGCCGAAGGAGGATCCGTCCCCGTACGCGACGCTCATCCGGCCGGGGTCTCCTTCCCACCCCGCGGAGCCACGGCACCCCGAGGAGAGCCGGCGGTTCGACGCGACGGACGAGGACGAACGGCTCCGCGAACGACTCGACGCGCTCGCGGACCGCGCGTGCGACGCCACGTACAGCGGGCTCCGTGACCGGCGGCTCACGACGGCGATGTCGAGGGATGAACGTCCCGTGGTCGGGACCCTCGTGAGTCCTGTCGCCGACCGGATCACGGAACGGATCGACTTCGACGACGTTATCGCCGGGATCTCCGGTTCCGCGCCGGTCGGTCCCGACGATCCGTCGGCGTTCGCCGTCGAGAGCGGGACCGACCGGGAGACCGGGTTCGTCGCGTTCGTCGGCGGCGTGCTCCTCGACGACCTCCGTCTCTCGAACGAATACTTGGAGAGCTACGAGCGCTCGGCGCTCGCCGAGGGAACGGACGCCTCCCTCCGACACGCCCTCGGACTCGAGGAGGGGTACTACGTCAGACGTCGCCGAGTGGGCTGCCTCGGGAATCGGGACGACCGCTCGTTCCTCGATGACCCGGACGATCGGATCCGCGAGCGAGTGCTGACCGACCGCGTGGAAACCGTCGAACTGGGACGAGGCGGCCGGTCCGGTTCGGAGTGACCGCCCCTCGCCCCGCGAGTCACTCCCCGGTGACGCGTCCCGCGAACTCGCGAAGCTCCCCGTCGAACCGTTCCGGGGCCTCGAGGAACGGCGAGTGGCCGACGCCCTCGTAGATCGAGACCTCGCCGTCGGGCACGAGGTCGGCGTGCCGTTCGGCGGCCGCCGGGAGGACGACCCGGTCGGCGGACCCGTGGACGAACAGTGCAGGGACGTCTAGTTCGCGCAGCGTCTCGGCGTTCGCGCCGGTCCGCGCCTGGAGCGCCTCCCGAACTCGCGGGGGACACCGCGCGTTGTACCCGAGCATGAGGTGATACTCGCGCGGCGGGACCGGCTCGGCGGTACAGATGTCGAGGAATTCCGCGAGAGCGTCCACGCTCGCCTCGGCGTCGCGGGTCTCGAGGTCGTCGAGCATCGCGGCGAACTCCTCGCCGGCGACCTCGCTCGCGGCGTCGGTTCCCTTCTCCGTGATCGCCCCGACGAGGACGGCCCCGGCCACGTCCCCGGTCCCCTCCACGGCGAGGTAGTCGGCGACGACGAGCCCGCCGTACGACCACCCGACGAGGACCGGATCGTCGGTCGCCAGCTCGTCGATCACGGCGCGCAGATCCGCGGCCCACAGCGTCGGGTCGCGATACCGATCGTCGCCCGCGGGCTTCCCCGAGTCGCCGTGACCGCGGAGGTCGGGCGCGAGCAGGCGGAACTCCTCGGTCAACCCCCCGTCGAACTGCTCGTACCAGCAGAGCCGCGACTGCGAGTAGCCGTGAACGAGCAGGATCGTCGGCGCGTCCGGCGATCCCGCGGCGTCGACGCGTAACTCCGTCCCTCCGCCGCCGACGACCGTGTGTGATTCCATGTCGGGGCATGAGCGTGTGGCGGTATATACGTTGGCGGCCGGCGATCGGCCGATCCGCGACCGATCCGGCCGTGGCTACCCCCGCAGGACGCGACCGAACAGCAGCGGCGCGGCGAGCAGGGCCAGCGGGACGGCGATCCACACCTCTCCCGCGAACACGTCGTACTGTCCGAGCGTCACCGTGGGGGGCGTCCCCTCGACGTACCCGACGAGGAACTCGAAGCCGACGGTCAGGGCGGTCCAGCAGACCCCGACGGCCGCGAGTTCCCTCCGACGGTACTCGACCGACGTCGACCGGAAGAAGCCGTACGCGACGAGGAGGATCGCGGCGACGAGGAGGGCCGTACTGAGGCGGTGTGCGCCGCGATGGCCGAGCCGAGACACGAGCACGAGCTCCCTGAAACCGCCGTTGAGGACGGCGAGGACCGCCATGAGCGCCCAGACGGCGAGCGGCCGACGGAGCACGCGGAGCCGAACGCCGCCCGCCCCATCTCGGGGGGTCCGTGTGGCTCGCGAACGCATTCGGGTTCCGACTCTCCGCGCGGTGAAAAAAGCGTGTCGGGTACGAGGCGACGTCTCGGCGGCGAGAGCCCCGAACCATCGGCCGGCGGCCGCCTCAGGCCGCTTCGACGGCCTCGAGCAGCGCGTCGTAGTCGGGTTCGTTCGTCGGGTCGTCGGCGACCCACTCGTAGGTCACGGTGCCCTCGTCGTCGAGGACGTACACTGCCCGGTTGGCGACGCCGTAGAGCCCGAGGTCGGCGATGTCCATCGAGAGCCCGTACGCCTCGATCGTGTCGCCGTCCATGTCGCTCACGAGATCGAACGCGAGGTCGTACTCGTCGGCGAAGGCACCCAGCGAGAACGCCGAGTCGGCGCTGACCCCGAACAGGGTCGCGCCGGCCGCCTCGAAGTCGCCGTACCGCTCCTGGAGCGCGACCATCTCGTTGCTACACGGGGGCGTGAACGCGCCGGGGAAGAACGCGAGGACGACCGGGCCGTCGCCGAGGTGTTCCTCGAGATCGAACGTCTCGTGGTCGGACCCCTTGTACGTCTCCGTGAACGTCGGCGCGTCGTCTCCGGTCGAGACCATAGCCGATCGGAGGCCCGTCGCGTCCTAAAAGCTGTCGTGCTCTCGTCGGGCCCGTCCCCGTTCACCGGTCGTTTCGACCGGCGATCCGGACGACCGAGGCGAGAACGTCGCTGGCGCGGTGACCACCGCCGACGCCCCGCACCGCAACCGCACCTCGCGCCTCTCCGGCCTCGTCACCGGCGCTACGCACCGGTTGCAAGCGAGGGCTTCGCTCTTGCCCCGTCGGTCGCCCTTCGCTTCGCTCCGGTCGACCCACGTGGAGACGGCACGACCTCGATCCGGCATCTCGACCGGTCGTGGCGTCGGGTTCGATCCCGCGGTCGATCGCGCGACCCTCAGGCGGCCGAACAGTCGCGTTCGATCACGATCTGCCGGCCGGTGTCCTCGTACTCGCCGTCGATCGGGCTCGGCTGGTACACCCGGTAGACGACCACCCGCTCCACCGGCTCCTCGTGGGACGCGGCGGCCCGCTCGCACACCCAGTCGGCGTAGCTCTCCGCGATGATCCCGTCCGGTCCGGCGCCGTTGACCGCCGACATGAACTTCCGGTGGCGGAAGGTCGGGTACTCCGCCGCGGGGTCCGGCGGCCGATCGAACGTCAACTCCCCGTCGCCGAACGCGCTCGTCGTCGACCCGTTCGCCAGATACGCTCGCGAGGGATACCAGCTGTACGACTCCGAGGGATCGGGCGCGTACAGTCCCCACTTCTGCTGGTCGAGGTGTTCGTAGTCGATCTCCTCCGGCACGTCGTGCCCGCTGACGCTGCTCGCGCTGAACACGAGGATCCACACCAGGACACAGAAGCCCAGCACCGTCATGAGCGACTTTGCGTACGCGACCGCGTAGTCGGAAGCCTCCCCGTACCAGTCCCCTCGATCGGGGTCGAGGAGCCGTCGCTCGATCGGGGGGCGACCGAGCGGCCCCAGCGCCGCCCCGTCGCTCGGGATCCCCTCCCGCCACGAGGCCGGCACACGACGGGCGAGTTCGTCCCAGAAGACGCCGGGGAGGAACGGGAGCATGGCCGTCATCAACAACAGCGGGAACATTCCGACCGCCATCGTCAACAGCATCCCGACGAACGCGCTGGTGTACACGAGCGCGGCCGCCATCCGAACGCGGCCGACGGTCCCCAAAAGGAACAGCGCGGAGCCGGACAGAAGCACCACCCAGCCGTAGTTGAGAAGCGTCAGGAGCGCCGGGAAGTCCACGACGACCTTCCCGAGCGCGGTCGTCATCACCTCGTTGTGTAAGGCGATCATGAGCCCGTCCCCGGCGTACCACTCCTCGCCGGCGTGTTTCAGGATCGCGTTCGCCGTGAACACCACGACCGGCTGGACGAGTAACGCCGCGGTTCCGAAGCTCGTGACGGCCTTCCGGGCCGACCCGCGCCGGAGCGCGTCGATCGACCAGCGCTCGCCGAGCGGCGTCACGAGCGCGACGGCAAGCAGGACTCGGAACAGTCGGTCGCCGCCGTTGAGGACGGCGGGATTCCGCGCCTGAAGCGAGAACAGGAGCAAGAGGGAGACGAATCCGACCAGTCGCGTGCGATACCCGAGGAGGAACGCGACGGCGAAGACGCCCGCGACGACGAACAGCAACTGCTGAAACCAGAGCTCTCCCGAGAGCGCGTGGAGCGACACGCCGGTGTACTGGCCGTAGGTGGCCTCGTAGGCGGCCACGGGATACACGCCCGCGTCGGTGTAAAACAGCGCGAGGTCCCGCGAGCGGTGGAGGAGGTCGATCAGGATCACGAGCGCGAGCGCGATCCGGACGGCCGCGAGCGACCGGGCGTCGACCTCGAACCGCCTGCGCACCCGGTCTCGAACCGGAGAGAGACGGTTCCACGCCCGCGCGAGAGCGCTCTCGTCGGCGGGTCGGTTCGACGCCGCCTGGTCGTCGGCGGGCGTCGCGGAACCGCCGGGCGACGTGGACTCGCCGGAGGATGTGGAGTCGTCGGGCGACGTGGACTCGCCGGAGGATGTGGAGTCGTCGGGCGACGTGGACTCGTCCGGCGGCGGGGCGGAATCGCCGGGAGGTGTGGTGTCTGGTGGCTGCATTCGATCTCGATGGGGTCCGGCCGGTTGGATAGTGTGTCGCGCAGACCGTATGTATATTTGTTGGGACCGTCCTCGGCGGGTTTTCGGGGCCGACGGCGACTCCGACCGTATCCGCGTCGGCCGTCGTTCTCCCCGCGTTCCGCCCTCCTCGCCGCGTCCGAACCCTTTTTGAGGAATCTTCGCCATCCGTTGGCATGGAACTCGATACGGTGACCGACGCGGTCGAGGACCGGCGCGAGGATCTCACGGCCCTCGCCCGCGACATCTGGGAGCACCCGCAGACGGCCTTCGAGGAGACGTACGCGGCCGACCGGCTGATCGGCGTCCTCGCCGAGCGCGGCTTCGACGTCGAGGTCGGCGTCGGCGACCTCGAGACCGGTTTCGTCGCCCGCTACGGCGAGGCCGACCCGGTCGTCGGTACGATGGGCGAGTTCGACGCGCTCCCCGGCCTCTCACAGCGCGTGAGCGCGACGAAGGAGCCCATCGAGGCGGGCGGAAACGGACACGGCTGCGGCCACAACCTCTTCGGGGTCGGCTCGCTCGGGGCCGCGCTCGCGGTCGCCGACGCGATCGACGCGGGCGTCGAGGGGTCGGTCGTCTACGTCGGGACGCCCGCGGAGGAGGCCGGCGCCGGGAAGGTGTACATGGCTCGTGCGGGCGCGTTCGACGGTATCGACGCGGTGGTCTCCTGGCATCCGGGCTGGTACAACGCGCCCACGAAGGGGTCGTGTCTGGCGGTCGACGGCTTCGAGGTGACCGTCCGCGGCGAGTCCTCCCACGCCGCCGCCTCGCCCGAGGCGGGCCGGAGCGCGCTCGACGGCCTCCAGCTTCTCAACACCGCCGTCGAGTACATGCGCGAGCACGTCCCCGACCCGGTTCGGATCCACTACGTGATCACCGAGGGCGGCGACGCCGCCAACGTCGTCCCGCCGGAGGCGACGGGCGAGTACCTCGTGCGCGCGCCGAGTCGCGACCTCGTCGAGGAGGTCTCCGCGTGGCTCCGCAGGGCGGCCGAGGGCGCGGCGCTGATGGGCGACGTCGACGTCGAGGTCACCAAGACCAGCGGGATCTACGGCGTCCGACCGAACGAGACGCTCGGCGACGCCATCCGCGAGACGATGGGCGATCTCGGCTCGTTCTCGGTCGACGACCCGCTCGCCGCCGACCTCCGCGAGTCGCTCGGCGACGTGTCGGGGCAACTCGAGGAGCTGGATCCCGAACACCGCGACCGCGCCCGCGACTCGGCGTACTTCACCGAGCCGATCGACGCGCTCGACGTCGGCGAGGTCGGGTCGTACTCCACGGACTCCGGCGACGTGAGCCAGATCGTCCCGCTCGGACGGATGACGACGGCGACGTGGCCCGTCGGGACGCCGCCGCACTCCTGGCAGGCGGTGGCCGCCAGCGGCTCGACCGGAACGGAGGGAATGCTGTACGCCTCGAAGACGATCGGCGGGACGCTCCTCCGGCTGCTCGCCGACGAGGGGCTCCGCGCCGAGGTCGTCGCCGAGTTCGAGGAGCGCGGCGGCGCGGACGGGTACGAGTCGGCGATGCCGACGGACGCCGACCCCTACGAACTGCTCGGCGTCGACCGCCCAGACTTCGAGCCGACCTTCGAGGCCGAGCCGCCGGCCGCCGGCACCGCGAACGACGACTGAGCACTCCCCGCCGGCTCGCCCCACCGGCTCACTCCGCGACGGTCGCGGCGACGATCCCGACCGTCTGGCCGACGCCGACGACGCCGAGCGCCGCGGCGGTCGCGGTCGACGAACCGGCGAGCGCGACGCCGAGCGCCCCGACGACACAGCAGGCCGCGCCGAGGTCGTAGGCGCGGCCGGCCCGCTCGACCCGCCGGCCCGTGTCCGCCAGCCCGGCCGCCGGGAGCAGGATCCACCCGTACAGCGCGACCGCGAGGAGCGGCTCCGCGGGGAGGGCGAGCCGGCCGCCAAGCGCGAGGAACCCGGCGACGCCCGCGAGGGTCACCGGCGTGCCCGCGAGGATCACGAGTTTCCAGACGCGGAGGGCACCCGACCCCATCTCGCCCCACGAGCCGACGAGGAACGCGACGAGGAGGACGCTCATGACGACGTGGGCGACGAACAGCGCGTGCGTGCCGACGATCCCGAGGACCGCGCTCGCGGTCACGAGCCACGCGGCCGGCACCAGAATCGAGGGTCCGTTCTCCCGGAGGGTGCGGAACACGCCCGCGGATCGGTCGCGCTCGAACATAAACGTCCGCGTCGGACCCGGCCGTTCGACCCCGACCGCTCCCGCGGATCGATCGCACCGGACCGGAGTCGCGACGGGAACCGACGGGTCGGTCGGTTCGATCCGGCGAAACCGGGTGGTCGTTCACCGAACGCCGGGCTGTACTCGAACATCGGAAACGATCGTCGAATGGCGGTCGTGTTAACTGTACACTCGCAAGTCTTATTCCCCCGACCGGCGTGTACCCAAACGCAATGGCGACAGGAAAGGTTGATTTCTTCAACGACACTGGCGGCTACGGTTTCATTTCGACTGAGGACGAGGACGACGACGTGTTCTTCCACATGGAGGACGTTGGCGGTCCGGACCTCGAGGAGGGTCAGGAGCTCGAGTTCGACATCGAGTCCTCGCCCAAGGGTCCCCGCGCGACCAACGTCGTTCGGCAGTAAACCGGCTACCGAGGCGGGTCGTCCGGCTGACGCCGAACACGGCTCCGACACGCGAAAACGAGTTTCTTTCCCGCGGTGCGGACTCACGTCCGTCGCGGGCTGTTATCGACCGCGTAGCGACGGCGACGGGCGATCCCGCCGCCGATAACCCTCATTAGACGTGTTGGCCCCAGAGTCCGCGACCCTTCGTCACCTCGACGTCGCCCTCGACGCGGGTTTGACACGCCAGCCGAACGTCGTGGCTCGGGTGGTGCGGCGGGAGCCAGAGTCGGGCCTTCTCCCTGCGGCCCGGCTCGCTGACCTCGCCGTCGACTTGGACCGCACAGGAGCCGCACTGGCCCAGCCCGCGACAGTTGAGCGTCCGGGTGGCCCCGTTGTGTACCGACAGTCCGGCCTCCTTCAACACGTCGCGCAACACGGCACCTTCCTCACACTCGATCTCCTCGCCCTGGTAGTACACGGTCGGCATGGTGCGTGATGCCGTACGCGTCGAGGCCTCAAAGAGTCTGGTGTGTCCCCGATCGGACGGACCGCCAACCGACCACTTCCCGATCGGACGGACCGCCAACCGACCACTTCGAACCGGAGATCGGCGTGTGCCGGGCGTCGGACGGCGACGGGGCGTTTTTTACCCTCGGCACCGCAGGGTGGTGTAATGGGAATCAGGTGTCTGCTCGGGCACGACTTCTCGGAGCCCGAAATAGAGCGCGAGCGCGAGGAGGACGGCGAGGAAGTCGTCACGACCGTCAGGGAGGTGAAGACCTGCGATCGCTGCGGCGAGACGCAGGTCGTGAGCGAGAACACCGAGGTCACGACGATGGAACAGCTCACCGACCAGGCGACGACGGCGGAAGCGACCGAGTCGGGCGAGCCGACGGCGCCGACCGAGCCGAGCGGGCCGGCAGCGCCGACCGAGCCGACCGAAGCGGCGGACGAGCCCGGCGGCCGCGCGACGTCCACGGAGCCGTCGTCACGCTCCGCCGGGACGGACCGCAGCCCCGACGTCGATTACGGCGGCGCGCACGCCGGCGTCGACGCGGCGGATCCCGCCGGCGACGACGCGGAGATCCTCGAGGATTCCCCCGGCGGTGGCGAGACGGCAGTCGACGAGTCGGCCGACGACGGCCCGACGACCGACTCCACCGCCGGGGACGCCGCGATCGCGGCTGCCGACGAGGACGCGGAGCTGATCGACGCGGGGCCCGACGGCGACGCGGCTGACGGCGGATCGGCCGACGCGGGGGGCGACGCTGCGGGAAGCGACGGCACCGGGACGCCGTCGGGTCCGGCCGACCCCGCCGGCGCGACCGACGCCGCCGTCCCCGATCGTGATCGTGCTTCCGACGCCTCCGACGGTCCCGACCTCGATCGCGACGGCGACGTCGCGGACGACGACGGCGTGATCCTCGACGGGGTCGACGCGGACGACGCGGGCGACCGCGACCGCGGCGAGTGGCCGGACGTCGACGCGGACGACGACGACGACGAGACGTTCGAGTCGACCCCCTGGCCCGAACAGCGGGGCGACGACGAGGGGTTCAGCGCCGAACTCGGCGAGGACGGCGACAGCGGCGTCGAGTTCGGCGGTCTCACGCCCGAGGCGGCCGAGCCGGCCGCGGAGTCCGCGGACGCGGAGTACGTCGAGCCGGCGGACCGGCCGTCGGCGTTCGGATCCGCGGAGGTCGCGGTCGGCGGTTACGACTCCGACGACGCGGCCGGCGAGGAGGGATCCGCACCCGACTCCGGGATCACCCGCGAGGAGAATCCCCAGTTGGAGACCGAAGGCTCGACCGGGGTCCCGACGGAGTACTACTGTCCCGAGTGCGGGATGACCGTCCGATCCGCCGGGAGTTCGATGCGGGCGGGCGACATCTGTCCCGAGTGTAAACGCGGCTACGTCGCGGAGCGGTCGCGGTAGCCGACCTCGAGCCCACGATCCGTTTTCGCCGTCACCCTTCGTCGCCGGTTCGGGCCCTGAATCCACCGTTTGGTGCCGATCCGCCGTGACGAAACTGGTTTACGCGACCCTGTCGAACGGTCGCAGCATGAAGCAGTACAAGATGCGCCGCGGCGAGCATCTCGACGAGCGCATGCCGGACCTCAAAGGCTCCATCGAGGAGTACTTCGGCGAGGTCACCGGCACCGAGGAGTACGACGGCCACGAGCTGTACGTGGTCGAGGAGCCCGAAAACCCCGTCTTCGAGCGGATCGTCGCCGGCGCGGCCGAGTACGCCGGCAAGAAGGACAAGCTCGCGGTCCACTTCGAGGAGCGTCCGGCCGAGGAAGTCATCGCCGAGGGGAACGCCGACGCAGCCGCCGACGCGGTCGACGCGAAGAACTCCTTCCTGCTCGAGGCCACCGGCCGCGACGCCAAGTCCCGGCGCGACTCGCTGAAACGCGAGGTCGAGGACGACGCCCCCGACTACTGAGGTTCCCGGCGGGCGCTCCCCCCCATTTTCGGCGGTCGACCGTTCTCTCCCTCGAGCGGTGCGGCGGTCGCGGGAGGGTGATCGTTCTCCACCGCGGAGCCGGTTCCCTCGCTCTCACGACCGGATCGGCGCGTCGTTTCTCCTGTCACGAATATTAATTCGATATCGAGTTAAAAATCAGCAGCTTTAAGCACGACGGCCGACAACGGGAGGTATGAGCATCGAAACGATCCTGTTAGCGGTCGGAACCGAAGACGAGAAGCGAACCGAGCGGCTCGCCGCGGAGGCGGCGAGCGTCGCGAAGCCCACCGGGGCCACGGTCGTCCTCGCGCACGTGTTCGACGACGACGAGTTCGCCGAGGTCCGGTCGAATCTCCGCGTCGACGCCGAAAGCGAGGAGTCGACCCCGGACGCGGTGGCGAAGCGCCACACGACCACCCGCACGATATCGAAGGCCCTCTCGGAGGCGGGCGTGGACCACACGGTCCGCGGCGCGGTCGGCGATCACGCCGACGAGATCGTCGCGCTGGCCGAGGAGACCGACGCCGACCGCGTCGTCGTCGGCGGCCGACACCGCTCGCCGACCGGCAAGGCGGTCTTCGGCAGCGTCGCACAGGAGGTGATCCTCTCCGCGCCGTGTCCCGTGACGTTCGTACGCGAGGAGTCGGTCGAATCGAAACGCCGCGTCGCGCCCTGAGTCGCCTCGACCGCTCTCCTTCGACACCGACACGTTCGACCGGTCACGAGCGACCGCGACACCCGAACCGTCCCGATTAAGTGGTAACGGGGCCCTCTTTCCGCCGATGGCTTACTACGTGGGCGTCGACCTCGGCGCGACGAACGTCCGCGCGGTCGTCGGCGACGAGACGGCGACCGTGCTCGGCTCCGACGTGCGCGGAACCCCTCGTGGCCCGACCGGCATCGCCGTCACCGAGGCGGTGTTGAGCGTCGTCCGGAACGCGTGCGCGGAGGCCGGCGTCGACCCGGACGCGGTCGTCGCCGCCGGGATCGGCTCCATCGGCCCGCTCGACCTCGCGGCCGGGGTCGTGTTGAACCCGGCGAACCTCCCGGACACCGTCGAGCGGATCCCGCTCGTCGGCCCGGTCTCGCGGCTGCTCGACACCGAGGAGGTCCACCTCCACAACGACACCAACGCGGGCGTGATCGGCGAACGGTTCCACTCCGAGCGCAACCCCGACGACATGGTGTACCTCACCGTCTCCTCGGGGATCGGCGCGGGCGTCGCCGTCGACGGCAACGTCCTCTCGGGGTGGGACGGCAACGCGGGCGAGGTCGGCCACATGACCGTCGACCCGCACGGATTCATGACCTGCGGGTGCGGCCTCGACGGCCACTGGGAGGGGTACTGCTCGGGCAACAACATCCCGAAGTACGCCCGCGAGCTCCACGAGGAGGACCCCATCGAGACCGCCCTCCCGATCGAGGACCCCGACTTCTCCGCGATCGACGTCTTCGAGGCCGCCGGCGAGGACACCTTCGCCGACCACGTGATAGACCAGCTCGCCCACTGGAACGCGATGGGGATCGCGAACGTGATCCACGCGTACGCCCCGCTCGTCGTCAGCGTCGGCGGCGCGGTCGCGCTCAACAACCCCGAGCGCGTCCTCGACCCGGTCCGCGAGAAGCTCGCTGAGATGGTGTTCATCAACGTCCCGGAGATCCGGCTCACCGAACTCGGCGACGACGTCGTCGTCAAGGGTGCGCTCGCCAGCGCGCTCACCGGCGGAACCGGCGATCGATCGCGCGTCGAGTCGCCGCCGTAGCCGGATCGTCGTCCGTCCGGCTCACTTCTCGAACTCGTCGCGTTCGGGAGTCGCCTCCGGGCCGCGTCCGTCGCCCGTCGCGCCGCTCGTCCGCTCACCGCGCGTCGCGAGGTACGCGTCCCGGTAGCGCCGGAGCTTCCGTACCAGGAGATACCCGAAGAAGCCCTGAAAGACGACGACGAAGACGAACAGCGCGGGCACCTGCGGCAGCCCGGAGACGGAGGAGAGGACGACCGTGGCCGGCCCCACGAGGGTGTTGTACAGCGCGTGGATCGTCGCCGCGATCACGAGCCCCTTTATCACGATCGGTCCCCGGTTCTCGGGGTTGAACTTCGCGAGGCCGAGGTAGTATCCCGCAAAGGCCGAGTAGACGACGTGGCCGGGGCCGGCGAGCGCGCGGAGCGCGGCGATCCCGTCGCCCGCGCCGAGCGCCGCGAGCCCGAAGGAGAGGTCCGCGATGTCGACGCTCCGCGCGATGTACAGCAGGTTCTCGATGACGGCGAAGCCGAGCCCGGCGATCGCGCCGTACACCGCGCCGTCGATCACGGCGTCGAACCGCTCGTCGGTGTACGCGTACAGCCGCACCGCGAGCAGCTTCACCGTCTCCTCTATCGGACCGACAACGACGAAGAAGAAGAGCACGAGCCCGAGAAAGCCGAGCGGTTCGAAGAGCGGGCGGGCGAACCCGTTGAGCACCGCCGCGAACGTCGCGGTCAACACGGACAGAAGGAACGTCGCGACCAGAAGCGAGAGCGGCTCGCCGGTGGTGACGTCGGAGACGTACACGTACGCCGCGAGCCCGAACGCGGGGATCGCGGACAGCGCGACCAGCGCGGCGACGGCCGGATCGAAGATCAGTCCCACGCCGAACGAGGCGAAGATGCTCAGGAGGATCACCCCGGCCAGCAGCACGAGGAGCGCCTTCGCCGAGCGCGTGAGAAGCCAGTACAACGCGACCGCGAGCCCGTCGAGGGAGGTGCGTTCCTCCCACGTGGCGACGTCGTAGAGGTCGCGGTCGCCGTCGTCGCCCCGCTCGACGGGATCCGACCGTGAGTCCATGCGAACGGGTTCGGTCCGTTCGGACTTAAGCGGTCGCCGTCGCGGTCAGTGTTGTCACGGCGATTCGAGGCGCCGTCACCCCGGCTCGAGTCGTCGACCGTACCCGCCTCGCCGTGATCGTCCGACCCGCCGAACACCGGAGGTTCAAGCGGTCGCGTCCGAAACCCTCCGACATGAACGCCGATGGACGACGCGGGAACGCGACCGAGACGCGATCGGACCGAGGTGTGCGGACGTGAACGCGCGAGTCCGCGGGATCTACGCCACCGCGCTGACGCGGCTCCTGCTCGAGGCCGACCACGCCGTCGTCGACGCCTCGTCGCCGATCCGCCGACGCTTCGACGCGACGTTCCACACCGCCCCGCCGGACGCCAGGATCGAGACGACCGACGACCGCCAGGGCGTCGGCGTCATCGGCGCTCCCGACGCGGTCGCGGCGCTCCGGGACCTGCTCGTCGACGTCGGGATCGACGCGCTCGCGTACGGCGATCCGACGCCGGTCGGGACCGTCCTCGACGGCGAGGTGGCGGAGACGCTCGGCGGCGGCGCGGTCCTCGATCTGGCCGTCGGCCCCGGCGGCGACTCCTCCGAGGACGGTGCGGCCGCGGACGACGGCGTCGCCGCGGACGCCCCCGTCGAGGGGTACCTCCCGTACGGGAACGTCGACGCCCGCGTCGAGACGGGCGACCGGGTCCGAGCCCAGGTGCGGGCGTCGGCCCCGCCCTGGGCGTCGCGTCGGCCGGAGCTCGACGCGGAGTTGCGGGTCGGAGGCGGCCTCGTCACGCTGGAGCCGGGCTCGGGGACCCGCGTCGACGTTCGCGACGACGAGGCGGCTCGCGAGCTCGCGGGGATGATCGATCTCCTCGGGATCGAACCGCCAGAGGGGTGGCGCGCGGTCTGGGGTCCCGCCGCGCTCGATGTGGAGATGGACGACCTCGAGGCGGGGTTGGAACGCGCCGTCGACGAGGCCGAGCGGCTCGCGGAGGCGGTCGGCGTCGACGGCACGGACGACCTCGACGTCGACGGCGTCGGCCTCCTCGGCAGCCCCTCGGAGGCGCGCACCGAGCCGCTCGCCCGCCCGAACGCCGGCGCGTGGGTCTGGTTCGGTCGCGAGTCGCGCTTCGCGCTCGATTCGGTCCGCCGGGAGGTGACCGCGACGATGCCGGGGCACCACCGGATCAAGGCGGGCTCCGCGTCGGCGTCGGCGGGCGTCGACTTCGCGGAGGCGCTCTGTGATCCGGCCCCGGACGCCGACTTCCCCTTCGCCGCCGTCCGCGACTCCTTCGGCCCGGCGGCGGGCGACCGGCTCCGGATCGAGCACGGCAAGCCCGACGGCCGACTGATCACTCTCGGCGAGGGCGACGTGACCGCGGTCGACGACGACGGATCGCTCACCGTCGAACGGGAGATGACGCCCGGCGGGCGCTACGACGGGCTCGGCACGCGCAGGGAGGCGGGCGACGTCGCGGTGACGAGCCTCAAGGAGGGTCGGTGGTGGTACCCCACCACCTACCGCGACGCCGAGGGGACGGTGAAGGGAACCTACGTCAACGTCTGTACCCCCGTCGAGGCGTTTCCGGACGCCGCCCGCTACGTCGATCTCCACGTCGACGTGATCAAACACCCCGACGGGACGGTCGAGCGCGTCGACGACGAGGTCCTCGACGCGTCGGTCGCGGCGGGCCACGTCCCCGAGGCGCTCGCGGAGAAGGCACGGAGCGTGGCCTCGGCGCTGGAGAACGCGCTGTAGCGGACGGCGGTGGCGGCCGGGATCGGCGGTCGACCGCGACGCGACTCGGCCCGCGCTCAGAAGTGGTTCGAGGCGTCCGTCTCGTGGCGGAGCTCCCCGCCGCGGCCGCCCTCGACGGTCGAGGCCCCCTGGTCGCCGGAGGAGGGGACCCGAACCGTGACGTCGGTGACCGCCTCGAAGTCGGTGATGAGGTCACGGCGGATGTTCTCGGCGGTGACGTTCGAGACGCCACAGCCCGCGCAGCCGCCGCCGAGTTCGACCACGACCTCGCCCGTCTCCGGGTCGGCCTCGCGCACGACGCTCGTCCCGCCGTGCATCTGGATGATTGGCATCTGGCCGACCATCCACGTCTCGATCCGCTCCGCGAGGCTCTCGTCGCTCATTACCTCTCCTTCGCGCCCGAACCTTTGGAAGGTTGCGGTTTGGGAGTCGCTCGCATCGTCGAAACCAACTACGTCACCGTCGATGACCGAAGACTCCCGAAGCTCTCGTCCGGCGTCACCCGTCTCGACCCGTCGACGGAGCGGGATCCCCGTCGGCGCGCTCGCCGATTTCGCCGGTTTCGCCGGTTTCGCCGGCGTCCGTCCGCGCCGGCTCTCCGCCCGTCGACGCGGGTCCGTCCGCCGCCGCGCTCGGGAGCTGCGTCGGGTCCGGGTCGTCGTCGCCGCGAAGCGAGTCGTCGCGCTCGAGGAGGTACAAGAGCGGCCCCAACGCGACCACCACGAGGACGCCCGGAATCGGGGCGTCGGGGACGAGAAGCGCCGTGGCCGCTCCCGTGCCGCCGGCGAGCAGAACGAGACCGGTCCACAGCGCCGGCGATCCCGTCTCGACGCCGACCCGCGTCGCGTCGCGGTGGACGAGTGCGGCCGCCAGCGCGAGGAGGATCCCGACGACGACGGCTACCAGTGACATGGAGCGGGTACGGCGGAGACGAAAAAAAGGGTGTCGCGAGCGGATCGTCGCCGAAGGCGATCGGGGGCCGTCGCCGGGAGCGTTCAGGGGGCCTCGCCGGTCTCGATGGTGAAGGAGTCGCGGGGGTACGCGACGCAGGTGAGCGTGTAGCCGTCCCCGAGCTCGTTCTCGTCCAGCATCTGCTGGTTGTCGTGTTCGACGAAGTCCTCGGAGGGACCGTCGGTGATCCGACCGGCACACGAGACGCACTGTCCCTGCCGGCAGGCGTACGGGAGGTCCCACCCCTGCTCTTCGCCCTGGTCGAGGATCGGCTCGTCGTTCGCGAGTTCGACCGTCTCGCCCTGCTTCGCGAACTCGACCTCGAAGTACTCGACCTCGTCTTCGGGGATGTCGCCGGGACCGGCGCTCGCCGACCCGCCCTCCTCGAGTTCGCCCTCGCCGCCCTCGCCGCCCGCCGGGATCGCGCCGCCGCCACCGCCGCCCGCGCCGATCGCGCGGTTGCCGGGCTCGGGGAAGCCGGGATCCGGGAGGGACTCGGCGCGCCGTTCGACGATCTCATCGGAGATGTCCTCGGTGGGCTCCCACCCCGTTCCCTTCAGCGTACTGACGAGAACGACCGTCAGCGTCGCGATCGCTGCGAGCGCGATCGGCAGTGGGTCAAGCATACCGACGACTATGGAGAGGTGGTTTAATACCGTTTTGATCGGGCCAACGCTCCGGGAATTCACCACACGAACCGGTGTCGTGTGACACCCCGCGAACCGGCGTCGTGTGCCGCCGCACGAACCGGTTTCCGCGAGACGTCCACGCCGCCGGCGCGTGACCGCGGAACGGGCCCTTTATCGGCGCGCCGACCGATCGGGCGGCCATGCAGGTGAAATCCCGACACCACCTCCGGAGCGACGAGATCACCGCGATCCGCGAGGCGGTCGCCGACCACCTCGGCGTCGACGTCGACGGAGACACGTTCGAACTCGTCGAGTTCGTCGACGCGAACTACCAGTTGGTGCTCGTCGACGGCGACCCGGCGGTCTTCTACGTCGACGACGACGAGCCGTTCCTCACCGTCCGGGGAGCGAACGACTACGACCCCGAGACGGGCGTCGTCACCGTCGACGCGGGCGCGATCTCGTTCGTCTCCGACGGCGCGGACGTGATGCGGCCGGGGATCGTCGAGGCGGACGTGGCGATCCGCGAGGGCGACCTCGTCGTGATCGCGGAGGAGACCCACGGCAAGGTGCTCGCGGTCGGCCGCGCGCTCGTCGACGGCGACGAGATGGTCGGCGACGGCGGGAAGGTCGTCTCCTCGATCCACCACGTCGGCGACGAGCTCTACGAGTTCTCGGCTTAATCCTCCAGCTCGAACGCGACCTCGACTTCGGCCTGGTACTCCCGTTCCGGCGCGTTCTTGATCTCCACGCCGAACTCCTTCACCTCCGCCCAGTAGACGTTCTCGAGGGTGTCCTCGGCTCGATCGATCGCCTCGTCCGCGGCGGCGTCGAAGCTCTCCTCGCTCGTTCCGATCAGCGTGATCTTCTTGAACACCATGTGTACCGATTGATCGCACGCCGTTATAAAACCGCCCGCGGATCGCGGGTCGACCGCTCGACCGCCGGCTCCGTTCAGGGGCTCCCCGGCGCGCCCTCCATCACGGAGAAGTCGTCGCCGCCGGGGTCGACGCCGATCACCGCCCAGTCGTAGGGCGGCTTCAGCGACGTGAGCCGCTCCTGGAGGTCGTCGGCGTTCCTCCGCCACGTGACGAAACAACGGAGTCGCGGCGTCTCCCCACCGTCCGTGAGATACGGACCCAGATCGTCGTCCTCCATACACAGCGCCGTGACGAGGACGCGTCGCCACTTTCGCTCCGCGACGAACTCGCGTCCGCCCTCGGAGACGCTGTATCCGAGCTCACGAAAGACGTCTCTGGCCTCCGTCGTCGGTGGGATGCTCGCAGTGGCCATCGATCCGACCGTTGGTCGGGATCCGTGATAAACTTTCTCACGGTTCTCGGGATCGCACATCCTCGCGTTCACCCCGAACGCGCCGGCCCCGTGCGACTCACTCGTGGGCGGCGTCCCACTCGTCCGGCTTCCGGAGGTTGCCGCAGTCGGTACACTGGATCCGTCCCATCGTGTCCATCGCGGTGTCGAGCGAGCCGCAGTTCCCGCACGCGAACCCCCACCGGTCGGCGGCGTCCGCGTCCGCGTAGACGAGATAGAAGGGTCCCTCCGCCCCGCGTTCGGCGCGCGCTCGGTCGATGTACACCCGCTCGCCGTCCGCGGTCGTCGACGCGTCGAGTTCCATACCGCACGGTACTCGGTCGAGCGACTTAAGAAGCGAGACACGGCTCGGGACCGCTCGGGCCCCTCAGGTCCGGAACGACTCTCCGCAGCCGCACTCGGAGACGACGTTCGGGTTCTCCACGTGGAAGCCGGCGGCCTGGAGGCCGCTCTCGTAGTCGAGTTTGCTCCCGCCGATGTAGTTCCGGCTGGCGGGGTCGACGAACACCCGCAGCCCGTGGTGCTCGACGACGAGGTCGTCCGGCTCCGGCTCGGTGTCGAAGCGCATCCCGTAGGAGAGCCCCGCACAGCCGCCCTGCTGGACGAACAGCCGGAGCCCCGCCTCGTCGGTGTCGAGCTCTTCGCTCTCCAGTAGCGAGAGCGCCTCCGCAGCGGCGTCCGGCGTCACCTCGATCGCCGGGTCGTCGTCGCCGCCTCCCTGAACCGATTCGGTACTCATACCGCGGAGTACCCGTCGCAGGATGAAAACCCTGACGGTGTGAAGAGGTGGCACACATCCGACGACGCACACCGGCTCGGCGACGCGCGCCGGTTCCCCGTTCGACGAGCGGTCGAGTCACGCCGTTCGAGCGGTAGGGCCGTCCGGACCGACCCGGAGGGCCGCGCGGAGCCCGACCTCGGCGACGTTGACCCCGTACTCGACCGTGCGCGTGATGCTGTCGAGCACCGTCGCGAGCACGTATCCGTCCGCGAGACCGCGCTCGTAGAGCGCCCGGTCGAGCCGTCGCGTCTCCTCGAGGAGGTCCTCGGCGTCGGTGATCACCACCCCGAGCGTCCGCGGGTCACACTCCCCGATCGCCTCCGAGAACGCCCGCTCGACGACCGCCCGCGCGTCGGTCGCGAGCCGGTCGAGGTCCTCGGCGACCGGGTCCGACGGCGGGTCCTCGATCGCGGCGGCGGCCTCGGCGATCTTCGCCGCGTGGTCCGCGACCCGCTCCAGCTGTCTGGCGACGGCGTAGTGGTCGAACGGGGTGAGCCCGCCCTCGGCGTCGGCCGGGACCTCGACGAGGGATCGCTGGAACTCGCGAGAGAGGAGGCCGAACAGCCGGTCGACGTCGTCGTCCTGGCCGCGAACCCGGCGTCCGGCGTCGCCGTCACCCGCGAGTGCGGCCGCGACGGCCTCCGCGTGCATCGTCAGCGTCCGGTCCGCCATCCGCTCCAGCGTTCGCGTCGGCGGGAGGTCCGCGACGTCGAGCATCGTCCGCGCGACCACCGCCTCCTCCGTCTCCTCCGCGATCTCGATCCCGACGAGGCCGGCGACCGCGTCGCGAACGGCCGCCCGCCCGGCGCGGTCCGGAGCGCCGTCGACGCGGACGGCGTCGGCACCGGCGACGTACGCGGCGGCGACCAGCCGCTCGATCCCGGCCGGGTCGTGTCGCGCCGCCGACAGCGACACCGTCCGCTCGCCCCCGTCCGTCTCGGGCGGGGCGAGGAGCAGCCGGCCGCCCCTCGGGTACAGATGGAGGGTGTCGCCGGTGTCGAGCGACCGGTCGTTCGCCCAGCCCTTCGGGAGCGAGATCGTGTACGTCGTCCCCCCAGTGAGCTGGATCTTCCGCTCGTACGGGTCCGTTCCGTCGTTCATTTCGAGACGATCCGCGCTGCGTCCGTCGGTCCGTCCTCGCCTCGACTCCGATCGGGTACGGGTACCATACTGCGGGGTACCGAACCGACGATCATGTACCCTGCTATGTGGGGTACGTGCCGCTCGGGTCCCCGACCGAGCGCTCCCGTGACCTCATACTCGATCGGACCTCTCGATAGCGATATATAGCTGCGCCCCGGATCGCGGCGAGTCGAGGGCCGGGGGCGACGCGGTATCAGTTCGCGTCGCCGTCCCGGTCGGCCTCCGCTCGAACTCGACGGTCGTCCGGCGTCTCGGCGGGAGCGAGTACGTCGCCGAGCTCGTGGAGGCTTTCGATCTCGGCGGTCGGCTCCACGTCGAGATCCAGCGAGGCGTTGTGTTCGCGCCTGAGGAGGACGCTCTCCAGACCCGCCCGCTCGGCGGCGACGACGTCGGTCGCGCGGTCGCCGACGTAGATCCCGCCGGAGACGTCGAGCGCGCCGAGCGCCTCGTTCAGGTAGTGGGGGTCCGGCTTCCGCCGGCGGAACCCCTCGGGTCCGAGGTCGCGGCCGCGGACGTACCCGAACTCGGTCAGCCGGAAGTGGTCGACGACGAACTCCACGGTCGGGTGGTAGTTGTTGCTCACGAGTCCCACGGGGACCCGTTCGGCGAGCTCGGCGACCGCGTCGACGTCCGAACAGAGCCGCCTGGTGCCGGCCGCGAGCCGCGTGACGGCGCGCTTCGCGCTGCGCTCCTCTCGCGCCCGGAACAGCGCCGCCGGATCGACGCCGAGCGCCTCGCAGGCGGCGCGGAAGTCGTCGTCGTACTCGTACCTTTCGAGCGAGCGCCGGAGATCGCCGGTCGCTCGCAGGTCCCGGTCCTCGAGCACGTCGTCGAGCGCGCGGCTGTGAACGACGTCGTCGGTCCCCCACCCCTCGAGGATCACGCCGTCCATGTCGAAAAGCACCGCCTCGAACGCGTTCGGACGGGGCGGGCTCATCTGACGAGCCGTCGGGTGTACGCCGAGACCCCCTCGCTCACGAGGACGACCCCGAGGATCACGATCAGGATCATCGCCACCGACTGCCAGGCGAAGGCGTTCACCGCGCGGAACAGTTGGACGCCGATGCCGCCCGCCCCCACGAACCCGAGGATGGTCGAGTCGCGGACGTTGATGTCCCAGCGGTAGACGCTGAGCCCGACGAGCGCCGGCTTGACCTGCGGTAAGACTCCGTAGGTCAGCACCTGGATAGGGGAGGCGCCCGCGGCGCGGACGGCCTCGACCTGTCCGAAGTCGATCTCCTCTATCTCCTCGCTGAGCAGCTTGCCGAGGAACCCGACCGACCGGAAGGCGATGGCGACCGCGCCGGCGAGGGGGCCGCTCCCGAACACGACGACGAAGACCAGCGCCCAGATGATCGTGTTCACCGACCGGCTCACCGTCACGATCAGCTTCCCGAGCCAGTAGGTCGCGGCGTTCGGCGTGGTGTTCTCGGCCGCGAGCAGCGCGACGGGGATCGTGATCACGAGCGCGCCGGCGGTGCCGAGCGCGGCGATGTGGACCGTCTCGATCAGCGGTCCCACGATCTCCGGGACGTACGCCACGTCCGGCGGGAACATCCGCGAGAGCAGGTCGTTGATCTCGCGAGGGACGGTCTCGACGTTGGTGACCCCCATGTCGAGGAAGGCCCACGACCCGGCGAAGACCACGAACGCGACGAGCACCCCGACGAACCGACCGAGCCGCCGTCGCCGGTCGAACCGCTCCCACGTCCGCGCGGCGTCGACCTCGGACGTCACTGGTACCTCCGTCTGACGACCGCGCTGACCCCCTCCGCGACGAGCACGACCGCGATGATCGCGACGAGGATGGCGGTGACGTACTGGTAGGAGTAGCGGTTGAACGCGGTGAGCAGCACCGAACCGATCCCGCCCGCGCCGACGATCCCGACGACGGTGGAGGCCCGGATGTTGATGTCCCAGCGGTAGACGCTGAGCCCCGCGAACCGCGGAACGATCTGGGGGACGACCCCGTAGATCAGCGTCTGTACCGGCGACGCGCCGGTCGATCGCACCGCGTCGACGCTCCGCATGTCGATGTCCTCCAAGTCCTCGGCGAGCAGCTTCGAGAAGAAGCCCACCGTCTTGAACGTGATCGTGATGATGCCGGCGAGGGGGCCGAGCCCAACCGCCTTCACGACGAGGATGGCGACGATGATGACGTTGAGCGCGCGCGACAGCGAGATGAACCCGCGGTTGAGGTAGTACAGCGGCTTCGGCGACAGGTTCTCCGCGGCCATGAACGCGACGGGGATGCTGAGGGCGATGCCGGTCACCGTCGACACCATCGCCATGGCGACGCTCTCTATCATCTTGTCGACGATCCGCTGGGACTGCCGCGGCGTCGCCTCCGGCGGGAAGAAGTCGCCGAGCAGCGAGAGGCCGCTGCCGAAGCCCTGGAGGATCCGGGCGGGGTCGGCGCCGACGCCCCACGCGGACCAGAGGAAGAAGGCGACGAGCCCGAGGTAGGCGGCCCACTTGAACTCCCGGCGTCGGAAGGCCGTCGGCCGCCGCCAGGTGCGCCGTTCCGTCGCCATCTCAGGAGCCTCCCGACGCGGGACGGTCCGGGGTCCGACCGTCGGTCGTCACGACCCCGTCGCCGGCGAACCGATCGCCGACCGAGCCGTCGCCGTCGTCCGCGGCGGTCACCGCGCGCGACTCGCCCGACTCGGGCGGGTCGCCGCCGCGGTACACGCGGTCGAGCGCGTCGTCGCCGAGCTCCGCGGTGGGCCCGTCGAAGACGACCTCGCCGTCGTGGAGCCCCACGATCCGGTCCGCGTGTTCGACCGCGAGGTCCACCTCGTGGATGTTGATCAGCACGGGGACCCCGCGCTCGGCCGCGATCTCGGTGAGCAGCCGCATCACCGTGTTCGACGTCTCCGGGTCGAGGCTGGACGTCGGCTCGTCGACGAGCAGGATCGTCGGCTGTTGGACGACCGCGCGGGCGATGCCCACCCGCTGGCGCTGCCCACCGGAGAGTTCGTCGACGCGCTTGTTCTCCATCCCGTCGAGCCCGACACGGTCGAGGATCCCGTACGCGCGCTCGACGTCCTCGGGCGGGAAGGAGCGACGGAACGCTCGCCAGGCGGAGACGTACCCGAGCCGTCCGGTGAGCACGTTCTCCATCACGGTGAGTCGTTCGACCAGGTTGTACTCCTGGAAGATCATCCCGATGTCGCGGCGGGCCTCGCGGAGCCCGTCGTCGTCGAGCCCGATCAGGTCGGTCCCGTCAAGTTCGATCGTTCCCGCGGTCGGCTCCGTGAGCCGGTTGATACACCTGATGAACGTGCTCTTCCCGGCGCCGCTCGGCCCGATCATCGCGGTCGTCTCGCTGCCGTCGATCGAGAGGTCGACTCCCTTCAGCGCCTCGTCGCCGGTCGGGTACGTCTTTCGTAGGTCGGTCACGTCGAGGGTCATCGGTCGATCACTCGCTCAGCGAGCCCTCGGTGTATTCGACGCCGTTGTACTCTTGGATGACCATGATGTCGTACCAGTGGCGCCGGTAGTCGATGGGGACGAACTCGTTGTAGCCGGTGCGGTCGCCGTACGCCGTCCCCTCGAAGTCGGAGTCGAGCCAGGCGGCCCGGATCCCCTCGGCGATGTCCGGGTGGAGGTTGTAGCGGTACGCGATCGGCCCGTTGGGGAACGGAGCCGACGCCCAGACGACCTTGAAGTCGTCGAAGCTGAGGTTGCTCTCGGCCTCGACGGTGTCGACCATACAGGTCGAACAGATCGGTCCGGCGTCGTAGTCGCCGGCCGCGATGCCGCGGGTGGTCGCGGAGTGGTCGCCGGAGAAGTTGATCTCGTAGTCCTCGCCGGCGGTCACGTCGAAGTACTGGTCGAACAGCGCCGAGGGCGCCTGGTGGCCGGAGTTCGACGCCTCCTCGGCGTGGGCCATGCGGACGTCGTCGTTCGCGAAGTCCTCGACGCTCTGGATGTCGTCGGCGTCCGCCCGCGTCGTCGCGAACAGGCGGTAGCCGAACGCGTCGCCGGCGAGGCCGGCGGCGAACGGCACCGCGCCACAGAGGTTGACCGCGAACGCGGTGGTCCCCGTCGAGAAGTTCGCGATGTGGGCCCGCTCCGAGCGCATCGCCTCGACGGAGGCCGCGTAGTTGTCGACCTTGTTGTACTCGACCGGAATGCCGGTCTCCTCCTCGATGCGTTCGAAGACCGCGGCGAAGTCCTCCTCGTAGCGCCCTTGAACGTCCTCGCTGGGGCTCTCCGTGAAGATCAGCGTCTCGGGTTCGAGCCACTCGCTCTCGTCTTCGGGTGCCTCCCGGACCGGTTCGCCGTGGGGGACCTCGTCGACCTCGCGGTCGCCCATGCTCTCCAGGTCGTTGCGGCTGCCGCGCTCGTACCCCTCGTCGATGAGCAGCGACGAGAGGTAGTTGTTCTCCTCCCACTCCGGCTCCGCGGGGTCGAAGGAGTCGGACAACATCGAATCTTCCGAGCCGCCGCCACCGTCGCCGCCGTCGCCGCTTTCGCCCGACCCGCCGGAACAGCCGGCGAGCCCCGCGACCGCGGCCGCGCCGCCGATGCTGAGGAAGCGTCGTCTCGAACTCGAATCCGTCCGTCCGCTGGTGTTGTCCACCATGTACCCTAAACCCTCGAATTCGTGCTAAAGAAGGCTGCTATGAGCCGTATAGTCCGGATCATGTGGGTCCGGGGTGGACCGTGGGGCTCCGGAGACGCCACCCCCTCCACGGACGGACTCCGTAGAAGGGGGTGCCCGTGGGAACCGGTATAGAGCGACACGTAGCCGACCGCGACCGACGGCGAGGGCGAAGCCTCCGGGTCGGTCCGGTCCTCCGACGATCGGCTACTCGAGGCGCTTCCGGACGCTCTCCGCGTGGGCCTCCAACCCCTCCGCCTCCGCGAGCGTCGTGATCGTCTCCGAGAGGTCGTCGAGGGCGTCGCGGTCGAGCCGCTGGACGGTCGAGGAGCGCAGGAACGTGTCGACGGAGAGCCCCCCGTACCGCTTCGCGCCGCCGTTCGTCGGCAGCACGTGGTTCGGCCCGGTCGCGTAGTCGCCCGCGGCCACCGGCGAGTACGGCCCGAGGAAGACGGAGCCGGCGTTGGTGATCCGGTCGAGCAGCGCCTCGTCGTCGTCGGCCATGATCGAGAGGTGCTCGGCCGCGTACTCCTCCGCGAAGAGCACGGCCTCCGACATCGACCGCGCGCGGAGCACGCCCGAGGCGTCGTTCTCGAGGGCGGCCCGGACCGTCTCCGCGCGCTCGCGATCGGCGACGCCCGCCTCCACCGCCTCGGCGACCGCGTCCGCGAGGTCGGCGTCGTCGGTCACCGCGACGACGGAGGCGTCCGGGTCGTGTTCGGCCTGCGCGAGCAGCTCGGCGGCCACGTACTCGGGGTCGGCCGTGTCGTCCGCGAGCACCAGCACCTCGCTCGGCCCCGCGAGGAAGTCGATCTCGACGTCCCCCTGTACCGCGGCCTTCGCCGCGGTCACCCACTTGTTGCCGGGACCCACCACCTTCTCCACGGTGGTCACGGTCTCCGTCCCGTACGCGAGCGCCGCGATCGCCTGCGCGCCGCCGACCTGGTACACCGCGTCCGCGCCGGCCTCGTGGATCGCCGCGAGCGTCACCGGGTTCGGGTCGTCCGCGGGCGGGGTCGTGACGGAGACGTGGTCGACGCCCGCCACGACCGCGGGGATCACACCCATCAGCGCGCTGGAGGGGTACGCCGCCGCGCCGCCGGGGACGTAGGCGCCCGCCCGGTCGATCGGTCGGAAGCGGCGGCCCAGCTCGCGCCCCGCGAACGATTCGCGCCAGTCCTCGGGCCGCTGGCGCTCGTGGAACGTCCGGACGTTGTCGGCGGCCTCGCGGATCGCCTCGAGGGTCGGGTCGTCCGCGTCCTCGAGCTCGGCGTGCGCGCGGGCGGCCTCGTCGGTGATGTCGAGGTTGCCGACGGCCACCCCGTCGAACTCCTCGGCGAACTCGCGGACCGCCACGTCGCCCTCCTCGCGCACCCGGTCGACGATCCCCTCGACGTCCCCGCGGACCGCCTCGATCCCCGCGTCGCGCTCGAAGAGGGCGCGCCGCTCCGCGGGCGAGAGGTCGGCGACGGCTCGTACGTTCATACCCTCGATCCGGGGCGACGGGAAAAGGGCGTTCCGGCTCGCGGCGATACGCCTGAGTCGGCCGATGGCTCCGACGATCGGGGGACGCGACCGGGGATTCCGCCGGAGCCCCGGACGTTCGGCTGTACGAAGTGAAATAGACGACTGCGGTGACCACCGCCAAAGCCCCAGTCGCGAGGACTCGGTGCGCTCGTTGTCGTTCGAAAGGCGCGGAGCGCCTTTCGTGATGACGAGAGAGCTCCGCTCTCTCGAACCACGGTCCTCAGTCGTTCACTCCTTGCGGTCTCGCCGGCGGCGGAGCCGCCGGCTGTCCGAGGGACCGAAGGTCCCTCGCTACTTACGTCGCGCGCCTTCGCCCTCGCGACTGCCCCTTTGAGTCCCACCCCGCCCAGCACAGCCCCGCACCTCACGCCTCCCCAGCCTCGCGGCTCGCGGCTCGCGGCTTCGCCGCTCGCGTATCGAGGGACTCACTCCGTTCGTCCCTCGCACCGCTCGCAGCGTCCCTCGCGGTCGGGTTCGCGCCCTACCGGGCGCTCACCGGCGCGCCATTCACTAGGTCATCTCAGGACGTCGCCGTCGCGCCCTCACTCCAGCGGTCGGATCCCCGTCACGTCCAGGGTCGCGACGACGACCAGTCCGGCGAGGATCGCGCCGGCGGCGAAGAGGAGCGGCGCGGAGAGCGCGACGGCGACCCCGTAGGGTGCGAGAAGCCGGGTCGTCCCGCGGACGACGAAGGCGGCGATCCCGAGCCCGAACGCGAGGAGCGCGAGCCGCACGAACCCCGCCCGGTCCATCGGGTCAGTCGGTCCGGAGGGCGGTGTGGTCGTGTCGACCGTGCCCGTGGCGGCCGTGGTCGCGGTCGAACCCGTGGCTCATCTCGTAGAACACCGCCTCCGGGTCGGGGTTCCACTGCCACTTCCAGCGGGTTCGGACGAGAAGCGAGATCTTGCGGGTGAAAGAGAGCTCCGGGGTCGTCGAGACGGTGTCGTACCCGAGGTTCCTGATCAGGCGGTGGTGGTCGGCGTACAGCACCGCCGCCAGCAACACCGCGAGCTGGCAGTCCTCCGGAAGGTACTTGATCCCGGCGACGCCCTCCTCGTAGAGCCGCTCGGTCCGGACGAGCTCCTCGCGGATCGCGGCCGCCACGCCGTCGCCGAACTCCAAGTCCAGGACCTGCGCCTCCGTCACGCCGTGTCGACGCAGGGTCTCGAGCGGGAGGTAGATCCGGTCGCGCTCGAGTACGTCCTCGCGGACGTCCCGCAGGAAGTTCGTCATCTGGAACGCCTCGCCGAGCCGGGTGGCGTGGGGAAGCGCCGTCTCCTCGGCCTCCGGATCGAGGTCCATGATCGCCGTCATCATCCGCCCGACCGCGGACGCGGAGCCGTCCATGTACGTCTCGAGTTCGTCGTACGTCTCGTAGCGGTCGGTGTCGATGTCGCTCTCCATCGCGTCGATGAAGGCGTTCACGTCCGCGTCGTCGATCCCCCGCTCCTCGCGAACCGACGAGAACGCGGACAACACCGGGTCGTCCGTCGGCTCCTCGCCGAGGGCTACCCGGCGGAGGCGTTCGAGCTCGTCGCGCTGTTCGGCCGGCGGCGCGGTATCCTCGGCGTCGACGATCTCGTCGGCGACGCGGAAGAACCCGTACAACACGTACGTCGGGTGGCGGATCTCCTCGGGCAGCAGGCGGGTGGCGACGTGGAACGTCTTCCCGGTGCGGCGCTGGATCCGCTTCCCACGGGCAACCTGGCGTTTCTCTACCATGGTGCCCCCTGCGGCGCGCTGGGGAGGGTCGAGGGCGGGTCACCCATCATGTACAACGGGTCGGGCCGCAGAAGTATAACAGTTCCCACGGATATCGTCCCACACGATCCGGGTATCTCTCCCTCTCCACGGGCCCGATCATTTCGTGTCGTCGTCGGCTCGAAGACGGCCCGTTCCTCGGGTCGCGGATCGCCGCCGATCCCCTAGTAGAACGTGTCGCTACAGTCGTAGACGACCCCGTGAATCGGACAGACGTACTTACAGTGTCTGTGGACCATCGCCTCCCCGCAGCGGGGACACGGCCGTCCGCCGTGGTCGCCTTCACGGCCGGCGTCGCCTTCACGGCCGGCGTCGCCTTCGCGGTCGCGGTCGGACCGCTCGCTCGGGTCGCTCACGCTCGCCCCGACGGCTGCCGAGATAATAAACGACTCCCCAGCCGGCGTCACTCCGACGCCAGCGACGCGTACACCGACTCCGCGGTCTCCGCCGACTCGAACGGCAGCGTCAACACGCCGCCCCACTCCTCGTCGGTCAACGCCGCCACGGTGGATTCGTCGAGGTCGACGCGGCGCACCTCCTCGCCGTCGAGCGTCATCGACACCGCGAACGGCTCCGGATCGTCGGTCGCACCCGCCGCCTCGAGCCGCTCGTGAAACGACTCCTCGCCCTCCGTCGAGAGCGAGATCCCGACGAGGTGTTCGCCCTCGTCCTCGGTGACCCCCTGGACGTAGTCGAGTTCCGACGCGTCGAAGAGGCCGTCACCGGAGTCGTCGTCCGACCCGCCGTCCTCGCGAAGGAGCCGAGCCTCGAACGGCGCGTCCGGATCGACGGCGACCGACGTTGCGGTCGACCCCTCCGAGTCGCCCTCGGACCCGTCGGTTCCCGAGCCGTCGCCCGCGGCGGTCGGCCCGTCGTCTGCGTCGCTTCCGGCGCCGGCGCCGCTTCCGTCGCCGTCCTCGTCGCCCACCGAGGCCGCCCCGGCGAAGCCGACGGCCCCGACCGCACACGCGGCCCCGAGCCCGCCGAGCACGCCGCGTCGAGAGAGTTCCATACCCCCCGCTCCCGGCCCGGACTCAAAAGCGTTACACGCTGATTAACGCGACTGATAATCGCCGCGTTCGGCGTCGCGGACCGGTCCCGCGGTCACTCCGACGCGAACGCGATCTCCTCCGACGTCGTCGTCTCGCCGAACAGCCAGTCGGCGTGCTCGACGGCGTACTCGCGGTGGTCGGCGGTGATGTAGCCGAGCGCGTCCTCGACGACGACGGGCCGGTAGTCCCGCAGCCCGGCGCTGCCGGCGGTGTGGAGCACGCAGACGTTCGCGAGCGTCCCGCAGATCAGCAGGTCGTCGATCCCGTGCGCGTCGAGGTGTCCCTCCAGATCCGTCCGGTAGAAGGCGTCGTAGGTGTGTTTCTCGACGACGTGGTCCGCCTCGCGGACGTCGAGGTCGTCGACGAGTTCGGCGTCCCACGACCCCTCGACGACGTGTTCGCCCCACCGGTCGAACTCGTCGTAGTAGTGGGTCTCGTCGAACTGCTCGGGCGGGTGGACGTCGCGGGTGTAGACGACGGACGTGCCGGCGTCGCGGGCGCGCCCGACGAGGTTGGTCACGGGCTCGATCGCCGCCTCGCTCGGCTCGGCGTGGAGGCTTCCGTCGGGGTGACAGAACCCGTTTTGCATGTCGACGACGACCACCGCGGTGTCGGCCGGATCGTACGGCATGGTCGACCCTTGGAGGTCCGGGCACAAAAGATCGCACTCGCGAGCCCCGGCCGGACGGGCGAGCCGCTCGGCGCGCGGTCGGGCGGACGAACCGCCCGGAGCCGGGATCGGACGGACAAACTACTTACCCACCCCGTCGCAATCGACCGTATGCGACGGGTTCTCCCCCTCGCGGCGACGCTCGCCCTCTTCGTCCTCCTCCTCGCGGGGACCGGCGGCGTCGCCGCGGCGGACGCGGCGGTCGCGGAGACCGCCGCCGACTGCGAGACCGCCGACGACAACGACCTGGTCGGCTGCTGGAACGGGACGCACCATACGTCCGAGCTCGACTTCGACGGGACGGACGGGCTGACCGAGGCCCAACTTGAGACGCTGACCCACCGGAGCATGGCGCGCGTCGAGTACCTCCGAGAGCGCCCCTTCGAGACGGCCGTCCCGGTCGAGACGGTCACGCGCGAGGAGTTCCGGTCGGACGGGACGGACGGCAACGAGACCAACGCGACGAGCGACGCCGAGTTCCGCCGCTGGAACGACCAGGTGTGGAAGGCGCTGTTCGTCGTCGGCGAGGACGACTCCGCCTCGGAGGCGATCGACACGGTGTTCGGCGGCTCGGTCTCGGGGTTCTACTCGCCGGCGGACGACCGGATCGTCCTCGTGGTCGCCGAGGGCGAGGCGGTCCGGGTCAGCGAGTCGACGCTCGTTCACGAGCTCACTCACGCGATGCAAGACCAGTACCACGACCTCACCGCGCCGCGGTTCGTCGGCGCGACCCAGGACGCCGACCTCGCGGTCGACGGGATAGTGGAGGGCGAAGCCGTCTACATCGAGGAGCGGTACGCCGACCGCTGTGAGGCAAACTGGAGCTGTCTCGACGATCCCGACTCGAGCGGATCCGGCGGCGGGTCGACGGCCGACTACAACGTCGGGATCCTCCAGACGATCCTCCAGCCGTACTCCGACGGGCCGTTCTACGTCGAGGAGCTGATCGACGAGGGCGGCTGGAGCGCGGTCAACGAGACGATGAACGACCCGCCGAACGCGACGGCGGCGGTCATCCACCGCGAGCCGGAGTACGAGACCCGCGAGATCGACTTCGAGGACGCCGCCGAGGGCGGCTGGGAGACGTACGCCGACCAGGGCGTGAACGGCTCCGAGACCGCCGGCGAGGCGTCGATGTTCGTGATGTTCTGGTACCAGAGCTGGGAGTACGACCACCCCGTCCTCGAGCCGACGCGGGACGTCCGCGAGAACGTCGAGATTCACACCGCCACCGACGATCGGCTCGACACGCGGTCGGCGTACAACTACGCGGACCCCGCGACGACGGGATGGGTCGACGACGAGCTGTACCCCTACCGGAACGACGCCGGCGACGCCGAGGGCGACGGCTACGTCTGGGTGACCGAGTGGCGGTCGCCGACGGACGCCGCGGAGTTCCATTCGACGTACCGCACGATGCTGGAGGAACACGGCGCGGACCGGCTCGACGACGGCGTCCGAGAGATCCCGACCGGCGACTTCCGCGGTGCCTACGGGATCGAGCGCGACGGGACCAGAGTGACGATCGTCCACGCGCCCGACCCGCCGGACGTCTTCGAGCTCCGACCCGGCATCGACCTCGAGGAGCCCGGATCGGGGACGACGGACGACGGGATGGCGGACGACGGGACGGCTGACGACGGAACGGCTGACGACGGGACGGACCCCGCGAACGGCGCGACCGACGCGGACGACGACACGGCGTCGGACGACGATTCGGAGACGGACGGCGGCGCGTCGGACGGCGACCCGGACGGCACGGGCGACGGCCCCGACCCCGGCGACGATGGGTCCACGGACGGCCGCGTGCCCGGCCTCGGCGTCGTCGCCGCGGTCGTCGCCCTGCTCTCCGCGACCGCGCTCCTCGGGCGTCGCTCGCGGCGGTAGGAGGGATCGCGACCTCGTCGCGTCCGGCGCCGGATCGTCGTCGGATACGCGAACCGCGGCGACGACACGGATGACTTTTCGTACCCGCCGACCGAACGTCCGGTCATGACCGAGTTCGACATCGTCGACGCCGAGGCGGTCCGGAGCGGGCGGGCCACCGACGCCTACTTCGACCGCACGGCGACCGCCCTCGAGGGCGCGGGCCGGAACCCCCGCGTCGTCGCCGAGGTCACGGCCGATCAGTTCCCGACCGGCGAGTTCGAGCTGTTCGCCGGGCTGAAGGACGCGGTCGCGCTGCTCTCCGGCCGCGACGTCGACGTCCACGCGGTCCCGGAGGGGCGGCTGTTCGACGGCGGGCCGGTGATGCGGATCGAGGGGGAGTACCTGACGTTCGCGCGGCTGGAGACCTCGCTTCTGGGCTTCCTCTCGCACGCCTCCGCCATCGCGACCGCCGCGCTCGACTGCCGGGTCGCCGCGCCGGACGCGCAGGTGCTCTCGTTCGGCGCGCGCCACGTCCACCCCGCGATGACGGCCGCCGTGGAGCGCTCGGCGCTCGTCGCCGGGCTCGACGGCTTCTCGCACGTCGCCGCCGGCGACCTGATCGGCCGGGAGGCGTCTGGGACGATGCCGCACGCGCTGTCGATCTGCTTCGGTCGCGGCAACCAGGAGGCGGCGTGGCGCGCCTTCGACGCGGCGGTCGACGAGTCGGTCCCCCGGATCGCGCTCTGTGACACCTACTCCGACGAGGTCGACGAGGTCCTGCGGGCGGTCGACGCGCTCGGCGACCGGCTCGACGGGGTTCGCCTCGACACCACGGGATCGCGACGGGGCGACTTCAGACACATCGTTCGGGAGGTGAACTGGGAGCTCGACGTTCGCGGCCACGGCGACGTCGACATCTACGTCTCGGGCGGGCTCGACCCCGCCGACCTCCGGCGGCTCCGCGACGTCGTCGACGGCTTCGGCGTCGGCGGCTACGTCTCCAACGCCGACCCCGTCGACTTCGCGCTCGACGTCGTCGCGGTGGAGGGTGAGCCCGCCGCCAAACGCGGCAAGCTCTCGGGAGCGAAGGCCGTCTACCGCACCGCGGCGGGCGGCCACGCGGTCGGACTCGCCGACCGCGACGGGCCGGCGGACGCGGAGTCCCTGATGGAGCCCGTGATCCGCGCCGGGGAGGTCGTCGCCGCCGACGCGTTCGATCTCGATTCGGCGACGGAGCGCGCCCTCGCCGACGCAAAGCGCGTCGGGTACGGATCGACGTAGCGGACGCGGGTCGAACGGGATGAGAGAACGAATCGAGGCGATCGATCTCGGCGTCTAGTCGGCCGGCTACAGCTCCTCGACTGCGCCGCCGTCCGCGCGCTCTCGGAACACCTGTCCCTCGATGAGCGTCACCATGGTGTCGTCGTCCTGCCAGGCGGTCGGCGAGAGCTTCGCCTTGCGGCAGGCCCGTGAGAGGAACTCCGCGCCCGACCAGCCGTTCTCGACGGGGACGGTCGGGTAGAGCCAGCCGTGGGTGTTGCCGCCGTCGACGGCGACGCCGTGGGTGCCGATCTCGAGGTCCTCGAGCGGGTCGTTCGTGAGGACGGTGTTCGAGACGACACAGACCGAGACGGTGATGTTCTCCAGCTCCTTCGGCTCGACCTCCGAGCCGCAGGAGTCGCCGGAGGCGGCCTTGATCGCGGCCTCGACGATGGCGTGGCCGAGCTGGTCCGACCCGTCCCACGCGCCGGCACACCCGCGCAGCCGACCGCGTCCGCGGGTCGACTCCAGTCGAACGAACGCCCCGGTCCGCGCGTAGAACGCCTCGCGCATGCTTCCGGGCTGTTCGCGCTGTCCGTGTCGGACGAACGACTCGACCGCCTCGCGTGCGAGTTCGACCGCTCGTGCCCCGTCGTCGTACGACAGCCGAACGGTCTGTGCCTCGGACATACACACTGTTAGCGGTGCTGACGACTTGAACGCTTCCCTTGATGGTGAACGTTCGTGATCGACAGAGAACGTCCGAATGGCGGGCTATAATCGCCGACGAAGCCGATTCGGCCGCTCCCGGACGCGGAGTTCTTTACGGCCGGTCGCGCCGCTCGGCGTGCGAGCGGACTGAGGGGAGTAAGCCCCCTTCGGTTCGTCCCGACATTCGGCTGAGCGTCCGCGCCGTGGCCGGACTACCTTGTGGCGCGGACTTGCACCGGCGAGGATTCGCCGTTCCATCCGTTCCCGCCCGTCTCACAGCGTGGCACGACCACGCTAACGTGGCATAGCCACGCCGCCCTCATCGGGTTAACTCCCTTCCCTCGCGGGTCGGTTCGCGCGTTCGCGGGGTCACCCGCGAACGCCGCGGCCGCCGAGGCGACCGCGCGAATCACGGGTCGGGGCGGGGGGTGTCGTTGCTGTTCCAGAGCCAGCCGTCTCCGACTCCGGGCGTGTGCCCGGTCGCCCGTCCGGCCGGTGGGGGGACTTTCCTCATGCCAGAGGCACGGGAGTCGGGCTCCCTCTGTCCGACCGGGAGTACCCTGGCGCGAGGAATAAGCGGTTCGGTCGGGACTGCGCTCGATCGCCTCACGCCCGGTTCGAGCGCTCGACGCCCTCCGGGAGCGGCCCGTCGTACCCCTCGGGGACGTACGGGCAGAGCGGGTCGCTCGCGAGCGGATCGCCGGCGCGCGCACGCTCAGAGACCGGCTCCCGCCGCAGACGTGCCTGAACTCGCAGGCCCCGCACTTCCCCGTCAGGTTCTCCGGATCGCGGAGCCCCTCGAAGAGGTCGGCGTCGAGGTCGTCGAACACGGTCGTCCCCGCGGGGGTACGCGTTCCTCCCGGTTCAGCGATCCAGCGAACGCGTTCGCGGGCGTTCCCAGGGTCCGGGAGCGCGCTCGGACCGATATGTCTCCCGAACCGGTACGACCCGCATGGTCGAGAAAGCGCAGCGCAGCCTCGACGAGACGCCCCGCCGGACCCGGGAGCGCCGGTGGGAAGTGTTCGTTCGCGAGTCGGAGTCGGACCCGATGCGGCGGGTCGGGACCGTCGCGGCCCCGTCCGCGGAGGTCGCCCACGAGGAGGCGAGCCGGCTGTTCGCGTGGTACGCCCGCGACGTCTGGCTCTGTCCGGCCGACGAGACCCGCCGGTTCTCGACGTACTCGCTCGGGGACGCCGGGACCGAGGGCGACGACGCGGCGGGGTCGGGCGACGAATCCGCCGAACCGCGCGTCCGCGAGGGGACGGAGGGGACGCCTGGGGTCGGGGACGCCGCCGTGGACGTTCCGAACGCCGAGGACGGAGGACCGCGATGATCTCGATCAGCAAGCTGCTGTGCGGGCTCGACGCCGAGAGCGACGGGCTCCGGTACGACGCCGCCGACGGCTCGGCCGAGCCGCAGATCACGGAGCGGAAACAGCGCCGCCCGGTCGTCGTCTGGAACGCGACGAAGCGGTGTAACCTCCACTGCGACCACTGTTACGCCGGCGCGGACGCCGAGGGAGCCCCCGGCGAGCTAACCACCGCGGAGGCGAAGGGGCTGCTCCGTCAGCTCGCCGATTACGGCGTCCCGGTCGTGCTCTTCTCGGGCGGCGAGCCGCTGATACGCGAGGACCTCGCGGAGCTCGTCGCGTACGCGGCCGACCGCGGGGTCCGGCCGGTGCTCTCGACGAACGGGACGCTCCTGACGCGGGAGGCCGCCGCCGAGCTGCGGGACGCGGGACTCGCGTACGCCGGCGTCTCCGTCGACGGCCTCGCCGAGCGCAACGACGCGTTCCGGGGGAAGGAGGGCGCGTTCGACGCGGCGGTCCGGGGCATCGAGGCCTGTCTCGACGCCGGGTTGAAGACCGGGCTCCGGTACACGATCACGGAGGCGAACGCGGCCGACCTGGAGGGCGTGATCGACCTCCTCACCGACGTCGGCGTCGACCGCTTCTGTTTCTACCACCTGGATTACGGCGGCCGCGGTGCCGACATCGTCGACGTCGACCTCTCGCCCGAACGGAAACGCGAGGCGGTCCGGACGCTGTGTGACCTCACCCGCGAGTACCACGACCGCGGCGAGGAGATCGAGACGCTGCTCGTCGGCAACTACGCCGACGCCGGCTACCTCGTCGAGTACGCCCGCCGCGAGCTGGGTCCGGACCGCGCCGAGCGGATCCGGGCGTACCTCGAGCGCAACGGGGGCGACCCGGCCGGCGAGCGCGTCGCCGACGTCGACCCCGTCGGCAACGTCCACCTCACGCAGTTCTGGCAGGGTCACGGCCTCGGCAACGTCCGCGACCGCCCCTTCGCCGCGATCTGGGAGGACGAGTCGGACCCGCTCCTGTCCGCGCTGCGCGACCGCGACGACCGGCTCACCGGCCGGTGTGCGGCGTGCCGGTACCGCTCGATCTGTCGCGGCGGCTCGCGGCTCCGGGCGCTGCGGACGACCGGCGACCTCTTCGCGCCGGACCCGCAGTGTTACCTCCGCGAGGAGGAGATCGCGCCCGAGGCCGCGGCCCCGGTCGATCGGGTCGGCGACGCGGCCGACTGAGCCGGCCTCGCGGCCCGCCGTCCTCACGTCAGACCGGAAGCAGCGTGAGCAGCGTCGCACTCGCCTCCGCGATCGCCGCACCGGCCTCCGCAACCGTCGCGCCGCCCTCCGCGACCGCCGCGCCGCCCTCCGCCATCCCCTCTATCTCGTCGCTGTACGCGATGGTGAGGTACAACAGGGTGAATATCACGGCGTTGTGGAGGCCGTGAAGCAGCGCCGGAACGACCAGGTTCTCGGTGTACTCGTACACCGCGCCGAAGACGAGACTCGGGAAGAAGAGGATCGCGACCGTGGTGAGCCGCCCCGAGATCCCGCCCGTCAGCGCTATCACGTGGATGAACGCGAAGATCCCGGAGGCGATCGCGATGGCCGGGACCGCAGGCAGCGACTCCCGGAGCCGCCCCTGGACGACCCCGCGGTAGAGTATCTCCTCGCAGGGGCCGACGACGAGGAACATGGCGACGACGAAGAGCGGGATGATCGCCGGGTTCTGCATGGCGAGTTCCGCGCTCTGGTTCGAGGCCGCCTCCGCGCCGAGCAGCTGGACGATCGAGGAGACGACGAGCAGCGTGATCACGATCACGACCCAGCCGCCGACGACGAGCCCGACCTCCGTCAAGCTCGGCCGGCGCACGCCCAGATACGAGACGATCCCCGCCCGGTCGAAGCCCCGCCACGCGAGGTAGCCCACCGCGAGCCCGCCGAACGCGACGTACTGTCCCGCGATCAGCGTGAGTATCACGCTCACCGCGAGCGGCAGCCCGCCGACCGCGGCGTCGACGAGGAAGACCCCTTGGCTGCCGAGAACCGCCAACACCGGGCCGAGCACCCCGAGCGCCAGCGCGACGGCGACCGCGATCAGCGGGGAACCGCCGTCCTCGGTCGCGGCCGGATCGGCGGCGGCGGTCGCGGTCGGATCGCCGTCCTCGGTCGCGGCCGGATCGACGGCGGGGGTCGCGGTCGGATCGCCGTCCTCGGTCGCGGCCGGATCGTCGGAGGTGGTGACCGGGTCGTCGTCGGGGGAGGCCGTCATCGTCTCCCGTTGGCGTCCGCCGGGCAAAGGGCTTGTCCGTCCGTTTCGGGTCGCCGCCGGTCCGACGGCGAGCGGACCGTCGTCATCGGTACAACAGCTCGTACCACGTCACGGCGGTCACCGCCCGGCCGTCGCGGAGGCCGTCGTCGACGACGCTCGCGAGCAGGTCGTCGTACGGGACCGTCTCCACCGCGATCGACTCGTCGCGGTCGAGGTCGCGGTCGGCGGTCGGCTCACACCCCGTCGCGAGGAAGTGGTGGTGGACCGCGTTCGTCACCCCGTTGGCCGGCTCGACGGTCGTGAGGCGCTCGAAGCCCGCCGCCTCGTAGCCGGTCTCCTCGGCGAGCTCGCGGGCGGCCGCCCGCTCGAGGTCGTCGCGGTCCTCCGGCTCGACCGTGCCGGCCGGCAGCCCGCGGTTGGTTCGACCCACGGCCTGTCGCCACTCGTCGATGACGACGACGTCGCCGTCGGGCGTCAGCGGCAGCACGACCACCGCCGGCGGCTCGTCGACGTAGTGGTACTCGCCCTCGCCGTCGTCGGGGAACCCCACCTCGTCCCGACGCACGTCGAACCCCGGACAGCGGTAGTCGATCGCCGAGTCGGTCGTCTCCCACGCGAGATCGTCCATACTCACGGCTCGGCGCTCGACGAGGTAAACCCTCGGCCTCGGGCCGGCGGCGGGACGCCCGACCGCTCCCGACGCCTCACTCGCGTCCCGTCGCCGACCGGCGGTCCCGGACCATCGCGGTCACGCGCGCGGCGGCCGTCCCGCCGATCCACGCGAGCGTCCCCAACACGAGCGCCTGGACGCCGAGGTAGACGAGGCCGTCGACGCCGAGGAGCGCGGCGACCCGCTCGACGATCGGTCGGCCGGAGAGCCCGAGTAGGTAGTGGTCGGCGCTGTACCCGAGAAGCGCCGCGTAGACGACGACCCACGCGACCGCCAGCCCGTCGCCGCGATGGGCGAGGACGGCGGCGACGAGGACGCCGGCGACCGCCGCGTCCCACGGGAGGAACACGACGCCGCCGACGACCTCGAAGACGCCGACCGCGTAGCCGACGAGGACGCCGAGGAAACAGAGCGGCGGAACGACGAACCGCGGATCGGGGCGGGATCGACCTTCCCGGTCCGAACCGAGGAGGACCGCACGGAGGGAGGGCATGTCCGGTCGGTGTCGGCGAGGACACAAAAAGGTCGACGCGTTCGATCGGCCCCGCCGCCGCTTCGCGGTCGCTTCGGCGCCGCTCCATCGTCCCGTTTCCCTCGGTCTCACTCCCAGTCGCCGAGCGACGCCTGTCCCTCCTCGGAACGACGCGGTCCGGCGTCGTCCCCGCCGTTCCCGCGGTCTCCTCCGTCCCACTCCTCCCCGGCGGTCGATTCCTCGTCGACCCAGTCGGTGAGCTTGCTGCCGTCGCGGCCGGCAGCCGACCGCGAACCGGCCGGCCGCGAACCGGCCGGCCGGTCCTCCTCGTCGCCCCTCGCGGCCCCCTCGAATCCGCCGAGCGTCGCCTGGTCGCCCTCGGAGAAGTCCAGGTTCGACACGCGCACGCCGAGCTTGCGGACCGCGTCGTCGGCGAACTCGGAGAGCAGCTCCAGCGCCACCTCCTCGACCAGTTCGGGGTCGTCGACCGGGCCGGGGAGGCTCCGGGCGCGGGTGTTGACGTCGAACGGCGGCTCGACGGCCTTGATCCCGATCGTGCGGTACAGACAGCCGCGCTCGCGGGCGCGCCGGGCCACGTCGGCCGCCAGCGCCGCGACGGTCTCGCGCTTGCGCTCCTCGTCGCTCGTCCGCGGCAGCGACGACTCCCGAGAGAGGCTCTTCGGCAGTCCTCGCGGGGTCACCTCCCGTTCGTCCTCGCCGCGGGCGCGCCGGACCAGCTCCCGTCCGCGATCGCCGAACGCCTCGGCCAACGCGTCCGCGTCGGCGGCCGCCACGTCCCCCGCGGTCTCGATCCCGCGCTCCGCGAGTGCCCGCTCGGTCACGGGCCCGACACCGTGGAGCGCCGCCGTCGGCAGCGGCGCGAGGAACTCCGCGACGGCGCCGGGCGGCACGACGACGAGTCCGTCCGGCTTGTCCGCGTCGCTCGCGACCTTCGCCGCCGACATGTTCGGCGCGACGCCGACGCTCGCGGGCACGCCCGCCTCCCGCTCGATGCGCTCCTTGACGTGTCGCGCGTACCCCTCCGCGAGCGTCCGGACCTCCGCGGGGCCCGCCGCGGCGCTCGACGCCGGGTCGTCGCCGCCGACGGCGTCCCACGCGGTGCGGTCGGTGACGTCGAGGTACGCCTCGTCGACGCTCACCTCGCGGAGCACGTCGGCGCAGTCGCGGAGGACCGCCTTCACGTCCTCGGCGACCGACTCGTAGAACGCCATGTCGACGGGGAGGTAGCGACCGGTCTCGTCCGGGTCGGGCGCGTCCGGGTCGTCGGGGTCGGCGTCCGCGCGTCGCGGCAGCCGGTCGAGCGCCTCGGAGATCGGTGTCGCGCTCTCGACGCCGAACGCGCGGGCCTCGTAGCTCGCGGTCGCGACCGCGCCGATCGTCTCGCCGGGCTCGTATCCCATCCCCACCACGACGGGCTCGCCGCGGAGGTCGGGGCGGCGCAGGCGCTCACAGGAGGCGTAGAAACAGTCCATGTCGACGTGGAGGACGACGCGGGCGGGTTCGTCCGCGCCGTCGCCCTCGTCGGCGCCGGGGAGCGTCCCGCCGTCCGTCGCTCGCGGGTCGACGCCTCGCGAGTCGGCACCTTCCATCGTCCTTGCGTGGCCGCCGCGTCGTCTTAAGCGCCCGCCACGCGCGGCGGAGGTGAAACCGGGTCACCGTATCGGACCGGATCGCCCCCCGTCGCCTGCGACCCGCGGTTCGGATCCGGGCGTGATATTCGAGGCGATACGCGTTTGTTTCCGGCACCGTTAGATCGCGCATGACGGAACGGATCGACGTGTTACACGTCGACGACGATCCCTCGGTGCTCGATCTCACCGAGGCGTATCTCGACCGCGAGCTGGCGTCGGTGTCGGTGACGAGCGTGACGGGGCCGGAGGCCGGGCTGAATCGACTCGATTCCGAGTCGTTCGACTGCGTCGTCAGCGACTACGACATGCCCGGAATGGACGGGTTGGCCTTCTTCGAGACGCTCCGGGAGGACCACGCGGCGATCCCGTTCGTGTTGTACACGGGGAAGGGGTCCGAGGAGATCGCGAGTCGGGCGCTCAACGCGGGCGTCACGGGCTACTTCCAGAAGGGCGGGCCCGAACAGCTCAAGCGGCTCGCGAACCGAGTCGAGCGGGCGGTCGAGGAGTCCCGAACGCGACGGGTCGCGGACCGCTACTCGACGGTCATCGACGCGCTCGGCTACCCGGTGTACGTCGTCGACGAGACGGGGACGTTCACCTTCGTCAACGAATCGTTCGCCGAGCTGACCGGGTACGACCGCGAGGAGATCCTCGGCAGCAAACCCGACCTGATCAAAGGCGACGAGGCTGTCGCCGAGGCGGAAGACCGGCTCGGGTCGATCCTCTCAAGCGGGGGGCCGGACATCCAGCGGTTCCGCGTCGACATCGATCCCAAGGAGGGCGACCCCATCCCCTGTCGCGACCACATGGCCGTCCTCCCCTACGAGGGCGAGGCGTTCGATGGCAGCGTAGGCATCCTCCGGGACGTCTCCGTGGAGGCGGCCCGCCGCGAGGAGCTGGAGACGAAACGGCGGGCGCTCGAGGAGGCCCCCGTCGGGATCGCCATCACCGACCCGAGCCTGCCGGACAACCCGATGGTGTACGTCAACGACGAGTTCGTCGAGATGACCGGCTACGACCGCGAGGACGCGGTCGAGGTCAACTGCCGGTTCCTCCAAGGCGAGGAGACCGACGAGGCCGCGGTCGCCGAGCTCCGGGAGGCGATAGACGCCGAGGAACCCGCGAGCGTCGAACTGTTGAACTACCGGAAGGACGGCACGCCGTTCTGGAACCGCGTCAGCATCGCGCCGATCCGCGAGCGCGACGACGACCGCGTCACCGGTTGGGTCGGGTTCCAGGAGAACATCACGGCGTTCAAAGAACGCGAGGAGGCGCTCAGACGACAGAACGAACGGCTCGACGCGTTCGCCGGGATCGTCAGTCACGACCTCCGGAACCCGCTCAACGTCGCCCGCGGTCGCGTGGAGTTAGCCCACGAGGAGACGGGGAACGACCATCTCGAGGCCGCCGTCGACGCCCTCGACCGGATCGAGTCGATCGTCGAGCACACGCTGACGCTGGCCCGCGAGGGCGAGACCGTCGGTGATCCGGAACCGGTCGATCTCGCGGCGTTGGCCGCCGACAGTTGGGAGACCGTCGACACCGACCGGGCGACGGTCGAGGTCGTCGCCGAGGGCACCGTCCTCGCCGACCCGGACCGGCTGCGGAACCTGTTCGAGAACCTCTTTCGGAACGCGGTCGAACACGCAGCAGTCGACGACGAGCCCGTCACGATCCGGATCGGCGACGTAGCGGACGGCTTCTACGTCGCGGACGACGGACCGGGGATCGCCGAGGCGGTCCGCGGTGACCTGTTCGAACCCGGCGAGAGCGGGTCCGACGGCAACGCCGGGTTCGGGCTGGCGATCGTCGACGAGATCGCCACCGCACACGGCTGGGAGGTCGCGGCCACGTCGTCCGAGACGGGTGGCGCACGCTTCGAGGTTCACGGAGTCGACCGCCCCCAACCCGCGCCCGCGGAGTAGGCTCCACCCCATCCGGGGTCGACCTCCCGTCCCCGGCGAGAAACCGGATCGCCTCCCGCCGTCCGCAAGGGCCTTCACCGCACGGATCGAACTCCGACCGAATGGGATCGATCTCGGAGATCCTCGAGACCGATCGCCGGGTGATCGTCCTCGCGCTCGCGCGGATGGTCGGCGCGGTCGGAAACTCGTTTCTCATCGTCGTTCTCCCCCTCTACGTCGCCAGCGATCTGATCGACATCGACGCGCTTCTCGGCTCGAGCGTCGGGGTCGGTCCCGCGAGCGTGACGCTCACCGAGCCGCTTCTCATCGGGTTCGTTCTCTCACTTTTCGGCTTCCTCAACAGCTTCTCCCAGCCGTTCACCGGACGGCTCTCCGACCGGCTGGCCACCCGGCGGCCGTTCGTGCTCGCGGGGATCCTGCTTTTGGGGACCGCGAGCGCGCTCTACACGCTCGCGGACGCCTACTGGATCCTCGTCGTCCTCCGGGCGACACAGGGATTCGGGGCGGCGTTGACGATCCCGGCGACGGTCGCGCTCGTCAACGAGTACGCGGGCAGCGCGAACCAGCGCGGGGGGAACTTCGGCGTGTTCAACACCTTCCGGCTGATCGGGTTCGGGTTCGGACCCGTCCTGGCCGGCGTCGTCGTCGACAACGGCCCCTACGACCTGTCCGCGGTCGGGCTCCCCGTGATAAACGGCTTCGACGCGGCCTTCGCGGCCGCCTGTCTCGGCGCGTACCTCAGCTTCCTCCTCGTCTATCTCCTCGTCCACGACGCCGCGGACGCGGCCGAGGCGGGTGACGACCTCTCGATCCGGGTTCGCGGCGAGGACCGCCTGCTCGACCCCGTCTTCGTGCTCGGGATCGCGACGGTTGCGATGGGGCTGTGTATCGCGCTGTACGCGACGTTACAGAACCAGGTGAACCTGCGGCTGGACCAGCCGCCCGTCTGGTTCGGGGTACAGTTCGCGGCGGTCACCGTCGCGAACGTGGCCCTCCAGGTCCCCGTCGGTCGCGCGAGCGACCGGATCGGCCGCCGGCCGTTCCTCGTGGCGGGGTTCCTGCTCCTCGCCCCGACGACGCTGCTTCAAGGGATCGTCCTCTCGCCCGTCCTGATGACGCTCGTCCGGCTCGGTCAGGGGGTCGCCGTCGCGTTCGTCTTCGCGCCGTCGCTCGCGCTCGCGGGCGACCTCGCGCGGGAGGGCGAGTCGGGGACGACGCTGTCGGTGCTGACCATGGGGTTCGGCTTCGGCGTCGCGCTCGGCCCGCTGGCGTCCGGCTGGCTCGTCGGCTTCGACTTCGTCGTCCCCTTCGCCGTCGGAGCGGTCCTCTCGCTCGTCGCGCTCGCGCTGGTGGTGACGCAGGTCGAGGAGACGCTCGAGACGGCCGACGCCGCGACCGGGGCGGCCGCGGACGACTGAGATCGCCGTGAGTGACCGCCCGTCGCGGACGACAGACTGCGTCGCGGGGAACCGCCGTGGACGACCGATCCCGGCCACATATATGTCGCTCCCGCCCGAACGACCGGCGTGTCCCGCGACCGCGTCCACTGCGTCGACTGCCGCGAGCCGATCCCCGGCGACGCCCGGATCTGCCCGCACTGCGAGGCGGTCCAGCCGTCGCCGCTCGTCGACGCCGGGATCGTCGTCGCCGGCGTCTTCGCGTTCGTCTTCGGCGCGATCCTCGCGCTCATGACGATCGGAACCACTCGACTCGCGGGCTTCCTGCTCCTCGTCGTCGGCTTCGGGCTCGCCGTCGGCGGCTACACGCGCCACGTCGATCGGCAGGCGGCACGCCGGGCGCGGTGAGTGTCGAGAGGACGACGTCGAGGGGACGACGACCCCGCGCCTGCCGTCCGCGGTCTCCCGACACGCCGACCTTTTAAGGCGAACGGCGGCACACGTGCGTCCATGTTCACGCCACTCAACGCGGGGGTCGTCGTCGCGGGTCTCCTGCTCGCGTTCGTCGGCGCGGCGGTCTCCGTGTACGCCGTGTCGCTGACCGGCTTTCTGATCGGGGCCGGCGCGGGCTACCTCGCCGTCCCGAACCTCGCCGGACTGATCGCCGTCGACGGGCTGGCGCTCTCGGCCGCCGGCGTCCTGCTCGGCGGCGCGATCGGCGGCTTCCTCGCGTACGCCGGCCTCTCCTTCGCCGTCCTCGCGATCGGTGGGGTCGTCGGCGGCTTCGCGGGGCGGTTCGCGGTCGGTCCCTTCTACGCGGCCGACGCGGCCGGGATCGAGGGAACGGCGCTGCTCGTCGGCGCGACGCTCGCCGGCGTCGCCGTCGGCGCGCTGTTCGGCTTCGTGCTCACGCGCACGACGCTCGTGGTCTCGACGGCGTTCATCGGCGCGGCGCTCGCGTCCCGTTCGCTGACGCCGGCGTCGTTCGCGACCGCGGCCGAGGAGCTGACCGTCGAGCCGCTGCTGTTCGACCCCACCGCGATCCCGTTCCTCGCGCTGTTCGTCCTCGGCGGGCTCTCACAGCTCGGGCTCTTCAAGTTCGGCTACGTGACGAAGTTGGTCGGGTTACTCCCCGGTGCGCGCCGCTGGACCGCCGGCGACGACGAGGGGGCCTCCTCGTGAGCGACGCTTCCCCCGCGGGCGACGACCCCCTCGAGACCGCCACGGTGCTTCTCACCGGCGCGCACGGCACGGTCGGCACCGCGGTGACGGCGCACTCGGCGGCCGACTACGTCCTCCACGACCGGCGGGAGCCGCCGGCGGAGCTCGGCGACGGCGCGCCGCACCCGCACCGCGATCGCGACGGGGCGGAGACGGTCGCCCTCGACCTCGGCGGGGCGGACGCGGCGGAGTCGCTCGCGGCGGTCATGGACGATCGCGGGGTCGACGCCGTCGTCCACCTCGCGGGCGCGCCGGCGGTCTCGACCCCCTACGAGTCCGTCGAGCGCAACAACGTCCGCGGGACGCGAAACGTCCTGGAGGCCGCCTCGCGGTCGGGCGTCGGAACGGTCGTCTTCGCCTCCTCGAACCACGCAGTCGGGATGTACGAGGAGCAGCACGCGCCGTCGCTGTACGACCCCGACTACGAGTTGACGGTCGACGCCGAGAGCCCGCTGCGGCCCGACTCCGACTACGGCGCGTCGAAGGCGGCCGGCGAGGCGTGGTGCCGGCTCTACGCCGAGCGCGAGGGGATCGACTGCTACGCGCTCCGGATCGGCTCCGTGCGCGACCCGACTCACGACCACCCGTTCGGCGACGCGGAGCGTGCGGTCGCCCGCGGCGACTGCGAGCGCGGCGACGAGGCGTACGTGGAGGCCGTCGCGCGGATGCGGTGTACCTGGCTCTCGCGACGGGACTGCGCGGGGCTGGTGGACGCGTGTCTGCGGGACGGGCTCGATCCGGATGGCGGGAGCGGCGCGGACGGCGGACGGGAGGACGACCTGAACCCGAACACCCTCGCCGGCGGGGCCTTCGAGGTCTTCTACGGGATCAGCGACAACCCGAACTCGTGGTTCGACATCGAACGCGCCCGCGAGCGGGTGGGGTACGAGCCCAAGGACTCCGGAAACGCGATGGCCGAACCGCCGGAATGAGTGGACGTAGATCGGTGTGGCTCCGTTGCCGTGTATGGCGTTCACATCGCTCGGCTATACTTGATTGCTGACGCAGTGAACCCCGCCAAAGCCCCAGTCGCGAGGACTCGTGCGACTCGCTGTGCTCCTCAGTCGCTCGTTTCACTCGCTCCTTTCGGTGCTTGCTTCGTCGGACTTCGTCCTCGCGACTGCCCCTTTGAGCCCCACCCCGTTCCGCACAGCACCGCACCTCACGCCTCCCCAGCCTCGTGGCTCACTTCGTTCGCCACGTCCCTCGCGGGCTCCTCGCGTCCCGTCGGGACGCTCGGAGGCGCGCCACCGCGACCGAAAATTGCGGAAAACGTCCGAGACCGCTCCTATCCGTCGAGGGCGCTCTCGAGCCGGTCGACGAGTTCCTCGTTACCGACGTGGAGGGGGACGCGGTCGTGGATCCCGTCGGGTTCGACGTCGAGGATGGATTTTGAGCCGTCCGAGGAGGCTCCGCCCATCGACTCGACGATGTACGCGATCGGGTTCGCCTCGAAGGAGAGCCGGAGCTTCCCGTCGGGGGCGTCCGAGAGCGCGGGGTACGCGAACACCCCGCCGTAGGTCACCACCTGGTTCACGTCCCCGACCATCGCGCCCCCGTATCGCAGTTTGAATTCGTCCTCGATCTCGCGGGCGTACTCGCGGAACGCGTCGGGCCAGTCCGGCACCCGCCCGCCGAAGCCGTAGACGGTCGGCTCGTCGGGCAGCGTCAGGTCGTCGTCGACGACCGAGCGGGCGACGCCGGAGTCAGCGTCGCCGTCCCCTCCGTTCCCGCGCTCGATCACCTCCTCGCGGACGCCCGACCCGTCGGCGACCACCATCGTCGTGATCGGCCCGTAGAGGACGTAGCCGGCGGCGACGAGGTCCCGGCCGGTGGCGGGAAGCGGCGCGTCGTAGATCCCGACGACGGTCCCCATCGCGTTGTTCGACCGCAGGTTCGAGGAGCCGTCGAGGGGGTCTATCGCGACCGCGTACGCGCCCTCGCCGCCCTCGCCGACCGCGCCGCCAACCTCGATCGCCTCGGGGCGCTCCTCGCTGACGAAGGAGCCGACCCCCTCGACCGCCCCCAACGCCTCCGCGAGCAGCTCGTCGGCGTACACGTCGCCCGCCAACACCGTCTCGCCGGAGGGGTTCTCCGTCCCGCTCTCGACGCGCCGGCCGGGGAGCGCGTCGCGGATCGTCGGGGCCGTCGCCGCGACCGCGTCGAAGACGGCCTCGACGACCGGGTCGGGCTCGGCCATCAGTCGTCGCTCTCGGCGATGGCCAGCGCCTCGGCCGGGTCGACCTCCTGGAAGACCACGGCCTCGAGCGCGTCGAGGATGCGCTCGGGGTCGTCGCGCTGGAAGACGTTTCGGCCGACGGCGAGGCCGGTCGCGCCGGCGTCGATGGCGTCCGCGACGTTCCGGAGGAACGCCTTGTCGTCGCGCATCGTTCCGCCGGACATCACCACCTGCGTCGGGCCGGCCATCCTGACGGCCTCGCCCATCGCCTCGGCGGAGCCCGGATACTTCACCTTCACGAGGTCGGCACCGAGCTCGAGTCCGAGCCGGGCCCCGTAGCAGATGACCTCGGGGCTCCCGTCGTTGCGAAGTCCCTGTCCGCGCGGGTACGACCACATCACGACGCCCATGTCGTGTTCGCGGGCACCCTCCTGGGCCTCGCGGAACTCCTCCGCCATCTCGACCTCGTGGTTCGAGCCGCCGTAGACGGTGAACCCGATCGCGTCAGCACCCAGCTCGGCAGCGTATTCGGCCGAGCAGTTGACCGCGCTGTTCGGCTCTCCCCGCCACAGGTTCGAGGTCCCGTTCAGCTTCAAGAGCAGGTTCACCTCGTCGGCGTAGTCGGGGTAGTACGCCTCGGCGACCCCCTTCTGGACGGCCAGCGCCGTCACCGCGCTGTGGGTCGCCAGCTCGAACAGCCGCTCGGGATCGGCCGTCGCCGGGTTCGGCTCGAAGTCGACCGGCCCGTGTTCGAGCCCGTGGTCGTACGCGAGGATGAGCGACTTTCCGTCCCTGGATATCTCGTCGGCGGCGCTTGGGAGCATCGGTGCGTAATTCCAGTTACATTACCAAAAAGGGCTATGGTCGTCCGTCGATCGCTCGACCTCGAACCCACCGTATTCTCTCGGTGTGCCGTCTCTCCCCCGGCAGGATGTGAACAACTAACTACCTCAATAGTAAATAACTATCAGATATGTGATCCGACGCTCTTCCGGTCGATAACCGCGTTCTCCCGGTCGTTTCGACCCCGACTTTGAGGATCGCGCGGGCCGACGGTCGATCCGGCGATCGTCGGCGGACCGGCCGTCGACCGGTCGCTCTACCCATGGCTAGCAAAACAAACGAACCCCCGGTGTCCACGGACGCGGCCGTTCCGTGGCACGCCGACGTGCCCGAATCGGTCGTCGATGTCGGGTACCGGGTCAGAGACGTCCTGACGTATAGTTCGACCTACCTCGTGTTCATCGCGATGATCGAGGTCCTGACGGTCCATCTCGTGTTGTCGCTGCCGCTGAATCCCGCTCCGATCGTCGTCGGCTTGGTCACCTTCGCAGTGTACGCCGGCGATCGGATCGCCGACGCGGCCGACGACGAGATGTCGAGTCCGGAACGGAGCGCGTTCGTGACGCGCCACCGGACCCTGCTGTCGGTCCTCACGGCGATCACGTACGGTCTCGCGGTCGCCCTCGCGCTGACCGGCGGTCCGATCGCGCTCGCTATCACCCTGCTTCCCGGCGGCTTCTGGATCCTCTACGCGTCCGACTGGCTGCCGTCGCTCGGGTCCCACTTCAAACGGTTGAAGCGGGTCCTGATCGTGAACTCGACGATCGTCGCCTCGGCCTGGGCGATCGCCGTCGTCGGCCTGCCGATCGCGTTCGCCGAGGCGTCCGTGACGCCGCTCGCGGCGGTGGTGTTCGTCTACTTCCTCGTCGACACGTTCGTCAACACGGAGATCCCCAACGTCCGGGACGTCGAGGCCGACGCGGCCGTCGGCGTCTCGACGCTCCCGGTCGCCTTCGGGATCCGGCGGACTCGGCGGATCCTGTACGGCCTCGACCTGGCGCTGGTCGCGTTCGTCGTGATCGCCTTCTCCGTCGGGATCCTGACCGCCGCGGCCGCGGCGGCGATACTCGTCGGTCTCGGCTACGCGTTGGTCCTCGCGTGGTTCGTGGGCCGGAACGCGGCACCTGGCCGTCTCGCTATCGCCGGCGAGGCGAAACACCTCGTGGTGTTCGCGCTCCTCCTCGTGTTCACGACGGGGATCTGACCGCGACCGGACCGACCGCGATCCGTCTTTTTTTCGTCCGACCCTCGTCGCAGAGGCCGGTCCGCGGACCGGCGATCCGCCTTGATTTCCCGATATCTCCCGGATAATTCATATGCCAGGGTACTGATCACCCGACACGTGTTCCCTCCGACCTCGATGGCCGTCCCGCTCCTGATCGGCTCGGTCGCCATCGGAGCCAGCGCGGCGATCCTAGCGTGGCGGGCGCGGCCGAACCCGGGGGCGACGCCGCTCGTGTGGCTGTTGATCGGTCAGTCGTGGTGGTCGACGTGTATCGTCTTCAGCCTCTCGGCGGGAACGGCCGCGGAGGCGGTGTTCTGGACGAAGGCCGGCTGGATCGGCGTCATGACTGTCCCCGTCGCGTGGATCCTGTTCTCCCTCGAGTACACGGGACGCGACGGATATCTCACCCGTCGGAACGTCGCGCTGTTGGCCGTCCTTCCGGCGCTCACGGTCGTCCTCGCGGTGACCGAGGAGTACCACGGCCTCCTCTACATCCGGGAGGCCGGCGTCACCGCCCGCGGGTCGGTGCTCGTCGATCAGGGGGGGATCTGGTACACGGTGGCCGCCGGCTACACCTACCTTCTCGGCGTGCTCGGGATCGTTCCGATACTGGGGCTTCTCTCGAGCGGAGCGACCGCGTTCCGCGGGCAGAGCGCGGCGCTGATCCTCGGGGTCACCACGCCGTGGGCGACGAACGTCCTCTACAACATGGGGGCGTTCCCGAACGTGGGCATCGACCCGACGCCGATCGCGTTCGCGATCTCCGGCGTCGCGTATCTGGGCGCCATCGACCGGTTCCGGATGTTCGGAGCAAACCCGGCCCCCGCGTGGCGCGCGAAGCAGTTCCTGTTCGACCACATCCACGAGGGCTTCATCGTCGTCGACGGCCACGACACGATCGTCGAGATGAACCGGGCGGCCGCCGAGACCCTCGGCGTGGACGTGGATCGGGCGCTCGGGTCACCTGGATCCGACGTTCTCCCGCTCAGCGAACCGTTCCGAACCGACGGCGAGCGTGAGCTCCTGACGGTCGGCACCGGGTCGGCGTCGCGGTCGTACGACGTGGGCGTGAGCGAACTCACCGATCGACGCGGCGAGACGCTCGGGTACGTGTTCACCCTCCACGACGTCACGCGGTACCTCCAACAACAGCAGCGGCTGAAGGTGCTCAACCGCGTGTTGCGACACAACATTCGTACCGAGACCAACATCATCCAGGGGTACGCCGAACGCACCTCCGGGGAAACGGCGGAGACGATCACGCAACGCACGGCGCGCATCGTCGAGATCAGCGAGAAGGGACGCGACGCGATCGACCTCTTCGAGGACACGGTAAACGATCGAGCGGGCACGTCGCTCGCCGGTCTGCTCGAACGGAGCCTCGCCGACGCCCGCGACGCGTTCCCGGCGGTCGAGTTCGAGTTCCAGCGCCCCGACGAGGACGCCGTCGTCTCCGAGGGACTCTCCGTCGTGGTGGACAACCTGGTCGAGAACGCCGCGCTCCACAACGACGGCGAGGACCAACGGGTCACCGTGGCCGCGGACGTCGACGACGACCGCGTCCGGATCCGCATCGTCGACAACGGACCGGGGATCGACGACTACGAGTTGGACGTCCTGAACTCGGGAACCGAAACCCCGCTCCGTCACGCGAGCGGTCTCGGGCTCTGGCTCGTGAAGTGGGGGACGGAGGTGATCGACGGCTCCGTCACCTTCGAGGACAACGATCCGACCGGGACCGTCGTCACGGCGACGGTTCCCCTCCGCCGACGCGGTGGCCTCCCGCACCACAACGCTTAGTCCCGCCCCCCGCCAGCGGATCCCATGTACGAGCCAGCCGACGTGGAGACGGTGGGCGTGGTCGGCGCGGGGACGATGGGTCACGGCATCGCGCAGGTCGCCGCGACCGCCGGCTACGACGTGACCATGCGCGATATCGAGTCCGAGTACGTCGACCGCGGCCTCGAGGAGATCGATTCGAGCCTCGAGCGCCTCGCCGCGAAGGGCGCGATCGACGAGGAGCCGGCGACGATCCGCGGACGGATCGCGGGCACCACCGACCTCGCCGACCTCGCCGACGCGGACGTCACCGTCGAGGCCGCGGTGGAGGAGATGGCGGTGAAACGGGACGTCTTCGCCGACCTCGACGCGCTCGCCGACGACGACGCCGTCCTCGCGACCAACACGTCGACGCTCTCGATCACGGAGATAGCGGGCGCGACCGACCGCCCGGACCGGGTCGTCGGCCTCCACTTCATGAACCCGGTTCCCGTGATGGAGGGCGTCGAGGTCGTCGTGGGCGAGCACACCGACGGCGCGGTCGTCGAGTTCGCCCACGCGTTCGCCGACGCGTTGGGCAAGGAGACGTGGGAGTCCGACGACAAGCCCGGATTCGTCACCAACCGGGTCCTGATGCCGTGGATAAACGAGGGGATCCGTGCGTACGACGAGGGCGTGGCCACGAGGGACGACATCGACCGGGGCATGCGGCTCGGCACGAACGTCCCCATGGGTCCGCTCGAACTCGCCGACCACATCGGCCTCGACGTGGTCCTCGACGCCAGCGAGACGCTCCACGAGGAGCTCGGCGACCGATACAAGCCGGCGTACCTCCTCACACGCAAGGTCGCCGCCGGCGACCTCGGAAAGAAGACGGGGGAGGGGTTCTACGGCTACGAGTGAGCCGACCGGGAAACGCCTAAGCCGCTCGCCGCCCGCGTTCGGCCATGCAACCGATCTCGGTGCTCGGCCCCGGCGCGGACGACCTCGTCGGGACGCTCACGGCGCGGCTGGCGGGGCGGGTCGCGGTCGTTCGACGGGACGAGAACCCGGACGACGCGGACGAGCGGGGGGCCGTCGACGGGGACGCCGCGGGCGACACGATCGTCTCGCTCTCGCCCGACGGCTCGTGGACCGGCCGCGGGACCGTCGACGGCTTCGACGCGCTCCTCGACGACCTCGCGCCGGACCACGACTACCTCGTCGCGGTCGGTTACAGCCGTCTCCGGGTCCCGACGGTGCTTCTGGGTCCCGACGCCGATCCGGACGACGCGCCCGGCGACGTGATCGCCCGAGGGAAGCGCCCCGACGACGTCGACGTCGGGGAACTCCTCTCGGGGCTTGAGCGCGCGGAGCCGTGGATCACCCGCGAACTGCTCGTGGACCGCGTCGAGCGGTCGGCCGACGCGGAGCGCTCGGGCGCGATCGCGACGTTCACCGGGCGGGTCCGCGCGCGGGACGCGCCCGAGGACGACCGGACGACCCACCTCGCCTTCGAGAAGTACGAGGGCGTCGCCCGCGAGCGGATGGACGCGATCGCCGCGGAGCTGACGGACCGGGAGGGCGTCTTCGAGGTGGCCTTCCACCACCGAACGGGCGTGATCGAGGCCGGCGAGGACATCGTCTTCGTGGTCGTCCTCGCGGGCCACCGCGCGGAGGCGTTTCGGGCCGTCGAGGACGGGATCGACCGACTCAAGGACGAGGTGCCGATCTTCAAAAAGGAGACCACCGAGTCCGAGGAGTTCTGGCTCCACCAGCGGTCGTGAGCCGTTTCGGGTCGACCGCCGCTCGATCGAGACGGCTACGACCCGTGAGCCGCGGTCGATCCGGGCCCGACCCGAGGCCGATCCGGAGTCGATACGCACCGAACGATCTCGCTCGCGGTCCGCGCTCGACCGCGATCGGACGGTTCGCCCGCGATCGTAGAGGCAACAATCACCGCAAACCACCGAGTCGGCGTTCGCAGGTTCCTCCGCGACGCCGTATCCGTCGGGATCGAATCGAACGGCTTTGGACGCCGTATAAACTGTCTAACCGTCTCTAGAACTGTCGTGAAACGTCGGAGAGCACGTTTTACTGTCCGCTCGACGCCTGAAAGGAGTTGAAACCCTCTGAATGCCGACCAACGGTCTCCGCTTTATAACATCCCCCGTCGCCATGGTCGGGATGTACCATGAGCGCGACTGCGAACCCCTCCACGAACGCGGGCACGACCGACGACCTCTCCAAGGAGGAGCGGCTGAAACGGTACCTGCTCCAACGCGCCGAAGACGGCGAGATGTACTTCAAGGGGAAGTTCATCTCGGACGACGTCGACCTCTCGCCGAAGGAGATCGGCGCGCTGATGGTGAAGCTCAGCGAGTCCGCCACCGAGCTCACCGTCGAGAAGTGGTCGTACACGGGCGCGACGACCTGGCGCGTCGAGTCCGCCTGAGCCGGCCCGGAACCGAACCGGACACGCTCACGCGTCCCCGCTGACGGAGCGTTTCCGCGAACACCGATCGCTTCCGTCGAACCGTTATTCTTCTCGCGCCGACCGTTCTCCAGCCTCCGCCGTCAGCCGCCGACCGGTTCGTTCCGCGTCCGGTGACGCGGGGTTTATACTCGACGACGGCCAACGACCGACGATGCCAGAACGCGAGGACGGGGCGGCGTCCGACGTCCCCCGTCCCGACCCGCTGCGGACGTTCTTCCGCGTCGAGGAGATCCGTCGCGAGGACGGTCGCGTCCGGTACGTCGGCGAGTCGTACATCCCCGAGCGGACGCTCCTCCGGAAGCTCGTCCCGGCGTTCCGCGACGCCGGCTACGACGTCGAGGTGGAGACCGTCGAGCAGGGCCACGTCGTCGTCGCGACCCCCTTCGGCCACGGACGCGAGGGGGTCCCGTGGGTGAACGTGGGGCTGTTCCTCGCGACGGTGCTCTCCACGCTGTTCGTCGGCGCGTACGGCTGGTACTACGTCCCGCTCGCGGAGATCCGCGCGAACCCCCTCGTGATGCTGCGGGCGTGGCCGTTCACCGCCGCGGTCCTCGGCGTCCTGATGACTCACGAGCTGGGCCACTACGTCGCCGGCCGGTACCACGGCGTCGACGTGTCGCTGCCGTACGTCATCCCGTTCGTCTTCCCGTTCGGGACGCTCGGCGCGGTCATCCGGATGCGCGGCCGGATGCCCTCCCGGAAGGTGCTCTTCGACGTCGGCGTCGCCGGCCCGATCGCCGGCCTCGTCGCCACCGTGGTCGTCACGGCCGTCGGACTCTCGCTCGACCCGATCCGGGTTCCGGCGGAGCTCGCGACCGGCTCCGGCACGATGATCCGCTTCAACAACCCGCCGCTCTTGAGCCTCATCGCCGAGGCGATCGGGCAGCCGACCTCGTACGCGGACCCGACGCGGGCGGTCCACCCGGTGATCATCGGCGGCTGGGTCGGGATGTTCTTCACCCTCCTGAACCTGCTTCCGGTCGGCCAGCTCGACGGTGGTCACATGGTCCGGGCGATGGTCGGGCCGCGCCAGGAGACGATCGCGTCGCTCGTTCCCGGCGCGCTGTTCGCGATCGCCGCGTACCTCCACTACGGCCGCGGGCTCGGCCTCGACGAGTCGGTCGGCCTCTGGGCGTTCTGGGGCGTCTTCTCGCTTCTCATCGCCTTCAACGGTCCGGCGAACCCCGACGACGAGGCGCGACTCGACTGGCCCCGCGTCGCCGTCGGCGTGCTCACGTTCGGGGCGGGCGCGCTCTGTTTCCTCCTCGTCCCGATACAGATCGTGTCGGGCTGATCCTCCGCCGATGCTCGCTCCCCCCGCGTGGCTCGAACGACTCGGGTTCCGAACCCGCTACCGGCTCGCGGACCTGACGTACGCGCTCGGGATCGCCACGCCGAAACGAACCGTCGCCGGGACCTACCGGAGCTACGAGCCGACGAACCCCCACGGCGACGACCCCGGACTGGCCGCTCTCGACCGACTTCCGGACGACGCGACCGTGCTCGACGCCGGCGCGCACGTCGGCGAGCACGCGATCCCGCTCGCCGTCGGGACCGACCGGCGGATCGTCGCGTTCGAGCCCAACGGCGAGAGCGCGGACCGGCTGGCCCGGAACGCGGCCCGAAACGGGCTCGCCGACCGGATCGACCTCCGACGGGCCGGCCTCGGCGACGAGCGCGGGTCGCTGCCGTTCTACCGCTCGACGTTCTCGAAGTGCTCCGCGTTCGACCGCGACCGCGCGACCCGCTGGGGCGCGCGCGTCGACGCGGTGGAGGAGGTCCCCGTCTTCCGACTCGACGACCTGGTCGAGGGAGTCACCTCGGACGACGCGGTCGACGACGACGCGGCTGACGCGGCCGCCGCCGACGCCGTCGACGCGAGCACCGTGACGCCCGTCGGCGATCCGGTCCCACCGCCGGACGCGATCAAGGTCGACGTCGAGGGTCACGAGCTGGCGGTGCTCCGGGGGGCGGAGACGACGATCCGAGCCCACCGACCGCTGCTCGTCGTCGAGGTCCACGGAACCGCCGGCGACGACCACGCCGACGCGCTCGCGGCGTGGCTCGCGGAGCGCGGTTACGACGCCGACGAGCGGGGCGACGTCTGGATCTGTCGGGGGTGACGGCCCCGTCTCAGTCGTCGCGTCGCTCCCGCATTCCCTGTCTGGTGAACTGCGGGTTCCCCGGAATCGTCCGCCGCTTCTTGCGGAACGATCGGTACAGCGCGACCGCGAGCGGGGTCGCGAGCAGGAGGACGATCGCCGCGAGCCGCCACTCCTCGGCGAACGAGTAGAGGATCGTCGCCGAGAGGACGCCGACCGCGAGCAGCACGGAGTAGGCGATCCGCATCGCCAGCTTGTCGAGCACCCGCGACTCGTCCTCGATGGTGACGTCGACGTGGAGGTCGCCGCGGTTCGCCCGGTCGAGGAACGCCTCGGCCTTCGGCGGGACGGTGAAGAGCGACTCCGTCGTCCGCTGGAGCTGTCTGCCGGCGTCCTCGGCGAGCTCGCGGGCGGTCTGCTCGTAGTACCCCTCCTCCTCCAGGTAGTTCGTCGCGGTCGCGATGAAGTCGAACTCCGGATCGAGCGTGACGCAGACCCCCTCGACGACGGTGGCGACCCGGAGGACCAACGCGAGGTTGCGCGGGAGCCGCAGCGGGAACTCGTAGATGGTCGACTCCACCTGCTCGATGATCTGGTTGACGCGGTACTGCTCGATCTGCTCGCCGCGGGCGTCGGCGATGGCCAGGTTCATCACCTCGCCCATCACGTCGCGGTCGACCTCCGGAGAGAGCGTTCCCATCGAGATCAGGGTGTCGAGGATCGCGTCGGTGTCCTGTCTCGCGACCGCGACGTAGAACTCGACGATCTTCTCCTGGACGAACGGGTCGACCCGTCCGGACATCCCGAAGTCGTAGAAGACCACCGCGCCGTCCGCGTCGACGGCGAGGTTCCCCGGATGCGGGTCGGCGTGAAAGACCCCGTCGTCGATGATCATCTGGAGGTACACCTCCTGGAGCGTCTCCGCGATCGCGGTCCGGTCGAGTCCGGCCGCGTCGAGCTCGTCGATCCGGCTGATCTTCGTCCCGCCGATGTACTCCATCGTGAGCACGCGCGGACCGGAGGCGGCCTCGTACACCTCCGGGATCCGGATCCGGTCGTCGCCCGCGAAGTTCGCTTTGATCTCCTCGAGCATCTCCCGCTCGCGGCGGTAGTTCATCTCCTCGCGGATCGTCTTCGCGAACTCCTCGGAGAGGTTCTCTATCGAGAACGCCCGGCCGCCGCCGATGAACCGTCGGACGATCGGCAGCGACCAGCGGATCGCCCGGAGGTCGGCCTCGACGAGCGACTCGATTCCGGGACGACGAACCTTCACTGCCACGTCCTCGCCCTCGAACCGTGCGGTGTACACCTGTCCGAGGCTCGCCCCGCTTATCGACTCCGTGTCGAAGTCGTCGAACGTCTCCTCGACCGGGCCGAGCTCGTCTTCTAACACCCGCTTCGACTCCGTCCAGTCGGCGGGCGGGACGTCGTCCTGGAGCCCCTCGAGCACGTCGATGTATGCGGGCGGGAGGACGTCGGGCCGCGTCGACAGCAGCTGGCCGAGCTTGATGAACGTCGGGCCCAGCGTGAGCAGGATGTCGAGCAGGACGTCGGCGCGCTCGCGCTGGGTCGCCGCGTCGACCTCGCGGCTCCGTCCGAACAGCAGGAACCGCTTCCGATCCCGCCAGTAGGCGAGGATCAGCGGGGAGAACCGCCGGATGACGACGAGGAACCGCCAGTAGGCACGGAGGTTGACCAGCGTGACCACCCGTCAGGCGCCGGCCTCGTCTCCGTCGTCGTCGAGCCCGTCGCCGCTCCCCTCGACCGGGATCCGGTGGGAGTCTGCGTCGGCGCGTTTCGGGAGGGTCACCTCGAGGACGCCGCGGTCCATCTCGGCGTCGGCGTCGTCGCCGTCGGCGTCCGGCGGCAGCGGGAGCTCGGCGTCGAGGAACAGCGGTCGGTCCTCCCGGACGTACCGGAAGCCCTCCGGCGTCGACTTCTCGCGGCGGGCCTCGATGACGATCCGGCCGTCCTCGAAGAGGACCTCCGTGGTCCCCGCCGTCGCGCCGGGGAGGTCGACGAGCAGAACGTACCCGTCGTCGGACTCGAGCAGATCCGCAAACACCGCGTCCGGGAGGTCCCGAAGCGCGTCGCGTAACGCTGACATGGAATCCGGTACGGTCGCCGCGGCGAAAAACCTGTGGTACCCGTCCGCCTCAGTCGTCGAAGACGTCGCCGAGCTCCTCGAGGCGCTCGCTGACGTCCCGTCCGGTCGACTCCCCTGGGAGGATGTCGCCGATCGCGCCGCCGAACGCCGCCCCGCCCCAGACGACGGTCACCCTGGCGAACGCCTCCAGCGCCGTCGGATCCTCCGCGAAGAGCCGACCCCACAGCGCCATCAGCCCCGCGGAGACGAGGAACGCGACGGACAGGACGCCGACGAGCCGGCGGGGGACGAGCCCGAAGATCGGCCGATACACTCGAACGTCCCGGAAGTCGGCGTAGTACAACAGCCCGGTGGTCACGCCGACGACGAAACAGACGTGCCCGGCGAGGTAGACGGGGAGCCCGGCGATCCGCGCCGCCGCGAACCACGCGGCGATCTCGAAGACGCCGCCCTCGACGAGCAGCGGGAGCGCGAAGACGATCCCCCCGACGAACGACTGGGCGATGTCCCGACCCGTGTACTTGCTGATCCGCGTCGTGAACGCGTCGCTTCCCGGCATCCGCTCGACGAGCGAGATCGTCTCTCGGACCCGCTCCCGCTCGTGCCCCTCGTCGACCGCCTCCTCCAGCGCGTCCAGCTGCGCCAGGAGATCGTCGATGTCGGGGTTCGCGTGTGTCCCGTCGTCCGGGGGTCCCACCGCCGATCCCGCGGCGTCCCGACCGCCGTCCTCGGTGCTCATGGGTTCCGCGTCGCCGGCGGCGGGGAAAAAGGTGCGCGACCGGCGCGGTCGGTGTCCGGACGGCTCTCAGAGCCGCGATACGAACCCCGCGAGCGCCGAGTCGAACGCGGCGGGCTCCTCCAGCATCGCGAGGTGGGCGGCGTCGTCGATCCCGGCGTACGCACAGTCGGGGATCCGGTCGGCGAGGAACTCGTGATACCCCGGCGGCGTGAGCGCGTCGTGCTCGCCGACGACCGCGAGCGTCGGGAGGGTCACCTCCTCCAGCCGGTCGCGCACGTCGAACCGGTCGCAGGTCCGGAAGTCGCGCTCGGTCACCTCTCGGCCGCACTCCCGCATCGTCGCTCGCGAGCGCTCGCGGAGGTCGGCGGGCGCGTCGTGGAACAGCCGGTCGCGCTCGTGGAGCAGCGACACCGCCCGGTCGAAGTCGTCCGCGAGCGCCTCCGACAGTCCCTCGCTCACCGCCAGCTTCGCGCCCGTGCCCGCGAGGACGAGGCCGTCGAGCGCGACGTCGCGTGAGAGCGCGGTCCACAGCGCGACGGCCCCGCCGAGCGAGTTACCACAGAGCACGTCGGCGTCGGTCGCCGCCGCGACGGCGACGACGTCGTCGGCGTACGCCTCGAGGGTCGCCTCCCCGGCGGGCGTCTCCACGTCGTCGCTCTCGCCGTGGCCGGAGAGGTCGAGCGCGACGACCGGGAACCGGTCGCTCAGCCGAGCCTGCGCCTTCCAGACGCCGGCGTTCCCGCCGCTTCCGTGGACGAAACAGACGGTCGGCCCGCCGCCGCCGCGATCGAAGCGGCGGTAGGCCGTCTCGCGGTCGTGATGCGTGACCCGATCCGCGGCGCTCCGATCCATGATCCGATTCCCGCACGCGAAGGGGATTAAATGGGGGGACTCTCGGACGGAGAGGGCCCGACGGGACGGACCTTCGGTCGACCGCGGGAAACCGATCCGAACCGCAATACCACCGTTGAACGTCGGGTATTCTCACGTCCTGCGATTTTATCCGATTAGTTTAAATACTCTCGCGCCTAACTTGTGGTTAGGATGACTACCAGACAGACCCGATCGGTCGGCGACGGTTCGCTCCTTCGCCGGTACGAGTACGATGACGGGTGGGTCGTCGCCGCCGACGTCGGCGGCGACGACGAGTCGATCAGCGTCGACACCGTCGGCCACACGGCCATCGTCGTGATCGAGCGCGACGGCGAGCCGGCCGAATCGGAGTTCGAACTGCCCGGCGAGGCCCGGAGCGCCTCGGTGACCAACGGCGTGTTGACGATCGAGGGCGACCGATGAAACTCACCGTCAAACCGCTGAAACAGAAGGACGCCGGCCGCCGGCTCGCGGCGATAGACCGCGTCGCGGCCGAGGAGCTCGGACTCTCCGGCGGCGACTTCATTCGCGTCGAGGGCTCCGACGGAGCCGCGATCGCGCGCGTCTGGCCGGGCTACCCCGAGGACGACGGCACCGGCGTGGTCCGCATCGACGGGAAGCTCCGCCAGGAGGCGAACGTCGGCATCGACGACCGCGTGACGATCGAGCAGGTCGACGTCGAGCCCGCGGACCGGATCACCATCGCGCTTCCCCAGCGGCTCGGGATCCGCGGCAACATCGACGCGCTGATCCGGCGTGAGCTCGGCGGCCAGCCCGTCACCGAGGGCCAGAACGTCCAGCTCCCGCTCGGCTTCGGCTTCATGGGCGGGCAGTCGCAGGCGGTCCCGCTGAAGGTCGCGGGCACGTCGCCGTCGGGGACCGTCGTGGTCACCGACTCGACCGAGATCGAGATCTCCGAGAAGCCCGCGGAGGAGATCGTCGGCGGCGCGGGCGCGCCGGAGGGCGCGGCCGCGGACGGCTCTCCCGACGTCACCTACGAGGACATCGGCGGGCTCGACGACGAGCTGGAGCAGGTCCGCGAGATGATCGAGCTGCCGATGCGCCACCCCGAGCTGTTCAAGCGGCTCGGCATCGACCCGCCGAAGGGGGTCCTGCTCCACGGCCCGCCGGGGACGGGCAAGACCCTGATCGCGAAGGCGGTCGCCAACGAGATCGACGCCAGCTTCCACACGATCTCCGGTCCGGAGATCATGTCGAAGTACTACGGCGAGAGCGAAGAACAGCTCCGTGACGTGTTCGAGGAGGCCACGGAGGAGGCCCCCGCGATCGTGTTCATGGACGAGCTGGACTCCATCGCGCCCAAACGCGAGGAGGCCGGCGGCGACGTCGAGCGCCGCGTCGTGGCCCAGCTGCTCTCGCTGATGGACGGGTTGGAGGAGCGCGGCGAGGTCGTCGTCATCGGCGCGACCAACCGGGTCGACGCGATCGACCCGGCGCTCCGGCGCGGCGGGCGCTTCGACCGCGAGATCGAGGTCGGCGTCCCCGACCGGGACGGCCGCAAGGAGATCCTCCAGGTCCACACGCGGAACATGCCGCTCGCCGAGGGGATCGACCTCGACGAGTACGCGGAGAACACCCACGGCTTCGTCGGCGCGGACCTCGAGTCGCTGGCGAAGGAGTCGGCGATGCACGCGCTCCGCCGGATCCGCCCGCAGCTCGACTTAGAGAGCGACGAGATCGACGCGGACGTGTTGAACTCGATCCAGGTCACCGAGGGCGACTTCAAGGAGGCGATAAAGGGCATCGAGCCCTCCGCGCTCCGGGAGGTGTTCGTCGAGGTCCCCGACGTCACCTGGAACGACGTCGGCGGGCTCGGCGACACCAAAGAGCGGCTCCGCGAGACGATCCAGTGGCCCCTCGAGTACCCCGAGGTGTTCGACCAGCTGGACATGGCCGCCGCGAAGGGCGTCCTGATGTACGGACCGCCCGGAACGGGGAAGACCCTGCTCGCGAAGGCGGTCGCCAACGAGAGCGAGTCGAACTTCATCTCGATCAAGGGTCCCGAACTCCTGAACAAGTTCGTGGGCGAGTCCGAGAAGGGCGTCCGCGAGGTGTTCAGCAAGGCCCGCGAGAACGCGCCCACGATCGTGTTCTTCGACGAGATCGACTCGATCGCGACCGAGCGGGGCAAGAACTCCGGCGACTCCGGCGTCGGCGAGCGCGTCGTCTCCCAGCTGCTCACGGAGCTCGACGGGCTCGAGTCGCTGGAGGACGTGGTCGTGATCGCGACGACGAACCGTCCGGACCTGATCGACTCGGCGCTGCTCCGGCCCGGCCGGCTCGACCGGCACGTCCACGTGCCCGTCCCGGACGAGGAGGGGCGCCGGAAGATCCTCGAGGTCCACACCCGCGAGAAGCCGCTCGCGGACGACGTCGACCTCGACGCGATCGCTCGCAAGACCGAGGGGTACGTCGGCGCGGACCTCGAGGCGGTGGCCCGCGAGGCGTCGATGAACGCCTCCAGGGAGTTCATCGCCAGCGTCGCACGCGAGGAGATCGGCGAGTCCGTCGGCAACGTCCGCGTGACGATGGCTCACTTCGAGGACGCCCTCGACGAGGTGAACCCGAGCGTCACCCCGGAGACCCGCGAGCGCTACGAGGAGATCGAAAAGCAGTTCCGGCGCTCCGAGGTCGACGACCCGGCGGAAACCGAGTTCGGCGCGTTCCAGTGAGGCTCCGGTCCGGGGCCTCCCGGTAGCGCCGTCGCGCCGCGTTCGGATTTTTCAGATCAGTCCCGCCGTCGACAGCAGGAAGAGCGCGGCGACGACGACGATCCCGATCGTGACGAGTCGCCACGCAAGCTTCAACACGAACTTCCCGAGCACGATCACGACCGCGACGGCCACCAGCGCGACGAGCAACTGTCCCATCGGGCTGGCGAGGATCCCGGCCTGAAGCGGTGCCGACATCGCGTGCGCGGCGAGCGAAGCGGTCATGTCTGCGAGCACGGCGAGCCGCGGTATAAGCTTGTGGGGGCGGGGTCTGGCGATCCGGCCGCTCGATCTGCTGTCTTTCTGATACGTACCGTGGCAGCCGCCGACGCGTCGGCGTCGGTCGATCGGCTGCGAACGCGATACCGGCTCGTCCGTTCGGGGAACGACCCACCGATCGACCCCCCTTTCCTTCGAATGCGAACCCGATCACGTCTTTCGGTTTCGACGGGTTCGTATCAGTTTCACTCCGGTCTGACTACCATTATGTGCTCGGGCCCCGTTCGTTTCCGACGTACCCGGATTCGGCGTCGAACGCGCGGCACGGACGTTACATAACGAATCGTACACATAGATGCCCATCGGGTCCGCACATCCGAACGTACAAGGGCCCGCCTCGCCAGTACACCAACACTACAGATGATCCATATCCCACGCCACCCGAGCGGGGTGACCGTCGAATGAGCAGCGACGGCGTCTCCGCGGACGAACTCGAACTGCCGATCAAACGCACCACGGGCGAGACGATGGAGGAGCGTCTCACGACCAACGCCTACCACAACATCCTCCCCGCGCGCTACCTCCGGAAGGACGCCGACGGGGAGCCGGTCGAGACGCAGGAGGAGCTGTTCGACCGCGTCGCGCGCAACGTCGCGCTCGCGGAGGCGGTCTTCGAGGCGGAAAAGCGGGACGTCGAGGTCACCGTCACGCCCGACCAGCTCAAACCCGACCATCCGCGCCGGGACGAGCTCGCCGAGGAGGTCTTCGGCGCGGGCGTCACCGCCGACGACGAGGCGGAGACGACGCTCTCGGCACACAACGTCAACAAGTTCGCCTACGACACGGTCGTCCCCGAGCTCCCGGACGGGATCCGCGAGCACGTCGAGGAGACCGCGGCGACGTTCCGCGACGGGATGGAGTCGCTCTCGTTCATGCCGAACTCGCCGACGCTGATGAACGCCGGCGACGAGCTCCAGCAGCTGTCGGCGTGTTTCGTCGACTCGCCCGACGACGACATCACCGACATCCACCAGACCGCCAAGGAGGCGGCCGAGGTCTTCCAGTCCGGCGGCGGCATGGGGTACGCCTTCTGGAAGCTCCGCCCCTACGGCGACGCGGTCGGCTCCACCGGCGGCATCGCCTCCGGGCCGATCACGTTCATGCGCACCTTCGACCAGATGTGCGAGACGATCGCGCAGGGCGGCGCGCGCCGCGGCGCGCAGATGGGCGTCATGCGCGTCTCCCACCCGGACGTGATCCAGTTCATCCACTCGAAGAACAAGGACGTCTCCTTGGCCCACTCCCTGCGGCTGAACGACCCCGACGACTTCACCCACAACTCCTTCGCGGACGCCTTGGAGGAGGCCCGCGATCTCATCGACGACGAGGGACGCGTCCCCGAACACCTCCGGAACGCGGTGGAGGGACACCTCTCGAACTTCAACATCAGCGTCGGCGTCACCGACGACTTCATGGAGGCGCTGTACAACGACGAGGAGTTCACCTTCACCAACCCGCGCACGGAGGAGCCCCACGTCGCCACGCCGGAGACGAAGGAGATCTACGAGATGTTCGGCCTCGGCGAGCACGTCGAGGTCGGCGAGGTGCTCTCGATCCCGGCCGCCGAGCTCTGGGAGGACATGATCGAGGGTGCACACGAGAACGGCGAACCGGGCGTCATCTACCTCGAACGGGTGAACAAGGAACATTCGTTCGACGTAGAGGAAAATCCAAATCATAGAATACTCGCAACAAACCCCTGTGGAGAACAGCCGCTCGAGGAGTACGAGGCCTGTAACCTCGGTCACATCAACCTCTCGACGCTGGCGGCGGAGGGCGCGCCGGACTGGCGCGTCTGGAGCGAGGAGCACGCGGACGAGTACGACACCCACGAGGCGGCTGTCGACGCCTTCCTCGAGGAGGCGATCGACTTCGAGGAGTTCGACGACCGCATCGAGTACGGCACGCGCTTTCTGGAGAACGTCGTCACGATGTCGGACTTCCCGGTCGAGAAGATCGAGGAGAAGGTCCGGGACATGCGGAAGATCGGGCTCGGCATCATGGGACTCGCCCAGCTGTACATCCAGCTCGGCGTCAAGTACGGCTCCGAGGAGGGCAACGAGGTCGCCCGCCAGCTGATGACCCACATCAACCACGAGTCGAAGGCGACCTCCCACGAGCTCGCCGAGCAGCGCGGCGTCTTCAACGACTGGGCGGACTCGAAGTACGCGGACCCGACCGAGCACCGCGAGTGGTTCGAACACCACACCGGCCTCGACGCCGACGAGTGGTCGGACGGCTACCCGATCCGCAACCACAACACGACGACCATCGCGCCGACGGGCACCACGTCGATGATCGGCAACACGACCGGCGGCTGTGAGCCCATTTACAACGTCGCGTTCTACAAGAACGTCTCCGACGACGTCCAGGGCGACGAGATGCTCGTCGAGTTCGACGACTACTTCCTGCGGACGCTGGAGGCGAACGACATCGACGTCGACGCCGTCAAGCGGGAGGCCCAAGAGCAGATGGCCGAGAACGCCTTCGACGGCGTCGAGGGGCTCTCGACGGTGCCGGACGCGATCGGCGAGCTGTTCGTCGTCACCGGCTCGCTGTCGGGGATCGAGCACGCGGCGGTCCAGTGCGCCTGCCAGCAGGGCGTCGACTCCGCCATCTCGAAGACGTGTAACTTCCCGAACGACGCCACCGCCGCCGACATGGAGGAGGTGTACCGCTACATCTACGACCACGGCGGCAAGGGCGTCACCGTCTACCGCGACGGCACCCGCTCGAAGCAGGTGCTCACGACCCGCGCGAAGAACACGGAGTTCGCCGACGAGAGCGAGGCCGCGGAGACGATCGTCGAACAGATCCACGAGGTGTTCGGCGGCTTGGAGGCGTTCCTCGACAACGAGGACGTCCGGGCGGCCGTCGACACGGAGGTCTCCGCGCTCCTCGAGTCTGCGGACCGGCCGGCGGTCGAGTACACGGAGACCCGGCCCCGCCCCGACTCGCTGTCGGGCGTGACCCAGCGCGTCGAGACCGGCTACGGCAAGCTGTACGTCACCATCAACGAGGAGGAGGACGGCCGGCCGTTCGAGCTGTTCGCGAACATCGGCCACTCCGGCGGCTACACCAACTCCTTCACGGAGGCGCTCGCGAAGGTCATCTCGACGGCGCTCCGCTCGGGCGTCGATCCCGAGGAGATCGTCGACGAACTCCAGGGCACCCGGAGTCCGAAGGTCGCCTGGGACAAAGGCGAGCAGATCCAGTCGATCCCGGACGCGATCGGCACCGCGCTCCGGCGCTACCTCGACGACGAGATCGACAAGGGGATCCCCCAACAGCAGAGCCTCGACGACGTCGACACGGCGGACCGCGACGCCGCCGCCGATCCGCCGAGCCAGACCGACGGCGGCGCGGTCGCCGGCGGGAGTTCGGTCGACGCGTCCGTCGACTCGCCGACCGACGTCGAGGCGTCTGAGTCGCCGGCCGGACCCGCCGGCGACGACGGCGACGTCACGCAGGACCTCATCGCAGCCGGCGAGTCCCCCGAGTGTCCCGAGTGCGGCGGGATGAACCTCTACTTCTCGGAGGGGTGTAAGACGTGCGAGTCCTGCGGCTGGTCCGAGTGTTGAGGTAGGAGCGTCGAGGGAGCGTCCCTCTTCGTTTCGGCTCCGTTGGATCCGTTCGTTCGGAGACGATGCGGATCGAGTGGGTGTTCGCTGACTGCTTATCTAGCGGGATAGGGCGCTAAAACCTCGCGCTTCAGCGCGGGGATACAGCGCCCGCATGTGGTTTTAAGGGATTCTACGACGTGTTGAATGCTAACCGAGGCGGTCTACTCGCCCTATCCCAATGAGACAGTATCGGGATTCGCCCTTTCGTCGTGGAAGGCACCCTTCCATCAGACGAACAGGGTGTAAGAAGCCCAAGATACCCCCGAATCCCCGCCTCACCGCCGAGGATAGGGGTAACGGTAGCGTGGCACTGCCAGCATTCCCTCGGGAATGTTAAACCGTAAATCTCCCAAACTAGCAAGCTTTCGCTTGTGGGAAGCTCCGCCGTTTACGGCGGAGAGGATGTCACCGGATCGGTATACTCGTTGAGAGCGGATCGGCGGCGGACACCGCCAAAGCCTCAGCCGCGATCGTCCCGCCCCCGCACCTCACGCCTCCCCGGCCTCGTCGGCCGCCTTCGAAGACCGACTCCCTCGCGAGCGGTTCGCGGGTGCGACCGCACCCGCTCACCGGCGCAGGGCGAGCGCTCACTCTCTCACCTATCCTGCACGGAGCGAGGACGGTTCTCGCTACCGGTGAGCTTCGACGAACGCCAAGAAAACGATCCGACGCCGTCTCAGTCGTCCTCGAGCGCCTGCGCGATGCGCTGGAGCTGGCGGGTCGCGTCGCGGACCTCGTCGCGGAGCTGTCGCACCTCGCGGACGAGCTCCTCGTTGCCGGCCTCCTCGCCGCCGCCCTCGCCGCGACCGCCGGGGCCGCCGCCCATGCCCGGCGGGCCGCCCTGACCGCCGGGGCCGCCGCCCATCATTCCGGACATCATCTGTGCGAAGGGGTTACCGCCGCCACCGCCGCCCATGCCCGGCGGGCCGCCGCCACCGCCGCCCATCATCTCCTCGGGGTCGGGCCGGTCGCCCTCCTCGCGCTCCTTTTCGCGTCGCTCGCGGATCTCCTCGACCCGCTCGCGGAAGGACTTCTCCTCGTCGTCGGCCTGTTCGTCGCCGTCCTCGGCCCGGTCGTCGCCCGCCTCGGGCTCGGTGGAGTCGTCGTCTGGCATACGCTCCGATTCGGTAGCCCGGCCGAAAAGGGTTGTCGCTCCGGGCACGTGGGTGCGATCCCCCTCCCGCCGGCCGCTCAGTTGCGAACCAGCGTTCGACAGTTCGGACACTCGGTCGCCCCGGCGTCCCGGCCGACCGCCGGGACGTGGTCCCCGCAGTTCGGACACCGGACCCGGCTGCGCGCGTACTCGGTGCTCGACCGGACCGAGGCCTCGTCGCCGTCGTCGGTCATGTGTGCGTGGTATTTACTCACTCGATAAGTAGGTTGTCCATATATGTCCTAATACACCGAATACGTCGATCCCCAGAATATATCCACTCCGCAGCGACCGGCGATCAGTCGTGTCCGGAGACGCGGACCGGCTCGTACGGCTCCTCGAGCCATTCGACGTCGGAGTCGGACAGATCGATCTCGAGCGCCTCCACCGCGTCCTCCAGATGTCGGATGCTCGTCGTGCCGACGATCGGGGCGTCGACCGGGTCCTTGTGGAACTGCCAGGCGAGCGCGATCTGCGCCATCTTCACGCCCTTCTCGTCGGCCAGCTCCGCGACGCGGGCGTTGACCGCGGGGCCGCCTCCCTCGCGGTAGGGATGGCGGTAGAGGTGGTCCTCGGTCTCGCCGCGCCTCGTGGCGTCGACGTCGTCGTCCGGGCGCGCCAGGTACCCGCGCGCGAGCGGGCTCCACGGGATGACCCCGATCCCCTCCTTCTCACACAGCGGAAGCATCTCGCGTTCCTCCTCCCGGTAGACGAGGTTGTAGTGGTTCTGCATCGTGGCGAACCGGTCGAACCCGAGCCGGTCGCTCGCGTGAAGCGCCTCCGCGAACTCGTGAGCCCACATCGAGGAGGCCCCGAGATAACGAACCCGTCCGCGTCGGACCGCGTCGTCGAGGGCCGCGAGGGTCCTCTCTATCGGCGTCTCCGGGTCGAGCCGGTGGATCTGATAGAGGTCGACCGTCTCCATCCCGAGCCGGTCGAGGCTGTTCTCGAGTTCCTGTTCTATCGCCTTCCGGGAGAGTCCACCGGAGTTCGGGTTCGACTCGTCCATCTGGAAGTATCCCTTCGTGGCGACGACCGCCTCCTCACGGTGACCCTCCAGCGCCTCCCCGAGGATCCGCTCGGACTCGCCGTTCGAGTACATGTTGGCGGTGTCGAAGAAGTTCACCCCCAGCTCGAGTGCCCGCTCGACGAGCGCTTTTCCCTCCTCCTCGTCGAGCACCCACTCGCGCCAGCCGGGGTCGCCGAAGCTCATACAGCCGAGGCAGATCCTCGAGACGGTCATGCCCGTATCTCCGAGCGTCGTGTACTCCATGGGACGGCCGTGGGCGGCCGTGAGCAAAAGTCTTCGCGGGGGCGCGTGGTTCGGCCGGGACGGTCCGTCCCCGACTACTCGTTCCGGAACGACGCGGTGTACACGAGGAACGCGCCGGTGAGGATGACGAACGCGAGGAACGTCACGAGCGCGAGCACGTTCGCGACGGGCGCGAGCGGGTCGAGGAACGGCTGGCCGGTCGAGTCGAGCACGAGGACGGCCAGGAGGGCGGCGATCAGACCGAGGAGCCAGTTGGTGAGGATCTCGTCCATGTTCCGCTCCTCGTCGACGGCGAACAAAAAGGGCGGGTGTTCCTCTCCCGGAGCGACCGCTCTCGGTTCGAGAGCGGTCAAACCGGAGCGTTCGACCCCGGAGCTATGTGATTCGGTCCCGTGCGATCGGTCGTGAGCGACTCCACCCTCTGGCTGCTCGGCGACCAGCTCAACCTCGACCTGGACGCGCTCGAGGCCACGGACGACGTCCTCCTGATCGAGGCGCACGGGTTCGCGGCCCGCCGGCGCTACCACGCGCACAAGCTGACGCTCGTCTTCTCGGCGATGCGTCACTTCCGCGACGACCTCCGCGATCGCGGCCACGACGTGACCTACCTCGAGGCGGACTCCTTCGGCGAGGGGATCGCGACGTTCCTCGACCGGCGGCCGGACGTCGCCTTCAGGCTCATGCGTCCTGCGAGTCACGGGGCTGGCGAGCGGCTCCGCGGGATCGTCGAGGCGCGCGGCGGGTCCCTGATTCTTCTCGAGAACGAGCTGTTCTGGACGACGCCGGACGACTGGCGGGCATGGACCGGGAAGTCGTCGGGCGGCGAAGAGCGGAACGGCAAGGAGCGGAACGCCGACGGGGTCGCGATCCACGAGGACGGCACCGCGGACCGCACGTACCGTCAGGAGGACTGGTACCGCCACGTCCGTCGGGAGACGGGCGTGTTGATGGACGGCGACGAGCCCGAGGGCGGCGAGTGGAACTACGACGACCGGAACCGCGAGACGCCGCCGGACGGCTGGACCCCCCCGAACCCCCCGCGGTTCGAGCCGGACGCGCTCACTCGCGAGACCCACGCGTGGGTTCGCGACCGCTTCGACACGTGGGGAAACGACTCGATCGAGACGTTCGCGTGGCCCGTGACGCGGAAGGAGGCGCTGACGGCGCTCGACGCGTTCGTCGCCCGCGGGCTCCCCGCGTTCGGCCGTTATCAGGACGCCATGGTCGGCGGTGAGCCGTTCCTCGCACACTCGCTGCTCTCGCCGGCGATCAACCTCGGGCTCCTCGACCCGCGCGAGCCGGTCCGGGCGGTGGAGGCGGCCTACGAGGCGCGCGGCGGCGAACCGGGGGCGTTCGATCCCGACGTCGGCTCCGCGGGATCGGAGACGACCCTCGACGCGTTCGCGACGGGCGGCGAAGGGGACGGAACCGCCGCCGACCGCTCGCCGGTCCCGCTCAACGCGGCGGAGGGGTTCATCCGGCAGGTGCTCGGCTGGCGCGAGTTCGTCCGTCACGTCTACCGGGAGACGATGCCGGAACTGGCGGACGCGAACCGTCTCGATCAGAAACGGACGCTCCCGCCGCTCTACTGGGACGGCGAGACGGACATGCGGTGTCTCTCGGAGGCGGTCGGCCACGTCCGCGAGCACGGCTACGCCCACCACATCGAGCGGCTGATGGTCCTATCGAACTTCGCCATGCTCTACGGCGTCGACCCCGCCGAACTCGACGAGTGGTTCCATCTCGGCTTCGTCGACGCGTACCACTGGGTAACGACACCGAACGTGGTCGCCATGGGATCGTTCGGGACCGACGTCCTCTCATCGAAGCCGTACGCCGCCTCGGGGAGCTACGTGAACCGCATGAGCGACCACTGCGCGTCGTGCCCGTACGCGGTCTCTCGAACGACCGGCGAGGGGGCCTGTCCGTTCAACGCGCTCTACTGGGACTTCCTGATGGAACACGAGGAGACGCTTCGCGGGACCGGTCGGACGGGACTGCTGTACTCGCACGCCGACGACAAGGACGACGGGGAGCGGGAGGCGATCCGGGAGCGCGCGGCCCGCGTCCGCGAACTGGCCGCCGCCGGCGAGCTGTGACCTCGTCCGAGGGTCGCGGCCGCGGCCTCACGCGTCGCCGGCGAGCGCGCGGAGTCGGGGGAGCACCTGCTCGTACCCGAGCGCGACGACGCCGACGTACAGCGCGACGATCCCCATCGTGAGCGCCCACAGCCCGACTGCGAGGTCGCCGCCCGCGAGGCCGGCGACGCCGACGCGCTCGAGTTCGACGCCGATGACCGACGCCACGCCCGACCCGACGACGAGCGCGAGGAGTTCGAACAGTTCGACCGCGAATTCGGGGATCCGTGCCATATCGAAGCGGCCGAGACGGTCGCGTATAGCCCTTTCGGCCGCGCGGTCGCGCCGGTCACGCAGTCGCCGTCGGCCGCGTCGCCTCGTCTCTCGCGGTCACTTCAGGCCGAACGCGCGCATCGTCGACGCCGCGACCCCCTTCGCGATCAGCGCGAGGCCGGCGACGAGGAGCATCAGCCCGCCGCCGATCACGGGGTCGCGAAGCGTCACGACCGTGATCGCCAGGAACACGACGACGACTCCCGCGATCCCCTCCAGTCCGAGCGTGTCTCGCATGTCCGGGGTCTCCGTCCGCCGCCGGTTAAATGGGACGCCTCGGGAGCGCCGCGTCGGGCCGGAGCGCCGCGTCGGAGGGTGGGGCTTTTATCGGGTGGGACACGTATCACCCGACACGCATGACCGACGGAGACGGCCAGGGCCGGCGCGACCTCCGGATGCCCGACGACGACGAGGTGTTCGCGGAGGTCGTCGAGATGCTCGGTGCCAACCGCGTGAAGGTCCGCTGTGCGGACGGGAAGGAACGGACGGCACGGATACCGGGACGAATGCAAAAGCGCGTCTGGATCCGCGAGGACGACATCGTCCTCGTCGAACCGTGGGACTGGCAGGACGAGAAGGCGGACATCTCCTGGCGCTACGAGAAGAACGAGGCCGAGCAGCTCCGCGAGGAGGGACACCTCCAGTGAGCGCGGTCGCGCCGCCGCGGCGACACCCCGCTCTCCGCGGGGCTCGATAGACGCCGTCTCCGACCGTGACCGACCCCACCCGGCTCGCGATGACCACCGCGGCGGAGACCTACGAGCGCGTCCGCGGGCCACTCGCCGACCGCGGGATCGACGTCGATCACGTTCGAGCGAAAGAGCGGACGTTCCGGCTCGACGGGGCGGACGGCGACGCGGCGACGGACGCGGAGGCGTTCGACGTCGGCTTCGTCTACCCGTCCCGGCTCATGGAGGGTGAGGTCCTCGACCGCCGGCTCGCCGTCCCGTGGGTGAACGGTCGGGACGCGGTCGTGACCTCCCGGAACAAGGCGGGCGTGCTCGCGGCGCTCTCGGACGCGGGACTCCCCGTTCCCCGGACGACGCTGGTCTCGAACCCGGTCGACGAGTCGGCCGTCGTCGAGGCGGCCGCAGACTTCGAGTTCCCCGTCGTGGTCAAGCCTAACTCGGCGACCCGCGGCGTCGGCGTCGCGAAGGCGACCGACCTCGACTCGCTTTTGGGGGTCGTCGACTACCTGAACCTCGCTCACGACTACCGCGCGACCGGCGACAAGTCGTACCTGATACAGGAGTTTCTCCCCGGCGCGCGCGACTACCGGGCGATGGTCGTCGACGGCGCCTACGCGGGTGCGGTCCGTCGCGAACTCCCTCCCGACGCGCTCGCGGCCGGCCGCTGGAAACACAACGTCCACCGCGGCGCGGACGCGCGCGGCGTCGAACTCGACGGGGAGGGTCGCGAACTGGCCGAGCGGACGGCGGCGGCGCTCGGGATCGACTACCTCGGCGTGGACCTGCTCGAAGCCGACGGTCGGTTCCTGGTTAACGAGACGAACGCCCGACCGACGGTCGACACGGCGAGGAAGTACGAGCCGGGGTTCTACGACCGACTCGCGGGGGTGATCCGACGGGTCGCGGAGAACGGGTCGCGGAGAACGGGTCGCGGGAACGACGCCTAGACGACGTCGATGGAGGCGGAGTCGTCGTCGCGCTCGAACTCGACCTCGAGCACGCCGTTGTTGAACGTCGCCTCGCCGGACCGCTCGTCGACGGTCGCGGGGAGCTCGACGGTCTCGTCGTACTCGCGTCGGTCGGAGGCCGCCGAGATGGTGAGCGCCTCCCCGTCACACTGCAGGGAGAGCTGCTCTTTCGAGACGGCGGGGAGGTCGGCGACGAGTCGAACGGACTCCTCGGTCGCGTACGCGTCGACGTGCGTCTCCGACCCGAAGCCGGCGTCGTCGGTCCCGTGTCCGTTTCCGGCCACCTCGTTCATCATCCGTTCGATCTCCTCGAAGAAGTCGCCGAACGGGTCGTCTCGATCGTCTCTGTCCATGGTTCGTGTGAGGGCGGTCTCCCCGATAAGCCTTCTGTCGATCGTCGGATCCCCGTGGATCGACCGTGAGAGACACGCTCCGCGGCGGGCTCGCACGACTCGGGCGGATTTAAGTGTCTGCGCACCGCTTTTTCGCATATGAGTAAATCGTATCTGTCCGCTGGCGACGAGGTACCCGACGAGGAGGTCGTGCGGGTCGGACTCAACGGATTCGGTCGGATCGGCCGCAACGTCCTCCGCGCGGTCCTCGAGGACCCCCGGATCGAGCTCGCCGGGATCAACGACGTGATGGAGTTCGAGGACATGGGCTACCTCGCGAAGTACGACACCGTCATGGGGCGGCTCGACGGGATCGAGCTCGTCGACGACGAGCTGACGATCGGCGGCACGTCGGTGCCGCTCTTCAACGTTCAGGACCCCGCCGACCTCCCGTGGGACGACCTCGACGTCGACGTCGCCCTGGAGTGTACCGGCATCTTCCGGACGAAGGAGGACGCGAGCGCGCACCTCGCGGGCGGGGCCGACACCGTCGTCATCTCCGCGCCGCCGAAGGGCGAGGAGCCGGTCAAACAGCTCGTCTACGGCGTCAATCACGACGAGTACGACGGCGAGGACGTGGTCTCGAACGCCTCGTGTACGACCAACTCCATCACGCCGGTCGCGAAGGTGCTCGACGAGGAGTTCGGCATCGAGGCCGGCACCCTCACCACCGTCCACGCCTACACCGGATCGCAGGCGCTCATCGACGGCCCGAAGGCGAAGACCCGTCGCGGACGCGCCGCCGCCGAGAACATCGTCCCGACCTCGACGGGCGCGGCCGGCGCGGCACAGAAGGTCCTCCCGCAGCTCGACGGCAAGATCGACGGGATGGCGATCCGCGTTCCCGTCCCGACGGGCTCGATCACGGAGTTCGTCGTCGATCTCACGGAGGACGTGACCGAGTCGCAGGTCAACGACGCGTTCCGCGCGGCCGCCGACGACGGGCCGCTCGCGGGCGTGCTCGGCTACACCGACGACGAGGTCGTCTCCAGCGACGTCACCGGCCTCCCCTTCTCGAGTTACGTCGACCTCCCGTCCACCAACGTGATCGCCGACGGCGGCCTGCTCAAGATCCTCACGTGGTACGACAACGAGTACGGCTTCTCGTGTCGAATGCTCGATATGGCCGCGTACGTCCACGCGGAGTCGTAACCGCCGCGTTTCCCCGGAATTCACAACCCCTGCCGACGGATACACCGACACACCTAGTCTCACCCATGTCCACGTTCCAGACCATCGACGACCTGCCGGCCAGCTCGCGCGTGCTCGTTCGCCTCGATCTGAACTCCCCCATCGAGGACGGCGAGCCGCGGGACAACCGCCGGTTCGAGCGACACGCGCGCACGGTTCGCGAGCTCGCAGACGCCGGCCACCGCGTCGCCCTCCTCGCCCACCAGGGCCGCCCCGGCCGCGACGACTTCACGTCGCTTTCGGGCCACGCGGCGATCCTCGCCGACCACGTCGGCCGCGAGGTCGGCTTCGTCGCCGACACCTACGGCGAGGAGGCGCTCGCGGCGATCGAGGCGCTCGAAGCGGGCGACGTGCTCCTCTTAGAGAACACGCGGATGTGCGACGACGAGCTACCGGAGGCGTCGCCGACGGAGAAGGCCGACACCGAGTTCGTCCGGACGCTCGCGCCGCGCTTCGACGCCTACGTCAACGACGCGTACTCCGCGGCCCACCGCAAGCACGCCTCGCTGGTCGGCTTCCCGGTCGCGCTCCCCGCCTACGCCGGCCGCGTGATGGAGACGGAGTACGAGGCCAACACCGCGATCGCCCGCAAGGAGTTCGACGGCCCGGTCACGATGGTCGTCGGCGGGACGAAGGCCACCGACGTGATCGGCGTGATGGACGCCCTCGGCGACCGCGTCGACCGGTTCCTGCTCGGCGGCGTCGCCGGCGAGCTCTTCTTGCGCGCGGCCGGCCACCCGGTCGGCCGCGACCTCGAGGGGATGGACCTCTTCGACGAGCAGTGGGAGGCGACCCACGACACCGTCGAGGCGATCCTCGAGGAGCGCGGCGACGCGATCCGCCTCGCGATCGACCTCGCCTACGAGGGCGCGGACGGCGACCGCGCCGAGGTCCGCGTCGCCGACCTCGACGAGAAGACGGACGCCTACCTCGACGTCGGCTCCGACACCGTCGCCGACTACGGCCCCCTCATCCGCGAGTCCGACGCCGTTTTCGTGAAGGGCGCGCTCGGCGTCTTCGAGGACGAGCGGTTCGCGGACGGCACCGTCGGCGTGCTGGAGGCCATCGCGGAGACCGACTGCTTCTCGGTCGTCGGCGGCGGCGACACCTCGAGAGCGATCGAGCTGTACGGGCTGGACGAGGCGGACTTCTCGCACGTCTCCATCGCCGGCGGCGCGTACATCCGCGCGCTCACCGGCGAGCCGCTGCCCGCGATCGAACTGCTCCGGCGCGCGGACGACGGCGGGGCGTAGCCGCGCGTCGTCGATCCGTCCGTCGTCGATCCGTTGAGATCGCCTGTGAGTGATACGTCCGGGTCCGAATCCGGTCAACACAGGCGAAGCAACGAGCGATCGCGGTGGCGCGCCTCCGAGCGTCCGAAGGACGCGAGGAGCCCGCGAGGGACGCGGTGAGCGCTCGGAGAGCGCGAGCCGCGAGGCTGGGGAGGCGTGAGGTGTGGGGCGGTGCGGTCGGGTGGGACTCAAAGGGGCAGCCGGCTCCGGGAAGACGGCCGACGCAAGCACCACAGCGAACGAAGTGAGCGAGGAGCGCCGCGAGGCCCTCGACTGGAGCCGGCTGGGGCTTTGGACGTGTTCACCGCGCTAGCAACGATCTCATTCTTATCACCCCGATTACCACCGAAACATCCGTACGACAAGCACTCGAAATATAACGGCCGTTTCGTGCGGTCTCGTTCCGACCGAGAGACGGTCAACGGGGCCGCCGCCGACCGTTCCGCCGTTCCCGACGCTCAGTCGTCGCCGGGCGCGAAACTCGACGAACCGCCCCCCGCGGCATTCGCCGGCTCCGTCACCGAGTAGTAGAACATGATCAGCATCGAGACGATCAGCGCGCCGCCCCAGAGGAACCCGGTCGGCATGAGGAACGTCAGCCCGAACCCCTCACCGAGCCAGACGATGCCGGGGATGCCCCACTGACCGGCGACGAAGAGCGCGGTCACGGCGGTTCGTAGGGTCCCCGTCACCTCGAGCGCGGGGACGGCGAATCCCATCACGACCGCGAGGATGGAGAGCACGCCGAGGTGGGCGTGTCCGCCGATCATCCACGGCGGGACGGCGCTGCCGCCGGAGAGGATGACGAACTGGTGTAACCCGACGACCATCATGACTGCCAATCCGAGAAATCCGGACCCCTTCAGCGCACGTGTCATGGATTCGTCAGTGTCGATCCGTTGATTGTTTCATAAATCTTCTCCTACGAGAACCGATTTCCGCGAATCGGCCGATCGACGGATCGCCCCGTCCCGCCGAGGCGCGTTTCTCCGTTTACTCAACGCTTTTTCCGCTCGGCCCGGAGGGGACCGTATGGAGCCACTGACGACGTTCGCCGACAGCTCGCTTTCCGAGATCCGCCGCGACCTCCACCGACACGCGGAGGCCGGCTGGAAGGAGTTCCGTGCCTCGGCGTTGCTCGCGGCCGAACTCGAGGACCTCGGCTACGACGTGTTCCTCGGCGAGGAGACGGTCGACCCCGACTCGCGGATGGGCGTTCCGCCGGCCGACGAGGTCGCCGCGGCCCGCGAGCGCGCCCGCGAGGAGGGCGCGCCCGAGGAGTACCTCGACCGGATGGGCGACATCACCGGCGTGATCGCGACCCGGACGTTCGGCGACGGGCCGACGATCGGCCTCCGCACCGACATCGACGCCTTGGAGCGACAGGAGGCGATGGACGACGATCACCGACCGGCGGCGGAGGGATTCGCGAGCGTCCATCCCGGCGAGATGCACGCCTGCGGCCACGACGCCCACGCCGCGATCGGGCTGGGCGTGGCGCGCGCGTTCGCGGAGGGCGGCTTCGACGGCACCCTCAAGCTGTTCTTCCAGTCCGCCGAGGAGGGCGGCCGCGGCGGCAAGCCGATGGCGGAGTCGGGTCACCTCGACGACGTGGACCATCTGCTCGCGGTCCACGTCGGCCTCGACGAGCCGATCGGCACCGTCGTCTCCAGTTACGACGGGCCGCTCTCGAACGCCAAGCTCGACGTGACCTTCTCCGGCGAGCCGGCCCACGCGGGCGGCCAGCCGCACGCCGGCCGAAACGCCCTCCAAGCGGCCACGGCGGCGATCGGCAACCTCTACGGGATCGCCAGACACGGCGACGGCGCGACGCGGATCAACGTCGGACGGGTCAACGCCGACAACGCCCAGAACGTCATCTGCGAGGAGACCACGATGCGCGTCGAGGTCCGCGGCGAGACCCACGACCTCAACGAGTACATGCTCGGGCGGGCTCGGGAGGTCGTCGACGGCGCGGCGACGATGCACGACGTGACCTACGAGACGAGCCTCTACGGGAAGACGACGACGTTCGAGAACGACGCGTCGGTCGTGGATGTCGTCGAGACGGCCGCGAGCGCGACCGACTCGGTCGAGGAGGTGATAACGAAGGAGTTCGGCGGCAGCGAGGACGCCTCCTACCTGATCCGGCGCGTCCAGGAACGGGGCGGGACGGCGACGTACCTCGGCGTCGGCGGGGGCAACCCGGACGGCCACCACACGGCGTACTTCGACGTCGACGAGGCGTGTATCGACGTCGGCGTCGACGTGATCACGGACGCGGTCCGGCGGCTCGCGGCGAACTAGAGCGGATCGTCGCGGCGGGAGCGGTCCGTGACGTGGTCGACCACCCCGCCGTTCGCGGGGACGACTACTCCTCGTTGAGGTCGAGTTCGAACTGCTTGTTCTCGACGACCGCATTGAGCACGACGCTGGTGTTCGACTCGCGGATGTCGGCGTCGGTGAGGATCTCCTTGATCTGGTCGTTCATGCCGTCGGTGTCGGTGAACTTCCCGATCGCGATCACGTCGTAGTCGCCCGTGACCTCGTAGACGCTTATCATCTGTTTCTCCTGACGGAGCTTCTCGGTGACCTCCGGGAGCGCGCTTCCCTCCACTTTCAGCTGGAGGATGGCGGTCACGTCGAACCCGAGCTTGTCGTAGTCGACGATCGGACTGTACCCGCGGATGACCTCCTCGTCCTCGAGGTCCCGCAGGTGATTCGAGACCGTCGTCACGGAGACGTCGAGCTCGTCCCCGAGGCTGCGGAGACTGGCGCGACCGTTTCCGAGAAGCGAGTTCACGAGTTTGGCGTCGAGGTTTTCGTACGTCATTGGGTTCGATCACGGTTTGGGGGGTTTAGAATTTTACGAACGTCCACTACTGGCGGGGACTCGGCGGTTCATGCGTCAAGCGACAAGGCCTTTATACTGGCAGATAACGAGGTAACTGTCCAAAACATGACCGGCGACCACGCCAAACCGGACGGCGGCCTCACGGCCGAGGAACAGGCGGTACTCGACGAGATCGACGAGGAGAACGTTGACTTCCTGCGGTTGCAGTTCACCGACATCCTCGGCGTCGTCAAGAACGTCTCCGTACCGGCCCACCAGGCCGAGAAGGCGTTCACGGAGGGTATCTACTTCGACGGCTCCTCGATCGAGGGGTTCGTCCGCATCCAGGAGTCCGACATGCGGCTCGTCCCTGACCCCGAGACGTTCGCGGTGCTCCCGTGGCGCAGCAACGGCGACGACGACTCCGCCGCCGCTCGCCTGATCTGTGACATCGTCGACACCGACGGCGAACCCTTCGTCGGCGGCCCGCGGCAGGTGCTCAAGAGCGTCCTCGCGAGAGCCGAGGAGATGGGGTACACCGTTTCCATCGGCCCCGAGCCGGAGTTCTTCCTGTTCAAGACCGACGACGAGGGGAACGCGACGACGATCCCCCACGACAACGGCGGCTACTTCGATCTCGCCCCGAAGGACCTCGCGAGCGACGTCCGCAAGGAGATCATCTTCACGTTAGAGGAGATGGGCTTCGAGATCGAGGCCTCCCACCACGAGGTCGCCGAGGGCCAACACGAGATCAACTTCAAGTACGCCGACGCGCTCACCACCGCGGACAACATCGCGACGTTCCGTGCCGTCGTCCGCGCCGTCGCCGCCCAACACGACCTACACGCGACGTTCATGCCCAAGCCGATCGCCGAGATCAACGGCTCGGGAATGCACAGCCACATCTCGCTCTTCGACGAGGACGGCAACGCCTTCGCGGACGACGACGACGAGTTCAACCTGAGCGAGACGGCCTACCAGTTCATGGGCGGCATCCTGAACCACGCGCAGGCGTTCACGGCCGTCACGAACCCGACCGTGAACTCCTACAAGCGGCTGGTGCCCGGCTACGAGGCCCCGATCTACGTCGCGTGGTCCGACACGAACCGCTCGGCGCTGGTGCGCGTCCCCGACGCCGCGGGCGTCTCCGCGCGCTTCGAGGTCCGCAGCCCGGACCCGTCGTGTAACCCCTACCTCGGCATGGCGTCGCTCATCGCCGCCGGCCTTGACGGGATCGAGAACGACGCCGACCCCGGCGACCCGGTCCGCGAGGACATCTACGAGTTCGACGACGCCAAACGCGAGGAGTACGGCATCGACACGCTCCCGCCGAACCTCGGCGCGGCCGTCGAGGCGCTCGAGGAGGACGAAGTCATCCAGGACGCGCTCGGCCCGCACGTCTCCGAGAAGTTCGCGGAGGCCAAATCCCAGGAGTTCAGCGAGTACCTCACCCAGGTCTCCGAGTGGGAGGAGGACCGCTACCTCGAGACGTTCTGAGGCCGTCGAACGCTCCCGTTTTTTCGCCGCGTCGGCGCCGCCCAGCGATGCCCGGCGACGCGTCCGCGTCACCCGAACGTCCGGAGCAGTCCGAGGACCCAGCGGAGCCCCTCGGAGAGCGCGAACAGTGCGCCCTCGATCCGCGAGAGTCGGCGGCCGGTCCACAGCGCGGCGACCATCAGGACCGTCACGACCGCGAGCCACGCCCCCGTCTCCGCCGCCGCCCCGCTCACCGCGAGCGGTCGGAGCGCGGCCGCGACGCCCATGATCCCGAGGACGTTGAACACGTTCGAGCCGACGACGTTGCCGACGGACATCCCGACGTGGCCCTGCCGCATCGCGACGAGCGACACCGCGAGCTCCGGCGTCGACGTCCCCGCGGCCACGATCGTCCCGCCGACGACCCACGCCGAGATCCCGGCGCGTAGCGCCAGCGACGTGGCCGCCTCCACCATGAAGTGCCCGCAGACTAACACGAGGGCGAGCCCGCCGACGAGCAGGACCGCGTCGCGGCCGCGGAACCGGGCGTGATCGGCGAGCGTCTCCGTCACCCGCGAGTCGGGGTACTCCGTGACGATCGAGGGGTCGCCGCGCTCGTCGCGGAGCAGGTAGGCCGTGTAGGCGACGAAGCCGAGCGCGAGCGCGAGTCCCTCGGGGCGCGTCACGACGCCGTCGGCGACGGTCCAGACGCCCGCGAACGTCGCGAGCACGAGCGCGACCCCGTCGCGGTGGACCAGCGAGCGCTCGACGGGGACGACCCGGAGGAGCGAGACGACGCCGAGGATGAACGCGAGGTTGTAGACGTTGCTCCCGATCACGTTCGCGACCGCGACGTCCCCAAGCCCCGCGAACGCGGCGTCGATCGAGACGACGAGTTCCGGGGTCGAGGTCCCCATCGCCACGATCGTCAACCCGATCGTCAGCTCCGAGACGCCGAACCGGCGGGCGATGCGGACCACGGCGTCCACCAGCGAGCTCGCGCCGATCCAGAGGCCGAGGACGGTCGCGGCGATCACGGCGACGTTGACGAGGGGGCTACCGACCATCGATCGTGGTGTCGGTGCGGGTCGTGTTAAACAGCCGCCCGGATCCCGTCGAGTCCCTCTCGCGCGGCCGCCGGCAACGCGACCACGGCGACGACCGCGACGGTCGTGGCGACCAGCGTGACGGGAAGCGAGTCGGCGAGCGCGTACGCGCCCACCCAGAGCGCGCCGGTGACCGCGAGCGCCGGGACGGCGACCCCGACCGACACCGGCGGCTCGTCGCCGTCGACGAGCAGCCAACCGACCGCGCCGCCGACGCCGGTGGCGATCCCGATCCCCGCCTCGATCACCTCGCCGGGGTGTCCGCCGGCGACCGCGACGCCGGCCGCGACGACCGAGACGGCCGCCGCGAGGACGAACGCGGGGGTCGGGTCGAGCGCGGCGGTGGGGTCCCCGGAGGAGTCGCCGCCCGGCCGGAGCCGCGGGTCGCCGGCGAGCGCGAGCGCGCCGGCGACGACGGCCGCGCCGAGCAGCAGCCCGGCGATCACGTCGACGGCGTAGTGGACCTCGATGACGACCCGCGAGACCGCCACGGCGACCGCGATCGCGACCGCCGCGGCCACGCGTGTCCGACCCGTCCAGAGCCGGTCGTACGCGAGCGCTAACGCGCCGTACGCGGCCGCCCCGCCGGTGGCGTGGCCGCTCGGGAAGCCGAATCCGTCCGAGAGCACCTGGGCCTCGTACCACCCCGAGAGCAGGACGGGAAGCCACGTCGGCACGTCTGCGGGACCCGTCGCGCCCGGCGGCCGCGGGACCGCGAATCCGGCCTTCGCGACCGCGACGGCGGCGTACGCGCAGGTGACGACCGCGATGGCGGTCGCGCCGGCTCGTCGGGGCGACCCCGCGAGCCGGTCGTCGGCGAACCAGTAGCCCACCGCGAGCAGCGCGAACAGGAACCACGGGTCCGCGAGGTGGGTGACGGCCGCGAAGACCACGACGACGACCTCGGGGAGCGCGTCGGCGAGCGCGATCCCGCCGATCCCGCGCTCCGCGGAGACGAGCCCGGTCACGGTCCGGTCAGTCGTCTCCCCGGTTGCGCGCGTACTCGATCGCCTTTCCTGGGGTCTCGATCAGGTTGAGGCCGACGCCGACGAGGACGAAGAGGGTGTACAGCCCCAGCGTCGACAGCCCGAGGACGATCATCGCGGCGATCGCGTAGATCCCCTGGAGGAAGGTGAACGCCCCGAGCGTCAGGACCGTCCCGTACAGGAGGACGAGGTACGGTCCCCAGCCGCGAGCGTGGCCGCGACGCATCCGGGAACGGACGTAGCGTTTCAGCTCGGACTCCAGTTTCGGCTTGTCGACCGTTCGCTCCTCGACGTTCGTCTCGAACTCGTCGAACTCCGCGCGCAACTCGCCGAGTTCCTCCTCGAGCGCCGCGACGTCCGGTGCCCCGCGGGGGCGTTCCGCGTCGCCGGCGCCTCCGGAACCGTCCGACTCGCCGTTCATACCCGTGGGTCGGCCGCGGTCGTGTTGTAACTGCCGGTCCGACTCACGATCGTCGCGGTCGCGGTCGTGCTCGCCCGCGAGCCCGCCGTCGGCGTTCCGTCCGGCGACCGCGACGTTGATCACGCCACCGACGACGACGACGACGGCCGCGAGGTAGAGCCAGGTCACGAGGAGGAGGACCCCGCCGATGACGCCGTACACCTGGTATTGACCGGCGTTCGCGGCGTACACCTGAAAGCCGGCCTGGAGCAGCGTCCAGCCGCCGGCCGCGAACGCAGCGCCGGGCAGCGCCTCTCCGACCCCGATCGCCGGCTCCGGGAGCAGGTAGTACAGGGGGAGGAACACGACCGTGAGAACGGCGGGCAACGCGAGAATGCTCGCCGCCTCGACCGCCGGGATCGCGTCCACGGCCGCGAGGAACGTCCCCACGGCGACCATCACGCCGATGCCCACTCCGACGCCCACCACGACCGCGATCGCGTCCGTGACCTGTTCGCGGAAGCCGGGCGGCGACGCGTCGCCGTACAGCGCGCCGAAGGCGGTGTCGAGCCCGCGGAACACCTTCAGCGTCGACCACAGGAGGACGACGATCCCAAGCATCCCCGCGCCGGTCCGCCCGCTCGCGGAGGAGACGGCCGCGGCGACGGCCTCCTCGCCCGCGGGCGTGAGGAAGTCGCCCGCGACCGCGGCCAGCTGGACGGCGATCGCGTCGCCGAACACCGCGCTCGCGACGACCACGAGCAATAGCAGGGCGGGGACGAGCGAGACGAACGCGTAGTAGGCTATCGCGGCCGCGAGGAACGTCACCTGTCGGTCGAACGAGATGTCGACGACGCGACGGACGGTGTCGACTGCGGCTGTCTGGCGGCGGGACACGTCCGGGGTTCGGACGACGGAACCAAAAACGCGCCGGGCTCGATCGGTTCCCTCGCTCGGAGGCGCTCCTCTCGCCGACCGGCTACGCCCCGTCGCCGAGGACCGCCTCGCGCATCTCCGGGATCGACGCCGAGGACTTGACCGCCGTCCCGCGGTAGTGGGCGCGGCTCGCCTCGTGGCCGGCCGCGCGGAGCCGCTCGACGAACTCCTCCATGCCGATCGCCGGCTCGCCCCACTGTTTGTACAGCCGGTGTTGGTCGTAGTGGGTCGGCGTGTCCAGCTCGCGGGCGACGGTTCCGAGCAGCTTCCGCGCCCGTTTCGCCTCGCCCATGTCGTCCGTGACGCGCTCGCGGACCGCGCGGGCGAACTCGACGTCCGCGACCGGCCCCAGCCAGATCGGCCCCGCCGTGAGCACGCGGTCGCCGTCACAGACCGGACAGGCGTCGACTGGATCCGCGATCAGCCCGGCGGTCGCCTCCCGCCAGAGGCAGTCCTCGCAGTTGTCGACGTACCCCAGCTCCCCGACGGCGTCGTCGGCCGCGCGTGCCCCCGACTCGAGCTCGAGGTACGTCCGCGCGTAGTGCCGTGAGACGTGCGAGAGGATCGGCCGCGCGGCCTTGTCGTACCGCGCGGCTGTCCGGACCAGCGCCGAGACCAGCGTCCGGAGTCCCATCTCCGGGTGGTAGTCGGTGTTGCGCGGCACCGCGCCGTACTTGCGGATCCCGCTGTTGAGGTGTGCGCCACACAGCGGCGCGGTGTCGGTGGCGGTGACGCAGACGAGGTTCCGCCCGTTCGCGAACGCGGCGTCGGCGAAGGGGACCGGCGTCCCGTACGGGTCCAGATCCACCACGTCGAACGGTCCCTCGTCGTACAACAGGGCGTTGACGTCCCGGCGGACGGCCTCTCCCTCCAGACCGTTCGCCTCGAGGTTCCGCTCGGCGAGGTCGACCGCGTCGGCGTCGACGTCGGCGCAGGTCACGTCGTACCCTTCGGCGGCGGCGCGAACGCCTCGGACCCCCGAAGCGGCCATCGCGTCGAGGTACGTCGCCGCGCGCGGCTCGCGGTCGCGGTAGGCGCGCAAGGCCGCGACCGTGACGTCCCGGTTCAGCTCCTGTGTAGGGTTGAAGAAGACGCCGCCGCCGGTCCCCTCGCTCGCGCCGTCTCGGGCCTCTGGGACCTCGACCGTGACCCCGCCCTCCTCGATGTCCATGCGTCGGCTTCGTCGATATGGGACAAAAGGGCCGCGTTCCGGGCACGGTAGGGGAAGGGATGGAGGGGCGGCGGAGCGTAGCGGCGAACGACGCGACCGAGCCGGAACGTTGAGACCTGGTTAGTTGTACCTCTGCGATTCAATCACCGGTCGGTCAACCTCTTCATTATCGCTTCGACAACCCTCCTGTGTTTTGAGTACGTCAATTAATCAGTTATACGAAAGCTGGTAATTTCTCATCGCCAGTAGCCGGTGTGTGCCCCTGTGAGCGCGCCACTGCTGCCGCGTCATCGGGAGTAATCAGTCACGACTGCCCGACTTCAGATAGCCAGATAAAATAGCCGACGTGGAAGCACTCGATCGTCAGACCGAGTGTGTACACATCGTGTTACTCGTTGCCGAACATCTGGCGCATCATCGGGTGCATCTCCATCAGCTGCTCCTCTGCGATCTCCTCGTACAGCTTGTACGTGATCGAGACCGCGAGCAGCAGACCGGTTCCGGAGACCTGGCCGATGGTGCCGAGTAAGTTCGCCATCACGGCCAGCAGTCCGACGAGCGCCCCGCCGATGACGGTCACCTGCGGGATGTACCGCTCCATGACCTTCTCGACGACCTGTGGATTCCGTCGGAAGCCGGGGATCTGCATCCCGGAGTTCTGGATCTGTTGGGCGGTCGCCTCCGGCCCCATGCCGGTGGTCTCGACCCAGAAGATCGCGAAGATCGCGCCGCCGACGACCATGAACGTGAGGTCGATGAGCAGTCGGACGGCGATCATCCACGGCTCGACCGACGCCGGGATCTCTCCGAGGAACCACATCCACTCGGTCCGCGCCTGGATCGGGTTCAGGTAGTAGAACAGCCCGGAGAGGGGCTCGCCCCGGTCACTGTACTCGCCGAGCCACGTCGGCATCCCCGCCCACTGCGAGGAGAGGATCTGCCCGAGGAACTGGACGTTCGCCTGGAGCGCCCGGACGAGGATCATCGGCAGCACGGACGCGTAGATGAGCTTCACCGGGAACCGTCCCCGAGCGCCCTTCACGCGGGCGTGCGACAGCGGGATCTCGACGCGGACCGACTCCGCGTACACGACGATCCCGAAGATGAACACCGTCGTGAACAGCGCCAGGACGTTACCGGGCGCGAAAAGCAGGTTCTGGAGCCCTTCGGCCGTGAACGGCGACAGCGAGACGGGCACGTCGCCGAAGACGATCCCGTACCAGCTCGCGAAGAAGCCGGTCGCGCCGAGCGCGGAGAAGCTGAAGAACCCGCCGACGATCTGCTGGCTCACGGCGGCGATGATGAACAGCCCTACGCCGGAGCCGACCCCCCACTTGCTCACGATCTCGTCCATGAACAGGATGAGGATGCCGCCGACGAAGATCTGTGCGAATATCAGGGCTTGAACGCCGAACTCGCCGATGCCGAGCGCCTGTCCGACGGCCTGATCGGCTGGAAGGAACTCGCCGGTGAACACCATGGGTGCGGCCGTCAGCGCGGTCACGATGACCACGAGCAGCTTCTGGAGGCCCTGATACAGGACCTGGTCGCGCGGGTCGTCGGTGTCGAGCCCGAGCAGGTTCGCGCCGCCGAGCAGCTGTAAGACGATCGACGCGGTGACGATCGGCCCGATGCCGACCTGTAACAGCGATCCCTGCTGGCCGGCCAACACCGAGCGGAACTGCCCGAAGAAGTCGCTCCCCTGTTCGGCGGCGAGGCCGAACGGATTGATGTTGGTCAAAAAGAAGTAGACGAGCAGGATCCCCGCCGTCCACATGAGCTTGCGCCTGAACGGGACGTGACCAGCGGGCCGCTCCACGACGGGCATCCGCGAGAGCACCGGTTCGGCGACCTCCTTCCAACTCATCGTTACGCCTCGTCAGTCTCGTCGTCGGAAGTGTTTTCTGATCCGTCCGACGCGGTCTCGGCGCGCTCGGAGAGCGTCGCCTCGCCGCCGGCGGACTCGATCCCCTCGACCGCCCCGGCCGTGAACGCGTCGGCGGTGACGCGGAGCTCGCGGCGGACCTGTCCGCCGCCGAGCACCTTCACCACGTCGACGTCGTACCCGTCGTCGACGACGTCGCGGGCGTCGATCACGTACGCGTCACCGTCCTCCTCGGCGAGACCTTCCGCGACGTACAGCGCCGCGTCCTCGTCGAGCTTCTGGGCTTTGACCTCGAGGACGTCCGTCTTCGAGTCCTCGGGACGCTTGAAGCCGTGTTTGCCGAGCGGCCCGTAGTTGTGGTACTCGTGTTTCGAGCGACCGGCCGCGCCGCGGCCGCCGCGGTGACCTGCGCCGCGCCGGTTCTTGTGCGTGCCGCCGCCGTGCGTCCGGGAGCCGCGCTGTCGACGGTTCTTGTCCGTCATCGCATCGCCTCCAGGAGCGCGTCCATCTCCTCCGTGGAGTGGCGACCGAGTTCGCCACCCTCCACGATCGGGTGTTTGATGCCGTCGTGACCGCCACGCGGGGCGTGAAGACGGAGCGTCGGGGAGAGGCCCTGCTCGCGCAGCGTCGTCTCCTCGTCGACGATCGCCTCCGCCAGCGCCGCCACGTCGTCGTAGTCGGTGTGCTCCGCCACCCACGCGTCGTCGACGTCGGCGTCGCCCTCGAGGGGCTCGCCGCGCCGCTCGATGGTGGCCGCCACCGTCTCGACGCTCGGCTCGCCGAAGGCGACGAGGTCGTTCACCTTCGTGATCATGCCGCGGTAGGAGTCGGTCTCCGGAACGAACGTCGCGTGGTTGACGCGCCCGACGTTCAGCATGTCGAGCGTGTCGACGACGCCCTCGTTCACGTTGACCTCTCCGCGGAGCTGAACGATCGCCTGCATCACTCGCTCACCTCGTCGTAGTGGACCTGGCGCGCGTGCTGGGGCGTGCGGGACTGCGCCGCGTTCTCTAAGGCGTTGAACGTCGCCTTCGCGAGGTTCACCGTCGTCCGGGTGTTGCCGTCGGAGTTCGTCCAGGCGTCCTCGACGCCGGCAAGCTCCAAGATGTTCCGGACCGTCTCCGCGGCCGCGAGGCCCAGTCCCTGTGGAGCGGGCTTGATCTCGACGGTGACGGAGCCGGCCTTCCCCTTCGCCGTCCGGGTCAGCGAGTTCGTGCCGCCGGGCTGGTCCTCCCAGGACCCCGAGCCGCGGTCGACCGCGATGATGTTCAGCTTCGCGACGTCGATCGCCTTCTGGATCGCGCCGCCGACCTGGTCGTCCCGCGCCTGTGCGTAGCCGAGGTAGCCGTCGCGGTTGCCCACCGCCACGACACACCGGAACTTCACGCGCCGGCCGGAGTCGGTCATTCGCTGGACCATGTTGATGTCCAGCACCTCGTCTTCCAGCCCCGGAAGGAGCTGGTCGACGATCTCGGCCTCCTTCAGCGGGAGGCCGGAGTCGAGCGCCTGTTCCATCGACGTGATGTCGCCGTCCTGTACCTTGCGGCCGAGCCGCGTTCGCGGTTCCCAGCCGTCGTTGTGTCTACTCATGGTCCTCCTGTAGCTCGTCGAGCACGGAGTCGAAGTGCTCGGGTAACTCGCCGGCGTCGAACTCCCCGCTGTACAGCGGCTCGTCGAGCTGATCGGCGTACGCGGCGATGTGCTCGCCTCGCGTGCGCGACCAGTCGGCCAGCACGTCGTCGTTGTGGGGGATCTCGAGGCCCGCGTCGATAGCTCCTTCCTGTACCGCGAACGTCTTGTTGCCGGGCGTCGCCGTGTTGAGCCCGATGTCGAGGACCGCCTCCTCGAGGCCGGCCTCGACCGCGCGAGCGCCCGCGAGGTACCCCGTGAGGTACGCGCTGGGGAGGTTGCCCGTGGGGGCCTCCCAGCCGTACTCCGCGAGGTCCTCGCTGGAGGCGGCCGCGTGGGTCTCGTCGCCGTCGGGTCCGGGGGTGACCAGCTGCGCCCTGACGTGAGCGTTGCTCACCCGGGCGACCAGGCGAGGCTTGCCCGATTTCAGCAGGCGCAACCTCTGGTGGTAGTCGGTCCGGACCTCGCGGCGGCGCCGCATCGGCACCTTGTATCGTGGTCCTGTCGCCATTAGTCGTTCACCTCGTAACCGTACTGCGTCCGGATGTACGCCTCCAGCCGGGCGACGTCCTCGAACTCTCCGCCGCTCGCTTTGTTGTACAACGTGCGGTACTCCGTGGCGTCGAGGACGTCCTCCTCGTCACGCAGTTCCTTCAGGCGCGCCCGCTGTGCGCGGATCCGCGCCTTCCAGTCGTCCTTCGTGTTCTGTCGCGCGCCGGCCTTCCCCTTCCGGGATCCGGCACCCTTCTTGTGGCCGTACGAGCGCTTCTCCGCGCGCTCGCGGGCCCGACCGCGGGAGTTCGTCTTCGCGTCCTTCGCGCGGATCGTTCCCTGGTCGATGAGCTCGCGAACGTCCTCGCGGGTGATCGCGTCCTCGATCTCCTCCTGGGCGTCGGGGTCGAGCCAGACGCGGCCCTTGCCGACGTCGAGCTCGTCCGCGGCCAGTCGCTTCTGGGCTTTCAGGTCACTCATCGTTCACCTCCACCTCGACGTAGGTCGGGTTCAACACGCGGATGCCGCGCTCCTCCGCCTCGTCCTCGATCAGCTCGCGCTTCCGACCGCCGACCTTCGAGGCGATCCGCACCGCCTGCGTGTCGCCGTCGACGCCCTCGAGGTCGTCCGTGTTGTGGACGCGGACCTCCTCGAAGCCGCTCGGGTGGAGATCGCGCGACGCCGTCGGCGAGCGGAAGCCGGCCTCGACGATCGGCCCCTTCGCTTTCATGCGACGGCGCTGCTTGGAGAGCCCGCCGCGCGGCTTGCGCCACGACGTCGGGATCCGCTTCTTCTTGTGGTAGTCCTGCCGGTTGAACTGCGGTTTCCCCTCGCGGTGCTTCTGTGCGAGCGCGCGAGCGGTCTCCTCGTCCAGTTCCGGCGTTTTCTCGGCGTGGCCGCGGGGACGAAGCTCAGTCTCGACCGCCTCGTCGGAGTCGGCCGCCGCGGCCTCCTCCTCGTCGGTCTCGTCTTCGATCTCCGCTTCGGCCTCCTCGTCGACCTCCAGGCCGCCGACGTCGGCTTTGATCCGCGCGGCGAGCGCGTTTCCGACGCCGTCGACCTCCGAGAGCTCCGACTGGGAGGCGGCCTTCACGTCCTCGACCGTCTCGTAGCCGGCCGCTCGAAGGGCGTCCGCCTTCGAGGGACCGACGCCGCTGATGTCTTCGAGTTCCTCGGCCATGTCAGGCACCTCCGGCCGGTTTCTCGACGATGTACACGCCGTCCTGGAAGACGCGCGTGTCCTTGTCGGTCACCTTGGTCAGTTGTTCGATGTCGGCGGCGGTCTGTCCCACGGCCTCCTTGTCGGAGCCCGAGAGGGTGACCGTCTCGCCGTCTACCTGTACGTCCGTGTCTCCGCGGATCGGAGTGCGTCGCTGCGCCTTCTCGCCGAGGAAGTTCTCGATGACGACTTCCTCGCCCTCCACGCCGACCTGCATCGGGAAGTGGGCGTAGTACACTTCCATCGTGTACTCCCATCCCTCGGTCACGCCGTGGATCATGTTGGAGACGTGGCTCTCGAAGGTGCCGACCGTGGCGTTCGTCTTCGCGTCCTCGTTCTCCGAGGCGATAACGACCGCGCCGTCCTCGACCGACACCTCGATGTCGGGGTACCAGAGGCGTCGCGTGACGCTCCCGTTGGGGCCCTCGACGGTGAGTTCGAGGTGATCGGTCTCGGCGGAGACGTCGTCCGGAATCTCGATTTCGACTCTGTTCATTGTTAGTAGACGTATGCGATCACTTGGCCGCCGATGCCCTCTTCGCGGGCCTCGTAGTGGCTCATGACGCCGTGGCTCGTCGTGACGACCAGCGTCCCGTAGTCACGGGCGGGGAGGTATCGCTTCTCCCACTTCTCGAAGTCGTCCGCACCCGCGGAGTAGCGGGGCTTGACGGCGCCACATTCGTTGATCGCGCCTTTCAGTTCGACCTCGAACTTCCCGGCTTTCCCGTCGTCGACGTACTCGAAGCCGTCGACGTACCCGCGGTCGTAGAGGACCTCGAGGACGGAGCCGATGATGTTCGAAGCGGGCTCTACCGTGTACGACAGGTGGCCAACGCTCTCGGCGTTGTCCACGCCGGCGAGTGCGTTGGCGAATGGATCGTTTCCCGTCATGATCAGCTGTACTTCTCGAATCCCATGTCTCGAGCGACCTCGCGGAAGCACTGCCGGCAGAGGTTGATGTCGTATTTCCCGACTAACCCCTGCTCGCGGCCGCACCGCCGGCACTCGTGTTCCTGGCCGGTGCGCTTCGCCGCGTGCTCGCCCGTCTCGTTGTTCGCTTCGCTCATTCCGTTACCTCAACGTCGAAGTTGGTTTCGAGGAACGCGATGGCGTCCTCGGCGGTCATCCGGTGGTTCGACGGGATCGAGCGGGTCACCTTGTCACGTTTGGAGACGCGGTAACCCGGTCGGACGATCGTCGTCGTCACGTCGAGCCCGTAGATGCCGATGTTCGGGTCGTACTCCTGGCTCGGGAAGTCGGTGTGGTCGTCGACCCCGAAGCTCAGGTTCCCCGTGTCGTCGAACTGGCTCGACGAGACGTCGACCAGTTCGAGTGCCGTCTCGAGGAACGCGTGGGCGTCCTCGCCGCGCAGCGTCACCTTGACGCCGATCGGGTCGCCCTTGCGGATCCCGAACTCGGCGATGGTGCGCTTGGAGGTGGTCCGGACCGACTGCTGGCCCGTGACCTCCTCGATGATCTCCTCGGCGTCCGCGAGCGGCTCGCCGCCCTGCCCGACGCCCATGTGGACGACGACCTTCTCCAGGTACGGCTCGCGCATCTCGTGGGACGCGCTCTCGGCGTCACTCATCCGTGTCACCCGCCTCGTCGGCGTTGGAGTCGGCCGCCGCGTCCGCGGCGTCCTCGTCGTCGGTGAAGTTCTCGTCGATGACGACGACGTACTCCTCGACCGTCTCGTAGCGGTCCTCGCCGTCGCCGACGACGACCGTGTTGGAGCCGGAGCCGAGCGTGACGTCGATCGTCTCGATCTCGCCGATCTGACCGGCGTGCTGGCCGGCGATGGCGGTGACCAGGGAACCCTCCTCGTACTCGAAGTGGGCGACGATCTCCTTCGACTCGTTGTCGATGACGATCGAGTCCTTGGTGTCGTACTCGGTGTCGGCGTCCACGCGGACGTTCGTCCCGTCGTGGAGCGTCAGCTGGACGTCCCCGCCGGGGACGACAGCCTTGTTCGCCACCTTCCCGAGCCGGCTGCCCGCGGACTCCTCGTCGACGGGGGTCAACGCGAGTCGGCCCCCCTCGTCGGGGAACACCCGGAAGTACTCCCCGCGGACGGGGAACGCCAGGATGTCGAACATCCCGATCGGACGCTGCTCGTCCGACACCGCGTCCCCGTTCACGAGGACCGAGTCGTTGTTCAGTGCGTAGCGCGCCTCCTTCGTCGAGTCGACGTAGCCGAGCACGTCCCGCAGCAGGACGACGAGCGGGACGCCAGCCTCGCCGTGCGGGCCTGCGCCGGCCTTCACGGTGAACGTCTGGGTCTTCCGCTCGACCGGCCAGGAGTTCGGTACCGCCAGTCGTTTCTGATGTCGCGTCATTCGTTGTCCTCCTGGAGCCGCGCCTCGCGGCGGTCGTCCGAGAGGTCCAGCTCCGTCACGCGGACGTTGCTCGCCGGGATCGGACGGGGAGCCTCTTCCCCGTCCGCTCGCTCGACGGTGACGTCCTCGACGGTGATCCGCTCGGCGGACAGGTCCACCGAGAGGACCTCCGCTTCGGTCCCCGCGGCGTCGCCGCGGAGCACTTCGACGGTGTCGCCCGCGTTGACGCGGACGCTCCGCTGGCCGTACTCCTCGCGGAGCTCGGGCGTGAGCGGGGATCGGACCTTCCGTTGTCGCTCGTGAAGCGACGCGGTCTCCGACTGTTTTCGTTGTTTGCGTGGCTGTTTCGTCATGGTTACACGATCATCGTCGCGGTGGACGCGATGCTCCCGTAGCGCTCGGCGACCTCGCGGGCGACGGGGCCTTTGATCTCCGTGCCCCGCGGCTCGTCGAGGTCGTCGATGATCACGGCCGCGTTGTCCTCGAAGCGGACGCGCGTGCCGTCGGGACGGCGGATCGGCTTGCGCTGGCGGACGACGACCGCCTCCAGCACCTGCCGCCGCATCTCCGGCGTCCCCTTCGTGACCGAGACGGTCACCTTGTCGCCGATGCCCGCCTTCGGGTGGCGGTTCTTCGTCCCGGAGTAGCCGGCGACGGAGATCACCTTCAGCTCACGTGCGCCCGTGTTGTCGGCACACGTGATGAGGGAGCCCTTCGAGAGCCCCTGCGTGACGTCGGCTTTGAGCGCCTCCATCACGCATCACCCGACAGGTTCTCGACGACGACGTGTGATTTCGTCTTCGAGAGCGGCCGCGTCTCCGCGATCGTCACTTCGTCACCTTCCTCGAGCGAGTCGAGCACGCCCGGCACGTGTGCCGGGATGCGCGACCGACGCTTCATGTACCGGTCGTATTTCGGTACGAACACGTCGTATTCTCGCTCGACGATGACGGTCTTTTCCATATCCGTCGACACGACCGTCCCCTCTCGGAGCTGGCCGCGGACGGGAAGCTGTCCGTAAAACGGACACTTCTCGTAGTCGTAATCCTCCGGGTCGTCTGGCTCCGGAGGCATGGGTACGTCGATTCCTATCGCCATTGTGAGACACCTCGTTCGGTGCGTTCGGCGGGCCGGTCCCGCAGCCGCGTGCCATCCACCGTTACGTAGACCGCGTCTTTGCACTCGCCTCGCCGGCTCGCCGCGTCGGCGCTCCGTGCGCCGGCCGCGGACGGGCCGGACTGACGGGGGCGGACCCCCGCAGTATCCGACCCGAGTTGGGACGCGGACCCCGACGACTGGCCGTCGTCGGCGGCTTCATCTGTGCGTGCGGTCGCCGTCTCGACGACCGCGAACTCGAAGGTCGTGCCCGATTTGGGCACGCGTTTGTCCTTCGGTTTCTCCCCCCGTCCGGTCCGCACCACGAGGGTGCGTTCCGTCTCGAACAGCACGCGACCGGCGATCCCGACGTGGGCATCGCTGTCGGCGTCGGCCACCCGAACCGGGAGGCCGACGAGTTCGTGCCGTGCGAGGGTTTCGGGGGAGATCATCTTATTCGTCGTCGAAGTCGCCTTCTTCCGCCTGGATCGTCTTGATCCGGGCGATCGTCTTCTTCAGCTCGTTCACCCGGCCGGGGCTCTCGGGCATCCCGCCGGCCGCCTGCTGTGCCTTCGTGTTGAGGAGTTCGGTCTCGAGCTCCTCGAGTTCGACCTCCCGCTCCGCCGCGGTCATGTCGCGGATCTCGTCGGTGTAGAGGATCGCCATGTTACTCGTCCTCCTCGGCTTCCTCGTCGGCTTCTTCCATCTCGGCGACCAGGTCGGCCGCCTCCGATTCGATCTCCTCGTCGAGCTCGTCGAGCTCCTCCGACTCCTCGTCGACGTCGCCGGTCTCGCCCGGCTCCTCCGCGCGGGCGTCGGTCGCCTCCGTCGCGGTCTCGCCCGTCTCCTCGACGACCTCCTCGACGATCTCCTCGTCGATGACGTCCGCCGGATCGTCGTCCGGGACGTCGACGTCGTCGTCGTCGGCTCCCACGTCCGGGACCTCCTCGGGCTCCTCCTCGAGGAGCGACTCGACGCCCTCGTCGCCGGCCGCGTCGGCCTGGTCGACCTCGGGCACCTCGGCGTCCTCGCGGACGCCGAAGTCGTCGGGCAGCTTCGCGCCCGGCGGGATGATCTTGACGTTGACCCCGATGGTGCCGAGCTTCATCACCGCGACTCCCTTGCCGTGGTCGACGACCTCCTCCGCGGGCTCGCCGTTGTGTTTGATGTAGCCGCGATTGAACTTCTCGACGCGCGATCGCGCCCCGGTGACCTTCCCGCTCAGCACGATCTCCGCGCCGAGCGCGCCGGCGTCCATGATCCGGTCGATCGTGGTGTGGCCCGCCTTCCGGAAGTACCAGCCGCGTTCGAGGGCGTTCGCGAGCCGGTCCGCGACGATCTGGGCGTTCAGGTCGGGCTCGTCGACCTCCTGAACGTCGATCTGCGGGTCGTCCATGTCGAACCGCTCTTCCAGCTCGGTGGTGATCTTTCGGATGTTCTTCCCGCCTTTCCCGATCACCATGCCGGGCTTCTCCGCTTTCAGGACGATCTGCGTGCCCATCGGCGTCTTGGCGACGTCCATGCCGCCGTAGCCGGCTCGGCCGAGCTCGTCCGCGAAGAACTCGTTGATCTGTGAACGGCGAAGGCCGTCCTCGATGAATTGGTGTTCGTCAGCCATTAGTTCTCAGCCTCCGGCTCCTCGATGATCAGTTCGACGTCCGCGAGCGTGGTGTTCCACTGCGTGGCCCCCGCCGCGCGCGGGTTCCGACCGGGTCGCTCGCCCACCTTGTGGGGAGCGACGTGTTTGATCACCATCTCCTCGCCGTCGAACCCCTGCTCGTCGGCGTTGTTGCTGACGTTCTCGAGGAGCTTCAGGAAGTCCTTGGCGGCCTTCGCGGGGTATCGACCCGCGTCCCAGCCGTCGATGTCGGAGCGGTGGCCCGCGCCGGCGTTGTGCTGGCGCATCGGTACCGAGGTCTCCTCGTCGATTACCGCCCGGAGGAACTCCTCGGCGTCGGCGACCGTCTCGCCTTTGATCTCCCTGGAGATCTCCTTGCTGTCCTTCACGCTGATGGGCCGGTCGCGGAGCATCCCCTTGGCGGTGGTCTCCGGGTCGGCCTCGACGCTATAGTTGATTCCCATGGATTATTTGAGGGGCACGAACTTCGAGGACCGGGTCGCGCCGATGCCGGCCTGACCGTGTTCGACGGTGCTTCGCGTCTGGTGGAACTCGCCCAGGTAGTGGCCGATCATCTCGGGTTCGACCTGGACGCGCTCGAAGCTGTGACCGTTGTACACGGCAAACGTGACGCCGACGAACTCCGGAAGGATCGGCATGTCGCGCAGATGCGTCCGGATCGGGTCGTCGGCGGTCGTCTCCTTGTCGCGACTTCGAGCCTTCTCGAGGAGCTTCTCCTTCTCGACGCTCAGCCCTCGGGTGATGCTTCGCCGCTGGCGTGCGGGGAGCAGTTCCGCGACCTCCTCTACGTCCATCTCCTGCAGCTCGTCGAGCGAGTGACCGCGGTAGGCGAACTCCTCGCCCTCGCGGCCGGTGCGGTATTCGGAACTCATTTGTTGCTACCTCGTCCGGTCCGTTTGGATGCGATGTCACCGACCTTGCGTCCCGGCGGGGCGTCCCGCGAGACCGACTTCGGCTGGCCGGGGTGTTGGCGACCGCCCCCGCCGAAGGGGTGGTCAACGGCGTTCATCGCGACGCCGCGAACGCGCGGGTACTTCGTCCCGCGTGCTTGCATCTTGTGGTACTTGTTGCCGGCCTTGACGAAGGGTTTCTCCGTCCGACCGCCGCCCGCGACCACGCCGATCGTGGCGCGACACTGCGGGTCGAGCCGCTTGACTTCCCCGCTGGGAAGCTGGACGACCGCGACGTCGCGGTCGTGGGTGAGAAGCGTCGCCGAGACGCCCGAGGCGCGGGCGAACTTCCCGCCGTCGCCGCGGTTGCTCTCGACGTTACAGACGGGGACTCCCTCGGGGATCTCCGCGAGCGGAAGCGTGTTCCCCGGCTTGATCTCCGCCGAGACGCCGACCTGGATCGTCTCGCCCACGCGAACGCCCTCCGGCGCGAGCACGAGCCGCCGGTCGTCGTCGTCGAACTCGACCTCCGCGAGCGGCGCGGAACGCGCCGGGTCGTGTTCGATCCCGACGATCTCGCCGGTGATCAGGTCGGTGTCCTCGAGCGTCTTGTGCGACAGTTCCGCCTTGTAGCGGTGGGACGGGGCCCGGAACGTCGGGCCGCCGCGTCCTCGCCGCTGTCCTTGGATTCGTCGTCCCATCGTCAGAACACCCCGATCCGGGAGGCGACGTCGGTCGCGTCGTCGTCCTCGGAGAGCGTGACCGTCGCCTTCTTTTTGCCCTTCGACGTCACCTGCGTGTTCACGTCGGTGACGGTGACGTCGTACCGTTCGGAGACCTCGTCGCGGATCTCCGGTTTCGTCGCGTCGATGTCGACCAAGAACAGCAGCTTGTTCTTGAAGTCCATCTCGTTCATCGCCTGCTCGGTCACGAGCGGGTGTTCGATGAGCGAGCTCATCGGTCGGCCACCTCCTCGATCGCCGACTCGGTCCACAGCGTGAGCCGACCCGGATGCGTGCCGGGCGCGAGGTCCTCCGCGTTGACCTCGCCAGCGGTCGCGACGTCGACGCCCGCGAGGTTGCGAGCGGCGCGCGACGGCTCCTCGCTCGTGACGACGAGCACGGACTTCGGCTGGCTGTACTTGCGACCGCGGGTCTTCCCGCGACCCGCGCGGACGGAGCGCCCCTCGTCGGCGCGCTCGACGTCGGCGTCGACGCCGAGGGCCTCGAGAACGCCGAGGGCCTCCTGGGTCTTCTGTAGGTCCTCGAACTCGTCGCTCACGACGAGCGGGAGGTCGAGGTCCTCGTCGAACGCGTGACCGCGCTCGGCGACGAGCTCCGCGTCCGCGGTGGCGGCGATGGCCGACCGAACCGCGAGCTGGCGCTCCTTGTCGTTCAGTTTCTTCGTCTGGTCCTTCTCGGCCTTCGGGGGGTGTGCGGCGCGGCCCGACACCGCGTGCGGGACGCGGCGGGCGACGTTCTCGGAGCGCGGAACGTGGGCGAGCCCACGTCCGGAGCCGAACGACTCCGCGGGGGTTCGCAGTCCGGCGAACTCGTCGGCCCCGTAGGCCTGTTTCCGGTTAGCCTGTGCGGCGCTGACCGCCCGACCGATGAGGTCCGGTCGGAACGCGGTCTCGAAGATCGCCGGCAGCTCGACGCTGCCCGCGTCCCCGCCGTCCAGGTCGTGTACTGTCGTGTTCATGGATTATCCCTGGTTGGATGCGGTGGATACGTACCGGACCTCGGGGTCGAGGCGCGGCTGGTCGTTCGGCCGGATGGCCGGGCGGAAGCGCAGCAGGCGCTTGTTCGGCCCCGGTAGCGAGCCCTTGATGAGCGCGTACTCGCCGTCGACCTCGCCGTAGTTGACGAAGCCGCCGTCGACGGAGGCGTCGTCGCCCTCGCCGAAGTCGATGAGGCGCTTGTTGAGCTCGGTGCGCTGGTGGTAGCCGGTCTGGCCCTGCTGGGGAACGGTGGAGCGAACGCGGGAGGGGTTCCACGGACCGAGGTTGCCGATCCGACGCCGCCATCCCTGGCGGGCGTGTTTGCCCTTCCGCTTCTGTACGCCCCAGCGCTTGACGGGACCCTGCGTCCCCTTCCCCTTCGTGACGCCGGAGACGTCGGTGTACTGTCCGGCGCGGAAGACGTCGCCGAACTCGTGGGCACCGCCGTCCGCGACGAGCTCGAGCGCGAAGTCGGCGCGCTCCTCGAGGGAACCGCCGCCGACGCGCGTCTCCATCACGTCGGGGTTCTTCTTCGGTACGTTCGCGAGCTCCGAGGGGCTGGTGTGGGTGATGACGCGAACGTCGTCGATCACGTCCTCCTCCAGCAGCTCCTCGAGCTCCGTTCGGTCCTCCTCGAAGGTGTCCTCCGCCGGCAGGTCGAGCGCGCGGTCGAGCTCCTCGTGGAACTCGGTCGCCCAGACCTCGGCAACCGGCTTCTGTCCGTACGGCGTCTCCTCGTAGGCTCGCACGGCGACGGCGTGCATCGGCGGCGTCTCCACCACCGTGACGGGGACGGACTCCTCCATCCCCTCACGCGGCGAGTCCGCCTCGTCGTTGACCATCATGACGTGGGTCATTCCGGCCTTGTAGCCGGCGAAGCCCTGTAGTGCGGGCGCCCCGTCGTCGTCTGGCCACGAGCGGATGCGCGGTACCTCGCTGTCCGCGCGGGTGCGTGGGCCGTAGCCCAGCGAGCCTTTTCGTGGTCGGCTTGGTTGTGGCATGTGTTTACTCCGTGAGTGTGAGCGAGCCGAGGGTCGCGAACAGAGCCTCCTCCGTTCGGACTACCCCGCTGCCCTGTGCCGGGATCGTGTTCAGCCAGAGGTCGAACCCCGGATCGGGTTCGACTCGGCGGCCGTCGGCGACGGCCGCCCGAACGTCCTCGGGTGAGAGCCCGAGCATCTCCGGAAGCCCCCGTTCCGGTGCGCCGAAGGCGACGGTGTATCCGCCGGCCTCCCGCGCGTCGACGACGAGGTCGCCGAGCCGCGAGACGGAGAGTTCCTCCCCGTGTCGCGACGTGGCGACGGCGACGTCGTCGGCGGCGAGCGCTTCCGACAGGTCCGCTTCCACGACCTGGAAGCCGACCTCCGGCTTCCCGGTGATGCGGGCGCGGACCGGTTCTCTCGAAGAGACCCTGATGGTGACGCGCTCTCCTCGCTCGACCTCCATTCCGGAGGGGACGAGCAGGGAGATCGGGTGTTCCCCCAGCGGGGAATTGACCCGGACGCGGCCTTCAGGTCCGACCTCGGTCACGAGTCCCTGTGTTGTCGACTCGTCCCCGTTCGGGGCCGAGCCGGTCCGCCACGGCACGCGCAGCGGCGGCAGCACGCCGACGTACCGGAGCTCCTCGCGTTCGCCCCAGAGGTCCTTTCGGAGCTCCGGGGGCGTCGCGGCGTACCCCAGCACGGCGCGGACGTACTCCCCGCCCCGGCGTCGTTCGCCCTCCCTGTCGGGGAAGACGACGAGCCGGTCCGCCCGGAACACCGCCGCCGCGCGGGCGACGTAGCCGAGTTTGCGAGTCGCCTCGCGATCGTCCTCGGCTTCCCGGACGACCGAGGACGGGACACAGATCGTGAGTCCGTCCTCGGTGCGCATCGTGGCGAGACTGTACCCCGTGATTCCGGACGACGGACTAAAAGGATAGCGGTCCGGTTTCCGGGCTGTGGAGCGTTCACACGGGGCTATCCGGAGGTTTCGGGATCGATCGGTCGTCGATCGTCCAGTTACCCTCGCCGACGTCCTCGGCGCGTGGGACGGTTCGGAGTGGTTGTAGTCAAGACAGGGGGGTGAACGAGCGATCCTGCGGTGGCGCGCCTCCGAGCGAGCCATCGGCTCGCGAGGAGCCCGCGAGGGACGCGGCGAGCGAGGTGCGAGTGAAACGAGCACCTCGATAGCGAGCCGCGAGGCTGGGGAGGCGTGAGGTGTGGGGCTGTGCGGGGTGGGGTGGGACTCAAAGGGGCAACGCCGGGGGCGACGGCGGCCGACGCAAGGACCGCAGGGAGCGAACGCAGTGAGCGACTGAGGACCACAGCGAGGTCCCCGAGTTCTCGGCGTTGGGGCTTTGCCGGCGTTCACCGCGCCAGCAACGATCCTCTTCTACTCACCTCAATCTCCACCAAAACAACCGTTCTGTGACATCCTCTCCGCCGTAAACGGCGGAGCTTCCCACAAGCGAAAGCTTGCTAGTTTGGGAGATTTACGGTTTAACATTCCCGAGGGAATGCTGGCAGTGCCACGCTACCGTTACCCCTATCCTCGGCGGTGAGGCGGGGATTCGGGGGTATCTTGGGCTTCTTACACCCTGTTCGTCTGATGGAAGGGTGCCTTCCACGACGAAAGGGCGAATCCCGATACTGTCTCATTGGGATAGGGCGAGTAGACCGCCTCGGTTAGCATTCAACACGTCGTAGAATCCCTTAAAACCACATGCGGGCGCTGTATCCCCGCGCTGAAGCGCGAGGTTTTAGCGCCCTATCCCGCTAGATAAGTACGAGACCTGTACCGGGCGTTTCGTTCGCAAACGGCCTGAAAACAGACTTCACCGAGGCGCTTCAGTCGAACCCGCTCACCAGCGTGACGATCCACTGCGCGGGGTCGCGCTCGGAACGGACCTCGATCCGGGTCACCCACTTCACCCACTGGAACCCTCGACGGCCGGGCGCGACGAGCCGAACGGGCGCGCCGTGGCCGTGCGCGAGTCGGTCGCCGCCGACGTGGGTCGCGAGCAGCGCGTCCTCGGCCTCCGCGAGCGGGAGCGTCCACCGGTACCCCGTGACGGAGACGAACCGGACGTACCGCTCGTCGTCCTCCGCCCCGTCGCCTCCCTCCACCCCGTCGTCCCCCTCCGCCCGGCCGTTCCCCTCCACGCCGCCGGCCGCCGCGATCAGGTCGCCGACCCGCACGCCGCCCCACTCCTGGACCGTGTACCAGCCGCTCGTACAGTCGAGCAACGCCGAGGTCTCGTCGCCGCCGACGCGCTCGAGGTCGTCCGTGGCGAACTCCCGCGGCTCCGCGACGAGCCCGCTCACCGAGAGCCGGTAGCTCGCCCGGTCGATCGGGTCCGGGTCGTCGGCGACCCAGGAGGTGACCGGGAACGCGCCGTTCCCCTCACCCTCACGCGGCTGAGAGCCCGTGAACCGGCGGTCCGCGCCGGGCGTCGAGAGCAGCCGGTTCGCGCCCTGCTGGAGCCGGTAGACGACCGCGCCCGCGATCAACAACGCTCCGTACTGGATCGCGGTCCGCCGCCCCTCGAAGTCGACCCGCCTCGGCGGCCGGAACCGGGTCGAGGCGTGGGCGGCGACGAGGGGGACGAGCGCCAGCCCGAAGCCGACGTGGACGGACAGCAGCGTCCAGTAGGAGAGCCGGACGTCGAGCCCGAACACCCAGACGACCCCCGTCGAGACCGTCCCGACCGCGGCGACGAGCGTGAGGACCGAGAGGGCGGTCGACGGCCGCCACAGCGTCCGGTCGGTCAGGCGGTGACGCACGCGGGCGAGCTTCCAGCCGAGCAGGACGACGATCGCGAGCCCGAGCGCGCGGTGGAGCCAGAAGACCGGCCAGCCGGCGGGCGTTCCGACGGTGAACGAGACCAGTCCGGTGGCCGTCTCCGCGAGCACGACGGCGAGGAGCGACCAGTCGACGAGCCGCTCCGGCGGCTCGAGCCGGTCGAGGGCCGCCGAGAGCGTGTCATGGATCCCCATGCGGTCCCCTCGGCACGAGAGCGACATAGGGCTGACGGGGGTCGCGGATCGCGGAGTGGTGGCCCGAGCTCCCCGCTCACTCCTCGAGGAGGTATCCGAACGCTTGGAGGTGGTTCTCGCCGCTCTCCGTGACCGAGACGTACTGGTACTTGGAGTGTTCCTCGATCTCGATGAACCCGCGGCTCCGGAGCGGGTCGACGATCCGCGCGTTGAGCCGGCGGTAGTACCCCCGGTCGGGGTTCTGGACGCCCTCAGCGTCGTACCGATCCACGAACGGGAGCCCCTCGCGACGGCCGTACTCGATGAGCTCTCGCTTCGTGACGGACCCCTCGCGCTCGACGTGGCCGAGGACCGCGACGTGTTCGCGCTTCGGCTCCTCGATGTGGTACTTCGGGAGCGTCTCCGGCGGTTTCGCGCCCGAGGCGACCGGTCGATCCTCGCCGCCCGCGTACGTCTCCGCGCGCACGTAGTACGGGACGGCTCCTGTCGCCATACACGCGATCATCCCGCCGATCGCGGTCACCTTCGAGCCGGACGCGAGGTTGACGTAGACGCTGTGTTCGCGGAACCGGTTTGCCACCTCCGCGATCGTCCCCAGCGAGCTGTACAGGTCGAAGATGTCACACTCGATCGTCTCCGTCCGGATCCCGGCCGCCCGAATTCGCTCTCTGACTTCCTCGTGGTAGGCCGGCCGGTCGACGCCCTCGTCGTCGGGGTTCGGCTCGAGGAAGAGCGCCTCGTCGGCGTCGGCGTCGACGACCGGCTCCACGATGCGGTCCTTCTCGTACCCGAGCGGGACGACGTGGACCCGTCTCGGTGCGTCTAGTTCCGCCATGTTCGCGGATACGGGCCGCAGGTATTGATTGTTGTGCCGATACAGTCGATCGTGACGTTTGTGACGACATAATACCTATGCGGCCGCATCCCGTCGCTTCAGAGAGCCGATGCTCGCTTCATCGAGAGTGAACGATCAGCCGAACGAGCGGTTCCCCCTCGACCGACGGCCCTCCCACGCTCCCGCCGACGCCTCAGTCGACGACGGAGGCGTCGCGGCCCGCCGATCGCCCCTCACCGATCTCCGACGATGACGCTCGAACAGCTCTCCCCGCCGCCGACGACGTCCGACGCCGACCGGGACCGCCGGACCGCCTCGCTCGAGGGATCCGACGCGCTCCTCGAGGTTCTCGCGTCGGCGACCGCCCGCGAGGTGATCGCCGTCGTCCGCGAGTCGCCGTCGACGCCCTCCGAGATCGCCGACGAACTCGACGTCTCGCTTCAGGCGGTCACCTACCACCTGCGCCGGCTCCAGCGCGTCGACCTCATCACGCCCGTCGGAGTGCGCTACTCGACGAAGGGACGCGAGATGAACCTCTACGACCTGTCGACCGAGTCGGTGACGATCGATCTCACGGAGCCGGGAATGTGACAGGTTTAAGTGTCTCACCGGCGGAGCATCGATCGCGAAGCACGCACCGGTAGTGTAGTGGTATCACGCAACCTTGCCATGGTTGCAACCCGAGTTCAAATCTCGGCCGGTGCATCTTCTCGCTACGCTCGAAGATCCACCGGCCTGACTCCCGCTCGTTTCACTCGCGGGAGTCTCGGCCGGTGCTTTTGTGAACCAAGTGGTCGAAATCACCGAGAGGTTCGACGCTATCGACCGCTTTCGATCGGCAGTACCGATATAACACTCGTGGCTCTGTTGAAATCCTCCGTAGATGAGATGTCATACTCCGGCGGTGGGCAGTACAGACGAAGGAGCGAGCGATTGCGGTGGCGTGCCGGTGAGCGCCCGGAGGGCGCGAACCCGACCGCGAGGGACGCCGCGAGCGACTGGGGCGACCGGAGGGAGCCCGAGCGAGCGGCGAGGCTGGGGAGGCGTGAGGCGCGGTTGCGGGGCTGTGCGGGGTGGGACTCAAAGGGGCAGTCGTGAGGACGAACTCCGCCGACGTAAGCACTGGAGGGAGCGAACGAAGTGAGCGACCGAAGCGCGCAGCGAGGCGCAGGAGTCCTCGCGGCTGGGGCTTTGGCGGTGGTCACCGCACCAGCCAGGATCCCCTTCGTATCACCTCGGCCTCTCACGAAACACCCGTTCTACAAGCACTCGAAATAGAACGGCCGTTTCAGCCCAAATCGTCTCTGAAAACGAGCGTTTCAACGGAGACAAGCTGTCCCACACTATCCAACGACGAACTCCGGAGCGAGGACGATGGCGACGAGCAGACACAGCAGTACGAGGACCGCCGCGAGCCGAAGCACGCCGGCCGTGCGTTTCCGGTCGTTCGGGAGGGACTCGGCGGTCCCCGCCAGGACGGCCCCGAGAGCCATGACGAGCAGCCAGTCGCTCGGGTCGGCGTCGCCCGCGATCCGGGAGTAGCCGTACAGCCCCAGGAACGCGAGCGCTCCCGCGAACTGGACGAGCGCGTTGGTCCGGCCGGACGGCTCGCTGAACACGAGATCGGAGAGGACGGAGGGCATCGTGCGTGCGTCTTCGTCGAGACACAAATAACGACCGTCGCGATCCCGATCTGATACCGATCCGAGACCGATCCGCGGGCGACGGAGAGACGAACAGCCAAAAAGCCACCCGAACCGCAACCGCACAGCCCCCGCACCTCACGCCTCCCCAGCCTCGCCGCGGCCGCCGCCGGCGGCCGCGGGCTCCCTCGCACGGTCGGTTCGCGCCCGTCGGGCGCTCACCGGCGCGCGCCGGTCGTATCGGTGGTGTGAACTCGGCGGTGGGAACGACTCCGCCGGTCTCACCACGGCCCGTCGTTCACCATGGTCCGTCGTTCACCACGGCCCGTCGTAGTTCACGCGGGGGCGGTCGACGTCGACGCCGAGGTCCCGCAGCGTCGCGGTCGCGTTCTCGACCGGCGCGGGCGCGGGGCGGTCGAGCGCGTCGGTCGTCGCCTCGGCGAACCGGACCCGCCAGTCGCCGTCGATCACGACGGTCGCGCGGCGCGGGATGTCGGCGTGCCCCTCCCACGAGTCGGCCAGCAGGTCGTAGGAGTCGGCGATCCCGCCGTGGAAGTCGGAGACGACGGGGAACGGGAGATCGAAGCGGTCGACGTACGCGAACCCGGCGTACAGCGAGTCGCCGGTGAGCGCGACCACCGCGAGGTCCTCGCGGTCGTGCCACCCGGCGTCCCGGACCGCCGCGAACGCCGCCGTGCTCGTCGGGACGAAGGTCGCCGGCGCGAACGCGAGGACGACCGCGCGGTGCGACTCCACGAGCCGGTACAGCGCGATCTCGGTCCCTCTCCCGTCGGCGACCGTGGGCGCGGCGAAGTCGGGGGCTTTGACGCCGGTCTCGATCATCGCTCGCTCACGGTCGCGTGCGCCACGTATAAAATCACCATCCGCGGGGCTCCAACGATCGGACCGATCCGGAGACGATCAGGGACCGAACGTCAACGACAGATCGGCGTTGCCCTGGAGGCCGAACATCGAGACGCCGGCCCCGCCGGTGACGCTCCACTCCCGGAGACTGGTGTGTGAGGAGACCAGGGTCCACAGCTTCGCCGACACCGACGAGATGACGTTTTTGAGCCAGCCGAACAGGTTCTTGAGTCTACTCCCCACACTCGCGGTGACGGACGAGCGCAACATCGTGAGCCGCTGGGAACACAACTGCGTCGCGTAGGCGGCCTCCCGAATGGATACGGCTCCGTCGGCGTCGTTCGATCCATCCACCTCGTCGAATCCTCGCTCGAGGAGATCCAGTGACCGGATTAACTGCTCTTCGCGTTTCAGAACGGTTTCCTGCTCCCGTTTGACGTCGTGATACTCCGCCAGCTCCCGATCTATCCGACCTTCCGGCTCCGTTCTCGGACGACTGTCCTGTCCATCGCCCGCCGAGATCGGATACCTCTCCACGAGTCCGCTCCCGTCCAGTGACCCATCAGAGAGGACGACCCTCAGGTCCCGAACGTCTTCTTTCGACGCCTCGACGAACGCGTTTCGGTACTCCTCCCGGAGTTCGTCGCTCCACTCGCCGCCGTCATCACCCGTTTCTTCCCCGTCCATGGAGATCCATAGGGATTCGAGATCTCAAAAATGTTAACATGTCACAGCACCGTCCCGTGTTTCTTCTCGGGGAGGTCCTTCTTCACGTCCTCGTAGAAGTCGAAGCGGGCGGCGAGCTGGGCGCGGAGGTCCGAGGGCGGGACGATCTCGTCGATGACGACCTCGCTCGCCATCCGGTGGACGTCGATCTCCTCGCGGTACTCCTCGCGGAGCCGCGCTTCCTCGGCCGCGCGCTCCTCGGGGTCGTCGATCTCGGCCAGCTTCCGGGCGTAGACGGCGTTTATCGCGGCCTCCGGTCCCATGATCGCGATCTCGCCGGAGGGGAGCCCGATGGTGCTCTCGGGGTCGTAGGCGGGGCCGCCCATCGCGTAGATCCCCGCGCCGTACGCCTTCCGGACGACGACGGTCTGTTTCGGGACCGTCGCCGACGACGTGGCGTAGATCAGCTTCTTTCCCTTCTCCAGGATGCCGTCCCGCTCGACCTGCGAGCCGGCCATGAACCCCGGCGTGTCACAGAGGTACAGAAGCGGGATCTCGTAGGCGTCACAGGTCCAGACGAACTCCGCGGCCTTCTCGGCGGCGTCGGGGAAGATCGCCCCGGCCCGCTCCGTCGGCTGGTTGGCGACGACGCCCACGGGTCGCCCGTCGATCCGACAGAACGCGGTGAGTATCTCGGAGCCGTACCCCGACCGCAGCTCGAAGACGGACTCCGCGTCCGCGATCCGGTCGAGGAGGTCGCGCACGTCGTACGGGCGGGTGGGCGACTCGGGGATCAGCTCGTCGATCCCCTCGGGAGAGAACTTCGGCGGCTTCGGCTCCGCGCGCGGCGGCTTCTCGCCGGCCCGGTCCGGGAGGTAGGCGATCAGGTCGGCGACGAGCTCGCGGGCGTGTTCCTCGTCGCGAGCGATCAGGTCTGCCGATCCCGACTCCTCGGCGTGGAGCCGCGGTCCCCCGAGCGTCTCCAGATCGACCTCCTCGCCGGTGACCATCTCGACCATCCGCGGGGAGGCGATCGCCATCGCGGAGACGCCCTCGACCATGACGGTGAAGTCGGCGAAGACGGGGGTGTAGGCCGCCCCGGCGATACACGGCCCGTAGAGCACGCAGATCTGCGGGACCGCCCCCGACAGCATCGAGTGGTTGTAGTAGTACTTCCCGATCCCCTCGCGGTTGGCGAAGAAGCCGGACTGCCGGTCGATCCGCCCGCCCGAGGAGTCCATCAGGTAGAGGACGGGGTTGCCCGTCTTCAGCGCGCGCTGTTGCATCCGGAGGAACTTCTCGACGCCCCTCGCCGCCATCGATCCCGCCTTCACGGTGAAGTCGTTGGCCATGAAGTGGACGTCGCGTCCCTCGAACTCCGCGCCCCCGGTCAGGAGGCCGTCCGCCGGGAGGCGGTCGTCCGTTCCTTCGGACGCCTCGTCTCCGCTGTGGTCCGGCGCGTTCGGGTGCCAGTCGTCGAACGCGGCGAACGTGCCGTCCTCGAAGCGAATCCCGACGGGGCCGTCGTCCGAGGAGCTCGGATCGCCCGCGCCGCGCGTTCCCCCCTCGCCGCCGAACCAGAGGTCGAGCCGGTCGCGGACGAACAGCTTCCCCTGCTCTTCGAGCCGCTCGCGGTACTTCGCGGGGCCGCCCTCCCGGACGTCCGCGATCTCCGCTCGGAGGTCCCGCTCCCGGTCGGTCGGTCCGAGATCGTCCTCGAGGGGATAGGCCGTCTCCGGGGGATCGGCGCTCGCCGCGGGCTCCCCGCTCTCCCCGAGGTGGACCTCGACGCCGACGCCGAGGTGCGCCGCGAGCGATCGGGCGATCGCCTCGGCCTCCTCGGGCGTCGCCGCCGACCCGACGTGGACCTTCATGGCGGGTGGACTCTCGGACGGTCCTAAACTGTTTTCCATGGGGGAACCTCCGGATATCTCCGCCCTCGCCGTCCCCGCTTGACAATCCTTAAGCCGGCGACACGGCTACCTCGCCGCAATGAGAGTCGTCGTTTCCATCGGCGGGAGCGTGCTCGCGCCGGAGCTCGATCCCGAACGTGTCGCCGCCTACGCCGACGCGGTCAGGCGGCTGACGACGGAGGAGTGTTCGGTCGCCGCGGTCGTCGGCGGCGGCGGCGTCGCCCGCGAGTACATCACGACCGCCCGCGAGCTCGGCGGCAACGAGGTCGAACTCGACGAGCTCGGCATCGGCACCACGCGGCTCAACGCCCGCCTGCTGATCGCCGCGCTCGACGACGCGGCCGCGCCCGCGCCGGCGACGGGGTACGACGAGGCCGCCGCCGCGTTCCGCCGGGGCGAGGTCCCCGTGATGGGCGGGATCACGCCCGGACAGACGACCGACGCGGTCGCGGTCGCGCTCGCGGAGTCCGTCGACGCCGACCTGCTCGTGTTCGCGACGAGCGCCGACGGCGTCTACGACGTCGACCCGAACCGCCACGACGACGCGACCCGGTTCGAGTCGCTGTCGCCCGCCGAACTCGTCGACGTGGTGCTCCCGATGAGCCGGGACGCCGGCTCCTCCGCGCCCGTCGACCTGCTCGCGGCGAAGCTGATCGACCGCGCCGGAGTCCGCTCCGTCGTCCTCGACGGCACCGATCCCGATGCCGTCGTCGACGCGGTCCTCCGCGGCGAGCACACGGGAACGAACGTGATCCCCGAGGGGAGCACCGAGCCGGCGGCGTGGGCGAGGGAGCGATGACCGGCGACGACCCGGCGGACGCCGACCCGGCGAGCGACGGCCCGGCGGGCGACGACCCGACGAACGCCGACTCCCCCCACATCCTCTCCGAGCAGACGGACTCCGAGAGTGCGGTCTCGGGTAGCGACGACGAGTTCCACGCCTTCTGGGCGGACGTCGTCGCCGACGAGATCGAGGCGCGCGACCCCGACGACCCGATCGTGATCAAGGGGGGCGTCTCCCCCTCTGGCGTCGCGCACGTCGGCAACGTCAACGAGGTCATGCGCGGCTACTTCGTCGCCGAGGTGCTCCGCGACCGCGGCCACGAGGTCAGACAGCTGTTCACCTCCGACGACAAGGACCCGCTCCGGAAGCTCCCGCGGAAGCTGGCGAACGCCGACGGCGAGATCGTCGGCCTCGGCGACGTGGACGCGGGCGCGCTCGGCCGCAATCTCGGGAAGCCGTACACGTCCATCCCGGACCCGTTCGGCGAGCGCGAGTCGTACGCGGCGCACTTCGCGGCGCTGCTCTCCGCCGACGCCGAGCGGCTCGGCGTCCCCGTCGAGATGGTCTCGAACACGGATCTGTACGCCGACGGGAGCTTCGACGACGCGGTCCGGACCGTCCTCGCCGACCTGGAGGCGGTCCGCGAGACGCTCGGGAGCTACCAGGACAAGGTCGACGACGAGTACGTCCCCTTCAACCCGGTCTGTGCGGCGTGCGGGAAGGTCACGGAGACGGTGACCGCGGTCGACCTCGAGGCGGGAACCGTCGAGTACGCGTGTACCGACCTCGAGGTCGGCGACGACGTCATCGAGGGCTGCGGCCACGAGGGAACCGCCACGTTCCGGGAGGGGAAGCTCCCGTGGCGTCTCGAGTGGCCCGCCCAGTGGGACGTCCTCGACGTCGACTTCGAGCCGTTCGGCAAGGACCACGCCGAGGGGTCGTGGCCCTCCGGCGTCGCCCTCGCGCGGACCGTCTTCGGCATCGAGCCCCCGGTGCCGATGGTGTACGAGTGGTTCACGCTCGGCGGGGAGGCGCTCTCCTCGTCGGCTGGCAACGTCGTCACGGTGCCGGAACTCCTCGAGGTCCTCGAGCCGGAGGTGATCCGGTACTTCTTCGCGCTCCACCCGAAGAAGGCGCGCGACCTCGACCTCGAGCGGATCGACCTGCTCGTCGACCGCTTCGACCGCTTCGAGCGGGCGTACTTCGGCGAGGTCGACGACGAGGAGCTGACCCGGTTCGCCGAGCGCGCGTATCCGTTCGTGATGGGGTGGGGGTCCGGCCATCCGGCCACCGACGCCGACCGCCCGGACGACGCGGATCCGGCGGACCGGGTCCGGTTCCCGTACACCTTCGCCGCGGTCCTCGGCATGGTCGAGGACGACGAGTTGCGCGAGCAGCTCGCCCGCGACGAGGGGCACGTCGACGACGACACCCCGCAGTGGGCGGTCCGGGAGGCGCTCGCCCGCGTCGAGCGCGCGAGGACGTGGGCCGAGCGCACCGACAACGAGTACAACTACCGGCTCCAGACCGATCTCCCGGCCGTCGACCTCGACGACGACGTGGCCGCCGCGCTCGACGACCTCGCCGACTTCGTCGCCGCGGGCCACGACGGCGAGGCGATCCAGGCGGCGATGTACGAGACCGCCCGCGACCACGGGGTCGAGGTCGCCGACTTCTTCGAGGCGGGCTACCGCCTCTTCTTCGACCAGCCGCAGGGCCCCCGGCTCGGCGAGTTCCTTGGCGAGCTGGAACGCGAGTTCGTCGTCGCCAGGCTCCGGCGGGAGGCGTGAATGCCCGAGGACCGCTCGCTCGACGACTTCGCATCCGCCGGGACCGACGAGGACGATCCGGCCGACGAGGACGGTTCGAGGGTCGAGGACGACCCGGCAGTCGAGGACGGTTCGAGGGTCGAGGACGACCCGGCAGTCGAGGACGGTTCGAGGGTCGAGGACGACCCGGCAGTCGAGGACGGTTCGAGGGTCGAGGACGATCCGGCCGACGAGGACGGTTCCGGCGAGGACGGCTCCGGCGGGGACGACTCGGAGGGACACGCTCCCGCCGACGTCGAGCCCGCCGAGTCGACGTCGACGTGGTCGGCGGACGGGGCCGACTGCGACCGATGCGGCGCGACGGTCGAGCGGCGCTGGCGCGACGGCGACGATCTCGTCTGTGCCGACTGTACGGAGTGGTAACCGGTTCCGGTACCGACTTACGGAACCCGCCACCCGGAGAACGGGCGCTCTGTCCCCCGATTTACCGCCTCGTTCCGCTACGGTGAACACTTAATACACGTCGGATCGACCCGTTAGTTACGGACGATATCCGCTGGGGTTAAGTGATATATGAAGTCAGACCCGGACCGGCTCTTCGATCGGTCACCCCGCGCCGTCGCCGGCCTGTACCTCCTCTTCGGCGCGGCGTGCGTGGTCGCGGTCGACGTCGCGGTCGGGACCCTCTCGGACTCCGCCGTTCCGTTCTCGGCCGCCCGGCTCGCGGGCGGTCTGGCGCTCGTCGGGGCCTCCTCGCTTTTCGTCTACGGCGCGGTGCGTCACCACTCCCGTCGGGCCGTCACCGCTCGCGAGGAGCTGGAGACCTCGAACCAGCAGCTCCAGGTGTTGAGCCGGGTGTTCAGACACAACGTCCGGAACGACCTCAACGTCGTCCAGGGGTACGCAGACCTGCTCGAGCGTCGGCTGGACGACGAGCGCAGCCGCGAGTGTCTGGCGACGATCCGCGAGACCACGGAGGACATGGTCGAGATAAGCGAGAAGCTCCGGGTCATCGAGGACGCCTCGACCGGCCCCGTCGAGGACCGCGTCGATCTCACGACGGTCGTCCACGAGGCGGTCGAGGAGCTACACGACGAACGGACGGACGCGGAGGTCTCGCTCGACCTCCCCGAGCGCGCGTGGATACGTGCGGACGAGTCGGTGAGCTATCCGGTCCGTGAGGTGTTCGAGAACGCGGTCGCCCACAACGACGACCCCGGTCGACGAGTCCGCGCACGGGTCGAGACGAACGGGACGACGACCCGCCTGGAGATCCACGACAACGGGCCGGGGATACCCGAGGACGAGCGGGCGGTGTTGCGGGCGGAAGAGGAGACCCCGCTTTCACACGCCAGCAGCATCGGGCTGTGGCTCGTCAAGTGGATGTGCGAGCTTCAGGGCGGTACGGTACGGTTCGACGCCACCGACGACGGCACCACCGTCCTGCTCCGGTTTCGATCGGCGGAGAGCCCGCCGGACGGGTAAGCTCCGAGGCCGTCCCGTCACTCGAGTTCGGTGATCGTGACCGCGTACACCGCTCCGCAGTTGCCGCACTCGACGTGAACCCCCCGGCTCGTCTGTCCCCGAGTGAACTCCGAGATCTCCTCGGAACACGAGCACTCGAACTGGACTTTCATTACTCCAACTAGGCGCTATCCGTATTTAAAACACGGTGATCGATTCTCCGCGATGATACTCGAATCCGGACGATCGGGAAGTTCCGGGCACGCGGCGAGTCGCCTGCGCGGGGTTTTCGGTGTCGCCGTCGTCAGCCGACGGACGGGGTGGCTCGCGTTACGCGAGCTTCTCGATGTTCTCGACGACGGCGTCGGCGAACTCGCTCGTCGCGAGCTTCTCGCCGCCCTCGATCTGCCGGTGGAGGTCGTAGGTGACCTTCCCGGAGGAGATGGTCTCCTCGACGGCGTCGCGCACGAGGTCGGCGGCCTCCGACCAGCCGAGGTACTCGAGCATCTCGCGACCGGAGAGGATCATCGCGGTGGGGTTCACCTTGTCCTCGCCGGCGTACTTGGGCGCGGAGCCGTGGACGGGCTCGGCGAGCGCGCGGCCGTGGCCGTAGTTGACGCCGGGCGCGATCCCCAGGCCGCCGATCTGCGCGCCGGCGGCGTCGGACATGTAGTCGCCGTTGAGGTTCATCGTCGCGATGACGGAGTAGTCGTCCGTCCGGGTGAGAAGCTGCTGGAGCATGTTGTCGGCGATGCGGTCCTTCACGACGATCGCGTCCTCGGGCTGTTCGCCGTCGTACTCCTCCCAGAGCTCGTCCTCCGTGATGAACTCGTCGCCGTACTCCTCCTCGACGAGCTCGTAGCCCCAGTCGCGGAACTGCGCCTCGGTGAACTTCATGATGTTCCCCTTGTGGACGAGCGTGACGGAGTCGCGGTCGTTCGCGAGCGCGTAGTCGAGCGCCTCGCGGATGAGCCGCTTGGAGGCGAACTCGGAGATGGGCTTGACGCCGATCCCGATGGGGCCGTCGTGGAGCACGTCCTCGACGCCCATGTCCTCCTCGAGGAAGTCGCGGACCTGCTCGACCTCGTCGGTGCCGGCCTCCCACTCAATGCCGGCGTAGACGTCCTCGGTGTTCTCCCGGAAGGTGATCATGTCCATCGCCTCGGGGTTCTTCACGGGCGACGGGACGCCCTCGAGGTGGTAGGTGGGGCGGACGTTCGCGTACAGGTCGAGCGTCTGCCGAAGCGCGACGTTCAAAGAGCGGAAGCCGGAGCCGACCGGCGTCGTCATCGGGCCCTTGATCGCGACGCGGAACTCGCGGATCGCGTTCACGGTGTCCTCGGGGAGGTTCTCGTCGTACTTCTCGCGGGCGCTCTCGCCGCCGTACACGCGCATCCACGCGATGGAGCGGCCGGTCGCCTCGGCGGCGGCGTCGAGCACCTGCTGGGCGGCCGGACCGACGTCGGTCCCGATGCCGTCCCCGTGGAGGATCGGAATGATCGGGTTCTCGGGAACGTCCAGCTCGCCGGTCTCCTCGTCGGCGAGGGTGATCCGCTCGCCGTCTTCGGGTACGTCGACCTTGTCGTAGCTCATAACGGTCGGAGGTTCTCACACCCCGGTAAAGTGCCTGCCGCTTTCGGCCAGTAGTGTGAGCCCGGAACGGGGCCGCGAGCGCCCGGCCGCGTATCCCGGTTTCCGGCGTTCGAGCGGTCCCGCGCGCGACCACCAACCCCGCCGCTTTCCGGAGCCTTATGGGCTCGCCCGCGGAGGGGGCGACCATGCGCGTGATACTTCACGGCGGCGCGGGCGGCGTTCCCGACGAACCGGAACCAAGACAGTCGGTCCTCGACGAGGCGGCCGAGGCGGGCGCGGCCGCGTCCACCCCCCTCGACGCGGTCGAGGCGGGGGTCCGGGTCCTCGAGTCGAGCCCCCGGTTCAACGCGGGCGTCGGCGGCGCGGTCCAGTCCGACGGCGTCGTCCGCACGGACGCGGGCGTGATGACGAGCGAGCGCGCCGTCGGCGCGGTCTGCTCGATGCCGGGGGTCGAACACGCGGTCTCGGCCGCCCGCGTCGTCATGGAGGAGACCCCGCACGTCCTCGTCTCGGGCGACCACGCGGTCGACCTCGCCGCGGCGTTCGGCGTCGAGACCGGCGTCGACCTCCTCACCGACGAGACGCGCGAGCGATACGAGGCCGAGTCCCCGCCCGACGGCTCCCCGCGCGAGCACCTCGAATGGCTGGAGACCCGGTTCGCCTCGGGCGCGGACCAGGTGGGCGGGGTGGGGGACGGAGAGGAGGGTACGGAGGCGGACGGCGGGGAGACGGACGTGGGCGGCGACGGGAAGTCGAAGCGCGGCGCGCCCGACCACGACACCGTCGGCGCGGTCGCGTCCGACGGCGAGACGTTCGCGGCGGCGACCTCGACGGGCGGGCGCTCGTTCGCGCTCGCGGGCCGCGTCGGCGACGTCCCCCAGGTCGGGTCGGGCTTCTTCTGTACGGAGGCTGGCGGCGCGAGCGCGACGGGGGCCGGCGAGGACATCACGCGCGTCACCCTGACGCGCCGGGCGGTCGACCTGTTAGAGGAGGGCGTCGGTGCCGAGGCCGCGGCCGAGCGAGCCATCGCGGAGTTCGACGACGTAACCGGGGCGGAGGCGGGGGTCATCGTCCTCGGCGACGAGGAGGTCGGCAGCGCGTTCAACTCCGCCGGGATGCAGACGAGCGTCGCCACGAGCGAGTGAGCGGCTCGATCCTGACTACGATCGGCGATCGAGATCCGGTCTAGCGAGCGTGGAATCGGCGCGAGTGATCGACGCTGTTGACGCAGTGACCACCGCGAGATCCACAGTCGCTCGACCATACGCGGTTGCTAGCGCGGAGAACACCGCCAAAGCCCCAGCCGCTCGGTACTACGCAGTCGATTTCCCGGCGGAGAACACCGCCAAAGCCCCAGTCGCGAGGGCTCGCGTGACTCGCTGCGGTCCTCGTCGCTTACTTCGTTCGCTCCTGCGGTCCTTGCGTCGTCAGGCTTCGCCCTCGTGACTGCCCCTTTGAGTCCCGCCCCCGCCACAGCCCCGCACCTCGCGCCTCCCCAGCCTCGGTCTCGGCGACCCGCCGGAGCCGCCGGCGGGTCGCCTCGCCTCCCTCGCGCGGACTCCTCGCGCCCCGTTGGGGCGCTCGGAGGCGCGCGCCGACGGCCGATCGCGTCGTCGCCATCGCCGTCGTCGCGGAGCCGAGGATACAAATCCGCCCCCCGCCTTGCGGGCGTATGGTCACGTTCCTCGCGGGCGGCACGGGAACGCCGAAGCTGCTCGAGGGCGCGAGCGTCCGCTGGGACCTCGACGACGTGACGGTCGTCGCCAACACGGGCGACGACGTCGAGCTCGGCGGCCACCTCGTCTGTCCGGACGTCGACACCGTGCTGTTCGCGGGCGGCGACGTCCTCGACCGCGAGCGCTGGTGGGGGATCGCCGACGACACCACCGAGACCCACGACGAACTCGTCCGGCTCGCCGAGGCGGCGGGACTCGATTCCGGCCCGCGATACCTCGACGACGACGCCCAGGTCGCGGGTCGGCGGCTCGCCCGCTGGCGGCGCTTCTCCGGCGTCGCGGAGTTCATGGAGATCGGCGACCGCGACCGCGCGGTCCACCTCACGCGGACCGGCCTCCTCGACGAGGGCCACACGCTCACCGAGGTCATCGGAATCCTCGCGGACGCCTTCGGCCTCGCGGTCGACCTGCTCCCCATGTCCGACGACCCGATCGCGACGCTGGTCCACACGGCCGAGGGCGAGACCCTTCACTTCCAGGAGTACTGGGTCGCCCGGCGCGGCGAGCCGGCGGTCGTCGACGTGGAGTTCCGCGGCGCGGACGCGGCCGAGCCGACCGACGCGGTCCGCGAGGCGCTCGCGGAGCCGGTCGTGATCGGGCCGTCGAACCCCGTGACGAGCATCGGACCGATGCTCGCGGTGCCGGGGATCGAGGCCGCCCTGGAGGCGACGTCCGTCGTCGCGGTCTCGCCGTTCGTCGGCGAGGAGGTGTTCTCCGGCCCCGCCGCCGAGCTAATGGCGGGCGTCGGGCTCGACCCCTCGACCGCGGGCGTCGTCGACGCCTACCCGTTCGCGGACGCGTTCGTCCTCGACCGCGACGACCCGACCGATCCCGACCGCCACGTCGAGCGAACCGACACCCGGATCGACGACGCCGACGACGCCGAGCGCGTCGCCCGCGCGTGCGACCGGGCGCTGGAGGCGGCGTCGTGACGCTCCCGCCCTCCCCGTCGAACTCGCCGGCCGACGCCGACTCCGAGACCGCCGGTGGCCCGTCCTCCCGCGCCCGCCCGTTCCTCGTCGCCGCCAGCCTCAGCGGCGCGTCGGACGCGGCGTGGGCGCGGGCGGCGGCCGACCACGTCGACGGCGCGGTGGTGGGCGGGATCGCGCTCGACCCGGCGAGCCGCGAGGCCGCCCGCGACCTCGTCGCCCGCGGCCGGTCCGAGTTCCTCCCGGCGGAGCCGATCGCGTGGATCGACCGACAGCTGCGAGCGCTCGCCGACGCCCCGGTCCGTTCCGCGGTCAACGTCCGGAGCGCGACGGTCGAGCCGGTCCGCGACGCGGCCGCGGTGTGTGCCGATCACGGGGCGATCTGTGAGATAAACGCCCACTGTCGGCAGCCGGAACTCCGCGCGGTCGGCTGCGGTGAAGCCCTGCTCGCGAACCGCGAGCGTCTCGCCGACTACGTCGCGGCCGCGGCCGAAACGGGCGCGACGACGGGCGTGAAGGTCCGCACGGAGGTCGAAGGCGTCGATCTCGCCGCGGTCGCCCGCGCGGTCGTCGAGGCGGGCGCGGAGTGGATCCACGTCGACGCGATGGACTCGGAGGCGGTCGTCGCCGAGGTCACGGCGGCGGCGCGCTCGGCGGCCGCCGGCGCGTCCGCGTCCGCCGAAACGGACGCCCTCGTCTCCCCGACGATCGTCGCCAACAACGGCGTCAGGGATCGCGAGACGGTTCGCGAGTACGCGGCGTACGGGGCCGACGCAGTGAGCGTCGGCCGGCCGAGCGACGACCCGCGGGTCCTGTCTCGAGTCGCGGACGCGGTCGACGCGTGGCGCGACGGGGACCTGACCGATGGTCCCGATGGGCGGAGAGAGGTGTCCCGGTGACGAGGCGGTCTCCCGCGGACGACGCCGTCCTCGCGCTCCTGCTCGAGGTCGCGGGGACGCCGAAGCCGGGGAACGTCGACCGCCGGCGCGACCTCGCGGACCTCCGGTTCGAGTCCTTCCTCGGCGGTGCCGTCGGCGCTCGTGAGGGGCTCGCCCGCGCGGCCCGCGGCGCGGCGATCGGTCACGCCTTCGACCGTGCAGTCGCCGGGATGGCCGGTCGAGCGCGGACGAACACGCAGTTCGGCTGTCTCCTGCTCCTCGTCCCGCTCCTCCGTGCGACCCGGAGCGACGACCTCTCGCCGGAGGGCCTCGACCGCGTGACCCGAGACGCCACGGTCGACGACGCGGTCGCGTTCTACCGGGCGTTCGAGCGCGTCGACGTCGCGGTCGGGGATCCCCCCGAGGACGCGACCGACCTCGACGTGCGCCGCGGGGCCGACGCCGCGCCGGTCCTCCGCGACCGTGGGCTCACGCTCCACGACGTGATGGCCACGTCGGCGAGCGTCGGGGGCGGAAGCAACGCCGACGGTACCGACCGGGTCCCCGACCGCAACGCCCAGGAGTGGGTCGAGGGGTTTCCCCGGACGTTCCGCGCGGCCGACTGGATCCTCGCCGACGAGGGACCGCTGGCGGACCGAGCCGCCAGGGCCTTCCTCGGCCTGCTCGCGACCGAGCCGGACACGCTCGTCGCGACGGCCCACGGGTCGGCGGTCGCGCGGGAGGCGAGCGCGGAGGCGCGCGCGCTCGTCTCGGCGGCGGACCCGGTGGCAGAGGCGGACCCGGTGGCGGAGGCGGACACGACGGATGTTCCGGGTACGGAACCCCTCGCCGGAACCCCACCCGACGCCGGCGCGGTCCACGCGATCGACCTCGAGGCGGTCGAGTCGCTCGCGGCGTCGTTCCTCGAGCGCGGGATCAATCCGGGGACGACGGCCGATCTCACCTGCGCGGCGCTGTACGTCGCGCTCCGGCGCGGGGCGGAGATGGGTGGCGGCGTGGGCGAACGAACGGGGGACGACCCGTGACCGCGAGCCCCGACGGCTGGCCGGTCGACCTCCGTGGCGTCACGGAGTCGGTCGTCGCCACCCTGGGCCCGAACGGCCTGTGGAACGTCGCCGCGCTCGGACTCCACGCGCCCGAGACCGCAGGCGACCCCGTCACCGCCCGGACGTACGGTCGGACCCGAACCTGGCGGAACTTCACCGAGCGCGGCGGCGGCGTGGTCCAGTTCACCGCCGACCCGCGGGAGTTCGTCGACGCGGCGCTCACGGTCCGCGAGGAGACCGATCCCGTCCTCCCGGGCGCCGACGCCTGGGTCGAGGTTGACGCGAGGGAGGTCGCCGACGAGACGCGGGGGGACCTCACCGTGCGGACGTGGGCGCTCGACCCCGTGGAGAGCGCGGTCGTCTCCGAGCGGGTGCCCACGATCAATCGGGGGTTCGGCGCGGTCGTCGACGCCACGGTGGCGGCCTCGCGGCTCGACGTCCCCGCGTACGACACGGCGGAGCTGCTCGATCGTCTGCGATACTTCGCCGACGTCGTCGACCGGTGCGGCGGTCCGGCGGAGCGCGAGGCGTTCGCGCGGATCGACGGGGCGACCGGCTGGCGGGCGATCGCGGCGGAACGCGGACTCGAGGCGGACGCGGTCGCGGACGACGACGACTACGACTCGGTCGATTCGGATGACTCGGTCGACTCGCCGTGATCCGCCGTCGCGGTGCTACGGGGGCGTCGTTCCCCCGTAGGGCCGCTCGCGCGGGAACGAACCCTTTTAGTTCGGTCCGCCGGTATCGCTCGGTATGGCCATCAAGCCCAAGTACATCAAACAGCTCGCGAACGTCCTCTTAGAGCAGTATCCGGAGTCGTTCAACACCGACTTCGAGACGAACAAGGAGAGCGTCTCCGCGCTGACGACCGTCGAGTCCAAGGGCGTCCGCAACCGCATCGCCGGCTACATCACCCAGAAGAAGTCGCAGGCGGCCGCTTCGGCCTGATTCTCGGATCTCGTCGTCCGCTCCGATAGCCCGACACGCCGGCGCACCTTTATGCCCGAAGCCGCGGCCACCTCGCCGGGATGGACGCGCTCGTCCGGCCGGTGCTGGATCCGACCTTCGCCGGAGCCGCACTCGCCTTCCTGTTCTGTGGCGCTGCGCTCGGAACCGTGAGCGGACTCGTTCCCGGACTCCACGCGAACAACTTCGCGCTGCTGCTCGCGGGGCTCGCCCCCTCGATCCCCGCCGACCCGCTGCTCGTCGGCATCGCCATGCTCGGCGCGGGGGTCGTCCACTCGTTTCTCGACATCGTCCCCGCGCTCGCGCTCGGGGTGCCCGACGCCGCGACCGCGGTCGCCGCGCTCCCCGGACACCGGCTCGTGATCGCGGGTCGCGGCCGCGAGGCGCTCCGTCTCTCTGCGGTCGGGTCCGGGCTCGCGGTCGCGCTGGCGGTACCCTTCGCGGTCCCGGTCACCTGGGTCATGGCGCGGGGCTACCCGATCGTCCGAGCGCACCTCCCGCTGTTGCTCGGGGCGGTCGTCGCCTTCCTCGTCGTCACCGAGTCGTCGAGGCGGGCCGCGGTCGTCGGGCTCGTCGCCTTCCTCGCGAGCGCGGCGCTCGGCGTCGCCACCCTCGACGTCGACCCGTCCGCACCGCTGGACGCCGGCGGGGTGCTCGCGCCCCTCTTCGCCGGGCTGTTCGGCGCGCCGGTCCTCGTCGACGCGCTCGGCGGCGACGGCGTCCCCCCGCAGTCGGACGCACGAATCACGATGGGGAGACGCGACCTCGGCGTCAGCGCGACCGCGGGCTCGCTCGCCGGCGCGGTCGTCGGCTACGTTCCCGGTATCTCGGCGGCGATCGCGAGCGTCGCGGCGCTGCCCGCGGTCCCGAAAAGCGAGGCCGACCGCGGGTTCATCGTCGCCACGAGCGGGGCCAACACGGCGAACACCGTCTTCGCGCTGTTCGCGCTCGCCGCGCTCGGCACGCCGCGGACCGGGGTCACGGTCGCCGTCGACCGCGCCGAAGTGCCGCTCGCGCTTCCGATCCTCCTCGTCGCCTGCGCCACCGCGGCGGCCTGCGGGTTCACGCTCCTCCTCCTCGTCGGCGACGCGTACCTGCGGGTGGTCGGGAACGCCGACTACACTCGGCTCTCGGTCGGCGTCCTCTGTCTGCTCGGCTGCGTCTCCTACGCGTTCGCGGGCTCGTTCGGCGTCGGCGTCTTCCTCGTCGCCGCGGTCCTCGGCCTCGTTCCGCCGCGGCTCGGCGCGCGGCGCGTCCACCTGATGGGCGTGCTGATCGGGCCGCTGATGCTGGGGTGAGCGGTCGAGGTCGGTCGACCGGGCCATCGGGATCGGTCGAGCGTGCGGTCGTTCGCGCGATCGAACCCGGAATCGAGGGCAAAGAACAACGGTTAAACGTCGCGCGCCGGTGAGAACTGGTATGAGCGATACCGAAAGCCGGGGCACGAAGCAGTGTGTCTCCTGTGGCATCCAGGTGTCCGGGATGAACGCCGCGCGGTTCGCCTGCCCGGACTGTGGCGCGACGATCCACCGGTGTGCGAAGTGCCGGAAGCAGAGCAACCTCTACGAGTGTCACGACTGTGGGTTCCGGGGGCCCTGAGATGGGGGACGTCGCCGCCAAGATCAAGGTCATGCCGAACAGCCCGGAGGTCGACCTCGACGAGCTTCAAGACGATCTCGAGGCCGCCCTCCCACAGGGCGCGCGCATCCGGGGCTTCGAACGCGACGACGTCGCCTTCGGACTCGTCGCGCTGCTCCCGACCGTGATCGTCCCCGACGACGCGGGCGGCACCGAGGCCGTCGAGGAGGCGTTCGCGGCGGTCGAGGACGTCGAGTCCGTCGCCGTCGAGAACGTCGGCCGGCTGTAGGCCGGACCGACCCGCGTTTTTCCTGGTTCACGTTTTCGCGCTCCCCCCGCGAGCGCGCGCCGTGTCGGTGAGCCGTGGCGTCCCCGAACCCCCCGACGATGGCCGCCGCACCGGCGTTTTTGTGTCCCGTCCGCGAACGTGGCGCATGGACCTGAAACGCAAGCTCGCGGAGGGTGACCGTCCGGTCGGCGGCTGGTGTGCGCTGCCCTCGCCGGGCGTCGCGGAGGCCCTGGCGACGGCCGATTTCGACTTCGTGACCGTCGACACCGAGCACTCGTCGGCCACGACCGAGTCCGTCGAGAACATGCTCCGGGCGATCGAGGCGGCTCCCGGCGACGCGGAGGCGCTGGTGCGCGTCGCCGACGCGGAGCCGGCCCGGATCAAGCGCGTCCTCGACGCTGGACCGTCGGCGATCATGGCCCCGCAGATCAACTCGCCGGCGGCGGCGCGCGAGCTCGTCGAGCTGTGCCGATATCCGCCGCAGGTCGGGGACGGAGCCGAGGGCGACGCGGGGGGGTCGGCCGACGCGACGGATTCGACCGACCCGGCGGACCGCGTCGACAGCGACGGCTACCGCGGCCGGCGCGGCGTCGCCGGCAGCCGGGCGTCCGACTTCGGTCGGCGGCTCGACGGCTACCTCCGGAGCGGGGCCGACGACATCGCGGTGATCGCCCAGATCGAGACTCCGCGGGCGGTCGAGTCGGCCGGCGAGATCGCGGCGGTTCCCGGAATCGACGCGCTGTTCGTCGGCCCGGCCGACCTCTCGGCATCGCTGGGGCGGTTCGGCGAGTACGACGATCCCGCGTTCGCGGACGCGATCGAGGAGACCCTCGCCGCCGCGAACGACGAGGGGGTGCCGGTCGGGACGCTGGCGACGAGCGACGCCCAGATCGACCGATGGGTGGAGGCGGGCTACGACTACCTGATCGCCGGGACCGACATCGGCTTCCTCTCCGTGGGGGCCGACCGGGCGATCGAGCGGTTCGAGGAGCGCGTCTGAATCGAGTCGGGTCCTCCGGACGGGATCGACTCGGCTCGTGTCCGGTCGGTCGGCTCGGCTCGTGTCGACCCGTGTCGGTTCGCGTCGCGGCCTCGAGACCGGCGGGACCGATCCGTCGCGTTCGAGCCGCGAGCCGACCGTGAACCGTCGGGTGTACTGATATCGCGACCGCGCCGCGACCGCACTGCGACCGCCCGCGACCGCACTGCGACCGCCCGCGACCGCACTGCGACCGCGCCTCACGCCTCCCCAGCCTCGGCGGACGGACCGGTGCGGGCGATGTCGCACCGGTCCGCCGCCTCCCTCGCGGTCGACTCGCGCCCTATCGGGCGCTCGCCGGCGCGCCGGGGCGTCCATCGGGGCGATCGGGGCGATCGGCTCAGTCGAGTTGCGGTGCCTTCTCGCCGGCGGGGATCACGATCTCCAGCCAGTTCTCCTCGGGCGGGAGGGGGCACGCGAACGTCTCGCTGTACGCACAGAAGGGGTTGTACGCGAGGTTGAAGTCTATCATGACGGCGTCGCCGTCCTCGAGTTCCTCGGCCGGATCCAGCTCCATGTACCGCCCCTGGTAGTACGTCTGCTGGCCGGTGGTCTTGTCGCGGAACGGAACGAATATCTCGCCTTCCTCGTCCTCCTGTCGATACCCCGCGAGATCGTGCTCCTCGCCGTCGATCTCGAAGGCGAACGTCACGACACGGAGGTAGCGGACCGGGTTGCTCGCGGTCGTCTCCATCTCGACGGGGTCGGGCTCGTCGTGGACGGTTACGGTCGCCTCGACGCGGTAGTCCGGATCGGGCGGGAAGTACTCGAGGCCGTCGAACCCCTCCCGGTGTTCCGGCGGGATCGGCGACTGCGGGTGTTCGGCGAAGAACTCGTCCTTCTCCTCGCGGTTGGCGGTGAGCCGGTCGGCGTATCCTCGGTCGCTCATGGGCGAACCGAGACGGGCCAACGGTTTCAGATCCCCGGTCGCGGCTTCGAGGGCGCCTCCGGCGTCGACCCGACGCCGCTCACAGCTCCCGGAGGTCCGCCAGGCACGCCTCCAAATCGCGCGTTGAGGTCGCGAGCGAGAAGCCGTCGACGCGAGCGAGGTCACCGGCGTGCTCCCACAGGTCGTCGGCGTCGATCCCGTGGAGCACGACCGCGTTCGGTGTCGGGCTGACGACGCGCATCGCGACGAGCGGCGACTCCCCGCGGGTGACCCGCGTGAACACCAGCGCGCGGTTGGTCGACTGGCCGTACAGCCGATAGAACTCCTCGCTCGACAGGCGGGTGATGGCCTGGATGGAGTCGATCACGGTGTGGCCGTTGACGTGGTCGCGGTCGCCGCGGACGACCTCCGTCGCGCCCATCGCCTCGTAGAAGTCCTCCAGCGGGACGGCGGTCGCGTACTCCCGGAGGTCGTGGACGATGTCGCTTTCGAACCCCGCGGAGAGGACGCGGGCGTACTGGCGGAGTCGGCCGCCGCCGCGCTTCTCGTCGATGTCGAGAAGCCCCTCCACGGTCCGGCGGACGACGCCGATTCCGGGGCTCTCGCGCCGGCCACTCTCGTAGTCGGAGATCACGGAGGAGGACACACCGAGCTGGTCGGCCAGCTCCGTCTGTGAGACGTCGAAGTCGGTCCGCCACTTCCGGAGGGTCGCTCCCGGATCGTCGCTGAGCGTGATTTCCCCGGCGATCCGGCGGGAGAGATCCTCGCGTGCGGCCTCGCTCATCTGTCCGGTACCACGCGTGAGCCCCGCAAAAGGCTACCGTTCGTCGACGGGCTCGACCGGGGATCCGCGACCGACCGATCACTCCACGTACAGCGAGTAGACGATCACCGCGAACCCGGCGGCCGTCAGCAGGCTGTCGATCGCGATCCCCACGGCCAGGTCCGCGCCGATGATCTGGTGGGAGACGCCGCCGACCAACGCGCCGACGGTGACCACGCCGAAGCCGATCCCGAGCGCCCGCAGCGAGCGGTCACCGGTGCGCTCGAACGCCCGAAGCGCGTAGTAGGTGATCGAGCCACCCAACACGAGGATGGCAGTCTTTGCCACGATTATCGTCAAATCGATTTGCGTTGTCATGTTTCCTCACGAAGCTCCGACCACAGGTCGGCCAGCCGCTCGTCGCGCGTCGGTTCCGGACGCTCGAACTCGACGGCCAGGTCGCGTCCGTCCTCCTCGTCGATCGAGACGACCACCTCCTCGAACGCGACGCTGTACCGCGTGGTGTGCTGGCCGTCGCGCCGGATGTCGGTCGACTCGCTCAACAGGGACGCGTCGGTGAGCTTCTCCAGTTTCCGGTACGTCGTCGAGAGCGGGACGTCACACTCCTCGGAGAGTTCGCTCGCCGTCTTCGGCTCCGAGAGCGCCGCGACGATCCGCCGAGCCGACTCGTCGGCCAGCGCGTCGAGCACCTCCGCGGCGTCGGGTGTGTCCTCCTCGTGCGACGGATCCCGCGCCATACCGGCGCTTTCGTGCGACGACTCTTAAACCATCGAACTCGGGCATACTTTTAAGACCCTCCCTCTGGAGGACCCAGGTGAATGCCCTCCCGGAGGACCGACGCGATCGACTTGACGCTCTCCCGCGAGGAGGCGTGGGTCGCGCACGCGGCGCTGCTCGACGCCTGCGAGCGCGCCGTCGACGCCGGCGGGGACGCCTCCCCGTACCGCCGGCCCATCGCCCGCATCGAACGCGGGGACGAACTCGACGCGGACGGGACGGCGCTGCTCCGGGACGCTCTCGTCGACTACCTCGGCGACGCGCCCGTCCGCGATCGCGCGCCCGGCCGAGCGCTGCTCCGCCGGACCGACGACGCCGTCGATTCGACCCCGCGTCGCGCCTGAACCCGGCCGGTCCTCACTCCGCTGCTTTCGCGTTACCGTCCCGTCTCCACCGCCTCGATCAACAGCTCCGCGACGTCGACGATCTCGACGTCGTCCTCGAAGCCGCCCGTCTTCCGGCCGTCCTCGAACATGGTCGTACACATCGGACAGGCGACGACGAACTTCTCGACGGCGTCGCCTGCGTCGGTGTCCTCGAGCGCCTCGCGGAGCCGCTCCTCGCTCGGTTTCACCTCCTCGTCGTGCTCCGTCCAGAGCCCGCCGCCGCCGCCGCCACAACAGAAGGAGTCCGATCGGGAGCGCGGCATCTCGTACAGCTCCGCGCCGGTCGCGCGGATCAGCTCGCGGGGGGCCTCGTACTCGTCGTTGTACCGCCCGAGGTGGCAGGGGTCGTGGTAGGTGACGGTGTAGTCGAGCTCGTCGCCGGACAGACCGAGCCGGCCGTCGTTCACCAGCTCCTCGACGACCTGCGTCCAGTGGAGCACGTCGATCTCCCCCTCCGGGTTCCACGGCTCCTCGCGGTCGAACGGCATCATCGGGTCGTCGGCGAACTCCGCGAAGTCGACCTCGGGGTACTCGTTTTTCATCGTGTTGTACGAGTGCGGGTCCGTACAGACGATCGAGTCGAACTCGCAGTCGGCGAACGTCTCGACGTGGTGGCCGGCGAGCTCGAGGTAGAGGAACTCCTCGCCGATCCGCCGGACGTCGTTGCCGTCGTTCCGCTCGTCGTCGAACAGGATCCCGAACGACACGTCGGCCTCCTCGAACAGCCGGGCGAGCGCGCGGGCGACCTTCTCGTTTCGGTCGTCGAAGCTCGGGTAGTCGCCCACGTACCAGAGGTACTCCACCTCGGTCTCGCGGGCGTCGTCGACCTCGAACTCGAGCTCGTCCGCCCAGTCGCCCCGGCTCGACTGCGACTCGCCGAAGGTGTTCCCCTTCTGCATCACGTCCTGGAAGACGTCCTGGAGGGTGGAGTCGACCGCGCCCTCGTCGACCAGCTGGCGGTTCATGCGCGTGAACGAGGTGAGGTGCTCGATGTCGACGGGACAGGCGTCCATACACGCCATACAGGACATACACGACTCCATCGACTCGCTCGCGATGACGCCCCCTTCGTCGGCGACGATGGGGACGGTGCCGCCCCTCCCGCCGTCGGTCGCGACCGCCGCGTCGTCGCGTCTCCCCGCGACCGGGTCGTCGACCACGGACTCGCGGTACGCCTTGAGATCGAGGATGACGTCCCGCGGGTCGAGGTTCCGTCCGACCGTGTCCGCCGGGCAGGCGTCGGTACATCGGCCGCACTTGGTACAGGCGTCGCCGTCCAGCAGCTCCTTCCAGGTGAAGTCCTCGAGCGACTCCGCGTTCGTGTGATCGAGGTCGGCGGGGACGTTCGGGAGCCGCGCCCCGGCCTTCTCGTCGCGGACGACGACGTTCGCGAACGAGGAGATCATGTGGAACGGCTTCGCGTACGGGATCCACGCGATGAACGCGAACGCGAGAAGCGAGTGGCTCCACCAGACGACGCCGTATACCGCCTCCGCCCCGGCGGTGGTCAGCCCGGCCGCCTCGAAGCCGGCCGCCATCGCCATGCCGACGAAGCTCACCGTCTCGTCCGCGCGCGCCGGCTGGCCGACGATACCGATCGCCTGGAGGACGAAGCCGCCGACGCCGAGCAGGAGGAGCATCCAGACGAACGCGTCGTCCTCGAGCGAGGTGTGTTTGCCCCACAGCCGTCCTTCTCGCTCCCGGTAGCGTCTGTACATCGCCATCCCGACGCCGACGACGAACAGCAGGCCGAACGCGTCGACGGCGAACTGGTAGACCAGGTAGAAGTCGCCGACCCAGAAGGACTCGCCGGCGAGCGGGCGGTAGACGTCGATGTCGATCCCGAGGATCGTCGTGGCGACGAGCAGGACGAGGAATCCCCAGAGCACGAACGTGTGCATCACGCCGGCGTACAGGTCCCCGTCGAACTGGTTCTCGTTCGAGAGGACGGTCCGCGTCGCGGTGACGACGCGGCCGGGGAGGTTCGAGAGTCTATCACGCGGGTCCTCGCACCCGCGCGCGTACGCCGCGAATCGGGCGTAGACGCCGTAGCCGAACGCGAGGATCGCCACCGCGGCGAGCCAGTAGAACGCGGCCTTCCCGACCGGACTGATGGTCCAGAACGTCTCGCGGGTGGCCGCCTGCAGCGCGGTCATGATCTATCACGGGCATACGGTCGGGTTAAAGCTTGCCACGCGGGAGCCGGGACGGGCCCGCCCTCCGGGCCTGGTCGTGGTCGCTCGCGCGGTCAGATCACGGCCGCCGCCGCGACCGCGAGCAGTCCGACGCCGAGCGCCAGCGCGGGATAGTCCGCAGGCTCGAACGACAGCCGCGGGAGCGTCGGGTTCCACGCGAAACACCGCGCGGCCAGCGCGGTTCCCAGTCGATCGGCCCGGCCGAACGCCCGGTTCGTCCCGGCGACCGCGACGAGCCGGATCCGCTCGCGGACCGGAAGCCGGTCCCCGCCACGGGCGCGGACCGCCTCGCGGGCGGTCAGGAGGTCGCGACGGAGCAGCGGGAGGAAGCGGAACACGAGCGCGACGCCGGCCCCGAGGAACGTTCCGGCCCGCCCCGGAACGGTCCGCTGGAGCGCCGCCCGCGAGTCGCGAACCGGGGTCGACCGCACGTAGGCCGCGGCGACGACGAGCAGGAGCAGGACCCGGTAGCTCGCGAGCGCCGTCTCGGCGGCGCGGGCGGCCCGGAACCACGGCGAGCCGAGCGTCGCGCCGGCGACGAGGGGGGCCAAAAAGAGGACGGGGAACGCGACCCGGTACGCCCACAGGTCGGCGATATCGCCGTCGGCGGCCCACAGACAGCCGCCGGCGAGAGCCGTGAGCGCCGCCAATCCCCGCGGAGTCGCGTGCGCGTAGGCCGCCGCGGCGAACCCTATCTGGACGAGCAGTTTCGTCCGGGGATCGAGCCGGTGGGCGAGCGAGTCGCCAGGGACGTACGCGAGCGTCACGGGTCCGTCGACCTCCCCGCCTCGCCGCCGGCGTCGGTGTCGCAGGTCTCCGGAATCCGCACGCCGAGCGCGGCGAGATCCGGGAGGGTCGCGCCGGGCGATCCGTCGACGACGACCCGCCCGTCGGCGAGACCGACGACGCGGTCGGCGAGACCGACCACGTCGCGGAGGTCGTGGGTGACGACGACGACGCCGGTCCCCTCGCGGTGGAGGACGCGCAGGCGGGCGAGGACCGACTCGCGCGCCGGATCGTCGAGCCCGGCGAACGGCTCGTCACAGACGAGGTGGTCGGGCTCCATCGCGAGCGCGCCGGCGATCGCGACGCGTTCGCGCTCGCCACCCGACAGCGCCGCGATCCGGTCGTCCTCGCGGCCGACCATGTTCACCGCGTCGAGCGCGGCCGAAACCCGCCGGTCGATCTCGGCGCGGGAGCACCCGAGGTTCTCCGGGCCGAAGGCGACGTCGCCGCCGACGGTCGCGGACACCAGCTGGTCGCGGGGCTCTTGAAACACCATCCCGATCGCGGCGCGGGCGGCGACGAGGTCCTCGTCGACGGGCGTCCCGTTCACCGAGACGGTCCCCGTATCCGGCCGAACGAGCCCGTTGAACGTGCGAACGAGCGTCGTCTTGCCCGAGCCGTTCGCCCCGGCGACGACGAGGAACTCGCCGTCGGGAACCGTGAGGGTGACGTCGTCGACGGCGACGGTCCCGACGTCGTCGACTCCGTTCTCGTCGGTCCCGTTCTCGTCGCCCTCCTCGCGGTTGCGACCCTCGTACCGACACGTGAGGCTCTCGAGGGCGATCACCGTTCAGGCGGCCGTGATCGCGTCGGATCGGACGATCCCGACCGCGGCTGCGATCTTCAGCGCCTCGGCGGGGAGGAACGCGACGGCTCCGACCGCCACCGCCTCGACCGGCCCGAGCGAGAGGACGAGCGCGAGGCCGGCGACCCCGAGCGCGTAGATGACGACCGTCCCGAGGACCATCGCGGCGACGAGCGTCCCGAGCCCGGCCGCGGAGGGGTCGCGGAGGGCGGTCCCGCGGTGGACGACCGCGCCCACGACGCCCGCGGCCAGCGGGTACGACCAGAGGTAGCCGGCGGACTCGCCGAGGAGGGCGCCGACGCCCGCGGAGCCGCCCTCGAACACCGGCGCGCCGAGCGCGCCCGCGGCCAGATATAAGAGGAGCGCGGCCGGTCCCCACGCCGGACCGAGGTAGACCCCCGCGAGGAAGACGCCGAGCACCTGGAGCGTGACGGAGACGGGCGAGACCGGGTTCGGAAACGTGACGTACGCGAACGCGCCGACGAGCGCGGCGAAGAGCGCCGCGCGCGCGAGGTTGGTCGCCGCCTCGTCGCCGACGAGATCCACCGACTCGGTTCGGGTCGACATGGACCTCCGTCTCTCGTAAACCCATTTGAGAGTACTGGTTTACGACCATGGGGCGTTCCCGTCGCATCCGGGCGGGCCTCTCGGTTCGGGCCTCCCCGTTCGGGCCGAGGGTCCGCGAGGCCCCGCCGACACGTTTTTTCCGCCTCGTCGCCTGTCTTCGGGGGCATGGACGAGAAGACCGAGGAGCTCCGGGACCTCTTCGTCGACGCCACGGGCTCCGAGACGGTGACCGAGCGGCAGGCGGAGTCGCCCGGAAGCCTCGTCGACCGCGACGACGGCGCGGCGGCCGACCGGGTCGCGGCGCTCGTCGCGACGATGCGGGAGCGGTACGGGTTCGACGCGGGGATCGACGGCGGGGTCGACGCCGCCGGCCTCGACGACGCCGACTACGAGCGCGTCGTCGCCGGCTTCTTCGAGGGCGAGGGCGACGCGGCGATCGCCGACGCCCTCGGCGGCTCCGGTTCGGCGGTCGACGCTCGAACCGTCCGCGACGCGCGGTTCGACCTCCACCTCGTCGCCGACGCCGACCGCGACGCTCCCTTCGAGTACGCGGCGTTGAAGCGCCTGCTCGCGGCCGACCGCTCGGTCGAGGCGGTCGCGGCGGAGCTGGACGCCGACGTCGAGACGGTTCGCGAGTTCGTCCCGGCCGCTCGCGCCGACCTCGCGTCCACGCGCGTGAACGACCGCTTCCGCGACGAGTTCCGCACGCTCCTCACCGACGCCGACATCGAGGACGCCCACGCCGCGACCGCCCGCGACGACGGGCTCCGGGAGGCGACCGAGGACATCGAGACCGACGTGTCGCTGTAGATCGTGACTCTCGTGTCGCGTCCGATTCGGTGACTCGACAGCGCAGGGAGGATCGTTTTCGAAACCTCAGCCGTGCACAGCCCCGCACCTCACGCCTCCCCAGCCTCGTCGGCTCGGCGTTTACGAACGCCGAGCCCACACCCCCGCACCCGCCCCCCCGCGCCCCCCCCACGTTGGCGCCGGCACCCCCCCCCAACCACCCGCACCCCCCGCCTCGGGGGCTGGGCTTTTCCCACCGCCGCCCCGACTCCCTCGCACGCGACTCGCGGCTCCGCCGCTCGTTTCGCGCGCGCCACCGCGACCGATCAGCGTCCAGCCGACTCCTTATACACGATATCGCGGCGATCCACCCCGTGACCCCCTTCAGCGACCTCGCGGCCGCGGCGTACTGTCCCCGCCAGCTCTACTACCGCCGCCGCGAGGAGGACCGGAGCCTCCCGGCGGAGGTCCGCGACCGGATCGATCTGGCCTACCGCTACCCGGAACTGATCGACGCCCCGGACTCGGTCCTCCGCCGGCTCCCGATACGTCGCGAGCCGGCTGCCTACCGCCGAAACCTCTCTCAGCTCCGCGAGCGCGACCCGTACGACCGGCTGGTCGATCCGACCGAGACGCGGGCGTTCCTCTCGGGACGCGAGTGTCACGGGGTCGTCCACAAGCTGCTGGCGGGTGTCGACGACGGGCCGCCGATCCCCGTCATCTGCTCGCCCGGCGAGCCGCCCGAGTCGGGCGTCTGGGAGCCGCAGTCGGTCCGGGCGGTCGCGGCCGCCAAGGCGCTGGCGTGGGAGCGGGAACGACCCGTCCCGCGGGCGCTCATCGAGTACCCCGCCGTCGGCGTCGTCCGGGAGGTCCGGCTCACGACCCGACGGAAGGCGGGGTATCGACGGGCGCTTCGGGCCGTGCGCGCGATGGACGGCCCGCCGGCTCGCGTCGACGACGACCGGTGTACGACGTGTGAGTACCGCGAGGAGTGCGGGACTCGTCGCCGAACGCTCCGGTCGCTTCTGGGGTGAGCGGTGAGGGATCGTCACCGTTGAGGTGCTCTCACTGACGATCGGTCGGCGAGTTCGGACGCGAACCGTCCGTTTTATTACCCTGAGGACCGTCCGCACGGGTACGAATGACACGAGACACTCGTGGTCGTTCGGAGGATAGAGCAAGTCGCCTCGCGGCGGCTGGCCGTGAAATTCGCCGACAGTAACGATCACGCCGCGTTCGACGGCGCGTCAGCCGACGCGTCCGACGCCGACTCACCGGGCCTCGTTCCCGACGGCGGACCCGACCGAACGACACCGACGCAGACCACGGAGACCCTTTTGAACCCGAACCCACTCACCGACCTCGAGGAGGTACAGCTGCTGGACACGACGCTGCGCGACGGCGAGCAGATGCCCGGCGTCTCGCTCACGCCCGCGGACAAACTCGACGTCGCCCGCGAGCTCGACGCCGCGGGCGTCCACGTGATCGAGGCCGGCTCGGCGTGTACATCGGAGGGCGAACGCGAGGGGATCCGTCGCGTCGCTCGCGAGGGGCTCGACGCCACGGTCACCAGCTTCGCCCGCGGCGTCCGGTCCGACATCGACCGCGCGCTCGACTGCGACGTCGACGGCGTCAACCTCGTCGTGCCCGCCTCGGACAAACACGTCGAGACGAAGGTGGGCTCGAGCCGCGAGGAGGTCGTCGACACCACCGTCGAGCTCGTCGAGTACGCCAAAGAGCACGACCTCTGGGTCGAGGTGCTCGGCGAGGACGGCTCGCGGGCCGACCTCGACTACCTCGAACGTCTGATGGGTGCCGGCCTCGACGCGGGCGCGGACCGCGTCTGCTACTGTGACACCGTCGGCGCGGCCGGTCCGGAGCGAACCGCCGAGGTCGCCTCCCGGCTCGCCGACCTGGGCCCGACGAGCCTCCACACCCACGACGACCTCGGCTTCGGGCTGGCGAACGTCCACGCCGGGCTGAAGGCGGGGGCGGACACGGTCCACGGCACCGTCCTCGGCGTCGGCGAGCGCGCCGGCAACGTGGCCATAGAGGAGGTCGCGATCGCGTTGGACCGCTGTTACGACGTGGAGACGGTGGCGGTCGAGCGGCTCTACCGGCTCTGCCGGCGCGTCTCGGAGGTGACGGGCGTCGCGATCCCGCCCAACAAGGCGGTGTGTGGCGCGAACGCGTTCGCCCACGAGTCGGGGATCCACACCGACGGGACGCTGAAGGACGGGACGATGTACGAGCCGTACCCGCCCGAGACGGTCGGCCGCGAGCGCCGGCTCGTGTTGGGCAAACACGCCGGGCGCGCGGGCGTCGCGGCCGCGCTCGCCGACCACGGCGTCGACGTCGACGACGACGAGCTCGGCGAGGTCGTCGCCCGAGTCAAGGAGCTCGGCGACCGCGGGAAACGCGTCACCGACGCGGATCTCCTGGCGATCACGGAGGACGTTCAGGGTCGCGAGCGCGACCGCCACGTCGAGCTGATCGATCTGTCCGCGACCTCCGGCGGCAATCTCCCGACCGCCTCCGTGCGGCTCCGCGTCGGCGACGAGGAGCGGGTCGCCTCGGGCACCGGTTCCGGCCCGGTCGACGCCGGTCTCGAGGCGGTTCGCGCGGCGCTCGCCGACGAGACCGGCGGCGTCGACGCCGTCTCCTTCGAGCTCGACTCCTACCACGTGGACGCGATCACCGGCGGGACGGACGCCGTCGTCACCGTGGCGGTCGACCTCTCTCGCGGCGACCGCTCCGTCTCGGTGTCGGCGTCGGACGCCGACATCACGCGCGCCAGCGTCGTCGCGATGGTCGACGCGCTGGACCGACTCTCGGAACTCGGCGATGACGGGGACGAAGGGAACGCGGACGGAGCGTCGACGTCGACGCCGGTCGGCTCCGCCGACGACTGACTCGGAGGCGGCTGGAGGGTCGGTGCGGACCTCGACCGCTCAGAGCAGCCGACCCTCTTCCTCGGCGCGCCGACCGGTGATCACGCTCGGCGTGCCGCCGGTCTGGATGATGTTGAACGCGGTCATCAGATCGGACCGTGAGATGAGCCCGACCAGTTCGCCGTCCGCGTCGATGACGGGAAGCCGCCCCACGCCGTGTTCTTGCATCACCTGAAGGGCGCTCATCGCGTCCGTGCCCGCGGTGACGGACGCGACGTCCGTCTCCATCACGTCCTCCACGTGGTAGGCGTCGCGCTCGACTTCCCGCACCTCGCGGGCGTCCTCCAGCGTGACCATGCCGACGAGGTCGTCGCCGTCCATCACCGGGTAGCCGGTGTGCCGCTCCTCGAACATTCGGCTCATCAGGTCTGCGACGGAGGTGGTCTCGGTCACCGTGTGGAGGCGCTCGCGGGGCGTCATCACGTCCGCGACGGTGACGTCCTCGAAGACCGCCTTCAGCGTCGTCTGCTGGGCCTCGCCGGAGGCCGCGATGTAGATGAAGAAGGCGAGCACGATGAGCAGCAGCTGGAACGTCAACAGCCCGAAGACGCCCATCAGGAACGCGAACACCTTGCCGACGCCGGCCGCCCGCTGGGTCGCCTGCGCGTGCGGCTGGTTGCGCGCGAGCAGCGCCCGGAGGACGCGCCCGCCGTCCATCGGGAACGCCGGGAGCATGTTGAACCCGGCGAGGACGACGTTCAACACCGCCAGGTAACTGAACACGAAGAGCAGGGCGTTCGCGCCGGCGGGCGCGAGGACGAACGCGCCGTAACAGACCGCCCCGACGCCGAGGCTGACGATCGGCCCCGCGACCGCGATCCAGAACTCGTGTTTCCAGTCCTCGGGGAACTCCGCGAAGTTCGCGAGCCCGCCGAGCAGCCACAGCGTGATCGACTCGATCTCGTAGCCGTACCGCATCGCGACGAGCGAGTGGCCGAACTCGTGGAGCAACACACCCGCGAACAGCCCGACCACGGCGGCGAGTCCGAGAAGCCACGGGGTCGTCCCCGCGCCGACCGCCGCCGTGTCGATGCCCGCGTTCAGCGTCTCGTTCATCACCCCGGCTATCGTCGTCACTTCCGACCCGATGAGGTACGCGAAAAGCGGTAACACGATCAGGAACGTCCAGTTGAGCCTGACCGGGATGCCGACGACGGTCCCGATCCGGAGTCCACGCATACCTCCGTGTTGATCGGGCGGCCGTTTAACTGTTGATGGGCGGCGGATCGTCGCTCTCGTCGCGGGAAGCGGATACGGGCGACCGCGCGAGGAGGCGGCGAGGAGTGGCTACTCGACGGTCTCCTCGATCGCCTCGTCGAGGGCGTCGAGACCTCGCTCGAGCTCGGATCGGGTGACGCAGAACGGCGGCGCGATGAGGATCTGTACGTCCGGCCGCCCGCTTCCGTAGATGACCCCCTTATCGGCGGCCGCCTCCCGGACCGCGGCGACCGGGTTCTCCGCTTCTTCCTCGTCGGCGGACCAGGGGTGGACGAACGGTTCGCCGGTCTCGGGATCGGCGAAGACGACGCTCCAGAGGAATCCGCGGCCGCGCACGGTCTCGACCGCGTCGTGCGTCTCTGCGAGCTCCTCGAGGCGGGACTCGAGCAACGGCGTCAGCTCCCGAACGTCGTCGATGAGGTGAGAGTCGTACTCCTCGATGGCGGCGCGGCCGGCGGCACAGGCCACGGGATGTCCGGCGAACGTCTGTCCCAGGTCGTACCCCTCCTCGCGGACGGTCTCGCCGATCCACTCGTCGGCGATCACGCCGGCCAGCGGGGCGTACGCGCTCGTGACGCCCTTCGCGAACGTGAGCATGTCGGGCTCGACGTCCTCGGTGTCGATGCCGAACCAGTCGCCACAGCGGCCGAACCCGGTGATCACCTCGTCGGCGATCAACAGCACGTCGTACTCGTTACAGATCTCGCGGAGCCGCTCGAAGTATCCCGGCGGCGCGGGGTAGCCGCCGCTCGATCCGCCGACCGGCTCCATCATGATCGCGGCGACCGAGTCCGCCCCCTCGTTCCGGATCACGAACTCCACGTGGTCGGCCGCCTGTTCGGCCAGATCCTCCGGCGAGTCGGCGTCGAACGCCGTCGGCAGGGGCGGCAGGAACTTCCCGGAGCCGGTCGTCGCGGCGTATCGGCCGACCGTCGAGCGCGTGCTCGGGTCGCCGGTGAGCGCGCCCGCGCCGGCGGTTCCGCCGTGGTAGGACTGCCAGCGCGTCAGCACCTTCGGGGCGTCCTGGACCGTCCGCGCGATCTGCGCGGCCGACTCGTTCGCCTCGCTTCCAGAGATAGCGAAGTACACTTCCGAGAGCGAGCCGGGAGCGATCTCCGCGAGATCCGCCGCCAGCGCGTCCCGGACGTCGTTGCCCTTCGCCGAGGAGACGTAGGGGACCCGCTCCAGCTGAGCCGTCATCGCGTCCGTTATCGCCTCGTTGCTGTGGCCCGCGTTCGTACAGTAGAGCTGCGAGACGAAGTCGAGGTACGCGTTCCCCTCGTCGTCGTACACCGTCGCGTCCTCGCCCTCGACGACGGTCATCGCCTCGCTTCCCGGATCGTGCCAGTGTGGAATCGCCTCCCCGCCGGCTTCGCCGCGACCGGCATGCGGTACGTTCTCTTGCATACGACTCCATGGCCCCTATATCACAATAAATCCATTTATACCGGGTCGGGACGACACGAGCGGTATGAGCGAAGCGATCAGCGATCCGGAACCGGTCGTCAAGCGCGCGAGCGAGATATCCTACGAGTCCGTCGACGCGGCCGACGGGCTCCGGAAGGGCGTCCTCCTCGACGAGTCGGACGGCGCGCCGAACTTCGCGATCCGGCGGTTCGAGCTCGCCGCCGGCAGCGAGGTCCCGCGACACACCAACGCGGTCGAACACGAACAGCACGTCCTCGCGGGCGAGTACGTGGTCGGGATCGGCGAGGAGGAGTACACGGTCGCGGCGGGCGACTCCCTTCTGATCCCGGCGGGCGTCGAGCACTGGTACCGCAACGACGGCGACGAGCCCGGCACGTTCCTCTGTGCGGTCCCGAACGGCGACGACACGATCGAACTGGTCGAGTAGACGACGGGCCGCTCGGCCAAGCGGTCTTCAAAAAAACGGCCGAACTACTCGATCGCGCCGACCCGCTCGGCGACGTACCCGAACTGGTCGCGGTAGCCGTACGCCGACAGCAACACGGGATAGAAGGGCTCCTCGGCGCGGAGCGGCTCGCCGTCGGCGGTCGCGAAGCGGTCGCCGGCCTCCACGCGCTCGAAGTTGCGCGCGAACACCTCGTACTCCTCCGCGTCGGGCTTCGAGATCCGGTCGCGGAGCCGGAAGACGGGCACGTCCTCGCGTCCGCCGGCGTCGATCACGTCGTCGGAGCCGGGTGCGGGCAGCGCGCCGGTCGCCGCGAGGAACGCGCGGGTGACCCAGTAGGCGTTGTCGGCGGCCGCCTCGCTCCCCTGGAGGCCGGCCTCGATCTCGATGGTGTGCGGGTGTTCGATCAGCCGGCCCTCGGTGAAGGCGTCGGTCTGGATGACGGCGTCGACCGGGAGGTGCGGCGCGACCGCGCGGGCGACCTCGTCCATCGAGTCGACGACCGCGAACGGTTCCGCGTACGACCGCGTCGAGTGGATCGCGAGGGTGGTACAGCCGACCAGCTCCGAGCGGAGCCGGTGGGCGAGCCGCACCTCGTGGGCGCCGGCGTCGGGGTCGCCGGGAAACGATCGGTTGAGGTCGGCCTCGAGGTAGCGGACCTCCGCCTCGAGCGCCTCCTCGTTCGCGACGACCAGCTTCACCGTCCGCTCGACGTCGGGCTCCTCGGCGACGAGCCGCTCGACGGCGTGAACCCCGCAGGGTTCGTCGCCGTGGATCGCCGCGACGACCGCGACCTCCGCCGGGCCCTCGCCCAGCTCGTAGACGTCCATACTCGACCCACGCGGCCGGCGGGTAAGTCGCGTTCGGATCGGGATTCGGCCGTTTCGTTGGATCCGTTCTCTTTGGACGGTTCCCGTGTGAGACGGTCGGTATACCTCGCGTGCTTGTGGTACGGGTGTTTTGGTGGGGATCGGGGTGAGTAGAACGGGACCCTTGCTGTCGCGGTGACGATCCCCAAAGCCCCAGTCGCGAGGACTCGCGCGGCTCGCTGTGGTCCTCGTCACTCGCTCCGCTCGTTCCTGCGGTCCTTGCTTCGCCGGGCTTCGTCCTCGCGACTGCCCCTTTGAGTCCCACCCACCCCGCACCGCACCGCACCTCACGCCTCCCCAACCTCGCTGCTCACTGCGTTCGCAGCGTCCCTCGCGGGCTCCTCGTGCCCTGTCGGGCACTCGGAGGCGCGCCACCGCGATCGCTCGTTGCTTCGTCTGTACTGACCGAACTGGATCGGGATGGGTCTTTCTTCCAGAACTCACCGAAGCCGACCGATCAGTTCGACCCCGCTCACTCGACCGGATCGAAGACGAGCACGTCGCCCGTGCTCACGCCGCGCTCCTCGGTCCACCGGTAAATGACCTCGAGGACATACTTCCCGCGGCCCTCGTATCCCTGATCTTCGCCGTCCTCTCCGGGTCCGGGCTCGGGTGCGTGGTGGATCTCGGTGATGACGCCGTCGGCGTCGGCGAACACGATGTCGATCCCGAAGTCCATCTCGCGCATCACGTACGTCAGATCTTGGACCGACGCGTGGACGAACAGCATGCCGCGGTCCTCGGGGAGGGACTCGGTGTCGCTCAGTCCGAGGCGTCGGAGTTTGCCCGTGTCCGCGACCGCCGCTGTCACCGACCCGAGGGCGTCGCCGTCGGGGGTCTCGACGACGACCTCGCGGGTCTCGTATCCGGGGTGGATCGGATCGCTCTCCGCGTCCGCGGAGCCGTCGGAGCCGGCGTCGCTCTCGTCGTCGCCGTCGACGTCGTCCGCACCCGCGCCAGTCTCCTCCTCCTCGCTTCCGGTCGCGTTCTCCCCCTCGATTCCGGTGTCGCCGTCGCTTTCGGCGTCGACCTCGCCCGCGTCGACGTCGGTCGGGTCACCAGACTCCTCGCGATTCAGGCACCCGGCGAGCGAGACGCCCCCGAGTCCGGCGATCACGCGGAGGTATCGACGGCGGGATCGGGAGTCGGATCCGGGACGCTCCATCGTTGTACCCCCTTCCGCGCTCCGACGGGATAAACCGGTCGTCGGGGCGGGACGTTCCGTTCCGGCCCTCCCCGCTCAGTCGAACTTCTCGGCGTACCCGTAGCTGTCCGGGCCGGCAGTCGGGCGATCACCGTCGAGTTCGATCCGCCAGCCGTCGATCGCGGTCGGGTCCTCGAGCGCGGCCGCGAGCGTGGCGCGCACGTCGTCGACGTCGACCCCGTAGTAGTCGGCCGGGACGCCGCGGAGGTACTGGAGCGCGGTCTCGAAGAGGCTCCGCATGCCCGCGTCGCTCCCGAAGTCGACGCGCTTGTACGCGCCGGCGGCGACCTGGACCATCCCGTGGAGGAACGCGCTCTCCGTGGTGCCGCGCCCGTAGTTGTACCACTCGCACTCGAAGCAGTCGTGTGACTCGTGGTACGCGCCGTCGTTGTACAGCCGGACGCCGTGGACCACCGCGCGCCGGAGCGTCCCGTGTTCCCACCCGTTCGACGCGGTCCGGTCGCGCCGCCAGCCGGCGGGCTCGCCCGAGATCGGCGGGGCGACCCCCGGATCCCGAGTGTGGTCGTCCATGCCGCCCCGTCGCGTCGCCAGCGACCTAACCGTTTCGCGGACATCGCCGTACACTTACCGTTCGCCTCCGTGTTCGGTCCATGGACGACGAGGGGACCCCGGACGAGGGGGTCTCGGCGGACGAACGAGTTCGGGGCCACGACCGGGCCCGAAACGACGAGCGAGCCCGGTACGCGGCCGCGGTCGTCGACGCCACCCGCGACGGGGCGTACGTGCTCGACGCCGACCGGGTTCGCGTGTTCGCCAACGACCGCCTCCGGGAGGTGACGGGCTTCGACGACGACCTCCTCCTCGCGAAACACCCGGAGCGGCTCGTCGAGGCGGGCTACTGGGACGAACGCGAGGGCGACCGGTACCGAGAGGCGGTCGAGCGCGTCCTCGCGGGCGACTCCCGCGAGGAGCGGATCCAGCTGACGACGACGCTCGGCGACGGGTCGTCGGTGACCACGGAGACGCGGCTCACGCCGCTGACGCCCGACGACCTCGATCGGGTCGCGATCGGGGAACGCTCCGACGACGCCGATACGTCGAACGCATCCGACGCCCCGGTCGTCGGCGTCGTCGGGGTCATCCGCGACGTCACGGATCGCGTCGAGCGCGAGCGCGAACTCGAGCGGCTCAACGAGCGGCTCGAGCGCCTCTCCGGGTTCCTCTCACACGACCTGCGGAACCCGCTCTCGGTCGCGAAGGGGTACGTCGACCTGGCCCGCGAGACCGGCGAAGTGGAGCGGTTGGATTCCGCCGAGGAGGCGCTCGACCGGATCGGGGCGCTGATCGACGACGCGCTGGTGTTGGCGCGCGAGCCGGCGGCGATAGACGTCGCCGAGACCACGGTCGATCTGGACGACCTCGCGCGCGATTGCTGGGAATCCGGAAACTTCGGCGATCCGCCGGCCGACGCGACCCTCGTCGTGGAAAACGCGGGACCGGTGCTCGCGGATCCGACCCTCCTCCGACGGGCGCTCGGGAACCTGCTCGCGAACGCCTTCGAACACGCGGGGGAGGCTCCGACGGTCCGGATCGGCGTCGACGACCGCGGCGTGTACGTCGCCGACGACGGTCCGGGTCTCCCCGAGGACGCCTGCGACGAGGTGACCGAGTTCGGGGTCTCGAAGGACGGTGGGACCGGGATCGGGCTCGCGATCGTCGAGCGCGTCGCGGCCGCCCACGGTTGGACGCTGGAGGTCGGCGAGTCGCGGGCGGGCGGGTTCGAGGCGCGGCTGGTCGGCGCGGAACCGACGGGATAAAGGGCTGCGGCGTCGAGTCCACGAGTGCGTGCGAGGGTAGCCAAGCCCGGAAACGGCGGCGGACTCAAGATCCGCTCCTGTAGAGGTCCGTGGGTTCAAATCCCTCCCCTCGCACTGGCAACAGTGCGGAAGGGCGCTCTCGGAGCGTTCTTCCCTCGCAAAAACTCCGCTTCACTAAACTCACTAGGTACGGGTAGCCGAGTCCAGAAACGGCGGCGGACTCGAGATCCACTCCGCGAAAGTTCTAGCCGATCAATCATCTGTTGGTGCTGATGCGATGAACACGACTACGGAAGACACCATCAAAGGGGCAGCCGCGAGGACTCGCGCGGCTCGGTGCGCTCCTCGCTCGCATTGCTCGCTGCGGTGCTTCCGTCGCCGTGCTTCGTCCTCGCGGCTGCCCCTTTGAGTCCCGCCCCGTACAGCACCGCAACCGCACCTCACGCCTCCTCAGCCTCGCCATTCGCTCCGCTCGTGGCGTCCCTCGCGGACTCCTCGTGCCCTATCGGGCACTCGGAGGCGCGCCGACCGCACCGCACTCGTTCCCTACTCCACCCGAACGGTTCGACTCGCGCGCACGGGCATCAGCGGCAGGTCGGGGAAGACCACCTCGACGACGAACTCCAGCTCGTCGGCGTCCGGCGGGCCGAACACGCCGACCGGGGTCGTCGTCTCCCCGTCGAGGTACGTCGCGGTCTCGGTCATCTCCACGTCGTTGACGGTGACGCGGATCCCGACGCGCGCGCCGCCGCCCGCGGTCGAGACCGCGACCTCGCGGATCTCGTTCTCGCCGACGGCGATGGTCTCGGGGAACGCACCCCAGTCGACCTCGATCCGCGGGCACTCGCGGGCGGCCGCGACGATCCGCTCGGCGACGGAGTCGCTCATCCCGGCGTTGGAAAGCCCGTCGACCCCGGCGTCGACGACCGCGGCCGGCGACGTGAGCCCGGCGTTCGCGAGTCGCTCGGCGCGCCCGGAGCCGACGCCGTCGATCGCGGTGAGCGCGACCGCCTCGCGCGAGACGCCGTGTTCGACTCGCGCCTCGATCCGGCAGGCGAGATTGGCCGCCCGCGGGCCCGAGAAGCGGTCGAGGAACTCCGAGAGCGCGGCGAGCAGCCGCAGGGCGTTCTGACGGATCACCCACGCGTCCGAGCGGAGGTCCGACGGCGTCGAGTCGGCCATCCCCGCCAGCAGGATGGCGAACACCTTCCGGTGGCCGTCCTCGAGGTCGGTGTCGTGACCCTCGAGGATCCGGTCGACCGCGTCGGACTCGGAGGAGCGCGCCGAGACCGAGTCGAACTCGCCGGCGGCGGCGACCGTCTCCAGGACCGCGTCGACGGTGAGCCGGTCGCGCCCGGCGAGGTCGCGGAACTGTCGGGCGGTCTCGAGGCGCATGTAGTACTTCGAGGCGAGCCGGCCGAGCGTCGTCGGCTCGACTCCGAGGTCGTCGGCGGCCGCGACGAACCCCTCCTCGACCAGCGAGTCGAGGGTGTCGCGCACGCGGTCGCGGAGGGTCGCGAAGTCGTACGCCTCCGGCTCCGAGCGCGCGCGGACGTAGTAGAACGTCGTCTCCAGCCACTCCATCACGTCCTCGAGCCCGCGGATCGTCCCCATCGCGACCTCGGCGTTGAGGTGGGACTCGAGCTCCGCCGCGAGCCGCGACTCGATCTCCTTGCCGTCCCGGAGGAGCGTGCGGTACTTGTCGGCGTCCGCGCGGTCACACACCACCCAGCCGTACCCCACGTCGTCGTAGCCGGGCCGGCCGGCACGCCCGAGCATCTGGAGCACGTCGAGCGGCGAGATGTCGGTCTCGCCCTCCAGCGGGTCGTGGTACTTCGTGTCGCGGATCACGACGCAGCGCGCCGGGAGGTTCACGCCCCACGCGAGCGTGGACGTCGAGAAGAGCAGCTTGATCTTCCCCTCCTTGAACCACGCCTCGACGCGGTCGCGGTCGCCCTTCGAGAGCCCGGCGTGGTGGAAGCCGACGCCGTCGAGGACTGACTGCCGCAGGGTGTCGTTCGAGAGCTCCGTCGCCGCGTTGTGGAAGTCGTAGTCGCCCCGCGAGTCGATCGGGACGTCACGCTCCGTGATCTCGTCGCGCGCCTTCTTCGCGGCTTGGACCGTGTCCTGTCGCGAGGAGACGAACACCAGCGCCTGCCCGTCCTCGCGGACGTGCGGCTCGGCCAGGTCGATCGCGCGGTAGAGCCGGCGGTACTTGTCGGCGAACGCGTTCGACCCGTGGCTGTACGTCTTGACGCCGGTCTCGAGGTCGACCGGGCGGTACTCGTCGCCGAAGGAGTAGGTGGTCTCCGGCGGCGCGTCGAGCCACTCGGCGACGTCGTCGACGTTCGGCATCGTCGCCGAGAGCGCGACGACGCGCGGGTCCTGGAGCCGACGGAGCCGCGAGACGGTGACCTCGAGCACCGCGCCGCGCTTCTCCGAGTCGAGAAGGTGGACCTCGTCGATGACGACGCAGTCGACGTCGGTGATGAAGCTGTACCGCGCCGAGTCGTGTTTGCGGGTCGCGCTGTCGGCCTTCTCGGGCGTCGTCACGAGCACGTCGGCGCGCTCGGCCCGCCGGGGGTTGAGGTCGCGCTCGCCGGAGACGACGTACACGGAGTACCCCAGCTCCTCGAACCGCTCCCACTCGCTCTCCTTCTCGTTCGTGAGCGCCCGCAGCGGCGCGATGAACAGCGCCGTCCCTCCCGCGGCGAGGGTCTTACAGATCGCGAGCTCGGCGAGCGCCGTCTTCCCCGAGGCGGTCGGCGCGGACGCGACGACGTTGTGGTCGGTCTCGACGATCCCCGGAAGCGCCTCGCGTTGCATCCGGTTGAACTCCTCGAACCCGAAGGCGTCGGCGAACTCCGGCACCGCGTCCGCGACCTTCATTCGGTACCACGCCCGTGGGGAGTCCCTCCGAAACCGAGGCTGGTTCGCATCACTCCCAGAGGGGGGCTTCGAGGGCAAAGGCGTTTCTCATGCGGACGGGTCTCCCCGAGGGTCGGTCCGGACCCTGGCCGTTTAGGTGATCGCGGGTGGACGGGGAGGTATGATACCCGGCTCACCGCTCGTCGTCGCCGCGGCCGCCGCGGTCGTTCTGCTCGTCCTGCTAGCCGTCGTCACCCGCGTTCGCGGCTCCTCCTCGGAGGCGCGCGAGTCCGAGCGGGCTCACGAGGCGGCCCAGGAGCGCGATCCACCGGTCGAGATCGGCGAGACCTACGAGTTCGGCGTGACGGAGCTCACCGATCACCACTCCGGGAGCGAGGTCGCCGTCGGCAAGGTCGAGGGGTTCGTCGTCTTCACGGAGGACGTCCCGAACGATATCGGAAAGGGCGACGTGATCCGCGCGAAGGTGCTCTCGTTCAACGAGGGGCGGACCTCCGCGGACGCGACGTTCGTGACGAAGGCGTGAGGACGACGCCGTGGACGGGGCAGCGAGCGATCGGCAAGCCGGACCACCTCCGCCCCGAGCATGAGGTTCATACGTGATGCCGACGAATGGCTGCCGTAATGGCTCAGGCCGGGAATCAGGACCTCACGGAGCGGTTCATTCAGTTCTACCGTAACTACTACCGCGAGGAGATCGGCACCCTCGCACAGAAGTACCCCAACGAACAGCGCTCGCTGTACGTCGAGTACGACGACCTCTTCCAGTTCGACCGCGACCTCGCCGAGGACTTCCTCACGAAGCCCGACCAGATGCGCGAGTACGCCGAGGAGGCGCTGCGGCTGTACGACCTCCCCGCGGACGTCAGCCTCGGTCGCGCGCACGTCCGGCTCCGGAACCTGCCCGAGAACATCGACATTCGCGGGATCCGGGTCCACGACGACCACATCGGCAAGCTCGTCTCGGTTCAAGGGATCGTCCGCAAGGCGACCGACGTCCGCCCGAAGGTGACGGAGGCGGCCTTCGAGTGCCAGCGCTGCGGGACGATGACGTACATCCCACAGAGCGACGGCGGCTTCCAGGAGCCCCACGAGTGTCAGGGGTGTGAACGGCAGGGCCCCTTCCGCGTCAACTTCGACCAGTCGGAGTTCATCGACTCCCAGAAGCTCCGGATCCAGGAGTCGCCCGAGGGGCTCCGCGGCGGCGAGACGCCTCAGTCGCTCGACGTCGACATCGTCGACGACATCACCGGCAAGGTGAGCCCCGGCGACCACGTCACCTGCGTCGGCGTCCTCCACATCGAGCAGGTCGAGCAGGGCAACGAGAAGTCCGCCATCTTCGATCTCTACATGGACGGCGTCTCCATCGCCATCGAGGACGAGGAGTTCGAGGACATGGACATCACCGACGCGGACCGCCGGGAGATCATCGAGCTCTCGAACCGCGACGACATCTACGACGCGATGGTCGACTCCATCGCGCCCGCCATCTACGGCTACGAGGAGGAGAAGCTCGCGATGATCCTCCAGCTCTTCTCCGGCGTCACCAAACACCTCCCCGACGGCTCGCGGATCCGCGGCGACCTCCACATGCTCCTTATCGGGGATCCGGGAACTGGAAAGTGTGTTCACGGAGACACGCGTATCACGCTCGGAGACGGTCGAGAACGTCAAATAAGGGAACTCGTCGAGGAGAACCTCGACGATCCCAAGGAAGTAGATGACGGCGTTTGGGACGACGTCGACTTCGAGGTTCCTGCCCTCCAGCAGGAGGGATCGATCGCACGGTCGCGAGCGACGAAGGTCTGGAAGCGAGAAGCCCCCGAAACGATGTATCGGATAGAAACCGCGTCGGGACGGAGGATCGAAGTGACGCCGTCTCACCCCTTGTTCGTCCAGCGCAACGCACGGTTCACTCCGGTGGTGGCCGACGATCTGGACGCGGGCGAGTTCGTGGCGGCTCCCGGCCGACTCGACCTCGACGCCGATGACACGCTTGACGTCGACTTCCGTAGGGCACGGTCGTACAACGCGGTTCGTCTCGACCCTCCGACGCAGTGGACTACGGCGCTAGCTCGTCTCATTGGATACGTCGTAGCGGAGGGATACGTGGAGAAACGTGACGACCACTCCGGCTTCGTTTCGATCACGAACAACGACGAGTCAATCCTCGACGACGCCGGCAACACGCTCGCAAACCTCGGACTCGAATTCACCATCCGAAAACCACACGACGGGAAGAGCGCACGCGAATTGCTCTGCTCCGCGGGAGAGTTCGTCAGCTTCCTCGAAGGGATCGACGAGACTATACTCGAAAACTCGTCAGGAAGGCGAGTTCCTCAGAGTATCTTCGGCACCTCTGAGGCTATCACGGCAGCATTCGTCAAAGGATTTGTCGAGGGAGAAGGTCACGTCTCGACCTCACAACGCGAGATAACCGTCGCGTCGATGAGCGAGGAGTTGCTCACGGGTGTTCGTTCTCTCCTGCTTCAGCACGGGATAACTACCCAAATACACGAGCGGCACAACGGCAGTCACCGTCTCCGTATCAGCGGGTCACAGTTCGATCGATACGTTACCGAGATCGGATTCATCACCGATCGGAAACGGACCGCAGCGGAGGAACACCTCCAAACGGATCAGAACACGAACGTGGACGTGGTCCCCGGCGTCGGTCCGACCCTTCGCCGGTTACGTGAGTCGCTCGGGCTGACGCAGTACGAATGCGGCGTCCCGCGGAGCACGTTCCGACACTACGAAGCCGGAAATCGAAACCCGAGTCGGACCGCGCTTCGTCGGATCACCGATGCGTTCGAGGACGCATGTCGATCCTCGAACGGCTCCGAAGCCAAGGTGCTTGCTAGAGCGGACGGCGGCTCTACCGCGCGTGACCTTGCCGCACTGCGTCAATTCGTCGACGGAGACGTTCGATGGGATCGAATCGAGTCGATCGAACGGGTCGAATCCGAGGACGACTGGGTGTACGATCTCGAGGTAACGGGCACGCACAACTACGTCTCGAACGGGATCATCTCACACAACTCCCAGATGATTTCGTATGTAGAAAACATCGCGCCCCGATCGGTCTACACCTCGGGGAAGGGCAGCAGCGCGGCGGGGCTTACGGCTGCAGCCGTCCGCGACGACTTCGGCGACGGCCAGCAGTGGTCGCTCGAGGCCGGTGCGCTCGTGCTCGCCGACAAGGGAATCGCCGCAGTCGACGAGCTCGATAAGATGGACTGCGTCACCGGCGACACGCTGGTTTCGCTCGCGGACGGGCGCGTCGAGCGAATCGACGAACTCGCGCGGGAGGCCGCCGAGGACGGCGACATCGAGGAACTCTCGAACGGTCGCCACATCCGCGACGTCGACCTCGACGTCTGGACGATGGACGAGGACGGGAAGCTGGTCGAGCGACCGGTCTCCGCAGTCCACGAGTACGACGCACCGTCGGAGCTGACTCGAGTGACGATGGAGACGGGCGAGTCGCTGACCGCGACGGCCGATCATCCGTTCTTCGTCCTCGACGACGGGGAGCGCGTCGAGCGCGAGGCGGCTGCGCTCGACGACGGCGACTGGGTGTACGTTCCCCGAGAGGTTCCGACGAAGGCCGCCGACGGCGCCGGGGCGGCGACGATGGCGGGCGACACCGGAAGCGTCGAACCGCTCGACCACGAATCCGTCGATGGCGACGGAATAGACGCCTCGATGGCGAGCGTTCTCGGGTACCTTTCAGGCGATGGGAACGTCTTCTACGACCGCGACGAGGGCGTCTACGGCGTTCGGTTCACCAACACGGACGACGAACTCCTAGATGACTTCGAACGCGCAGCGCGGGCAGCGTTCGACGCGGAGCCGGTCCGTCCGCCGAGCGAGAAACGCGACGGTGGCGTCGAGACGGTCCGTATCACCGGGAAGGCACACGCCGACGCCGTTCTCGACGCCGGAATGAACCTCGGTCGGTACGACGAGAAGTGCTTCCCGACCCTCGTTTCGACCGGAAGCCGCGCGGCGAAGGCGGCGTTCGTCCGGGCGCTCGCCGACAGCGAGGGGCACGTCGACGAGTCGGCCGGAAACGTTCGGATAGCGTCGGCGAGCCGGGATCTGCTTCGAGGCACGCGGAACCTCCTCCGACAGTTCGGCGTGTCGAGCCAGCTCCAGCACCGCGAACGAGACGGACGTCGCGACGTGTACTACCTCACGGTGACCGACGCGGACTCGCTCGCGGCGTTCCGGCGTTTCGTCGGATTCACGGCCACGCGAAAGGCCGAAGCCCTCGACCGCGTCGTCGATTCGGCCGACGGCGATCGCACGATCCTCGACGTGATCCCGGACGTCGGTGACGCGCTCGTGCGGGCTCGCGATTCGCTCCGGCTTCACCAGCGCGAGTGCGGTCTCAACGCGGTCACGTACCACGATTTCGAGAGCGGGGCTGCAAACGTCTCGCTCCACCGAGCCCGTCGGGTGCTTGCGGCGTTCGAGGACCGACGAGAGACGGCCGCCGAGGACCGGCGTCGACTCGACGAGGAACCGACGTGGGAGGCGCTCGCGGATCTCCGATGGCGGTACCACGTCTCGCAGTCCGAACTCGCGGACGGAACCGCGTCGTCCCAACAGCAGATCTCTCGTGCGTGGGGCGAGTGCGACGAGGTCCGTCGAACGGTGATCGAGCGACTCCGAGAGGTCCTCACCGAAGTCGCGGAGACCGACCTCGAGGACCTTCGCGAGTTCGTCCGCGGCGACGTGAAGTGGCGACGGGTGGAGTCGGTCGAAACCGTTCCACCGGAATCGACCGAACACCGCGGCGAGGTACTCCGACAGCGTCTCGCAGACGTCATCGAGGGACCGATAGAGACGGTCGAAGAGCGTGCTCGTGAGCTGCTCGACCGCGGTCCGGTCGGCGAGACGCGGACGGAACTGTCGGCCGCGCTCGATGCGTACGGCGTCAGTCAGGCGGACGTGGCGTTGCGACTCGACGTGAGCCAGGCGACCGTGTCGCGGTGGCTGTCCGGGGCAGTCGAGACGGACCGGCTCGCGGAGCTCCGTGAGGCCGTCGCGGCCGAGGTCGACGCCGTCAAGCCGGAACTCCGGTCGATACTGACGCGGATCGAGGATGGACGACGGCCGAAGGTGTACGACTTGACCGTGGAGGAGACGCACAACTTCGTCGCGAACGGGCTGGTCGTCCACAACTCCTCGGACCGCTCCGCGATGCACGAGGGGCTCGAACAGCAGAAGATCTCCGTCTCGAAGGCGGGGATCAACGCCACGCTCAAGGCGCGGTGCTCGCTGCTCGGCGCGGCGAACCCGAAGTACGGCCGGTTCGACCAGTACGAGCCGATCGGCGAGCAGATCGATTTGGAGCCGGCGCTCATCTCGCGGTTCGACCTGATCTTCACCGTGACCGACCAGCCGGATCCCGAGCACGACTCCCGGCTGGCGAAACACATCATCAAGACGAACTACGCGGGCGAGCTCAACACCCAGCGCGAGGAACTGGCGACCTCGGAGTTCACCTCGGACCAGGTCGCGGAGGTGACTCAGGAGGTCGCCCCGGCCATCGACGCCGAACTGCTCAGGAAGTACGTCGCGCACGCGAAACGGTCCTGTTACCCGACGATGACGGAGGAGGCGAAGGAGCTCATCGAGGAGTTCTACGTCGACCTCCGCGCGAAGGGCGCCGACGAGGACGCCCCCGTCCCGGTCACCGCCCGGAAGCTGGAGGCGCTCGTCCGGCTCTCGGAGGCGAGCGCGCGGGTCCGCCTCTCGGACACGGTCGAACGCGAGGACGCCGACCGCGCGACCGACATCGTCGAGTCGTGTCTTCAGGACATCGGCGTCGACCCGGAGACGGGCCAATTCGACGCCGACGTCGTCGAGACGGGCACCTCGAAGAGCCAGCGCGACCGCATCAAGAACATCAAGGGGCTCATCGCGGACATCGAGACGGAGTACGAGGAGGGCGCGCCCGTCGACGAGGTGCTCGACCGCGCGGGCGAGATCGGCATGGATCCCGGGAAAGCGGAAGGGGAGATCGAGAAGCTCCGGACCAAAGGCGAAGTGTACGAGCCACAGCAGGGCCACCTGCGGACGACGTAGATGGACCGCATCTCCGCGCTACGGAACGTCGAGGACGCCCTCCGTGCGTTCGAGAACGGCGAGGAGGACCTCTCGGAAACCGAGCGTCGCGTCGCGGCCGTGCTCCGGACGTACGCGACGGAGTTCGACGGCGAGGACGCCGTCTTCCGCGCGGTCGGCGACCCGCCGGTCGACGGACGCGTCGTCGTCGCACCCTCCGAGCCGGCGGCGCGCGAGCGAGTGCTGGCGGCCGCCGGGATCGAACCTCTCCGGGACGCCGATCCTCCGACGGACCGCGATATCCCCGAGTTCGACCTCGAACGCGTCTGAGCCCGGCCTCTGTCGGGCGATCAGGGCCACCGATCGCCGTCCGCCTTCGGAAACGATTTATTCCATAACCGAGCACCGACGGTCGTGTTACTGGTCGTGACGTACTCGGAAGCGGCCCGGACCGGGCTCCGCAACGCGTGCCGCCGCCACGACGATCAGGTGGTCAGGCGGTTCGGCCGCGCGGCGCTGCTCGAAGCGACCGCCTACGGCGCGTTCTTGGCGTTACGGCTCCGCGAGACACACGGGAACGCCGTCCAGATCGAGCGGACCGAGCCGTTCAACGAGTTCGCGCTCGTCGACGACGCGATCAGGGAGGCCGCGAGCGCCTACGCCGACCGGGACGCGAGATCGACGCCGTACGCGTCGTTCGCTGCCGGCACGGATCACCCCGATCCGGATGTGATGAAACGCCGAGAGCTGTGACCGCTCCCGGAATCGAGGGCGAGTCGGTTGCCGGCTCCCACGACGCACCGATCCCGAACCCGGAGGCCGTTCTCGGTCGGGTTCCGACCGGGACGAGCCTGCGGCGGGAGCTCGCCGCCGCGGCCCGCTCCCGCGGCCGGACAGCGTCGGTCGCCGACGAGATCGCGGCGATCTACGCGGATCTGACGACGATCGAGGTCCCGGAGGTCGACCTCGAGAGCGCTCGACGACGCCTCGCCGACGCCACCGGAGAGGAGGACCGGTTGAAAGAACGCGTCGCGGCCGCCCGCGGTGACGTCCGGACTCGACGGGCGGTCGACGCCGATCCCGCGGCGGCGCTCGCCGATCTCGAGTCGGCCGCGGCGGAGCTGTCCGAGGCGCAGACCGCCCGGATCGCCGCCGAACAGACGCTCGCACGGGAGCGCGAGCGGGCGGCAGCGGCGCGTGACGAACGAGAGCGCCGGCTCGCCCTCCGCGATCGGCTGGAAAACCGGAGGCGGGACGCGCGGACGGAGCTCGCGCTCGAGGTGTACCCCGCGTTCCGCGAGGCGTTGTCGGCGGTTCCGGGAGGCGATCCCGCCGACGCCGGAGCGACCCCGAGCGAGTACGACGGCCCCGCTCTCGCCGCCTCGCTCGCGGCGATACGGATCGCGGACGTCGAGGGCCCGGTGACCCTCCAGCCGGCGGCGGCCACCGCCCTCGATGCGCGGAGTGGGAGGCGTCCGGAGGCGGTCCTCGGCGTTCCCGTGACTCGCCCGGACCTTTAGATAGGATGCGGCTCCAGCCGGCGCATGAGCGTGGATCTCTCCTGGACCGCCGAACGCGAGGACGGCGTGCGATTCGTCGCCTGTCGCGTCCACAACGCCGCCGCCGTCCCTCGACGCGTGCGCGTCCGGAGCCGGACCGAGGGGCCGGTCCTCCCGCCGCGGCGGTCGGGCGTTCCGGAGGCGGGGTGGGACGCCGCGGGCGTGACGCTCCGTCTCGAACCGGACGAGCACCGCGGTGTCGGGTTCGCCGTCGTTCCGCCGGCCGACGGGCCGGCCGTCGACCCGCCGGTCGAGATCGTGGACGCTCACCCGATCGACGACGCCGACGCGCCCGACGCCACGGCGGACGCGGCGGTCCGGTCCCTCGGCGACCATCGTCCGCCGCGTGACGCGCTCGTCGGTTCCGGAGGGACGACCCCGTCCGTAGCCGTCGATGAGTACGCGGAGAACGCCCCCGACGTCGTCGAGGCACCGTTGATCGAGGACGATGCGGCACCGCTGATCGAGGACGATGATCCACCTTCCGGACCGGCCGGCGACGACGTGGATGACGTAGGCGACGGGACGGACCCTCGTGCTTCTCGATCGGAACTCGAGAACCCTCCCACCGTTTCGTCGGAAGCGGACGGGCTCGCCGAACCGCTCGAGCGGGCGGAACGCCGCCTCGGGCGGATCGAGCGGCGCATCGAGCGAGCGGAGCGGCTGACGGGCGCCGACCTCGCGACGGCGACCGACGCGGTCGACCGTCTCGGCGGCGCGGCGGCGGTCGCGATCCTCGAGGAGCGCGTCGCGGCCGACGCGGCGGCGCTCCGACGGCTGAGCGAGCGCGCGGCGTCGCTGGCTTCGCGCGCGGAGGGCACGGACGTGCCGACCGAGGCGCTGGAGCGGCTCGCGTGATCCTTGCCGTCGCGGGCGGCAAGGGCGGCGTCGGGAAGACGACGCTCGCGTACAACGTCGCGGCCGCGCTCGACGCGGTCGTCGTCGACGCCGACCTCGGCATGGCGGACCTCCCGGCCGGTCGGGGCCCCGACCTCCACGACGTGCTCGCCGGCCGCGCGTCGGTCGCGGAGACGCTTCGCCCCGGCCCGGTCGCCGTGGTTCCCTGCGGTCGAACGCTCGCCGGCGCGCGGGCGTCCGATCCGACCCGTCTCACCGAGGCCGTCGAGGACGTCGAACGGACGCACGGGACGGTCGTGATCGACTGCCCGGCGGGCCGGCGCGCCGACGCGGGCGTCCCGCTGGCGGTCGCCGACGCCTGCCTCGTGGTCGTCTCGCCGCGGGCGTTCGCGCTGGCCGACGCGATCCGGACCCGCGAGCTGGCGCGCGAGCTCGACGCCGGGCTCGTCGCCTGCGCGGTCAACCGGGTCGTCGAGGAGCCGCCCGTGGACGCCATCGCGGACGCGCTCGGCGCGCCGGCCGCGGTCGTTCCGGCCGACCCGCGCGTCGGCCGCTCGGTCGTCGGGGAACGCCCCGTCGTCGACGCCGCCCCCGACAGCGCGGCCGCCGACGCCGTCCGCGAGCTCGCGCGTCGCGTGCCGCGGTGACGGGGGCGGTCGCGGCCGCAGCCGGCGAGACCGCGTGGTTTTACCGGCGACGCCTCCGACGATCGCCCGATGCTCACGGCCGTCTTCCTCCTTGGCGTCGCCGTTCTCGCGCTCCTCACCGTCGAGATCGGGCCGCTCTACGCGGCCGACCGGTTTCGGGACCTCCGCGATCCGACCGATCCCGAGCGTGCGGCGCTCGACGAGCTCCGCCGCGAGGCCGGCCTCGGCGTCGACCGGGTCGCGATCGTGGAGGCCGCCGATCCGGACGCGATCGACGTCTCGGTGAAGGGTCCGCCCCGCCGACGGGTGCTCTTCGTCACCGAGGCCGTCGTCGGGGGTCTCGAGGAGGACGTCGCCGTCGGGCTTCTCGCGGCCGAGGCGGGTCGCGTCGGGACGTACTACGCCGAGTTCCGTGCCGTCGCGGTCGCGGTCGTCGTCGGGGTCCTCGCGGCGATCGTGACGGCGACGATCGCGTTCGACGCCGGCTTTCTCGCGCTCGTCGCGATCGGGCTCGCCTCCTTCTGGGTGGGGCGGCGCGTCCAGTACGCGGCCGACGATCGCGCCGCAGACGCGGTGGGGGCCGATCGAGTCGCCGACGCCTTCGAACGCGTCGCGGAACGACGCGGCGTCGAGCCCGAGACCGGGGACTGGTCGACGTGGTTCGAGGTCCAACCCCCGCTCGGGGACCGGATCGCGGCGCTGCGTCGGCGAGCAGACGGGGAATGAGGTCGCGTCGTTTCGCGGAGATCGCTACTTTGCGGGTCTGGCGACGGCCTCGTCGGCGTCGACTCGCACGTCGTACTCGTCCACGGTGAACGCGAGCGTGACGTCGCCGTCGGAACGATGAGTAACGAGCGCGTCGAGCGCGTCGGGATCGACGTGGTCGTACAGGACGATCCCCGCCTCCTCGTCGAGCGCGTCGGAATCGACGCCGGCGAGGTCGGCTACCGCGTCGGCGACTGCGAGGCTCGGCGGTCGCTCGTCACGACCGTGGGCGACGTGGACCGACTCCGAAGTCGGACCGTCGTCAGAGACGTCCGTCGTAGCGCTGCTCATACCGTCCCGACCGCACGTCTCTATATAATACTTCATTTTCTGTTATCACTACGGATAATCGCCCGGCGCGTCGAGAGGGCCCGCGTCCGGCACGGCGAGTCGAGCGAAACGTATAATTGGGCACACGGTTCACGGGAGCACATGGCACCCGAACGCGCCAGCGTGAGTATCGCCAGGGAAGCCGTCGGCGACGCGTTCGGGCCGTTTTTCGTGTGAGCCGCGCGCGGCGGAGCCGCCCCGCCGCGGGGCGGTGAAACCGCGCGGTTCGATCGCCGCGTACCGCGCCGGCGACGTGCCGGAACCGTTACCACGCAGCCACACACGTATCCACACAACCGAATGCGACTCCCGGAACGACAGCTCGCGGTCCTCGAAGCCGCAAGCGCGACGGACGAACGGACGATGGACGAGATCGCGGCCGAGACGGGCCTGAAACCCGAGACGGTCACCGGCGCGGCCTTCGATCTGCGCGACGAGGGGCTGCTCACCGTGACGGAGACGACGACCGAGGTCGCCGAACTCACCGAGGAGGGGCGCGAGTACGTTGCCGAGGGACTCCCCGAGACCAGGCTCTACCGCGCTGCGGTCGACGCCGGCGCGGCCGACGAGGCCGTTTCGATGGGCGAGGTCATCGGTCGCGCCGACCTGGCGGGCCCCGAGGTCGACATCGCGCTCGCGAACCTCCCGCGGAAGGGGTTCGGGACGATCGATTCGGGCGAGCTCGCCGTCGATCCGGACGCCGACCCGGACGCCGATCCCGAGGCGGCGGCGCTCGAGACGCTCGCCGACGGCGGGCGCGTCGACGACGCGTCCGTCCTCGACCGGCTCGCCTCGCGCGGGCTCGTCGACCTCGCGGAGCACACGACGCGCGCGGTCATGCTCACCGACGCCGCCGTCGACGCGCTGATGGAGGGCGTCGAGGCGGCCGAGACGGTCGGCCAGGTGACGCCGGACCTCCTCGCGAGCGGGACGTGGGCGGACGTCGAGTTCGCCGAGTACAACGTCGAAGCGGACGCTCCCGCGGTCGAGGGCGGCCGGAAACACGTCCTCCGGCGGACCGCCGACCGCGTGAAGGACGTGCTCGTCGGCATGGGCTTCCAGGAGATGGAAGGTCCCCACGCCGACAGCGACTTCTGGATCAACGACTGCCTGTTCATGCCGCAGGACCACCCGGCCCGGACCCACTGGGACCGCTTCGCGCTCGACGTCGAGCCGATGGCGGAGATCCCCGAGGCCCTGATCGATCGGGTCGAGACCGCCCACCGCGACGGGTGGGGCGAGGACGGCGACGGCTACCACTCGCCGTGGTCGGAGGAGTTCGCCCGCGAAGTCGCCCTGCGCGGACACACCACCTCGCTGTCGATGCGGTACCTCTCGGGGTACGCCGGCGCGGAGCTGGAGCCGCCCCAGCGCTACTTCTCCGTCGAAAAGGTGTACCGCAACGACACGCTCGACCCGACGCACCTCCTGGAGTTCTTCCAGATCGAGGGATGGGTGATGGCCGAGGACCTCTCCGTCCGCGACCTGATGGGCACCTTCGAGGAGTTCTACCGCCAGTTCGGGATCACGGACATCCGCTTCAAGCCGCACTACAACCCCTACACCGAGCCCTCCTTCGAGCTGTTCGGCGACCACCCCGAGACCGGCGAGGAGATCGAGATCGGCAACTCCGGCATCTTCCGCGAGGAGGTGACCGGTCCGCTCGGCGTCGACTGCGACGTGATGGCGTGGGGGCTCGCCCTGGAGCGACTCGCGATGCTCACCACCGGCGCGGAGGACATCCGCGACCTCCACGGGACGCTCGCCGACATCGACTTCCTGCGGAACGCGGAGGTGAGCTACTGATGCCCGTCGTCGACGTCGACCCCGACGCGCTCCGGGGGCTCACCGGCCGTACCGACAAGACCGACGAGGAGTTCAGAGAGGACCTGTTCGGGCTCGGCTTGGAGTTCGAGGGGGAGACCGACGACGGCGACCTCCGGTTCGAGTTCGCGCCGGACCGGCTCGACCGGCTCTCGGTCGAGGGCGTCGCCCGCTCGCTGCGCTACCACTACGGGGACGACCGCGGGGTGTACGTCCCCGACACCAACGACGCCGAGTGGACGATCGAGGTCGACGAGTCGGTTCCCGACGAGCGTCCCTACGTCACGGGCGCGGTGGTCCGCGGCGTCGACCTCGACGAGGCCGGACTGGAGTCGCTGATCCAGCTCCAGGAGAAGCTTCACGCCACGATGGGTCGCGGCCGCGCGAAGGGCGCGATCGGGATCCACGACCTGGCGATGGTCAAGGGCGCGCCGCTTCGGGAGGGTGCGGAGCGCTCGATCACCTACCGCGGGATCGAGCCGGACGGCGAGACGTTCGTCCCGCTGGACTCGACCGACGAGTTGACGCCGGCCGAGGTGCTCGAGGAGCACGACACCGGCCGAACGTACGCCGACATCGTGAGCGAGTACGACCGCTATCCGGCGATCTACGACGAGCTCGGGCTGTTCTCGTTCCCGCCCGTGATCAACGGGAGACGGACCGAGGTGGACACCGAATCCCGCGAGCTGCTCGTCGAGCTCACCGGCACGGACCAGTGGACGATAGACAAGATGTGTACGATCGTCTGTTACGCGCTCTCCGCGCGCGGCGCGACGATCGAGGAGGTCGAGATCGCGTACGCCGACGGCGCGACCCATCCGGAGGAGTACGGCTCCGACCTAGTCCGACCGAACCTCGAGATCGACGAGAAGTCGGTGACCCACGACCGGATCGAGACGCTGCTCGGCGTCGACTTCGAGCCGGAAGAGATCGTCGACTGCTTCGAGCGCTCCGGGCTGGACGCGACGTACTCGCTCGGCGAGGAGGTGACCTACGACGTGGAGATCCCGCCGTACCGCGTCGACGTGCTCCACCCGCTCGATCTGGTCGACGACGTGGGGCGCGCGCACGGCTTCGACCGCCTGGAGCCGCGCTACCCCGACGCGGGGACCGTCGGCGGCCGTCACGAGCGCACCCGGCTCGAGGACGCCGTCCGAACGAGCCTCGTCGGGCTCGGCTTCGAGGACCTGCTCAACTTCCACATGACGAGCGGCGAGGAGAACTACGACCGCATGCGGATCGAGCCCGGCACTGGCGGCGCGGCGGTCGACGGGGACGGCGGCGTCCTCGGCGGCGGCGACCCCGTCGAGATCACGGAGCCGTACAGCGAGGAGTACACCCAGCTTCGGACGTGGGCGCTCCCGTCGCTTCTGATCCTGCTCGAGGGCAACACCCACAACGCCTACCCGCAGGACGTCGCCGAGATCGGCTTCGTCGCCGAGCGCGACGAGGCGGAGAACACGGGCGTGGCCGAGTCCCGTCACGTCGCCGGCGCGGTCGCGCGGCGCGACGCCTCCTACGAGGCCGCGAAGGGCCGACTCCAGGCGGTGTGTGACGACTTCGGCGCGGACCTCGAGACCCCACGAACGGACCACCCGACGTTCATCGACGGCCGGACCGCCGGCGTCGTCGTCGACGGCGAGTCGGTCGGCGTGATCGGCGAGGTCCATCCGGAGGTCCTCGTCGAGCACGATCTGGAGGTTCCCGTCGCCGCCTTCGAGTTCGACCTCGACGCGCTGCGCTGACCGGATTCGGGTCGCGAGACACGCCCGCGGGAACCTCGTCGGGTCTCCGGCCGATCGACGGTACGCCGCCGGCGCGGTGGCCTCCGAAATCCCGCTCCGCACCATCCCGCTCCGCACCTCGCACCTCCCCAGCCTCGGCGGGCGGACGGTCGCGGGCGACCCGCCCGCGACCGGGCGCGCCGACGGTTCCCGGTATGCCGGTCCGACCGAGGGCCGTCGACCTGGAACTCAGAACAGGCCGGGGACCAGAACGTACGTCAGCAGCATGCCGAACAGACCGACGAAGAGGGCGAAAACCGTCATCGGGACGATGGCCTTCCGCAGGAGGTCGCCCTCGCGTCCGGTGATCCCGACGACGCCACAGATGGCGGCGACGTTCAACACCGAGACCATGTTCCCGAGACCGCCGCCGACGTTCTGGAGACTGACGACGATCGTGCGGGAGAGGCCGACCGCCTCGGCGGCGTCGTACTGGAGCACGCTGAACAGGATGTTCGAGGACGTGTTGCTTCCGGTCATGAAGGAACCGATGGCGCCGATCCACGGCGAGATGACGGGGAGCAGCCCGCCGGCACCCATCGCGAGCGCTCGGCTGAGTGCCTCCATCATGCCCAGGAGGCCGGCCGTGTTCGTCTGCGACTGGATCATCACCTGCGTCATCGACACGGCGATGATGAGGGTGAGCGCGGCGGGCGCGACCTGTTCGATCGATCGCCGCCACGCCGCACCCATCTCGCTCGTGTCCATCCCGTGGAGCAGTCCGGTGAGGATGGCGATCGGGATGAACGGCATCGTTCCAGGGAGGTAGAGGTACTGGAGCGTGTACCCGAGATCGGTCCCGAGGATCGAGTCGATGCTGACGGAGAAGCTCTGGATCCACGCGAGAACGTCGACGCCGGCGACCGTGAGGTCGGGCCACCGCGTGAGAAGCAGCGCGACCGCGACGAGCAGGTACGGCGTCCACGCCAGCAGCACGGACATCTCCTTTTTGGGCCGATCCCTGGAGATCTCGTCGAGCTCGAGACCGCCGAGCCACGTGTCGCTCCACGCCGAGTCGTCGGGGAAATCCCACTCCCGCTCGGGAATGAGCACGTCGTTGTTCGCGAGCACGAGACCGACCGCGAGCACGGCGAACCCGGCTGCGATGTCGGGAAGCGCGGGGCCGACGAACCACGCGATCAGAAGCTGTGTCCCCCCGGTGACGGCGCCGAGAAGGAGCGCGAACGGTGCGATCGGAAGCGTGCTACGCGTCGCGTCTCCGAGACTCCGTCCGCCGTCGGCGTCGCCGAACCAGTACGTCAGGAAGAAGACGCCGAGCAGCCCCCAGAACGTGTACGCGATCCCAGTGACGACGCCGGACCACGCGGAGATCATCGAGAGGAACTCGGAGACGCCCATCGAGCCCGACAGCGCCGGTTCGATGACGGCACCGGTGCCGCCGATGACGGGCGTCCCGGCCGCGCCGAACGGTGGGTTCGGGGCGTTAAAGAAGAGCCCGAACACCGCCGCGGCCAACGGGGGGAAGCCGAGACCGATGAAAAGCGGCGCCGCGAGGGCACCCGGCGTGCCGAATCCCGCCGCGCCTTCGATGACCGTCATGAACCCGAGCCCGATGAGCAGCACCTGAACGCGTCGATCCTCCTCTATCTGACCGAAGTACCACCTGATGGTGGCGATCGCGCCGCTTCCTTCGAGGTAGTTCATGAGCAGGATGGCCCCGAAGACGATGAGAATGATGTCGACTGCCTGGAGCGTACCGTAGACGGCCGACGCCAGCAGCCAGTCGGGATCCATTCGCCAGTACGTGAGTCCGATACCGCTCGCGAGCAGCCATCCGACCCCCATCGCGCGGGCCGCCGACCACCGGAGCCCGGCGAGCAGTACGAACGCGACGCCGATCGGGATGACCCCGACGAGTGCCAGTGTGAGCACGTTGGTCATGGTTGGAGTTCTCGACCGTATTCCACCGTCGGACAACGAACTATATGTAATTTTCTTTCTAGATGATAGCAGTCGGCAGAAATCGAGGGATACGACGGCGGAATAATAATAAACATATGTTACATATCTCGCGGAGGAACCGGGTGGAGGGAAACACCCATTAGGCCGTTTCAGTAATCTCCGGTTATGTCAGTCGAGCCAATCGCGACGTTCGAGACGTCGCTCGACGAGATCGGGGTCGAACTCGTTCGGGCGCCCGCGGCGGAGTTCGAGTCGGCGCTCGCCCCGCTTCTCGACGCGCCCGCGGTCGGCACGCCGCTCCCGTTCGCGGGCGTCTCCCTGCCGGACGCCGTGGAGACCGACCCGACGGTGGCGGATCTCGAGGCCGCGAGAACCGGCGTCACCGCCGCCGGATACGGCATCGCCGACTACGGCTCCGTGGTGATCCAGGGCGGCCCCGCCGGGGAGGAGCCGGTCAGCCTCTACGCCGACGAACACGTCGCCGTCGTCGCCGCGAGCGACGTCCTCCCGGACATGGACGCGACGTTCGACCGGCTCGCCGAGGACGCGCGCGAGGGAACCGGACAGGCCGTCATCGCGACCGGGCCGAGCGCGACCGCGGACATGGGCGCGCTCGTGAAGGGGGCGCACGGCCCGATCGAGGTCGCGGTCGTGCTCTTGGAGGACCGGTAGATGAGCGCCGACGACCGCCGACGGAAGGCCGAACGCATCCGCCACCTCCTCGAGACCGAAGGTGACAGCGTCCACGAGAACACGCGGGTGTTCAACGAGGGGCGGTACGAGTCCACCGCGGACCTCGACGACTACGAGGCGCTCAAAGACGAGGCCCGCGCGATAAAGGAGAACGCCATCGAACGCCTCCCCGAACTCCTCGACCGGGTCACGGAGACGGTCGAGGCCAACGGCGGCAGCGTCTACGTCGCCGACGACGCCGCGGACGCGAACCGGTACGTCTCGGAGGTCGTCGACGGCCGGACCGTGGTGAAATCGAAGTCGATGACGAGCGAGGAGATCGACGTGAACGACGCCCTCGAGGAGCGCGGCGCGACCGTCTGGGAGACGGACCTCGCCGAGTTCGTCCTCCAGGTCGCCGACGAGGCCCCCTCACACATCGTCGCGCCGGCCATCCACAAGTCCCGCGAGGAGATCGCGGACCTGTTCAACGAGGTGTTCGACCCCGACGAGCCGCTCGAGACCGCCGAGGAGCTGACGCGGTTCGCGCGCGAATATCTCGGCGAGAAGATTCTGGACGCCGAGGTCGGCATGACCGGCGCGAACTTCGTCGCGGCGGACACCGGCACGCTCGCGTTGGTCACGAGCGAGGGCAACGCCCGCAAGTGCGTGCAGGCCACGGACACCCACGTCGCGGTCGCGGGCGTCGAGAAGATCGTTCCGAGCGTCGAGGACCTCCAGCCGTTCGTCGAACTCATCGGCCGATCGGGGACCGGACAGGACATCACCTCCTACGTCTCGCTTTTCACGCCCCCCGGCGACTCGCCGACGTTCGGCGGGACAGACGGTGACGACGGGCGCGGTTCGAGCGACGAGGTCCGGGAACTCGAGTCGGGCGACGACCGCGAGTTCCACCTCGTGCTCATCGACAACGGCCGCATGGCGATGCGCGAGGACGACGATCTGCGGGAGACGCTGTACTGTATCCGCTGTTCGGCGTGCGCGAACTCGTGTGCGAACTTCCAGCACGTCGGCGGACACGCCTTCGGTGGCGAGACGTACTCCGGCGGTATCGCCACCGGCTGGGAGGCCGGCGTCCACGGGCAGGAGAGCGCCGCCGAGTTCAACGACCTCTGTACGGGGTGTAGCCGGTGCGTGAACCAGTGCCCGGTGAAGATCGACATCCCGTGGATAAACACCGTCGTTCGCGACCGGATCAATCGCGGGAAGGAGGGGAAGTTCGACTTCCTCGTCGAGGGGCTCACGCCGGACGCGGAGCCCGGTGGCGTCGACTTCCAGAAACGCCTGTTCGGGAACTTCGACGCGCTCGCGAGGCTCGGGTCGGCGTTCGCACCGCTCTCGAACTGGGTCGCACGGAGCGCCCCCGCCCGATCGATGATGGAGCGCACGGTCGGCGTCGACAGCCGTCGCGAGCTCCCGCAGTTCGAGCGCGAGTCGCTCGTCGACTGGTTCGCGGACCGCGGACCGCGCGTCGACCCCGACGAGGCCCGCCGGAAGGTGGCGCTTTACCCCGACGCGTACACCAACTACGTGCGCACCGAGCGCGGGAAGGCGGCCGTCCGCGTCCTCGAGTCGCTCGGCGTCCGGGTCGATGTTCCCGCCGCCGGCGAGAGCGGACGCGCCCCGCTTTCACAGGGGATGGTGGCGACCGCCCGGTCCAACGCCGAGGCCGTCTACGAGGCGCTCTCGCCCGCCGTCGCCGCGGGCCGCGACGTCGTCGTGATCGAGCCGTCCGACCTCGCGATGTTCCGTCGGGAGTACGAGCGGCTCCTCCCCGAGGACAACTACGACGCCCTGAGCGAGAACAGCTACGAGGTCATGGAGTACGTCTACGGGCTGTTGGAGGACGGCGCGAACGCTGACGCGCTCTCGGCGGGCGACGGCGAGCGGATCGCCTACCACGGTCACTGCCAGCAGCGAACGCTCGGTCTCGAACCCTACACGCTGGCGGTCCTCGAGGAGCGCGGGTTCGACGTCGTGACCTCGGACGTGGAGTGTTGCGGCATGGCCGGGAGTTTCGGATACAAATCGGAGTACTACGACCTCAGCGTGGACGTCGGCGAGACGCTCGTCGACCAGTTCACGACGGACGACGCCGCGGACCGCACCGTCGTCGCCAGCGGCACGTCGTGTCTGGAACAGCTCGACGCGCTGCTCACGCGCCGCCCCGCGCATCCGGTGCGGCTGCTCGACGCTCGGTAGCACGACGCTCGGTAGCACGCCGTACGATCGTGCGGCGCACGCCCCCGCGACTCACGCCTCGAAGCCGTCCTCCCACCGGAAGGTCCCGTTTCGCTGGACGACCTCGCCGTCGATCTCCAGCCGCGAGTTCGCGCTCACGTCGCTTATCATGTCGACGTGGACCGCGCTCTCGTTGCCGCACTCCCCGTCCGGGAGGCAGGCGTCGTAGGCGCGGCCGACCGCGAGGTGAACCGTGTCGCCCATCTTCTCGTCGAAGAGGATCGAGTCGGTGAACCGATCGATCCCGCGGTTCATGCCGATGCCCAGCTCGCCGAGTCGTCGGGCTCCCGGATCCGTCTCCAACACGCTCTCGAGCGCCTCCTCGCCGGAGTCGGCCGCGAACTCGACCACCTCGCCCGCCTCGAAGACGAGGCGGACGTTCCGGACGCGGGTCGCGTCGATCGTCATCGGCACGTCGAAGAAGACCTCGCCCTCGGCGTCGTAGGGGGCGGTGAACACCTCGCCGGAGGGGAGGTTGTGGGAGTCGTACGCGACGGAGGCGGCGGAGTTGACCGCGGTCCGGCCCGCGATCGACATCGTCACGTCGGTGTCGGGGGCGTCCTCGCGTTCGGTGCGGAGCCGGACCTCCTCGCCCGAATCGAGGACACGCTTCATCTCCGCCATCTCCCCGGCGAGCGCCTCCCAGTCGCGGAGCACGGCGTCGTAGACGAAGTCTCTGTACTCCCCGTAGGCCATCCCCGCCTGCTGGGCGAGGCTTCGGGTCGGGTGGACCGTCGACACCCAGTCGGTGTCCATCCGCGCCTCGCGGACCCCTTGGCGGGTCCTCGCGTAAGCCCTGCGGGTCCTCCGACCGACGTCGGCGGTCGCGGCCGTGTTGCGTCCGCCGCCCAGCCGGAGGTAGACGTCGGCCGCCTCGAAGAGTGCGCGGTCGACGGCGGGATCGGGGAAGCCGGGAGCGGCGGAGTCGGGGTCGTCGAGGCCGTCCTCGTCGCGGGCGTTTTCGGTGGCCGCCTCGCTCCCCTTCAGGTACGCGCGGGTCATCTCCTCGGAGCCGTACAGCGTCGTCACGGCCGCGCCCCGCTCGCCGAGCGCCTCGGCGACGGCGACACCGAGGTCGTGGGCGTCCTCCGCGACGCTCACGACGACGTGGTCCCCCGGATCGACCCGCGCGCTCCAGTCGACGAGCACGTCGGCGTGCTCGCGTACGCGTTCGTCCATGATCGGCGAGTCGCGGGCGGGAGGTAAATCGGTGCCGGCGCGGTGAACGATACGACGACCTCGGCCGTCGACTGAACGGGGTTGTTCGCGGGGCGAACACCACCAAAGCCCCAGCCGCTCGGCGATACGTAGTTGAGGTCACCTCGGAGACCACCACCAAAGCCCCAGCCGCTCGGCGATACGTAGTTGAGGTCACCTCGGAGACCACCACCAAAGCCCCAGCCGCGAGGACGCCCTACGCTCGCTGTGCTCCTCACTCGGTCGCTCACTTCGTTCGCTCACTCGTTGCGGTGCTTGCGTCGCCTACGGCGTCCTCGCGGCTGCCCCTTTGAGTCCCACCCCACCCATACAGCACCACACACACAGCACCGCACCGCACCTCACACCTCCCCAGCCTCGCAGTTCGCGCTCTCCGAGCGCTCACTGCGTCCCTCGCGGGCTCCTCGTGCCCCGCTGGGGCACTCGGAGGCGCGCCACCGCGCGTGGCTTTTTGTTCACGCATCCCCACCCGAGCGTATGGCCGACCGGAACGTCCACGGGGAGGACCTCGCCGCCTGTAGCACGGACCCGACGACCGGCTTCGAGCGCGACGGGTGTTGCGGAACCCACCCCGACGACCGGGGCCGACACGAACTCTGTGCGGTGATGACCGCCGAGTTCCTGCGGTTCAGCCGGGAGCGGGGCAACGACCTCGTGACGCCCCGCCCGGCGTTCTCGTTCCCCGGACTCGATCCCGGCGACCGGTGGTGCCTCTGTCTCGGGCGCTGGGTCGAGGCGCTGGAGGCCACGCGGGACCGGCGGCTCCCGGAGACGACGGTCCCGCCCGTCGTCCTCGAGGCGACCAACGAGGCCGTCCTCGACGCGGTCGACCTGGAGACGCTCGAGGCCCACGCGTACGACGCGTGAGAACTCGCTACTCCAGGTCCAGAAGCGCCGCGACCTCGTCGAGGTAGTCGTCGTAGATCCCGACGGCGGACTCGATCGGATCGGGCGAGGCCATGTCGATGCCGGCGAGTTCCACCACGTCGAGCGGGTAGTCGGAGCCGCCCGCCTTCAGCATCTCGCGGTAGTCGGCCGCGGCGGGCTCGCCCTCCTCGAGGACGCGCTCGACGATCGCGGCGGCCGCGGAGATGCCGGTCGCGTACTGGTAGACGTAGAAGTCGTAGTAGAAGTGGGGGATTCGCTCCCACTCGCGCTCGATGCCGCCGGCGAGGTCGGCGGGGTCGTAGTAGTCGCCCTTGAGGTCGGCGTAGGTCTCGTCGAGGACGTCCGGGGTGAGCGCCTCGCCCGCCTCGACGCGCTCGTGGATCCGCTGTTCGAACGTCGCGAACATCGTCTGGCGGAAGAGGGTCGAACGGAAGCGCTCGAGGTACTCGTCGAGCACGTGCGTGCGGAGCGTCTCGTCCTCGACGGTCTCGAGCAGGTGGTGGGTGAGGAGCGTCTCGTTGACGGTGGAGGCGATCTCGGCGACGAAGATCTCGTAGCTCGCGTCGTGCCACGGCTGGGCGTCGCCCGCCAGTTCGGAGTGCATCGAGTGGCCCAGTTCGTGCGCCAGCGTGTACATCGAGGCCACGTCGTCCTGGTAGTTCATCAGGACGTACGGCTGGGTGTCGTAGGTGCCCGAGGAGAACGCGCCGGAGCGCTTCCCGCGGTTCTCGTACACGTCGACCCAGCGGCTCTCGAGCCCCTCCGCCATCCGCTCCTGGTACGCGTCGCCCAGCGGCGCGACCGCCTCGATGACCCACTCGACCGCCTGGTCGTACTCCACGTCCGGCCCCTGGTCGCCCGTCAGCGACATGTACAGGTCGTGGCTCTCCAGGGTGTCGACGCCGAGGGCCGCCCGCTTCAACTCCGCGTGTCGGTGGAGGGTGTCGAGCTCCTCGTCGACGGTGTCGACGAGCGTGTCGTACACCGCGACCGGGACGTTCGAGCCGTCGAGGGCGGCCTCGCGGGCGGTGTCGTAGTCGCGGATCCCGGCGCTCGCGACGTGTTCGCGCACCGCCTTCTCGAGGCTCGTCCCCACGGTATTGCGGACGTCCGCCCACTCGTCGTAGAACGTCTCGTGGACCCGGCGGCGGAACTCGCGGTCCGGGTTCGTCTGGAGCTTCGTGAAGTTCGCCTGGGTGATCTCGACCTCCTCGCCGTCGGGGTCCTCGACGACGCCGTAGGTCATGTCCGCGTTCGTCAGCATCGAGTAGATCTCGCTCGGCGCGCTCGTGACTTCCGAGAGGTCCGCGAGCACCTCCTCGACCTCCGCCGACCGCGTGTGCGGTTTCATCCGCAGCACGTCCTCGAGGTAGTGTTCGTACTCGGCGAGGGCGGGCTCAGCCTCGAGGAACTCCGCGAGCGTCTCCTCGGTCAGCGACTGGAGCTCCGGCTGGAGGTACGAGATCGCGCTCGAGGCCTCCGACTGGAGCGAGGACGCCCGCGCCGACATCGCCTGGTACTCCTGGTTTCGCGTGTCCTCCGCGCTCCGGAGCCGAGCGTACACCGCGACCTTCGAGAGCTCGCGGAACACCTCCTCGCGGAGCTCCAACAGTTCGAGGAGCGTTCCGGGACTCTCCGTGACGCGTCCCTCGTAGGCACCGAGTTCGTCGATCCGTCCCTCGACGGCCTCGTAGGCCGCCGCCCACGACTCGTCGTCGGCGAACACGCTCTCGAGGTCCCACTTGTACGCCTCGTCGATCTCGGACCGCTCGGGAACCGAACTCATACGTTCTCGTCGATCCCCTCGGCACTAAGCCTTGTCAAAGGCGGAACCGACGCCCCGAGGTCGGACGCCCTTGAGGGGTCGCGATCCTCCAGAACCCGAACTCTCCGAGGAGCCGAACCCCTCGGGACCGTCATCCGCCGCGGACCCACTCCGCGAGGTCGACGACGAGCACGAGCGCGTCCTCGCCGTCGCGGTAGTATCGCCGCGCCCGCCGGACCGGCTCGAATCCCTCCGCCGCGTACAGCGACCGGGCGGGGTCGTTCCCCTCGCGGACCTCGAGTTTGGCGACGGCGGCCCCGGCGGCCCGGAGCCGCGCGAGCCCGGCGCGCAACAGCGCCCGCCCGACGCCCCGTCCTCTGGCGTCGGGGCGGACCGCGAGGTCCTTCACGTGCCCGATGTCGCGGCCGGCGTTCGGGGTGACGTCCGCGACGAGGTAGCCGAGGACCTCGCCGTCACGCTCGGCGACGAGGAACGCCGGCGCGTCGATCAGCCGCTCGAAGGCGTCGTACGGCCACGGATCCGAGAAGCACTCGCGTTCGATCCGGAGCACCGCCAGGAGGTCGGCGCGCTCGACCGGCCGGATCGTCGCCTCGGCGGGGGTCACGTCCGCGTTTCGGGAGCGCCCGGAATAAACGCGACGGGCGCGGTCACGCCTCGCCGGTCGGCTCGACGGGGTCGGCCGGCTCGGCGGTCGACGAGGCGGACCGGATCCGGTCCCAGAGGAACAGCGCGGGCGGGAGCGCGATCACGGAGATGACGAACGAGTAGAACACGCTCATCGCGATCAGGACGCCGAAGTCGCCGAGCACGGGCGTGATCGCGAGCCCGAGCGCGCCGGTCCCGAGCGCGGTCGTGAGCATGCTCCCGACGAGCGCCCCGCCGGTGCCCGTGAGCGTCGTCCGCAGCGACGTCGCCACGTCGCCGTTCTCGCGGTACTCGTCGATGAACCGGGCGGTGATGTGGACCGAGTAGGCGATCCCGATCCCGATCGCGATGGAGAGGATCGTCGCCGTCAGCGCGTTGAGCGGGTATCCGAGAAAGCGCATGGTCCCGACGAGCGACGTGACGGAGATCGTGATCGGGAACACGTTCACGATCCCGAGCATCGGCATCCCCTCCAACACGCCGTAGGTGATCACGAGGAACACGCCGCTCAGGCCCACGGCGAGCACGAGCCCCTGGATCGCCGAGTCGAAGATGATGGCCGTGATCGCGTCGAAGACGACGATCTGTCCCGTCGCGGTCGCCGCGTAGCGGTACCGGTCCGCCTGCTCGCGGCCGTCCGCGGAGATCTCGCTCTGGGTCGCGCCGCTCTCGACGGTGTACTCGACCTGCGCGCCGCGCCGATCGTCGGTGAGATACCGGCCGGCCCGTTCGCCCGCCGACGAGTCGAACAGCTCCTCGTAGATCCGCTCGAGGTTCCGGTCGGGGATCCCGTCGTCGTCCAGGTCGTTGCGGGCGACGAGCGCGGCGAACTTCTCGTCGTTTTCGGCGTGCGACCGGATCACGGTCACGATGCTCGTCGTCTCCGCGCGCCCGCCCTCGCCGACCGCCAGCGTGTCGGGCGGGTCGTCGGTCGGCGCGGCGAGCGCCTCCAGCGCGTGGTCCTCCTCGAACGGTCCCTCGACGTACACCGTGAGCGACGCGTCCTGGCTCGCCGTGAAGCTGTCCTCGAGCAGGCTCAGGGTCTCGGTGACCGTGTACTCGCTCGGCGCGAACGGCTCGGGGATGTACGCGACGTACCCCGGCTCCTCCTCCGGCGGGAGGAAGTCCTCCTGTTCGAACGTGGTGTCGACGCCCGCGCCGTACGCGCCGAACGCCCCGCCGGTGAGAAGCAGGAGGACGACGAACGCCGCCGGCGCGCGCTGGCCGACGTCGACGGAGACGGCCAGCAGCCGACCGAGCGCGGACTCCTCGGAAGCGATCGGGGTGGTGCCGAACTCGGGCACGCCGTACCGCTCCCTGAGCCGGTCGAGTTCGAGCTTGGCGGCCGGCAAGAACAGTCCGAAGATGAGGAACGTGAAGACGATCCCGACCGCCGAGACGATCCCGAGGTTCCGGATCGGGTCGAGTCCGGAGGTCACGTTCGCGCCGAACCCGAACACCGCGGTCACGGTGACGATGACGAACGCGATCGCGAGCTGGTTCGCGGCGGTCCGCATCGCCGGCATCGGGTCGTACCCCTGGACGGTCTCCTCGCGGTACCGGTTGATGAAGTGAATCCCGAAATCGACCCCGACCGCCAGAAGCAGCACCGGCACGGCGATCTGCTGTTGGTCGAACGGGATCCCCGAGAAGCCGAGGAACCCGAACGTCCAGATGAGCGTCATCAACAGCGCGAACAGCCCGAGCGCTAAGTCGATCGGGTCCCGATACGCGACCACCAGAAAGCCCAACAGCAGGACGACGACGACGGGCATCACGATGAGCAGCGAGTCGGCGATGACGCGTCCCGTCTCGGCGTTGATGATCCCGGTCCCGAACGTCCGGACGTCCGCGGGCTCGTCGTTCGCGAGCGTCCGGATCTCGGTCTGGACCGACTGGAGGTCGTCGAACCCCTGCGGCACGTCGTGTCTGATCACCGTGATCGTCGTCGAGGCCGACGCCTCGGTCGGGTTGAAGTCGTCCGAGACGCTCACGGAGAACTCCGGATTCTCGCTCAGCCGTCTGACGACCCGGCGGAACTCGGAGTCGGTCGCGCCCGCGACCGCCGCCCGCATCTCCGCCGGGCTCTCCGACGAGGGATCGATCCCCCGAGCGATGGCCGTCGCGGCCCCGTTCGCAGACTCCATGTGGAGGTCCTCTCGGGAGTCGATCCGCTCTATCAGCCGCAACATCACCAGCGTCTCCTCGCGGGTGAGGACGTCGTTACCCTCGTGGATCAGCTGCGTCGTCTCCGTCTCCGCCGCGAAGGGGTCGTCGAACTCGCTTTCGATCGCGTCGAGCGCCTCCTGTTCGGGGAGGTCCTCCGAGAACCCCTCCGTCGGGTTCGTCTGCGTCTCGACGGCGGTCATCCCGCCGACGAAGACCGCGGTCGCGAGCAGGAACGCGACGACGACCGCTCGCGGCCGCGAGACGATGACCTCGTTGAGTCGCGTGGTGGCGTCCTCGATCCACCGTCCGGCTCGGGTCATCTATTCTCTCTGTGTGACGTAGAGGGCGCCCCCGAGGACGGCGAGCGCGGCGAGGACGCCGAGCACGAGCGGGAGGGTGCCGATCCCCGACAGCGGGGAGCGCTCCTCGGCCTCGACGACGGTTATCGGCACACGGGTCGTGTCCGAGAGCTGGCTGTCGCCGTCGGCGTCGTCGTACCGGAAGTCGAACGAGACGGGGTACGTCTTCGCGGTCCCGGACGCGGACGCCGACAGGTCGAACGTCATCGTGGTCGACTCGCCGGGATCCAGCGTCGACGCGAACGCCTCGTCGTCTTCGCTGTCGAGCGGGCTGTCCGCGAACAGCCGCGCCTCCACGTCCGTGACCGGCTCGTCCAGCTCGTTCGTCACCTCGACGGCCAGATCGACCTGCCCGCCGACTTCGATCTCGCGCGTCTCGACGGCGATCCCGAACTGGTCTCGCTGCGGCTCGACCGTGTACAGCAGTTCGAGGTCCTCGTAGGCCCGCCGTTCGTTCTCCTCGTTGCGGTACTGGACGACGACGTCGGAGGTTCGATCGATCGGTTCCGCCTCGCCGCCGACGTCGATCGGGAGCCGGAACGACCCGGACTCGCCCGCCTCGAGCGTCCCGACCGCGACCGACGACTCCCGCGGGATCACGTTCGGCGACTCCTCGGCGAACTGGACGGCGACGTTGCGCGCCGGGTCCGGCCCCTCGTTCGTCACCGTCCCGTACAGGTCGCCCTGCTCGCCGACGTAGAGGTCCGCCTCCACGTCGCCGACGCTGAACCGCTGTTCTCCCCGCGGCGTCACGCCGACCGACGGGTCCTCGTCGACGCGCGCGTAGCCCTCCGGCGTCTCGAACTGGACGGTCCCGTCGAGGACGTACTCCCGCACCGATGCGCCCGGCGTGAACCCGACGTCGTAGCGGACGGTCGCGGTCTCGTTCGGCGCGAGCGCGTCGATCTGCGCCGTGTCGCTCGTGGCCCCGCCGAATCCGACCTGGGGACTCGACGACGCCATGGCCACCGAGAGGTCGCGCGCGCCGTCCGCCCCGACGTTGCGCACCTCCGCCTCGAGGACGCCCTCCTCGCCGACCTTCGCGTCGGTCGTCGCGTTCGTGATCTCGAAGCGCGCGTCCTCGTCGACCTCGACGTCGACCTCGGTCGAGAGCGTCTCGTCGCGGTCGTAGGTAACCCCGCCCGACTGCTGGTAGGTGTAGGAGTACTTCACCTCGACGTCGATCGTGTAGGTCCCCTCCGCGGCGTCCTCGGGGACGCTCACGGCGATCGGTGCCTCGCCCGGCCGGTTCTCCGTGACGGAGCCGATCGCGAGCGTCCCGGTCTCGACCGAAAGTGGCGTCTCCTCGGCGTCCGCCTCGACGCGGACGTTTCGCGCGGTCGTGACCACCGCCCGCGACGACGAGGTGCCGAGGTCCAGGTCGCCGTCGTTGGTGATCTGAAGCGGGAGCGTGTTGACCTCGCCCGGATCGAGGGTCGGGTCCGACGTGCTGACCGACAGTTCCGGAGAGCCGCGGAGCAGTCCCTCGGACTGCTGGGGGGTCGTCGTCGGAGCCGTGGCGTCGCCGACTCCCCCACTAGTCCCGCCCGCCCCGCCCGTCGTCGCCGCGACGGCGAGGCCGGCCGTCCCGCTCGTCAACAGCGTCACCGACACGAGCGCGACGAGGACCGACCGCGCGTTCATCTATCCCTCCGACCGACGGCGGGCGAGCGGTGCCGCCCCGGCCGGTTCGAGGCCGTTCGATCGCCCGGTCGATCCGTGCGGGAACCGACGCGTTTCGGTCGACCTCCGGTGTGGTCCCGTGTCCGTCTCATACCCGTACGTGAATCTACGAATCAATAATGCCTTTGTTTTTGAGTTCGTATTGCCGCCATGAGCAAAGGCATACGCCACCGAAGACACCACCCGAGAGAAGACCAATGAGTCGGTTCTCCGAGTCCGAGCGCGACCGGATCCGGTCACAGCTCGTCGAGAACGGTCGCGAGCTGTTCGCCCGGTTCGGCTTCGACCGCACCCGGATCAAGGACGTCACCGAGGCGGTCGGCATCGGCACCAGCACGTTCTACCAGTTCTTCGATTCGAAGGAGACGCTGTATGCGGCGGTGCTCCACGCCGAACAGGAGCGGATCGAGGCGCACATCGAAGCGGCGATATCGGAGGCCGAGACGCCACGCGAGGAAGTGCGGACGATGCTCCACACCACGTTTCGGGAGGTCCGGTCGAACCCGCTCGCCTCCCGACTGATCGTCGGGGGCGAACTCCGGCAGCTACACGACCAGCTCTCCGAGGAGGACCGAGAGTCGATCGGATCCGACCCCCGCGAGGGCGAACTCCCCTACGCCAGCCGCTGGGCGGCGATGGACGAGGTCCGCTACGACGACCCCGACCTGATAAACGGGCTGTTCCGCTCGTTGGTCTTCGTCACCCGCGCACAGGACTCCCCCATCTCCGTCCTCCACGTCTCCGAGTACGAAGAGGTCGAAGAGCGGCTGATCGAGACCATCGTCGACGGGCTGTTCGTCGACTGAGAAACGAGAGTCAGAAGCGTTAAACGCTCGCCCGGACGACCACCTCGTGAGGGCGCGTAGCTCAGCGGACAGAGCACTTGGTTCCGGACCAAGATGCCGCGGGTTCAAATCCCGTCGCGCCCGCCTTCTCGCGGGACGATCACCGACCAACAGCGAACGCACCGTAGAGGCATCGATACTCCCGAATACACCGAATGAAGCGGTCCTCGAAGACTGCCGAAGTACATAGAACTCGGTTGGGTTGCGGGTGGCCGTCGTCGCGATCGCGGGCGATCCGCCCAGACCACTTCAACGCGTTCAGTCACCCGAGATCGACGGGATCGCGACCCCCGTACATACGGTGAGGTATATGAATGAGCCGTCGAACCAGCCTGAAGCCCTCCGACGAACGAGAGCGTCAGCTCGAAAAGGCGAGCGAGATCGTGGCGAGCGGTCCCGACGACGACCCGCCGATGAGCGTCGTGATCGACGCGGCGCTCGCGCACCTGGTGGAGAGTAAAGAGAATATCCAGAACGCTCGCGACGAGTACGACCCAGTAACTATTCAGGAGTTGTGTAATACGTCAGTCGTTGGGTTACAGTACCGAACGCGAATAAAAAGCCGGTGGCGGTAAAAACTAATTCTTAGGAGAAATCAATACCGTCGTCCTCGTCCTCATCAACATTATCTATGTCGGAGACCTCAATCGAGCGATCAAGAATAATCGAATCACTGGGAACATGTATAACACGGACCTGAAGGGTAGTTCCGTCTGAACCATTAGCTACAAACGAACCAGATTCAGAGTCTCCGACACCGAATGACTCGCTGAATTGGTCGGTGGCCTCAACTTGATTATTATCTTCGTCTTCGACAATCACACGTAGTGTTTCAGAATCGATTGAATCGCCTCCGTCGTGATCAATAACAACCGACTTGTTATCACTATCATCATCATCAATACTGGCACTCAGTTGTGCTGTCGGCTGACTGTCGCCGAGCGAGTCGCCGAGTCCGAGCACGAACGTCCCGATGACGGCGGCCAGGATGACGGTAATCGCGACCATCAGGATGACCCCGATTACGGGACTCACACCGCGGTCGTCCGCTTTGAACAGGTTGCGTGGTTTCATGATTGAACCCAGCTGGGGCCGAGAACGCGGTTACGAGAACCCCCCGATCCGCGTTCGTCGGTTGCTGGCTATCTGAACGGAAGCGGATCCGGTATATGTACTTAATGGCGTACGTATCAGGACTGAAAATTGGGCCGGCATCTTCTAATCCTGTTTGCGCGGAATCACGTGTATGTCCCCCACGGCGCAGGCCCTCGCGCGGACCTACAGCGACCGGGAGTACCCCGACCCGTGGGAGAAAGTCCTCGACTACCGACGCGTTCGGGAGTACGCCGCCGACCACCCCAACCACGGCCGAACTCGCGTCGGGAACGCCATCGACCTCCCGCCGAGCCGCGTCCGCGGCTGGCTCGACGGCGGGAAGCCCGACCCGGTTCGCGGCATCCAGACCGCGATCGATCACGGGTGGATCGACCCCGACCCGGACGGGGGCGTGGCGGCAGCGCTCGTCGAGCTGCTCGCGCACGTCCTCGCGGGCGGGACCGTCAGCGACGTGTTCGTTCCGGCGGTGTCGTCCGGCCGGCGGATCGGTCCTGCGGCGATCTCCGAGGCGTTCGAAGCGGTCGGTGTCGACGCACGGACGCGCCACGCCGACAGCGACTCCCGGTCGACAGAACTCTATCCGGCCACGGACGCGTCGGTCCTCGGGCGGTGTCTCGTCGCGATGGGCGCGCCGAAGGGCTCGAAGACCGAACTCTCCGCCGTGCCTACCGTCGTGTGGGAGAGCCCGGCCCCGACGCGCCGTCGGTTCGTCGAGATATACGTCGCCCACCGTGGGGTGTACCTCGAAGGGAAGGCCACGACGCGGATCCAAGAGGAACGCCCCGACTCATACCTCGACGACCTCCACCGGCTCATCACGGAGTGTGTGACCGATGAAGTGTCGATCGGTCCTACCGGGATCACGATCTCGGCCGACGCTGCGAGGGAGCTTCAGATCCCACAACGAACGGGAAGACGCCAGTCCGCCGATCACTCGAGATCGTCGGCGTCGAGTTCGCCCGCGAGGTAGGCGCGACCGCGGCCGGTGATCCGGTAGTATCCGGCGTCGACCGGTTCGACGAGATCGGCGGCTTCGAGTTTCCCGATCCGACGGGATACCCAGTTTCGCGTGTACTCGAGATTCTTCGCGATCACGGCGGGTGTGAGGATGAGATCGGACTCGGCGAGCAGCTCGAGGACCCGATCGTCCGTCTGGTTCATCCACTCCACCCGAGGGCGCATACGTCCGCGTCATACCGGTTCATATAACAGATACCGGTTCGGTTCGGTTCAAGTAGCTTTCCGTGTTTGTAACTACACGATTTGATGGGTTACAGTTAAGTCGGCGGTGTTCCTGGAGAAGATCACGGAAGCACTCACGCGGACCCGTCGCTCGTCGGTGGGTCCCTCGCAGAATCAAAGCGGACCCCGAGGTGGGGCTCGGGTCCGCGCGGGCTTCCGTGCTAAGGCCACGAAAGCCATGTTCGGACACAACGCGCCGGGGTTTGAAATCCCCGATCGATCGAGGAACCGCAACACAACCACAGGAACCGACCACTTTCAGTTACACTCCGCACGTCTGGATCGGCTCTTTTTAACCCCCGTCCGTCGACCCGAGGCGATGGTTTCGAAAGAAGTCGTGCGGATCGAAGACCGGCAGGACAGGTGGCGGTATGTGTGCCCTCGCGGGCACCGTTCCTGGGAGCCGACGAACCACCATTTCTGGTGTCAGAAGTGCGCCGCTCACGACGACGTGGACGGCGTTTTCGAGGAGCTTAGCGACCGGAAAACGGGCGCACTCCTCGCACGCGATCGGGTGCGACTCGTGACCCAGGTCGGCCCTTACGATCGCGATCTCGACGGAGAGGGGCCGGCGTGACCGACGACGCGCGAGGACACGCCCGGCGGATCGCGGAGCAGCTCGCGATGTACGACGACGAGGATGACGAGAACGATGAGGACGACGACGGTGACGGGAAGACGGAGGGATCGGAATGAGTGACGACCTCGAACCGATCCCTCCGGAGCGGGCGGTCGAGATGCATCTCGAAAAGATGAAAGAAGACCGCGCCGAGTGGACCCAGACTACCCACCGGAGCGAACTCCGGCCGTTCGTCGAGTGGTGTCGCGAGGAGGGAGCTGTCGACAACATGAACCAGTTGTCCGGCCGCGACCTCTACGAATACCGGATCTGGCGTCGGGAGGGAAGATACAGCAAGAGCAAGGTCGATGAACTCGCGAAGAAGACGCTTCACTCGAACCTCTCCACGTTGCGGTCGTTCCTCAGGTTCTGCGGGGAGATCGAGGCGGTCCCGTCGGATCTGTACGAAAAGGTGCCGCTCGTGAAGCTCACCCGCGACGACGAGGTGAGCGACTCGTATCTACGGCCGGAGCGAGCGGCAGACATCATCGAGTACCTCTCGCGGTACGAGTACGCGAGCCGCGACCACGTCGTATGGGCGTTGATCTGGCATACGGGTGCTCGGTTGGGTGCCGTACGATCGCTGGATCTTCAGGATCTCGAGCTGGAGGGAAACAAGCCCTCGATCGAGTTCGCTCACCGCCCGGAAACGGGTACGCCGCTCAAGAACGACGCCGCGAGCGAGCGAGTCAATCGTATCAGCCGCCGGGTCGCCCAGATCCTACAGGATTACATCGACGGTCCGCGGACGGACACCGTCGACGAGTACGGACGAAACCCGCTGGTGACGACCGACGCGGGCCGGATCGCGGCCGGAACCGTCCGGAAGGCGTTCTACCGATGGACTCGCCCGTGTTTCATCGGAAAGGAGTGCCCGCACGACGAGGATCCGGAGTCGTGTAAGTTCGCGACGTTCCGTCACGTGAGCGGGTGCCCGTCCGCTCGGTCACCGCACGACGCCCGGAAGGCGCGGGTGACGAAGTACCGGAACGACGGGGTTCCTCGAGGTGTCGTTTCGGACCAGCTCAACGCGAGCGAGGACGTTCTCGACAAGCACTACGATCGCGCCTCGGAGCGCGAGAAAGCAGATCGCCGATGGAGAATTATACAACAATGAGTGTCATACAAATTCAAGCCGATTACTACACGATAATTACGGGACTCAAGTCCCGTCGCGCCCGCTTGATTTTCGAACGATCCAAATCTGACAGACGGCGGCTGGTCATTTATAAATCGACTTTGGCTGCCTAATTTGATTTGGCTCTGTTGAAATTCTTAAGAGCTGATAGGATCGGCGTGCGAGATACAGAGGGTGGATTTAGCAGGCAAACCACAGCTAACCACCCCACTCCCCACCGATATCGTCCCGAATCTGCTCCCGCCAGGCGTCGAATCGCTCTTCGCACACAGCGGCGTCCGCTATGTGGTCGATAAATCCGATTCCGCCGTCCGACAGTGCAACACCACAGAACGGACACAGGTCGGGGCTGTCCCACTCCGGCGAATCGCGTGGAGGGTGATTTTCAGACATACACTTAATCCTCTAAGTAGGCGTAGAGGGTGTCTTTGCTGGCCCTACAGCTCGGACAGTGATCGGGGATCTGGTTGATGTCTCCCAACTCACCACACTCACTACACCTCCACACGAGATACCCTTCACCGAGGTTCACGCTGGGAGACTGCCGGAGCGAGAGCCTCTCGACGTCGCTGTCGGTGTTAACCTCAACACCGATGTCCGTGATAGCCTGGATGACTCCGATCACCCGGCCAGCCTCATCGTACACTCGCCGTCCTGGTTTGAGTACTCGATCCGCAGACGCTGCCTCACTGTCTTCGGGCATACACTACTGTTGGGCCGGAGGTACCGTAGCTCTTCGCTCCCTAGCGACATCACTTTTCACAGGTTCGGAGAATATGCTACCGCCAAGTTACACCATCACGGGACTGTTCTCGAAACGCAAGACAGTGTATGCGACGGCACTCGTCAAATGCCACAGTTGAGTCTCGCACGTGGCTATCGATGTCCCAATCATCACCGGGCGCGTTATTACATCGCATGAGACCAGAAACGTTCGATACGGGGATCAGCGAGGGGATGGCCGACAGCATTCTGAGTGCCACCCGAACCAGCCTCGGGGACACGCTCCGGAGCATTGTGTACTTCACCCCCTCGTCGTTCGATCTGTTGTACGTACGGCAGGACCTCTATCCGTCTGATGAGGCCGCTAGAGACCGGAAGGCGCAACTGGTCCGACTCGAACGGGTGGGGTTTGCGGAACGGTCGGCGCGGACCGAAATCGCACACAGTGACGACGGTCCAGATATCGGACCGTACAACTTCACCGTTCGATTCCACGACGACGGATTTGTCGTCAGGGCGCTTGAGGGCGATTCCGGCGTGCTCTTCACCACCGACTCCATGGACGTCAGCGCGTTCAGAGAGACTGTCAGTGCGATCCGGGGAATCCTCCGTGGCGAGTAATAGCCGGCGGGCTAAGCGCAGAGACGGTGAGAGGTCTTTCCACACACCTTTCGTTTCAACTTGTGCTGGTCAATCTCCAAACACTGAGAAGGCGTCACACGCGACACGCGCTCTGTATGTAGCACGGCCTCGACGAACTATCAGCGACCAAGGATTTCAACAAGGCCACCGCAACGCGATCCGGACTCTCACCGTCAGCTGGCTGTAGATCGGCTTTCCGTACCCAGTTGTGAACGGCAACACGACTTCGATTGGCACCCAATTGATCAAGAAGAATAACTGTATCTGAAGTGATAATACAGCGAGATTGTTGATATTGTTGATATCGCCCGAGGAATAGAAGACGCGTATCTTGACCGAGACTAGATTCGGAGCAGAATCCTCTGCGGTAAGTACGGTACTCAGAGTGCGTCACTCTTGGGTAAAAAGGAACACCGTCTAACGTAGTCGTCGTTGTCACAGGCTTCTAGAAGGGAAATGGACAGGCCTTCCCGTCGAGGAACTCAGAGGTGGCATCGTAGTTTTGATATTCGGCGTCCGCAACCACGCAGTTAGCTCCTCTTTCTGCCGCAAACGCGCTGATTGATCTCTCGGTCTCTTCTTCTCCGTTCCTACGAACACGAACTGAGTAATCACCGGCAGTGCCCCCCCACGTGCACTCAGCGACGGCACCATCACTTGCTACGCCGGGGTCATGGTCTTCTGCTGTATCGACTTCATGCGATGATTCGTGAACGACATTGCCATCTCTCTCAACAATGAGCGTGAAGGTATGGCTGGACTCTGGATCGACGTTATGGACGCCGAACCAGCCGAGCTGGGCCATCTGGCGGTTGGAATCGCGTATCGATGCGAGGCACCCCACGCTACCTACGGTCACGCCAACAGCGGCCGAGAGGAGGGCACGACGGCGCATGATGACCACTGTTCATCGAGCGCTCATAGTCATTTTGTTCACGTACCGTCTCACGGCTCGTTCGTGCGGCTGAGCAACTCGACCAGCGCAGTTGGGGGTACCGGGCAGCGGATATTCCGTCTGGACCGAGAACGCTGTTTGTGACAGTTCTCGGTAAGACGGAGTGCCGTTGTGCTAACTACACGGCCTGCACCGAGCGATTAGATCTGTAGAGGGCAGTCAACTCGGCGAATTGCAGCAGTTCCGATTATTCGTCTTCGAGGGCGTCGTAGACCTCTCGGTTCGCATCTCGGTCGTCCGCCGCGACCCGCCGAACCAGTTCCCGCCGGATGTCCTCCATCACGTCGTCAAGCGGAGAGGTCGTTTCTGCGCCTTCTTCGGTGTCCATGTCTGAACGGACGCTTCGAGGGCCGTTAATCGTTCGGGTCCACGGAATCGCCGGTCAGCCGGTCGAGCCCGTACCGGACGAGCTCCTCTCGCCGTTCCTCGATCTCACCGGCCAGATCCAGTTCCTCGGTGTGGGATCGCAGATACTCAGTGGTGTCCTCCTCATCGACGGCCACCTCGTCAGTCCCGAACCGTTTCAGAATCGTTCTGATTTCGTTGTCGTATTTGAACCGATACCGGTTAAGGAAGTAGAAGACGACCGTCACGTTGAGTGCAGTCCGTTTGTTCGCATCGACGAACGGGTGGGTGGCGACGAGGAGCCGGAGGAGGTGATACGCCTTCTCGTGGATGGTGTCCGGTGCGGAACCGAAACTGCCCTCTTCGATGTAGTTGACCGCGAATTCGATGTCGCCACGGTTCCGAACACCGGCGGGAGTATCGAGGTACTCCGCGACGACGTCGCCGTGGATGGCGATGACGTCTTCGACGGACGGGTACCACAGCGAGTCGGCCATTCGTTCCGACCTCGATGCTCCGCCAGTGTAGGTGTTGCTATGGATGAGGTCGGGTGAGGGTGTCAGAACTCCCCGTTTTCGGGACGCCGATTTCGACCGCCTCACGCCTGAACCGTCTCGTCGTTCGACAGTTGGACCAGCGCCCGTCGCGCCCCTATCGTTCTCATCGCAAGACTGCGACGGGGTAGATACGGTGATACTCCGAGATGCGTGCTTTCGTTCGACGGGCGATCGTCCACGGGTGTCTCGGCGGGATTCGTGTACAGCCGAACTGGATCCAGTAGAGAGAACCAATTTCGATTGACGTATCCTCCGCAGGTGGTCGGAGGGATCGCTTCATATCCGACCAAGATCCAACTACCGTATCCAGAGTATAGCCAGCACGGGAACCGAGACGTGTTCTTCATCTAATCCTTGAATTAGCCGAGCGAACGCGCCTGCGTATATACTACACTAGTCTTGAGGAACCGTTTTGGTTGGTTGCTCCGTCGCAGGGGCGGGCGGCTCGTGTGTCCCGAAGTCCGGGTGAGTCTCTTCCATCCAGACGTACACGATCGCGCCGGAGATGAACATGAGAACTGCAGTCATGTAGAATGCGGCCTCGGCGCTGACGAACTCCATCGAAAGCCCGATCAGGATCGCACCGACGGCGTAGCCGGAGTCACGCCACATTCGATAGACACCCATACCCGCTGACCGCCACGTCGGGTGAGCGGCGTCGCTCGGCACAGTCATCAGGTTCGGATACAGTAACGCCATACCCAGACCGGAGACAGCGGCCAAGACGGCCCACGCGAGATACCCCTCAACGAGTACCATCCCGAGGACGCCGGCTCCCGCGAGGAACATCCCCCAGATGACGGGTGGTCGGCGGCCAATACGGTCAGCGAGCCCACCGGTCGCAATCTGGAGGAAGTACATCGCGCTGTGGACGCCGACGACGACACCGACGGCCGCGATATCGAGGCCCTGGCTTACCAGATACAGCGGGACGGCGATCCAGAACAACGTGTCCACGAAGTTCTCGATGTGGCCGGCCTGCGCCGCAGCGAACAGCGTTCTGTCGCCGTAGGTCGCTCGCTTCACCACCTCGTTGAACGGCAAGTTCGCGTCGCGGTGGTCGTCGTCACCTTCGGCTTGGGCGTACTGGACGGTTTCCTTGATCAGGAAGATCGAGATGAGGAACGCCAGCACGACGACTATTGCGAGGAAGTAGAACGGTTCGGGCCGGAGACTCCACTGCCCGGCGATGACGCCAGTGAGCCACGCACCGACGGCGACACCAGTGTAGCCGAACGACTCGTCGATGCCGACCGCGAGGCCGCGCTGGTCGGGTCCTGCGAGGTCGATCTTCGCGTTGATCGCCATACTCCACGTCAACGCTTGATTGATACCCAGCAGGACGTTTCCGACCGTGATCCACCCCCAACTCGGAGCGAAGATGAGGATGATCGGTAGGGGGAGTGCCGTCGCCCATCCGGCGACGAGAACTGGCTTCCGGCCGTACTCCTCGCCCCATTTGCCGGCAAAGAGATTGAGGATCGACTTCACGATCCCGAACGAGACGACGAACGAACCGATAACGAGGAACGACGTGACGCCGAGGACCTCCTCTCCCAGAACGGGGACGACGGTCCGTTCGGACCCAATGGTCAATCCGGTGGCGAACACCAGCAGGACGTGTAGCGAGAACTGCCCGAGGTGCTCGCGGATTCCCTGTCTGATTTCAGTTCCCGTACTCATGTTCATTCGGCAGCGCAGTTGTTGGGACCCAGCTCCAGTTCAGCCAACTCGTCGGTAGGAACCGACTCTCGACCGACGTTCGTTCGCTTGACCCGCTCGAAATTCGGGGGATGATCCGGGATGTCCGACGCGAGTTCTTCGACGAACTCGTCGCGGTCGCGGCCGAGATCCGTATTCCGTTCTTTTACCTCAGCGAGGGTCGCAGTCACCGGCGGTTCAGGCGAGCCGGGATCGTGTGCAGGCAGCACAACCGCATCGTCTGGCCCGTTCAGCAGCCGCTGAAGACTCTCGTAAAGCGTCGCAGCATTCTGTTCGACGTCGGAGTCTTCGATACCGGCTTCGACGCCGAGCTCGACACGCCCGACGCTCTCGTGGAAGAGCGTATCACCCGTGATCAACGCTGTTCCGTCGATGTCGAACGAGACGCTCCCTTCGCTGTGTCCCGGTGTGTGAATGACCGCAATATCGAGACTGCCGACCGTGAGAGTCTGTCCATCCTCAACCGGCGTCGCGTCGATGGCAAGCGCATCCTTCGGATGGAGATAGTACGGGACGCCGTGACGACCTGCGAGTTCCGCAGCACCCGAGACGTGGTCCGCGTGGGCGTGGGTGTCGAAGACACCGACGAGGTCGGCGTCGTGCTCATCCAGAATCGCATCGTACTCATCGAGATAGTGTGAGGGGTCGAAGACTGCGGCTTCGCCGTCTGAGACGAGGACGTGTGAGAGGCATCCCTTCCCCGGACGGGCGACCTGAATGAGCGTGCCATCGAGATCCGCCGATACTTCCGCGTGTCGGTGTACGCGGCTCCAGCCGTTCATTCCGTCCGTGAGCGTCACCGCGTCGTAGTCCAGCTCTCGGAGCGCTTCCGTCGCGGTCTCCGAGACGACACCCGCGGCACAGACAGTAACGATCGCCTCTTCACGGGGGAGGTCCGAAAGCGGTCCCTTGGCTTGTTCAGGGTTGTCAGTTAATTCGTCGTAGACGTCGACGTTGATACTACCCGGAATATGCCACTCCTCGAAGTCTTCTCGGTGGCGAATATCGAGGACGAGTGGCTTGCCGTCGCCAGTTCGTAACTGCTCACTGAGTTTTTCCGGCGAGATCTCTTGCATCGGTGTTTGTGGATCGGAGGTATACTTGTATATGAATACTGCCGGACATGACCGGCACTGTTAATTTTGACTAGCTCAAAACGATCGGTATGAGCTTGTACGAGGCCTCGATTCGGGTTAAACACGAGTGTCCGTACCGAGAGATTTCGGAACGACATCCGGACTTGACCGTCCGTGAGTGGCCGCTGAGCGACTGCCAGGTGCTGGAAATCACCTCAGAGACGACTCCGACCGACGAGCTGCGTGACGATATCGACCACCTCGGAACCGTTCTACACGAGTCGAGGAATGACGACGGGTATCACGTCGTCACACAGTCGTGTCTCTGTTCACTCGAACAGTCGATTATCGACCGCTTCGAGAAACACAACTGCCTGTATCAGTCGCCGACGATCTACCGCCAAGGCTGGGAGCACTACACGGTAGTCGCGTTCGACGGCGAAGACATCCGAGAGCTGCTCGGCGATCTTCGCTCCGATCGGGAGATCGAACTGCTCTCGAAAACGTCGATTTCGGAGAAGCAGATTCCGCACAGTATGTTGGCCCCGGCAAATCAACTGTTCGAGAACGTCACTGACCGGCAGTTAGCAGCACTCCAGCTAGCACTGGAACGTGGGTACTACGAGCAACCGCGGAACACCTCGCTCCGGGATCTGGCGGATCAGACGGCAGTCGCTCGTTCGACGTACGAAGAACACCTCCGGAAAGCAGAGAATAAACTCCTCACGAACGCGGGACAGTTCCTGCGACTGGTTACCGCGACATCGACAGGCGATCCGCTACAAGTAGAGAAGACTCGACGGACCGAACGAGCCGCCGACTAGTCCGTCATCGGTCCTCCAGACAACGATTTACGTTATTCAACACAACTCTCCCACTAAGATGACCGACGTCCAGAGTTTCATTCGATTCTGTGAGACCGAGTTTGGGACTACGATCATGGATCGAGAGGCCGCCTACGTCAAACAGCACGTCACCGGAGATGACCGGATTCTGAACGTAGGATGCGGAATCGGTTCACTCGAAGAGCGCTTTCCAGAGTACGACATACTCGGGTTAGATCGCTCGGAGGAGATGGTTCAAGCAGCCCGAGACCGAGTTGCTGTACCGATCGTTCTCGGTGATGCGACCGCACTTCCCATTGCAACGGCGTCGGTCGATACTGTCGTCTTCGTTTCAACACTCGAATTCATTCCCGATGTCGATTCAGCACTTTCCGAGGCGACCCGCGTCCTCGCTTCCGAGGGAACCCTCGTGACACTCGTGTTGAACACACGCTCCGAGTACGTACAATCGAACCTACAGCGAGAGGGGTCCTATTTCCAGCGGATGATCCACCGAGATTCCGAGACGCTGACCGAAACGATATTGGAACACGTCGATGGCGAGCAAGAGTTCTTTTTGGGTATCTCCGACAGGGAAGTCTTCGAGAGTTCCGATCCGACGACTGCCGCCATCTCAGCGATAGTTGGGACCCCACCCGGCTGACCACAGCCCGAATTCGACCGCCTCACGCCTGAACGGTCTCGTCGTTCGACAGTCGAATCAGCGCTCGTCGCGCCTGTCACGTTTTCTGAGGGGATGAATTGACAGGACGGCGGCCGGGTGTATATAAGACGAACCGCAGTGACGAATTTGCGTTCGTCACGCAGCGTGGCGGGTGATCGTCGCCGTCGTGCGGTTCGTGAAATACACGTGACGGAGTTGTGGTAACGTCCTTTGGGTGGTCGGCCGTTTCCTCGTGCCAGGGCAGTCTGGCTTCGGCGTCCCACGAACGACCGATCGCTATCGTTGGGGGACGAGATCGCAACGCTTCTTCTCCTCTCGTTCTTTAATTTGATATCTCGTACTGAACGTATATTTATCCGGTGTCTAATACTCAAGTAATGTACCGGTTCATTCCGGACGAGATCGATCACGAGCGAGCCCACCACCAAGCGGTCATTCAGGGAGCCGACGATCTGGACGTCAAGCGGATCGGCAACCTCGGCGAGCTCGCGTTCGAGCAGTTCTGTCGCGAGTACCTCCCCGTCGAGATGTGGGAGTGGGAAAACGAGGAGGCGATCCGGCGGTGTAACTCCGAGAGTTTCTCCGGATATGACTTCGAGGTGTTCGACTACACGGTCGATGTGAAGTCCTCACGGGACGTCTCTGCCTTTCTTCCCGAGTCCTTGGTTGAGCGGGACCCCGACGACGACATCGTGGTGATGGTCTGGCACCGGGACAACGAGGACAGTCTGATGCTACTCGGGTGGGAGCGCCTCGAGACCCTGAAGTCGAAGGTCGAAACGGAGGCGGCCTTCTCCGGGGACTCTCCGGAGAAACTCGACCACCTCGCGGCACGACCGATGAACGAGTTGCTCGACCTCGGGCCTAATACCGCCCACATGAATCAGAAGCCGGAGAATCCGTTCTCACCGGGGGATCGAGTGGTGAAGGCCGGCGACGCGGAGCCGTCGGTGGGGATCGTCGTCGAGGTGTTACCGCCGGAGCAGAACACCGGGGCGTTCGGACACGAAATGGACGGGGAAGCGGTGCGGGTCGCGTTCCCGAGTTCGCTCGATGAAGGGCCGGGTGCGTGGCGGGACTACCACCCAGCGATCCTCGCGTCGTACTGTGACGACCAGGACATCAAGCTCTGGACGTACAAACACGAGAATCTCGCGTTCGCGGAGAACCCGTATGTGCCGGGGGACCGGGTACTCAAGACCAGCCACAACGATCCGAACACGGCCGTCGTGGTGGAAGGCTCCGAGGAGCGTGGCGATGACAACGTGGTAGTCGCGTTCTTGGCTGATTTCGAGGAGGAGAACGTCTCGCCGGGAGAGCTTGCGAAGCACTGTGAGGAGAACGGGATCAAGTGTTACACGTACGAATATTCGGAGCTAGATTTCTCGAGCAAATACTGATCCAATCGCCGTAGTGCGCTGATACTCTCGGCAGTGTAGTCAGAAAATATCAGATTTTATATGAGAATCACCGACTTGTAGGGTTAGCTGTCGTGACCGGATTCAGTCATGTATGTTCTCGGTGTCCGTGAGCGTCCCAATACTATCCCCAGGTTCCAGATCGTTCGATCCAGGTCAAAATTGAGGAGACGGACGAATGATTGTTTTAAACATACGTATTCAAATATCTCAGACTAATCTGGTTTTTCATTTGTTACAAGGAAGAGTTGACCAGTAAATGTAATCGAGACGTACTTAACTCGGTCTTTGATTCGTGCTGTAACCAATCTATCCTCCTCAAGTACGTTCACATGTCTCGTGATCGTACTTTTCGCGGATCCCGATCGCTTCGTGAGATTTGGTATCGATATCTCGGAATCATGATTTCCGATCACCGCAAGGGTCTGATGGGCTCCATCTGATGGCGTAACCGTAATATTTGGGAGCATCCACTCACGGACCTGACCGTCGATATCGCTGTATCCCAACGTTGATTCGATCTCACCATGATGAGCCATCGTCGCAACCGTCAACGGAAGCAACACGTCACGAGCGCCGCCACTGAGACTTACAACGACCCTTCCCGTGGCTGTCCGAATCAATTCACTACAGTTCATGACCGCAGTCTCAAAATCATCGTGGGGGATCCGACGGACAGTAACCGAGATCTGCGGTTCGATCTCTTGCAATAGTCGCTCGACATCTGAAACAGCCTCGGCAGCCCGGTTGTCGTCTGTCTCAGTGGCAGGTCGGACCAGTATAACCGTATCCTCGCCGTCGATACCGTAGTCAAGTAACGTCCGCGTCACACTGGTCGTGTTGAACCCTATCGGCGAGACGTACGTAGTCATTCGTCGATCACGTCTGATCGTAGACGTATAACGTTGCAGTATCCTGTAATCGTGTCCTAACAGTTCCAGATCCGATAGGTCGCTGGTTTTATGATAGTTGATCGCAATTTCTCGGTGTCGATCACATGGAAACCCATTCGGAATCGGCGAGCCGTCTTCGACAGGTCGAATTATCGCTCCATTCCGACGAGCGATTCGACGTACCACAGTCCGACGGCTATTCGGTTTACAGCGCGCTGTTGGCCCTGTTGGAGTCGGCGGACGAAGACGTCAGTGCCCGTGTCCACGACTCGGAGATCGGAAGCCTTCACAACAGCGGGCTTCAGGGACCGTTCGGCGAGGGCAACCGTTCTCACCACAAACGCGTACTCCCCGATAGCGAGTACAGGCTTGCGCTCGGCATCACCGATCCCGAGGATGAGGCGATCTTCGAGGGACTCGTCTCGGCGTTGGTTCTCGCCGACGAACCACTTGAACTGACGCACGGCCGGCTCCACATCGATTCGTTCGAGAGTGAAAACACGTCCCATGAGACGTTGCTCTCGGAGGCGGCGGCTCACGATGACCCGAGCGTCGAGATCGAGTTTCGGACGGCGACGTGTATCGAGGAGGCTGGCTCGGTGACAACGATGTTCCCGACTCGGACGGCTGTGTTTTCGAGCTTGCTCGGCAAGTGGAACAAGACGGCTCCGGATGAGCTGGAACTCGACATCGATCGCGAGACATTGGCCGCGTCGGTGATCGAGAAACCCGATGCCCGAAGCTATCGGACTCACAGCGTGCTCGTGAACCGTGTCGACGACAGCGACGGGAACGCCCGTCCGATATTTCGACAGGGATTTTCAGGTACCTGTGAGTACGCGTTCAAAGACGCAAGTGACTCCGTACAGAACGCGGTGACCGCACTCGCGTTATTCGGTGAGTACTCAGGTGTCGGAAGTGCCGTTGCTCGCGGATGTGGTGATATTACTACAGAGGTGACTGATCAATGAATCCGGATGCTGCTCGTGACGCGCATGAAACGATCGTTGGGAGTACAGATCTCTATGCGAACGTCATTGATGCGGCTGGACAGTATGATGCGAAAGTCGATTCCTCCGCGAACTGTTCTCTGGCGGCGCATATACTGAACGCGGTCACGGTTGGTGTGAACGCATTTGTCTACGAAGCTGTGGGAGAGGACGAAGACTTGTATGAAGATTACGGCGAGGATGTACAGGTTCTCGCTGCCGCACTTGCTCTCCATGATACGGATAAATTTGTACGCGAAGCTTACGGCATCGATGTCGAGGGCAACACCAGCGAAGCGTTCAACTGGTATTTTGATCCGGGACCGGACAAAGATGGAGAAGACCGAGACGGTGACCCGTTCGGCATAGAAGACTTCCTCGGTGAAGGTTACCGAGACGATCTACAGTATCTCGTACAACGGACTGAAACGAGAGAAAACAGTACCGAGACACGAGGAGTTGCCACTTCATTCAACGGATTAGAACGCTACTGCCGAATCGGGGATAGTACTGCCTCTGTCGCGCTCAAACAGGGTGTTGAAGGTGTCCATGATCAGCTCAGCACCTTAATGAGTACTGAAGATGTTCAGCGTATCGAGTTCACTCGACTTGAACAACCGATTTTGAACGATACACTACTGGGGACGGCAAAAGAAGTCATTGCAGGTGAAATCGGGGATCATACTTACGGTGTCATCGTCGGTAGCTCTCCAGATTCAATCGTCTATCTCGGCGAACCTATTGACCGATCAACATTGAAAGAAGCCGTTGCCGAACGTGTTCCAGATCAGATCAGTACGTTTCAGTTCGAGTGTAAGCTCACTTGGAATTCATTTGATTATGATATCCTTGAAGAAATTGCAATACCTGTAGAGAGAAAAGAGGAGAATATCCGACAAAAAGCGAAGAATCTACTCAAATCCGGCTCTGGCCGAGATGATTCTTTTGAGCGCGTTCCAGATGGATTTGAGGAATACCTTCCAGTACTAATCAAAGCGATATATGAGAATGGGTGGAAGGAATACCCCACAGAGAGGCTAACTACCACATTCAATGAGGTGTATGATTCCATCGAAGGGGGAAAAAGCACCAAAGGACAGAAAGTGAAGGTACAATTTCTCGCACATCTTTGTGAGAATTATGAAGACTACAGATCTGATTTGGAAATTTTGCGTGATGAAGTACAGCACTCTCTCCATGATGATCTTGAACCTGAGATCGACGCGATCGGGGCTGTCGTAGACCGCCTCTTCGAGGGACGGATCGCTCCGGCTCTCGGTTCGAAGGATGAGATGTGTTTCCTCTGTGGGGCACAGGCGGACACTAAATACCAGAAAGGATTGAGTGCTGTCTACCGGACACAGGAATACTCACGCCGTGTTCCACCTCACGCGAAATACAAATCCATTTGTGAAGTCTGTAACCTCGAATATGCACTTCTCTCCTCTATCTGTGAGCAGTACGATGTAAGTACCAACAACAGTCTTGAGATCGCCTACTTCTATTTCGATGATTTCCTCGGCGATGTTCGACTACGGAGTAACCGCGTTGGGAATATCGTTCAGGGAGATGGAGATGAACTGGACGATCCGGAGATAGCAAACAGTCTCATCCAACCGCAGTACTTCCTCCAGCCGGTTTACGTGCTGGACGAAAACCACCGTATGGCGGTGGTTCGGCAGGTGATGCGAGCCGCCCAGGAATCAGGGATGAAGGTGGTCATCGGACGGCCGTTCACGCGCTTTGAAAGCGCGGATGCGGTCTTCGCTGACGAGGAGACCACCCGACCACAAGAACTCCTCGGGCTGGATGAAGCCGAACGGTTTGGGCCACTACCGTCGTTCATTGAGAACGACCGAACCGATTCCCACCTTCGGCGCGCACTCCAGCTGTTCAAACTCATGAGCATGGTCGGACAGGATGCTGGTATGAGCAATCCGTACCTCCAACTCGACCGTGACACGTTCCACAGCATTGCGAACTTCGCGGTTGTCAACCACGACCACGCAGTCAGGCTGACAGACCTCAAAGAGTACTTCGAAAACTATCATGAAACCGAATTCATGGAAATGAAAACCGTCGCCGAACGAGGTATCGACCTCTTCGGTAAACAGTTCGACAGCAAGTATAAGAAAACAAAAATATTCCGCGAGGCACTCGATGCCTTCCTCAGCGGAAAGAACCAGCAGATGGATGATGACCGGCTTATTGAGTACGTCGAGAGCCAGGTGTACGCCGCTGCTGATCGAGAAGATTACGCGGGACACGCAACGCCTGAACAGGCCAAAGCCTTCGTTGAGGCGATCCGCGAATACCTCGTCGAAAACGATCTGTACGACCTCAAGAAGCTCTCCGACTGGGAGAACGCACTGGTCAACTCGTACTACTACGCATACGAGCAATCACTATAATCCGACAATGACACTCCAATACCCACCAACAGGCCTCGAAGAATCGTTCGACATCTACCGTAAGCGAAAGCCCTCGGTCACACTCGTCGTCAAACGAAACGTAACAGAGCCGACTCTGTTCCGCAACTCCAGTCACGACCGTGCTGAAACACAGGAATTCGGCGACAAGCTACACGCACAGGTCAACGGCGAGAAATTCACCAGCAAGGAACGGTTGACTGGTCTTTCGCTACTCAGAGAGCTTGATGACGACTTCGTTGATGATGACTACGCGTACAACGAACCCACGGATCTCGAAAGTTCGCTGAACGTTGGAACCCTAACCTACGGGCTGGCAGGAACTGGGGACCAGGACTTCGCCATCAAATCACGAGTTGTGGAAGGCTACACGTACACGACCGAGGAGTACGACCTAATGAATAAGGAAACCCGGAATGCTGTCTACGAATCGGGAACGATGAGAGATGATGAAGGCAACCAATCCGAGGCTTTGTTCGACTTCGTGAAGGTACAGCCCGGAAACGATCTCGTTCATTTCATCACTCTCGAAGCGGCGACCGGTCCGATGCTACTCTACACGCTTCATAACATCCTCAATACCGGGAAGTACGGAGCTCGTGAAACACGGACAGGACGGAATATTCGAAACGAGATTCTCGGTGTCATTCTCGGGAACCATGATACGTCTCTGTCGACTGGTGAACTTCTACTTGAGTTCCATGACGAAGGAGACAATCTCGAAGCGAGTATTGGGGATTATATTTCGACGGTCCAGCGTACGGATTGGGAGGTCTATGGTGAATTCGATGGTGCTGATCCGTTCCCGGACTGGTTTGAACGATTGGAAGCAGTTGCCAGTCGGGAAGTAACCGATGCTGACGAAATACTCCGAGAGGAGTTTACAGATCTAATGGAGGCAGCTACAGACATCTTCATCGACGATGATTGAACAGACCTTCGAGGCAACGTTGTACGCGCCGCTTTTTTACTCCAGTTCGGAGGGGCGCGCAATACGGACACAGCCGACTCTCTCGTCGACAGCACTCATGTACGCACTCGGCTACCGCTACTTCGAACTGGAAAAACGGTATGCGGAGTTCGGTGACGAAGCGACGACGGCTGATTACTCACATCTCAGGGAACTACCGTTCTTCGTCACGGATATGCGTCCAATAGCTGTGGACACCGACGAACGAACGTTCCGCAGTACCGATTACCGATCTGAACGGCATTTTACAACGAACGACCCCGATGTCGCTGGTCAGATCTCCGGAAGCAAGTCTGTTCCAGAAATCCTCGAAAGATCAGGTGCTGCGTACCAGACGATTCGAAACTACATTGGGATCTCTCCCGGATCGAAATTCGAATTCACCATCTGGGGCGAGATGGAACTTCCAGAGCATCCGTTCTTCCGCATGGGGATCAAGCAAACAGGAGAGTTTCGTGCTGAACCCACCGAACTGGATACGCTTGTCCTCAACAAATACCTGCTTTCGGAAGTGTACGAGCTTTCTGATGAGTTGCTTACCGAAATGGTTGAACGCAGTCAAGCATTTAATCGTGGTAACGATCCGCGGTTACAACATTTCGTTGGTGTCGATCCTGAATTTACTCGTAAACAAGTGCTTCCGGAGGTTCTCGAATGACTGGATTCGAGGTTGACGGTGCGAGTTTGGCGACAGAGCCACCTCAGCCACCGCTTGAAGAGCGTGGCTTCGAATACGCTCGTGCGTTCCAAAACAGGGTCATCGAATGGATTCAGCACGGGAAAGATCCAGTTTCGGTCGTCCGTGCTCCCACAGGAGCGGGTAAGACAGCAACTTTCTATGAACTCATTGAGTCGCGTGATATGACTCTTCTCGTCTACCCGACAAACGCCCTCCTCCGACAACAACGAGAGCGATTTGAAGACGACGATGTTGATGTCGCTGTTCTCAACGCGAATACGTTGGACGGACATGGACACGAACGGACAGAGCAGTTGCTTAGTTTCGTCAATAAGTACGCAACCGATTACGATGCGGTGCTGACTAATCCCGATATCCTTCAGGCAGCTATTCAGGACATGTATCTCGGGAGTGATCCGATGCGATTTTTCAATAAATTCGATGCAATAGTCTACGACGAATTCCATTTCTATGGCGCTCTTTCAGCAAGTGGCCTCTTGTTACAGATCAAAATCATAGAGGAACGTCAGCCGGACCCAAAGATACTCCTCGCATCTGCGACCCCAAACGAAGAGTTTGTACGCTTTCTGCGTGAACGTATCGGGATGACAGTTCGAGATATCGATAGCGAGTACGATTCAGACGGCGATCAATTCCGGCATCGTATGTTCGTACGGAGGCACGAGGACAGGAAGATCATCGATTGCCGAGACGAGATCGCCTCAGAACTACAGGACAAAATCGACGCAGTCGAGGACTACGATGAGCCACAAATAGTCTTGGTGTTCAATAGCGCAAAAGACAGCAACGACTTTCACGATTTCCTCTACCGTGAGTACCCAACCGTCTTCGAGCACACCGCTAAGGACAACGGGTTTGACACGAATGACGAAGCGGTTGATCTCGATGAAACGGATTTCTATATTCTCAATACAACCAGTAAGGGTGAAGTCGGACTTGATTATGACATAACGACACTGTATATGGAGAAACCATTCACCGCGAGCGCGTTTCTCCAGCGGTTCGGTCGTGCCGGCCGTCAGTCGGAAGCAACCGTCGATATCTACGGCCTTGGACAAGGCCCGTGGGGTGAGGACGTCGACTTTCCCACCTTTGCTGAACAGGTCTATGAGGGATTAGAATCAACGCAGATGAATCAGAATCGATTAGCTGATCTTGTCGGCTTTCGAGCTGCCTATGCGATTGCCGAACGTGAGGAGAGTTCAAGCTGGTTCAATCAGGAATTGCGCGAAGATTTCGAGACAAATATCGACAAATACGATCAGTGGTACGGATTTATTCAAGCAGTCAACGCCGAGTATGAGGAAATAAAAGATGGATTCGGTCCTGGAAAATACCAGCAGAACAGTCCCGAAGCGAAACTACTTGAGTTTACCAAAGAGTGTTTCAAAACCTTCCGAGGTCTCCGAGGACGGTCGTTGTCGTCATCGATAAAATATCCTCGTGGAGATCAACGTGGTGTCACAACCTATGACCTCTCAACGACACTTCGGAATTACGACATTGTGGACGTTGATGACGATGATACTCTGGTTTTAGGATTGTCAGACGACGATATTCTCTCTACCGTAACGGCACGTCTCCCAGCATATGAGACAGAGCCGACTAAGTACGATCAGTCGACGACTGAGATAGAGCGATTACTCCAAACGAAGATCCATCGGCACATCGATCAAGCTGATTTGAACGAGGAGTTCTCGGTATCGACAGAGTTGTTACACCGCTTTTTCGAGATCATCCGCATCGTCGATGCGATTATTCCATCTCGGATAACGACTTCCGAGTACGATATCGAGATTGACAGCGACACAAATGGTCCTCCGGAAATCGATGTCCAAGCGCGTCAAATATGACTGATGACCTGATCAATGTCGCGGATCTCAATCAATTTTCATACTGTCAACGTCGGTATTGGTACTTACATTTCTACGACACACAAGGCCGGAACTACGAACGAGTTGAAGGCAAGACGAAGCACGAAAACCAATCAACACGAGGTGATTGGGTTAACGAACTCTATCTCGAATCCGAAGAGATCGGATTGAAGGGAAAGATCGATATTCTCGATTCTACGGACGGGCAGATCATTCCGATTGAGCGAAAACGTGCGGAGAGTGGTGATTACTACAAAAGTGATGAAGTACAGTTGGCTGGCTACTGTATGCTACTCGAAGAACATCTCGATGAGCCTGTGCGGCAAGGTGCGATATATCTCTACGAAACGGATCAGCGAATGCACATTCCGATAACTGAATCTCATCGAGAAACAGTTCGAGATCAGATAGAGACGATGCGATCGATGACCGTCGATGGTATCCCGCCACTCACGGATAACCCCTCGAAGTGCGAGGCGTGTTCGGCACGGGAGTACTGTATGCCCGAGGAGACGGCTATTTTGGAGCCTAAGAAAGCCCGTGGTACGGGTTGGGAGGGTGAGGTATGAAGGCCACGGAGGGGATGTTTGATGAGTCGGTCGTCTACGTCACCAAACAGGGCACTCAGGTCAGAACCGACGGCGGCCGCATCGTGGTCTGGGATGTCGATGGTGATGAAGGCGAACTTGCTACGTTCCCGACGGAAAAGCTCGACACGATCAACGTCTTCGGTGGCGTGAACTTCTCGACACCGTTCGTAGCCGAGGCCAACGAACACGGAATTATTCTGAATTACTTCACTCAGAACGGTAAGTATCGTGGAAGTTTCGTTCCCGAAAAGAACACGATTGCGGAGGTTCGACGTGCCCAGTACGCACTCGGTGAGGTGGCTGAGTTGGATATCGCGGCGTCGATGATCGCTGGCAAGATCCGGAACGCTCGGACGTTGCTCTCGCGGAAGGGTGTGTATGGAACGGATGTGCTCAAGGATCTCGGTGTTCGGGCGACGAACGTCGAGACGAAAGACGATCTCCGGGGCGTTGAGGGGGAGGCTGGTGAGCGATACTTTAGTCGATTGGATGAGACGCTGACTGATGGTTGGACCTTCGAGAAGCGGACGAAACGACCACCGGAGGATCACATCAATTCGCTGCTCTCGTTGACCTACGTGTTCATGAAAAACGAGGTCATGAGTGCGCTCAGACAGTACAACCTCGATCCGTTCTTGGGCGTCCTACACGCTGACCGGCACGGTCGTCCTTCACTGGCGCTTGACTTACAGGAGGAGTTCAGACCGATCTTCTGTGATGCGTTCGTTACCCGGTTGGTGAACCGGGGGGTTATCGATCATGATCAGTTCACGCAGGACAACCATCTGTCCGATGATGCGTTCAAGACCTACTGTTCGAAGTTCGACGAGTTCATGCAGGAGGAGTTCACTCATCCGTACTTCGAGTATACTGTTTCGCGACGGAAGGCAGTCCGGCAGCAAGCGATCCTGTTGCGGAAAGCGATCACTGGTGAACTGGACGAGTATCACGCGTTGACGTTCTCGAAATGACTATGCGCTTGGCGATCGCCTACGACGTGAGTGAGGATGCGAACCGCCGACGAGTGTATCGAACACTCCAGCGGTATGGCGCGTGGCGGCAATACAGTGTTTTCGAAGTCGACGTGACGAAGGCGGAACGTGTCGAGCTTGAGGACGATCTCGAATCGCATATCGAACCGTCCGACGGTGATCGCATCCGGATCTATCGTCTATGTGAGTCCTGTCAAGACAACACGACCGATCTCGGATCGGATCCGCCCGACGAACAGTCCAACGTTCTCTGAGTTGAGCTACGTGGACCCTTATTAAGTTCCTGTACAGCCCCCATCGACGTAACCGGGGTCGAAATTCGAGGGTTGAGAAACCTTTTTGACCTCTATAGCCGTAATTTCACCCCCTGTCGAGACAGCCTGAAAACCCAGCACGGGATTGAAACCTGACGCTAGCGAAGAAGGGAAAAATGCGTTTATCCTCTTTGATGAGGCTTCGGAGTCGAGACAGCCTGAAAACCCAGCACGGGATTGAAACGGGTTCGCCACGACTACCAGTTTAGAACCTTCTAACGTCGAGACAGCCTGAAAACCCAGCACGGGATTGAAACACGACGAGCCGGGACTCGTTCGGGTCGTCCGTGCCGGTCGAGACAGCCTGAAAACCCAGCACGGGATTGAAACGTCGGTGAAAGCTGACTTTATGGACGGGGTTCCGGGTGTCGAGACAGCCTGAAAACCCAGCACGGGATTGAAACTATAACGGGGACGTATATCAGATCGCGGCGGGCGGTCGAGACAGCCTGAAAACCCAGCACGGGATTGAAACGACACGTCGGGGCCCTCCAGCCCGAACTCGGGTTCGGTCGAGACAGCCTGAAAACCCAGCACGGGATTGAAACACGATTAACGAATGGGACGGCGGTAGCGTCGTTTCCGGTCGAGACAGCCTGAAAACCCAGCACGGGATTGAAACTTCTTCATCCTAATCGTGGCTATGGGTTCCGTGGTGGTCGAGACAGCCTGAAAACCCAGCACGGGATTGAAACAATACTATCGGGTTGATATTCGACACGCTGGGATATCGTCGAGACAGCCTGAAAACCCAGCACGGGATTGAAACGACTCGGTAGTGAAAACACATATGGGTCATTCGTCTATGTCGAGACAGCCTGAAAACCCAGCACGGGATTGAAACGAGTTCGTGGCCGTATCGTTGCCACACCGCGGGCACGTCGAGACAGCCTGAAAACCCAGCACGGGATTGAAACTCTTGGCTCATCCAGTCGACGATTTCGCCAGCGAGGTCGAGACAGCCTGAAAACCCAGCACGGGATTGAAACTTTTCAGTCATGTATTGGGGGCGGTCGTGACGCGGTCGAGACAGCCTGAAAACCCAGCACGGGATTGAAACTGCCTGCGATCAACTGGGGCGGCGACGAGACGACGTCGAGACAGCCTGAAAACCCAGCACGGGATTGAAACAAAGCCTTCCGTGGGATACGGTGGGACGGCGTGGGAGTCGAGACAGCCTGAAAACCCAGCACGGGATTGAAACGGTTTCACGAACGCCCTGCCGTTCGATCCACCGCCGGTCGAGACAGCCTGAAAACCCAGCACGGGATTGAAACTCGTCGTCGGCGTCAGGGTCGCGCCATGACCGCGGGTCGAGACAGCCTGAAAACCCAGCACGGGATTGAAACCGGGACGCGGCGGCACCGCCCGAGTCGCGTCTCGAAGGTCGAGACAGCCTGAAAACCCAGCACGGGATTGAAACGCGGCGTACACGTCGATCGCGTTCTCTCGCGGGTCGGTCGAGACAGCCTGAAAACCCAGCACGGGATTGAAACGAAGTGTGGCAGACGGCGGGCGACGACCGCGTCCGTCGAGACAGCCTGAAAACCCAGCACGGGATTGAAACCAGCACGATGCCCCGGCTGCCTCGGTCGGCGATGCGTCGAGACAGCCTGAAAACCCAGCACGGGATTGAAACGACACGTCGGGGTCCTCCAGCCCGAACTCGGGTTCGGGTCGAGACAGCCTGAAAACCCAGCACGGGATTGAAACTCACCGCAGGGAGAGACGTACGCGACGATCGGCGGCTGTCGAGACAGCCTGAAAACCCAGCACGGGATTGAAACGATAAGGCCATCGACAACCCAACGTTCCAAAGCAGTCGAGACAGCCTGAAAACCCAGCACGGGATTGAAACTTGTTGACGGCGGCGTGGCTGTTTCGACCGGAGGTCGAGACAGCCTGAAAACCCAGCACGGGATTGAAACTTTCGCGAACGACGTGTCGAGTTCGTCGTCGATCGCGTCGAGACAGCCTGAAAACCCAGCACGGGATTGAAACCTCCTTCATCACGTTTGGCGGCGGATGAACATCAGTCGAGACAGCCTGAAAACCCAGCACGGGATTGAAACTGTGGGCTCTGTCACGTCGACTGGTGGCGGACCGCTGTCGAGACAGCCTGAAAACCCAGCACGGGATTGAAACTAAAAGATTCAGTTACAGATATCCATCTCGGGTCAAGTCGAGACAGCCTGAAAACCCAGCACGGGATTGAAACCTGCTGTTGCTCGTCGTTCATGATGTGTCAACTCCGGTGTCGAGACAGCCTGAAAACCCAGCACGGGATTGAAACTCGACGGCGCTCCGGGCGACGTCGCCGAGCGTCATGTCGAGACAGCCTGAAAACCCAGCACGGGATTGAAACCTTATCAGATCACTTCCGGCGTTCCTTCAGTTAGCGTCGAGACAGCCTGAAAACCCCAGCATGGGATTGAAACTCTGCTCAATGGTCGCCTGCTGTTGCTCACTTGTTGGGGTGGCGTCTGGGGATCAGTTATCTGTAACACCGCCCTGTTCTCGAAGAACCTTTGCAACGACCCCGAGCCGCTCCGATTCCTTCGGGAGGTTCTCGAGCGCCGTATCAAGATCGACCGCAAGCGAGTACTGATTCTCGTCGCCACGACCCCGACCCTGCCGCTTATTGAGCACGTTCGTATCGGCGAGATCGTTGAGCCGGTCACGGAACCGGCGGTTCGAGAGGACGTTCACCTCCACGTGCTCACAGAAGGTCTTGTACTGGGTGTAGATCGGCGTCGTCGTCACGGGTGTGTCGTCGTGTATTCCGTGATACGTAACCGCCATGAGCGCGAGCATTCGTTGATTCGGGAGTGTCTGAATCCCTGACTCGATGGCCTTCGTCTCGAGGAAGTCACGTGCTTCACGCACGTGCTCCTCTGTGACGGTCGTCTCACCCCTATCGTCGGCAAACCGGGTTGCACGGAACAGCAGACGGATCGCCTCGCGAGCGTCTCCCGTATCCTGTGCGCCTAACGCCGCAGCAAGCGGGATCGTATCGTCGCTCAGGATCTCACTTCGGAGATGCTGGTAGTCCTCGATGTCGTCCTGGAAATACGTGTCCCGGAGGGCACCGACGGCACGCCGTGCGAGGATATTGCGGAGCTGATCAGCGTCGTACGGTTCGAAACGAACCTCATCCTCGCCGAGACTCGACCGGACGTCGGCGTCGAGGTTCTCGCGGAACTGGAGATCGTTCGTGATCCCGATGAGTGAGAGGCGGACGCCGTCCGGATTCGACCGCGGGAGCTCGTAGAGGATGTAGTCGTCGTCGCCGATGGCGTCGATCTCGTCGAGGACGACGATGACCGTTCCGCCGACCTGCTCCAGGTTCCCGATCACCATGTTGAGGAGGGTCTTCCGCTGGTGACCGCTCGGGAGCTCCTCACCGGGGCCGAATCGCTTCTCACGGAGCCGCTTGACGAGATGCGTCAGGACGTGGTAGGAGCCGTCCATGCCCTTACAACGAATGTGAACCACGGTGAGGTCCATCTCGGAGTCGTCAGCATATTCCTGGAGCTGGTCGGTCTTGAGACGGATTCCGACGGTCTTCCCCTGCCCGGATTGACCGTATACGATCAGGTTGAGTGGCGTCGAGCCCATCGTCGCCGGACGGAGGGCAGAGTGGATCTGATCGAGTTCGACCTCGCGCTCCGGCAGCGACTCGGGCTGATACGTCTGCTCGTTGGGGTTGAGGACGTCCATGTCCTCGAAGATCGTGTCCTCGTCGCCGAACGCCTTCATACGCTCCCGTTTTCTGGTATTGTATATAAATCCCCTGTGTCCTACATGTCTTCCTGTCTTCTATACGGGATAGCGTCCTAAAAACCGTCCGTGGTTCTCTTGTGTTCTACTACACTTTGGCTGGAAGACGGGGGCAGAGGGGGGTGCGTCCAGCAAATCGTCGAGACATCCGACTGCGAATCCAGTTCTCCATCAACGAGACACGATCCCAGAACAGCCTCTACATCTGGACCAGTGGTCATGTTCTTCGGCTCCGCACCAATCTCTCCTGGGGCAGGGGGTGCGTCCGGCAACGAACCTCAACGGATTACGCTCCAAGAGCACGACCTCCGCTCGGTGTGGGAAAACGAAGAGCGGGATTTCACGAGATGGTTGACAGAGAACATCGACCTGCTCGCGTCCGAGTTGGGGATAGAGATCGAGGACGCACGGGCGGAGGAAGCCGTCGGCGACTTCTCGCCGATACATCGTCGCACGCGAGATGAACACTGGGGAGACCGTCGTTATCGAGAACCAATACAATCGAACGGACCACGATCACTCGGGTAAGCTCCTGACGTACTCCTCGGGAAAGAACGCCGGATTCACGATGTGGCTCGCCGAGGAGTTCCGGCCGGAACACCGGAGCGTCCTCGAATGGTTGAGTGAGACTGGACTGAAAGGGGCGAAGTTCTTCGCGATCAGACCCCGCGTCGTGAGTATCGAGGGCTCCGAGAAGCGTGGGTTCGAGATTGGCGTTGAGCCCAACGAATGGGAACGAGAGGCGAGTAACGAGTCTCTTTCCGACTCCAAACATAGCTACCGTCAGTTCTTCGCCGAGATGGTCGAGGCGTACTCGCAGAGACGCCCGAACTGATACACACTCAAGCCCGGACTCGGAACCATCTGACGTTCAGTGCCGGCATTCGAGGAGACAGATTTGGATGGGTATTCCATCAGGGACCGGAGTTCTCTGTCGAGTTCTACATCTCTACTATTGAGACGAATTTAGAGGGGAACGATTACCGAATCGACTGCGGACCAGCGAAACTACCTGATCGAGTTGGGGGGTGGATGCGATGGACGGATTCCAAGAGGAGTCCGAACGGCGTCCCTCCGCTCTCGGATCCAACTGATCGCCGCTTCTACTGGTGTAACGACCTCGCTGTGTAGGCACCTCCCATTCTCACCGTCTTGTCGGACGCACCCCCCTCCCTCGGTTCTATTCGGAGTAACCAAGCTCTGCCGCGCAATCGAATTTCTCCCTCTGAAACCGTTCACTACCCATGTGGAGGATGTCAATCTGCGTGTCGATGTGCTGATCTCCACAGTCGGGCCTGTGAGGACGAAGGATGTCTCGTAGTCCGCTATCGAACCACGACTCCCAACGTATAGGTGGCCCGAAACGATCAGGTCCAACCACTCCTGATTTCCTTATTTTACGGAACGCGGATCGAAGCCCTCCTGCGATCCGCGTACGTCCGAGGTGAAGCTATTGAATTGACGAATTCGATTCCGTTCAAGAGGGCGAACGGCGCGAGCGACTTACTGGTGAGGGAATCAGCCAGCCCTGGGAACCCACCGAAATGATCCTCGCCGATCGCTTCCACGGCGAACTCGTTGGGCGCTACGGTGAAGAGCGTGATCACGCCGTTGAACATGCCGGGACCGTCGACATTTCCGAGTACGGGGCACCGTTACCCGATCAACGGCGTGAGAACCCACTCTCTTTCTGGCTGTCGCGTGCCAATCGTCGGTTCATTCTATACGTGTCAACACGGCGCTCCACATGTCCGGAAGGTACGACCACTCGAGAAATGGCTTCGGGGCCCAGTGTTCCGCACAGTCGGTCGCAAATGCAAAGGCACTACCTTCCCCGTAATTGCCGACTACGAGGAGCGGGTCGTTGTCGACCGTCGCGAGGACGTCCGCCTCGTCGTCTGCGGTAAACCTGTTATACCCCAGTACGGCCGGCCACTCTTCGGGCAACCCTTCGATTCCGCAATTTTGGGGGTGGACGCCAGCCGGGCGTTCGATCCGATCGTCGTGATGAGCGATCTCTACTGGGAGCACATCCGCAAGCGGTGTCTTGTCGTAGCCGGCCTGTCCCTGCTCGCCGGCGTAGCTCATGTAGCCACCGATCATGCCGACGGCACCGCCGTCGGCGACGTACTCGGCAAGTACTTGCAGTCGATTGGGTTCCGGTTTGCCGGCGGCCACGGCAGGCGTAAGAAGAAGCGATCTGGAGCCGATATCGCTCAGAATCACCACGTCGAACTTGTCGAGCTCCGACTGCGTCGAGGGAAACTCCTGAGCAGCAACGTGGCTGGGTTGGTAGGTTACGTCTGCGCCGGTAGCCTCGAGTGCGGCGATAAGATACTCACCTGCTTCCGTGTACGTGCTCGACGTCGTCACGTCCCTTGCTTTGACCTCCATGGTGACTTCGTGCCAGGACTCCCCGGCGAGTAAAACGTCCATCGTTAGCCTCGATTTTTCAGGTCAGCCATTGAAGCGACTAGAACTTGTAAATTGCTATACTCTCTCAGGCAAGTTAGACGATCGTTTCCAGATCGGGAGCGGCAGAACACGGTAGGGGTGTGGTACGAACGATCGCAGAGTGAACGGTAGAGTGACCGTTCGGCCCATCCCGACTTTCCCCCGTCCCATATTTTTTATCAGTACTCATCGTTGTCTCGTCCATGAGTAACAACGATGTCTATGACGAACTCGGTGTCCCGACGGTTGTGAACGCGTCCGGGACCAAGACTAGAATCGGTGGGAGTCTGATCCGTAAGGAGGCGCTTCAGGCGATGAATCAGGCAGCCGAGTCTTTCGTCCGACTCTCTGATCTACAAGCAGCCGCAAGCGATCGGATCGCTGATGCCACCGGCGCCGAGGCTGGCTACGTGACCAACGGTGCGGCGAGCGCGCTTCTCCTCGGGACTGCCGCTTGTATCGCCGGTTCGGATCCAGGGGTCATGTCACAGCTACCGGACACGAAGGATATCCCAAGCGAGGTCGTGATGCCCCGGACCCACCGCACCGGTTACGACCACGCGATCCGAGGTTCCGGTGCCACGATCAGTGATATCGGGAGTAATGATCGACGTATCGGCACGGGATCCAGCGACGTCGAGCCCTGGGAGTACGCCAACGCGATAGGCGAAGAAACCGTCGCCGTCGCCCATATTTACAAGGACTACGCCACGCCAAACCTGGCCAAGGTCTGTGAGATCGCACACGATCACGACGTCCCGGTCATCGTCGACGCTGCGGCGGAACTCCCGCCGATCGAGAATCTCTCGTGGTTCACGGAGCAAGGTGCCGATCTAGTGGCGTTTAGTGGCGGTAAGGCGGTCCGTGGTCCCCAGTCGACCGGTTTTCTTGCCGGGCGCCGTGATCTCATCGAATCGGTTGCCTTCCAACACCTCGACATGCACGCCGCCCCCGAGATCTGGGATCCCCCCGAGCGACTCGTCGATACCAACAAGATCGATGGTGTCCCCGAGCAGGGTATCGGGCGGCCGCTCAAGGTCGGTAAGGAGGAGCTCGTCGGTCTACTGACCGCGTTAGACCTGTTCATTGAGGAGGATCACGAAGCGACTCGAACCAAGTGGCGTCGACGGGCCGACAGCATCGCCGCGGCGCTGGGTGAGGTTGACGTGCTCTCGACATCGATCGACGATAGTAAGAAGTCAGTCACGCCGACCGTCATCGTCGACGTTGACGAGTCCCTTGCCCCCGTGACGACCGCCGAACTCCTGCTGGCGCTCAAACAGGAGAAACCGCGCGTGTTCGTTGGGGCCGACGACCTCGCGGACCAACGGTTTACCGTCAACCCGATGTGCCTTTCGGCGAAGGAGGTCGACTATGTGGTCGACCGAATCCGTGCGAACGTCCGTGGCGACAGCGCGGCAGTGACTGACGGCGGTCCCGACGTCGACGAACAGAACGGTTGAGAGCCGTCCGATAGCCGCCGAAGGCAGCAGGTCACAGGGAAACGGATCGCCTTCCGTTCGGAGGCGAAACGAGGCATTCGGCAGGACGCTTCGCTCGGACCTCGCCTCGCGCCTGAAGACGTGGGCTGCCAGATCTCAGCCACGAGCCGGTCGCCATCTACGAGTTGGATCGTGCCGAATCGGCTGTCACGCCCACGACCGACGCCACCGAACGTGGTCCGTCAGGACGGTTTCACGTGTCGGCGGACGGATCGGTCGACCGACGATTCAAAAAGCCCCTCCAGTATACAATGTTCGTGGTAATAAGGTATAATTATACGCCAAAAAATAATTACATATCAATTTATGAGCGATCCGAACATCCTGCTTTTGCTCACTGACCAGGAACGTTTCGACGTCACGCATCCTGACGGTCCGGATGTCGACACTCCAAACATCGATCGCCTTGCCAACGGGGGGATGTACTTCGAGCGAGCGTACACACCGATCAGTATCTGTACGGCTGCGCGTGGGTCGCTGCTCTCAGGCTTGTATCCCCACAATCACGGCATGATGAATAACTGTCACGAGCCGGACGCGATTCGGACCGACTTCCCGGAGGAGATCCCGACGTTCGGCGAGATGCTCGCAGACGCGGGCTACGACAACTCTTATCTCGGTAAGTGGCACGTCGGTCGGAATCAACGTCCCGAGGAGTTCGGCTTCCAGTATCTGGGCGGGGGGGACGGCCACCACGACGCCGCGAACACGGATTTCAGAGAGTATCAGAAAAAACAGAGTATTGACCCCGACGATATCAGTCTGGAAGAGACGATATTCACGTCGAACCGGGATCCAACCCTCATCGCGGCCAAGACACCGATTCCTCCGGAGGCCACCCGCACGTATTACCTCGCCGAGAAGACCATCGAACGCCTTGAGGAGTGGGCCGAAGGGGACGGATCGTGTTTCCACCGGACTGATTTTCCCGGACCACACCACCCCTACACGGTCCCGGAACCGTATGCGTCACTGTACGATCCCGACGAAATAGACCTCTGGGACTCGTTCCAGGACCCCTATGGAAACAAGCCAGCGGTTCACGAGGCCTACCTCGGGTATCGCGGCGTCGAAGACCTCAGTGAGGCGGAATGGCGCGAGGCGATCGCGAAGTACTTCGGCTTCGTTACGTTCATCGACGACCAGATCGGTCGGATCCTCGATACGATCGACCGACTCGGCCTCGATTCCGTCGTCATCCACGGGGCCGACCACGGAGACATGACCGGGAGCCACCGGCAATTCAACAAGGGTCCGATGATGTACGAAGACACCTACCACGTCCCGCTGATCGTGCGGTGGCCCGACGTCGTCGAACCCGAATCGACGTGTGAGGAGTTCGTCCGCCTCCTCGACTTGATGCCGACGTTTTTGGAGATAGCTGGACTCGAACCGCCCGAAGGTATCGACGGGCGAAGCCTCCTCCCGCTCCTCCGTGGTGAAAAACCGGCGGACTGGCCGACCTCACTGTTCGCGGAGTACCACGGCGACGAGTTCGGCCTGTACTCACAACGAATGATCAGAACGGACCGCTACAAGTACGTCTACAACCCGCCCGATAAAGACGAATTGTACGACCTAGAACGCGACCCGGACGAACTGTTGAACGTCATCGACAATCCCCAGTACCAGAAGACGAGAGAACGCCTCCAGAATGAGCTAGCACAGTGGATGGAGGAGACCGACGACATGATCTCGATGTGGTCACAGAAAGTCCTCCGGGAGTAATCGATAGATGCGATCACTCGAAGACGTGGTACCGGACGTGGCAGGATTCACACATCCGGGCCTGCAGGAGTTCACCACTGGGACCCCGTTCGGGCGGACCACAGCAGCCAGAGGCCGGCCGCTCTGTCACGTCACCCCCGCACTCGGGGCAGGTATCCAGAAACAATCCGAGGGCGTGGGCAGCGAACGGACGCACCGCCGAGTCGACACCCCACTCGGCGAGCGTGTGCGCCGCTGCGGTTTCGACGACAGCCACCGGCCGTCGCAGCCATGTCTCACCCGCTATCGACGTGGACCCGTCCGACAAGACGATGTACGTTTGCTCCCCCGAACGATGAACGTCGACGGCAGCCGTTGCCGGACTCACGCTGACGGTCGTGTCGGCGAGTTTCTCGTTACCGACGGCGGCAAGGCGCTCCATTTCGGCTTGCCACGCCTCGTAGAAGGAGTTGTCGAGCTCAAGCGACTCCGGCGTCAACCGAACGACGTCCGCCTCGGCGAGTGCTTCCATGACCGCTGCTCCGTCTGCGTCCTCCGCCGCGGCGAGGGAATCACTCCCCGGAGTTGCGTGGAAGGGATCCCAAGGCAGTGGCTTCACGAGATACGGGGCAAACCGGGGCGTGTAGGGCACCAAGTAACCCCGAAGCCAGATACCGAGACAGCCGACGACAGCGAGGAGTGTCGCCCCCAGGGGGGTCACGAGTGCGACGCCGCCGACGAGGAGTCCGATCAGTATACCATTGACCACGGTACACGGCCAGCACCGTCGGTCACCCGTGAATTCGGGTCGACGGAGGCGGCCGAGGGGGGAGTACATACCGGTCACATCAGAGGTAGGCGTGTTGAATCCTTCGGCGAAGAAAAACGAATACGACGAAAAACCCGACAATGATGGTACCTAACAGTAGATACGGCCAACGAATCGTTGAACAGTCATCGGTATCGGACGGCGTCTCCAATCCGCCAAGGAGGTTCTAACGTATGGTCTGGCACTGCCTCGGCGCGAACTTCGACCAGATGCACATGAACACAAACCTCGGATGGTTCCGGAACCACCCCGACTTCGCGGTCGTCGGCGTGTGCGATGAGGACCCGTCGACGTCAACAGGGTCCATCGACGAGGCCGCATCATCGCTGTCGTTGTCCGCGGACGTCGTCTACGACGACCTTGATCGGGCACTTGAGGAAACCGATCCCGACGTTGTGATGGGGTGCCCACGGAACGCAGAGCACGCCGACTTCGTTGAGCGCGTGGCACCGTACGATACCCATGTCGTGATCGAGAAGCCACTCGCTGTCACGCTCGACCAGGCTGACCGGATGATCGATGCGATGGCCGGCCGCGACGGGCGCTTGTTCATCAACTGGCCGGCCGCCTGGGATCCAGAACGACACACGCTCAAACGTCTCGTGGATGACGGCACTATCGGTGACGTCGTCGAGATCCAGTACTACGGTGGAAACGCCGGCGCACCGCCGGGCGACAGCTGGTTCTACGATCCCGAGGAAGGCGGCGGTGCGATGCTCGATTATCTCGGCTACGGGTCGACGTTTTCGACGTGGTTCCGGGGCGGTGAACTCCCCGAGAGCGTCACCGCGGAGTCGTACACGCCACCGAACGAGGATGTCAACGTCCAGAGCGCGACGATTTGTCGTTACGACGAGGGTCTCTCAACCCTTCAGACGACGTGGCGGATGCTAACGAATCCTTGGGAGGTTCAGCCGATGCCAGCTAAGGGATACGACATCGTCGGTACCGAGGGATCGATCAGTAACCGTGACAGGGAGCACAGAATACGAGTCACCACCGCGGACGAACCCGAGGGATACGCGATCGCACCCGACGACCTGGAACCGCACTACCGGGACCTCGCCCACTACCTCGCGCACTGCTTCGAGAACGGCAGTGGACCGGAGGGACCACTGGACCCGGTCTTCTGTCGTGAGGCACACCGTATCGTCGACACAGCCAGGGCGAGTGCGGCAGAGGGTCGGCGCCTCGAGTTGAAAGACTAGCAGACCGACCGAACTTGGTTGTGAAACGAGGGTTCGGTTTCGACCGTCTTCAGCGCCGTGCGGGTGGGGGTGTGTATCCTTCGAGATCGGCGTTCCGAGGGTCTACCGTGGCCTCCGTCTCGGCAGACTTGTATGCTGCCAGACACAGCCGGAGGATGTCACGACCGTGCCGTAAATCGAGCGTCGCGTTCTCGCCCCGACGGAACGCGTCGACGGCATCGCGGTTCTCCGCGACGTAGCCGCCCAGGACGACGTCCGCTGCAGCTAGGGGCATCCGTCCGCTCGTCGCGTTCTGTTTCTCGGCCCACCCTTCGCCTCCGGAGAGGGCATCCGAAAAGAATACGCTCGATTCGGAGCCATTCGAAACAACCTGGCCCGAGTACTCCGGGCCGAGGAGTTCGATCGAGCGGTTGACACCCGCACCGACGTAACACCACGAACCAGTCGCTTCGGAGACGATCGTTCGACCCGAGGAATCCTCGTACTGGACCGTCGCGCGAGCGTAGTCGTCGACGGGATTCTCCCTCAAGTCGACGCCGAACTCCGCCTCCAGTTCATCGGCAAAGTCACCGTGATTCCACTTCAGGGTCTCGGCGTCCGCAGAGACCGACACCGCCTCCAAGTCCCCCCCCTCGGGATCGGTGAGCAACCGCTCGTTCGTGGACAGGGCGTGACTGAGCATGTCCGTGAGGACGCCTCCACCCTGCTTCTCGCCGTTCCAGAACCACGCTGAGTGTGGACCGCCGTGTTCCGCCCGTGCGCGTGCGATATACGGCCGACCAGCCCCGCGACCCCGCTCCCAGAGGAGTGATCTGAGTTCCCGGAGCCGTGGCTCGTGGACCCAGTTCTCGAGGTACGCATGGGCGAGTCCGGCGTCCTCGATTCGCTGTACAATTGCGTCGGCCTCAGAGAGCGTGCGCGCGAGCGGTTTCTCAATGGCGATGCCGGCCAGATCGCCCCCGTCGTCGACTGCCCTGACCGCCGCCTCGACGGAATCTTGGCGCACGAAGTTCGGTGTGGTGATCCACAGGCCGTCGACATCGGGATCCGCGACCAGCGCGTCTATTTCTCCCTCACCGTAGACGCTCGGGTCACCCCATCCTTCGTCTCGGCACGTGTCGGCGAGTTCCGCGGCCGTCTCCAGGGTCCTGTTCTGAATGCCGGCGACGTGGACGCCGGGGAGGTACTCCACGCTCGGAGCGTGCGATTCCTGGGTGATGAATCCCGCTCCGACTATTCCGAGCCCGAATTGGTCCTTGTTCATGACCGCCAGTGTGATCCCGCTCACTAATATTATGGCGGGATCACCTGCCCGGACGTCACGGCAGTGCGTCGAGAGTACCGAGGGACATCATGGCGATCCTTAACATGGAGGGGAACCTAGAGAGTCAGTACTATGAGATTAGAGGAAGTCCGCGGGGTCCTTGAAGACGCCGAGCTCTCCCCCTATCAGGCGAAGACCTTCCTCGCACTCCTCAAGTTAGGCGACGCTTCGGTGTCCGAGATCGTCGAAAACTGTGTTGTCCCCCAGCCGCGGATCTACGATGTCCTCCGGAGCCTCGACGAAAAAGGGTTTATCGAGACTTACGAGGAGGACAGCCTCAGAGCACGGGTCGTCGATCCGGACACGCTCGTCGATGAACTCGAAACGAAATCGGAGCGGTACGCTGCCGCCGCGGAGAAGATCGACAGCGTCTGGGAACAGCCGCCGATCGGGGAACACCACATCGAGATCTTCAACGATTTCAAGCAGGTGGTGAGGAACGCGATCGACGGCATCCAACGAGCCAACGACAGCGTCACTATTGCCGCGAACGGGTCCGAGTTCCTCCAGTTGAAGTCCGCACTGATGGCGGCGAAACAAAACGGCATCGTCGTTCAGCTTTCCATCCACCTGGAGCAGAGCTCGAATACGGATATCGACGATCTGGAGCCCTATCTGAAGGACGCCGCCTCCGAAGTCCGATACAGACACAGCTCATCACCGTTTCTCACCCTGGTTGACGCGAACAGATCCTACTTCGGCGTGCCCAGACGGGGGCGCGGCTACGGCATGTTCGTCCAGGATCAGGCGCTGTCTTCGATGCTGTTCAGGTACTTTCAGGACTCGCTGTGGGGACGGTGGGACGTCGTGTACTCGGACCGAAGCGAGACCTTTCCCAAGAAGTTCACCGACATCAGAAGCTGTCTCACGGAACTCATTCCCCATCTTGAATCCGGGGAACGATTGATCGCGACGATCAACGGCTACGAAACGGGGACCGGATCGGAAACGACGATCGAGGGACAGATAATCGATGTCGTTCCCGATCCCGACTCCGATTCCTCGATATACGAATCGAGAGAGGTGACGATCGTCGTCGAGACTGAGGACGGAACGTACGACGTTGGTGGATTCGGAGCGGTCGTCGAGGACATCCGAGCAACGTTGATCACGATCGAAGATTCAGCATAATCCTCATATAAAGCATTCTGGAGTTACAACGGATATTGTAACATCATTTATACGCAGTGGCGAAAAACTCCCTCTTCGTGTTACGCCATGAAAGACCATGATAAATCAGGCCAGTCCGTCGATCGGCGTCGATTCATCGAGACGGCAGGCGCGACGGGGGTCGTTGCGCTCGCTGGTTGTAGTGGAGACGGAGACTCTGGAGACGGCGACACGGGTGGGACGACGGACAACGGCGGCAGCCAGGACACGGTAACCGTCCAGTGGGCTGCCGACCCCCGTCTCGCCGAACAGATCGACGTGTTCACGGAGGAGATGCGAGAGGCGGGTCTTCCCGACCACATCGAACTCGACATCATCGCAGGCTCGAACGTCACGGACGACCGCCAGGACCAGTACACACAGTGGCTGAACTCCGAGCGGAGCGAGCCCGACCTGCTCAACTTGGACTCGGGATGGACGGTGCCGTTTATCGTTCGGGGCCAAACCGAGAATCTCGAGGATCACCTTTCGAGTGATCTCGTCGACTCCATCCACGACGAGTACTTCGACAACGCACTGCTGACGGCCGTCGACGACGACGGCGTGTTGAACGCCCTCCCGATGTGGGTCGGCCTCCCGGCGATGATGTATCGAAAAGACCTCGTCGAGGACGCAGGCTACGATCCGGAGGGTGAGAACTGGGCGACGGAGTCGATAACCTGGCAGGAATTCTCCCAGGTGATCTCGGACGTTCTGGACGAAAACGACGACCTGGACATGGGCTATACCTTCCAAGCAAACGACTACGAGGGCCTGTCCTGTTGTAATTTCAATGAGTTCATCTCCTCGTGGGGTGGTGCGTACTTCGGTGGCGATCTGCTGGGTCCCATCGGGGAACGCGACATTACGGTCAACGAACAGCCAGTTCTCGATTCGATTCGGATGATTCGGACGTTCATCCACGGCCAGGACGACGAACACTCCCTCGACGGATACGAGGGCCCGATTTCACCCGAATCCGTGGTTCAAATGACCGAACAGACCTCACTCGACCCGTTCCTGTCCGGCAACGCTGTCGCCAACCGAAACTGGCCGTCGTTCATTCAGGAGGCAGCCTCGGACGAGAACTTCGGGGAGGATCTCGGCGTCATGCCCATTCCCTACGCCGTCACGTCCGAGGAAGCCACCTACGAGGGTCGTGGCGGTCCCGTCGGCGCACTCGGTGGTTGGCACCTCGCAATGAACCCGTACTCCGAAAAGAAGGAAGCCGCGGCGGAGGTCATGGCCGCGATGACGGCCGACAACGTTCTCCTCAACGGGATCTTCGACGCGGTCGGCCAGATACCCCCGAAGGCACAAGTCCTCGCATCTGACGGGGCACAGGACATCCCGGTCATCGGTCGATACGTCGACACGCTTCGCGTCGTCGGTGAGAACGCGATACCCCGTCCCGCGACCGCAGTCTGGCCCCAGCAGTCCTCCGAGATATCCGGCGAAGTGAACTCGACGTACAACCAGCAGAAATCCCCCGAAGAGGCGATGTCGGACCTCGAAGAATCGCTCGATAGTATCGAACAGAGTGTCTGATCACCGGCCCATCCCGGTTTTACGTAACTGTATGTCACAAGAATCCACCACTCCGTCAAAATACGCGATCCACAAGCGATTGCTGTATCGCATCGAGCTGTTGAATGACACCCAGTTTGCGTATTTGCTCCTGATTCCGTCGGCGCTAGTGATTGCCGTCATCGCCATCTGGCCGTTGATTCGGACGTTTGAAATGTCTCTCCACGCAGATGCGTTGTTGAGTTCCGACCTGACGGGAGCGTTCGTCGGTATCGAGAATTACGTCGAAATCGTCACGAACGAGCGGAGCGCCCAGATGGGATCTCCGTTTTTCGACATGAGTCAGCCATTTAAAAGTGCGCTCATCGTGACGTTCATTTTCACTCTGGTCAGCGTCACGTTTGAGACGCTGATCGGCTTCGGTCAAGCGCTCGTCCTGAACAAGGACTTTCGGGGTCAGCGCTGGGCTCGCACCGCGATCATCCTTCCGCTCGCGGTACCCATCGTCATCCAGGGAATGATTTTCTACCTGATGTTCCAGCCGGACATCGGCTTCATTGTCGATCCGTTGAGCAACATGGGTCTCATATCGAGTACCCCGCTGGCCAACAACTTCGACGCCACCGTCATCGTCATCGTCTCCGACGTATGGAAGACCTCCGCGTTCATGGCGCTACTAATTCTGGCAGGGCTTCAGAGCATCGATAGGCGCCTCTACGACGTCGCGAAAGTGGCCGGCGCGACCCGGTGGCAGCAGTTCAAGCGAGTGACGCTTCCGCTCGTCTTGCCGGTCGTCCTCATCGCGATGCTGTTCAGGACTGTGCTCGCAATGCGGGTCTTCGGCCTCATCGAAACGGTCTCGTCCTGTAATACGGTCCCATCACTGTCCTGTATGGTCGTATCGACATTCAGCAATGGATTATACGGTACCTCCGCGACCATCGCGTTCATCACGGCGGCCATCATCGCCGTCGTCGTCGGTGGGTACATTCTGAAGTACAGGGAGAGTGCTGTCGCATGAGTTCAGAACCAGATTCCGAAGCGGATGCCGGCTACGTTCAACGTCTCGTACAGCAAATGATCCGGAATCCCGAGTCCACCTACCGAATTCTCTTTTACTTTGCGACGGGCGGGTTCCTCATCGCGACCCTGTTTCCCTTTTATTATCTCGCGGTGATCGCACTCACTCCCCGCGGGAATCTCTACGACGTCGGCGTAACGCCAAACGGCTTCAACCCCGGAGCGTTCATCGAAATCTTCCAGATCGCACCGCTTCACCATTTCATCTTCAACGGTGTGGTCTTAGCCCTGTTGACGACGGCCATCGTCCTCGTGATCGCCAGCATCACCGGGTACGTCTTCGGCCGTTTCGAGTTTCGCGGTCGCATCCCGCTGATGTTGATCGTTCTGGCGATCTCGTACTTCCCGCCGGCGGCCTTCCTCATCCCGTTGTTCGAGATGTTGACCGGGAACCTGACCGTCTTTGGACTCAGTTCGCCCGATCTGTTCAACACGCCGGGAGCGATGGTGATGCCTTTCAGTGCGCTCTTCTTGCCGCTGTCGATATTCATTCTGACGACGTTCTTCAGCCAAATTCCCGACGGGCTGGAGGACGCAGCACGTGTCGAAGGATCGACCAGGCTCGGCGCACTCTACCGCGTGATAATGCCACTCTCGGCACCCGGTCTGGCGACCGCCGGCGTGTTGACGTTCATCTTCACCTACAACGAGTTCTTCTTCTCCTTCCTCATGACCGATGGATCGGCGGATAGCTGGGCACCGCTCGTTTGGGGAATCCTACAGTACCAAACACAGTACGGTGAACTGTACAACTACATGGCTGCGTCGGCGCTCGTCGGAATGATCCCGGTAGCGATGCTCGTTCTGTTCGCCCAACGTCACATCATCAGCGGACTCACCCAAGGAGCACTCAAGGAGTGATAAAATGTCAGACGTAATACTAGAAGATTTGTCAAAGTCGTATCGGGACGTGATCGCAGTCAACAAAATAAACCTCGACATCGAGGACGGCGAGTTCGTCACGCTCGTCGGACCCTCGGGCTGTGGAAAGTCGACAACCCTCGAAATGATCGCGGGGCTCACCGAACGCACAAGCGGGTCGATCACCATCGGCGACCGCGAAGTGAGTGGACTGCCGCCGAAACATCGAAACATCGCGATGGTGTTCCAGAACATCGCGCTCTTTCCCCACCTCAACGTCTATGACAACGTGAGCTTCGGGCTCAACATTCGCGACTACGACGGCGCCGAGACCGAGAAGCGGGTGGAACGGGCACTCGACATCGTCCAGCTTCCGGAGATGGGTGACAGGATGCCGGAAGAGCTATCGGGTGGACAGCGCCAGCGCGTCGCTATCGCACGCTCTATCGTGCGAGAGCCGGACGTGTTCCTGATGGACGAACCGCTGGCAAACCTCGACGCGAAACTGCGCGTACACATGCGAACCGAACTCCAGCGCCTACATAATCAGCTCGATACGACCATCATCTACGTCACCCACGATCAAGCCGAAGCGATGACGATGTCCGATCGGATGGCCGTCCTCAACGAGGGTGAACTCCAACAGTTCGCACCACCGCTCACCTGCTACAACGAACCTGCAAACGTCTTCGTCGCCGGATTCATTGGCTCACCTTCAATGAACCTCATCGACGGAGCCGTCGATGGCCGTGCCGTCGTGACGGAGTACTTCTCCGTCGACGCCCGGCCCGTCGACGGACTCAGTGACGGAAGCGACATCGTCCTCGGCATCCGCCCGGAGGACGTGTATCTATCGCGTAATACCGCATCCGTCGGTGCTCCGTCCGATCCGGTCGAGGTCGTCGCGGAGGTCATAGAGCCGATGGGTGACGAGATCTTCGTCTACCTCAATTTCGAGGAGAGCGCCGAGGCGGTGATGGAGGGCCAAGATTCGGTCCAGGACGTCGATCAGTTGTTGATAAGTGTCGATCCTGACTCGGACATCGAGGAGGGCGATCTGATCGAGATCGTCTTCGATCGGGCCAATACACACCTCTTCGATGGTGAGAGCGGAGATGCTCTTTCTCACGATCTCACGGAGACGTCAGGTCGAGAGTCGTGATTCTATGGAACCAACGCGTCTCCTTTCATGGGTTCACGGCGGCGGACAGCCGAGCGAAACTGCGTGTTATCGCGGAGGTAGGCTGTGGTGAGAGCTGACGGTGGGGCGGGAGAATACGACCTCCACTGGGGCGAACTTCATAAGCACATGACTGGCCCGGGGGCCGACCTCTCGAAACTCGACGAAGTCGTCGGATACGCACGCCAGCACTTGGATGTCAGCGTCGTACAGTGCTATCCGTTCAAGTGGTATCGGAGAGGACGCGAAGGCGGTATTCGAGAGGAATCTACGGGATACGACGCGGAGTTCGAAGATTGGTGGGAGACCATCCAGGCCGTCTCCGAACGCCACCATGATCCCGGATCGTTTGTGACGTTCCCGGCCTACGAGTGGAATGGTAACCGGACACGCTGGGGCGATCACAACGTCTACTATCGCGAGGAAGGTTACCCGCTCGACTGTGCGTGGGAGCTTCCGACGCTCCTCGAGAACATGGGCGATCGAGACGCCTTCGTCCTACCGCACCACACTGCCTACGAAGTCGGCAACCGCGGAAAAGTGTGGGATGTTCACGATCCTGACCTGTCGCCGGTCACCGAAGTGTACTCCAGTCACGGGTCGAGCGAGTCGATCGACTCTCCCGTTTCGATGGAAATGAATCGTGACATGGGGCCTCGTACTCACGGTGGGACGTTCCAAGACGCACTCGACAGGGGCCACAGAATCGGTGCGGTGGCCTCGAACGACGGACCGGGGCTACCGGGAACGTGGGGAAACGGCGTCGCTGGACTGTGGGCGACGGAGCTGACGAGAGATGGCATTTGGGAAGCGCTCGAGGCTCGGCGGACGATCGGCACGACGGGGGACCGAATCTCACTGTGGTGGTCCCTTGACGGCCACCCGCTCGGGTCCGAGGTCAGGGAACCGGTCTCCCGGAATGCGACGGTCGATGTCGACTGTCCACGGGCGCTCGACCGTGTCGAAATCGTCCACGATGGCGACGTCGTCGAGACCTACCTTCACGACGATCCGGCCGACCAGTCCCCGGAGCGCTACCGAATGCTGATCGAGTTCGGGTGGGGTCCTTCGCCGGAGTACGGCGATTTCGAGTCGCTTGAGGCTTCCTGGAGTGGGTCAGTTCGCGCCACTGGCGGTCGCCTCACGGCCGTCCAACCGCGCTTCAAGGGCTTCGGCCAGGAGTACGTCTTCACCGACGGCGAGTGCCGGTTCGATCTCGTGACCTCTCGCGAGGACGTGGATGGCATGCTGCCGGAACTCGACGCCGATCGGTCGATACAAGGATTCATCGTCGAAATCGACGGTGACGTCAATACTGACATCGAGATAGCACTGGACGATCGGGATGCGCTCGTCGTCTCGCTCGGCGATGTATTCGAGGACGACACGCTGTTCTCGTTCACTGAAGAATCCCAGCGTCGCCTCGAATCGACGTTCGAACTCTCGGCAGAGGACGTCCACAACCCGGATGTGGTCTATCACAACGCCCGGAAGGTCCGGTGTAGTCGGGCAGTGCCGCGATCGGCGTGTACCGCCACCGTCACTTTCGACGATTTACCCGCGACGGACGGCGACGACTACTATTACGTTCGCGCCGCTCAGCAGGACGGTCAGTTCGCTTGGGCGTCCCCGATCTGGGTAACGGACGGGCCCGGCTCGCCGAGGCGCTCCGAAAGCATCACGACCGCCGATCGAACGCGAACGACCACGGAAAAATGACAAAGATCGATACCAACGACGCACCCGCGAGTATCGGACCGTTCTCTCAGGGACTCGGCAGTGGTGACTGGGTGTTCACATCCGGCCAAGGACCGACCGATCCGGCGACGGGGAAAGTCGTCAGCGGAGACCTGCGGGTACGGACCGAACGGACGTCGGAGAACGCTTCGGCCGTGCTCAAGACCGCAACGTGTTCGCTTCCCGACATCGTGAAAACGACCGTCGTTCTCCGCAGCGTGACCGACGATGACGTCGTCAACGACGTGGACGGGGAGCACGTGTCTGATCTCTATCCCGCACGGAGTACCGGTGAAGTGGTAACACTCTCCGTCGACGTCGACGTCGAGATCGAAGTCGTCGCAGAGAGGGGTCACCGATGAAAGCGATCGCCATCCAACGCGGGGAACGGCAACTACACGTACTTGATGTCCCAAAACCGACGCCCGACACGGGAGAGGCTCTCGTTCGGACGCTGCGAGTCGGTATTGACGGGACCGACCACGAGGTCATCGGCGGTTCCCACGGACACTATCCCGCAGCGACCGATCATCAGATCCTCGGTCACGAAGCCGTCGGCATCGTCGAGGACGCCAACGGGACGGAGCTATCCGAGGGACGGATCGTCGTCCCGACGGTCCGCCGTCTCCCACCTGGTGCCGACACCAACGAATACTTCGAACGGGGTGAACCGGATATGGCGCCGGACGGTACCTACGTCGAACGGGGAATCGCTGGCGCCCATGGGTTCATGAGCGAGTACTTCACCAGTCCCACCGAGTATCTCATTCCCGTTCCCGATTCGTTCTGGGAATACGGTTTTCTGATAGAGCCGATCAGCAACTCGGAGAAGGCGATAGAGCTTGCTTTCGCGGCGCGCTCGGCGTTCGACTGGCAGCCTGAATCAGCATTCGTTCTCGGAAATGGACCGCTAGGTCTCCTCACGCTCGCAATGTTCACGCAACGACGTGAACCGTACGCGACCTTCGAGCGCACGTACTGCCTCGGTCGACGCGATCGCCCGGACCCCACGATCGACATCATCGAACGACTGGATGGAACGTACGTCGATTCCAGGGAGACGCCCGTAGACGAAATCGGAGACGTACACGAGAAGGTCGACATGGTGTACGAGGCGACGGGCTACGGAAAGCACCTCTTCGAGACGGTCGCTGCGCTCGCGCCTAACGGCGTGGGAGTGCTACTCGGAATCCCGGACGACCGTTCGTTCGATATCGACGGTGGTCGGATTCATCGGGAACTCGTCCTCCAAAACAAGGCGCTCGTCGGGAGTGTCAACTCGCATGTCCCACACTTCGAACGGGCGAAGGAATCGTTAGCGACGTTCCCCGACTGGTTCCTTGACGCATTGGTCACCGGCGTGTACTCGCCAGAGGAAGCGAGAGATGCGTTCGAAGACGACGATACTGCCATCAAAACGGTCATCGAATTCTCTGCCCCGTGACCGGACGAACGTGTAACTACCCGTCGTTTTCACCCCGCTACACGGTATTCTAGCCTTGGTGAAAGCTCCCGCTACTGATGGATTCGGCGTTCACTCGGGAAAATAAAAATCCGACTTCGGGTTTTTGATCGGTGAGGCACTTTTGAGTTTGACAATTTTCGCAGGGCTCCGATCGCGAACGATGACGACATCGTAGGCGTCATCTGTAGCAACGGTTGACCCTACGCTACCCACCGCTGAAACGATAGCACCGGCATTCTCACTGCCGAGAAAGACCATCGAGGCGTCCTCTTCCCGTGCCACCTTTCGCAGACGTTTCGCTATCGAGCCAGACCGAGCATAGCGATCTACGACTGTATGTCGGAAATCGGCACTCGGACATAGGTCGGTCACCTGCTCGTGTAACGTTGCCACGACGGATCTCATATCAAACTCTTCATCCGGCCCGATCCAGCCGTTCTCTCTCGCATAGTCCGCGTTTCCCTTTGGAATCACGCTTACGGCCAGTACGACTTCGTCGAATACGTTCCCGAACTCAGTTGCGCGGACCAGTGCCGCTTCAGCGAGGACGGACCCATCGAACGGAACGACCAGCGTCATACCCTAACTTTTCGTACGATACACAAAGTTGCCTAGGGTCGTCTCCGTGGGAGTCCGGATTCCGGCCGGTTCGATTCGACGTTTTATCCGTTACCGCGATCATTGGCACCGTAGTCAATGTCGCCTGATCCAGGAGCGAACTCGAACATCGGGGGACTGATCAAAAGTTCGCCGGATGCGATCGTGATCGCCAACCCCGAGACGAAAGCGATCGTCGAGGTGAACCGATCGGCTGAAGAGTTCTTCGGCTACACGCAAGCGGAGTTACGCTCAATGGACGTGCTTGGTCTCCATCCTGCCGACGAACGAGAGCGGTACGAACGCCTCTTCGAAACGCATTTTCGGGAGCAACCGGCAGTCATCTCACAGTTCGACGATGGATCTCCGGTGTTCGCAGTCACGGCCACCGACGACCAGATCCCCGTCGAGATTAATGCGTGGGCCATCGGAAACGCGGAGCAGGATCAGCCGCTCTTCCACGGCGTGTTCCGGGACGTCTCGGAACGACTCCGGCGGCAACGGAAACTCCAGCGCCAGAACGAGCAACTCGATGAGTTCGCGAGCGTCATCTCACACGATCTGCGGAACCCACTGAACGTCGCGCAAGGTCGCGGAGCGCTCCTCGAACAGGAGTGCGAGAGCGAACACATCGACCCGCTACAGAGCGCATTGAGCCGAATGGAGGAGATCGTTGAAGACACGCTGACGCTCGCTCGCAACGGCCAACGAGTCGGCAAGACGGAACCGGTCAGCCTCGTGAGCGCGATCGGCAAGTGTTGGGAGCTGGTTGCTACGTCTGCGGCCACGTTGGAGATCGAAGACGACATCACGATCCGGGCGGATCCGGACCGCGTCCGACACATCTGTGAGAACCTGCTTCGCAATTCCGTCGAACACGGCGGGGACGACGTCATCGTTCGGATCGGTCAGGCAGACGAAGCGACGATCTACTTTGAGGATGATGGACCGGGCATTCCCGAAGACGAACGCGACTTGGTTTTTGATCCTGGGTACTCGTCCGCGTCCGACGGAACCGGATTCGGATTGGCTATCGTTCAGCGGATCGCTGAAGCACACGGATGGGACATCACGCTAACCCAAAGCGAGTCCGGTGGGGTGCGATTCGAGCTTTCCGACGTCGAAATCCTGTGAGGAGTACGTGATGACCGGCTCCACCGTGGTCTCGTCACCTCGTCATCGGACGCGCTCGAACAACGCTTTTTGGCTCCGACCGCGTCTTCGAGACTATCGGAACCGATGGACCTCACCACGGAGGACGTCCGGGAGCGGTGTACCGACGCCGTCTTCGAGCGCGGCCGGGAGTACCTCGACGGCGGCCGGATCGCTCGCCAGTCGCGTTTCGACGACGAGATCCGGGCGGCGGTGCGCGGCAGCCGGCTCTACGAGGTCCACGTCGACCGCTCGGCGCCGGATCTCGAGACGCGATGTGACTGTCCGTACGACGGTCCGGGCGCGTGTAAACACGTCGTCGCCGTCCTCTTGTGTTCGATCGAGGACCCGCCGCCCGACGAGAGCGACCGGATCGACGACCTCCTCGAGGACGCCACGGCCGACGAACTCCGGGCGTTCCTACGCGAGGAGTGTTCGTCAGACACCGACCTCCGAGACCGCCTTCTCGCCCGGTTCGGGGCGTCGACGACGCGGTCGGTCGAGGGGATCCGCGCGGAGATCGACGGCCTGTTCGGGGAGACGAACCCCGAGTACGCGGTCGTCTTCGAACCGATCGACTTCCGCGAGTACTTCGATCTCGCGGCGACGTACCGCGATCGGGGGCAGTACGAGTCGGCGGCGACGATCTATCGCGGGCTCGTCGAGGCGCTCGACGACGACATGGAGCTGGTCGACGGCGCGTACGATCACTTCTCGGGAGCCTTCGCCGACGCGCTCGACGGCTACGTCGACTGCGCGTCGGCCGCCAAACTCGACTCCAACGAGGTCGACCGACGCGTCGGGTTCCTCGCGGAGCGTGCCGTCTCCGGGACGCCGTTTCTCCGCGACCACTTCGAGCGGGCCGCCGCCGAACTGCGCGAGCGAACGCGCTGACGCCGTCTTCGCGACAGCACCCCATGAGCATCGTTCACGTCCCTCCGGCGAATATAAACGTCGACGCCGCGTACGCTCCGTCCCGACGAACCCATGATGCTCCCGACACACGCGATGGTGGGCTTGGCGATCGCAGCCCCGCTCGTCTCGATCGCCCCCGAGATCGCTCCCGCCGCGCTCGCCGGCGCGCTCGCCGGGAGCGTCGCTCCCGACCTCGACCTGTATTCGGGCCATCGCCGTACGCTTCACTACCCGACCGTGTACGCCCTCCTCGCGATCCCGGCGGTCGTCGCCGCGGCGGTCGTTACCCTCCCGGCGACGGTCCTCCTCGCCGCGTTCCTCCTCGGCGCGACGGTCCACTGTCGGATGGACCGCTACGGCGGCGGGCTTGAGCTCCGTCCCTGGGAGGGAACCTCCGAGCGCGCGGTGTACGACCACGTCCGCGGCCACTGGCGGCAGCCGAAACGCTGGATCCGGTACGACGGCTCGCCGGGAGATCTGACGCTTCTCGCCGGGCTGTCGCTCCCGCTTCTCGTCGTCCTCGAGGGGCCCTTCCGGCTCGTCGCAGTCGCCGCGCTCGTCGTCGGCGTCGCCTACGTCGCGCTCCGGCGGCGGCTCGCCTCGCTCGCGCCGGTCGTCTTCGGGTACGCCCCCGAGGGGGTGGCTCGCTACGTCCCGGACCGATACCGACGGTAGCTTCGTCGGCTCGCGGTCCGACCCCCGACTCGCCCCGCGACGGTGGTCACAAACACTTTTCACCGCGTATTGGTAGGCTTTCACGTATATGAGCGAGACCCACGAGGCGATCCGCGTCCTCCACGTCGACGACGATCCGGGTCTCGCAGAGCTGATCGCGGAGTTCCTCGAACGCGAGGACGATCGGATCGAGGTCCGAACCGAACACGACGCCGAGGCCGGGCTGCGCGCGCTCGCTGACGCCGAGATCGACTGCGTCGTCTCCGACTACGACATGCCCGGCCGCGACGGGATCGCGTTCTTGCGGGCCGTCCGCGAGAAGCGTCCCGAGCTCCCGTTCGTCCTCTTCACGGGGAAGGGCAGCGAGGAGGTCGCGAGCGAGGCGATCTCCGCGGGCGTCACCGATTACCTCCAGAAGCGAGGCGGGAGCGAACAGTACACGCTTCTCGCGAACCGGATCCGGAACGCGGTCGACGCCGACCGCGCGCGCGAGCTGTTGGCCGAGCGGACCCGTCGCCTGGAGACGCTCATCGAGAACCTTCCGGGGATGATCTACCGGTGCCGCAACGAGCCGACGTGGCCGATGGAGACCGTCAAGGGGGAAGTCGAGCCGCTCACCGGATACGACGCGGGAACGTTGGAGCGAAACCAGGTGGCGTGGGGCGAGGAGATCATCCATCCGGACGATCGGGAGGACGCCTGGGCCGCGGTCCAGGGGGCCCTCGAGACGGACGGCACCTTCGAGGTCACCTATCGGATCCGCACGAAGGGAGGGGAGACGAAGTGGCTCTGGGAGCGCGGGCGCGCCGTCTCCGACGACGGCGAGATCGAAGTGCTCGAGGGGTTCATCACGGACATCACGGACCGAAAGGAGCGCGAACGGCGGCTCGAGCGGACCACGACCCGGCTCGAGGCGCTCTTCGAGAACTCCCCGGACATGATCGACGTCCACGACGCCGAGGGAACGATCCTCGACGCGAATCCCCGACTGTGTGCCGAGACGGGCTACGACGAGTCGGAACTCGTAGGGATGAAAGTCTGGGAAATCGACGGCCGTCTCGACCCCGACGAGGCCCGAGAGATCTGGGCGGGAATGGACGTCGACGACCGGCTCGAGCTGGAAAGCGAGTTCGAACGCCGTGACGGGTCGACGTTCCCCGTCAGGGTCCACCTCCGGCGGCTCGAGGTCGACGGCAACGAACGCTTCTTGGCGAGCAGCCGGAACGTCACCGACCGCAGACGTCGGGAGCGGAAGCTCCAGGAGCTACGCGAGCGGACACAACAGCTCAACTACACGCGGACCGTCGAGGAGACGACACGGCTGGCGACGGAGGCGGCCGACGAGATCATCGGGGCTCCCTTGACGGGCGTTCACCTCCTGAACGAGGACGGTACGCGGCTCGAGCTGTCGGCGTTCGCGGAGGGGGTTCCGGAGCTGTTCGACGATCTCCCCGGCTACGAATCGGACGCGCCGAACGGGTCCCGTTCGCACCTCGTCTGGGAGGTGTTCCGCGAGTCGGAACCGATACATCTTCGCGAGGCCTCCTCGTCGTCCCGACTGACGGAGGAGACGCCGGCCGAGAGCGTCGTGTTGTATCCGATCGGCGACCGTGGCGTCTTCGTCATCTCCTCGGCCGAGCCGAACGCCTTTACCGAGACGGACGTGCTCCTCGTCGAGATCCTCGCGAACTACCTCGAGGCGGCACTCGACCGCGTCGCCCGCGAGGAGACGCTCCGAACGCGAGAGAACCGGCTCGAGCGACTCCACGACGCCACTCGAGATCTGATCCGCGCCGGGTCCAGAGAGGAGATCGCCGATCGAGTGATCGAGGCCGCCGAGGGGATCCTCGGGTTCACGGTCGCCGTGACACGACTCTACGACCCCGATCGGAACGGGCTCGTTCCCGTCGCGACCTCGGAGGCCGTACACGAGGTCGTCCCGGACCGCGAGGTGTTCACTCCCGACTCGGAGAGCCTCAACTGGGGGGCCTACGAGGCTGGAGAGGTCCGCGTGTACGACGACATCGAGGTCGAGCCGGACGCGCTCGACCAGGGAACCGGCCTGCGGAGCCTGATGATCCTGCCGATGGGCGAGCACGGAACCCTCTCGATCGGCGAATCGACGCCCGACGCCTTCGATCCGACCGACGAGTTCCTCGCACGGATCCTCTCGACGGCCGCCGAGACCGCGCTGGACGAGCGCGAGCGCGAGCGCGAACTCCGGCGCAGCCGGGACGAACTGAAACGTCAGAACGAGCGCCTCGCGGAGTTCGCCGACGTGGTGAGCCACGACCTCCGCAACCCGCTCACCGTCGCCGAGGGTCGGCTGCGACTCGTCGAGGAGGCGTGTGACAGCGAGCACCTCGAGGGCGTGGCTCGCGCGCACGACCGCATGAACGAGCTGATACAGGACCTCCTCACGCTGGCCCGCGAGGGCGACGCGCTCGGCGAACTCGAGCCCGTCGCCCTCGCGGACCTGCTCGAGGACTGTTGGGCCCACGTCGACCGACCGGCCGACGCGCGGATCCGCGTCGACGCCGATCGAACGGTTCGGGCGGACCGGACCCGTCTCCAACAGCTCTTCGAGAACCTCCTCCGAAACAGTGTCGAGCACGGTTCGACCGGCAGCCGGACGCAGTCCGACGACGCCGTGACGATCACGGTCGGCGAGACGCCGGACGGAAACGGGTTCTACGTCGAGGACGACGGCGCCGGCATTCCCCCTGACGCTCGCGATGACGTGTTCGATCCGGGGTACTCGACCGACGGGAACGGCACCGGCTTCGGGCTCAGCATCGTCAGGCAGGTCGTCGAGGCCCACGGATGGGACATCCGGGTCGTCGAGGGATCCGACGGCGGCGCGCGGTTCGAGGTCACCGGCGTCGAGTTCGCGGACTGACCGGGCGAACGTGTTCGGGACCGGCGCCGGATCGCGACCGACCGCCGCCCTAGCGAACCACCGTCACCGACACGGGTGACCCTCGGAAGACGGTCTGAGCGACGTTCCCGACGAGCAGCCGGTCGACGAGCGACCCGTCGTGGGTCCCCACCACCACCGTATCGAACTCCTCGGCGCGCTCGACGATCCGCTTTCCTGGTCGCCCTACCGCCACCTCGACGTCGACCTCCTCGTCGTACTCGGCCGCGATCTCCCGCGCCCGGTCGATCACGTCCTCGGCCTGATCGCGGATCTCGCCCTCGAGGTCCTCGGAGAGCGCCATCCCCGCGGCCTCGCCCATCATCGAGGAGGGTTCGCCGGTGACGTGGAGGACCACGATCTCCGCGTCCCCGTGGACGTCGAGCGCGTATCGGAGCGCCCGCTCGGCCACCTCGGACCCGTCCATCGCCACGAGCACGCGTGCTATCATGACGCAGGGTACGTGACGCGACCGGATAAATCCCGACCCGTCGCCCTTTTACTCCCCTCGGGACTACTCGCGGACGTGACTCACCGGGGTGACCGCGACCGTGTCGGCGAACCGTAAGGGCGACCGCCGCGAGCGCGAACTGGTCAACGCGCTGGACGAGAAGGGGTTCGCCGTGATGCGCGCGCCGGCCAGCGGCTCGGCGACGGAGCGGGAGCTGCCCGACGTGCTCGCGGGCGACGGCGATACCTTCTACGCGATCGAGGCGAAGTCCAGCGCGGGCGACCCGATCTACCTCTCCGGCGAGGAGGTGGAGGCGCTGCTGTTCTTCGCGCGCAACTTCGGCGCGAAGGCCCGCATCGCGGTCCGGTTCGACCGCGAGGACTGGTACTTCTTCCATCCGGGCGACCTCTACACGACCGACGCCGGATCCTACCGCGTGAAAAAGGAGACGGCGCTCGCCGAGGGCATCGACTTCCCCGAGTTCGTCGGCGAGACCGAGAAGGTGACCCTCGCGGAGGTCGCGACCGACCCCGACGAGGAGCGTCGGGAGGTCCTCGAGGCCGTCCGGGACGGCCACATGCCGGTCGAGGACGCCCTCGACGTGTTGTGACCGGCCATTGACGTACTGCGGTGGGCGCGCCTCCGAGCGGGCCATCGGCTCGCGAGGAGCCCGCGAGGGACGCGGTGAGCGGTGAAACCGCGAACCGCGAGGCTGGGGAGGCGCGAGGTGCGGTGCTGTCGGTGGGGGCTTCGGCGAGATTCTCCCTACGCACGTCCTCCCGCCGGGCTCAGTCCTCACGGGCGACGTCAACCGGCACCAGCCGCGAGGCCGGAAACCCGTACCGTCTGGCGTCGTCGATCCCGTGGGCGGGCCCGAGCGACTCCGCGTACACCGCCTCGACGACGGGCTCGTGCGCCCCGTAGGCCGCGTTGGTCGGGTACGCCTCGATCGTCCGCCCCTCGTCGGTCCGGTACTCGTCGGCGCGCCGGGCCGTGACGCGGGTGACGACGAGCAGCTTCCCCGTCTCGCGGTCGTACACGGCGTCGCCGCGCTCGAAGTCGTGTCGCTCGCACAGCCGCGGCCCGGACGCCGCGAACGGGACGAACGTCTCGACCCCGCAGACCGCACAGACGCCGACGCGCTCGTCCGGGGCGGGGATTCGTCCCTCCGTCACCTCGATGGCGACGCGCCGGAGGTGTTTACACCGCTCCCCGCGGATCTCGTGGTCCGGACAGCTACAGGTCCCGGCGTCGAGCGCGACGACGTAGGTCCCCCCGTCCGTCTCGACGACGTACCGGCGGTCCCGGAGCGGGCGCACCGTCATCGGCTCCCGTTTCGCCCGCTCGGACCGGCCGTCCTCGCGATTCCGGTCGTCGCGGTCCGTGTCGTCCTCGCCGGTCGGGTCGTCCCCATCGCCGGAGTTCGCGTCGTCGCGATCCGGGTCGCGGTCCCCGCGGTTCCCGTCGTTTCCGCCGCCGCTTCCACCGCCGTGCTCGCCGACCGCGAACGACGCCGGCGGGATCCGTCTGTGAGTCATGGCGTTCGCCGGGACGCGCCCGGTTCGCCCCGACGTACGGGCGCTTCGGGCTTAACGTGTCGGCCATCGCCGGTCGGCACCCCGTCGACCGTCGTCGATCGGTGGGATCTCCCTGTCCGCGGGCGGGATCGCGACCCGTCCATCGAAGTCCTTTTTTAGTGCCGACGGGAACCGGAGGCATGGAAATCGATGCGGAGCTGCGTCGACAGATCACCGTCTCGCTCGCGGCTGCGGCGGTGTTCGTCGCCGGACTGGTCGCCATCGGCGTCACGTTCGACGGCTCCTCGCTTCCCGAATCCGGCGCGATCGCGCTGGTCGGGCTTCTCACGGGATTCGTGTTGCTGATGGCACTGGTCGGCGCGTACCTCATCCGCTCGAACGGTTCCGACGCCTGAGCGGCCGACGACCTCACTTCTCGACGGGTTCTCCCTCATCGACACTCGCCCTGCCGTCGGCGTCAGCCGCCCTGCCGTCGGCGTCAGCCGCCCTGCCGTCGGCGTCGCCCGCCCCGCCTCCGCGCTCTCCCTCGTCGCGCCCCTCCCGCCAGTCGACGATCTCGTCGCCGTCGACGTCGTTTACCCGCGTCTCGTAGTACGAGAGGGGGTCGGCGGCGACGCGCATGTGGTCCGCCTCGTTGTGACAGATCCCGTAGTTCGAGAGCGTCTCGCACGTCGGCGGCGGGTACTGCGTCCCGCGGTCGTCCGCGAGGTACTCCGTCTGATACCGGATCCCCTCGGCGTCGAGGCTCGTGTCCGCACAGAAGGCGACCACCTCGTCGGGCGACATCCCGATCCCGACGAGAAACGCCATCAGCGCGAAGCTCTCCGGACCCGACAGCTCGACGCCGCGTTCGGCCTTCTCGATCAGGTTCTCCATACACGGCGGGAACAGATCGGGCGCGACGACGTCGATCGGACCGGCGTAGGTGCGCTCGGAGAGCAGCCGTTTCAGCTCCGACACGCGCGACTCCAACTCCGCCGCGATCCCCTCGCCGGTCTCCAGATCGAAGGGAAGCCCCTCTCGGACCCGCGCCTCGATCGCGGACCCGAGCGCCTCAAGCAGCTCCTCGCGCGTGATCCGCACTGCCCCGTTCGCGAGCGCCCGGTTGACGAGCCGCCACGAGTCGCCCCACGACGGCGAACTCAACCGGAGGTAGGGGCCGACGTCGATCCGGTAGTGGCTCGGATCGCGGCTCCCACGAACCGGCTCGGCGCGGACGGCGTCCGACAGGTCGAACTCGCCGAGTACGTCGTCGAGGTCGACGGTCGGGGTCGGCGTCGATCTGAGCTCGTCGTCGCGCTCGAGGTCCGCCCGGAGCCGGGAGAGCGCGGTCGCCGCCTCCGCGGCCGCGTACTTCTCGACGGCGGGCTCGGAGTCGAGAAGCGAGACGAGGATCCGCGCGATCGGGTACGAGAGCAGCTCCGCGCGGGCGTCGTGGTCGACGGCCGACCCGCCGAACGCGCCCGCCTCGGGCTCGACCGTGCCCTCGAGTAACGCCCGCTCGACGCGCTCACGGGCCCGGTCGACCGCCGGCGCGTCGGCGGCGACGAGCTCCGGCAGCGACGCCGACGCCCCGGCGACGGCGTCGCGGGCCCCCTCGAAGAACGGGTACTTGGCGTGGAGCGCGTCCATGTCCGGCCCGAGGTAGAGAGCCGCGGCGAATAAGCGGTGCGGTCCGGGATGCGGGGGTGCCGCCGACTCACTCGGTCAGCCCGTAGCCGCGTTTGAACAGCAGCACGTCGATCCCGACCGCCGCCGCGGTCATCCCGGCGAGCACGACGAGCGAGAGCCGGGGGTCGACCTCCGCGACGCCGAGGAAGCCGTATCGGACGCCGTTGACCATGTACACCATCGGGTTGAGAAGCGAGATATCACGCAGGAGGGGCGTGAGGTCCTCGAGCGAGTAGAACACCGCGCCGAAGAAGACGAGCGGCCGGAGGATGAACTGGTTCATCACGGTGAGGTCGTCGAAGTCGCTGGCGGCGAGCCCGCCGATCACGCCGAGGCTGGCGAAGAGCAGCGTGATGACGAGCAGGAACGCGAGCAGGTACAGCGGCTCCTCGATCGGAACGGGTCGGAACAGCGCGGTGACGATCGTCCACCCGATCGCGGCGATGAGCCCGCCGACGAGGACCCCGCGGGTCGCGGCCGCGAGGACGTACGCGCCCACCATCCCCGCGTACGACAGCGGCGAGGTGAGCACCTCGTGGATGTACTCGTTCCAGCGCCCGTGGAAGATGGAGAAGGAGGCGTTCTCGAAGCTGTTCGACACCGCGCCGAGCACCACCAGTCCGGGCAGGATGAAGAGGATGTACGGCACGCCCGTGATCGTCCCGACGCGCTCGCCGAGGATGACGCCGAACACGGAGAAGTACAGCACGTTGGTGATAAAGGGCGGCGCGAACGTGTTGCTCGGCCGCCGCAGGAACCGCAGGACCTCCCGTTTGGTGAGCGTGAGGAAGCCGGTGAGGTCGACGGCTCCGGCGTCGCCGCTCATCGGGAGCCCTCCCCACAGCCGGCCGCGGCGGTCTCGACGCGCGCGTCGGCGGCGTCCTCGGCATCGTCGGCGAGTCCGTCGGGTTCCTCCCCGTCCGCGCTTTCGTTCTCCTCGCCGTGGCGAGTCATGTCCACGAACACCTCCTCGAGGGAGGTCCGTTTGATCTCCATGTCGAGGATCTCGTGACCCGCGCGGTCGAGTTCGCGGACGAGGTCGGGCGCGACCAGCCCGCCCTGCCGGGCGGTGACGACGAGGCGGTCCTCCTCGAGATCGGCGTCCTCGATCCGGTCGTCGACCGGGAGGGTCTCCGAGAGCGCGCCCGCGGACGCCGGCGGGTCCCGGAGCGTGACGACGACCCGGTCGGTCCCGCGGTCCATCAGTTCCGCCGGGGAGGCGACGGTGACGACCCGCCCTCGGTCGAGAATGGCGACCTCGTCACAGAGCCGCTCCGCCTCCTCGATGTAGTGGGTGGTGAGGAGCACGGTCGTTCCCTCCTCGTTCAGCTCCGTAACGAGGTCCCACAGGTCGCGGCGCAGCTGGACGTCGACGCCGGCGGAGGGCTCGTCGAGGATCAGGAGATCGGGGTCGGTGACGAGCGCCCGCGCCAACATGAACCGGCGTTTCATCCCGCCGGAGAGCCAGTCGAAGCGGGTGTCGCGCTTGTCGTAGATCCCGACCTGCTTGAGCGCACGCTCGGCGCGCTCGGCCGCCACGTCCCGCGGGACGCCGTGGTACCCCGCCTTGTGCTCTAACACCTCGTGGATCGGAAAGAAGCGGTCGACGTTGAACTCCTGTGGGGCGAGCCCGATTCGGTCGCGCGCCTCCCGATAGTCCGCCTCGACGTCGTGGCCGAAGACCCGCGCGTCGCCGCCGGAGGCGCGTACGAGCCCGACGAGGACGTTGATGAACGTCGTCTTCCCCGCCCCGTTGGGGCCGAGCAGCCCGAAGAAGGACCCCTCGGGAACGGTCAGCGACACCCCCTTCAGGGCGTCGAGGCCCCCGTAGCTCTTCTGAAGGTTCTCGACCTCCAGTGCGTTCGTCATGCGAGGAGGGTGGCCGGCCGACGGGTTAAACGACTCCGTTCGGCTCCGCGGCGACTCGCCGGCGTTCCCTACCCGTCGACCTCCTCGACCGCCGCGCCCGGTACGTTCTCCTTCACGCTGTGGAGGCCGTTGACCGCGTTCCGCTTGGAGGCGTACCCCTGTCCGCCGTCTGCGATCACGTTGCCGTTGTCGTGGACGAGCCGCCAGCGCCGCTTGCCCCCCTTGTCCTCGAACACCTCGAAGATCGCGTTGCTGCCGCTCTCCTCGGGCGGTTCCTCCACGCGTTTCAGGTCGACGACGTGCGCGCCCGGCGCGTTCCGTTTCACGGACTCGATGCCGTTCTCGGCGTCCCGCCGGTCCGAGTACCCCTCGCCGCCGTCGGCGATGATGTTGCCGTTGTCGTGGACGAGCCGCCAGCGCCAGTCGTCCGCGGCGTCCGTGTACACCTCGAACGTCGCCTTGCTCGCGGCGGCGTCGGTGTCGACGTCGCCCTCCGCTTCGACCCACTCCATCTGGAGGTCGAGACTGACCGTGTCGCCATCGCGTTCGACCTCGACCTCCAGGTCGGGCTCGGCCGGCGGGTCGACGGTGACCGTGCCGGCGTCGTCGACGGGAACCGGCTCGCCGCGGCCGAGCGCCCTCGCGATCCGGCGGAAGTAGGTGGCGAGCGCCTGTCGGCTGCGCGACCGTTCGGACTCGTGGACCGTCTCCTCGCTCTCTTCGGACATACACGGTCCCGTCTCCGCGAGCACACAAAACGCTATGGCCGGGACGGGATCGACGCGGGCGGCCCGCGATCGGGACGGTCGGGACCGTCGAGTCGGTCGGGACGGTCACGGGGCGGCCGTGGCCGCCACCACGAGCGATCGAGATCACCGACGAGAAACACGGGGGAGAAACACGGGACGATCACGACCGACGCCGTCGACGCGGAGACCGCCTCCGCCCCGCTCCGCCTTCGGCTCGCCCCGCTCCGTCTCCGGCTCGCCCCGCTCCGTCTCCGCCTCCGCCCCACACCTCGCGCCTCCCCAGCCTCGACGGACGCGCCGGCACGGAGACCGCGACGCGGTCGCGCCGACGCGCCGTCTCCCTCGCGCGGACGGTTCGCGCCCGTCGGGCGCTCACCGGCGCACGCCTCCGCGGAGTACCGACACCGCCGCAGTCGGGTATCGGTTCGCGGGTCGGATCCACGCCTCTCCGTCCGGCCTCACTCTCGCTCGGCGACGATCGTCTCGCCCGCGCGGACGGCGTCGCCCTCGCGCACGAGGAGGTCCTCGCGGTCGACGTCCGCCGGCAACACCACGTCGGCGCGCGAGCCGAAGGAGACGTGGCCGACGCGGTCGCCCCGCCCGACGCGGTCGCCGGGTTCGACCGAGGGGTGGATCCGGCGGGCGAACCAGCCGGCGATGACGAGCAGCTCGTACTCGCCGAAGTCGATCGCGACCTGCTCGTTGCGCTCGGACTCCTTGTCGAACGCCGGGCGGTTCGCGCCGGGGCGGTGCCGCACCTCCCGCACCTGCCCGGCGATCGGCGCGCGGTTGACGTGGACGTCGGCCGCGCTCATGTACACCCCGACGCGGAGCCGTGTCCCCTCCTCGCGCACGACGCTCACGGTGCCGTCGGCGGGCGAGACGACCGCCCCCTCCGGGTCCGGCGGCGTCCGCTCCGGGTCGCGATGGAACCAGAGGACGCCGAGTGTGACCGCGACCAGCCCGAATCCGACCGGCGGGAGGAAGGGGAGGGTGACGGCCGCCGCGAGCGCGGGGACGAGCGCCAGCCGCCAGGCGTCGTCGACCACGTCGAACGGGAGGAATCGCGCGAGCGGGGGGTTCCGGCTCACGGCTCGGCCTCCGCGGGTTCGGGTTCGTGGAACGCGGCGCGGAGGTCCGTTCGTCCGGCCGCCCACGCCGCGAGCAGGTGGGTGAGGTGGAGCCGGTCGTCGAGCCCCTCGGTCAGCGCCAGGTCCGCCTCGCCGGCGAGCTTGTGAAGCCGCGCGAGGTCGTCGCCGCCGTACGCCGAGCCCGCCCGCGCGACCCGCAGCGTCTCGCGGAGCAGCCCCTGGCCGTCGTACCCCCCCTCGTCGAGGAGGTCGTCGAGGGCGCTCCGGGCGTCCTTCAACTCCCCCTCGCGGGCGGCCGCGAGCGCCTCGCGGATCGCGTCGTCGTCGCCGACGTCTCCCAGCGTCTCGTAGGCGGTCGTCATGGTGATCTCTCCGCCCTCCACGGCGGTCGTCTGCGCCGCGAGGATCGCGCGTCTGAGGTCGCCGCCGGCCGCGCTGGCGACGAACTCCAGCCCGTCGGCGTCGTACTCGACGCCCTCGCGGTCGCAGATCGTCTGGAGCACGTCGATGGTCTCGTCGGTCGTCGGCGCGCGCAGCCGGATCGGGAAACAGCGCGACCGGATCGGCGCGATGAGCTTCGAGGGCTGACGGGTGGCGACCACGAACTGGGTCGTGCGGTGGTGTTTCTCCATCACCCGCCGGAGCGCCTGCTGGAAGTCCTCACGGATCGACTCGGCGTTGTCGAGAAGCACCGTCTTGTACTCGCCCGACATCGGCGCGTAGGAGGCCGACTCGGTGAGGACGTGGTTTATCATGTCGCGTTTCGCCATCCGGCTTCTCCCCTGGAGAAAGCCCTCGAAGCGGGGATCCGTCCGGATCTCCTTTTTCGTCCGGCCGAAGAAGTCCGCGACGTTGATCTCGATCAGGTCGCTCTCGTGGTCGGCGTGCGACTCCCGCGCCAGTGCCCGCGTCGCGGCCGTCTTCCCGGCTCCCGGCGGCCCCTGAACGACGAGGTTCATCGGCTCGTCGACCGCCCGCCCGAGCCGCTCGCGGGCCTCGTCTTGCCGGATCTCGTCGAGCGCCGGCGCGTGCGCGTCGATCCAAAGCGGTCCGTCCATTACCCCACTCTCCGGGGCGCGCGCTCAAGAAACGGTCGGTCCCGTCGGCCCCGATGGAACGCGGAACTCCGGTCGGATCGATCCTCGGCGTCCACCCGACTCACTCCCGGACGCGCTCGAGCTCGCGCTCGACGGTCCCGCGGATCCGGGCGGCCACGTCGCGGTCACGCTCCGCGACCTCCGCGCCCTCCGTTTCGAGCAGCCGGTCCAGCTTCCGCTCGAACTCGCGCTCGTCGATCTCGCCGCGAGCGTAGCGCTCGCGTAGCGCGTCGAGCGCGGGGTCGGTTTCGGCCCCCCGATCGCCGCCCCCGTCGTCCGGCGACGGCAGCGGCTTCGCGAGGGTGTGGAGCACGGGGAGGACGACGAACAGGCCGAGGAACCAGACGAGCGGCAGCGTCCACCAGAGGTTCGTGAGGAAGGGCGCGAGCACGCCCGCGCCGACGACGCAGAGCGCGAACACCCGCCGCCAGCGGTACCGGAGGTTCCAGGCGGCGCGTCGGAGGGGACCGGTCATACGGGGTCGCACGCGAGCGAGGCGTGAAAGCGTTTCGTCGGTGCGTTCGGGGGGGCACCAGGAGTCGAGAGTCGTGAATCGAGCGTCAGGCGAGATCGAACTGGAGCTCGTCGCCCGGCTCGACCCCGTTGTCGGCGCTCCATCCCCTCGGGACCTCGAGGACGTACGTTCCGGTCCCCTCGTAGGTCGTGAGCGGGCGCGACTCGGGTTCCGCCTCGCGGATCGAGGTGATCTCTCCGTCCTCGGCGACGAACACCATGTCGATGGCGAAGGCCATGTCGCGCATCACGTAGCCGTGCTCGCCGGACTCGGGGTGGACGAACAGCATTCCCTCGTCGTCGTCGAGCTCGTCGGTCGCCGAGAGGCCGACGTAGCGTTTCATCGGGCCGTCGGCGACCCGTGCCTCGACGGTCGCGAGCCTCTCGCCCGTCTCGGCGTCGACCGCCTCCACCGTGGTCGTGTCGTACTCGGAGATCAGGATCGTCGGGGCGGTGGCGACCACGAGCGCGGCGAGGACGAAGACGACGATGGCGGCGGTGGTCAGCGCGGGAAAGCGACGGTTCACGGCCGAGGTTCGCAACCGAGACAGAAACCGTTTTCCGCTCGCGGCGGCTGCCTCCGACGAGGGCTCGTGGTCTAGCTGGTTATGACGCGGCCTTTACAAGGCTGAGGTCGGCGGTTCGAACCCGCCCGAGCCCATTTCTGGGACGAACGAAGTGAGTCACAGAAATGTATGCGAGGCGGGTTCGAACCAGGGAGCGGGAGGTGAGCGGGAGGTGAGCGAGCCTCGCGAGCGAACGGAAGCGACCGTGGTTCGAACCCGCCCTAATACGTCCGTTCCGAGAGAAGTCGAGTCGATACGTCCGATCTCGTTTCCGATGTAGTGGACATCAGCAAAGCCCCAGTCGCTCGGTACTCGGTCGTCGTCGACACGGTGAACGTCTCCAAAGCCCCAGTCGCTCGGTACTCGGTCGTCGTCGACACGGTGAACGTCTCCAAAGCCCCAGTCGCTCGGTACTCGGTCGTCGTCGACACGGTGAACGTCTCCAAAGCCCCAGTCGCGAGGAGCGCGCACGCTCGCTGTGCTCCTCGGTCGCTCACTTCGTTCGCTCCCTGTGGTGCTTACGTCGCCTGTGCGCTCCTCGCGACTGCCCCTTTGAATCCCACCCGAACCGCACAGCACCGCACCTCACGCCTCCCCAGCCTCGCCACTCGCGCTTTTCAAGCGCTCGTGGCGTCCCTCGCGGTCTGCTCGCGCCCTAGCGGGCGCTCGCAGGCACGCCACCGCCGACAGCGTCAGCCTCAACCACCGTTTCCTCCACCCACATCCGGCGCGTCCCTGCGCTTCGCTCACCCCCCGAACAGGCTGGAGTGGACCGGGGCGTGGTCCGGGTCGCAGTCGGGCTCCGCTTCCTCGTCGTCTCCACTCACGTCGTCGACGGCGCGGCCCTCGACGCCGTCGGCGAGGAAGTCGCGGAGCGGCGGGCCGACGCGTTCCGGTTCGACGAGGAACGCGTCGTGGCCGTGGTCGGAGTCGATCACGTGATGGGCGACGGGGACGTCGCGTTCGCGGAAGGCGGTCGCGACCGACTCGGCCTGCTCGACCGTGAAGTGCCAGTCGCCGGTGAAGCTCAGTAGGAGCGCCTCGCCCTCGAAGGCCGCGAGCGCGTCGGCGTCGGAGCCGTAGCCGGCGGCGAGGTCGTACTCGTCCATCGCGCGCGTGAGATAGAGGTAGCTGTTGGCGTCGAACCGCTCCGCGAACCCCTCCGCCTGATAGTCGAGGTACGACTCCACCTCGCGGTACGGGAAGAAGGCGGCCGCGGGGTCGGCCTCGAGCCCGAGGTCGCCCTGTTCGCGGCTCAGCGAGTCGCGGCCGGCCGAGCGCCGGCCGAACTTCCGCTCCATCGACGCCTTCGAGAGGTACATCACGTGGCCCATCTGGCGGGCCATCGCCAGCCCGGTGTCGGGCGAGTCGCGGTTCTCGCCGTAGTAGTCGCCGCCCCGCCAGTTCGGGTCCGCGCGGATCGCCCGGCGCGCGATGGCGTCGAGCCCGAGACACTGCGCGTCGAGCCGAGCGGCGGCGGCGACGGGGACGACGAGGTCGACGTCGTCGGGGTAGCGTTTCGCCCACTCGAGGACGTTCATCCCGCCGACGCTCCCGCCGACGACCGCCCGGAGCCGGCCGACGCCGAGGTGGTCGAGCAGCCGACGCTGCGCGCGCGCCCAGTCCTCGACTTGAACCGGCGGGAACGCCGTCCCCCAACGGTCGTGGTCGGGCGCCTCGCCGGGGAGATCGAGCTCCGCGGGCCGCTCGTTGGCCGGTCCCGACGTGCCGTAACAGGAACCGGGGACGTTCGCGCAGACGACGTAGTACTCGGTCGTGTCTATCGCTTTCCCCGGACCGACCACGTCGTCCCACCACGCGCGCGCCTGCCCGGCCTGGCCGGCGTCCACGTCGCGATCCGGCGTCCGGGCGACGTTCTGGCTGCCGGTGAGCGCGTGACACACCAACACGACGTTGTCGCCGTCGAACTCGCCGTACGTCTCGTAGCCGACCCGGAGGTTCGGAATCGACCGGCCGCACTCGAAGGTGAACTCCCCGAGGGTCGCGACGCCTGAATCGGTGGGTGTGGCCGCCATTCTCACGCCTCCGTCGACGTCGCCGCCGTCCCGAGCGCGGCGTCGAGGTCCGCGATCACGTCCGCGGCGTCCTCGATGCCGACCGAGAGCCGAACCATGTCCGCCCGGACGCCCGCGGCCTGCCGCGCCTCCTCGTCGAGCTGTGCGTGCGTGGTCGAGGCGGGGTGGATAACCAGCGTCTTGGCGTCGCCGATGTTCGCGAGGAAGCTCGCGAGGTCGACGGATTCACACAGGGCCTTCGCGGCCTCATAACCCCCGGCGGCACCGAACGTGATCATCCCTCCGTATCCTCGCAGATACGCGGTCGCGTCGTCGTGGGTCGGGTGGTCCTCGAAGCCCGGATGCGTCACCCAGTCGACCCGGTCGTCGTCGCGGAGGTACTCGGCGACCCGGCGGGCGTTCTCGCAGTGACGGTCCATTCGGAGCGGCAGCGTCTCCACGCCCTGGAGGGTCTGCCAGGCGTCGAACGGGGACTGCTGGCTTCCGGTCGGCCGGACCGCCCGCTGGCGGACGACGTTCGCGAAGGCGGCGTCGCCGAACCGCTCGACGAAGTCGATCGGGAACGCCGGCGACTCCCCGGAGAGTTCCTCGTACTCCGCGTCCGGGTGGTCCCACGGGAAGGTGCCGCCGTCGACGACGATCCCGCCGACGGTGGTGCCGTTGCCGGTGATCCACTTGGTCGTCGACTCCCAGACGACGTCCGCGCCGTGCTCGATCGGCCGGCAGAGGTACGGCGTCGCGAACGTGTTGTCGACGACGAGCGGGACCGCGTGCTCGTGGGCGATCCCCGCGAGCCGCTCGAAGTCGGGCGTGACGAGGGAGGGGTTCGAGAGCGTCTCCACGTGGACGAAGGCGGTGTCGTCGTCGATCGCCGCGGCGTACCCCTCGTAGTCGGTAGTCTCCACGAGGCGGGTCTCGACCCCGCGGCGGTTCGCGACGGTGGTGAGGTGCGTCCCGGTGCCGCCGTACATCTCCTCGCTGGCGACGACGTTGTCGCCGGCGCTCGCGAGCACCGTCGTGATCGCGTCGAACGCGCCCATTCCGGAGGCGGTCGCGACCGCACCGGACCCGCCCTCGAGGTCGGCGATCCGACTCTCGAGGGCGCGAACGGTCGGATTCGAGACGCGGGAGTAGACGTCGCCGTCGGCCCGGAGCGCGTACAGGTCCGCCGCCGCGTCGGCGTCCTCGAACGCGTAGGACGTCGTCTGATGGATCGGCGTCGCACGAGCCCCCGTCGCCGGGTCCGTGCCCGACCCGGCATGGAGACTCCGGGTGTCGAACCCACGTGTCATGTATGTAGCGCATATCTCTTTGTACTTCTATAACTGTCAGTTACGGCAAGGCCTGCCGGCCCCGACTCGTCGCCCCGCCCTGTCGCCCGCCATCCGAACTCCTTTGGGCCCGCCCGCCCACGGTCCGCCATGACCGAGGACGGCACGGTTCGCGGGCTGGTCGAGGCGCTCACGCTCGAGGAGACGACAAAGCTCGTCTCCGGGACGACCGATCCGACCGGCCGTGCCACGGGTTACCTCGCGGGCGTCGACCGGCTCGATATCCCTCCGTTGACCCTGGTCGACGGGCCGCTCGGCGTCCGGATCCCCGACGAGTCGGCGACCGCCTTTCCCGCCCCGATAGCGCTGGCCGCGACGTTCGACGCCGAGTTGGCCCGCGAGCACGGGGCCGCGCTCGGTCGCGAGACGAGGGTCGCCGGGGCCGATGCCCTACTCGCGCCGGGGACGAACCTGATCCGCGTCCCGCAGGGCGGGCGGAACTTCGAGTACTTCGCGGAGGACCCCGTGTTGTCGGCCGCGACCGCCGCGAACGTCGTCGAGGGGATCGAGTCCACGGACGTGGTAGCGACGCCGAAACACTACGTCGCGAACGCGCAGGAGACGGACCGCGCGACGGTCAGCGCCGAGATCGGCGAGCGCGCACTCCGCGAGCTGTACCTCCCGTCGTTCCGCGCCGCGGTCGCAGCCGGCGCCGGGTCGGTGATGTCGGCGTACAACCGCGTGAACGGGACCCGGATGAGCGACCACCGACGGCTGCTGACGGACGTGTTGAAAGACGAGTGGGGGTTCGACGGGTACGTCGTCTCCGACTGGTACGGCACCGAGGGCGCGGTCGACGCCGCGGCCGCCGGTCTGGACGTCGAGATGCCCGGCGTCCCGATGGGAGACGAGGCGGACGAGCCCGGAGACGACGGCGGCGGGGACGACGGCGACGACAGGAGTGACGACGACCCCGCGGACCCGATTCCTCCCGAGATCGCCCGCGGGATGCCCGATCCGGAGACGTGCGAGCCGTTCGACGAGGCGCTCCCCGCCGCGGTCCGGGACGGGTCGCTCCCGCGGGAGCGGCTCGACGACATGGCGGCGCGCGTCCTCCGGACGATGGACCGGATCGGGCTGTTGGACGGCGACCGATCCACCGTCGACGCCGACCTCGACGCCCACCGACGAACCGCGTTCGAGGTGGCGACGCGGGGGTCGGTGCTGCTGAAGAACGACGACGCGCTCCCGTTGGCGGACGACGCCGACGTCGCGCTCGTCGGCCCCGCGGTCGACGAGGCGGTCCTCGGCGGGGGCGGCTCCTCGGAGACGACGCCCGAGACGAGCACGACGCCGCGGGAGGGAGTCGAGGCGCGCGCGGCCGGGAGCGTGAGCGTCGTCCCCGGCCACCCGCCGGTCGAGGACGTCTCGATGCTCGACCTCCTGGCCGGCGGTGAGGACGACGCCGACGGGGGAGCGGTCGGGGAGGGAAGAGTCGACGAGGGAGACGGCGGCGGGGCAGGGGACGACGCCGCCGAAGGCTCGGCCGCCGACGCCGACCCGGCCGCCGACGTCGACGCGGCGGTCGCGGCCGCCGAGGGTGCGGACGTCGCCGTCGTCGTCGTCCGCGACACCGCCACGGAGGCGCTCGATCGGGACGGGCTCGGGCTGCCCGGCCGCCAGGACGAACTGATCGAGGCGGTCGCCGCGGTCGCCGACCGGACGGTCGTCGCGGCGGCCACGAGCGGCCCGGTCGAACTCCCGTGGCGCGACGCGGTCGACGCGGTCCTCCTCAACTGGTACCCTGGCCAGGTCCACGGCGGCGCGCTCGCGGCGCTCCTGTACGGCGACGCCGACCCGGGGGGCCGACTCCCGGTCACGTTCGCGCCGGAACCCGCGTACTCCACGGCCGACCGCCGGCGCTTCCCCGGCGTCGACGGGCGCGTCAGCCACGACGAGGGTGTCCTCGTCGGCTATCGCTGGTTCGACGCCCGCGACTCCGAGCCCACCTACCCGTTCGGCCACGGTCGCTCGTACGCGGCGTTCGCGTACCGCGACGCCGCCCTCGACATCGACGAGGAAGGCGACGCGGACGGTGACGTCGCCGTCACGGTCACGGTCGAGAACGTCGCCGACCGCGCCGGGCGCGAGGTGGTCCAGACGTACGTGCGGCCGCCGCGCGTCGCGGGCGTCGACCGTCCGGTCCGCGAGTTCGCCGGGGCCGAGAGCGTCGTCGTCGCCGCCGGCGAGACCGAGACGGTCACCGTCGGCCTCAACGACCTCGCGTTCTCCCGGTACGACCCCGCGGACGGCTGGACCGTCGACGCCGGGGAGTACGCCGTCGAGGTCGGCCGCTCCGCGCGGGACGCCCGGATCGAACTGACGGTGGAGCGGTGAACTCCGAACCACGCTCCGATCCTCCACCCGACCCGTCGAGCGAAACGTGCGTTTATCCCCGATGCCGCCCCACGGACCGGTAATGGCAGCCGCCGACAACCCGGTTCCCGACCTCGGCGACCGCGCCCGCGCCTGCGCCGGCCGCCTGCGCGAGGCGGACCGCGTCCTGCTCGCCTCACACATCGACGCCGACGGCCTCACGAGCGCCGCCGTCGCGTCGTCGGCGCTCGCGCGGGCGGGGATCGACCACGAGGTCGTCTTCGAGAAGCAGCTCGACGCCGAGTCGATCGCGAGGATCGCCGCCCGCGAGTTCGAGGTCGTCCTCTTCACCGACTTCGGTTCCGGTCAGCTCGACGTCATCGCCGACCACGAGGCGCGCGGCGACTTCGTTCCCGTGGTCGCCGACCACCACCGCCCCGCCGACGCCGATACGGCGTTCCACCTCAATCCGCTGCTCGAAGGGATCGACGGGGCGAGCGAGCTCTCGGGAGCGGGTGCGAGCTACGTTCTCGCCCGTGCTTTGGAGGACCCCGACGGCGACAACCGCGACCTCGCGGCGCTGGCGGTCGTCGGCGCGGTCGGCGACATGCAGAACGGTGGCGGGGGGCTCGACGGTGCGAACGCGGCCATCGTCGCGGACGGCGTCGACGCGGGGGTCCTCGAGGAACGCACCGATCTCGATCTGTACGGCCGCCAGACCCGTCCGCTCCCGAAGCTGCTGGAGTACGCCTCGGACGTTCGGATCCCGGGGATCTCCAACGACGAGGCTGGCGCGATCGGCTTCCTCCGGGACCTCGACGTCGACGTGAAACGCGACGGCGAGTGGCGGCGCTGGGTCGACCTCGCCGACGCGGAACGGCGGACGCTCGTCTCCGCGCTGATACGACGCGCCGTCGCTTCCGGCGTCCCCGCCGACCGGATCGAGACCCTCGTCGGAACCTCCTACACGCTGCTCGACGAGGAGTCGGGGACCGAGCTCCGGGACGTCAGCGAGTTCTCGACGCTGCTCAACGCGACTGCGCGGTACGAGCGCGCGGACGTGGGGCTCGCAGTGTGTCTCGGCGATCGCGACGCGGCGCTCGCGGAGGCGCGACGGCTGCTCCGGAACCACAGGCGAAACCTCTCGGAGGGGCTCCAGTGGGTGAAAACGGAGGGGGTAACTCACGAGGAGCACCTCCAGTGGTTCGACGCCGGCTCGCGGATCCGCGAGACGATCGTCGGGATCGTCGCGGGCATGGCCGCCGGATCGCCCGCGGTCGACCGATCCAAGCCCGTGATCGCCTTCGCCGAGAAGAACGACGCGGAGTTGAAGGTATCCTCGCGCGGAACCGGGCGCTTGGTCCGACAGGGTCTCGACCTCTCGGCCGTGATGCGGGAAGCGAGCCGGTCCGTGGGCGGCGACGGCGGCGGTCACGACGTCGCCGCCGGCGCGACGATCCCGATCGACGAACGCGACGCGTTCCTCACGGCGGCGGACGCGCTGGTCGGGGAGCAGCTCTCCTCGTGAGCGGGAGGCCGGTCGTCCCCGGCGTCACGCCTCGCCGATGTCCCGAAACATCGCGCGGTAGTCGTCCGTCGACAGCGACTCGGTGATGGCGTCGATGTCGGCGTCGATCTCCTCGAGCCGTTCGACGAGTTCGGCGAACGCCTCGTTGCCGTCGAGTTGGGTGGTCGGTTTCTGTGCTTTGAGCACCGCGCGTTTGCTTGCCAGCGCCGCGGCCTCCTGGAGGAGATCGTCGTACTCGTCACGGGTTAAAAGCGTCTCGAGCGCGGCGAGGAGGTTCGTTCGGCTCACGGGCTTGGTCAGATACAGATCGAAACCCATGCCGATGATGTCGAAGTCGGGTTCCACCGCAGTCACCATCCCGACTCGACAATCGAGGTCGTTCCCGCGGATGTGTTCGAGCACGTCATCGCCGCTGCCGTCGGGGAGCCGCCGGTCGAGCAGGACGGCGTCGAAGCTCTCGTCGACGACGTCCATCGCCTCGGCGGCCGTCTCGGCGACGGTGACGTCGTAGCGCTCCTCGAGGAAGCCGGCGTAAAGCGCCGCGATATCCGGTTCGTCCTCCACGACGAGGACCGTCGCTTCGCTCACCGTCGATCACCGCCGGGGACGACGGGGTACGCTTCACCGAACATACTGGACGTGGCGGCGTGTCGACGAATAAAGCTGTCGCCGTCTTCCCGTCCGTAAAAATCCGGTCGTCTCCCGAGCCGCTCCGACGGTTCAAACGGATCGTCTTTTATGTACTCCCGCCGCGAAGGCCAACGCGAATGTCAGAACTCGTCTCTACCGGAGTCGAGGGGCTCGACTCGATCCTCACCGGCGGCATCACGGAGCAGTCGACCGTTCTGGTCTCCGGCAACCCCGGTACCGGAAAGAGCATATTCGGGATCCAGTTCCTCTACACGGGCGTCACCGACCACGACGAGCGCGGCGTGTACGTCTCCTTCGAGGAGGACGAAGCCGACATCCGCGCCGCCGCCGAATCGGTCGGGTTCGACGACTTCGGCGAGCTGGTCGACGAGGACCAGATCGTGGTCCTCGACAAACGACAGATGCTCAGGGAGACCGACTTCTCGACGGCCGTCGACAAGCTGCTCGACACGGTCGAAGGCGAGAAGTTCGACCGGCTCGTGCTCGACTCGCTGTCGATGTTCCAGCTGTTCTTCGAGGACGAACAAGAGAAGCGGACGTACCTGCTGAAGTTCTCGGACATCCTCAAGGCGAACGGGCTGACCTCGCTTCTCATCAACGAGCAGGGCGCGGTGTTCCCCGACACCGAGGTCGGACTGGAGAACTTCCTCACCGACGGCAACATCTACTTCATCCAGACCCCGACGGACTCGGGCGTCAATCGTTACGTCTGGGTCGCGAAGATGCGCAAACAGGACATCGACACGGACATCTTCCCGATGGATATCGGCCAGGGCGGGATCACGGTCCACGAGCGGGCGGGCGGGTTCTCGATGATGAGCCGGTCGGACGAGCCGTCGTTCTGACCGGCGGCGGGGGCGTGCCGATTCGGTCGGCTCGGTCGGATCCTCTTCGCTTCTCAGTCCCCTCTCGCCGAGAGGTCACGCCACACGTCGTCGAGGCGGTTCTTGACCGCGGAGCGCTCCTCCACTTCGACGGTGAGACCGTCCCGGAAGTCGACGTCGACGCCGTCGACCTTCCGGCGGTACACCTTCACGCGACGGTGTTCCTCGGAGAGGGGCCGGTCGTGGAGTTCGAGGAGATTCGCCTCCTCCAGTTCGTTGATCCGGCGGTAACACGTCGCGATCGGCACGTCCAGCTCCTCGCTCAGGTCCTGTGCGGACTTGGCGTCACCCGTCGCCGTCAGGATGTCCGTGTTGTACTTGTTCCCGAGCACCGTGATCAGGTCGTCCCCCACCATTATCGTTATCAATTGTGAATTTCAGACCCAAAAAGATATCGATGGTCGCCGAATGAACGAGCGAGATCACCGAGCCGTCGACGTAGATCACTCGTATTTCGACGGTATCGGGCGTTCGACGCTCGTTCGAGAACGGTCGTCGGAATTCCTCCGAATATTATCGGTATTGATACCCGTCCCCGGACGTGTATCGTGACCGGACGGACAGACCGCGTATGGACCCCATCGAAGGCGTGTATCTCGTGACGACCGTCGTGCTCGCGGGGGCGGGCGCGACGCTGTCGGCGTTCGCGGTGACGGCGCATCGCTCCTCGGGGCGGACCGCCACGGCGTACCTCGCCGTGGGATTCGGCCTGGTCGTCGTCGCTGCGCTCGCCACGCCCCTCGCGGCGTTCCGGACCGCGTTCGCGAACCCTCGGGCGCTGTTTTTGATCGACACCGGGCTGATCGCCGGGTCGATGGCGCTCGTCGCCGGGAGCCTCGCCGTCTACGAGCCCGGCACACGTGAGCGCGTGATCTCCGAGTCGGAGATCGCCGAACGTCACGAGCGGTGACTCCCGGATCCAGATCTGATATACGGACGCCCCGTTCGTTATTTCTTTCTGTAACTAATAGAAGAATCAAAACCCGAAAACCGCACGACTGCGGTCGTTTATCAGAACGAATAACCGGCCCCGTGTCTTTAATAGATGATTCCCGCTCCGTAGCGATAACGCCCGCCGGGTGGACCGCGGGCCCACACAACAGACAATGTTCGAAACCATACTGGACGAGGAAGAGCGCGGTCAAGTGGGGATCGGGACGCTCATCGTGTTCATCGCGATGGTGCTGGTGGCGGCGATCGCCGCGGGCGTCCTGATCAACACGGCCGGCTTCCTCCAGACGCAGGCGGAGGCGACGGGCGAGGAGAGTACATCACAGGTGAGCGACCGGCTCCAGGTCGTGAGCCAGTCTGGATACCTCGACGACACGGGCGCCGGTGACGTGGACCATCTCGAGTTCGTGGTGGCGCAGTCGCCGGGCGGGGACAACATCGATCTCGGGGAAGTGTCAGCCGAAATCATCGGTGGTGACGGTCAGTCGACCTTCGAGCTGGACGATAATGCGGTCTCCATCGACATCTTCACCGGCGGTAACGGCGAGGTGTTGACCGAGAACAGCGACCGAGCCGAGGTCTCGATCGCCCTCACCGACGACAACGATATCGGGGTGGGCTCCAGCGACGACCTCGACTACGCGCTCGCAGAGGGCGATTCGCTGACGGTGACGTTCACGACGTCGAGCGGTGCGACGACGACCACCGAGATCCGGATTCCGAGTACTGTCGTCGAAAATTCGGTGAGGCTGTGACGATGTTCGAGTTCATTACCAACACGGAAGAGCGCGGTCAGGTGGGGATCGGGACGCTCATCGTGTTCATCGCGATGGTGCTGGTGGCGGCGATCGCCGCGGGCGTCCTGATCAACACGGCCGGGTTCCTTCAGACGCAAGCAGAGGCAACGGGCGAAGACAGCACGGATCTCGTCTCGGAGCGGATCAACGTGAACAGCGAGGTCGGGATCGTCTCCGGTGACACGCTCAGCGAGATCCGCCTGAGCGTCGCCGGTGCGCCCGGCGCCGGGCAGATCGACCTCTCTGAGACCACCATTCAGGCGGTGGGTCCCGGCGGGCAGGAGAACCTCGTGTTCACCGACGGTGCTGGGACTACCAGTACTGAGACCGTCGCCACTGACGCCCTCACATCGAATGACGATGGCGAAGTTATCATCGATACCGTCAACGCCGCTGAGTTCGTGGACGAGTACGACGAGATCGATTCGGAGACCGACGATGTTGACGTGACCCTCTCCATTGAGGGAGAAACGGCAACGAAAACCGCAAGTGTAGACAGCCTACAAGACACAACGTTCGTCATTGAGAGCGATGGTGATCTCTCCAGCGGCGCAACTGGAACTGATGATAGTTCAGATGCCGGACTCGGGGACGGCGATGAGGTGACCCTCGAGATCGAACCATCGAGCGGCGGTGACGTGTTCGTCGATGAAACCGAGACCGCCGCCGATTCGAGCGCTCCGGCTATCGAGGCATTCACTACCTCTGAACAGGTGAGTGAGCTCGGCCCGAACGAGTTCGCTGTCGGTTCGGACGGTGACTTCTATGATTCGGCGGTCCTCGACGAAGAGAAAGACTTCACGATCCTGATCAATCCCGACTCGGGTGCGTTCGACGACTCGGGCGCCTTCGGTGAGGGGCAGCAGGCGACGCTCGACATCGTCTCGCCGGCCGGCGCGACGACCCAGGTCGAGCTCCGCGCACCCGACCTCTTCAACGAGGACGGCGAAGCGGTCCGGCTCTAACGAGCCTCGAACCGCTCGCTAACCACGTCCCCGGTGGATCGGTCCGCCCGGAACACCTATTTTCTCGCACGACCACGCCTACGCCATGAGTGACCACGACGCACCGCCGGCCGATCCCGACGACCTCGATTTCACCGACGACGAGAGCGTCGTCGAGATCGGGGAGGGCCGGTACGTCGTCGGCACCGACGGCCGGCCCAACGTCCGGCGGCGGTCGCCGGACCCGGAACCCGATCCGGGACCGGCCGACGGCTCTGGGTTCCGGTCGCCCGCGAACCCCAGTCCCGCCGACGAGCGCGAGCCGGTCGCCGGGGAGCAGGCCCGTGCGGGTGGTGGAGCCGGATCGTCCGGCGATCGCGGAAACGGCGGCGTCGACTGCCGCGCCGTGAGCCGGTGGCTGGCCGAGTCCTTCGACGACGACGGCTTCGACTACGGCGTGGACGTGACGCTCCACGCGAAGGGCTCGACCGCCCGCAACCGAATGGTCTCGAACGACGTGACGGCGACGTTCGACAACGTCCTCTCGTGGTTCGTCGCCAACGCCGGACCGGGGACCGACCCCGCCGAGGCGCTCGGCCTGCTGCTCGTCGCCGCCGACACCCCGATCGACGTGCCGCCGGTGGCGATCAAACGCTTCGCGGCGGATCAGGGACTCTCCGCGAACGACTCCATCGGCGATCTGATCCGCGCCGCGGAGGACGCCGGCGGGTTCCGGATCGAGTGAGTTCGGGCGATCAGTTGGTTGTGATCGAGAGTCCGGGATCGGGAGAGATCGACGCGATCGACGCGGTCGTTGCTACCGCAGTAAACACGTCCAAAGCCCCCGCCTCCCGGCTGCCCCTTTGAGTCCCACCCGACCGCAACCGCCCCGCGACCGCACCTCACGTCTCCCCAGCCTCGTCGCCGGACTACGTCCGGCTGCCAGAGGCGCGGAGCGCCTCGCTGCGGCTCCTTTCAGTCGCCGCGTCCCTCGCGTTCTGCTCGTGCCCTCTCGGGCGCTCGCAGGCGCGCCGACCGCACCGTATGATCGATCGTGTCTTGAACTATCACACGAAGAACAGCGCCACGCCGAGGATCACGAAGACCGCGTACAGCCCCGCCATCGCCTCCCGCTTGAACGTCCCGCCGACCGGCAGGCCGAGCAGCCGCCGGGTCGGCGGAAGGATCGCGATCCCGCCCAACAGCAGGAACCACGCGCCGGGGTTCGTGATCTGGGTGAGCGCGATAACGATCGTCGCGTAGCCGACGACGTAGCTTCCCCGCCGCCACAGCTGCTCGCGCTCCGTGAGCTCCTCGGCTGCGACGCCGAAGATATCGGCGGCGGTGATATCGCCGCTTTCCCCGTTGCCACCCTCGCTGGTTCCGCCGCCCCCGGACCGTGCGGCCACCTGTTTCGCCTGCCGCTGGACGTACTGGTCGAGCTCCTCGGCGGCCGCCTCGTTCTGCGGTGCGCCGCACTGCGAACAGAACCGGGCGGACTCGTCGATCGACGCCTCACAGCGGGGGCAGGACTTCATCCTCATCGGAACGGCACCGCGGTCGGGCTTAACTCTTCGGTCCGCACTCCGGATCCGTCGCGATCCCGGATCGTTCGTTTGGCCCTTCGGGCCCTCTACCCGTGATTAACGGCCGGTTCTTTCGTTTTCTGAGTTGATAATCAGAGAGGCACGTTTTAGTCGGTACGCGGTCGAGTCGCCTCCATCGACTGGCGGCCCGTCGACGGACGGGTCGCGCGGATCACGCCAACGATGTCACAGCCATCCCCGCCCTCATCGACGAATGCGTCCGGTCCCTCGGGCGCTGCGCCTTCTTCCGACGGCGGACCCGTCGACGCATCCCCCCTCGGCGTCACCCTCCTCGGCGTCGCCCTATTCGGCCTCCTCCTCGCCGGCACGATCCCGATCGTCGGGGCGGCCCCGAGCGAGAGCGGGGGAACTCCCGTCGGAGGCGAGGCCGACGTGATGGCGCTCGATGTTCCGGGAGGCGGGGACGGTCCCGCCGCGGTCAACGCATCCTTCGGGTCTGATACGTACACGACGACCGCCGGGGACCTCGCCGAGGTGACCGTGGATGTTGAGGACGGCCCGAAGTACCTCCTCGTGGGCGGGAACCGCCTCAGTGACGCGAACGGTCCCGTCGGATTCGTCGACGTCGTCGAGGTCAGCGGCGAGGGCTCGGTCACCCTCACGCTCAACACCCGCACGGCCGGAACGGGGGTGGAGTACGCCTCCGTCACGAGCGAGGAGGGCGACGCGACCAGCTGTTCGGTGGGCGGCTGCTCGCTCGAGTTCGTCGACGGGGACGGCGAGACGGTCGCGACCGACCTCTCGGGACTCCCCTCCGAGACGGGTGCCGACGGCCCGGTTCGTCCGCTCGCCTCCGAGCGCTATCGGCTCTCGCTCGTCGACAACGCGACCTTCACCGTCGACGAGGACGGCATCGTCGCTCCTGCGGCCGCCTCCGAACGATCGGAACTCGTCTTGACCGACCCGGAGCGACGGATCGCGGAGGAGGTGGAGGTGTTCACGACGATGCCGGCCGAGCGGGATGCTGAGTCCGACTCCGAGTCGGGGATCGAGCCGATCGGCTCGTTGCGGAGCGACGGACTCGAGCGGTCGGCCGTCACGAAGGGCGATCGACTCGTGATCGGCGTCGAAGCGGCCGGGATCTGGGGTGCGCTCTCGCACATCGCCGATGAGCGCGACGCGGGGCCGGTCACCGCCGGCGAGAACGCGAGCGGTGCGGTCCTCGGCGACCTGCTCGCCGCGGAGGAGGGGATACGCCTGCGAATCAAACAAACGAACCGACCGAACCACGCGACTCCGATCGGCCCCGACGACCTCGCGGACGCCACGCTGATCTTCGAGTCGGCGAGCGAGCTGGAGGCCGCGCCCGACGACCCGACCGCGAGCCGTCTCTATCTCGTGATCGACACGGGAGACGGGAACGCGATCGGCGACCGACTCGATCCAGGCGACGAGTACCGCGTCGAATTCGGGCTCGAAGGGGCCGACGGCGAGCGATATCGGTTCGCCGACGATCCCGATGCGGTCGACGCCGAGCCCCCGTTCGCCGCCGCCTCGGTCGGCGACGACGGGCCGTCCGAGCAGTTCCCGTACCTCTCGACCGACGAGACCGGCGTTTCGGCGGATGCGACGTTCTCGGTCTCGGAGCGCTACCTCCGCTACGATCACGTCACCGACGACGGCGAGGTGCTCGTCGACGACGATGGGGTCACCGGAACCACCACGCTGTTGCCTGCGACCGATCTGACTGCCGAGTTCGCGTACGACGGCGGCGAAACGCCGCGAACAGCCGAGTCGGAGGTCCGGATCGACGACGACGGCAACTTCAGCGTCGATCCCGGGATCACCGAGGCGGAGCCCGGCGAGCGCTTGACGATCGATCTCTACGCCGACGACACGCCCTACGACAGCCGGACGGCGATCGTCGCCGCGGACGCCGACGATCCCGACAGGCTACGACTCGAGAACGCGACGACGAACCTCACCGTGACACGCGGGGACGCCCTCTCGGCGCTGTCCGTGACGGTCCGAAACGCTGGCGTCGTCGAGGGCCGCGAGGAGTTGTCGCTCGAAGTCGCAGACGAGGGTGTCGTCGCGGAGCGGTACGTGACGGCCGCGCCCGACGAGCCGAGAAACGAGACGTTCGACGAGACGGTGGCCGACCTCGAACCGGGCACGTACTCGTACACGCTGGCGCTCGACGACGACGAGATCGATGGGATGCTGACGATCGAGCGCGATCCCGCCGTGACCAAGATCGAGGATGGAAGCGGCGACGACCGAGGAGGATCTCGAAACGAAACGGACTCCGCGAACGGAACCGAGCCCGCGAACGAAACGGACTCCGCGAACGGAACCGAGCCCGCGAGCGGAGACGGGACGCCCCTCGAGAAAGACACGGAAACCGGAAACGAGTCGGATTCCGGGGACGGACCGGTGTCTGAAAACGGTACGGCGTCCGGATCCAACTCCGCGAACGACACGGGAACTGGGAGCGGGTCCGCGGTCGGCGGGGACGGGGATAACGCTCCCGACGAGACGGCCGACTCGACGTCGCCTCCCCTGATTCCGGTCGGCACCCGCGAGGCGTTCGGCGGGACGGTCCTCGTGGGTGCGACGTACCTGCTCGGCCACTGGGTGTGAGCCCGATCGAGATCCGTGCGCGGATCAGTTCTCAACGATGAGAACCGCGGGCGAGCGGTTAAGTGGCCGCTGGCTCCGAGTTCGTGTATATGGCGAAGCGCGTGCTCATCGCGGACGATTCGGAGTTCATGCGGAACCTGCTCCGTGAGATCCTTGAGGGGGAGTTCGAGATCGTCGGCGAGGCGGAGAACGGGGTGGAGGCGGTGAACATGTACGACGAACACGGTCCCGACCTCGTGATGATGGACATCGTGATGCCCATCCGCGACGGGATCGAGGCGACGACGGAGATCAAAGGCGACGACCCGGAGGCGACGGTGATCATGTGTACCAGCGTCGGCCAGGAGGAGAAGATGAAGGCGGCGATCAAAGCCGGCGCGGAGGGGTACATCACGAAGCCGTTCCAGAAGCCGAACGTCCTCGACGCCATCGGGTCGGCCGTCTGATGCGCGTCGACGTTCGAGCGCTCGGCGCGTGTAACCGGCTCGCCGAGCGCGGTGCCGAACGCGCCGCCAACGCGCTGGGCGAGCTGACGGGGTCGGACCTCGCGGTCGAGGTCACGGGCGCGAGCGTCGCCACCGGCGAGGACCTCGCGGAGGCCTTCGCCGGCCGCGAGTCGATCGGCGTGCGCGTCGGGCTCGACGGCGGCCTCGAGGGTGCGGCCGTGCTCGCGTTCGACGCCGAACAGATCGACGGACTGCTCTCGGTGCTGCCCGGCGGCGCGTCGATGGGGCGAAGCGCGGTGACCGAGGTCGGAAACATCGCGCTCGGCGGGTTCCTCGACGGCTGGGCCAACTACCTCGGGCGGGCGATCGACATGACGCCGCCGCGGTACTTCGAGGCGGACGGCGCGGCGGTGCTGCCGGACGGGGCGCTCGCCGGGGACGGCGTCTTCCTCTTCGAGAGCCGGCTCGACGCGACGGGGACCGACCTCGACTTCTCGATCTACATGCTCCCCGACTCCGGGCCGTTCCGGGATCTGGTGGTCGGCAAGACCGCCACGGCGGCGACCGCGGGTGCGGAAGGCGCCGGCGGCTCCGCGGGCGGGACGACCACCACCGCGGTCCCGTACGAGTCGCTCTCGACGTTCGCGTCGCTGGCGAAGCGCGGCTCGGCGAACGCCGCCGACAACATCGGAATGATGACCGGCCTCGAGACCACCGTCGACGTGAGTCGGCTCCGGTTCGTCCCCCTCGCGGACGTTCCGAGCGAGGTCGGCACGGAACCGCACGCGGGCACCGTCTTCGAGCTTCGGGGCGAGCCGAGCGGCTACCTCGCGATCCTCTTCTCGGAGGAGTCGGCGGCCGCGATCGCCGAGGCGATGCTCCCGATGGAACCGGACGAGCCGCTCGGCGAGATGGCCGAGAACGCGCTCTGTGAGCTCGGCAACGTGATGACGAGCGGGTTCATCGACGGCTGGGCGAACGTCCTCGGCACGTCCATCTCGCACTCCCCGCCGGAGTTCGTTCACGACATCGGATCGGCGACGGTCAGCCCGCTGGTCGCCTCGTTGAGCCGACGCCAGGACTACGGGTTCGTCATCGACGCCGCCATCCGGACGGAGGGCGTTCAGGCGCGGTGTGACGTGTACGCGCTCCCCGACGAGCGCGAACTGGCGGCGGTGCTCGAACGACTCTCCGAGACATGAGCCACCCCACGCCGTCGGGGGATCGGACCGCTTCGGACCGGGGCGAGCCCCCCCGGCGCGTGAAGGTCGGCGTCGGCGATCTCGCCGTGGTGAACGACGGCGCGGTTCTGATGACGAGCGGCCTCGGCTCCTGTGTCGCGGTCGCGCTCGTCGATCCGGAGACCGACACGCGTGGATTGTTACACGCCATGCTCCCGTCCGCGGACGGGACCGTCTCTTACACGCCTCGCCCGGCGAAGTACGTCGACTCGGGACTCGAGACGCTCGTCGACGAACTGGCGTCGGCCGGCGGGTCGCCCGGTCGGCTCGAGGCACGGCTCGTCGGCGGCGCGGAGATGCTCGATCTCACGGCCGCCGTCGGTCCGCGGAACGTCGAAAGGGCCCGCGAAAGCCTGGAACGCGCCGGCATTCCGATCGTCGCCAGCGACGTCGGCGATGCCGTCGGCCGGACGGTGCGGTTCCTCCCCGGCGGCGAGGTCGCCGTCCGGGCGGCGGACGGCTTCGAGCGCACGTTGTAAGGCCCTGCGTGGCCGATCCCGCCACTACCTGTGTTCTCACGCCTGATATTTTGAGGAGTGGGTTGAAGTGTCGTCTGGCGATTGCTGTGATCAATGGGCCTCGAACTATCGGTGTCGGGCGTCTCGACGGTCGTTTGGACAGTCGCCACACTGGGGCTCGTCGGTGCGAGCGTTCTCGACCGATTCCTTGATGACGACGGCGACGACGCGGACGGTGGCGACGACGTCTTCGGCGGCGGTGGAATGGGAGGAGGCGGCGGTAGCGGGATGGGCGGCGGTAGCGGGATGGGCGGCGGCATGAGCGGTGATGGAATGGGCGGCGGTAGCGGGATGGGCGGCGGCATGAGCGGTGATGGAATGGGCGGCGGTAGCGGGATGGGTGGTGGCGGCACGAGTGGTATGGGTGGCGGCATGAGCGGTGATGGAATGGGCGGCGGGATGGGTGACGGCGGCTTCGACGACTTCGACGGCATGGACGAGTGGGACGAGGGCTTCGACGACGGCGGTGGCGGCTCCGACACCGACGAGTTGGAAAAGCGCCTCGACGATCTCGAGGCCGAGGTCGCCACCCTCTCCTCGACGGTGTCGACGGTGCGCTCGGAGAACGAGGAGATCTCCGCCGCGGTCGACGACATCGAGGAGGACGTCCGGAACCTCCTCGACATCTACGAGATGGTCACCCGCGGGATCAATCCGTTCGTCGACGAGTCAAGCGGCTTCAACGACGGCGGTGCCGCGGAGAACTCCTTCGGCCTCTTCGACGACGCGGACGAGGACGAGGCCGACGCGGAGCTCGACGACGACGTCGCGAGCGCGGACGCGGACGGGTTCTTCGACGAGGAGCTGCTCGACGACGACCTCGGCGACGACTTCGACGCCCTCGAGGAGGCGGACGACGGGGACGAATCGAACGGCGAACCGGACGACGGCGAACCCGCCGACGCCGCGTCAGAGACCGAACCGGCGGAGGAAGACGACGACATGAACGACGACGGAAAGAGCTTCAGCGAACTCAAAGAGGAGTACGACGCCGGAGAGGCCGACTGGGCCGACGACGCCGGCGACGAGACGGCGTCCGAGGAGGACGCCTTCGAGGACGGGGCCGACCCGTTCGACGACGACCTCGACGACGGCACCGGGAACGACGGCTTCGACGGTGGTCTCGGCGACGACGTCGGCGCGCTCGGCGACGAGGAACCCGGAGACGACCCCGTCGACACGGAGTCCGATCCGAAGCCCGCCGGGTCTCGTGGCCCGACGCCGGGCGGCGATCCCGCCGAGGCGAACGCCGACGGGTTCGAGTACGTCGGCCGCGACGACCTCTCGGGCCGGCGCGGGAAACCGTATCTCACCGAGCTTCCCGGCGACTACCTCGGCGACCTGCTCGTGATGGAGTGGCTGGAGTTCCTCGTCTCCGAGAGCGACGTCACCGACGCGGTTCGCGCGGTGAACTACTACGAGCGCATCGAGTGGGTCGGTCCCGACGCCGCAGCTCGGCTCCGGGACTTCCTCTCGGGTTTCGGCACGATCGACCGCAACCTCGTCGACCGACCGGGGACCGACCGGTTGGTCCGTGAACACCACACCCGGAGTCTACGATACATCACGCAACTCAACGGGACGGGGGGACACCTGGTCCTCCTCGACCGCTGGGACGACCTCGCGGGCGGATCGATCGTCGATGGCGGGCCGCCGGCGTCCACCCGCCGGTCCCGTGGTCGCGAACGACGGAACCGGCCGTCCGCCGGAACCGCGGAGAGCGCCAACGACCGATCGGAGAGCGCCAACGGACGATCGGAGAGTACCCACGAACGATCGGAGAGCGTCCGCGAGCGACGGAACGGCGCGGACCGGCGGGACGACCGCGAGCGCCGGTCGCGAACCGAGACCGGTCGCGGCCGGAACGGGACCTCACCTCGACCGATGAACGACCCGGATCCGCAGCCCGACCGCGCCGACCCGGCGGACGGAGGGTGGGGAGATGGGCGTTAGCGTCTCGGCGTCGACGGCCATCATCGTCGCGGGGATGTTCTTCGCGTTCACCGCCTTCTATCCCGTCGCAGCCAACGGGTTCGACCGTGTCGCGGAGGGCGAACGCGACGTTCACGAACGGGCGCTCGAACGACAGAACACGGCCGTTACGATCGACTCTGCCACGCTCGACACGAGCGGGAACGAGGTGCTCGTCGTGAACGCGATCAACGAGGGATCCGTCGGGCTCGTCGTGAGCGACACGACGCTCGTCGTCGACAACGAGTACGTCGACGTCGCCGACGCGACCACGACCGTCGACGGCGACGGCGAGACGGACCTGTGGCTCGGCGGCGAGAGGCTCTCGATCGAGGTCGACGGAGACTCCCTCGAGACGACGGTCACGAACGACTCGCGCGTCGTGCTCGTCGTCGAATCCGGCGTCCGCGACGCGACGGGGGTGACCGCGTAGATGGCGAGCGTTCCGGTCTCTCATCTGATCCTGTTCGTCGCCAGCCTCGTGATCGCTGCCGGGGTCGTCGGGACGGTCACCACCGGCGTCGACCGGGTGAGCTCGGCCGTCGAGGACGGCAGTCTGGACGCGACACAGCAGCTCCGCACGGACGTGACGGTGATCTCGGATCCCAACGGCGGGGTGTACAACGGAACCGAGAACAACGTCACCCTTCTCGTGAAGAACACCGGCACGCAGCGGCTGGCTCCGGACGGCTCGGGGGTCGACGTCGTCTTCGACGGCCAGTACGTGCGGCCGGACGCGACGACCGGCGAGGTCGTCTCCGTCGACGGCGCGACCGCCTGGAGCCGCGGCGACGTGCTCCGGCTCACGATCGACCTCGACGTGGTCGGCGTCGACCCCGCGGGCGAGCCGAGCGACCACCGGGTGTACCTCACGGTGAACGGAGACGAGGAGCTGTTCCAGTTCCGGGTGGAGGAGTAGATGCCCCGCGTCGACAACCTGCTGCCGTTGGGGCTGGCCGAGCGCGACCGGCTGAACAAGGAGCTTGGCGGCGGGATCCCGCGCGGGAGCATCGTGCTCATCGAGGGCGATTACGGCGCGGGAAAGAGCGCGATGTCCCAGCGGTTCTCCTACGGACTGGTCCAGGAGGGCGCGTCGGTGACGCTGATGTCGACGGAGCTCACCGTCCGCGGGTTCATCGACCAGATGCACTCGCTGGAGTACGACGTGGTGAAGCCGCTTTTGAACGAGGAGCTGCTCTTTTTACACGCCGACTTCGATTCCGGCGGGGCGTTCTCCGACGACGACGGCGAGCGCAAAGAGCTTCTCAAGCGACTGATGAACGCGGAGGCGATGTGGCGCTCGGACGTGATCTTCCTCGACACGTTCGACGCGATCTTCCGGAACGACCCCACCTTCGAGGCGCTCGTCCGGAAGAACGAGGAACGACAGGCGGCACTCGAGATCATCTCCTTCTTCCGGGAGATCATCTCACAGGGGAAGATCGTCGTCCTCACGGTCGACCCGTCCGCCGTCGACGACGACGCGATCGGGCCGTTCCGGTCGATCGCCGACGTCTTCATTCAGCTCCAGATGATCGAGGTCGGCAACGACATCCGCCGGCAGATCAACGTGAAACGCTTCGCGGGCATGGGCGAACAGGTCGGCGACACCATCGGCTTCTCCGTCCGCTCCGGGACGGGGATCGTCATCGAGAGCCGCAGTGTCGCCTGAGGCGACCGCCGAGAGGGCATCTCCGGCGAGAACTGACACAACGAGACACGAACGATGACCGAACACGGCACGGCGAAACCGTCCGACGAGCTCCGGAAGGCCGCCATGCGCCGACCCCACCTCAGAGAGCACCTCAAGGAGTTCAAACAGATAACCGGGGAGTTCCCGCTCTTCGTCGAGGAGCCCAAAGAGGAGTACGAGTCGGACCGGCCGAACGTGCTCTACCCGGTGGGCGGACCGATCTACTGTCACGTGTACGGCGACCTCGGGCAGGAGACGAAGTACTACGCCATCGAACCGGAGATGTCCGGGCCGCAAGCGACCGTCCTCAATCGGGTGAAAAACAAGCTCCTCGCCGCCAGCGGCGGCCACTCCGCTCCGGCCTCCGAGTCCGAGTACGACGACCTCATCGAGGAGTTACTCGAGGACGTCACCTACATCCAGAACGGTCAGGCCGGCTGGCGATCGACCGCCTCGAAGCTTCTCAACGTCGGCAAGCTGTCGGTCACCGAGGAAACCTACGAGAGCATCCGATACCGGCTCAACCGAGATATCGTGGGACTCGGCCCGCTCGAACCCGTGATGCGCGACCCGGCCAACGAGGACATTCACGTGATCGGTCCCCACGAGTGTCACGTCGATCACGGCACGTTCGGCATGCTCGAGACCACCGTCGACTTCGGGACGCCCCAGGAGTTCGACAGCTGGCTGCGCAACATGGGCGAGCGGATCGGCGACCCGCTCTCCGATTCCGATCCCATCGTCGACTCGACGCTGCCCGACGGGTCGCGTATCAACATCATCTACTCCGACGACGTCTCGCTTAAGGGCTCCTCGCTCACCATCCGACAGGGCGAGGACGTTCCGCTTTCGGTCAACCAGATCACGAACTGGGGAACGCTCTCGCCGCAGCTCGCGGCGTATCTCTGGCTGTGTCTGGAGAACGAACAGACCGTCTTCGTCGTCGGGGAGACCGCGTCCGGGAAGACGACGACGCTGAACGCCATCCTCTCGTACATCCCGCAGGACTCGAAGATATACACCGCCGAGGACACCGCGGAGGTCGTCCCGCCGCACAACACCTGGCAGCAGCTCCTGACCCGCGAGGGCGGCGGCGAGGGATCCTCCGACGTCGACATGTTCGATCTGGTCGCCGCCGCGCTCCGGTCGCGCCCCGACTACATCGTCGTGGGGGAGGTTCGGGGTGCGGAGGGGCGGATGGCGTTCCAGGCGGCCCAGACGGGTCACCCCATCATGCTGACGTTCCACGCTTCCGACATCGTCTCGATGATCCAGCGGTTCACCTCCGAGCCGATCAACGTCCCCGAGACGTTCATGGACAACGCCGACGTGGCGCTGTTCCAGAACCGGGTGAAACAGGGCGACGAGGTGTTGCGCCGGGTGACGAGCGTTCAAGAGATCGAGGGGTACTCCAAGGAGATGGAGGGGGTCGTCACCCGCGAGGTGTTCAGTTGGGACCCGGTCGAAGACGAGATCGTCTTCCAGGGGATGAACAACTCCTACGTGTTAGAAGATCAGATCGCGACGCTTCTGGGATACGCGGACACCCGCGACATCTACGACGACCTCGCGTTCCGCGCGGAGCTGATAGAGCGGATGATCCAGGAGGGAGTCCTGGGCTACCACGAGGTGAACCAGGCGATCGACGCCTTCCAGCGCGACGGCGTCGAGGGGCTTCCCTTCGAGATGCACCGAAACGTCAGGTGAGCTCACGAGCATGTATCCGGTGAGCAAATGAACGTGAAAGCGGCGGGAGACGGGCTCGCGACCGCGATGCGGCTCACGGAGGAGGTGCTCGAATCCTACGAGAAGCTCGACATCTCCAAGCGGCAGTACGTCGGGTACGTGCTCGTCCCGGCGGTCCTCGTGTTCGCGGCCACCGTGGTCGGGGCGTTCGTCCTCCCGTTACCCCTCGCCGCGCGGGTGCCGATCCCGATGTTCGGCGCGCTCACGCTCGTGTCGGCGGTCGTCTACCCAAAGATCTACCTCAGCGGCGTCGAGAACCGGATCGACAACCAGCTCCACCTCGTGATGACGCACATGACCGTGCTGTCGACGACGAACATCGACCGCATGGAGGTGTTCCGGACGCTGGCAAAAGAGGAGGAGTACGGCGTCGCAGCCGAGGAGATCGGTCGCGTCGTTCACCTCGTCGACACCTGGAACCAGAGCCTCGACGACGCGTGTCGCCGGCGCGCCAAGGAGGTTCCCTCCGACGCCATGGCCGACTTCTTCGACCGGCTCGGCTACACCCTCGGGGCCGGCCAGTCGCTGGAGGACTTCCTCGTCTCCGAACAGGACGTGATGTTGGCCCAGTACGAGACGCTCTACGAGTCGTCGCTGTCGAACCTGGAGGTGATGAAGGACCTGTACATGTCGATGATCCTCTCGATGACGTTCGCGTTGGTGTTCGCCATCGTGCTCCCGATCCTGACGGGCAACGACCCTACCGCGACGGTCGCGGCCGTCATCGTCCTCTTCGTCTTCGTTCAGCTCGGCTTCTACGCGATGATCCGGGCGACCTCGCCGTACGACCCGATCTGGTATCACCCGGAGGAGCGCGCGCCCGGCGACCTGAAGCTGTGGGCGTCGTTGGGGATCGGTGCCGGGCTCTCGTTTCTGCTCATCGGCTTCACCGCCGCGGGGATGTTCGGGTACGGGCCGGGACTGCCCGGACTCCTCTTTTTCCTCGAGGACGTCCGGCTCCCGCTGTACATCGCGGTCCCCGTCACCCCGCTTTTCCTGACCGGCGCGATCCTCCGGACCGAAGAGCAGGCCATCACCGCTCGCGACGGGGAGTTCCCCTCCTTCGTCCGGGCGCTGGGCGCGACCGAGAGCGCGAAGCAGTCGACGACCTCCGACGTGTTGACCACGCTTCGCGACAAGGACTTCGGTGCGCTCTCGCCGGCGATCACTCGACTGTATCGCCGGCTCAACATGCGTATCAGCACCGAGGGCGCGTGGCGAGCGTTCTCGCGTGACACGCGGTCGTACCTCATCCAGAAGTTCTCCGAGATGTACCTCGTCGGCCGGCGGATGGGCGGGGACCCGAAGCTGCTCGGCGAGCTGATCTCGGCGAACATGAACGCCGCAAACCAGCTCCGCGAGCAGCGCCGGCAGTCGGCGGTGACGTTCATCGGCCTCCTGTACGGGATCACGGCGGCGGCGACGTTCGCCTTCTTCATCGGGCTGGAGATCGTCGCCATCCTCGCCGAGTTGACCGCCGACTTCGAGATCGACCAGATGGACATCGGCCAGATCGTTTACCCCGGCGCGTACGACATCCCGCTCATCGAGTACCTGCTTCTCACCGTCGTCCTCTTCAACGCCGCGCTCTCCTCGCAGATGATCCGCAAGATCGACGGCGGCAATCCCGCGAACGGCTACATCCACTTCGTGTTGCTGACGTGGCTCGGGGCGGCCACCGCGATCGCGACCCGGACGCTCGTGAACGCGATCCTCTCGATCTGAGGCTCGGTTCGAAGCAACGTTTCCGGCCTACACGTCGAACAGCGCCGGCTCCGCCACGTCCGCCTCCGCCGCCTCCCGCCACGAACGATCCGGCTCCCAGCCGAACAGCCGGTTCGCCTTCGCGACCGAGTACGCGCCGCGGTCGTCGCCCTCGGCGACCGCGCACTCGTCGGGAACCCCGCCGTACGCCTCCCGCAGGAGGTCGAGCAGGGGTCGGCCGAGCGCGTTGTCGGCGGCGACGCAGTTGACCGCCTCGTGGGTTCCCGGCTCGACGACGGGGTCGTCGCCGAGGAGGTCGTCGACCGCGACGGCGACGAGATCGGCCACGTCGCGGGCGTCCACGTACGACCAGAAGTTGCCCGCGCCGGCCGCGAGGTCCTCCACGTACCCCGCCTCCCGGCAGGCGTACGCGCCGGGGTACTGGATCCACGAGGGGCGAACCGAGACCGCGGGGCTCCCGTGCCGGCGGGCGACGGCAGCCGCCGTCTCCTCCGCGGTCACCTTCGAGAGCCCGTAGGGGTCCTCGGGCCGCAGCGGGTGCTCCTCGGTCACCGGCAGCGCGTCCGGCAGCGGCGTGGGCTCGGCGAAGAAGAAGCCGTACGCGCCGTCGCTCGACGCCTGGACGACCGGGGCGTCGGCGCGCCCCGCGGCGGTCAGGACGTTGTGGGCGACGAGCACGTTCGTCTCGAACACGCGGCCGTCGGGGTGCGTGCCCGCGACCGGGATCGCCGCCCAGTGGACGACGGCGTCGGGATCGACCGCGTGGACGACGTCGAGCGCCTCGCCGCGGTCGGCGAGGTCGGCGGCGCGAAACGAGACGTGCGGGGCCGGATCGACGGCAAGGCCCGGATGCTCGCGATCGACGACGACCACCGCGTGCTCGTCCGCGAGCCGGTCGACCACCCACCGCCCCGACGCCCCGCGCCCGCCCGTGACCAGGACCGTTGCCATGTCCGAGGCTCGGCCGAGGCGGACTAAAGGACGACGGTGTCCGGGGCGGCCCCCTCGAACCCTCCCGCGGATCGCCCGCCTCCGGTAGGCTTTACCGCGCCGAGCGGTTACCTCCGGGCATGCAGTGGGACACCGACTGGGGACTGCGTGGGCGCATGGCGTTCACGATGTTCCTCCTCTTCGCCCTCTACGTCGTGTTCATCGGCGTGTTGAGCCTGTACTTCGGGGACTTCCTGTTCCCGATGGTCATGCTCGGCGGGTTCGCCGTCGCACAGTACTTCTTCAGCGACAAGCTCGCGCTCCGGGGGATGGGCGCGCGCGAGGTGAGCGCCGAGGAGTACCCCGATCTCCACCGCCGGGTCGAGCGCCTCTCCCAGCAGGCCGACCTCCCGAAGCCGACGGTGGCCGTCGCCGACACGAACGTGCCGAACGCGTTCGCGACCGGCCGGAACAAGAAGAACGCGACCGTCGCGGTGACGACGGGACTCCTGAGGACGCTCGACGACGACGAGCTGGACGGCGTGCTCGCCCACGAGCTCGCCCACGTGAAGAACCGCGACGTGATGGTGATGACCATCGCGTCGTTCCTCTCGACCATCGCCTTCTTCATCGTGCGCTGGGGGTGGCTCTTCGGCGGGAACAACCGGCAGGGCGGCGCGCCCGTGATCGTCGCCATCGCGGTGTCGATCGTCGTCTGGATCGTCTCCTTCCTGCTCATCCGCGCGCTCTCGCGCTACCGCGAGTACACCGCGGACCGCGGCGCGGCGGTCATCACCGGCAAGCCCGGCGCGCTGGCGTCCGCGCTCGTCAGCATCGACGGCCGGATGGACCGCGTCCCCGACCGGGACCTCCGCGACGGCAGCGCCGAAATGAACGCCTTCTTCATCATCCCGATCCGCGCGGGCTTCCTCAGCCGGATCGCCTCCACGCACCCGCCGACCGAGAAGCGGATCGACCGGCTCCGCGAGCTCGAACGCGAGATGGAGACGGCCTGATAGACGGGTCGGACCTCCTCCCTCCTTTGCGACGAATCGACTGATTTCTCCGGCTCTCACGGAACGGTTCTCGGAGATTCCGTTCCGCACCCTACTTCGGTGACTTACCTCCGGAGTCGTAGCGGTACGACCGTTTCGATGGTGATCTACGTGATCGAGACGAGATCGTTGCTGTCGCGGTGAACACGCCAAAGCCCCAGTCGCTCGGCTGTACGTCGTTGTTGGCGCGGTGAACATCTCCAAAGCCCCAGTCGCGAGGGCTCACGGCTTCGCCGTTCGCCAGTCGAGGGCTCCCGTCGGTCGCCCTCGCACGACTCGCGCGGCTCGCTGTGCGCCTCGCTCAGTCGCGTTGCTCCTTCGCTGCGGTGTCGCCGGCAGCTCCGCCGCCGGCTGCCCGTGGCGCGTAGCGCCACGCTGCTTACGTCGCCGTGATTCGTCCTTCCGAGAGACTTCGTCTCTCGACTTCCCGCTCGCTACGCTCGCGGGAATCGCGACTGCCCCTTTGAGTCCCACCCAAACCGCACAGCCCGGCACCTCACGCCTCCCCAGCCTCGCCACTCGCGCTTTTCAAGCGCTCGTGGCGTCCCTCGCGGGCTCCTCGCGAGCCGATGGCTCGCTCGGAGGCGCGCCACCGTGATCGCTCAGTCTCTCATCCGTACGATCGATTCACCGCGGCTCAGGAAGGCGTATGACACGGTCCCCTGTTACCCTGGTACCCCCTCGCGTCGCCCGCCCTACCGCTTCTCGCCGCGCAGCCAGACGTACTCGTGAGCGCCCAACTCGACCGTGACCCCGCCGTCGGCGACCCGGTAGTCGCCGTCGCCGACGACGCGCTCGGCCGCGTCGGGGTCGACGTCGAACCCGAAGACGGCGTCGTGCGGCTCCGCGGCGAAGTTGTGCGCGCACAACAGGACGTCGTCCTCGTGGTCGAAGCGGTGGGCCCACACCTCCTTCGGCTCCGCGTCGACGATCCGGAAGTCGCCGCGGGCGATGGCCGGGCAGCGGTCGCGGGCGTGCGAGAGCGCCGTGATCCGCGAGAGCAGCGAGTCGGGATCGTCGCGCTGGGCGGCGACGTTCACCCGGTCGTACGCGTACGGTCCCTCGTCGACGACGGGGTTGTAACAGTCGTCGGGGTCGGCCGTCGAGAAGCCGCCGTTCCTCGAGTCGTCCCACTGCATCGGCGTGCGGACCGCCTCGCGCTCGGGGAGGGAGAGGTCCGCGCCCATACCGATCTCGTCGCCCGACTGGAGCGCGACGGAACCCGGCAGGGAGAACAGCAGGCTGTGGGCCAACGCGATCCGGTCGCGGTCGCCGTCGTAGAGGTCCGCGAGCCGGAGCCTGTGGCCCCGCTCGAAGATCCACGAGTCGCCCGCGTCGTCGCCGAAGTACTCGCGGGCGTGTTCGAACGCCTCCTCGGGCAGCTTCAGCAGGTTCCACTCGTCGTGGTTCCGCAGGAAGTTCACCCAGCCGCCGACCCCTCCGACGTCGGGCAGGATCTCGTGGGCCCGGTAGAGCGGCCACGCGTCGCGCACGCCGACCGCGTACGTGAGGTGGGCGTTCATCACGAAGTTGAACTGGAGGTGGAACGCCTCGCCCTCGCCGAAGTAGTAGTCGAGGTGCTCGGGCTCGTCGTCGGCCTCCGCCAGCAGGACGGCGTCGGACTGCTCGGCCTCGACGACCTCACGCATCCGTTTGAACAGGTCGATCGGCTCGTCGAGCTCGGTGTCCTCGAGCGTCGTCGCGTTATGCCCCTTCGGCATGAGCATGGGGTGGGCGGCGTCGATCCGGAACCCGTCCGCGCCCTGGCCGAGCCAGAAACGGAGCACGTCGTACAGCTCCTCGCGGACCGCGGGGTTCGCCACGTTGAGGTCGGGCTGGTGGGAGTAGAACTGATGGAAGTAGTGTTTCCCCGCGAGTTCGTCGTACGACCAGACGCCGTCCTCGTACTCCGGGAAGATGTTGCCGCGGTGGTGGGCGTCCTCGAGGTGGCTCGTCCAGCAGTAGTAGTCGTGGTACTTCGATTCGGGATCCTCGCGGGCTCGCCGGAACCACTCGTGGTCGACCGAGGTGTGGTTGAAGACGAGGTCGGTGAGCACGCGGATCCCGCGGTCGTGTGCGCGCTCGGCGAACTCGCGGAAGTCCGCGAGCGTTCCGAGCCGCTCGTCGACCGCGCGGTAGTCGGCGACGTCATACCCGTTGTCCCGCAGCGGGCTCGGGTAGAACGGACGGACCCAGACGGCGTCGACGCCGAGTTCCTCGAGGTACGGCAGCCGGTCGATCGCCCCCCGGAAGTCTCCCCACCCGTCCCCGTCGCCGTCGGCGAACGTCTTCACGTCGAACGAGTAGACGGTCGCGTCCTCGTACCAGTCGAGATCGCTCATGCGGGCCGCTAGGGCGGCCGGGGGTGTGATTCCTTTCGATCCGCCGAACCCGCGGGCGCTCGGCTCTCCCGGTTCGACCCCCGTCTGACGGGGTTTTTAATCGATGAGCCCCCAGTACCGGTCGTGAGCGTCGTCGTCGCGGTCAAACCCTCCGCGCGGAAGCGCAACGCGAAGGTGGGGCGGATCGTCTTCGAGGACGGTCCCCGGCACGCCTTCGAGAGCCGCGAGGCCGCGGAGCGGTGGGCCGACGACCTCTCGGCGGGCGACGGCCACGTCTGGGTCGCCGCCGCCCACCCCCGAGACGACGGCGCCGCGGACCTCTATCTGCTCTCGCGGGCGACGAACGCCAAGCTCGAGGCGGCCTACGACAAGCGCCGGCGGCGGCTCCGCGGCGACGCCGACCCCGAGCAGGCGTCGCTCGGGCGCCCGCTCTGAGCACGGAGGACGGGTCCGTTCCGACTTGACCCGCTACGCCTCCTCGACGGTCGCGTCGCGATACTCCTCGACCGCCTCGATCACCGCCCCGCGGTCGGCGTCGTCGACGTCGAACTCGCGGAGCGCGTCGTCGAGATGGGTCGCGACCGCGTCGAACTCGGCGTCGGTGATCGCGAGCCCCTCGTGGGCGACGTCCATCTCGTCGCCCTCGTACCGCATCGGGCCGCCGGTGACCGCGGAGAGGAACTTCGTCTGGTGTGACCGCTGGTCGGCCATGTCGACGTCGTCGAAGTGGTGGCGGACCCGCTCGTCGTCGAGCACGCGGTCGTAGAACGCGCTGACGACCGCGCCGACGGCCGGTTCGCCGCCGAGACGGTCGTACAGCGTTCCGTCGGGCATACGATCCGGTCACTTCCCGGCCGTATCGTTCTTTCGCCGGCGCGTGGGCGGGCGCGACCGCTCGATCCGGTCTCGCCCGGATCCGCCACCCGCGGCTCTCGGAGCGACGGCCGCGAGAAAGCGCCGAGGCGGAGATTTGAACTCCGGTGTCCGAATGGACAGTAGATTTCGAATCTACCGCCTTGGCCAGGCTAGGCTACCTCGGCTCGTCTCCCGGTTCGGCGCTTCCGATGTTATGGGTTTCGATCGCGGCCGGGCCGCGTTCCGGCGGCCGGTCGCGCTCCGGCGGCGATTGCGCTCCGGCGGCCGGTCGCGCTCCGACGATCGCTCCCGCGCTCCGACGATCGCTCCCGCGACCGGACCCGCCGCCCGCGACAACCCTTTTGTCGCCTCCGCCGTTGACGCTCGTATGGACGTCCCCGACGCGGCCGACGCCTGCTCGCGGGTGATAGAGGAGATCGGATCCGCGGTCGTCGCCGACCGCGAGTTCCTCGAGCGCGTCACGCTCGGGATCATCGCCCGCGGCCACGTCCTCCTGGAGGACGTGCCCGGCACCGGAAAGACCCTCTCGGCGCGGTCGTTCGCGACCGCGCTCGGCTTAGAGTTCTCGCGGATCCAGTTCACGCCCGATCTCCTCCCCTCCGACGTGACCGGCACGAACGTCTTCGACGAGCGCGACGGCAGCTTCACGTTCTCACCGGGGCCGATCTTCGCGAACGTCGTGCTCGCCGACGAGATCAACCGCGCCCCGCCGAAGACCCAGGCCGCCCTCCTGGAGGCGATGGAGGAGGGCCAGGTCACCGCCGACGGCGAGACACACGACCTCCCGGACCCCTTCTACGTCATCGCGACCCAGAACCCCGTCGAGAGCGAGGGGGCGTTCCCGCTGCCCGAGGCGCAGCTCGACCGCTTCATGATCAAGACGTCGCTCGGCTACCCCGACGAGGCCGGCGAGGTCGAGATCCTCCGCCGGCGCGCCGGCCGCACCGACCGGAGCCCGACGGTCGAGCGCGTCCTCGGCCCCGCGGACGTGGCCGCCCTCCGGGCGGTCCCCGAGACGGTCCGCGTCGACGACGACCTCCTCGCGTACATGGCCGCCATCGTCCACCGGACCCGCGAGGACCGTCGAGTCGAGGTCGGCGTCTCCCCCCGCGGGACCCAGCGGCTCTTCGAGGCCGCCCGCGCGAACGCGACCGTCGCCGGCCGCGAGTTCCTCACTCCCGACGACGTGAAACGCGTCGCGGAGCCGACGCTCGCGCATCGGCTCGTGTTGACGCCGGACGCGACCGTCAACGACGTGCGGAAGGCCGACGTGATCGCCGACGCGCTCGACCGCGTCGCGGTGCCGACGCTGGAGTCGCCCGAGGCGTGAGAGGGGGATCCGACTCAGGCGTCCCGGTCGGCGAGCAGCTCCGAGGCCGTCAACAGCGCCTCCAGCTCCACGTCGTGCTCGGCCAGCAGCTCCGTCGCCCCCTCCTCGCGGTCGACGACGACGAGGACGCGGTCGACGGTCGCGCCCGCCTCCCGGAGCGCCTCGACCGCGTCGACGGCCGACCGTCCCGTCGTCGCGATGTCCTCCAAGACGACGACCTCCTCGCCGGCCTCGAGCCGCCCCTCGATCCGGTTGCCGGTGCCGTACTCCTTGGCCTGCTTTCGCGCGATGACGTACGGCCGGCCGAGCCGCTCCGCGGTCACCGCCACCAGCGGGACCGCGCCGAGGGCGACGCCGGCCAGTTTCGCGTCCGTCCCCGCGAGGCGGTCGGCGAACGCGTCGGCGATGAGGCTCAGACACTCCGGATCGGTCTCGAAGAGGTACTTGTCGACGTAATAATCGCTCGTACCGCCGTGTGAGAGCTCGAACTCGCCGAACCTGACTGCGTCGGCCGCGCGCAGCGCCGCGATCAGCTCGTCCCGTCGGTCGTCGTCGGTCATGTCGGATCCGGAACGCGGAGGGAGTATAAACCGGTCGGAACGGCGGGGGCGGACGGTACCCGCCCGCCGGCTCGTCGACGCGGGTGCCGCCTCACTCGGCTCCGTCGGCGGTCGGGAGCCGGATCCGGACCGTCGTTCCCTCGCCGTCGATCCCGGCGTCGAACCGGACGCTTCCGCCGTACGTCTCGACCACCCACGCGACGATCCACAGCCCGAGCCCGGAGTTGTGCCGGAGCTGGGTCACCGGCGCCCCGCCGGAGACGACCTCGCGGATCTCCTCGGAGATGCCGGGACCGTCGTCGGCGACGGTCACCGTGGCCGCCCCGCCGTCGGGATCGCGTTCCGCCCCGATCCGCACCCGCGGCGACGCCGAGTCCGCGTGGACGATCGCGTTCTCGACGAGGTGGTGGAGAACCCGCTCGAACCGGTCGTCGGCGCGGATCTCGACCGAGGCCGGCACGTCCGTCTCGATGCGAGCGTCCGGACGCTCCTCCCTCCAGCGCTCGGCGACGCGTTCGGCGACCGGCGCGACCGCGACGCGCTCGGGTTCGCCCTCGAGCCCGTCGTCGACGACGCGTTTGATCTCCCGCGCGCCGTCGCCCAGGCTGGTGAGCCGCCTCGCGGTCGCCTCGATCCGCTCGGCGTAGTCGACCACCCGCTCGTCGTCGGTGAGCCGCCTGATCTCGCTCGCGAACCCGAAGACGACGTTCAGCTCGTTCCGGAGGTTGTGTCTGAGGATCCGGTTGACGACGGTGAGGTAGCGCTCGCGGTGTTTCCGCTCGGTGATGTCCGTGTAGATGCCGAACGCGTGCGTCCCGTCGGACGCCTCGTAGGTGAACCCGCGAAAGAGGAACTCGCGGGGGCCGTCGACGGTCCGCCGGCGGACCTCGTCGGTGACGAACCCTTCCTCGCGGACGCGGCGGTCGAGCGACTCCGCCGCCGTCTCCTCCTCGTCGTCGAGCGTGTCGTACCGGAGGTCGAGTTCGGTCACCGACCGCCCCCGGATCGCCGACTCCTCGTGGCCGAACCGCGAGGCGAACGCGGGGTTGATCGCCCGGATGACCGTGTCGTTCGCGCGGTGGACCACCTCTATCGCCGGGTCGGGAAGCCGCTCGAACAGCCGGTTGAACCGGTCGCGCTCCCGCGAGAGCTCGCTTCGGGCACGATAGAGGTCGGTCGTGTCGACGAGCGACCCGACGACGCCCGCCGACTCGTCGCCCAGTCCGGAGAGGCGGAGCTCGCCACGGCGGGGGTTCGCGGCCCCGCCGTCGGTCCCGCGACCGTCCCCAGCGCCCGTCCCGCCCTCCGCGACGCGGTCCTCGATCCGCACGTCCACCGTCGTCGCGCCGTCCCGGCTCGTCCCCTCGCCGGCGTCTCCGCCCGCGACGGAGCCGATCGCGTCCTCGATCCCCGCGGCGTCCGGCTCGTCGAAGTGCGCCGGGAGCGACCGGCCGACGAGCGTCTCGCGGTCGACGCCCAGCCACGCCGCGAACGGCGGCGTCGCGTACGTGAGCGTCCCGTCCGCGTCGAGCACGCACACCATGTCGTCGACGTTCTCCAACGCCAGCTCGTAGGTCCGCAGCCGCCGTTGCCTCTCGACCCGATCGAAGGCGGCCGCCGCGTTCGTCGCCAGCAGCTTGACGATCGAGACGTCCGACTCGTCGAACGCGTCCGGCTCCGTCGTGCCGACGGCGAACACGCCGTGCTCTCCGAGCGGAACGGCGATCACGGAGCGCACGCCGCCGTAGTCCCGTCCGTCGCCGCGCGACGCGACGTCCCGACCGATCACGGGCTCGCCCGTCTCGAACGCCTCGCCGATGACGCCGTCGCCGGGAGCCCTCGAGGACCGCACCCCGAGCCTGTCCTCGGCCCCGTCGCTCAGCGCGACCACCTCGAGCGCGTCGGCGGCGGCGTCGTACAGCCTGACGCCGTTGATCCCGTATCCGAGGACGTCCTCGGCGGCCTCGACGAGGCGGTCCGCGATCTCCCCCGCGGACGACGCGCGCTGGAGCCCCTCGGCCGTCCCGAGCAGCAGTTCGAGCCGCTTCTCCCGACGCTTCCGGTCGGTCACGTCGGCGAAGAAGACGGAGAGCCCCTCCTCGGACGGGTACGCCCGGACCTTCGTCCAGAGGTCGAGCGGCTCGTAGTGGTCCTCGAAGGAGACCGACCGCTGCGTCTCCATGGCCCCCCGGTAGGCGGACTCGTACCGCTGGCCGAGCGCGTCCGGGAACTCCGACCAGACGTTGCTCCCGACGAGGTCGTCGGCGTCGCGTTCGAGCAGCGTCGCGGCCCTCTCGTTGACGTAGGTGAACCGCCACTCGTCGTCGATCGCGAAGAAGGCGTCGTCGATCCGCTCGAGGGTGTTCTCCAGGCGCTCGGTCGCCGCCTCGCGCTCCTCGCGGGCCCGCTGCCGCTCGAACTCCTGGCCGAGCCACTCGGCCAGCAGCTCGACGAACAGCCGCTCGTCGTCGCCGAACGGCCGGTCCCGCGGCCCCTCGTCGGCGAAACAGAGGGTTCCGAGCACCTCGCCGTTCACGACCACCCGGCCGCCGATGTACGTCTCGAGTCCGAACAGCTCGTGAGCCGGGTCGCCGTCCCAGCCCGCCTCGGCGGCGTCCGAGAACGCGGTGACGCCGCCGTCCCGGATCGTCCGCCGACAGTACGTCGTCTCGAGCGGGAGGGTCCCCTCCGGGTCCACGGAGCCCGCCTCGACGACCGACCGAAACAGATCGTCGGCACCCAGCTGGCGGGTCAGCTCGAACTCGCCGCCGTCGATCCGCGAGGTGAACCCGATCGCCAGGTCGAGCCGCTCGCGGCCCAGGCTCAGGAGCCGGTCCACCTTCGTTTCGACGTCCGCCGACCGGTCGGCCGTGATCCGGAGGAACCGCTCGAGGAACTCGTCGGTCCCGGCCCCGCCGACCGCGTGCTCAACCCGGTCCGCGAGCGTCTCGCCGTCGGCCGCGAGCCGGCGACCGGAGACGTACTCGGCCTCCCGACGTCCCGCGGCGATCGCGGCGTCGACGTCGTCCTCGACCGTGTACGCGAGAACGGGCACGGCCGGGAAGCGGTCGCGGACCCGATCGAGGAGGGCGGCGGCCCCGCCGGTACCGGGTTCGCCGTGTTCGGCTCCGGGCTCGCCGTCCTCGGGACCGGCCCCGTCGCTCCCGTCACCGTCGCTCCCGTCGAGGCGAACGACGACGGCGTCCGTGCCCCCGCTGACGGGCGTCTCCGGAAGCGCCCCAACCGTTCGCGTCCCCTCGGGTAGGTCGCTCCACGGCGCGTCGGCCGGGGGGCCGACGTGGAGGATCAGACGCTCAGCCCCCATCGTTCGAAACCGCTCGCCGACGTGTCGATCCGATCACGTACGTCCCTCGCGGCAGCGTCTCTTAACGGTTTTCCCGTGGCTCGCGGACGCGAGAATCGGACGACCGGACGACCGAACGATCGGGTGACGCTATCGGTCGATCCCGGCCTCCCCCTCGAGGACGCGGTCGACCTCCTCGGGCGTCACGATCGCGATGTCGCCGCCGACGGTGCGTTTGAGCGCCGCGGTCGCGGCCGCGCGCTCGAGGGCCGCGGGCACGTCGCCGCCGTCGATACGCTCGGCGAGGTAGCCCGCGACGAACGCGTCGCCGGTGCCGATCGCGTCGAACGTCTCCGCCTCGAAGACGCCCTGCTCGTGGACCGACCCGTTCCGGAGCGCGACCGCGCCGCCGGTCCCGCGGGTGACGATCACGGACTCGAAGCCGTGTTCGGAGGCGAGGCCGTGGGCGATCTCGACCGCGTCGCCCTCGCGGTCGAGCACCTCGCGGGCGTCCCGCCGCGGAACGAACAGCACGTCGACGTCCGCGAACAGCGTCTCGTAGGTCTCGCGCGCGGTCGCCGGCTCCCACAGCTTCGCCCGGTAGTTCAGGTCGAACGTCCGGGTCACGTCCGCCTCGCCGGCCGCCCGCAACAGCGCGCGCGTCGTCTCCCGCGTCGTCTCCGAGAGCGCCGGGGTGATCCCCGTCGTGTGGAAGTACGCGGCAGATTCGAGCGCGGTCGTGGGAAGCTCCGCCGGCTCGACGGTCGTGACCGCGGCGTTCGCGCGGTCGTAGATCACGTTCGTCCCCCGCGGCTCGCCGCCGTGTTCGAGGTAGTAGGTGCCGACGCGGCTGGCGTCGGGGTCGGCCCACGCGACGCCCGTTCGGACGCCGTGGCTCCGGAGCTCGCTCACGATCCGGCGGCCGAGCGGCGAGTCGGGGAGCTTCGAGAACCAGACCGCGTCCGCGCCGAGTCGCGACGTGCCGACCGCGACGTTGCTCTCCGCGCCGCCGGCCTGGACGTCGAGGTCGCGAGTGCGCTCCAGCCGCTCGCCCCGCGGCGGCGAGAGCCGGAGCATCGTCTCGCCGAACGTCACGAGGTCCGTCACGCCGACCACCCCGTCGGCGCGGTCGCGTCGGTGTCCATGCCTCTCCGTCGACCGCCGGGTACAAAAGCGACGCCGATCACGACTCGCCGTCGACGGATCGACGCGCGTCTCCGCCGCTCTCACCGGAACGCCGACGCCAACACGACCCCGCCGAAACACAACAGCGCGAGCGCGGCGATCGGCTGGCCGCCGGCCGCGGCCACGTACGTCCCGTAGACCACGCCGGCCGAGAGCGTCCCCGCGAGCAGGCTCGTCCCGGCGTGGACGGCCACGTTCCGGCGGGTCCGGGCCGCTCGACCCACCTGGCGACCGAGCGAGAGGCCGTGGTCTGCGGCGTCCCACGCGACCGCGAGCGCCACGCCGGCGACGAGGAGCGGCTCCGCGCCCCCGCCGAACCCCGCTGCGAGCGCGATCCCGGCGACCCCCGCGGCCGCCCCCCACGACAGGACGCGTGCGGACCCGAGGAGCGCCCCGCCCGCGAACGCGACGACTGAGACCCCGACGACCGCCCCGCCCGTCGGGTCGGCGACGAGCGCGGCGAGCGTCGCGACCGCCGCGGCGACGAGGCTCACCACGACCGCGAGGGTCGGGGGACGCGCGTCGCGCTCGCGGCCCTCCCTCGTTTCCGGTCCGCCGTCACGGCCCGCATCCGAACCGCGGTTCCCGCCCGCATCCGGTCCGCGATCGCGGTTCGCGCTCACCGCGACCACCGTCCGCTCGCGCTCGCGACCGCGGCCGGGAACGAGCGATCGCCCCACTCGACGACCCGGATCCCCGCGCTCCGGAGCGTCCGGAGCCGCTCGCGCCGCTCGATCGCGGCCAGCGTCCGGCCGGGCGTCGGCGACCCCGACGGCGAGGCGGTCGGGTCCGGCGAGAGGACCGTGACGAGGTGGCCGTACGCGTCCAGTCGCCGGGCGGTGTCGACGGGGACGTCGTCGGCGAGCGGCGTGAAGAACAGGACCTGGGCGTCGCCCGGAAGCCGCCGGCGGAACCGGCGACGCCACAGGGTGCGGTAGAACCGGTCCTCGGCGGGCGTCGGCGCGAGCGCCGGGTCCGTCGCCAGCGTCTCGCGTCCCCGGACCTCGTGGTCGGTCCCCGCGCCCGGCGGCAGCCAGCAGTCGCGCGGTCCCATCGTCGCGATCCCGACGCGGTCGCCGCCGGCGAGCAGGGCGGTGAAGACGGCCCCGGCGGCCTCGACGCTCGCCTCCACCGCGGTGTCGGCGTCCGGCCGCGCGGCGACGTAGGCCGGCTCGCGGGCGTCGACGAGCAGGACGACCGTCGCGGCGCGCTCCTCGCGAAGCTCCAGCGTCGCCAGCTCGCCCGTCCGCGCCCGCCGGTTCCAGTCGATCCGCTTGAGGGGGTCGCCCCGGCGGTACTCGCGGGTGGCGTGGAACTCGACGCCGGAACCCCCCACGTCGGTCGGCACGCGACCGTGCGAGACCGTCGTCAACCCCCGAAGCGGGAGGTCGGCCCCCGCGGCCAGCTCCGGCGTACACGTCAGCCGGGTCGGCGCCTCGAGCTCCGTCAGCCGCTCGCGGGAGCCGGCGGCGTTCCGGACCACCGCCCGCGTCGTCCCCCACTCGTGGTCCCCGCGGCTCGCCCGGACGACGTACGAGAACGTCACGCTCGCGCCCGGACGGAGCGCGGTGGCGACCCGCGCTGGCCCGTCGATGACCTCGAGGCCGGGCGGCACCCCGTCGACGAGCCGGAGGTCGAGACACGGCGCGTCGCCGACGTTCCGCGCGCGGACCGTGACGGTCACCTCGTCGCCCGGGTCCGGCGTCCGGTCGCTCACCTCGCGGTCGAGCGCGAGTTCCGCCTCGCCCGCCTCGCCGAGGCGCGCGTACAGTCCGTACCCGACCGCCGCCGCCCCGACCACGACCATCCCCGGCTGTCTGAGCGCGACGCCGAGCCCGACCAGGACCAGCGCGACCCCGGTGACCCCCACCCATCGACCCGTGTCGAACGCGCGAAGCGCCCGGCGCTCCGTCGGGCGGGCGTCGTCGCGGTCCGCCTCGCGGCTCGAGCGATCGTCGGCCGCCGTCGACCCGTCGCCCGTCGTCCCCTCATCGTCGTCCGGGTTCGGTTCGCCGTCGACCGGCTCGGTCGCCGCCGGGTCGACTCGCTCCCGTTCGGCGGCCGTCATCGGCTCCCCCCCGGTTCGTGGCCGGATCCGAACTCGTCGCTGGCGAGATCCGTTCGTGGATCGTCGAGCCCGGTCGACGTCCGATCGAGGGCGTCGACGGCGGCGGTCGCCCCGATCCGGAACGTCGACCGGCCGGGCAGGCTTCCCCGAACCTGGTCGCGGATCGGATACGCGGTCGACCGCGACAGAAAGGCGACGGCCGTTCGGTCGTCGGTCCACGCCCCGTCGTCGACGAGCTCCGCGGCCCGCTCGCGCGAGCAGTTCCGCCGCCGCGCGACCGCCCGGACCGCCGCCGCCCGCACCCGCGACCGCACGTCGTCGCGGGCGGTTCGTCCCCGCCGCCGTCGGGCGGAGGCGGCGCGGGTGACGGCGTCGTCGAAGTCGCTGCCGGGGACCGCGGCACGCTCCCGCCGCTCGGGCTCGCCGAGGTCGGTCGACCGCCGCTCCCGACCCCGCCGCGCGCTCGCGTACCGGACGCCCTGGACGACGCCGAGGACCCCGATCAGCGTGACGACGACGAACGAGAGGTCGAGCGCGCTCGCGAGCCCGCGGTCGACGGCGACGAGGAAGCCGGCGGCGACCGCCGCGATCCCGACGGTCGCGAGCGGACGCACTACTCCTCACCCCCGTGTTCGGCCTCGATCCGGCGGAGCGCGGCCGCGGCCCGTCGCTCGCGGTCGGCGGTCGGGTCCGCGCCGCCGTACCGCACCCGCTCGAAGACCTCGGTGAGCTCCGAGACGGGCTCCTCGTCCACGCCGGCCTCGACCGCGGCGGTCGCGAACTCCGCCGGCGTCGCGCTTGCGGGGCGGTCGACCTCGAGCGCCTCGGTCATCTCGCGCCACGCGCGGTACACCCCGTTGTCGCCGGCGTCGCCCTCGATCCGGGCGGCCGCCGCCCCCGCGGTCCGCGCGACCTCCGCGAGATCCGGGTCCGCCGGCTTCGAGTCGGGCTCCCCACGTCCCCCGCCCCCGTCCTCGTCGTCGCCGGCGGCCGCGACCAACACGAGGAGGCTGACGAGTATCGCGAGCACGACCACGGCGAGGAACACCGCCTCGGGCGTCGAGACGGTCCCGGAGCCGGTTCCGAGCCCGGCACCGCCGCCGCCGCCCGCCGGGAGCAGCCCCTCCTCCTCGCCCGCGAGCCCGAGGTCGAGCTCGCCGGCCGTCTCTGGGTCGCGACAGCTCGAGAGCCCGTACCACACCACGCCGACCGGGAACCCGACCGTGCCCGCGACGACGGCCGCGGCGAACCGCGACCCGGTGTCGCGATAGGCGAACGCCCCGATCGCGAGCAGGGCTCCCGCGAGGAGAACCAGCGCCGGCGGTCGCCGCAGGAAGGGGTAACAGATCGGCGGCAGCGCCAGCGTCGTCGCGCCGCCCGGCGACTCCGAGGGGCTGATCTCGCCGGGGTCCTCGGTCGGGCCGGCACCGCCCTCGACGCCGCCGCTGAACCCGCCGCCCCCGTCGATGGCGACCGCTGAGTCGAGCGTCGCGGCCGCGACGCCGAGGGCCACGACCGCGAGGAGGGCGAGGAGGGCTGTCGAGAGGGTCTCCCGCTTCACGACGGTACATGCGCGCTCGCGCGGGAATAGCTTTCGGCGACGACGGTGGTCTCCCGGCCCGATCGATCGACGGCCTGCCCCGACGAGTTACCACCCCGTCCGCTCCGTCGAACTCCTCAACACGTGAGACGTTCCGCCCCGGTTCCGGTCAATACAGGCGAAGCGCCGACCGATTGCGGTGGCGCGCCTCCGAGCGGCCGGAGGCCGCGAGGAGCCCGCGAGGGACGCGGTGAGCACTCGGAGAGTGCGAACCGCGAGGCTGGGGAGGCGTGAGGTGCGGTTGCGGAGCGGTTAGGCGGGACTCAAATGGGCAGTCGCGATTCCCGCGAGCGTAGCGAGCGGGAAGTCGAGAGACGCAGTCTCTCGGAAGGACGAAGCACGGCGCAGCAAGGACCGAAAGGAGTGAGCGGAGCGAACGACTGAGGACCGTGGTTCGAGAGAGCGGAGCTCTCTCGTCATCACGAGACGGCTTCGCCGTCTCGAACGACAGCAAGCCGCGCGAGTCGTGCGAGGGCGACCGAAGGGAGCCCTCGACTGGCGAACGGCGAAGCCGTGAGCCCTCACGACTGGGGCTTTGGAGACGTTCTCCGCACCAGCAACGACACCGTTCTCATCACCTCGTTCTCCCCCGAAACACCCGTACCACTAGCACGCTCGATCTGACGGTCGTTTCGGACGAAAACGCATCCGAGAGCTAGGAACTCACTGAAGCCGATCCGCCGCGTCGAGCGCCGCCGACGGGAACAGGTCGTCCACGCTCGGGTCCGGATCGACGAGCCGGTAGGCGGTCCCGTCGCGCTCGAGGACGCCCGCGCGCTCCAGGTGGTCGAGGTGCGCGAACGCCTCGCCCGGCCCGTGGAGGATGTGGATATCCTCGAGGTCGCCGAACAGCGCCGCCGACACCTCCCAGGCGGTGGCCGGGCCGGACTCCAGGACGCCGATCACCCGCCGGGTGCGGTCGCGGTGGTGGTCGAGGATCTCCGCGGCCCGCCGGCTCGGTTCGTCGATACGCTCGCGGTGGCCCGGATACGCGGCGTCCCAGTCGCGCTCGACGATCCGCACGAGGCTGTCGGCGTAGGCGGCGAGCGGCTCCTCGACGCGGACGTCCGCCCCGCCGACGTTCGGGGTGTACCGCGGGAGCAGCGCGTCGCCGGTGAACGCCTCCGCCGGCGGGTTCGCGTCGTCGCCCTCTTCGTCGCTTCCCCCTCGCACGGGGTCGTGTCCCGGAACCGTCCGCGGGTCGAACGCGAACGCGCAGAGCCCCGCGGTGTGACCGGGAAGGTGGACGGTCTCCAGGAGGACCCCGCCGAGGTCGATCGTCTCGCCGTCCGTGATCGGCGTCACCGCGGCGTCGCGGCCGTAGATGTCGGTCCCCTCCGTCCCGAAGAACGCGGTTAGCCGCTCGCGGGCGTCCGCCGGCATCCCCCACCGCTCGAACGTCTCCCGCTGGGCCGCCGGGTCCCTCGCGAAGGGTCGCTCGCGCCCGTCGACGAGCGGCGCGTCCGCCTCGTGGACGTACACCGCCGCGCCGCCCGCATCCTGGATCTCGCCGGCCAGCCCGGCGTGATCGGGGTGCCAGTGCGTCAGCACCACCGCGTCGACGTCGGCGAACTCGACGCCGTGTTCCGCGAGCCCCGCCCGCAGGTCCGCGCGCACCGCCGGGACCGCGACGGCGGTGTCGACGAGGGTCGTCCGGTCCGCCTCGATCAGGTAGACGTCGTTCTCGCCCTCGAAGACGGTGTTCCCGAGCTGGATCCGTTTCACGTCCGTCGATCGGCGGGGCCCCTATTCAGGGTTGCTACCGCGCGCTCGAGCCGACGCGCCCGACCGCCCCCGCCGGACCGCGACGCCCTTTTGCTCGCGGCGGCCGACGCTCCGGTATGGAGTATCAACCCGGAGTCTGTAACATCGGGCCGACCCAGCGGCGGCGACGGCTCCTGCTCGGCGTCGTCTCGCTTCTGTCCGCGGTCGCCCTCGTCGCCGCGATCCTCGCCGTCGACTGGCCGCGCTGGACGCTGCTCTCCACGATATTCCCGCTGTACGGGGCGGCGATGGGGTACTTTCAACACCGCGAGCGGTTCTGCGTCGGCTTCGCCGGGGTCGGCGTCTTCGACGTGGGCGAGGGAACGGAACGGATCGACGATCCGGAGGCGCTCGCGGCCGACCGGAAACGTGCGGTTCGCTTGAACGTCAAGTCGCTCGCCGTCGGTGCTCTCGGCGCGCTGGCGATCTACGGCGTCGCGGTCGTCGGGCCGTGACTCACTCGAGGACGACCAGCGCGTCGCCCATGTCGACGCCGTCGCCCTCCGCGACGTGGACGCTCGCGACGGTTCCGCCGCGCTCGGCGACCACGTCGTTCTCCATCTTCATCGCCTCGAGGACGCAGACCACGTCGCCGGCGGCGACCTCATCGCCCTCCGCGACGGCCACGGAGAGGATCGTCCCCTGCATCTCCGCCTCGATCGCCTCGCCGCCCTCCGCGACGTCGACGCCGCCGGAGTCGTCACCCCCGTCGTCGGTCGCCTGCGGGGGTCGCCCGCGGCCGCCGCCCGCGGCGGATCCTCCGCCGGCGGAGGTCGGGATCGGCGGGGCACCGCGCTCCTCCAACTCAACCTGGAAGCGCTTACCGTTCACCTCGACGGTGAACTCGCGTTCGGTCACCTCCTCGTCCTCGTCGTCGCCCGCGGACGAGGGCTCCGTCCCCCAGCGCTCCTGCGCGTCGGCGATCAGGTCGGAATCGACCTCCTCGTCGAGGTACTTCGTCGTGTGCGTGCCAGCGAGGAACCGCTCGTCCGAGAGCATGAGCCGGTGGAACGGGACGATCGTGACGACTCCCTCCAGCTCGTACTCGGCGAGCGCGCGCCGCGAGCGGGCGAGGCACTCCTCGCGGTCCCGTCCCCACACGATCAGCTTCGCGATCATCGAGTCGTAGTCGGTGACGAGGTCGTCGCCCTGCCGGAGCGCGTCGTCGACGCGGACGCCGATCCCGCCCGGCGGGTCGTAGATGTCCAGGGAGCCCTCGCTGGCTGGCTGGAACCCCTCGGCGGCGTTCTCGGCGTTGATCCGGAACTCGATCGCGTGCCCCTCCAGTTCCACGTCCGCCTGCGTGATCGACAGGCCCTCGCCGCTCGCGACGCGGAGCTGCTCTTTGACGATGTCGACCCCCGTCAGCGCTTCAGTAACCGTATGTTCGACCTGGATCCGGGTGTTGACCTCGAGGAAGTAGAAGGGCGTCTCGGGGCCGAGCGGCTCGTCCGGGTCGCGGTCGGGGTCCTCCTCGACGAGGAACTCGACGGTCCCGGCGTTCGTGTAGTCGGCGGCGGCGACCCCGCGGCGAGCCGCCTCGCCGATCCGCTCTCGCAGCTCGTCGGAGAGGGCGGGCGAGGGCCCCTCCTCTATCACCTTCTGGTGACGGCGCTGGAGCGAGCAGTCGCGCTCGCCGAGGTGGACCACGTCGCTCCCGTCGGCGGGGTCGCCGCCGTCCCCGCCGTCCGCGTCGCCGGCGTCCTCCCCGTTCGAGCCGGCGTCCGCGACGACCTGGACCTCGACGTGCCGGGGCGTCTCGAGGTAGCGCTCGAGGTAGACGGAGTCGTTCGAGAAGTACGCCTCCCCCTCGCGTTTGGCGGACTCGAGGGCCTCCTCGGCCTCCTCCGGCGCCTCGACGATCTTCATCCCGCGGCCGCCGCCGCCCCCCTCGGCTTTGATCGCGATCGGGTAGCCGTGCTCCGCGCCGAACTCGCGGACGGCCTCGACGTCGGTGACTGGCTCCGTCGTCCCCGGCACGATCGGCACGCCCGCGTCGGCCATCGCTCGCCGGGCGTGGGTCTTCTCGCCGAGCCGCTCCATCGCGTCGCTCGCGGGGCCGATCCAGGTGATCCCCTCCGCCGCCTCGACGCGCGCCGCGAAGTCGGCGTTCTCCGCGAGGAAGCCGTAGCCGGGGTGGACCGCGTCGGCGTCGGCGGCGCGCGCGGCCTCGAGGACCGCCTCGCCGTCGAGGTAGGAGTCGGCCGCGCGGGCCGGCCCGACGTTGTACGCCTCGTCGGCGTAGCGGACGTGGCCGGCGTGTCTGTCCGCGTCGCTGTAGACGGCGACCGTCTCGACGCCCAGTTCCTCGCAGGCGCGCATCACGCGGACGGCGATCTCGCCGCGGTTCGCGACCAGTACCTTGTCGAACATTCCTGTCGACCCGTTCTCGGAAAGCGCACCTCATTCTGTCGGTCCGGGACGGTTAAGGGGCATCGAGCCCGGATCGTCGGATATGATCTCCGCAGGGAACCCCTACGTGTTGCCGTCGGTGCTCGTCGGCGCGGCCGTCTACCTCGCGCTCTCGGTCCTGACCGACGCCTCCGTGCTCGTCAGGGTCGGCGTCCTCGTCGCCATCGCCGGCGTCGTGCCGGTCGTCGTGAACCGGGTCGTCGGGGTGGTCCGCGGCGAGGACGCGGGAGACGTCGAGGTCGACCCCGCCGTCGACCCGGAGGAGTGAGGGAGGTAATCGACCGGTTCGGCGTCGACCGAGCCGCCTCCTCCGAGTTCAGAACCGGTCGAGCCGGCCGGCCGCCGCCCACGGCTCCGCGGGGGCGGTCTCCGGGACGCGGGCGCGGCGGCCCCGAACCGACTCCAGCCGGCCGGCGAACCCCCAGCGGTCGCCGCGCCACCCCGACTCGTCGTCCTCGGTCGCGGCGGCGTCCGCGGCGACCGCTCGGTCGCGGAGGTGCGCCCCGACCGCGACCGCGATGGCCGCGGCCTCCTCGTCGTCGGCGTCGTCGGGGATCCACAGGTCGCGTCCCGCGAGCGGATCCTCGGACGACGAGCCAGCCTCGCCGGCGGGCGAATCGGCCTCCCCGGACGACGAGCCGGCCTTTCCGGCGGGCGAGTCCGTCGCCATCTCAGATCGGGATGTTGCCGTGTTTCTTGTCGGGCTGTTCGCCGCGTTTCCCCGACAGCATCTCCAGGTCGTCGATCAGACGGGCGCGGGTCTCGGTCGGCTCGATCACGTCGTCGACGAAGCCGCGGTCGGCCGCGGTGTAGGGGTTCGCGAACTCCTCGCGGTACTCGTCGATGAGCTCCCGTCTGTGAGCCTCGGTGTCGTCTGCCGCCTCCAGCTCCTCGCGGTAGAGCACGTTCACGGCCCCCTTCGGCCCCATCACCGCGATCTCCGCGGTCGGCCAGGCGTAGTTGACGTCGCCGCCGATGTGTTTCGACGACATCACGCAGTAGGCCCCGCCGTACGCCTTCCGGGTGATCACGGTGAGAAGGGGAACCGTCGCCTCCGAGAACGCGTACAACAGCTTCGCGCCGTGGCGGATGATCCCGCCGTGCTCCTGGTCGGTACCGGGCATGAAACCAGGCACGTCCTCGAAGGTGAGGATGGGGACGTTGAACGCGTCACAGAACCGGACGAACCGCGCGGCCTTCTGGCTCGACTCGATGTCGAGCGTGCCGGCGTTGACCCGCGGGTTGTTAGCGACGATCCCCACCGAGCGCCCGTCGAGGCGGGCGAAGCCGACGACGACGTTCTTCGCGAAGTTCTCTTGGACCTCGAAGAAGGAGCCCTCGTCGACGACGCCGTCTATCACGTCGTGTATGTCGTAGGGCTTCCGCGGTGCGTCGGGGACGACCTCGGTTAGCTCCTCGTCGGCGCGCTCGGGGTCGTCCCACGGCTCGACGCGCGGCGGGTCCTCGACGTTGTTCTGCGGGAGGTACGAGAGCAGCCGGGCGATCCCGTCGAGAGCGTCCTCCTCGCTCTCCTCGGCGAAGTGGGCGACGCCGGAGGTGGCGGTGTGGGTGACCGCGCCGCCGAGCTCCTCGAAGCTCACCTCCTCGCCGGTGACGGTCTCGATGACGTCCGGGCCGGTGATGAACATGTGGGAGGTGTCCTTCACCATGAAGGTGAAGTCGGTGATGGCCGGCGAGTACACCGCGCCGCCGGCGCACGGCCCCATGATCGCCGAGATCTGCGGGACCACGCCGGACGCCTCCGTGTTGCGCCGGAAGATTTCCGCGAAGCCGCCGAGCGAGGCGACCCCCTCCTGGATGCGCGCGCCCGCCGAGTCGTTGAGCCCGATCACGGGCGCGCCCACGTCCATCGCCTTGTCCATCACCTTGCACACCTTCTCGGCGAACACCTCGCCGAGCGAGCCGCCGAAGACGGTGAAGTCGTGCGCGAACACGAACGTCTTCCGGCCGTTCACCTCGCCGTACCCCGTCACCACGCCGTCGCCGGGGAGCCGCTGTTCCTCCATGCCGAACGTGTGGTTCCGGTGGGTGCGAAAGCGGTCGAACTCGTGGAACGTGCCGTCGTCGAGGAAGTAGTCGATCCGCTCGCGGGCGGTCATCTTTCCCTTCTCGTGTTGGGAGGCGATGCGATCGTCGCCGCCGCCCTTCGCGGCCCGTTCGCGGCGCTCCCGCAGGTCCTCGATCCGGTCGTCCATCGTCACGCTGGACCACCCTGAGTCATTGGATCACGGGTCGGCGAGCGCCGTCAAAAGGGTTCCCCTATGCGACGACATTCGGGTTCGACGCACGTCGTACACCCCGTGAGCACGCGGTCCCCCGGCCGCGGGACGCGATCGGCCGTCCGGCCGTCACGGGGCCTGTCGCCGGTTCACACGGGGGCGGGTGCTTCGACGGTTTTAAGCGTCCGATGGGCCACTCTCCGATGAGACAGGCTTCGCCTGTTTCACTGACCCGTAGGAGCGACCTGCGTACTACGGAGGTGAAAATGGCAGACACAATACAAGAGGCCGTGACCCTCGCACTCGATGAGGCCCCCGAGCGGAACTTCCGCGAGACGGTGGACCTCGCCATCAACCTGCGAGACCTCGACCTCAACGATCCGTCGAATCGCGTCGACGAGTCCGTCGTGCTGCCGGCTGGAACTGGACAGGAGACACGCATCGTCGTCTTCGCGGAGGGCGAAACCGCCGTCCGCGCCGCCGAAGTCGCCGACGAGGTCCTCGACGGCGAGGACCTCGCCGACCTCGGAGACGACGACGACCGCGCGAAGGACCTGGCCGACGAGACCGACTTCTTCGTCGCGGAGGCCAACCTGATGCAGGACATCGGTCGGTACCTCGGTACCGTCCTCGGTCCGCGCGGCAAGATGCCGACTCCCCTACAGCCGGACGACGACATCGTCGAGACAGTAAACCGGATGAAGAACACGGTGCAGCTCCGATCGCGTGATCGGCGCACCTTCCACACGCGCGTCGGCGCGGAGGACATGGACGCCGAGGACATCTCGGGCAACATCGACGTCATCATCCGTCGTCTCGAGGCCGACCTCGAGAAGGGCCCGCTCAACATCGACGGGATCTACGTGAAGACCACGATGGGTCCCGCCAAGGAGGTGCCCGTATGAGCTCCGCCCGCAAGACCGAGACGATCCCGCAGTGGAAACGCGAGGAGGTCGACGAACTCGTCGAGTTCATCGACTCGTTCAACTCCGTCGGGATCGTCGGCGTCGCCGGCATCCCGAGCCGCCAGCTCCAAGCCATGCGTCGCGAGCTTCACGGTTCGGCGGACGTCCGGATGAGCCGCAACACGCTCACCGTCCGCGCGCTGGAGGAGGTCGACGAGGGCGTCGAGGAGCTGACCGGATACGTCTCGGGTCAGGTCGCGCTCATCGGAACCAACGACAACCCCTTCGGACTCTACAAGCAGCTCGAGGCGTCGAAGACGCCGGCCCCGATCAACGCGGGCGAGGTCGCCCCGAACGACGTCGTCATCCCCGAGGGTGACACCGGCGTCGATCCGGGACCGTTCGTCGGCGAGCTCCAGACCGTGGGCGCGGCGGCGCGCATCATGGACGGATCGATCAAGGTCACCGAGGACTCGAAGGTCCTCGAGGAGGGCGAGGTCGTCGACGACGACCTCGCGAACGTCCTGACCGAGCTCGGCATCGAGCCGAAGGAGGTCGGACTCGACCTGAAGGGCGTCTACTCCGAGGGCGTCCTCTTCGAGCCGGACGAGCTCGCCATCGACGTCGACGAGTACCGCGCGGACGTCCAGTCCGCCGCGGCCGCCGCGCGCAACCTCTCCGTCAACGCCGCCTACCCGACGGCCGCCACCGCCGGAACCCTTCTCGCGAAGGCGTCCGGCGAGGCGAAGTCGGTCGGGCTGTTCGCGGAGATCGAGAGCCCGGACGTCGTGCCCGACCTGATCGGGAAGGCCGACGCCCAGCTCCGCGCGCTCGCGGCACAGATCGACGACGAGGAGGCGCTCCCCGAGGAGCTCCAGGGCGTCGAAGCCACCCCGGATCCCGAGACGGACGACGCCGACGAGGAGGAGGAACAGGCGGACGAAGAGACGGAAGACGCCGAGGAGTCCACCGACGACGACGCCGATGACGACGGCGACGACGGCGGCGAGGGACTCGGCGCGATGTTCGGATAACACGAGGTTACACCAATGGAATACGTTTACGCTGCGCTCATCCTGAACGAGACCGACGAAGAGATCAACGAGGACAACATCACCGGCGTGCTGGAAGCCGCCGGCGTCGACGTCGAGGAGTCCCGCGTCAAGGCGCTCGTCGCCGCGCTGGAGGACGTCGACATCGAGGAGGCCATCGAGACGGCCGCCGCGGCCCCCGCCGCGGGCGCCGCCTCCGGCGGCTCCGCCGACGAGGCCGAGGAGGCCGACGACGGCGACGAGGCCGAGGCCGAGGAGGCCGACGACGAGGACGAGGACGAGGACGAGGACGAGGGTGACGGCGGCGAGGGTCTCGGCGAACTCTTCGGCTGAGTCCGCCCCCACACCGCTTCACCGCGTCGATCAACGGGGCGAGACCGCCCCGCAGTACCGCGTTTTTTCGACCACCTCGTTTCGCCGAGTGATAACCTCGCCCACGAGCTTTTATATCGGCTCGGGGAACCGATCGTCGAATGAAGATCGTCGACGGCGACAAAGCGGAGTGCGATCGGTGCGGGTCGGTCTTTCCGCTCGAGGCGGTGTCGCTCCTCGAGAAGGAGACGAACCGGGACTACGAGCGGGTGCTGTGTGCGGAGTGTCTCGACGCCGTCGGCGTCCCCAGGGGGTACTCGCTGCGTCGGGACATCACGCACCTCGGCCGATGACCGGCGTCGGTTTCCGGACCCGAGAGCGGAGCCGGTCTCACTCGGCGTCCGCGACGAACTCGACTCCCGTGATCTCGAAGCGCGCGCCGCCGGGCTCGCTTTCCGCGACCGCGATTCCCCAGCCGTGCGACTCGACGATCCGCTGGACGATTCGCAGTCCGAATCCGGTCCCGTCGCGCTGCGTCGAGTAGCCGGCGTCGAAGATCCGTTCGCGCTTCTCCGGCGGGATCCCCGGCCCGTCGTCCTCGAGGTAGATGCCCGTTCCGTCCGCGAGGACGCCCGCGACGACGGTCACCTCGTCGGCGCCGTGCTCGATCGAGTTTCGGATCAGGTTCTCGAAACACTGCCGGACGCGCCCGCGGTCCCCGCGGAGGGTGCCGTCGGTCGCCGTCCGGAGGGTCGCGCCGTCGGTGTCGACGGTCCCGCGGCAGTGATCGATCAGTGCCGACAGCCGGAGCGGCTCGAGGTCGACGTCGGCGTCGTCCTCCCTCGCCAGCCGGAGCAGGTCGTCGATCAGCGCCTCGATCCGGTCGAGCGCGTACTCGACGCGCTCCAAGTGCTCGCTCTCGACCCCGGCGTCGGCGAGGTCCGCACGGGCGAGATCAAGTCTCCCGGTCGCGACCGCGAGCGGGTTCCGGAGGTCGTGACTGACGACGCCGACGAACTCGTCGAGCCGCTCGTTCCGCTCCTCGAGCGCCCGCCCGCGGTCGACCTGCTCGAGCGCGGCGACGGCGTTTCCGGCCAGGATCCGGCCGAGCGTCACGTCGCGCTCGTCGAACGTCCCCGGATCGTGCGAGCCGGACACGAGGACGCCGTACTCGTCGAGCGGGAGGGTGAGCTGGCTCCGGATCGGCGTCTCCGGGTTGTGCGCGTCGGGGTCGGAGGGCACGTCCTCGACCGCCTCCGCCTCCCCGCGCTCGAAGACGCGCCAGACGATGCTCTCGCCGGGACCGTACGTCGGCGGCCCGCCCGCGAGGTTCAACGCGGCCGGCGTCGACGCTACCGGCTCGACCACGTTCGCGTCTGGGTCGTGGAGGTACACGGTGCTCGCCTCCAGCCCATGGATGTCGCTCGCGGCCGTGACGGCCACCTCCGCGACGCGCTCGCGGGTGGTCGCGGCGATGAGTCCGACGCTCGCCTCGTGGAGTGCCTCGAGCTGGCGGGCGTGTTCGGAGGCGAGCGTCTCGACGCTTCCCTCGATCGCTTCGCGAACGCACGCGGCGATCCGCGCGTCCCGGTCTCCGTCCTCGACCCCCGACGGCACGTACCTCGAAACCCCCGCCGCGACCGCCTCCGCCGCGACCGCCTCGCCGTCGGCTCCCGCCCTCGGGGCGAGGACGAACGGGAGCGGGCCGTGTGACTCTCGAACGGATTCCAGCAGCTCGATCCCGGTTCCGTCGGGGAGGTCGTGCGCGCTGACGACGCAGTCGATCCGTCCGGTTGCGAGCAGATCGACTGCCCCCTCGACCGTCCGTGCCGACCGCGGCGTCGCGTCGGGGAGCTCCCGTTTTACGGACGCCATCGCCCGCCCGAGGGAGTCCGGGTCGCCGTCGACACAGAGGACGTCCATGCCCTCTCGAACGACCAGTCAGGTAAAATACCTTTGCCGGGACGGGGCTACTCGTCCGAGCGGTACACGTCCTCGAGCTCCTCCTCGACGTGCGCGTGTTCGTCGGCCGGGAACTCGCCGCTCTCGACGGCCTCCCTGTACTCTCCGATGGCTCGCTCCATCTCGCCGCGGACGTCGCCGAACTGCCGGGAGAAGGGCGGGGACCACTCGCCGAGTCCGATCACGTCGTCGATCACGAGGACCTGCCCGTCGCAGTCCGGGCCCGCGCCGATCCCGATCGTCGGCGTCTCGAGCGCCTCCGTCACCGCGGCCGCGAGGTTGGACGGGACGTGTTCCAACACCAACGCGAACGCGCCCGCCTCCTCGTGGGCGCGGGCGAGGTCGAGGATCTCCGCCGCGGCCTCCTCGTCGGTTCCCTGCCGGATGTACCCGCCGAGCCGGTTGACGTGTTGGGGCGTGAGCCCGAGGTGCGCCATCACCGGGATGCCCACCTCCGTCATCCGCCGCGTGGTCTCGACGGTGTGCGGCCCGCTCTCGATCTTCACCGCGTCGGCGTCGGCCTCCTTGAGGAGCCCCCCGGCGTTGCGGACCGACTCCGCCTCCTCGAGTCCGAACGAGAGGAACGGCATGTCGGCGACGACGAGCGCGTCCTCGACCGCGCGCGCGACGGCGGCGGTCCGGGAGCGCACGTCCGCCATCGTCACCGGGAGCGTCGAGTCGTAGCCGAGGGCGGTGTTGCCCATGCTGTCGCCGACGAGGACGACGTCGATCCCCGCCTCGTCGACGACCGCCGCGGTCTGTGCGTCGTAGGCGGTGAGCATCGTGATCGGCTCCTCGCGGTCCCGGAGTCCCCGCGTCGTGGTCATCGATCGGCGGTCGTTCCCCGTCGGATTAAAACCGCCGGGATCCGAGGGGGACGGCGGCCGCCCCGTGGAGGCGTCCAGCGAGGGCGGCGTCGACCGCTCCGCGGGAGCGCTCCGCCGGAGCGGCGTCGACCGCCACCGATATGTCCGTCCGCTCCGGTAGCTCACCCGTGCAACCCGTCGAGGAGGTCGAAGTCGAGGGCGTCGACTACGGCTGGGTGATGCAGACGACGTTCGTCGTCACGATCCTCGTCGGGGCCCCGGTCGTCGCCGTACTCTCCCTTTTCGTCACGCTGGAGTCGTGGGGGGCCCGCGCCGCGTTCGCGGTCCGCGTCGGCGCGCCGATCTGGTTCCTCACGGCGGTCACGGTCGCGGTGTACGCGAGACGCACCGAGGCCGGCGACGGGTACTCCGATCCGGACGGCGACAGCGACGAGGAGTGACGGGAGGATCGGGTCAGTTCTGCGGCCCACTCTATCCTCGGGGTTCGTCGAGAGCCGATCGTTTTGTAGACATCTCGCGTGAAACAGCCGTCAGATCGCTCATGCTTGTAGTACGAGTGTTTCAGTAGAGATCGGGGTGATGAGAACGGGATCGTTATTGGGATGATGAAAATCTCCAAAGCCCCAGCCGCGAGGACTCGCGCGACTCGTTGCGCGCTTCAGTCACTCACTCCGTTCGTTCCTTCCAGTGCTTACGTCGTCGAGCTTCGTCCTCACGACTGCCCCTTTGAGCCCCGCCCGACCGCTACCGCCCCGCACCTCACGCCTCCCCAGCCTCGCCGCTCGCGCTTTCAGCGCTCGCGGCGTCCCTCGCGGTCGGGTTCGCGCCCTCCGGGCGCTCACCGGCACGCCACCGCACCGCGAATCTCTCGCTTCTTCACCTACATTGATCGATCCAGCGTGACTACTCGCCGAGCGCGTCGACGACGGAGACGAACGGGACGCCGGCGCGGTCGGCCGTCACCGCGTCGCTCTCGGAGTCGCCGACGAAGGCGGCGCGCTCCGGCTCGACGCCGAGCGCCTCGATCGCCGCGAGCAGCGACTCCGGCTCGGGCTTGTGCGTCTCGGCGGTGTCGCGGCCGACCACGGCGTCGACTGCCCCCTCCAGACCGTGGGTCTCGAGGGCGATCCGGCAGGCGTCCTCGCAGTTGAGCGAGCAGACCGCCGCGGGGTGGTCGTCGGCTCCGGCGGCGAGCCGCTCGCCGAGCGGCAGCAGGGCCGACTCGCGCGCCCCGGTCCGCTCGTGGTCGGCGATCGTCCCGTGGACGACGGCCTCGATCCCGTAGTCGGCGGCGGCGTCGAGCAGCGACCAGAGGTCGCCCGTCGGGGGAACCAGCGCGTTGGCGGCGTACGCGCCGACGACGTCGTCGGCGACGGCGTCCCAGTCGACCGCGAGTTCGAGGAGGGTGCCGTCGAGGTCGTACACGATCGCGTCGGCCGCGTCGAGGGCGGTCGTCATCGTGTGTCGAAGACGCCCCGAGCGATGACTTCCTTTTGGATCTCCGTCGTCCCCTCGTAGATCTCCGTGACCTTCGCGTCGCGGTAGAACCGTTCGACGTCGTACTCGCGGGTGTAGCCGTAGCCGCCGTGGATCTGGACCGCCTCGTTCGTGGTCGACATCGCGACCTCGCTCGCCCGGTACTTCGCCCGCGCGGCATCGACGCGGGCGTCCTCGCCCGCCTCCGCCTTCCTCGCCGCCTCCCGGACGAGCAGCCGCGCGGCGGCGACGTCTGTCGACATCTCCGCAACCTTGTGGCGGACGGACTGGACCTCCGAGAGCCGGTCACCGAACCCCTCCCGCTCCGTGGCGTACTCGCGTGCCGCCTCGAGGGCGGCCCGCGCGACCCCCACGGCCTGCGCCGCGATGCCGATCCGCCCGCCGGTCAGGACCTCCAGCGCGGCCGCGAGCCCCCGTCCCTCCGGAGTCAGCCGGTTCGCCGCCGGCACCCGACAGCCGTCGAAGGTGATCGGCGTCGTGTCGGAGGCGCGCAGGCCGAGCTTCTCCTCTTTCGGGCCGACCGCGAACCCCTCGGCGTCCGTCGGGACGAGGAACTGGGTGATCGAGTCGGGGTCGTCGGGGTCCACCTTCGCGAAGACGACCGCGACGCCCGCCCGCGAACCGTTCGTGATCCACTGTTTCTCGCCGTTCAGGACGTACTCGTCCGCCTCCGGGTCGTGCTCGGCGGTCGTCGCCATCGCCGCCGGGTTCGACCCCGCGTGCGGCTCCGAGAGACAGAACGCCCCGACGGGCCGCCCCTCGGCCATCGCGGGGAGCCACCGCTCCCGCTGGGGTTCCGTGGCGAACTCGGCGAGGCAGGCGGTCACGAGACAGTGGACGGAGAGGGCGGTCGCGACCGCGAGCGACCCGTGTGCCAGCTCCTCGTTGACGACGGCGTACGTCGTCTCGTCGGCGTCGAACCCGCCGTACTCTTCGGGGACGGTGAGCCCGGCGAGCCCGAGTTCCGCGAGCCCGTCCCACACGTCCTCGGGGAACGCCCCCGTCTCGTCCGCCTCCCGAGCGGTGGGCCGGACCTCGTCGGCCGCGAACTCGCGAACGAGGTCGCGGACCGCCCGCTGTTCGTCGGTGAGCGCCGAGCCGACGCGCGCGCCGGTCATGGCCCGACGTTCGACGCCGCCGGGCAAAAGTGCGCGGGGAAACGGGCGTTCCGTGGGCGCGACCGAGTCACTCCCAGAGCCGGTACAGCTCGTCGCGCGGCGGCTCGCGGATCGCCTCCCCGTCGAGGAGGAGGGTGCCGGCCGACTCACCGTCGGGCTCCGTTCCCGGCTCGCGGACCGTCCCGATCTCGGCGGCGTCGATCCCCTCGTGGTCGTCCCCGGCGGCCGCGAGCGCGTCGAGCGCCCCGTCGACCCGTCCGGGTGGAATCGCCGCGAGCAGCGCGCCCGAGCCGAACGCGCGGAGCGGGTCGACTCCGAGCGCGTCACAGCAGGTGCGCGTCTCCGGGCGGATCGGTACCCGATCGCGGTCGACCTCGAGGACCGTCCCGCCGGCCGTCGCGAGTTCGACGAGCGCGCCCGCGACGCCGCCCTCCGTCGGGTCGTGCGCCGCGGTCGCGAACTCCCGGACTGCGGCGGCGTCGGGGACGACGCTCACCTCCTCGAGGAACCGCGCGGCCGACTCGAGCGTCCCCGCGGGGACGCCCGCGTCCGCACACGCCTCGCGGAAGTCGGTCGCGAGGATCGCGGTCGCCTCGATCCCCGCGCCCTTCGTGAGCAGCAGTCGGTCGCCGGGCGACGCGCCCCCGGTGGAGAGGAAGCGGTCGGTCGTCCCGAGCGCCGTCATCGAGAGCAGCGGGCGCTCCAGCGCGGGCACCGTCTCGGTGTGGCCGCCGACGACCGCGGCCCCGACGTCGGTCGCCGCCGCGTCGACCTGGCTCGCGATCGCCTCCAGGCGGTCGGGATCGGCGTCGGGGACGAGGACGGTGTTCGTCAGCCACCGCGGGTCCGCGCCGCTCGCGGCGACGTCGTTACAGGCGACGTGGACCGCGAGCCGCCCGACCGCGTCGGTCGCCAGCGACAGCGGGTCGGTCGCGACGACGAGCGTCCGGTCGCCGAGATCGATCGCGGCCGCGTCCTCGCCGTAGGCGGGCCCGACCGAGACCGCCGGGTCCGCCGCGCCCGTGGCCGCGAGCAGGTCCTCGAGGGCGTCCGGCGGGACCTTTCCGGTCATCGACTCCGGAGCCACCCGACGACATCGTCGGGGTCGGCGTCGAGTCCGCCGCCCTGCGCGAACGTCGGCCCGCCGCCCCCGCCGCCGCCGAACTCGTCCGTGACCGCCCCGACGACCGCGCCGGCGTCCGCGTCGGAATCGGGCGCGGCCGCGACGACGACGAACGGCGAGCCTCCCGTCCCGACCGCCGCGAGCGCGTCGATCGAATCGGTCGACTCGAGCAGAGCCTCCGCGGGCTCCCGGAGGTCGTTCGGATCGGCGTCCGCGACGGTCCCGACCGCCCACGCGACCCCGTCGGCCTCGGTCGTCGGGAACTCGCCGAGTCGGGCGCGGAGGAGGTCGGATCGTGTATCGCGGAGTGCCGAATCGAGCCGGTCGAGTTCCCCGCGGAGCCGCCGGACCTCCTCCGGAAGGTCCTCGACGTTGGTGTCGGCGGCGGCGGCCGCCTCCAGCGCGGCGGAGTGGATCGCGGCCCCGCGATCGATCGCGGTCGGCCCGACCGCGAACTCGACGCGGGTCACGCCCTCGCCGGGGTTCGACCGGTCGAGCGCCGTGATCTGGCCGATCTCGGCGGTGTTCTCGACGTGGGTGCCCCCGCAGGCGGCCACGTCCCAGTCCTCGACGGTGACGACGCGGACCGACTCGCCGCCGCTCATCGCGCCCTCCTCCGTCTTGGTGTTGAACGCGATCCCGTCGCGGTCGCGCGCCTCCGCCTCGGGAAGCACCTCCCACGAGACCGGCCGAGAGTCCCACACCGCCCGGTTCGCGAGCCGCTCGAGCTCGACGAGGTCGTCGTCGCCGAGCGGCTCTGCGGTCGTCAGGTCGACGCGAACCTTCTCCGGCGAGATGTCGAATCCGGCGTACCCGAGGTCCTCACAGGTCCGGCGGGCCGCACCGTAGAGGACGTGCGAGGCGGTGTGTGCGCGCATACAGTACGTCCGGAAGTCGTCGTCGACGACGCCCGTCACGACCTCGCCCGACTCCACTTCTCTCTCACTTCCGGCGGAAGGGTCCTCCGCGAGGACGTGGACGACCTCGCCGTCGCGCTCGGTCACGTCGTCGACGAGGACGCCCGCGACGGTGCCGCGGTCGGCCGGCTGACCGCCCGATTCGGGATAGAAGTACGTCTCCGCCAGCACGACCTCGCGGCCGTCGAGGCGTTCGACCGTCGACTCGAACTCGCGAACCGCCGGCTCCGCCGGCGCGCGTGATGCCGTCATGGACGGGTCGTCGTCGCGGTCGGGTAAATAGGTGGTCGGTCGCTCTCGTCGATCCAGCCGCTATCGGCACGCCCGACGTGTCTCACTCGTCGCTCGCTCACCGCTCACGACGCCGCGAGCAGCTTCAACCGGAGCTCCCGCTCGTCGATCTCGTACTTGAACGTCGGGTTGCCGTCGACGAACACGTACGGGACGCGGTCGCCGTACTCCTCGGCGAGTTCCGGATCCTCGTCGACGTCGACGAGTTCGAGGCGCACCTCCACCGCCAGGTCGGCCGCGACCCGCTCGACCGTTTCGCGGGCGACGACACACAGCGAGCAGCCCTCGCGCGTATAGATCGTGACCGGGACCGGGTCCACGTCGCTCACGACCGAACGGAGCGCCTCGAGGAACCAGTGCGTTTCGGTCGGCTCCGGTCCGGAACTCGTCACTCGCCGTCGGCGTTCACGAGGAACTCGACGTCGCCGGCGATGACCGCGCTGGCGACGACCGCGCTCCCGACGACGAGCCCGACGACCAGCGTGATCAGCGTGATCCGCATCGGGTCCCCGCCGATCGCGACGCCGACGAACGCGCCGACGGAGCCGCCGACTCCGCCCGCGAGCACCGCGAGCGTGTTGGCTTCGCCCATACAGTCGGATCGGCCGATGCGAGTTATAAGCGTTCGCGCCGGATTCTCCCGGCTGATAACGTGACCTGGCTGACGTGTCGGGACGGAGTTCGACGCTGTGGGCGGCCCCCGCCCGCGGCGTCAGCGAGGGTACCGCCGGTCGAGATCGACTCCGTCGGCGTCGGCCGACTCGTCGGGTTCGGCGGCGTCGTCGCTCGCGCCGTTCGTATCGCCTCCGCCGGGGCTCACGCTGCCGGTCCGGTACCCCGCCATGTCGAGGGTGACGTACTCGAAGCCGATCTCGGTGAGGTGCTCGTGGACCGCGTCGGCGAAGGCGGGATCGAGCGCGCGCTCCAGCTCGTCCGGGGCGATCTCCACCCGCGCGAGCCCGTCGTGATCGCGCACGCGGAACCCCGAAAAGCCCCACTCGCGAAGCCGGTTCTCCGCCCGCTCGACCCGCGAGAGCCGCGCCTCCGTCACCTCGAGTCCGGTCGGGATCCGCGAGGAGAGACACGCCATCGACGGCTTGTCCGCGACCGAGAGACCGTACGCCTCGGCGATGGCCCGGACCTCCTCCTTCGCGATCCCGGCGTCGAGAAGCGGCGAAGAGACGTCGAGCTCCTCGACCGCGCGCAGGCCGGGCCGGTGGCCCTCGCCGGGGTCGTCGGCGTTCGTCCCGTCACACACCGTCCCGATCCCGAGCTCGCGGGCGCGGTCGTACATCCGGCCGAGCCGCATCGTGCGGCAGTGGTAACACCGGTCGCCGTCGTTGGCGACGAAGTTTGGGTCGTCGAGCTCGGAGAAGGTCACCGTGTCGTGGCGGATCCCGATCTCCCCCGCGACCCGTTTCGCGTCGTCGAGTTCGGCCGCCGGCAGCGTCTCGCTGCGGGCCGTACACGCGACGGCGTCCTCGCCGAGCGCGTCGTGAGCGAGCGCCGCCACCACCGAGGAGTCGACGCCGCCGGAGAAGGCGACGAGCACCCCGTCGCGGGCGCCGAGCGCCTCTCGAGCGGATCGCGCCTTCCCCGCCGTTTCGGGGTCCAGCCGGTCCGTTCCCGCCGCGATGGGGTCGTCCGTCCCGACCGCGGGAGCGTCCTGATCCATGCGCGCGGTTCGTCGTCGTCGGGAAAAAGGGCGTCGGCGTCGGATCGTCGTCTCGTCGATCCCTGCCGCCACCCCGTCGCTCCTCGCCGTCACCGCGTCGCTCCCCCGTCGAACCCCGCCGACACCCGCACCCTTTTGCGGGTTGCCGCGATATGAGACGTGAATGGAGCTGGAGGCGATCCCCGGCGTGGGCGAGAAGACGGCGCGGGCGCTCCGCGAGCTGGAGGACCCCGCGGCGACCGTCGAGTCCGGCGACGTGGCCGCGATCGCCCGTGCGCCGGGCGTGAACGAGGCGCGGGCGGCCCGCGTCGCCCGCGGCGCGATCCGCCGCCGCCACGACGACGCGAGCCGCGTGCTGGCGACCGACCGGGCGCGGGAGGTGTACCGCGACGCGCTCGGCCTGCTGAAGGATCGAACCGTGACCGACTACGCCGAGAAGCGACTGGAGACCTTCTACCCGAGCGCGTCGGCCTCCCGGATCGCGGAGGCGCAGGCGTTCGCGGCCGCGGCGACCGAACGCGACCCCGACCCGGCGGTTCTGGAGGCGCTCTCCGGCGTCGAGCCGCTCGCCGACCCGCCGACCGTCAGGGTTCGCGACCGCTGTCTGGCGACCGCCGACGCCGAGGTGTACGCCCGCGCCGAGGCCCGCGTCCCCGAACTCTCCGTCGAGACGGTGGAGGACACGCGAGATATCGCGGAGCTCGCGCGGTCGTACGCGACCGTGGTCGTCCTCGACGAGGCGTTCGCCGGAATGGACGTCGAGGGCGACGTCCACGTGCGGCCGGACGCGCTCGAGACGCCCGCGGCGACCGTCCCCGAACGCCTGCTCGCGTTCTTCGCCGCGAACCGCGATCGGCTGGAGGCGGCCGCGGCGGTCCACGAGGCGGGCGACCTCGACGCGGCGGCGAACCTCGACGCGCTCCGGGACGCCCTCTCGCGGCTCGACGACGACGCGACGATCGTCGGCGACGCGGAGCTCGAGCGGCTGACCGCCGCCGTCGACGACCTCGACGCGGCGGTCTCGACGGCGGAGTCGGTCGCGGACGACCACCTCCGCGAGGCGATCCGCGAGCGCGACGTCACCATCGAGGGCACCGACTTCCTCTCGCTCGTCGAGCAGGGCGCGCGCGTCGACTCGCTCCTCGACCGCGAGCTCGCCGACGAGTACGACACCGCGATGGCGCGCGCCCGCGACCACCTCGTCGACGCGCTCGAGTTGGCGCCCGAGGAGGCCGACCTCGCGGAGCGGGTCTTCGACGACGACCCCTCGTTTCCGGTCGAGCGCGACGAGTCCGCCGTCTCGCGGCTGCGGACCGAGCTGTCCGCCGGCCGGGACCGGCGAGCGGCCCGGCTGAAAGCCGACCTCGCGGCGGATCTGGGCGATCTCCGCGGTCCGGTCGAGGAGCTGGTTCGGGACGCGCTCGAGCTCGACGTGGCGCTCGCGATCGCCCGCTTCGCCCGCGACTTCGACTGCGTCATGCCCGAGGTCCGCGATCCGGACGGCGGCGGAGAGCGACCGGAAGGCGAGGGAGGGGACGGCGAGGACGACGAGAGCGAGCACGGTGGCCCCGGCGGCTTCCGGCTCGAGGGCGGCCGCTCGCCGCTCTTGGACGTGGACTTCGAGGCGATCGAGCCGGTCGACTACGCGGTCGACGGGGTGCGGCTGCTCTCCGGGGTGAACTCCGGCGGGAAGACGTCGACGCTCGATCTGGTCGCGCTCGTGGTCGTCCTCGCGCAGATGGGCATGCCCGTTCCGGCCGAGGCGGCGGAACTCGACCGCTTCGAGGAGGTCCACTACTACGCGAAATCACAGGGCACCCTCGACGCGGGCGCGTTCGAGGCGACGCTTCGCGACTTCGGCGACCTCGTCGAGGGCGCGGACGGCCGGCTCGTGTTGGTCGACGAGCTGGAGTCGATCACGGAGCCGGGCGCGTCCGCGAAGATCATCGCGGGCATCCTCGAGGCGCTCGACGATCAGGAGGCCACCGCCGTCTTCGTCTCCCATCTCGCCCGCGAGATCCGCGAGGCCGCCGACTACGACGTGGCCGTCGACGGCATCGAGGCGGTCGGGCTCGTCGACGGCGAGCTCCGGGTGAACCGGTCGCCGCGGGAGGGTCACCTCGCGCGGTCGACGCCGGAGCTCATCGTCGAGAAACTGGCCGAGGACCGCGGCGGCGAGTTCTACGGGGACCTGTTGGAGAAGTTCTGAGGGCGGGAACTCCGAGCCATCAGCTTCCTTAGAATCCTCCCTCCTCGACGTGTCGAGCCACCCGGCAGTCGGTACGGAAGAGGGTCACGTCAGTTCGGGTCAACGGCGTAGTAGACGACAGTCATCGTGATCCCCATCACTACTGGCCCAAAACTTCCATCACCCGGCAGTAGGAGTCTAACGGCAAATACACCCACAGCGGAGACGAGACCGACGAGAAGAGCGTAGGAAACACGGGATAGGCCACGGACTCGGTCATCTAGCCGTCGGTACAGACCTCGTAGAGCGTCCATACGCATACCTACCGTAGACGGACGAATGTTCTTTTCGTTGGAAACACACTCCTCATCGACTAGTCGTTCCACTCCGTATCACGTCCGAAAAACGGGATCCAATGGAGCCGCGCTGTCGGGAATCGCCCCGTCAATCGCCGTCGATCTCCGCGTCGACCGTGATCTCGACGTCGAGCGGCGCCGGGAGCCGCGACACCTCGACGCAGGTCCGGGCGGGGTACGGCTCGGAGAGGTACGACCGGTACGCCTCGTTCACCTCGTCGTAGTCGTCCATGTCGGTGAGGTAGACGGTGGCGCGGACGATCGCGTCCGCGTCCGTGCCGGCCGCCTCCAGGATCCGCTCGACGTTCGCGAGCGTCTGGGTCGTCTGTTCGCCGACCGACTCCGGGGCCTCCCCGGTCGCGGGGTCCTCGCCGGTCTTCCCCGAGACGTGGACGGTGCCGTCCGAGACGATGGCCTGCGAGTACGGGCCGAGCGCGTCCGGGACGTCGTCGCTGGTGATCTCCTTCATCGTTCCGAGCGACGACACAGCGGCATATCAAAGTGGGGGTCGTCGGGGAGGATCCGGACGCATCCCCGTCTCAGTCGTCGTCAGCGGCCTTCGCGGGCTTCCGGCGATCGCTCCGGGGCCCCTCGACGTCGACGTCGGGGAGGAGGTCGCGCAGGTACCGCCCGGTGTGGGAGTCGTCCTCGCGGGCGACCGCTTCGGGCGTCCCGCGCGCGACGAGTTCGCCCCCGCCCTCGCCGCCCTCGGGGCCGAGGTCGATCACGCGGTCGGCGTTCTTCACGAGGTCCAGCTCGTGTTCGATGACGACGACCGTGTTGCCGGCGTCGACGAGCCGGTGGAGCACCTCGATCAGCTTCCGTTCGTCCTCCTTGTGGAGCCCGGTCGTCGGCTCGTCGAGCAGGTAGAGGGTGTCGCCCGTGGCCTTCTTGCCGAGCTCCTCGGCGAGCTTCACGCGTTGGGCCTCGCCACCCGAGAGGGTGGTGGAGGGCTGTCCCAGGTCCATGTAGCCGAGTCCAACGTCCTTCAGCAGCTTCAGGCGGCGCTGGAGCCCGGAGTGGCTCTCGAAGAAGTCGTACGCCTCCGCGACGCTCATCTCCAGCACGTCGGCGATGGTCGCCCCCTTGTACGTCACCTCGAGCGTCTCGTCGTTGTAGCGCGCCCCGCCGCACTGTTCGCAGGGGACGTGGACGTCCGAGAGGAAGTTCATCTCGATCTTCACGGTGCCCTGTCCGCCACACGCCTCACAGCGGCCGCCCTTCACGTTGAACGAGAAGCGGCCCTTCTCGTAGCCGCGGCGCTTCGCGAGCTTGGTCTCCGCGAACAGCTCGCGGACGTGGTCGAACACGTCGGTGTACGTGGCGGGGTTCGACCGGGGCGTCCGGCCGATCGGCGACTGGTCGATGAGCCGCACCGTCTCGATCCCCTCGATCCCCTCGATCGCGTCGTGCTCGCCGGGGTCGACCGAGGTGTTGTCGTTCATCTCGCGGGCGAGCCCCTTGTAGAGGACGTCGTTGACGAGGGTCGACTTCCCGGAGCCGGAGACGCCCGTGACGGTCGTCAGGGTGCCGAGCTCGATCGGCACGTCGAGGTCCTTCAGGTTGTGCTGGCGCGCCCCCCGCACGACCAGTTCGCCCTCCGGCTCGCGTCGCTCGTCGGGCACCGGGATCGACTTCCGGCCCGCGAGGTAGTCCGCGGTGACGGAGTCGTCGGCCGCGACGACGTCGTCGAAGTCCCCCTGTGTGACAACCTCGCCGCCGCGCTTTCCCGGACCCGGACCCATGTCGACGATCTCGTCGGCCCGCCGCATCGTCTCCTCGTCGTGTTCGACGACGAGGAGGGTGTTGCCCAGGTCGCGAAGCCCCTCGAGGGTGTTCAACAGCCGGTCGTTGTCGCGCTGGTGGAGCCCGATGGAGGGTTCATCGAGCACGTACAACACCCCGACGAGCCCGGAGCCGACCTGCGTCGCGAGCCGGATCCGCTGGCTCTCGCCGCCGGACAGCGTCGACGCCTCCCGGTCGAGCGTGATGTACTCCAAGCCGACCTCCTCCATGAAGCCGAGCCGGGCGCGGATCTCCTTTAAGATCTCCGTCGCGATTTTCGTGTCGCGCTCGCCGAGTTCTTCCTCCATCCCCTCGAAGTGCTCGCGCGCCTCGGCGATCGACAGCCGGTTCACCGCCGTGATCGGCGTGCCGTCGACGAGGACGTGCCGCGACTGCTCTTTCAGCCGCGTTCCCTCACACTCCGGGCAGGTCGTCACGGCCATGTACTCCTCGATGTGGTCGCGAGCGCGCTCGGAGTCGGTCTCGACGTGGCGGCGCTCCAGGTTCGGGATGACGCCCTCGAAGCGCTCGGTCTTCTCTCTGGTGCCGTTCTTCGTGGTCCACTCGAAGTGGACGACGTCGTCGGTGCCGTGGAGGAACTGCCGCCGGACCGACTCGTCCAGCTCCTCGAAGGGGGTGTCGAGGTCGACGCCGAAGTGCTCGGCGACGTTGTCGATCTGCCTGGAGTAGTACGTCCGGTTGTAGCTCCACGGCTCGAAGACGTGCTTCAGCGGCTTCGAGGGGTCGACGACCACGAGGTCCTCGTCGACCTCCTTCGTCGAGCCGATCCCCTCGCACTCGGGACACGCGCCGTACGGGCTGTTGAACGAGAACGAGCGCGTCTCGATCGCGGAGAACTGGAAGTCGGAGTTGGGGTTGCCGAGCTCCTCGGAGAACTCGACGACGAGCCGGTCGTCGCCCTCCGCGTCCGCCGCCAGCGACCCGGTCGACCGGGCGTTCGAGGCGAACGGGGTGTTCGAGGGCGGGTCGGGGACGATCAGCTTGAGCGCGCCGCCGGCCTCCTCGAGGGCGGTCTCCACGGAGTCCGTGATCCGCGAGCGGGCGTCCGGCGACACGTTCACCCGATCGACGATCACGTCGATCGTGTGGTCGTAGTTCTGGTCGAGATCGGGGTCGTCGAGCGTCAGATCGAGCGGTTCGCCGTCGACCTCGACGCGGGCGTAGCCGTCGGACACGAGCTCTTCGAAGAGGTCCTCGAACGCGCCCTTCTGGTCGCGCACGATCGGCGCGGCGATCTTCGCGCGGGTCCCCTCCGGCAGCTCGAGGATCTGGTTCACCATGTCCTGTGCGGACTGTTCGCCCACCTCCTCGCCGGTGACCGGGTCGTGTTGGACGCCGATCCGGGCGTACAGAAGCCGGAGGTAGTCGTGGAGTTCGGTGACGGTGCCGACCGTCGACCGCGGGTTGTTGGCGGCGTTCTTCTGGTCGATGGAGATCGCCGGCGAGAGCCCCTCGACGGACTCCACCTGCGGTTTGTCCATCTGACCGAGGAAGTTGCGGGCGTACGCCGACAGCGACTCGATGTACCGGCGCTGGCCCTCGGCGTAGATCGTGTCGAACGCGAGCGACGACTTGCCCGACCCCGAGAGGCCGGTGACGACCGTGAACTCCTCGCGCGGGATCCGGACGTCGAGGTCCTTGAGGTTGTGCTCCTCCGCGCCGCGGACCTCGATGTAGTCCTTGCTCATTCTGCCCGCGTGTTGCGCCCGCGCGCGGGAATACCCGTCGGTTTCGGCGATCGGCTGGTCTCCCGCCGACGCGCTACCGCCCGACGATCTCGGCCGGCGGTGAGAGGTCCCGTCGGCCACCGAGCGTGACGAGGTACAGCACGCCGAGTCCGACCCCGTACGCGATCATGAGCGGGATCGTCACGAGGAACATCGTGATCACGTCGGCGGGGGTGAACACCGCCGCGAACAGCATGATGCCGACGGTGACCTCCCGCCAGCGCCCGCGGAAGGCGTCGTAGGGAACGCCGGCGTTGTTCAGGAGCACCATCGCGACCGGGATGTCCGCGAGGAACCCGATCCCGATGGTGGTGAAGATCACGAGCCACATGAAGTCGCTCACCTGGTAGGTGATGATCATGTTCGCGTTGGCGGCGTCGGTGACGAGCCAGCCGATGATCCGCGGCGCGATGTAGGCGTAGCCGAGCGCGAAGCCGCCGATCAGCCCGGAGAAGAGCGCGCCGGTCCAGAGGTACACCTGCCGGATCCGCCCGGCGACGAACCCGCGGTCGCGAAGCGCCGGCCACGCGGAGTACAGCAGGACGGGGAAGACCGCGATCCCGCCGAGCAGCAGCGAGAACTTCACCATGAAGATCAGTGCCTCGACCGGGTGGAGCGTGATGATGTTGATCCCGCCGCCCACCTCCACCGGAACCCGTCGCTGGAGGTCCGCCCGCACCGCCGCGAGCCCGCCGATGTAGAGCCAGGTGAACGCCGCGCCCATCACGCCGCCGAACACCACGAGGAGGATGAACGACTTCGAGCGCACCGAGTCGAAGATGAACTTGAGGTCGGTGTAGTAGCCGCCGATGTCGTCCTCGGCCTCGTCGTCGCCGGTGAGCTCGGAGAGGAACGTCGAGGACGCGCGGGAGGTGCGGTCGCCGACCGACGCGGCGAGGCCGCCGCCCCCGCCCGCGTCCGCTCCACCCGTCGCGTTCGCGCTTCCGCCGTCACCGCTCCCGTCGCCGCCGACGTCCGCCGCCTCGTCGAAGCGGTCGAGGATCGCCTGTGCCTTCTCGTGGTCGCCGTCGTCGATCGCGGCCTGCGCCCGCGCGAGCGACTCCTCCTCGGACATCTCGAGGAACGGGTCCTCGGGGGCGGCGCGGATCCCCGCGGCGTCGAGCTCGTCGAGGTCGATGGCGGCCGGGTCGCCGTACTGATAGCCCGCGCTCGTGGTGTCGAGGTCGGTGTACACCGCCCACAGCGTCGCGACGGCCGCGAACGCGAGCGCCCAGACGCCGGCGTAGAGCGCGGCGGCGGTCACGGGGTCGAGGCCGAGTCCCTCGCCCGGCGCGAGGAATCGCCAGTCGCTGTCGAGCGACCGGAGGAGGCCGTTGACGCCGGTCCGGCCGCCGTACTCGTAGAAGGCGTACACGAGGCCGCCGCCGAGGACGCCCGCCCCGCCGACGACGTTCCAGTGGTTCCGGACCGCCCCGAGCACGCGGATCCGGTCGGAGCTGCGCTTGGCGGTGACGACCAGCTTCGCGAGGTAGAGGCTGAAGCCGTACAGCGCGACGAGCGGGAACGCCCACATCAGCTGGGTGAACGGGTCCGGCGGCGAGAACACCGCGCCGAAGACGAAGATGGCGACGACCGCGTGCCGCCACTTGTCACGGAACGTCTCGTACTGGACGATCTCGGCGTACGAGAGCCCGGTGATGGCGAGCGGCATCTGGCCGGCGAGTCCGAAGGACAGAGAGAGGAAGACGATGAACTCCGTCCACATCACGATGCCGTAGGTCGGCTCGATGCCGGCCTCGAGCCCGAACCCCGCCAGGAAGGAGAACATGATCGGGAAGAAGGCGTAGACGCCGTAGGCGACGCCGACGGCGAACAGACCCGCGCCGAGCAGCCCGATCGCCGCGAGCTTCCAGCGGGAGATCGGCGACTGCGGCCACGCCCCGCGCTCGCGGAGCTCGTCGCGGGTGAAGTAGATCAGCGCGGGCAGACAGACGATCGCGCCGACGACCAGCCCGATCTTCGCCTGGAGGAGGATGACCTCGAAGGGGGTGGTCGCGATGACGTCGGCCTCGGCGGCGACGTCGGCGGACATGTTCTGTCGCGTCATCGCGAAGAGGTAGTCCCAGACGTGTACGCGTAGCGCCCAGAACGTGCCGATGAAGCCGATGAGGAAGACGACGAACACCTTCTGGAGGTCCTTCTGGATCGACCGAAGGAACGCCCGAGCCGACTCGCGGCCGGCCGCGAGCGACTGTTGGGTGTCCTCGTCGAGGGCACTCGCCATACGGCGGGAGAGGACCGTCGTCGTTATCAACCTTTTCGACCGCGCCCGCGCCCCCTCCCGCGCGGTCGACGCCATCCGAAAAGGCCTATAATCACCCGGTGGCGTACCTAAGGTGAATGGACGACGACGACCGGGCGAGCGACGAGCCGTCGGACGCCGAAGACCTGTCGCCGTCGGTCGAATCGAGGAAGTCGACCGCCCTCGACGACGAGGCCCTCGGGGGGAATCCCGGATCGGGCGACGGCGAGAACGACGAGGACGGGGAGCACGACGACTCCGGCGACTCCGAGGACCCCAGCGACAGGGACGACTCCGGCGACGCCGACGATCCTGACGACGGCGACGAGAGCGACGCCGAGGACTCCGACGAGGACCCCGACGCCGAGGACTCCGCCGGCGACGCCGCTGGCGACGGCGGCACGCCCGCGACCGCCGGGGACGTCGAGGACGTGGGCGGGATCCAGGGTCCAGAGACCGACGAGGAGATGCCGCTCGCGGAGCACATCGAGGAGATGATGCGGCGGCTCGCGGTCGTGTTCCTCTTCGGCGGCCTCGCGACGCTCGTCGCGGTGACGGAGTCGACGGAGCTCATCAACTACTTCTGGGGATACCACATCCCCGCGCCGCTCGAGAACCGCCCGCGGCTGTACGGGCCGCTCGAACTCCCCCTGACGCGGCTGAAGGTCGCCGGGCTCGCGGGCGTCGTGGTCGGCCTCCCGGCGTTCGTCTACCAGACGTATCGGTTCATGAAGCCCGGCCTCTACGAGAACGAACGCCGGTACTACCTCGCTGCGGTCCCCACGAGCCTGATCCTCGGGGGGATCGGGATCGCGTTCGCGCACTTTCTCGTGTTGCCCGCGATCTTCTCGTATTTCACCACCTACACCTCCGACGCCGCGACGATCGCCTTCGGGCTCGCGGAGACGTTCAACCTGATCGTGATCATGCTCGCGTTCATGGCGATCGTCTTCCAGATCCCGCTTTTCATCATGCTCGCGATCATGATGAACCTCGTCACGCGCCTGTGGCTGGAGGACAAACGCCTCATCTTCTGGGGCTCGTTCCTCGGGATCGCGTTCCTGTTCAGCCCCGACCCGACCGGGATGGCTCCGATCATCGTCACGCTCACCATGATCGCCCTCTTCGAGGGAACGCTGGCGATCCTGCGCTGGACCGGGAACTGACCCCCGCTGTCGTCGATCTTCCCGATCTCACTCGGCGTCCGTTACCGCCGCGCTCGCCGCACTTCCCGCGTTCGCCGCGTCGTACCGCTCGACGAGCTCGGCGACGAACCCCAGCTTCAACAGGATCGACGCGAGCCCCGCGACCGCCGCCCGCCGCGGGCGCTTCCGGTACGCGGCCAGCAGCGCGTACGCGAAGACGGGGAGGTTGAGCAGGTTGAGAACGGCGGGAAAGGACCCCGCGAGGACCGGCTCTCCTCGCTCATCGATCCACCAGCGCTCGGCGAGCACGGCGCGGGTCATCCACGCCTCGTCGTCCTCGGGTGGCGAGAACAGGACGGGGTTCACGACCGTGAACGCGAGCGCCAACGCCGCGAGCTTCCCGCTTCGCCGATACGCCGCGTACAGCAGCACCGGCGTGACGAGGAGTCGGCTCCAGCCGCTCTTCGGGTTCGCGTGTCGCCTCCAGACGGTCTCGGGGATCGACTCGAGGGGATCCATGCGGCGTCTCGGGCCGCCGAGAGCATAGCGATTTCCCCGACTCGATCTCTCGGATTTCGTTTATGCCTTATTTTTCAGATGTATTCTAGCTGAAATGGCTGGTTCCCGGAGAGTGGGCTCTGTTGAAATCCTATTCTTCAGATATATTCTCACCTGAAACAGCCGGTCGATGAGAGCTGTGTATTGACCGCTATCCAGAGAGGGGCATCGCCACAGTTTTTAGAATCGCGTCGGAAATCCATCCGATGCCCTCCAACAAGGCGACAGCCGCAGCCCCGATAGTAACTGGCGTCTTTCTCGCCGGGACGGCTATACGAGAAATCGCACAGAACGGACTCGAAATCTGGACAATGTTAGCGCTCGCTGGCGGCCTCTCCGCGGTCGCTGTCGGCCTAGGTATTTTGACCGGTCTCAGTGGGTTCGACTCTGACTACGACCTCGACGGACACCATGACTGGACAACCGTGGCGCTCGGGGGCCTCGCGCTGACGAGTATCGCCGTCGGTGCCGGGATCGCACTGGCGTGAATCGCCTCGGGGTCAAGCCCCGAGGCTTCCCGTTTCCACGACATGACTTGCAGACACGGACTCGAAGTGAGTCGTGTCCGTAGCGGTCACAGTCTCCACGGGCGTGTCTTCGGGCCATCCCAGCCCTAATTCAGCAAAGCCTCTCTGCAAGACGTTCATCGCCGCATTCGCGTCCCTGTCCGTCTCAAATCCACACGACGGACAGGAGTGTTCCCTGACCCAGATGGGTTTCGCTGCCTCCACACCGCACGACGCGCATTCTTTGGTCGTGCCTCGGGCTTCGACCTGCACGACGTGACTGCCGTACAATTCTGCTTTGTATTCGAGCAGGGTGATGAACTGTCGCTACGCCGCATCCTGCTTGTTTCGAGTGTTGTGCGACTGTTCAAGCATCCCCTTCACGTTTAGGTCTTCAACGAATACGGCGTCGTACTCGCGGACGAGCCACGTCGTTATAGAGACGGCAAGGCGAATACACCCGCCTTCAGGCGGGTGATGAAGCCGACATGGTGGGAAGCAATCCACTAGCCGAACGTCTGTACCGAGTTTCACATACGGAGATTTAACTGACAGGCCGCTCTATGTGAAGGCAGGAATCGGTCGGAACGGAGCGGATTCCGAACCGTCCTTCGGAGGCGGCCTGTCCGCCCGCGTAACGAGGCAGTATCTGAAAGGGCAGTCGGTGAACGCCACATCCTCGAAGGGTGTGTCTCTGCCGACTGCTCAAAGCACGCGACACGATACCCCCAACTCCGCTGATGCCTGCCGGCGTCCCCGTGGCAAAAACAACATGTGGGACGCCATACACGGTGAAGGATAGGGGTAACGGCCACTTGGCATGGCCAGCAGTCCACCAGTCCGACACTGTGGGACTACCCGTGCCCGAAAGGTCTGGTAGTCAACTGATTGGACTACAAACCTGAAACTCCCACCGCTCGGGATTCCTCCGCGTTTACGCGGAGGAGGATGTCAATTTGTGCTGGTAGTCCAGCACCTTCCGGCGAATCCGACGCTTGAGTTTGGCAACTTCGACTCGTTGTTTCTCGTAGTTGTTCGACCCCTTCTCCTTCCGAGATAACTTACGCTGTTCGCGTCCGAGTCGCTCGTAGTCGTCTTCGAGGTCGAGCCAATCTACGGTTTTGCCGTCGCTGGTGTGGATGTGGTTGAGTATTCCGAGGTCGATACCGACGCTGTTGCTCGCGTCCAGCGATTCCACGTCGGGTTTCTCGGGGAGATCGGCGTCGTCGGTTTCGAGGCCGAAGGAGACGAACCACTCGCCAGTCGTCTCCTTTTTGAACGTGACCTCTTTGATGATGGCGGGATCGGGAATCGGGCGGTGGTGACGAATCTTCACCCAACCGATTTTGCTGAAGCGGACGTACGCGAACCTGTCTTGGCCCCTCTTTTCATCGAGATCGAAACCAGACTGGTTGTACGTGACGCTTCGATAATCGGTGGGTGCTTGCCGTTTGAGCCGACCAACGTTGTATCCCTTCTCTTTCTTCTCGCGAAGGTTCGAGAGATTGCGGTGGAAACGTGCGACCGTGGCTTGCGCGGCCTTCGAGTGCAGTTCCGCGAACACAGGCCATTTGCGCTTCCACTCGGGAAGTTTGTTGTTCTGGTCGTACTCGCTCGGTTTGTCGTCCTCGGGACTATTCGTGTAGTCCCAGCGGACGTGGTTGTAGAGTTGGCGATGAACGTTTAGATGGTGTTCCAGCCCTTCCACTACCTCTTGTGTCGGGTAAGCGTGGTAGCGGTGACTGTATTCCATCGCTGTCTATTGATTAGTGATGTGTTCATTTAGCGGTTTGTATCACGAGTTGTCAGCTTCATCCCCGAGGTCAAGCCTCGGGATATTCGCCTTGTCCGCCGATAAACGACGCCAACTAGCCTGCGTCCGTGCTGGACATTCTGTCGTTCACACGTAACGGCGCACACCCGTGGCTGTTTAGCAGAGCGGGAGAGTGCTAACTCATATGATATTCATACGGAGCCGTCCCTCACGGTTCGACGGTCGCGCTACGCCCGGTCGCCGACGACCCACTTGTGCGAGTAGCTCTCCCCGCAGGTACAGTGCGCGTACGCGTGGATCACGTCGCCCTCGGCGTAGAGGCCGCCCACTTCCGGGTTCTCCCCTTCGGCGAACGCGAACACGAACCGGACTTCGTGGCTGCCGGCGTCGCCGTCGCCCTCGTCGTCAGCTCCCTCGTCGCCGTCGTCGCCAGCGAACGGACACTCGCCGCCGTCGAGCGAGCGGGCGATCGCTCCCTCGTTGGCCATCGCCCCCTTCGCGAACTCCATCGCTCCCATGCCGGTCCCGGCCTGGAACGCCGAGCGGCCGGTCTCGCCGTCGAGGACGAGCCGGACTCCGTCGTCGGTCTCGGTGCCGACCTCGCGGAGCCGCGAGTCGTCGTCGAGGAACGCGTCGCTCACGTAGAACACGACGTCGTCGAGCCGGTCGCCGGCGAGGAACGCCTCGAGCTTGTCCATGCGGGCCGGAGACGCGTGAACGGTAAAAGGGACGCGAGTCGCGGTCGCGACGCCGGCGGCCGCGCTCGACCCGGTCGATATCGCGGTCCCGCCCGCTTTCGCGGTCCGAACCCGCCCCGACGTGCTGGAATCGTCGTGTTAACTTAAGCATGATTCCACCAGACGGTGTGGGCTTGCAACCACGTTTCCGCGGTCGATGGATCGACATGGCTGAAACAGTTTGAAAACGAAGAGGTTCGTCGTTGTACTTCTCTAAAGACACGTTCGACAGAATTTCTCAAACCGTGTTGTTCGACGCGGTAACTGTAGTTTTCGCGGCGGAGA